>JBAZTA010000002.1:0-543165 GCA_041662125.1 Candidatus Omnitrophota bacterium | reverse complement strand
GTTAAGGGAATTAACGAGCCTTGGTTCATTTTGGCCAGAGATGATGAACCTTGAAGCTTTACAGCTTCTACTCTGGTGTGTCTTGTGTTTACCAAGACACTTACCTCAGGCAATTTGAAATGCCTAAAGCCTAAAGCAAAAACAAGCAACTGTAAAACCGCGACCAGAAACCGAATCGGGGCTCGGTCAAACTTGTGGTTTATTTCCCCCGTCATTATTTTAGCCGAATGGTTTTTTTGTCAAGCTTTTTTTGCTTTTCATCATTTTGTTCCCCTGCCCCGCTGCGATTATAAATTCTGTCTGTCGTCGATTTGCGACAACGCATATCTGCGACGACTGCCAATAGGACTTGGGCGACCTTGATTCGTTATCCGTTAAGGGAATTAACGAGCCTTGGTTCATTTTGGCCAGAGATGATGAACCTTGAAGCTTTACAGCTTCTACTCTGGTGTGTCTTGTGTTTACCAAGACACTTACCTCAGGCAATTTGAAATGCCTAAGATTTAGTAATTTTACACCATATATTGTGCCTTGTCAATGTAAAAATACAATATATTGATAATTCAGCGATTGCTTCAATAATATTTATTGTAATAAAACTATTTACCTTGATATAATAAAGTTGCCTGCTCACCCCTTTTCCACAAGCGTTAACAGCTTGAGAAAGGGGGAAAAACTCATGCTTATTGAAATTCAAGCATATGAGGTAATCCTCATTATCGTTACAATTGTTAACCTCCTACGTTGTCGAAAAGCAAAGTAGGGAATAAGGGGGTGAGTTGGCTTATTTAGGAAGGATAGGAATTACGCTGGTCTACTATTAATCCTTTACGGAGCCTTCTTCTAGATATTCTCTAACATAACTATAGGCCTTGATAAGCCGTGTACCGCACTGACAACGGTAAACTTTTCGTACCTCATCCCCTTTCGATTGAATCTTGTAAGGATTAAAGTCGTGCTGGCATTTTGTAGTAACTTTCCCCATCAGGAAGAATAGGGACGTTTCTATTTTTATAACCTTAGAACACCCCTATTTCTCTTTAAAAATAGAAACGTCCCCTAATGCATGTCGATGGCTCAAGCAGGTTACTCTCTCTTTTTCAGTAGGGACGGAAAAATCAGAAATAAATCCTAAAAGAGGCGTTTTGGGCTGGGCTTCTAAACAGCTGTCGAGTTTATCAAGAAGATCCTCGTATATCTTAAACCAATTCAGCTTCTTGTGTTCCTCGGCTAATAAATCAATCCAGATGTGTTCCGGCATTAGATCGCGTTCCCAGTCAATCATGTCGAAATTAAGATCCGATGCCTTTGTTTTTAATACCCCTCCTTTCTGCGAATGCTTTGCTATGGGAGTAAAATTATTTCTCTTCTTCTTTTTAAACACTTATGCCTCGATTGCACTTAGGCGTACCTTATTTTAGCTCGCAACTTCCTCACACAGATACTTCTGAAAATCAATAAAAGTGGCGCGGATATTTTCACAGTATGCCACAGCAAAATCTTCTATTTTTTTACGGGTAAAATGCTTGAAATTTGTGCCGGGGTCTGAGGCGTATGAAGATCTCTCCATAATTCCATAGCATTCGCCGTGCGGAAGGACACATGCCTTCTAAGAGCTTTTTCAAGAGCAAAACTATACGGGGATGGAAGTTGCAACGCCATCTCTCGGGGTTTTCCATTGCTAATTTCCTCACGTGTAAAACGCAACTCTTTTGAACAAGCTAATTCGAGCAACAAAAGTCCTGTATGATAGATATCTATGTGATGGTCAATAGGGCCAAACTCCGATGAATTTATAACCTCCGGCGGAAGCATCCATTCTGCCCTTGTATTCTTCGCATCTATTTCATTGAAAAGTTTTGCAACGCCTAAATCGCCAAGCTTAAACTGCAATATTTGATTGTTCTGAGGAATCATTTCATCCTTAACCAGAGCAGTAAAAACATTTCCCGAATGAATATCCTGATGAACATAGCTATTAAGATGCAGATAATGAACCGCCTGCAAGAGCGAACGAGCAATCGGCATTAGCCAAGTTAATCCATTAAATTTTTCAAGAAAAAATAGCTGTTTCACTGACCAATGGCACCGCTCGGTTATAATGTAAAACGTATCCCTAAATTCAAATGCATCGAACACGAAAGTAATATGAGGATTGCGAAGTTGCAGAAGCTTAATGAATTCCTCGGTTGCAGAGGCTTTTACCTTTTCATACGTATCTCTCGGCTTCAAAACCTTGGCCGCCAGATCATTCTCCCATATATCTTTGCACGCATAGACTACACCAAAATTACCTTCCCCAATTAGCTCACCCATTGTGTAGCTGTTTCCTGTCGCCATGCTGGTAATGATTTCTCCGGCAGTTGGAGGAATAGCCATCTTTGCGGGAGGTTCTATGCTCGGTGTTTCGGACTGTGGTATTTGTAATGTCATATTTTATTTAATCTAGACCTTAATTCCATTATGCCCTTCATGGACATATCGCGGCCTTGTAACGGCGGGGGATAATTACAATCTTCCTGTCCCCATATCCACTTATAAGCCTTCATCAAAACTTCTGGATCTTCTTTGCAAGGATTCTTGAGCTTAACTTGCTGAAGGATGTCGTCGGGATCTTCACCATGAAAAACTCTTTCCAGGGCGTCTATAATCTGAATCGTATCGGCAGGAGAAATTTTACCCTTTTCCTCTAAATCATCTAAAATATTTTTGTGCGATATTAGCCATAACGAATTGTCACCCGGCTGAAATATCCACACCATAAAATCGTCACGCTTAATTGTGCCAAAAACGAATTTACCACCGGGCTTGGTAATAACTATTTTTCTGCCATCACTGAGTTGTTCGACTTCGTATCCACGATACTTTATGCGCTCCAATTCTTGCCGGAATTTATCACGCTCCTGATTCTTTATTGTTAAAGGAGTTAAATCTATTTCGTGGGTATATATATTTCTCTTTGGTTTGTTCTTATTAGCCATTTTGCCCCAAATCAGTATTTAGCATACTATCTTTAAAGATGGACTTATTTTCACCGTCTGCCAGTTTTCTAAAAATAAACAAATGTTCATGCATAATCAGCAAGAAATCTTTGTCCTGAGATCCCCAATACCTTGTTGTCATACAGTTGTGCTGGACTTTAATTACGTCCTCTTTTAAAATAAATCCGACCTTTTGAAAACGTTGCATTACAGAAAAGGCCAGCGGGACATAATGCCTGCGACGTCGAGTATCGCCGATGAGAATGGCGCAGTATTTACCGGGTTTTAATACCCTGTAACACTCCCGGGCCACTTTTTCTATTTCATCGCAAAACTTCTGCAGATTGCTAATTGCAGAAAGATCCCCCTCAATTGATTTAGCCCCATACTTAATAATGTTTAAGTATGGTGGATGAGTTGCGATAAGGTCTATGCTGTCATTTTCAACGGATTTCAACAAACGGGCATCGCCTTGCTTAATAATCGGCTCATGACAGTTCTCGCATTCGAACTTACACGATTCTAAGGCTATCTTGACAACTTCAGGGTGGATATCAAACCCCATGCCCCTACGCCCTAAAGATTTCGCTTCAATCATCGTGGTGCCGCTACCAACCATCGGGTCTAAAACAGTGTCATCTTCTTTTGAATAAAGCCGGATTAAATTACTGGGGATTTGAGGGGCCCAATTCCCGCGGTATTTCGCGTTATGAGTCAACCATTTACCGCGATTTGGGAACGACCATACTGTTGTTGTTTGAAGCTCTATATCATTATTAATACACTTTTCTTCCATTGAATACTATCCTTCACTGTTTTCTCAACTACGCTTTTCTCACCGGCAGTCCAAGCCATGCCAGTGGTAACTCATTAAATCTATAATGGCAATTAACGCTATGTATGTATTCCAAAACATCTTTATATTCCGGCTTTTTAAACCAATCACTCAAAACGTAGACATATTCGACTTTTAGGCCTAAAGACGAGACCAGCTTCAGATACTGTTTACGTTTAAAATCGCAAGTCTGGAGCTTCTCGTCTACCGAACCAGCTACCTGCTGATATTTAACCTCAATAATAAAAAGTGTTTCTCTTACGATCACAAGCAACGCGTCATCGGGTAAAAGCTTCTTAGAAATAAGCCCTTTCCACTCGACGCCTTCCTCGGTCAAATATTGATAAAACTCATGCTTGCGAAAACATCTTGCGACAATCTTTTCCTCAAAATACACACCCATACCGGCTTTGCCGGAAACCTTCTTTATTTCATACCCGGCAATCGCTCCTAGAAGTTTTTGAAAATCGACTTTTCTTTCAAAGTTTAAGCCAGTCTGAGTATTTGCTCCTCCGACACCACCTGTCTTCATATAATTTCTCCTCTCACCAATCTATTAATAGTTCATTACCAAAATTTCAGTTATCGAACCCCTGCGTTCGGCATTGCAGTTAATTAACCGCGTCGCATTTAAGCGTTCGATTCGATATCCGCGATACAAGTCATCAAAGAAATTGTCGTTAGGATTGACGTTCTTGGGATCGGAATTGCTGAGCATAACGCAAGTATCCTTCTCGTCCAATTCCCCATATACTTTTCTCAGTCGTTTTTGTTCTTGGTCATCAAAAATATCTTTTGAATAACTCGTAAAGCTCGCAGTCATGCTTATGGGGCGATAGGGCGGGTCAAAGTAAACAAATGACTCATTGTCTGCATGCTCAAGGCATTGCGCAAAATCACCGCAGAAAATTTCGGCTTTCTGTAGCAATTCGCTTACAGCATAAAGATTATCTTCGTTGCAGATGGTAGGATTTTTATACCGCCCAAACGGCACATTAAATTCACCCTGCGAATTGACACGATACAAGCCGTTAAAGCAAGTTTTGTTAAGGAAGATTAGAAGCGCAGTCCGGCGAACTATGCTATTGGATGCCTTCCGACGTAAGAACACATTAAATTCTTCGCGTTTATCGTAAAATAATTTTTCTTTACCCTTTTCAGAAGCGGAAAAATATTCCAGCTCTAACTGATTCAGCTCTTTAATCAGTTTTCCGATATTCTTCTGAATAACTTGGTAGCAAAGATTTACGGCGGGATTAATCTCGTATAAATACGCGGATTCAAAATCATACTGCTCGGATAGCCAAAAGAAAAGAGCGCCACCACCCAAAAAAGGCTCAAAATATTTCTTAATACGCCCCGTCTTAAGTGCTGGCGGTAAATGTGAGGCGATCTGATCAATAAGTTGCCCCTTGCCCCCGGCCCATTTCAAAAATGGTTTAACTTGCCTTGTCGTCGTTATCATGCTTACCCCTGAAGATTCGGTATAACGGTTACTATTACCCCTTGAACTTGAAAATCATTTCCTGCCACGATTGGCTTATGAATTTTATTCGTCGAGCGCGGCTTCAATACTACGGCATGAGCAGAGGCCGAATATTCTTTTATTGTGACTTCGTTATCAACTAAAGCAACGATCGCATCTCCGTTTTCTGCCGCTGGCTGTTTCCTTACCAAAATAAAGTCTCCGTCATTAATTTCTTTTTTATTCATCGAGTCGCCTTTCGCACGTAGAAGAAAATATTTATGCGGAGGCTTGGCAAGTTTCGTTGAGACAGAAAATAACGCCTGTATATTCTCTTCGGCAAAGATTGGTATACCGCATGGCGCAGTTCCCAACAATGGAATATCTATTGTTTGCATGTTAGCTTTATCTTGAAGATCTTTAACAATTTGTAAGGAGCCGGAAGAATTTCTACGAAGGACCCCTTTTGAGATGAGCTTATTAACCAATAGAGAAGCAGAACGAGGAGATCGATACCCTAGCGTTTTCATCAGATCTCGCAAAGATGGACAACGACCAAAATTGATGATCGAGCTCCTTATTTCCTTCAAGGCAATATTTTCTTTGTCTGAAAGCATTAATGTCCTCATGTATACAATTGTATACAATACGAATTAAATGTCAAGGTTTTTCACTGCGACCGCAATATCATATTTACAGAAAGAGTATAAAACATTATAATATACGGTGTTAGAGATAACTATCAAAATTTACCACGCAAACCGATGACAAAGACGCCGAATAAAGATAATTTTCCATACGTCCATGACGAATATGAGGGCTGTAATTTCTGCGCCCAGCAATATAAGGGATACAGCATCTTTGAACATTCGAACGATATAGGCATCGATATCGAGATCTTCCCAAAAAAGGTGACTGATCTGGGCATCGTGGTTGATGCAAAATATGGGCTCACTTACTTCGAAGCCCGACATCCTAAGCACATTAAGGATCAGGACATTCCCGACGACCTCAAATCATACGCTGATTACCTAATATTATTAGGGGACGGTTCTATTTTTCTTATTTGGAAACGTCCTATTTTACTGTATTTTGGTCGATAGTAGCGCAGAATAGACGAATTTATATACACACAAAACCGAAGCTGAAATTTGCAAGTTTCTAGCGATTAAATAATGCACTAAGTCCAAGAACATCGAGAGATAAAAAAGGCTATGATCATGGTTAATGATCATAGCCTAAGATCTCTCTATTTAGTATTAGAGAGCATTAAATATTGCTCCTCGCGTAAGCACTTGCAAATTCCTTCGCCTCCTGACTAAGTCAGTCGGCTCAGAAATTTGCTGCGTACGCTTCGGAGTTAATAAAAAAACTCCCACTATAAATAGCGGGAGTTTTTTTATTTAAGGGTGGCTGACGGGATTCGAACCCGCGACCCCCAGAGCCACAGTCTAGTGCTCTAACCAGCTGAGCTACAACCACCATAAACTATCTTAAAAAGTACCACAAGAAGCTGTATAATGCAAACCTATTTTAAGACCCGGTCTTATCTATAATTCAAAACTACTTGTCAAGACCGGGTCTTACTATCTCTCTTATTTTATAATCCCAGCATGACGTTGATGACGTTTTGGCTAACACCCTGCTGTTTCAAATTGTTCACATCATCAACAGTAAGGGTATACTTCGAATTCGACATCTTTATCTTATCGATGATCACCGCTTCATGGACGCCTTCCTTACTTAACTCAACGATCTGCTGAATAGCTATCTGGTTCGGGTTATACGCCTGCTGTACTGCCGGAGTTTGAGCTGCCTGCCCGGGCTGTTTTTGCACATTGCTTCCCACAACAGCACCCGATAAAACACCGGCTGCCGCCCCGATCGCTGCCCCTTCTCCGCCATGGCCGCTCTGATGTCCAACAATCCCGCCGATAGTAGCACCCACTAAACCACCGATCACTCCACCCTCAACCGCCCTGTTTGAAGAACTCTGGCATCCTATATTCAAAGAAACCATGATTAAACCTAAGGTAATATAAACTGCTCTCTTCATTTGTGCTTCCTCCTCTATCTTTCCTATTGTTTAGTATCCTGCTTCACAGTATCCTGAACCGTAGAATCCGGCGGATTTGTTACTGCAGATGGTTCAACTTTCGGTTCACGGCGGAATGCCGCTTCCACCGCGTCTTTTAATTCTTTCCCAACGCCAAGAGTGCCGCTGATCACACCTCTGGTTAAATCTGTCGCGCCCTTTACCGTACCTTCCAAAAGTTTTCCGGGAATTGCGGCAACATCTTCAGGTTTAATCCCGCTTGCTTCCCGCGCTTTAGAGATCTTATCTTCTACCGCCATTTTAATATCGCCAAAACTAAACTGCGGGTTATCCATTTTAGTCTTAACAGTAAAATCTAATACGATGTTCCCCTGCCCTAAAGCCTTAAATATACCGAGCACCAGTGAAGCAAATTTCTCGGTTTTCTCAGGCTGTTCGTCAGAGGCGCGTTTCCTGAACTCTACCTCCGTTAATTCAAAATGGCAGGCCGCAGTCAAATCGTTATGGAGCGCATTCATAGTGCTGGTAAAATTCAAGTTTGCCTTCTCAATATGGGATTTCTCCAGATTAAACCATCCGGAATAATACGGAGCGAAATGGATCCCGTCAATATCCTTAACTTTAAATATCGCCTGCATATCTTTTTTGAAAAAGTTGACCCAGCCTTCTGCTTCGACATTTCCTTCCTGTTTAGCATTACTCCAGGGGATACTGGCTTTCAGGTAAAAATTCGTGATCGCAGATTCCGGGAATAAACACACATTCGTAGCATCAAGATTTATCTCCCGCACCAATATCTTAAGCACTTCTTCGCCGATCGAACGGTCTGTCAGCCTGAGTTCGCCATTTTCCACAGTCAAATGTTTAATAATAACCCGCAGGTGAGGCGTTTTTGACGCAGGTGTTTCTACTTTCGCAGGAACTGTTATGACTTCTTGAAGCACCTCTGACTGTTTATCAAGCGGCAAAGCTTGTGTTGTTTGCGCCGTAGCTCCAGCGGGTAAAACGACTGAAGCTGCTGAAGGCATTTTCTCGAACGCGGTCTCCGGCCTGACGATTTTTACTTCATTTAATGTAAGGGTACCGTTTAAACTGAATAATATACTCGGTGAAATATAGAGAGAATCAGCTCTTATTAAATCTTTAATAACAATACCTTTTAATTTCAGGTTATACGGCGGGATGAGCGTAACATGATCGATTCTCACCTGTTTGCCGGTAAATCGCTGCGCCTCTTTAATAATAAAAGCCCTGCCTTTAATATTGATAAACAAATAAGCGGCAGAGTAAAGGATCACTAAAAAAATAAGGATTACCCAGAATATTTTCGCTGATAATCTCATCGTTATTTACATGCTCCTCATTGGCAACAATATTTCCAAGGCAAATTACGCGCCTGGCAGGAGTCGAACCTGCGACCCTTTGCTTAGAAGGCAAATGCTCTATCCAACTGAGCTACAGGCGCATAGCTTTATTTATATCCGCTAACTCGGTTTTAATTTTTAATTGCAGCCTTACCAGAAATTAAAGCCGGGTTCTCTGTTTTTTGCTGTTCTTCTAAAACAGGAGTTTTTGGTTTCTGCCCATCGATGTCGAAAACCTTCGCCCAGAATTCTAGCGCTTTAACCCTATCACCCTTAGCTTCAATAACTAATCCCAAATTTAATTGAGCCGGCTTGTACGCGGGATTAGCTCTTAAAGCTTCAACAAACATTTCTTCAGCTCTGCCCATATCGCCCTGGCTCATATATATGGCTCCACGATTATTTAAAACAAACGCGCGATAAGTATTATTGCCAGGCTCTAAAATCATAGTCTTTTGATAACAGGCATTTGCTCTTTCTAAATCTCCGTCTTTATGAGCCTTTACTCCCTCGTTAAAATAATTAACCGCTTCCTGTGTAGCCAAACCTTCAGCGAAGGAAGGAGTATACTGCAAAAAAAGAGCTATTACCAAAAACAGCATCGGCCTTATAACTCGAATCATTGCTGCCTCCTTACTATTTCTTCGAAGCCCTACCATCGCTTTGCATGTTGATGGGCGAAGAAGAATTCTGCTACGCTCCTCTACAAGCAAAGTTGCGGTGGAGCTTCGCAGGAATACTATTTCTTCGAAGCCCTACCATTGCTTTACATGTTGATGGGCGAAGAAGAATCGGGGCGACAGGACTTGAACCTGTGACCTCCTGCTCCCAAAGCAGGCGCTCTAGCCAAACTGAGCCACGCCCCGTTACAAATCTAAATATTTTCTGGCATTCTACGTTATCGAGACACGCAGACGCGGTTGCCGCCTTTTTGCTGGCATTCAAACAACGCGCCGGTGACATGGCGGATCAGGTCTTCTTTGGGCAAACCCAGCGAATGTTCAGCGATCCCGATACTCACGGTAAGCCGAGACATTCCATAAGAAGACTTACGCGCTTCATCTTCAGTAAAAACAGCCATGCTCATTTTTTCCCTGAGCTTCTCCGCGACGAATATCGCTTCTTTTATTTTTGTTTCCGGAAGAATGATCGAAAACCCGTCTAAACCGTAACGGCAGACAACATCGACCTTACGGAAATTCTCCTTTAAAAGTAGAGCCACCTGCTTAAGGACAATGTCGCCTGCGGCATAACCGTGCGCCTGATTATAATCAGTAAATTTATCAATATCGACAATTACTATACTTAAAGGCCGGCGGTAACGCTCACTACGGTTCATTTCTTCTAAAAGCTGTTCCTGGAAATAACGATGAGAGAATAACCCGGTCAAAGGATCAGTCACTGAAAGAAGTTTATTTCGTTCCGACAACTTGGTTTTCTCTAAATATAACGCGAAATAACTGCTCACCAAATTCAATATTTTCAAATCTTCACTGCTGAATTGCTCCTGATCTTTTTTATCGGTGATACTTAAGACGCCATGAACTTTATCGCCGCATTCTACCGGGAGGATCACGAATGATTTCGACTGATAACGAGCCAGCCTGCTTCTGGGCAGATCAGGATACTCTGTTTCAATATCATTGACCAAAAGAAGCCTTCCCTCTTTGGCTACCTGGCCGCAGAATGAATCTCCTAACTTCACTTTTGCCTGAATTACCGCAGGATCAAGCCCTAACGACGCCTGGACAGATAATTCCGATGATGATTCATCGAGCTGCATAAAAGAAACCCTGCCTGCGTTAAACATATCCGCTAAAATACTGACCATTATCTGCGCTGATTTATTGATATCTAAATCAGCGCGCAAGGCATCGCTTAACTCAAGGAATAGATCCAACAAGTGTTTATCTCCTCCATAGGTGTTCTTTTGCCGGCTTATATCTTGATCTTGATCCATGGAGCCCTCCATTTTGCGAAAATTAGTATAGCATTATGGATATTCTTTGTCAAAACGTATCACCCTTTAGATCCCCGCTTAAAACATGCGGGGATGACATACGCTTTCTACTTACACCCCGCGCTCATTGGTATTGCGCGGGTGTGCGGCTTTCTGCCGCAGACCGGGTCTTGTTGGTCTTGTTGATATACTTTGAGAGCAATTTCTGAGCTTTAACCAAAGCGCGGTAGCGATGGCTCATCGAATGTTTTATCCGCGGCCCAAGCTGAGCAAAGGTCTTTTTATATTTTGGAATAACAAACAACGGGTCATACCCAAACCCAAAAGTCCCTTCCGGCTTAAAACCGATGACACCCTTACACCTGCCCTCGACCACCCCGATCAACCCGTTTTTGTCAGCCAATGCCACTGCTGCAGCGTAATAAGCTTTTCTTCGAGCATTTGGTATTCCGTCTAATAACCTTAGTAATTTCGCGTTATTCTTTTCATCACTCTTACCATTTCCTGCAAACCGCGCGGAATAAACTCCTGGTTTACCATCAAGAGCATCAACACAAATCCCGGAATCTTCCCCCAAGGTTAACTCTCCGGTAAAACGGGCAATGGTCAAAGCTTTTTTGGCCGCGTTTTCCTGGAACGTTAAGCCATTTTCAACAATATTCGGGGCCTGGGGAAAATCAGCTAATGAAACAAGGTTAACCCGTAAACCTTTAAGGATAACCCGTATCTCTTCCAGCTTCTTTTTATTCTTTGTCGCAACAACTAACGTTATCCTCATCCCACGATGTCTTTCAGGAACTTTTTCTGTGCCTCGATCAACGTCTCAATACCACTTTGAGCCAGGTCCATTAACCGTATCATTTCGTCTTTCTTAAACGTCTTACGCTCTGCTGTACCCTGGATCTCGATAAATTCTCCATTGCCGCGCATCACCACATTCATATCCACGTCAGCCTTTGAATCCTCTTCATAATTCAGGTCAAGGAGAAATTCGTTGTTCAACATCCCCACGCTTGTCGCCGCAACGTAATCTTTAAGCGGGACACGCGAAAGCAACCCCTCTTTTTTAACTTTTTGAAATGCTAAAGCAAGCGCAATAAAACTCCCCGTGATAGAAGCAGTGCGCGTGCCTCCGTCGCCCTGGATCACGTCGCAATCGATCCAAACAGTACGCTCTCCCATATTTTTCATATCTGTTACCGCTCGTAACGAACGGCCGACTAAACGCTGTATCTCATGGGTCCTTCCGGAATCTTTTCCACGCGGGATACGGCTCTGGCAGGAACGGGGAAGCATGCCATATTCTGAAGTCACCCATCCGGTCCCTGAATTTCTTAAGAACGGCGGCACTGATTCTTCAACGGAAGCAGAACAAATAACCTTGGTGTTCCCCATCTCTATCAAACAAGACCCTTCCGCGAACTTCAAATAATTGGTAGTGATCGTCATTTTCCTTAATTTATCTAATCCTCTGCCGTCTAAACGAATCATCATCAAATGCTCCTTTACCTAAAGTACTTATTCTTTATAAACGCTTTTCCCGCGCGCATCGATACCTACGATGAGAGGAAAATCACGCACTTCTAACCGGTATATCGCCTCCGGGCCTAAATCCGCATACGCCACAGGTGTTGACCGACGCACATATTTTGAAAGTAACGCGCCGCATCCGGCATAGGTTAAAAAATAAACAGCGCTATACTTTTTAAGCGCAGCGATAACTTCCGGGGAACGGCCGCCCTTACCGATCATTGCCCGCAGGCCCGCTTTAATAAGTGCCGGAGTAAATACGTCCATACGCCTGCTGGTTGTCGGCCCACAAGCGCCTATGGCCTTACCTTCAGGCGTTTGCGTCGGGCCGCAATAATAAATAACCGACTCTTTTAAATCAACAGGCAGCTGCTTACCTTGCCTGATCGCTTCAGTCAATCGTTGATGAGCCTGGTCACGGGCAGTATAGAGTATCCCGTCAAACAATACCTCATCCCCTGCTTTTAATGATCGGATCACTTTTTTTTCTAATGGTGAAATTATTTTTTTCATTTTACCTGTTACTCGTTACTACAATATACCCGACGCCGCTCGCAACGCATGGCAACTGATATTCACCGCCACCGGCAACCCGGCGATATGGGTAGGATAGGACTCGATATTTACTGCCAAGACAGTAGTCCTGCCGCCTAACCCCATCGGCCCGATATTCAAACCATTGATCTCTTTTAATAATTCTTTTTCCAGTTTACTGATCTTACTGGTGACTGGCGACTGGCGACTGGTGACATGTTTTAACAGCGCCCTCTTCGCCATATACATCGCGTAATCCGCTGTCCCCCCTATCCCCACACCTACGATATATGGCGGACAAGCATCAGGGCCGGCAGCTTTTACCACATCAATAATAAATTGCTTGATCTGGTCGATCCCGGTCGTCGGATTAAACATCTTAAGCTGCGCTTTATTTTCACAGCCAAACCCTTTGGGTAAAACCGTGATCTTCAATGTATCGCCTTTTACAATATCAGTATGAATGACCGGAGGCTTTAATCCCGGCGCGCCCCGTTTCAAAGGATCCAGAACAATCGATTTCCGGAAATAACCGTTTTGATACCCACGTTCCACACCCGCAATAATTGCCGCTTTCAAATCACCGGCAATATGCACATCCTGGCCAACCTCAACGAATACGCAGGGCATTCCGGTATCCTGACAGATCGCCACGCTTTCCTTACCGGCAATAAGCGCGTTATCAATAATCGCAGATAAGATCTTCTTGCCTCTTTTATTTGTCTCGCTGCGAAATGCATCCTGTAAACGAGTATAAACATCTTCCCGCAACAAAGTATTCGCTTTCAAACAAAGCATTGAAACCATATCAATGATCTTCACAGAGGAAATAGTTCTCATTTTGATTTATATTCCCGGGTAACGGTTGTCGTAATGCCGCCGCGGGGATTAAACTCACCAACGATCTTCACCCAGCGCGGTTTGGAAGCCTTCACAAAATCATCCATAAGCTTATTGATCAAATGCTCGTGAAAGATCCCTATATCGCGGAAGAAAATCGTATACATTTTAAACGACTTTAACTCTATACAATATTTTACGGGAGAATATTCTATTTTTATCTGCGCGAAATCAGGCAAACCTGTTTTAGGGCAAATACAGGTGAATTCAGGCACCTGGAGCGTGACCGTATAAACTTTATCCGGATATTGATTTTCCCAGACTTCTATCAAAGGCGTCTTTAAAGTCCGGACATTCTTTTGTAACCCTTCATAACTGGAAGAATTTTTCATAACAACCCCACTGTTTTATGGATCTGCGGAACAATACAGGCGGTAACATGCTGGTTGACGCAGAATTCCCTGAATTTAACCAATTTCTCTTTCATCTGGTCATCATCTTCCAGGTTATTTGCCTGCAGTACCAGGATCGCCGAAGAATCGCCTTCTTTGATCAACTGTATGACTTCAAGAAGATCCTCTTCCTGCGTCGAATGACAAATAACAGCCTTGATAAAGACTTCTTTCCGGGAGGCAATAGTCAGGAATTTTTTATGTTCTTCCCAAAAATGTTTTAAACCGGTAGAACTGGGAAGTTTAACATCCATCGCCACAATATCAAAATGATCGATAACCGCCTCCAAAGCATCGGGAAGCGTGCCGTTAGTCTCAAGATAATGTTTCAGGCCGACCTGCCTGCTCAAAGGCAGGAACTCTTTTAAAAAATCCAGATGCAAAAGCGGTTCCCCGCCGGTAAAAGAGATCGAATGGAATTTACCGGGGAACTGCTTTAAAACGTCTAATAACGCCTGCGGCTCATATTCGACGAAATCAATAAGTTTTGTGTCGCAATATTTACAATTCAGGTTACAGCCGAAAAAACGCACAAAAAGTTGTTTCTCCCCGATATAAATTCCTTCTCCCTGAACACTTTTAAATATTTCCGCTATCTTTGCTTTCATAATGGATCCTCTAACCCCGCTTCAACAAAACCCTTGCCCCGGTAGTAACAACTATCGCATTTTCCGCACGGGCGCTTTCCCCCGTGATAACAGGACCATGTCCGCTCAAAAGGCACCCCCAACGAAAACCCCAGTTTAATGATCTCGGATTTTGTTTTATTAATAAGAGGGGTTATAACCTTGATCGTATGCCCTTCTACCCCTGCTTTCGTACCTGTTTTAATGACGGTATCAAATGCCCGGTAAAATTCTGGACGGCAATCCGGGTATCCCGAATAATCCTGCGCGTGCGCGCCGATAAAAACAGCTTCTGCTTGAACAACTTCAGCATACGAAAGCGCGAAACTTAAAAAAATAATGTTGCGAGCCGGCACATAGGTGCTGGGGATATCCGCTCCAAGCAAAGGCTTCAGGTTTGAGCGCTGCGGCAGCGACTTACTCTTATCCAACAGGCTTGAACCTTTCCAGGGGAAAGCGATTTTGATCTTCTCAAGCGGGGCATTAAGTGCCCGCGCGATACCGCGCGCAGCTGTTATTTCTCTCTGGTGCCGCTGGCCGTAATCAAAAACCAGGCAGTACGGGTCAAACCCGTTCCTCTTGGCGTAATACAGCGTTGTTGCCGAATCAAGCCCGCCGGACAATAAAACAATTGCCCGTTTTCCAAGAGCTAAACCTTTTTTTTTATTCTTCATAGGTCGCCGCGCTGGCAACATTTTCCCAAACGGTCACTGATTTTAAACAAGGGATACCGGATTTTAGTTTTTGATAAATATATTTGGCGATATTTTCTGAGGTTGGATTGACTTTTTTAAAATAAGCGACATTGTTAAGGTACGCGTGGTCCAACGGCTCCAGGACTTTCGAAAGCCTGGCTTTCAAGAATTTAAAATCGAGTACCATCCCTATTTTATCCAACGTATCCCCTGCCGCGGAGATCTCGACCTTCCAATTATGGCCGTGAAGGTCTTCACACTTGCCTTTATACCCCCGCAGGTTATGCGCCGAACTAAAACTTCCTTCTACTTTTATCGTAAACATCTATACTCCTGCAAGCCTACTTATTCGTTATTGACTTTTTTGACATTCCGCACAGCCCGCCCAAGGAAACGCTGCGCTAAACCGCTGAACCATTCGGGATTATCGCTGACATAAAATTTATTTTCAGGTTTCTTGCGGCTACTCGTCAACAATCCTTCTGAAGAGAGGATTTTTTTAACTTCGATCGCTACCTGTTTAGCAGAATCGATCAAGGTAACCTGCGGCCCCATGATCTCTTTGATGACCGGCTTAAGCAGCGGATAATGCGTGCAGCCGAGGATCACGGTATCGACGCGGGCGTCTTTTAAAGGTTTTAAGTAAGTACGCGCTACTTCCATGACGATCTTACCGTTAAGCCAGCCTTCCTCGACGAACGGCACAAAAAGCGGACATGCCACGGCTGTAACTTTAACGCGGGGATCAAGCTGTTTGATCTCATTTTCATACGTCAGGCTTTTTACCGTGCCTTTTGTCCCGATAACTCCGATACGTTTATTCTGCGTCGCGTATACCGCTTCCCTGACACCGGGAGTAATAACTCCTACGATCGGAACTCTAAAATGATTTTTAATGACCGGCAGCGCGAAACTCGATACTGTGTTACAGGCAACACAGATCAGTTTTACTTCCTGTTTGAGTAAAAAGAGCGTATTCTCAATAGAAAAACGGACCACGGTCTCCCGCGATTTGATACCATACGGCACCCGCGCGGTATCTCCGAAATAAATAAGATGCTCAAAGGGCAGCTGCTGTATCAATTCTTTGACAACGGTCAAACCTCCGACACCTGAATCAAACACACCTATCGATTTCATAAACTATCCTCTCATGCGTTATTTCTTCACCTGAGTCAAAGAAATATCCTGCGCGTAATTCACCAGCCCTTCACGGATACTCTCGGCAATCTTCTGGCGATAATAATAATTCTTCAAATACCGTTCTTCTTTACTATTGGAAACAAATCCAACTTCAATTAATATTGCGGGCATACGCGCGCCTTTTAAGACCGCGTACCGGGCGTCTTTAACCCCGAGTATCTCTACATCGAGGTTACGGTTGATGGTCTTACAGATAGACCGCGATAATTCTATTGATTCAGCGCGGTGAGCGGTATACACCATATCCCAGAGCACCGCTTTTATTTCTAATGAAAGCGCTGAGACGTTCCCGAGGCCTAGCTGCGGGATGGCATTCTTTGCCGACTGCAACGCGCGTTCGGAATCGCCGACCGACGGAGAAACATAATAAACCTCAAAACCGCTCATGCTGTGCACCCGGTTAGCGTTAGAATGAATACTCACAAAAAGATCAGCGTTACTTTCATTGGCAATATCCACTCTGCGGGCAAGTGAGATAAACCGGTCAACAGAACGGGTCAAAACAACAGTGACCCTGTCTTTTTCCAGCATTGAAGCCAGACGTTTAGCGATATCCAGATTCACATCTTTTTCTTTTAAGCCGGTCTTCCCGATAGCCCCGGGATCTTTCCCGCCGTGGCCGGCATCAATGATGATTTTTTTAATGCAGGCACCTAACGGAAACTCCCTGACTACCGGTGAAATATCCTGGAACATCCCATCCAGGATATCCTCTTTAAATTTATAGGGCACGACAACCGTACCCTGAAAAACATCAACCGGAGATTTTAAATACCGGGGATTCCCGTCAATAAGCGCTAATTTATCTGATATACGCAAATTGATCTTATGGGTATTCTTGGTTAAAACAATTGTCCGGGTATACGTATCATACTCCAGAGCTATTCCCCGCGCATTGCAAAGATTGACTAAAGGCAAGTATTTTATACCATTAATTGAGTAGGTAACGAAGTCGGATTTCACCGGGACAGACTGACAGCCGCAAATGAGGGATACGCAAAAAACAACAAGTAAAAAGAAGAATTTCTGTAACATTAATTATCAACCATAATTTTGCTTGTCGCGAGTCGAGTGGTGGCGCCGCGCTCACTGCGGCATCCACCACTTTTTTCCTTGTCGGAAAAAAGTGGTGGAGGTGGGCGGAATTGAACCGCCGTCCTTAAATAATCAAATAAAAGTCAACTACATGCTTAGTCTGTCTTTTATGCGTAATCTTACCCGCTCCGATAGACAGGATCCGATAAGACGAGCCCTTGAGATTCTCGCCCGGGCCTTAAAGGCTAATCAGCCCGAACCAGCCTGCTATTTGCTCTATTTCACCCTACAGGCAGGATGGATAGAGGCTTCAAGCTTAATTAAGCCCGAAGACTGGTACGCCAAAACCGATCGGAGCTGAAGCCATTACTGGCTGAGCTGCTAAACGGTTAAACATTGGTGTTTTTGCATTTATGTTTGCAAGGATTTTTGACGCGGCCATCCTTGCCTCCGCGGCATGCTACTTTTACCCGACGTATCTAAGTCGAACCCTTTCACCCCCTTGAATTTTCTACCCATTCCTTCTATTCTTTAAAACCCGTCGCAAATTCAAACTCGTTTCACGCCGTTTTATATCGTCTCTTTTATCGTAACTCTTTTTACCTTTGCCAAGCCCTAGTTCAACCTTGGCAAAACCACGGTCATTAAAATATAACTTTAACGGGATCAGTGTCAACCCCCGCTGCGTCATTTTATCGTCGAGTTTACGGATCTGCGCGCGATGCAAAAGCAGGCGCCTGACCCTTGTCGGCTCAACATTCAAATAACTGGCTTCTACGTATGGAGCTATATGCAGATTGTACAAAAAAACCTGATCATCTTCAATGCGCGCGAAACTATCAGTCAGGGTAGCATTAGATTGACGCAGAGATTTTACTTCACAGCCGGCTAACTCAATACCTGCCTCAAGCCGTTCAAGAATCTCATAATCCCGGAAGGCTTTCTTATTCGTTGTTACTTTTCTCTCATCCATAGTATTATAGCATACTTACGCTCGAAAAACAATCCAATTAAACAGGGTCAAAAACACCGCCAGTGTCGCTAAACTGACAACATGCGTGATAAAAACTCCCTGGCTGATAAGCATCTCTTTCTGCCCGTATTTTCTGGCAACAATGGCTAAAGTCGTTGCCGAAGGCATTGATAACTCTAAAATAAGCAGTAAACTGATCAAATATGGAAGTTTGACGTACATAATGATCACCAGCCCGATCAACGGCATGATAATAAGCTTTGCTAACACCAAACGTGCCATCTGCCCTACTGCAAACGATTTACCCGCGTATAATTCAGCAAGGCTTGCCCCGATAACGATAACCGCTAACGGGAAACTACAGTTACCCAGCATTCCTAAGGGTGATAAAATAAAGTTCGGGATAACCTGATGTATCTTCAAGATAATGCAAACAAAACCTGCCAGTGTCGCGACGACCGGCGGGCTGAACAAGCTTCCCATGGAAAAATGTTTAGCTTTATGGGCAGAAAGGAAAAACACGCCCCACGACCAAATAACCAGGTTGAATCCCAGAAGGAACAAGAACAGATAAATGAGCATTGTACTCAATTGCTCTTTGGGAACGATCCAACCCAGTAATGTCAAAGGTAAATATCCGGCATTTTGAAAACCCACCAGACACATGAATTCCCGTTTTGCCTGTTTATCTTTAATCGAATAAGAGAATATGTATCCGATACCTATCCCCAAAACGGTAATCACAATACTTAACAAAGAGATCATCCACCAATGAGGGAATTGGCTAAAATCGAATTTGGTAATGATCTGCCAGAAGATCAACGCCGGGAATACAACTTCGATCAAAAGTTTGGTCAGGCCGGTTACTCCTTCACCGGAAATAACCTTTTTACGCACCAGGATAAAACCTATAGCGCCCAGGAAAAAGATCTGAAGCATTGCCTCAGCGATAGATCTCGAATATGTTAAAAGCATCATAATTAGGAATTATATCATAAAATCAGGGGATTGATAATCTTCTTTATAAGACCGGGTCTTGGCTAAAATTAAGGCCCATCTGTTAAGACCCGGTCTTAAATTATTACTTCACCCGGTGTTACTACTATTGACAGGAGAAATATTGTAGGTTAATATGGAATACTATTGCGGGGGTGGCGGAATGGCAGACGCGCTGGTCTCAGAAGCCAGTGTCGCAAGACATGAGGGTTCAACTCCCTCCTCCCGCACCAGTTAGTAGTATTTCCCCGAAGCGTCTTGTCCTCTATGTCGCAATCAACAAATAAAAAACTCGGCAGTGCGGCATGCCGAGCCTCTCGCTTATTACGCTTACAGAAGTACACAAGGAAAGATTTTGCAGAAAATTATTGAATAAATCCCACTATTATTTATTCATACCTTAATGCTTCAATGGGATTAAGCTGCGAAGCTTGTCTTGCTGGCCAGAGCCCAAATACTACGCCTACCGCTAAAGAGAAAACCGTGGCAAGAATTATAGAAGATAGCGATACCCTTGCCGACCATCCTGCAATAAGGGTTATCAATACGGATGCGCCGCTACCTAAAATAATACCAACCAGGCCGCCAATAAACGACATTAATACAGCTTCAATAAGGAATTGCACTAAGATATCTTTATTATTCGCTCCTATGGCTTTGCGTAAACCGATTTCGCGGGTGCGTTCGGTTACTGATACAAGCATAATATTCATAATGCCTATCCCACCGACCAAAAGCGAAATTGTCGCAATTGCTCCTAACAATAAAGACATGGTCTTGGTGGTGGAGGTAAGCATATTCTTAATGTCAGCCATATTAAAAATCGAAAATGAATCCTGTTGATCTTTGGTAATCAGGCGGTGCTGTTTTATGATTAGCTTGCTCAGTGCATCTTGTACAGTATCGGTTAAATCAGCGCTTCTTACTTCCACATAAATAGAATCAATATACTGTTTACCAAGTAACCTATCCATAGCGGTACTTATCGGGATAAGCACTGTATCATCCTGATCACGCGGACCGGCTGTGCCTTTAGCGGGTAAAATTCCGATTACTCTAAAGTTAATCAAATTTATTTTAATGGTTTTCCCGATAGGATTAGCATTACCAAAAACCTCTTTTACCACCGTGGTGCCAAGCAGAGCCACTTTATCTCTCATTTTGACTTCTTCTTCAGTAAAAAATCTACCGACTGTAGGAACGGATGAACGTAACTGCGCATAATTTACTCCGACGCCTTCGACCTGAGTATTCCAGTTTTTATTTCCGTATACTACTTGGGCTCTGCCTGTTACTGAAGGACTGGCACTTTTTACGTAATTCTTTAGCTTTTCAATAGCTGTTACATCCTCTAAGGTTAAACGCGTCGTTGTCCCCGCTTCCATTGATACTCCTCCTGACCTGGAAGCCCCTGGCCTGACAACAAGAAGATTTGATCCAAGAGATGCCAACTGTTTCTCAATTGATGCTTTTGCTCCTTGGCCGATTGCAAGCATGGCGATAACTGCGGCAACACCGATGAGAATCCCGAGAATTGACAAGAATGCGCGCATCTTGTGCGACAACATGGCAGTTACCGCCTGCTTAAGATAATCCAGGAATTCCATGCCCCCTTTCACTGCACTGCCGGATTTAGATAAAATATCTTTGACTAAGTTTTCGGATCCGGACAAGCCAACTTCCGAAAGCTTCGATTCTCCGGAAACAGTCTTATCGGAGATAATCTGTCCGTCGCGCATAGTAATAATCCGCTTGGCATGCGCTGCGATCTCACTTTCATGCGTAACAACAACTATAGTTTTTCCCCTCTGGTTTAGTTCTTTTAATATTGAGATTATTTCTTCCTTGCTTTTTGAATCAAGGTTGCCCGTAGGCTCATCCGCAAAGATAATCGGAGGTTCGTTAACTAAGGATCTGGCAATGGCAACTCTCTGCTGCTGGCCTCCGGAAAGCTCATTGGGTTTATGAAACATCCTGTCTTTTAAGCCAACCGCTTCAATCTCCTTTTCTGCCTTCTGTTTTAAATGCCTCTTACCAGCATAAATCAAGGGAAGTTCGGCATTCTCTAAAGCAGTCATCCTAGGAAGTAAATGAAATTGTTGAAAAACAAAACCAACCAACTGATTTCTTACAAGAGCTAATTCCTTATCTGAAAGCTTCGTTACGTCCTCTCCTCCCAAAGAATATTCTCCGGAATCAGGCCGATCCAACAATCCCAACACATGCATCAGTGTAGACTTACCTGAACCTGAAGCACCCATGATAGCAACAAACTCGCCTGAGGCGATCTTTAGGGATATGCCCCGTAAGGCTTCTACTTTAACATCGCCCATCTGATAGGTTTTATATAAATTTTTCGTCTCTATCATTTTTATAATGGCGGCAGGCCACCTTGATTTTTCTTCTGCGTCGGAAACTTAGGCATAAATGGATTACTACCTGTATTGCTGCCGGCAGTAGGTAAAGCATATTGATTTGTCATAACAACTATTGTATCTGCGGCAGTGATCCCGGAAAGTATTTCGCAATTGTCACCTTCGGTGATACCTATCTTAATAACGCACTTGACGAGATTTATGCTACCTTCCTGCTTTAACAAAACATATTTTCCACCTTTATCTTCTTGCACTGCCTCAACCGGAAGAATCAAAGCATTTTCTTTGCTTTCAACTATAAAATCGACAGATGCGCTCATTCCGGAACGGAAAAATTCCGGGACATTTTCCGGGGTAAGATCGACTTTATATATAATTACATTATTTACCGTTTGTGATTCATAATATACATGCTCCACCTTTGCTTCTATTTTAGCATCTGCATAGGCGTCAAGCGAAAGTATCGCTTTTTGATTAAGCTTAATTTTACCTATATCGGTCTCGTCTACTTGTGCCCGAACAATAAGTTGATCGGATAGCACTATGACCGCATCAGCGGTAGTAACGGTCTGCCCGGGCTGGGTGGTCGCGACAATAACCTCTCCGTTAATCGGTGCCTTTAAAGGTATCGGCTTATAGATTTTTTGCCAGTATTTTAATTTCTCTTCGCCTTGCTCGCTTGCAGCATCAAGAAGCGCTGCCCTCTCAGTTGAACTCATCCAAGCCAAAACCTGCCCAACTTTTACACTCTCTCCTTCTTTAACCAAAACCTCCTCCACCCGTCCGCTCACCGGCGGTTTCACTTCCAACCGGTTCTTGGGATAAACCGTGCCGGTAGATGAAATAATGACCTGTATAGTCCCCACTGTAGGTTTGATTTCGCTGGCTGTTTCTGCGGAGCCTTGGTTTTTTCTCATTTTCATAATAATCACTGCGCAGGCTACCAATAGAATTAAGAACATAACATATAAAGCTTTTCTCTTTTTATTCATATTCTAACGTCTCTCCTTCCGCCTGAATCCAACTAGCTTCCGCAAGTAACATATTGCCTAAAGCATTCAAATAAGATTTCTTTGCCGTTACAAGGTTATCCTCTATAATTGTCCAGTTATCAAAAGTAATGAATCCAGTAGAATACTGGGCTTCTGCTATTTCAGAACGCTTAACAGCGGCATCCAGGGATTTACGCCCAACGCCCACTGTTTCAATGGCATCCTGTAATTCAGCCCAAGTTTGCGCAAGACTGACTACCGCAGTGTCTTTTGTACTTCTCTCATCTGCTTCTGCCTGCCTGTAGAGGGCCTTTGCCTGAGAAACCTGCGCAGTCCTTAAACCCCCTTCAAATATGGGCATGGTTACGCTTAAACCGGCGATCCAGCCCTTATCTCGCGGCGGCCAAATCGAGCCGGATTTATCTGCTCCCACACTGCCGGAAAGCTGCGGGGAGAAATTAGCATAAGCCGATTTAATATTAAACGAAGCCGCATTTTTCTTCGCCACAGCCTGTAACAAAGAGGGGTTATTTTTAACTATCGCGTCAAAATCTGGTTTTTCTTTAACCGTATCACTAACGGCAAAGTCTCCTTTGACAGACATCGGATAAAATCCCTCTCTCCCCATTTCTTTATTTAATTGCCTCTGTACTACTTCAACATTCCTTTTTGCCTGAGAAAGCTCAAAATTTGCCTGAGCGACATTTGACTCTGCGGTCAATAATGCCCCTTCATGCTCTAATCCTGAATAATGTCGCAAGGTTATCAAATCTAAGTTATCTTTCCTGATTTTCAGGATTTCTTCCGCCACCTTCACCAATTCCTGCGCTTTTAATAAATTAATGAATGCGGCACGTAAATTTAATCTTACCTCCGATGAAGTAAAACGATAACTCTGTTGCGCCGCTTTTATGCCTTCCGATGCCGATTTAACATTATTTAAAGTCTTAAAGCCATCGAATAGAAGCTGTGTTCCGCTTACACCATAAGAATAAGAATCCGTGCTTGTGCTTATTTTTGCGCCTGTGATCGCGCTGGTAGCAGTAGTTTTCGATGTGGAAGCGGATAAACTGCCGTCTATTTGGAGAAAAAGCGCGCTTGCGGTGATTGATTTACCAGCCCGCGACTCTTTTATCCCCTCTTGAGAAGAGATAAGGTCAGGGTTGTTTTTCGCTGCTTCCTTAATGCAATCCTGCCAAGAAAGGACTTCCCCGGCAATCCCCGGCCTACAAGAAATAAACATAAAAGCCAAAATTATAGAAAAAGTCTTAAAACATTTAAACACGTCATTAATCTCCAAAGCGTTTCTCTCGTCTTACTTAGAGACCGCTTTTTTTAAATTAGTCACATGTTCTTCAAAGAATTTCAAGAATTTAGTAAACTCCTCTTCCGGGATAATACTGATCATCTTCTCTTGATGAGGAGGCCCGGAAATGATAATTACATTGTCTCCCGGTTTAATACCCATCATTTTTCTTGCCTCCGCCGGAATAACAATCTGCCCCTTTGTGCCCACCGGAACCTTACCGTAAAACTTCGGAAAATTACCCATCACCCCGCTCCTTTCGCTGGCAGCTCCCTGACTCTCTCCCAGGGATAACTTGTATTACAAGTATTACCTATCATACAAATCATACCACATCTTTTTCCTATTGTCAAGGAAGAAGAGATATTTACCGGGTCGCGGGGATAATCTTTCGCAGAACATTTTTTGTGTACTTTTTTAAAACGCAACAGGCGAGAAGCTCGGCATTTCTATGTTGATTGGAGTAAAACGGACGACCTAACCATTGGGAATTAATCTATCGTTGACTTTAATAGAGAAACATCTCTGCCGCCTATAGCAAATAAAAAAAACCGCCTTCTAATGGCGGCATGCCGAGTTTTTTATTTGTTAATTGCGACATAGCGGACGAACCCTTATAAAAACAGATTATTTTCTTGAATGGACTTAAAGCGTCGAAGCGCTTGCCTCAATCATTCTCCTAAAGCCTTTTTGACTTTCTTCAGCATGTCGCCGGCCTCAAAGGGTTTACCGATAAAATCTACGGCTCCCAGTTCTAAAGCTAAGTCACGTATCGTCGTTCCTGCTTGAGCAGTAATAAGAATTATGGGTATATTGGCGGTTTTCGGAGTCTTTTTCAGCTTCTCAGTAAGATTAAGGCCGGTACCACAAGGAAGCCAATTGTCCAGTATGATCAAATCGGGTTTTTCTTTAAGGGCTAACTGCATAACCAGCAACGAATCAAAAGCGGTAATCACATCGTAGTTATTTGCCGTAAGCCTGGAGGAGATCAATCGAACGATATCTTTATTATCATCCACAACGAGTATTTTCTTTGCCATACATCACCTCTTTCTTTTAAGTTTTACACTTATTTAAGGCTTTTTTGATTTCTTCAACTAATTTTTCGGAAGTAAATGGTTTGAGGATGTAACACTCGGCGCCTATTTGCGATATCGCCTTGAATACATCTTCCCCCTCTCCCCTGGCAGAAACAAAAATAATGGGGATAGATTTAGTTTGGGGATCAGCTTTTAACATAGCCCCTAATTTAAGGCCGCTTATCCCGGGCAGATTAATATCCAGGATAATCAGGTCAGGTTTTTCCTGCAAAGCCTTGTTTAATCCCTCATTGCCATCAGCGCCCATAATAACATCGTAGCTGCTCGCCTTTAATCTTGAGGCTAACAGCTGACGCATAAAGTCATGATCTTCCACTATTAAAATCTTTTCATCAGCCATATTTTTATAAAAAGACAAGACCGCTTACCCTATGATCTTTTTTATCGTCTCCAAAAGCTCTTTTGAATAGAACGGTTTTAAGATATACGCTTTAATATCTTCTTTTTCAATTAACTCCCTTATGCGAGGCTCTCCCCGGGCAGTAAGCATGATAACCGGGACCTTAGGAATATTTTTCCCGAGCATTCTCATCTCTTTTAACGTTATCAAGACATTGTACCCGTCCATTTTAGGCAACATAACATCCAAGATCAGCAGATCCGGTTTCTCGGAAAGGAGCTTTTGTATACATTCTTCTCCATCAACAGCAGTAACCACCTGATAGCCGTTAGCCTGTAATCGTGTCTTTACTAAAAGAAGTATATGTGGATCATCATCAACTGCCAGAATTTTCTTCTGCATTCAGCTGTCTCCTCTGCCTATAGTTATTAAACGGCTAACCCGGGATTTGCGCAGGTAAAATAAAGCTAAACTGACTCCCCTCATTTAACTTGCTTTCTACCCAGATCTTGCCCCCATGCAATTCGACAATCCCCTTACTGATAGCCAAACCTAAACCTGTGCCTTTCTCCCCTGCATCGTCGGTGCGGCTAAATTGCTGAAATTTGCTGAATGTTTTTGGCACATCTACCTCAGAAATACCCCTGCCGGTATCACGCACAGAACATACGATAACATCCGCTTTTTCCAGCACTGATATCTCGATAAACCCGTGCTCGGTAAATTTAAGAGAATTCCCTACCAGATTAGTAAATACCTGGATAAGCTTATCCCGGTCGGCATAAACTTGGATCTTTTCTTTAGAAAAGTTAGTCCTTATCTCCAGCCCTTTTGCCGCCACACGCGAGATAAAAGATGCGTGCACCCCTTTTACTAACCCAACCATATCCAGGACTTCTTTATGTATTTCGGTCTTTTTTGCCTCAAACCTGGAAATATCCAAAAGGTCATTAATCAACCTGGTCAGACGATCAACGTCTTCCAGGCAGAAGGACAAAAACTCAGTTTGCTGCGCGGTCACCGGTCCCAGTATGCCGTCTAAAACCTGCGAAACCGACTCTCTAATAGTTGTCAGGGGAGTACGTAATTCATGCGAAACAGTAGAAATAAATTCTGATTTCAAGCGGTCTATCTCTTTATCTTTAGTGATGTCCCGCAAGAGGACCACTATCCCTAACCGCTTATTCTGAGTATCCATTGCAGGAGCGGCATCCAAACGCACCACCATCTCAATAGATTTGCCAAGATTAATCTCCCTGCTTACCAAACGATTTTCAGCAATAACCTGTTCTGACAAAGAGATAAAAACAGGCGCGAGGGAAACTCCGAGTATATTCCCGGAATGATCCTCTTCAACCCCCAGCATCTTTCTGGCTACGGGATTAATCAAAACAATCTGATTAGACTCATCGAGCATAACTAACCCTTCAGCCATTCCGCAAAAAGCGGTCTGCATCTTAATCCTTTCTATTTCTATGATGCGAGATTGCCTTACTACCTCCTCCCGTGCCTTGAGGCTGTCAATAGCTAAAGCTACCTGATCGGCAAATATCTTAAACATATTTATCCGATACACCAGAAATGTGTCCGGTTTTCTGCTGCTAATAGAAAATAAACCCAGATTCTTGCCTCTGACGATAAGATTTGTATGATAAAAGGCCTCTACCTTTTCCTCTTGCCTGCCCTTCTGCAGAGAGGCATCAGCATGAAAACAAATAACAACCTCAATATCTTTCTCTGAAAACTTCCGATTCATTGAAGCGCCTATAGCCTCAATTGTTTTAAGCTTAAACTCCTGAATATAACCATCCGACAGAGCCTGGTTAAGCCTCAAATATAACTTAGCCCCTGATGAATCAGGGATCACAATAGCTGCGCAGTCATGTTCAAGGACAATCGGGGTATTTTCAAGGACCCAGGTGACAAAAGGCTGGCAACTGGTAAGCGACAAAGCCTGATTCCCGACTTCCTTTACGATATCCGTGATCAAACTCTTATCATTACTCATCTATTATTCCTTTTGCTTTATTAACCCAGTGGAGCCCCCGCAGTTTAAAGACCGCGGCTCCCTCCTGAGCAGAAATCTCAAAAAGAACATTCATCCCACGGGCTAAAGCCCGGTGATTTCTGTCGAAGGATTAGACATTAGGAATGACCGCCTGAGCTAAATTTCGCAAAGAAGCCCCTAACAGCATAAATAAAATAGATCCATTAAGCTTTTCCTTACCGTAACAGGCGAAGAAATCAGACCTGAAACAAATAGGCTCATCTTCTTTATCTAAACATTGGCTATTCACTACCTTTAAGATGTTTTCCGAACCGGAATATTCAAAAGAGGGCGGATCCAAATGAAATACGGTATTCACTATTTCTCCTAATGATTTTAAGTGTGAACCCGACATTACCGTAGCAACCTCTTTAATAGCGGAAATATCCATTTCAGAGAGGGCTTCGCAAGGAACGCCCTTACCAAGAAGCAGCCCGGTAAGAGAAACAATGCTTTTTCCGTCAATCACTATAAATATTTTCCCGGGAATGTTTCCTGATATTTCCAGGAATACTACTGTGTTACGGGGGGCTTCCGGGGATGTAAGTTCAGGGACATGAGCAGAGTTAAACCTCACGATAACCGGAGGAGACATTGTCACTGTCTTATTAATGAATTGAGCGAGGGCAGTAACAGCGCTGGCAGCTCCGATATGAGTTACTTCCTTAAGCGCATCGAGCTGTATATCAGTCAAATCTTTAAAAATAATCCCCATACTCCCCCGGCCATCTGCTAGCAGGATTGAACAATGCTAAACCATGAAATAAACGTATGTTAGCAATTAAATTATATCACAATTCTTTCGCTACTAAAATTATTTTACATAAACAAGCACCGCTTCTGCTTCTTTATTCCCTGGCGGGAAATAAATAAACTTAAAATAAATGAACGGATGACTTGCGTCTACAAGCTGGCTGCCGCGCATACGAATTGTTTTTGACCTGCGTTTTCCTGTCTCATCTGTCCAATCAAGGCTGATCCGCCATGGCAATTGCGGCGTAAGAAGTATGGCTTTATCCTTCGGCACCGGTAAGGACAAACGATAGGTTTTTCCCTTCTGAGGAATTATACCTTCACGGAAGCTGACCTTAGGCGGAAGAAACTGCGAAATATCCTGAAACCTCCCCTTGTCCGGCAAAAGATAAATTGAGTGCTCCGCGTCATTATAAACGATATTATTTCCTAAGACGGGCGCTAAATTCTCTTTCTCTATAGAAGACAGCTTATGGTCATGAACTACGGCGTATTTGACCCCGTATGCCTCGAGATAGCGTTGAAAACGGCCAAGAGACTCTTCACCAAAAGATTGCTTTAATTGGACGTAAGAAACAGGAAAAAAGCTGACATACCCGTTAATAATCGGATTCCCGTGCCTGAGCATACGGTACATTGCCCAAGCTTCCAGCTCCATATTCGGCGCTGATAATCGGGGAGCTATCGGCAGCTCGATCACAGGGCTGCCTCCTCCTTGTTTACGCAGCCAGTCAATTACTCTCTGATGCTGGCTAATTTCACGTCCGGGGAAAACCAAAAGAATCGGCATTGTCCACATCTCAGCTAATAAGAGTACAAAAAAAACAGCTGTAACAAATAACTTCTTTGCGGTGCTTTTTATACGGCTCCTGATAAATGCCAAAGCTAACGCGGAAAGCAGAGAAATCCCGAATACAATAAAAAGGTTCGCCCGCGCAGGGACGCGCACATATTCCATCCCCGGGATAACAGAAAAAAATAACGTATACAGGCTAAAACTTTTTCCCGCGATAGATATCTTCAACGAAGGGCCAAATCCCAGGAATAATCCTACTATGATCACGGCAGCCAACCCCTTAATTATTTTCTTCTGATAATTATTTAAAGACTGGTGTTTAAATATACCCAGGAACAGAGAAAAAATAATCACGGCTATTGCCACAACGCCGATATCGCGGGAATAAACACCCCGCCATCCCAGGATATGCGTAATTAACCAGTGTCCTTTTGCCGGAAGAAATAAATTATTCAGTGATAATACCGCCTTAACATCGTTTAAACCGCGCTCGAAACCCATTGCCTGTGTATAGTATAATTGCCGCAGGCTATAAGGTAAAACTAATGCCGGCAATAAGATCAACGCTGGAACAATGTGGGATATTTTCAAGGAGCGTAATTTCTTAAGGGAAAAAAATCCAAATAAGGCAAATGGCAATAATACAGAAACAAATAACGCAAGCTGCTTGCAGGTCAACCAGGTTAATACATAGCTGGCGAAAGCTAACCAGAAATAACGGTAATTTTTCTCTTTGACAAATAAAAAACTAAAAAGGATACATCCTGTGGGAAACCCCGCCGCAAGTACAGGCAGGACACAAAGCTTTTGAATGGTAAATGCTCCGGCAGTAAGCCAAATACCAGCCCATAATGCTGCTATACGGTCACGAGTTAACAGCAGGCTCGCAGCATACCCCACCAGGCCAAAACCTACCATATACAGCATAATTAAGAGGTTATAGGCGAAAATATAGCCGGTAAGTTTTGCCACCAGCCAGATAAAGAGGCAGGAAAACGGCTGGGTCTCTCCCCAGGCAAAAGCCCCTGGGAATGGGTAATAAAAAGGGGCATTCCAATAGGAGATCCCTTTATCTAAAGCCTTGCCTGTCCATTGCGCGCAAAAAAGTTGTGTCATTGCGACTGCCGGAGGTAAACTGCCTTGAGGGATGGCTTGCGCAAAATGCAAAATAAGCGGCCAGGTAAAGATCATTGCTACTACGCTCAAAAGGGAAGAAATAATTAAAATTTCTTGCATTTAACCTGAATTAAGTTAGAATAAAAAAAATGGTAGTTTTATAGAAAAACACTTAAATGTTTATTTTCTTCCGGTTATTATTAGCGCATTTTCTGGGTGATTTTCCTTTCCAATTCAACATAATCTTCAAATTAAAGTCAAACGGTTTAAAGGGCATCGTCCCCCACGCACTGATCATTTTCTTCTGTTCCCTGGCTCTTTCCTGGCCTTACCTCCACTTACCCCAGGTTTGGTTTTTCTTACTCTTTCTGGCAGCAGCGCACCTCCTGCAAGATTCGATAAAACTGCGTTATGGCATGACAAAACATTGTTTCTGGGCTTACATCCTGGATCAACTCTCTCATGTGGGAATAATTTCTCTCGTGTTTTTAACCGAGCTTAAAAAATTAGCGCCTCCTGCCGGAGGATCTAACCTTATCATAAGGCTTTACTCCAACGACCAGTTCATAATCTACCTTATCGCGCTTATCTTTGCCACGTATAACGGTTATTTTCTAATTAGATGTTTTAAAGATAACTTTCTCGAAAGAGCAAGCTATAATTCTTTTGAGAAATGGTTTGGTATAGCGGAACGGGCCATAATAGTCTCTTTTTTCTTTATCCGAAACTCTTTTTGCTTTTTCCTGCCGGTAAGCCTGCTGCTCAGGCCGATCATCTTTGCCCTGTGCAACAAAAAGTTTACGATCCATAAAGATTTCATGACCTTACGGGAACTAATTTTAAGCTGGATCATTGCGGTGGTGGCGGGATTAATATTCTCTTTATTTTAACCCGGTTACCCTGTATATGGAAATTGGCTTAGACTTACCCTTAACCGTAATAGGGTCCATTTTTTCCGCGAGTATCTGTTCACAAACCAAAGCATATGTGGCATCGCTGATAATGATCTCATCCTTATCGGCAGCAGCGCACAACCTGGCCGCTAAATTAACATTATCTCCGATCACGGTATAATCCATACGTTCAGCTGAACCCATATTCCCCACAACCATTTCACCTGTATTTATACCTATGCCTATCTGGAGAATCGCCATTTTCTCTTGTATCCACTTATCCTTAAGTTGACGCATCTTCGCCTGAATTTCCACCGCAGTGCGCACAGCAACTATTGCGTGGTCATTGAGATGGCGGTTACCCGGGGCGCCAAAGAAAGCCATCACTTCATCTCCCACAAACTTATCCAGCGTGCCGTTATATTTAAAAATAACCTTGACCTGCTGCGTCAATATTTCATTAAGCATGGCAACTACTTCTTCCGGCTGATGTGATTCCGAAAAAGCGGTAAAACCCCTGATATCTGTAAAAAATACGGTGATCAGGCGCCTTTCTCCTCCCAGCTTTAAGCGTGAAGGATCTTCGATCAATTCACTGATAACTTCATTAGAAAGATAATGGCTAAAAGCCTGTTTTATCCAAAGCTTCTCTTTTTCTTCGGTAAAGAAACGAAAACTCGTGATGGAAGAAAATCCGAATACGACAATACCCAGCGGGCCAACCAGGTCTATCCAGAGGCCAAAACTGACGAAAATAAAATAGGAAAAAAGGGAATATCCGATCGCATAGCCAAGCGACAACAAAAGGCTTTTCCATAATTTCATTAAAGAACTAAACCCGATCACTAAAGCAGTTATGAGGAAAATAAACAGGCGCAAGCCGCCCTCAATTCTGACAATGAATTTCCCCGTAAGAATAGTATCGATGAGATTTGAATGTATGCCGGCCATAGGGTAGTTTTCCTGCAGAGGGATCGGCCGGAGGTCATGCGTGCCGGTCGCAGTCAGCCCGACAATACAGACCTTGCCCTTGACCATAGTGGTGAGCTTCTCTAAAAGCTCTGCTTCGCTTTTCTTAAAATACTCAAGAGCCACCCCGGGAGGCTGAGCATGCATCTGTTCTCTTACTTCCTGGAGCCGAAGGATCAAATAATAGGGTACGTGTTTAAAAGAAACACCCCATCTTCCCCGCCAGTTCACGAGCATTGATCCTTTTTTATCTACGGGGATGACAATATCCTTAACGGCCCCGTTTAAGCTAGCGCGCTTAAGAATAACACGATCATGCCCGATTGCTAATTCCTTTACTCCCAAAAAATCCATCAGTGCCGCAATAGTGAGTTGAGGAAGGATCTTATCCTCATACTTGACAAACAAAGGGATTTTCCTGGTGACTCCGTCAATGTCAGCTTCGGCGTTAATAAAACCGCTCCCCTTGATACTGCGGGTATACGCCATAATAGGTACGTTTAACATCCTGGATTCTTGATAAAAAGGCCATTGTTCAACCGGAAGATCAAGTGCGAATTTAGTGATAAAAAAACTCAGCAATTTCTGGGTGGAAAAACGCTGCCTCAAGTAATTTTCATCTTCGGAGAATAAATACCACCCGTATTCCTCTTCCATTCGCTTGAGGAGGCCTTCAAAGGAGATATCGGGATCTTTACGTATCAACTTTCGCGTAACTTCCTCTAAGACTATCTTTTTTGCCTGAGGCAATGTCTCCAGCAGAGGCTCTAAGAGAATATTAAGTTTTTTAGCCGCATCTGCGGCAGAAAGCGTAATATCTTGTAAAAGTAAGGATTTTAGCCCCGGGGAAACAACAGATTGGTTTTCAATAAAATAAAAAGGTAAGTAGGTTTTACCTGCGCGCGCCATGGAATCAGCAAAGAGCGTGTCTTCCTGAGGATTATCCTTGAACTCTTCGGTGAAAATAATATCCATCAGGATCTGCTTTGCCTGGCATTCCTTAAGGATATCGGTAAGCTTAGCGTGGTAATTTCTTGGCCAGGGCCACCTGCCGACGCCAGAGAGGCTCTGGTCGTCTATATCGATGTGCAGGATCGGCGATTGGGAAGGACGGCTCTCCTTTAAGGCAAACCGTAGATCGAGAGCTTTTAATTCAAGTATTTGGTAAAACCTTGATCTGAGAGAAAGAGAAATTAAACCTGCCAGGACAATAGAAATACTCAGGCTGACAAATAGTTTAACTCGAGTCTTTTTATTCACTAATTTCTTAACTTAGAACCGGTAATACGTTGATACTGAAACCAACGACCCGGAATACTTCTCAGCCGGCTCATTGGACTTGTTCTGTCGATACGTATAGCTCAGGCCGAATGAAATGGATTTATTAAAGTTGTAATATGACGCTACTGTCATTAAATATGTTCTTTCATGCTCACGGCAGCCGGCGTCGTTAATCAGCGTGCGGCTGCGGTAATCGCGGAACTGCTTGGATAAAGACAGGTATCCGGTGAATTTATCGTTAAACAGGTGCGTTAAAGAAATGCCGAACTTATGGGAATCATAGTCATAATAATTCAGGTATTTTTCATTGGAGTTGTTGCAGAAATACTGATAACCAAGCTTTAAAAAATCCTTGGTGAAATATTTACCTATCTCATATTCAACTGTATTGCGTATGTCTTCCCTCTTTTTTTCGCTATAGGTATCAGCAGCGGTGCGTATAAGCCGGTCAGCATAATTCCGGAGCATAAAATTATGCCCGAGGCTCATGAACATTTTATGAGGCAGCTTATATTTGAGTTTAAATCCTACTTGATTATCCAGGTAATCATCATTTCCTGAATTTATATATTCAATGCTGTCAAAATTATATTCCCCGGAGATGTTCAGATTTTGAGTCAAATTATGGCTTATGCCGGCCTGGATGCCGTTACGCAGCAGATCGAGGTCGCTTTCTCCCGCATAAAGCAAGTTCATTAATTCATAACCAAGGGATGCTTCTGTTTCCTTAGAAACTGATGTAGTGAAAGTGCCTCTAAAAAAAGTCTGCAAATAGGCATCGCCTTCCCTCGTGCTATCAAGGTGGCTGTTATTATCGTATCCTTGGGTCGAAGCCAGAAGGAACTTGAACTTACCGCGTTCGATGATCGACCGCTCAGGCTCAAGATAGATTTTTTTAGCCCTTGGGGTAACATCTTCTTCAGAAACATCAGCAGCAATACAAAACAACGGAGACAAAACCACCGCCAAAATAGACACAAAAAGTATTGTTTTTTTCTTCTCCATTTTTCCTCCTTAAAGATTTATTTTACCACCCGTGACTTTCTTCTTCTACCGGCGTCTCTCTTTCCTCAATCTGCTTTTCTACATTGCTGTCTTCAATAAGATCCTTGGTGTCGCTAACTTCTTCTATGATCCCTCCCTGATCAGCAGACTGGTCGGTCTTCTGTTCAAGGTCAGTCTTTGTCTGTTTTCCTTCACCCTTCTGTTGACCCTCAGATTTTTCTCTCACTATTCCCGCAGCATTGTCAAGAAGATCGTCCTTAAGGTTATCAAAACGCTCAAATTCCCTTAAACTCACCTGGATCAAAGCCCCGGGAGTTTCAAACCTTTCGATGAATGTCTTAAATCCCTCCGGAAGCATTGTTTCAGTAGTCTGTTGTTTATTAGCGTCATATGTCTTTATAAATACTGTATCCTTATAAGCCGAAACCTCATCCGAATCCCTTTCAGTATAAACCCTGTAACTGGAGCCTCGAACACCTGCGACTGCTGAGGGAGTATTCACTTCAAAGCTTAAGCCCGCTTTAATATTCTCTAAGTTCGAATAAACCATTCCGCGGGAAAGATCCAACCTGTCCAGGGTGCCCTCAGAAGCGGAATTTAAAACTACCTGCGTTCTTTGCTCAAGCCTGATGGTATTTTTCTTTTCCGCATCAAGGGCTATATCAACCCGTGAATGCCTGGCTGTCCTGATCGAATCTCCGATATCGACCTGCATGCCTTTTTCCGCCTTCTTCCAGGCGTCATCCATAGCAGACTGCACCTGCACGCTGCCTTCGAGATAAATTATCTCAGCTGCTTGCAAAAAAGAGACAGCGCCGCCAACCGTAATCCATGCGCTCAAAAAAAGAACAAAAAAATTAAGTTTTTTCATACTATCTCCCTTTTTTACGCTTACACTTTTTATATATTTCATGCGAACCCTCGTGTAATTAAACCGGCATTAAAAAGACTTGGTAACTGACCACCATACATGGTGGTTATCCCCGTCGGAACTTTTTTGAGAAGTAATAGGCCACCCTGCATCCAGCCGTATCGAAATACCCTGGTCAGGCACAGCATAGGTAAAACCGCATCCTACAGAAGCAAGCGTAGTAATTTTCTTATCGTCAGGTTCCCCCGGGACAACGGCTACTTTAGGGCTTTTAAGGATCCCCTGCCCCCAATCCCAAAAGGTAAATAATTGTAAGGCACTCTTCAGTTTTGTCTTAGTAGAAAATGGCGCATTCATATCTTTAGGAATAAAATAAGGCGGGAAAGTAAAACCCAGAGTTATTGCCCTGCCGCCATCTGCCGGCAACTGAGTTCGCGGATACCCCCTGTTATCGATCACGCCGCAATAACCGCCGATGCTGAACGCATTTACTCCGGTAAGCGTTGCCGAAGAAACCTGCCAGCGGGCCTTACTGATAAAGTCAATGCCTAACCCAAGTTTTTGCCGCCTTGCTACCGTCAAAAGGTTCTTTACATAATTACCTTTTGCGCCCACGACAGAAGTATCATCCGATTTTATGTCAGCCCCGCCCAAGAAATCAGGGATTGCCATTTGAAGGTCATTGGTGATCACCCAGCGGCCGTAGTTATCAGCCCGATTGAGCGCCAGATCCCATTTCAGGATACGGAATTCATCCCTTCTGGTAGGATCACTATATTTCAGATAAGGCTTATACCACCAGATATTAAAATAGGTAAAACCATAGCTTGAAACAAGCTCGAAATCAGGTTTATTAATTAAAGACTGGTAAAACCAGAAATAGAATTTTCTTGCCCGTTTCTCAAAATCAGTATCTTCATTATCCTTATAATAATAATCTTCCGATTTATACGGCAGAAGATAAAACTGGAATTTCCAGGTATTATTAAGAGGTATAGTATAATCCAAATCGAATATTTTATGAGCATCGCCTTCAGCCCACTCGATCTTTGCAGTCAGGCTATCGTCATGGCCGGTGATATTATTATGGATAATAAAAGTCTTGTAGCGGTTATACAGAATAGTCTGAGCTCCATAATTATCTGTCTGCAAGGTAGCATGCAAAGGAGATCTATCTTTTACCGTCAAGGTAACGTCTGCTGTGCCTGTACTTTTATCCAGGTCGATCTGTATAGCCAGCTTTCTATCAGGATGACGGTTCATCCTGAAAACATCCAGGTTAAGCGCGATAAAGTTAAACGGCTGGCCTTCCTTTAAAGTAATTTTCTTCATCAATAAATCTGTCGAGAAATTTTCATTGCCTTGAATAAGGATCTTTCCGGTCTTGCCTTCTACTGTCATTATCTCAAGGATACCCTGGCCAAGCTTATCGGAAATAATGTAGGCATAAGAAGTAATGTAGCCTTCGCGGCTGTAAGCCCGGGTGATCAAATCCGCACAACGCTGCATTTGTCTGGCTGTCAAATCCCTATGTTCATAATCGTTTTTGAGTTTATTGATCGCTTCTTTGGCCAGGAGGGTTGAACCTGTTACTATAACCTCTTCTATACGCGTTGTTCCCTGGGGCAGCGTAGGTTTTGGAATAAGCGCTGCTACCTGCTGTTTAATGATTATACCCGGAGCTTTCTCCCGTTTCTGCGCAATATTATTCTCAATTTGTTGGGCACTGGGGTCATCTTCTCCAGCATCCTCGTCATAAGCAATTGCCATTGAATAATTAACCAGAAATGCCAACGCGACAACAAAGACAACGGCAAATCCTTTAAATTCCTTTTGCCATCTTAGGCTATTCATATGCAGATCCTCCTTTTTGCAGCAAGCGAAACACGCCGCAGAAAGCGGCGTACTTGCCTATCCAATTAAGGCAAGTGCCGGCGCAATTCTTCCCACGGGGGAACACTGGCGCAATTCCAATAAAGCGCCAGGTGCAATAAGCGCCGGGTGTAATCTTTTTAAGACGTGCCAGAATTTATCTCCTATTAATATAAAACATCTTAAAGGACGCATCCCTATTTGTCAAGGGAACAATTAGCTAACTTTTCTCATTTTCCTTTTGCGAAAAATAATTGATAAATACTCCTATAAAAACCACGCAGATCAATAATTGCGACATTACCACCAACTGCCCGGCTGTATTTTTCGCGCAGATATCGCCAAACCCCACTGTGGTAGTAGCTACTACGCTGAAATAAAGCGCGGTGACCGCATCCATAGGCCTGTTAAGCAAATCAAAGGCCATATAGATCACCGCAAAATCAAAAGCTACTTCAGCGTAATGCAAAAAAATCAATACTAACGAACGCCGGTAGGAAACCACGGCAGAGTGAATATCCGAGAGAAAGATCAGATGCAACAGGTGTAGAATAGTTTCGCTGAGCAAATAGATAACAAAAAAGATTACAAGAGGATTCCGGTACCATCCCAACCATAAAACAATAAGCGGAAAAACTAACTTTACGACGGTATAAAACTCAACTGCCAGCCGCCTGCCAACCACACCCCACCTGCCAGAAATATCCCGGATCAAAAGGATCGGGTAAAAAAACTGCGCCAGGCAAAGCAGAAGGCGCACAATCCTTTCTAACCCGTAATTCTTTTCATCCCATACCTGCTTGAGATATTGTAACTGCTGAGCATAGGCTTCCCGGGATTTTTCTCCTTTCGGGACAAGAAGCAAAGGATTAATGAATACTTTCAGTAATATCTTCATGAGAGTTATTTTGCTTAAAGTCTTTGTTATAAAGACGCACGGTATAATACTGCAGGATATCATCAACCGTAAACCACTGGTTATCCGGCCCTGATCCTATGTATTTCTTTGTCTTGACCACCTGGCCTAAATCATTATATAGTAGTTCTCTTGCCGCGGAAACAACATCATCAGCGTTAAACCAAACTTCATCCTTACCCATACCATTATGTTGAGAGTGGTACTCACGGGCCCGCAGCAGCTTACCGTAGGCATCAAACTCGCGCTGATGGTATTTCTCAATCCGATCATCAGAGCTAAACCATTTGTTATCCGCACCATCGCCACTGTAATCCACGTCTTTTAAGGGCCATCCTTGCTTATTATATTCAAATACCGTATAGTATATGACTTCCTTTGTATCGTTATACCTTACCTCCCGAGACTTATTGCCGCGGGAATCATACTCGTAGACAGCGCGATACTTCTGAGCGTCATCCGCAGTAAACCATTTCTCATCCGGCCCCGGGCTATTAAAAGTAATTTCTTTTTCGGCTTTTTGCTGTTTATTATATCCATAAACCTGATATTCCTGTAATTCATCATCTGCAGTAAAAGCCAGGCTATCTTTACCTATTGTATAGCACAATTTCTTCAGCATCCTGCCTTTTTTGTCACGCTCTGTCAAAAAATAATGATAGACTTCGTCGTCTGCTGTAAACCACTGGTTGTCCGCTCCTGCGACATATTTTATTTCCTTATCCGCGTATACACTTTTGCCTTGATCGCCGGAAACTTTTTCAATTATATCTGTTACGCCTGTTTTTTCCAGAGAAAACCGCCCTTCATCAGTATCACGAAACTGAGAATATACATAAAGCGGTGTAGAAAAAAGAAAAAAACCCAGGCACAAGAAAAACCATAACAAAAATACTTTTTTTTGCTTCACGGGATCCTATTTCTGCGCTGCGCTAAAAGCAGGCTTTGTATTCTTTGTCGTAACAGTTTTTACCAGGCGAAAACCCTGCACCTGACGGCTTAAATAATCAAAACTGCGGAATCTGTTATTATAAACCTGGGCATGAATAACTGTATCCATGACAAACGGCGGGCCCATTTCTTTACGGTAATGAGGATCGTAAAGAAAACTTCCGCCGCGTATCAGACGGGCTGCGCGGAACTCTTTAAACACCGGCAGATTAAAATAAAGGCTTTGGCCAGGGCCTACGGGGTCGGTTTGCTTAGGACTGCCTGCATAAAAATCATTATACCAGTCATTGCACCATTCCGCGACATTGCCGGTTAAATCGCAAACTCCAAGCTTACTATCTCCCTTTGGCGAAAAACTGCCCACCGCAGTAGTATCAACATCCACGGGATTCTTGACATTATGCATGCTATTTGACACTGCCTGTAAATCATCAGCCTCAGAATTACCCCAGGGATATTTTCTGGCGTCATCATAAGAAGCCGCGTATTCCCATTCCGCCTCAGTAGGAAGGCGGTAACCTGACTTACCGTAAACCTGGCAGGACCAGTCATCCAAATTGTATAAAGGGTTTAACCCTTCGGTTTCCCCCAGCATATTGCAGTAAAATGCCGCGCCATACCAGGTTACCTCAACTACAGGAAAATTTTCTTTCCCCGGATGCGCTTTAAACTTTCCGTCAGAGAAAGTGATCTGGGAATGTTCGTCAAAAACATCCTGATATTTTTGCGGAGATTTGGATACCCCCTTAGCCTCTCTTTTCTTAGACTTTTCCGATAAGGCATCCTTATCCAGATACCCTTTACTCAAAGAGTAATTAAGTATATCCGCGTACTGCTGGTTAGTTACCTCGTATTTACCGATATAAAAATCATTAGTTAAACTTACTTCATGCACAGGTTGGGCATTGGCAAATTCATTGCTGCCCATCTGGAAAACGCCGGCAGGGACCAAGACCAAGTCAGGCTTATTCGCCTGACCCTCAGAAAAAGCATGTTTGGAAAAAAATCCTAATCCCGCGCATAAAATAACCGCCAGAAAAACATATCTTTTTTTCATCAAACACCTCTTCTTATTATTTAACCGGTTTAGAACCCTAATCTACAGCCGCTATTCTTACCATCTTCACTCTTAGGGAAGTTTGCGGCAAAACGCAAAGCAAAACGCAGGTATTTAAAAGCCGGGCTTGACCAAACTCCGCCTCTGTTTCCTGCTCCGGCTCCGTCTTTACCCGGCCAGTTAGACGTATTAGCGAAACCTTCCGCGTCAAGCTCTCCGTCTCCGTGTTGGCCGTCATAAACGCGGCCGAGTTTATGGCCTACGGTTACGCATCTTTCCCAGAGGTTGCCGCTTAAGTTACGTACGCCATAATAGGAAGCGCCGTCATTTACCTTCTCTAGAATACCTTCGTGCCTGCTATTTTCAAAGACTTCACCGCTTACCGGCCCTTCAAACCCGGGGTTATCCGGAACTAGTTTTTTTCCCACATCAAAAGGAGCTATGCCTCCGCCTAAACAGGCATTTACTAATCCTTTTTGCGGAACCTTCTTTTCCAGGCCGCTTCCATCAGCACCATCAAAGGTCTCAACGCGGCCTACTTCTGTCGTTCCCCAGGCAGCCTCATCAACAACAGGATCTTTTGGGCCGCGGCAGGCTTTTTCATATTCAAGTTCGGTAATAGGCCGTAGACCTGCCCAATCTCCGATTGCCGCGATATTTGACCAGGACATAAAATTGACTGCCCGGGCAGGCGCATAGGTATAAAATTTCACCGGATCAGTTGTCCCATTGCCTTTTTTAGCGGTAACAATCGCATTACGCAGATGTTCCTCTTCACTATTGGTCTTAACATAATAATTCTTTATTTCATCTGCGCTTATATCTGCCTCTACCATACTCTGTTGCTGTTTCCTGCTCAGTGTATTTAAGAAATCCACGAATTGCTGGGATGTTAACTCATACTTCATAACCCAGAACGCCTTATAGCCTTTGGGGAATTCCTTAGGGATGATAAATGGAGTATCCTCGCGACTGCGGGGGTTATCCTGATCGCAGTATAACGCGCCTTCAACCTTATCCACAGTAACAGGCTCTTCAGAAGCAATCAAGTAAGAACCATTATTAGGATAGGTGTAAAAAGTATTATCCGGGCCGTCCGGGCCTTTGGGGTCCCCTACATAATGTTTATCCTGCGGCACATAGACCATTTCTATGCCAAAGACTTTTACTTGAGCCTTCAAGATCATCTCATCGCTCAAGCCATCTAAAGCATAATCCCAGACAAACTGGACATTCTTAGAACTCACACTCCCGCTTCCTTTAGTCCTAAAAAGAAAGAAACCTTTTTTCTCTTCAGGCACCCAAATACCCACATCCGCATTCTCACCTTTTGAGAACAAGGCAGGGGAATGATCAGCGTAATCAAAATCAACACCACTGGACGCCTTCAGTGAAACATGTTTCCATGCGCCTCCAGGAACCTGGAACTTAGCAAAAATCCTAGCCCCATCGCAATTAGTATCATTTTTCCAGGCATTATCCCAAGAAACATTACATTGGACCTTTGCTGTTTTTCTCTCGGTATTAACTTCGCTGATAAGCACATTCTCAATCTTTAAATGGCTGGCAAAAGCATTATGAAAAGAAGACATTACAATAAAACCCGCAAGCAAAAAACCAAAAAACTTATTTTTCATATATTCCTCCTATTTTAATGCATGTGTCCTTTGACAGATGCGTATTGATTAAAACCTCCCTTACGCACAGTTTTGACAGCGCTGACCAAACCAACAAACGTTGCGATCAAAAGGCCCAAGGCAAGAAAATTAAACTGCCCCCGGAAAATATCCTTACCCGGAAAAGAAGAAACAGCTTTTAAGATCACGGGTGAAAGAAATTGCCCCAGATAAATCCCCACACTTACTACAGCCATGGCAAATGCCCGGGAAGTTTCGGGAGTGATCCTGGCTGCGCGCAGCAATAAAAGCGGCATTAAGATACCTGAACTAAAACCAATACAGAGCATTGAGAATAAAACCCCGGCTAACGATGACACCGACCCCAAAACAGCGTATCCAATTGCCATTGCCGCAATGCCGATAACCGAGCAGTAAGGGCCAAACCAACGCAAGAGCATGGCTAAAATAATTCCGGATAAGACTCCCACCAGCGTCATCGCAGAAAGAAAATATCCCGCGATCCCCGGCCTGCCTAAGCGTTCGGCAGCAACAATTAATCTATCATCTTGTTTAAACACAATATATTTCTTATCCTTATCGGTAATACTCCAGCGTTTGCCTTGCTCTTCTACTGCAAATGCCGATTTTTCTGAAAGCAGGATCCCGTTATTCTTAAAAGACTCTCTGGTAACCTGAGAAATAGTCCCTTTTATTAAATTAGCCTCTAACTCCGCCTTATCCTTAAATAACGGGGTAACGCTTGTATACATCTGCCGTTCATTTTCAATGAACATTGCCAGGCTTGTAGGTGCTGCGTAAAAAGCAACCATCATAAGAGCGCCCAAGACAGCGCAGAGATACACCCCTGCGGGAAGTTTCGATTTTACTAAACCGGTGGTTTTCTTAATTTCAGGTTCAGGCAGCCAGAAGAAAACCGTAAACATGATCACTAAAGATAAACCGTATACGCCAAAGGCATAGCGCCAATTCATACATGCCAACCATCCGGAAAGTAATAAAAATATCACTCCGCCAAAATGAGATACTGAACCGGAAAGTCCCATCATTTTAGCGCGTTCTTCTTTTTCGTAAAAGTCAGCGATTAAGCTGATGGAAAGAGGTATGATCAACCCAACACCGATCCCGAAAATACCGCGGATGATCAATAACTGGGTTATGTTTTGCGCCAGTCCTCCGCCGATCCCCCCAAAGAAATAAATAACAAGCCCGATTAAAAGAATGTTCTTTTTTTTCGTCCGGGAAGCAAGCCACCCCCCCAGCAGGCTGAAAGGAATGATCAATAACGAAGGCAGCGTCAAAACTAATTTTATCAAAGTTATATCTGAGGCAGGGAATGCCTGGCGTATCTTTGCTAATGCCGGAGAAATTGCCGCAGACGCCATAACAGTCAAAAGAGAAATTGAAAGGATACTTATTTTTGCCAAAAGTTTGTTCATCACTTTCCTCCCCTTAAGTCATGATCAAGGTTTTGCTGGATCCTTTATCGTGCGCACCGGCCTGAAAGGATAACGCCCTTCTTTCTTACCGGCGTAGTAACCGTCGTAACCAAACTGGAAATTAACCCCCCAGCCAAAGGTATCGCCATACGTGGTAGAAGACCAGTAAAAACCAAGTGGCGCGATCTTTGTGCCGGGAAAGAATTGTTTATGGAACCAGCCGCCGTCTTTAAAAGAAAGGTCCATCAGCGACCCTAACTCTCTAATCGTCGGCAGACGCCAATCCGAATAACCGCCAAAACTCAACTCCTGGCAATACTTTAATGCCTCTTCCCAATTCATTTCCGGGCCTTCATCTTTCTTCCACATTAAGCCGGTATTACCGTCAGTAATTGTATTGTCCTGGTTATCGATAAAAGCATACCCGGAAATATCGCCGAAGCGCCTGCTGTAACCTCCGCGCACAGCGCGCACCGGATAATAAAAACTTTTCAGATAACAAATGGTACATCCATAGGCAAAATAAACCCCCCAGGCAAAGAGCGGTTCTTTGTTATTTGAATCCTTTGACCAATAAAATGCAGGCAGGCAATCAGGGAAGAATTTTAAATCAACTGCCGGGATCTGCCCGTCATAATCCACAATCAAGCGCAGCTCTTCGCGATTAGGCAACCGCCAATCACGGAAACCGGCATACCCTCTTTTATTCAATTCCTTAATATATCCTGCGGCATCATCCCAGGTATAACTATTACCTTTAAAGTTCAGGTCATTCTCATACGGGGACTTAATCTCCCAAATTAAACCGGTATTATTATCACGGCTCATACGAAAACCCTTTTCCCAGGAAGCCCTATCATCCAATTCCTTGCCGCCGGAGGCAAGCTTGGTAAAAGAAAGCGGATTAATACTATACGTGCCGTCCTGGCCAAAGTAGCGGTTCACCTTTTTGGGCGCAGGGATCATTGCCCCTAGATCATCGTAACATTTCTTTTGTCCTGAATCAGGAAATTTAAAATCAACTGCTGATTTTTGCTGCGGAGTTTCTGTATTACGCACTGCGCGGAACAATAGTTTTGCGTTCTTACTGGCATAGTATCCGTCATAACCAAAACAGAAATTAGTCACCCAGACATAAATACCTTCATAGGGGGTTGAGGAAAAATAATGCAGTAACGGCGGTTTAAGCCCTTCGGCCGGAAAAAAATCTTTGTAATACCACCACCCATTAGTATAATCCAGGTTAAGAATGGTGTTTAATTCCTTCAAGTTCGGTAATCGCCAGTCATCGTGGCTGCCCAAGCGTATTTCTTTACACGCTTTAAGCGCAGAATACCAATCCATGCGTTCATTCTCACCCTTCTGCCACTGGAGCCCGGTGAGAGTATCAGTAATGGTGTTGTCGGCATTATCTTTGAAGCGGCTGGGATCAAACCTGCCGAAATCCCTGTTATTGCCGCCTCTTACTGCGCGCACGTAACGCTGGCTGGAAGGCGTATAACAAATCCCGCTTCCCAACCCGAAAAAAATACCCCAGATAAAAGGCTTTTGCATAGCATACGTAACTGACGTCCAATACAGGTCGCTTTTTGTGTTGGGGAAATAACTTGTATCGACCGCCGGATTAGTCAAGCCGTAATCAATAATAGAGCGCAGCTCATCTTTATTAGGAATGCGCCAATCAGAAAATCCGCCGTATTTCTTCTTGTTCAACTCTTTTATAAATTGGCCTCCTGCTTTTTTCCAGGAGTATCTATCTTCGCAATAATTTACATCGCCCTTTTTAGGAGATTTAACTTCCCAAACCAACCCTGTATTATTATCCTGCACCATGCGCAGGCCGTCTTCCCATCCGCAGGAATCAGAAATTACTTTTCCGCCTTTCCCGAGCTTGGTAAAAGACATAGGATTTACTACGAAACAGCCGTTCTGTCCCCAAAGTTCGTCCAGCAAAGATGGTTCAATAACGCGGCCTTCTTTATCAAAAGATTTAATTGCCCCGGCATCAGGCATTTTAAACAATTGACTCTTCATGCTGCTGCCTCCTTTTGCTTCGTAATATCCTTAATGTCTTTAGTGAGGAAATAACTCAAGATTGTCCTGATAACCACAATTGCGCCTAAAATCCCCAAGCTTTGCCACGTAGGAGTGATAATAGTCTTGACGATATCGCTGGCGATAAAAAACTCTAAAGCCAAGACGAGATAACTTCCGAGTTTTATGCGTATTGTATCGTTTAACTGCACCGCTTGTTTGCGGTTAAAGATCTCTTTATGCAAGAAATCAAACAGCGAGATCAGGATCCCCCAGATAGTGATCAGGGCTCCGATCAGGGTTAATAAAAGGCTTATTATGTCTATCCAGGCATGTAAATTACCCATAGATCAACCCTCCTCCATTATTTCAACTAAGATCCCGTCCGGATCCTGGATGAAGAAATACCGCAGCCCATTATCAAAAACGCGCATATCGCAGGCAAAAGGAACTCCGGCTTTTTTAAATTTTCTATAAGCGCTTTTAATATCAGCAACCGCGAAAGAAAAATGCTTGGCGCCTATTGTATGCAGGTCAGTTTCTAACGTTTGGCGATATTTCGGAAGCAGTTTATGTTTTCTAAACTCGAACAGCTCTAATGTAATATCGTGCTTTCTTAAGATCGCAATGGTCAATCCTGATTCTTTATACTGATATTTTTCCGCAAGCCGGAACCCAAAATGTTTTCTATAAAAAATAAGGGATTTATTTATATGAGAAACGCTTATTGCAACGTGCGCTAATTTCATTAAACTTTGCCTAAACCAAAGGGCGGATAAACTTCTGATTCAACGACAACATCAATAAGCGCCGCCTTGCCGCAGTTAAGCGCTTTCTGAAAAGCCGTTTGAAAATCCTCAATCTTATCAACATGCACTCCAAAGGCGCCGCAGGCTTCGGCATATTTGACGAAATCAGGATTAGTAAACTGCATAAAAGCCTGCTCTCCGAAAAGATTAAGCAGGAATTTTTTGATCACGTTAAACTCTCCGTTATTAAAAATTACCCAGACTACCGGGATATTATACTGTATGGCAGTCATCAACTCAAAACCAGCCATCTGATAAGCTCCGTCACCGCAGCCGCAGATCACTACACGGCCGGGGTTGGCGCATTTGACTCCGAGAGCTCCGTTAACATGGCTGGCCATAGGGCCGAAACTTCCCGGGTTCTGATAAAGCTGGTGTTTGGAAAGCTCTAGATAACAGTTCAGCCAAAGCATATGCGAACCAGCATCTCCCATCACAATCGCGTTTTCCGGCAGGTTATGAGAAAGCGCCCGCACTAATTCAGCCGGATGTATCTTTTTACCCGGCGATGTTACTGCTGCATCAAACCATTTTTCTTTACTGATCGCCTTAGGGGAAACCTTGCTTACTTTCTTTGAAAGCTCATCCTTTAAGGCAATAATTGCAGGCCTGGCATCGCTCAATATAGGGCAATCTGGCTTGTAAACTTTGCCGATCTCATGAGGGTCAATATTTATATGGACCAAAACCTTATCTTTAAAAAGGTCCTGCTTAAAAGAAAAAGTGGCATTCTGGGCAAAAGAATTGCCTATTGCCAGAATTAAATTACTGCCTTCGAAATATTTATTTGCCCCGGGATCACCGGATGTCCCATATACCCCCAGGCATAAAGGATGATTCTCGGGTATTATACCTTTTGCGTCCATTGTGGCAGTAAAGGGTATCTGAAACTTTTCTATTAATTCCAATACTTCTTTCTCGCCGTGGCTTCTGATAATACCGTAACCAAGGATCGCCATAATCTGCTTGCTCGTGTTAATGGCTTTGGCTATAGTATCTGCCGCAGAATTAATTTGTCCGGCTTGAGCAAGGACCGGTTTAATATTCACTTTTATTTCCCGGAAATTATTTACCTTCATGATCGTCACATCCTTAGGCACGTGAATGTGCACCGGGCCCGGACGGCCTTCAAAGGCAAGATTAATCGCCTCTTCTAAAATATCACAGATAGAATCAGGATCTTCGATAATCCAGGATTTTTTTGTGGTAGCGCCAAACATCGCAGGAGAATCAGGGGTTCTGCTTAAACCGGTAGATTCATTTAAAGCTCCTTTGCCGCGGTCGCGAGCCGAGGTATATCCGGAAATCCCTAAAACAGGCAAAGAATCTGAAAAAGCAACTGCCAGGCCTGACAAAAGATTAAATTCTCCCGGGCCGCCGGTGGCAAAACAAACCCCCAGCTTATCGGAGAACATGGAGTATCCACAAGCCATAAAAGAAGCTGCCTGTTCATTACGGATGATCACCGTCTTAATCTTGTCTGACCTTTTTAAAGCCAAAAGCATTGAGCCGTTTACCTGGCCAGAGCCTCCAAAGACGTGGTCAACACCCACTAGTTCCAGCGTTTTAACTATCGCTTCATTGGTATCCATCGCATACACCCCTTGTCAGTAAGACAACACCCGCGCAATACTGCCGCAGCAAGCGGCATACCCGCGCAATTTGAGGCAGAAAGCCGCACACCCCGCCACACCTATTAGGCGGGGTGCCAATTAGCGCGGGGTGTCCCTATTTTTATTTTTGCTGTTGATTAAACTTCCCGACTGCTAATTTTGGCGGCCTTTTGGAAAACAATATCCCGTCGCATGCAGCGTTATCAAGCGTATATCCGTCAAAAAAAAGATAAATCCGGTCTTTCGGAACTTTGGAAACTTCGGAAAAAATAGTAATGTATTTATCGGCGAGTATTTCTTTCTGTTCGTCTGTAAGCTCTAACGAATGGACAATAATAGCAGGCATGGTTTTAAGCCTCCACTGTTTTTAATAGGGGAGCGTGTTTTTTAGAACACGCTCCCCTTTACCTCAAAACATTAAAATAATGCTTACTTAGTGGCTAAAACTTCAACTATCTTTTTGCCATACGCGATGGAAGATTCAACGGATGTCCCGGTCACAAACGGCCAGTCAAAAGCAACTTCAGGATGCTCACGGTTTGCCTTGGCATTAGCGATACACTGCCCCTTGGGGCCTACAGCATCTCTCACCAAAGGCTCAAGCGGCCAAAGGAAACCCGGTGTATGCACATCAGTGGCTTTATTATCAGGAGTCGCCCCATAGAGGTCATAGGTGAAATCCCAGTCCGGGCCGTAGAAATCCCAGGCAGCAGGATGCGCGGTGATCTTCTTGCCATAAATCACGCTTCTCTCCTGGTTCTTTGAATCGCGGCAAAATACCAGCGCGGAAACAGAATAGCAAAGAGCGCCTACCAGCTTATTTGCAGCCAAGGCATCCTTGATCAATTTATGCAGGTTATAGTTGTTGCACATATCGATCATTGCCCCAAGGCCGCCGGTAAGCACGAGCGCATCATAATCAGCCATCTGAGCATCTTTTAACTTGATGGGTTTTGCCCACTCATTTCCGTCGGTCAACTCTTTGATCCTTTTGCAGACATCAGGCGGATTAGTCTTAAAATTAATGATCGGATCAAGAAAATCCGGATTGCAGCTGACTGCCAAAGGTAATGGTTTTTTGCCAAGAGGCGTGGCCAGTGTTAGGTCATGGCCTGCTGCCTTAATAATATCCCAGGGCGCCTGAAGCTCTTCGCCCCATGTTCCGTAGTTTGTCGCTACGATCAATACTTTCTTTTTTCCCATTTCTCTCCTCCTTGATTTGCCCGCATTGTGCGGGTTATTTCTTCAGCCAGGGAAAATCCATTTTTACCGGGCTGAACACATCAATTGCCTCTGTTTTTCCTACTGCTACAAACTCATGCAAAACATTCGCCGGGATAAAATAAGCATCCCCTGCTTTAAGCCTGGCAGTATCCTTACCGATAATCATCTTGAAACCGCCTTTAATTACATAGCCGAACTGCTCCTGCGAATGCTTATGCATCTTCACCACGCTCTTATCAGCCATATTCCAGTGCTGAGCGTTCATTTTTCTGCCTTCGCCAAGATATTGGCGTATTACCCCTGCCCCCATATCATTTTTTTTAATTTTCTTTCGAAAACAAAACATTATGCCTCCTATCTTGAGCACTCAATGTTACTTACCCAATAGCTCAATAATCTTCTTTGCGAAGAGATTACAATGCCCGCCGCTGCGGGCAGTGACTAAATCTCCATCCACCACCACATCTTCGTTGACATAGACCGCGCCCATATTCTTTGCATCACCCAAAAGATTATTATGCACCACTACTTTTCTGCCGCGCACTAACTCAGGAACCGAGGCTAAAAGCCACATCCCATGGCAGATAACACCTTTGATAATATTCTTCTCGGCAAAGGCACGCTTTAAAAACTCAACTGCCGGAGCCAGTTTATTGACATCCTCGGTGTACCTCAGGCGGTCAGCCACCATACCTGCAGGCACAATAAAAGCAGAATAGCTCCTTAACGTATCTGCGTCCATATTCTCGAAACTTTCGCGGCATTCAAAGGGGATATGATATTCATGGCCCTGGAAGGTCAAAGATTGCTGGCCCCAAAGCCTGGTTAAGAAATGCAGATCCATTCCCTCTTCAGCGAAACGCAGCTTATAATACCAGATCTCCGGCTCATAATAATCACCTTCAATTAAAATACCGATCTTTTTACCTTTTACCATGGATTATCTCGCCCCTCTCTATTTACCTGTGTAACGCACCGCTAACATTGTAATATCATCCGATTGCGGCGCCCCTTCGGCAAAAACCCGTATTTCTTCCCGGATATTCCCTATAATATCTTTTATCCCCTGTCCCTTGAATTTGGTCAAATGATCTTTAAGCCTGGCTTCAGAAAACATCTGATGAGTTTGGTTCATCGCCTCAGTGACTCCGTCAGTATAAAGGAAAATCAAATCCCCGGGCTTAAGCTTAAGCTCTCTTTGCTCGCATTTGGTATTTTCCATTACACCCATCACAAACCCTGAGAGGACACTGACAAAATCAAAACAACCGCTGTGATCGCAAACCAGCGGCGGGTTATGTCCGGCATTACAAAATTTCAATTCGCCTGTATCTATATCCAGGATAACGCAGAATACCGTAACAAACTGGCAGGTCTGGTTATCAGGGGCAATTATATTATTCACACGGTTCAGGATCTCATCAGTAGGCAAACCGCGCTTGGCCTCATTTTTTATCAATGTCTTGGAAATAGCCATAAAGAGCGCCGCAGGGACCCCCTTACCGGAAACATCCCCGATCACAAAACACAGCCTCCTGTCATCAACAAAAAAGAAATCATAGAAATCACCGCCTACTTCCTTAGCGGGGTCCATCATGGCAAAGATCTCGAATTCTTTCCTCTCGGGGAAAACGCTCGGCAGCATACTGGCCTGGATCTCCTGGGCGATGCGCAATTCGCTTTCAATACGTTCTCTAGCCTCGGTCTCCGCCTTTAAATTCTCAATAAAACGCTTGATGCTCATCTGAATCAATTCAATCGCCAGGCCCGGGTCCTGGCCAAAAAGTTTTATGACTTCATCCCTGCCCATGGTATAGGACTCAACATCCTCAACGCATACCGCGGAAGCGATCCTTTTCTTAAAGGGAGAAAAAATCCCCATTTCCCCGATCACGTCGCCGTCTTTAATGATCTTGTTGATCTCCACTAATCGAATAGCGCCCTTTTTTATATAAAACATCCTGTCAGCCGTATCCTGCGCCTTGAAAATAACCTCGCCTTTTTTGAAAAGCTCCTGTTTCATAAAAGCGATTGGCCAGCGGAAACAAGAGCCGCATTCTTCTACAACCTTTTCTCTTTTAACCGTTTCACAACATTTCGGAATTTTAGTTTTTACAAGTGTCAGGATATTACGCTCTTTGTCTCTCTTATACCTGACTTCATCCATGATCTTACGTATCATAAATATTCCCAAGCCGCCGACCTTGCGTTCTTCTATGGGCGCTAAGATATCAGGCTCAGGCAGGGAAAGCGGGTCAAAAGGGATCCCGGAATCACTGATTTCTATTTCCATGCAAGTCTCTTTATTACTGATTATTATTTCCAGATCACCGCTGCCCTGAGGATAGGCGTAGCTGATGACATTGACTAATGCCTCTTCAGATGCCAACTGAATTTTATTGACATGCTCGGAGTCAAAGCCATGGCGGAGAGACGCTTCCCTGATAAAGGAAAACATCTTTTCCAGATTTTCCAGTTTTGCCTGAATGCTTAAACGTTCCATTTTGATTTATTCGCTATACGTGTCCTGAAGGGTCATAAAGGTAGCCAAACCGCTCATCTTGATCACACTTAGAATTGCTTCTTGCGCGCCGATGAGAAAAATGTGCGCGTCTACGCCGATCTTCTGCTTGGCGAAAATGATCACCCGCAGGCCGGCGCTCGAGATATATTCCAAATCTTTAGCTAAAAATACGAGCTTTGCGATCTTCTGGCCGCTGAATTTCTTTAATTCCCCCTGCAGGCCTTCGGCATTCGTAGCATCTAAGCGCCCTGCCAATTCAACCTTAACCACATCATCTTTCAGAGATACTACATATTTTGAGTCCATTGGTTGTGTCTCCTTTCGACAAAGCGTATGTTTATTTTTTGTCTTTACCCACTAATATAACTACTGAGCGAGGGCCTACTAAGAACTCCGTTTGGTTCTGGAGACTGATTTCCTTACCCACATCCCAGATATCATACGGGCGTGCTGCATCGGTATTGGCAAACACATGCCAACTCATCCTATCATGCAGTTTAGGAAGTTCGAAACCGTGCATCTGCCAATGCATATTCATCGCCACATAGATAGAATTATCTTTTATCGTGCCTCCCTTGGCGTGCCTGCCGCAGAGCATGAACGCCAGCATCCTGTTTTCTTCTGACCAATCGGCATCCCAGGCTTTTTGTCCATGCCAGGTAATATCAGCATAACCGCTGCCGACATAATCCCTGTTCTGAAAATGATTCCGGCTCCTTAAGACAGGATGGGCCCGGCGAAAAGCGATCATTTTACTGAAAAAGTTAAAAAGCTCCCGGTTATTATTTAAGAGCTTCCAGTCGATCCAAGAGATCTCATTATCCTGGCAATAGGAATTATTATTGCCCCACTGGGTATTTGCCATTTCATCTCCGGAAAGGATCATCGGCGTGCCCTGGCTGACCAAAAGCATGGCTGCCGCGTTTTTCATTTGCTTCAGGCGCAAACGGTTGATCTCAGGGTCAGAGGTTTCCCCCTCCCATCCGCAGTTCCAGCTGTAATTATCGTTTGAGCCATCGCTGTTATTCTCGCCGTTTGCCTCATTATGTTTTCCGTCGTATGAGACCATATCTTTCAGGGTAAATCCGTCATGAGCAGTGATAAAATTAATAGATGCGCAGGCTCCCCTGCCTTCCCACTGATACAAGTCCGGCGAACCCTGCAGCCTTTGCGCCATGGCACCTAACATCGCCGGTTCTCCTTTAAGGAATTTCCTCAGGTCATCCCGGTATTTCCCGTTCCATTCAGCCCAGCGGCCCCAGGCAGGAAAAGAACCGACCTGATACAGCCCACCCGCATCCCATGCCTCTGCAATGAGTTTACATTTACCCAAAACCGGGTCAAACGCCAGTGTTTCCAAAAGCGGAGGGCTATGCATAGGAGCGCCGTTCTGATCGCGCCCCAAAATCGAAGCAAGATCAAAACGAAAACCGTCAATATGGTAATCTGCCGCCCAATATCGCAGGCAGTCAAGTATCATATTACGCACAATAGGATTATTGCAATTTAACGTATTACCGCAACCGCTGAAATTAAAATAATACCCGTCAGGAGTCAAAAGATAATAGATCTTATTATCAATACCGCGGTATGAAATATACGGCCCTTTTTCATTGCCTTCGGCAGTATGGTTAAAAACCACATCCAGGATAACTTCAATGCCGTTTTTATGCAGCTCCCTGATCAATGTTTTACATTCATCAACCTGCATCCCGAATTTTCCGGTCGCGGCAAACCCTGCTTTGGGAGCGAAAAACCCCACATTACTATATCCCCAGTAATTCATCAACATCTTGCCTGTAGTCGGAGAAACCCGCGAATTCTCGAATTCGTCAAATTCGTGGATCGGCATAAGCTCCACGCAATTAACGCCAAGTTCTTTAAGGTAAGCGATCTTCTCGCGTATGCCGGAAAAGGTACCGGGATGTTTTACCCCGGAAGAAGGATGCTGGCTAAAGCCGCGCACATGCATTTCATAAATGATCAGATCCTCAATGGGAGTTTCCAAGGGATGGTCATTCTCCCAGTCAAAATCATCAAAACAGATACGCGCGCGGTGCTGATACATATCATTCCAATCAGGCGCCTGGCCCCAGACATCCCTGCCCCCTATTGACTTGGCATAGGGATCCATCAAAACTTTAGTCTTATCAAAACGGTTGCCTTCGCGCGGCTCAAAAGGCCCATCCATATAAAAACCATATTCAAGATTATCGTAATCAAGATCGAAAACAACCATGGTAAAAACATTACCTATCTTAAATTCATCCTTAAAAGGGATCACGCAAAAAGGCTTGATTTCATGCTTGTTAAAAAGTACCAATTTACAGGAAACAGCGGAATGGGAATAGACTGAAAAATTTACCCCTCCGGGGACTATTGTGGCGCCAAAAGGAAGAGGTTTGCCTACACGCAAACGGAATTTTCCGCAATCGCAGACATGAGTGGGATGCAGGTCAACTCTAAACATTAAGCCTCCTTTTCCAGCGCCTTTAATGCCGCGGGGATACTGTCAAAAGTCCTGAAGAAATTGCTAAAACCCGTCATCTCCATGACATCCTTAATTTCATCGCAAAGTCCGCTTAAAAGCAGAATTCCTCCCTGCGTAGAAAGCTGTTTTGCAGCCATCAAGAGAAGCCGCAATCCCGCGCTGGAAATATAACTACAGTCTTTAAGATCGATCAACATTGACATTTTCGAAGTAAGGATAGGGAGGATCTTTTCCTGCGCATCATTAACCGTATTACCGTCAAGGCTGCCGGATATTTTAATGATCGTTGCTCCGCCCTGAGTAGTAGTCTTTATTTCCATGGTATCACCCTCCTCAATAGCTATTGCACAGGAACAAGCCTTACCTTGATTTTTGGCCGGTAATTCAAGTTCGGTAATGAAACAGTTAATTTCTCAGCATCAAAATTCTTCCAGGAGTTATTATCAACCCATACTTCTTGAATACGCACGCTTCCCGGAGGCAGAATATCCGGCTGGACTCTCAGGACATCACCCGGGAACCCATGCGGCAAAGGCTTAAAATAAAGATCAAGCGGCTCTTTGGTATACAAAAGATTTTCATATACCTGCGACAAATAGGCCAATTCCACTGAATGATACGCGCTCATAGAGTGGCTTCCCTTTAAACGCTCAGTCCCCAATAAGAAAGGCAGGCCATTATTCAGGACATTAAAATATACCGCGCCGTCATCATGATCCAGATAAAAAGCATTGTAAAAAGCCGCGGACTCACGCGCAAGCCTCAGATACTCCTTGTCTTTAAGAATTCCGTAGAGGATCGCGTATGCCAGGATCGCCTGTTCCTGCTGCCACCATGCTTTACGGTCATGCCAGACAAAACGATGGCATTCTTCACCCGGCTGTAATGCCCTCTCCATAACATCATACCAGCCGCTGCGCTGAAGGTCCATCCCGAATTTCGGCATGATCTCGGCGATTTTTTTGGCGAACTTCACATATTCCGCTTTCGGCACAAGGCTGTTAATACGCATTAAATTCCAGGCGATCTTAAGATTATGGCCAATTACCGCCCTGTTCTGCTGCCATCCCCAGGTCTGATCATGGCTCCAGTCCTCGGAAAAGCGCTCATTAACAAAAGGGCTATGTTCATAATCAGGAAAATATTTAGTGATACAGTCGGCAGTATAAACCAGGAAATCTTTATGTTTATCTTCGCCGGTAGCTAGCCATAAATTGATCAGATAGGCAGGGGCATGGTCGCCTACTGAATTCCAATTCTTGCAAGCGCGGTTTCTTCCCAGCGAATCGCTTCTGGGGTTAAGGTTAATAGGGTCGATGTGGGAAAAATATCCTCCCTTTTCTTTATCGAGGAAGAAACGATCAAACAGGTCAATGGTCATCTTGATATCTTTCATGATCGCGGGATCCCCGGTAATACGGTATGTCTGCGTAGGGCCGGCCAAGGCATATATCTGTTCATACATAGGGATCGCGTCATAATCGTCTCCGAACTCCGAAGCAAAAACCTTATGCTCGTGCTCATGTTTAACGTCAATACCATGGTACCAATAGACGACATTTTCTTCTGTATCGTAGAAACGCATATGGTCGCGCAAATACTGGGTCCCTTTTTCAGCTGCCTCTAAAAAGCGGTCCTCGCCGGTGAGTAAAAACGCGGAAGCCATACCGTAAACCATACGTGAAATAGTATCTGTTTCCTGCCGGTGGTCTTTCTTGCGTTCCCCGGTCAAAGACAGCATAGTCCGGTATTTACGGTAATCTATACCCTCAGGCCCTCCAAACTGGGCATTTATATAAAAATCAGCGATACTTCTTGCCTGGTTAACCCACCAATTTGGCTCTTCAAAACGGTATTTTTCCGTGCCTTCTCCGGAAAAAATGAGCACTTTTGCTTCAAAGGTATGGCCTTTCTTTTCCGGGTAAAATATGCCGATGGTAAAAAGATACTGCCCCTTAACCAGCAATGATTCGATCTTACCGGTATAATCACAATAATTTTCTTCCAGGTTACGGGGGCCGCGCGCATACGTAGTAGCAGTAAGCTTGACCGAAAACTCTCGCCCATCAGAAGTCTTCAGGCAGAATATTCTTTTTTCACGGTCATAACTTGTTACATAGCCTGCGATTGTATCGGAAAACTCAAAATTCATCTCATTCACGATTAGGCCTCCTTTTAGTAATTAGATTCTTTCGGGAAAAACAGTTTTGTAATAAAAAAAGCTGAGAAATGGATTATCTATCTCAGCTTAAAATAAGGGCTTTCTTGAGAAAAAGGTTTCAATTATGGAGAACATTAGATTCTTATCCAATGAACCTTCCTTTTTTGAAATACTATGTAGTTTTAGTATTATAACATTTTTCCAAGATTTTACAACAATTTTTCTTTAGGATAAAGATCCTTGTTTCTGGCGAGGGATCTACGAACCAAATTATCGCGCAGTGCCGTAACTATTTGTTTTGATTATTGATAGCATCTCCCGGATACACCTTGTCAGTGTACGTATATACAGTATAGTATTGCGGGACATCATCCCTGGTAAACCATATATTATCTGCGCCTGAGCCGACATATTTCTTTATGTCAACCAGCAACCCCTTGGCGCTGTATGAAAATACCTTAGTAGAAGAGATTGCGTCATCCGCAGTAAACCATATGCCATCTTCCCCTAAGCCATTTTGTTTAATATGATACTCCATTGCCCGAAGCAAATTCCCGGCATGGTCATATTCAAAACGGTGGTATTTTTCTATTCCATCGTCTTGAGTGAACCACTGATCATCGAGGCCCTTACCCTTATATACTACGTCTTTAACGATCGCTCCTCCGCGAAGGGTATCAAACGCCGTGTAGTCAAACACAAGACCATCCTTTGTATAGCGCACCACCTTAAGCTTATTCCCGAAAGAATCATATTCATAGACAGAGTGATACGTTTCTACATCGTCAGGGGTAAACCACAGATTATCCGCGCCCCTGCCATTGTAACAAATATCCCTAATCAGTTTTCCGTTTTTATCGTACTCATAGGCCAGATGATATTTGAGGGTGTCATCAGAGGTAGATTTAATTTTGTCTGTTCCTATATTATAACACCTCTTTTCTGTCGTTCTTCCTGTAGCATCATGTTCATAGGTGTAGTACGTATAAACTTCGTCTTCTTCAGAGAATATAATATTACTCTTAGAAGGAACAAACTTTACTCCGCCGGACATCTTCATCTTGATATTGCCGAGGGAAGTCTTATCTTTGGACTCAGGCTCTGCAAAAGCTTGATTAAAGGATACGCAGCCTATCAGCAAAAAAACACTCAGCACTAAAGTTATTTTTTTCATCTTTCAACTCCTTTTTTTTGCGCGACCCTGAATTGTTTAAAGATTTACGAAGTAAAGCGATGGGGAAAGTGATTAAATAGACTCTTTCTTCCTTCTTTTGACAACCGCCATTGTTGCAGCGCCGACACCGAAAAGCAGCATTGAGACGGGTTCAGGGACTACTCCTCTGGGGTCTAAAGCCGAAGCATCATACACATGCAGATTAAAATCATCGAAAACAACGGAGGCGTTTTGATTGGCATTTACACCCGGCCAGAGGGAAATCTTTATATCAGTATCGTCTGTGCTGGCAGCATTATATTGGCCTATCAGCAGCCATTTATTGTCGCCGCTGATTGTCGGATCGTAATAAGCCCCTTGGAGCACTGTGCCGGTTCTTATAATTCTTAAGCGCCCCTTCGTATCGTCAGTACCTACTGAATGCGTGGTATCGTTAAGAAAATCGGTAAGATAGAATTCCGCGCCGTTATTGAGACGATTAACATCACCCAGTTCAGTTCGAATACCTGCCGTTACACCGTTATCAGGAACAGGCCAGTTGTAAAGGTTATACGTTATAGAGGCTGAAAAATCACCCTGGATGGGAAAATTAAATTGAAGATTGCCTTCTCCGGGAAGATAACCTCCAGATCCAGGGGCATATTGCATAAAAATAAGTTTATTAGCAGGATTAGTTGTGTCGGTTATATAAGAAGCTGTAACGCTGCCGGAAGACGACATTGTCCACCACGATGGGTTAAGCTCAGTATTGAAGTCTTCAAAATACAGGTATTCAGCCATAGCTTCAGATAAAGCGCATGCTGAAAAAACTACTGCTAATAAGGCAATGGTTAAAAAGTATTTTCTCTTCACAGGGAGTTCCTTCTCTTAGCAAAAGCCATCACTGCCCCGCCTATACCGAAAAGAAGCATGGAGACAGGCTCTGGAACAACATTGATACCCAGGTAAGGCTTATGAGCACTACTAACAGAAGAATCAAATATATGAAAAGGATCACTCCCCGCTAAAACAAGCGAAAGATTGCCGCCTTCTGTTTGTTTAGCAAAAGAAGAAACATTCCAAGAAACCCACCCTCCATCAGGCATATCAATATATGTTGTATTTCCTTTAGTATTATTGGAAAAATCAGGCGCATTATTCCATGTTATGGTCGACTCATTCCAATCTTCTGTTTCACGATAAACACTAATATCCCCTTTATCTGGATCATTATAATTCCAATTATCCTTAACTCTGTAAAGCCATAAATATGCTTTGTCAATATTGCTGATATCGGTTAAGTCAAATTTTAGGTAGGTACGGGTAAATTCAGTACCATCGATACTTGGAGGATCAGCTTCATAGTTAACCGTGGCTCCTGCCCACAGCTTATCAGGGTGCGTAGTACCTTCTGTTTCCATGTAGTAAAAACTGTCGGTGAACGCATCCTCTAATGACACCCGCTCATAATCATAGCTATACGCTTGCGCGGTAAACAAAAAGAGAACAGCCAAAGTAAAAATTAATTTCTTCATTCCTCTCTCCTTTTATTTCTTTTTGAGTTTTTGGTCAAAGTCCTGAAAGAATTGTAGAAGGCTGTCATGGCCGACGAGTTTGAGCTGGCCGCCGGTGAGCTCGTAGGCATCCGCGCCAACTGAGAATTGGTCAAAAGCTCCCATATCCGACTCGGTAAGCGGATGATAGAAGAACACAGAACCTATAGGCGAGTTGAATTGAAACATTGCCAGGTCAGCTGCGTCTAAAGCCACAGGTTCATACGAGATAATATTGCCAACAGGAGCTTGAGGAATTGGTTCTAATTCTGGTTCTGGTTCCGGCTCAGGCTCTGGTTCTGGTTCTGGCTGCTCAGAGGGAATATTATTAAAATAAACTATGCCGGGTGGGGTATTAAGCAAAGTTATGGTGCCGCTTGGTGTTATTCCTGTTAACGCGCCGCTTACACCTTCAACCTGGTCGTATGCCGATAAGCTCAGGCTGCCTGCGCTTAAAGAAACACCCAACGCAGAATCAGTAGTTGCGATAATATTTCCTGCTGACAGATAAACGTCTCCTGCGGAAATGATCTGCGGTGAAGCGCCGCTTACAATGATCGACCCGGCGGCACTGATAATAGATAAACCCGCATTCCCTACCGTAATCGGGACATTGATCATGATATCATTCAACGCGTATAATTGGCCGCCATCGTACGGCTGGCCTTCATAGGCAGAGTTGACTGTAATACTGCCTGCGGTAGACCGCATCTGGAATAAACCGAAGCTTTCCTCATCTAAACGATAAAGCACGGCGCTAAAATATTCATCGCTCTCCGGATCACCGCAGATGATCTCTTCCTGATTAATAATAAAGCTATCTGCTGCGCTGAAAGAATGGGTGTTCGCAGTCAAATTTACGCTCTGGCTGTTTATTAAGGATCCCTCTCTGTTATTATTAGCATCCGCAAGCAGGCTTAATTGATCTGCCTCGAGATCGCAGTTCAGATACAGGTCTCCGGCAGAATGCAAGTAAATATAATCGTCTCTGGGCTGCAACCGGTTGACGGTAAGCGTCTCTTCCAATGTTGAATAGATCGCAATAGATGATGGAGAAGATTCTCCAGCAGGAGTATAGAGTTCCAGAGTAGTTCCATCATCGTTCAGCGACAGATAAAACGAACCGTCAGCGTCTTCAGTCACTACGAAATCATTTGCACCCTGAAAAGTATGGCTGAAACCTACCAGCTCAAGATATTCGGCGCCAAAGATCAATTCACCTATGCCGTCGTTAGAATAATCAGCATACAAGCCGATCGTATTGCCCATAAGGCCGTTATTCAGCGTCAGATCTCCGCCTGCCCGCAGGATCAAGTCGCCGAAAATCTCGGAAATGCCTTCTGCGTTATCGGCAAAGGCTTCTGAGCGCACTGGGAAATCAAGCCCTTCGACATCGATCTCGATATCGCCTACGGCATACACGGTCAAAGCGCCGGCTTCTGCTGTTGCGGATAACGAAGGAGCAGCTGCGCGAAGGCCGATAGCCCTCGCCATAGAATACACCTGCGATTCACTTAGCACGCTGAAATCGCTACTGGTAGTAATCTCCAGCGGCCCGCTTGAGGCAACAGCTGTATCGATCCCGTAAGCATAAGCTGTGGAATTCAATCCGGATACTAAATCAAGAATAAAATCACCTATCGCTGAAACCACGATCTCTCCTGCGCTGGCAGAAGCAATATTGCTGGCAGGCACATCGCCGCCAACCGTCGAGGTTCCGGCGATGGCCTGCGTATACGCATGGCCGCTGTTAAAAATGATCGAAGCGTTGCTCAATAAACCCATGTCTCCTGAAACAGCCGTAGCGGTAGAGCCGCCCTGCGCTGTGGCTGAAGAATATACTGAAGACTCATCCGTTAATTGAATACCGCTGCCTTCACCGCTGGAGCCGCCGGCATCCAAAATCACTTCGCCGCTGGCCGCATCTGCATTACCATCGCCCCAGGAAAGCGCCCTGGCAGAAGAATAAACACTGCTCTGATCGTCACCCGAATTGGCCACTAAAATCCCCCATGCCAAGATCCCCACGTTGCCTGAACGCGCTGCCGCATCAGCGGAGGACTCCGCTGTTGCCGAAGAATACACGTGGCCGTCGATAAAAAGGCTTGCGTATTCGGCAAAAAGCGTCACATCTCCGGAATCCGCATCAGCAGAAAGATACCCATCAGCCTGAGCGCTGGAATAAAATGATGTCCCATCAAAACTGATCCAGCCGTCAAAAGAAGTAACATCGACATCGCCGGATTGAGCACCCGCCCGATCATACGCGTCAGCCCATGCAGACGTATACGCTGATGCTCCATTAGAAAAAACGACTTCATTCTCTGCCGCAATGATAATATTACCTGATTCAGCAGTACAATTATCGGCGCTTGAAGCATTAGCACGGCTGTTGGGATCGACATTGTCAAAGCTGATAGCGCCTCCTGCGATCAGGCTGACGTCCCCTGAAGAGGCGATTGCCTCATATCCGCCATCTCCCCCGGTGGCATCCGCAAACGAAGAAATAAAACCTTCGGACAACACGATCGATCCGTTTGAGCTTTCAAGACTCACATCTGAAGCAGAGGCATACGCTGAAACATCTGACATAGCCGATGCCCATGAAGTAAAGGAAACGGTCGATTCCGTCTGTGTATCGCCCGCAGCGGTGATCCCGTTATAACCGAAAACGGTAACGCTGCCTGCAGTGGCATACGCTTCGGGATACTCTCCGTAAGCAGCATACGCATCAGCGCGGCTATTCAGGTCAGGAGAACCGCTCAGGCTAAACGCCCCGTAACAAGTCACATCTATATTACCGGTAAGCGCATAAGCATATTCCATTGCATATGCAAAAGCATTAGACTGCGCGGGAGTGTTGATTAAATCCATGTTAGAACTGCTATAGAGGCTGACATCGCCGGCAGTCAGGCTAACGGATGTTGCCTGGTTTTCTACCGGTTGAGCAGCCTCGGAATAAATATAACCGCCGTTTCCGGTAAAAGAACCGTACGCAGTGACTGATACATCCCCGGACTCAGCTTCAACGTTATCTGAGCTGCCTGCCTCAGCATACGAATATACGCTTTCGTTAAGAGTAAAATTACCATTAATCGTCAGATCAACCAAACCGGAATAAGCAAAAGCATCTGATTCGCTGGAGGCTTCAGCTGTAGAATAAATATCATTGTTAACGGTCAGAGAGCCATTCCCGTTTTCAATATCGATATGGCCGGAATGAGCAGAAGCATACTGAGAACCGAACGCTGTCGCAGTAGAATAGATCTCTTGATCAAAATCAAAGATGCCTGAAGCAAAGATGTTAATATCTCCGGAAGTAGCATAAGCATACAAAGCAGTAGCTTCAACTTCGCTATAAACCTGGCCATCAATCAAATATATATTATTTCCAGCTAAATTGACATTGCCAGCGGTCAGTCGAGAGGTAACAGCGTTAAGGCTGGAGGAAGACGCACCGGTATAAGCATATCCGCCGTCCAGAGTAAGATCTGTTCCGGCATATATTGTAACATCCCCGGAAGTCGCCTCAACTAAACCCGGGATATAGTCACCATAACCGCCAGCGTAAGCTTCGGCAGTAGAATAAGCGCTCAAATAAACGTTCACCGCTCCATACCAGCTGTGCACATCGATGTTATCGGAAGTAGCGTATGCCGAGCCGCCGTTAGAGTTCACAACCGCGGAGGTATTGGACCAGACAAGCGCTGTATCCGGGATGGTGATGGTTCCATAATAGGAGATCAGGTTGACCTTACCGGACACCGATTCAACGAGATTCTCGGCAGAGGTCAATGCTTCGGTATACACATGGCTGGCCAGGGAAATGTTATTCCAGGCGTTAAAGGTCACGTCGCCCGACTGCGCAAACGCGCTGTCGGCACTCCCCTGTGCAGTAGCCGCGCCATAGACCAGGGTGTTATCGCTCATCAGAATATTGTTACCGGCGTCGATCAAGACAGCCAGATAACCGTACTCGTAATTGTTGGAATCATAATAATATTCGCCTGCGATCGCTCGAGAAAGTGTACCCGGGGTATTGGCTGTGCTGGTCTGAGAATCAGCATCAGAACGCACTTCGGTCCGGATCAGCGAAATATCCCCATAGGTCGTGGCAAGCATGACTGCGGAGGAATACGCTTCTGCGCTGTAACCAGCAGTCGCTTGTGCCCGAGAATAGATATCTGCGCCGTAAGTGTATTCCGGATCCCTACCGTCAATCGTCAAAGCATTGCCCGCGTTCAAACTAACCAGGCCGCTTTGCGCGTAAGCGCTCGTACCTGTATAAGAGTTCGCATTGGCATAAGAATAAATTAAATCTCCAAATCCGGTATCAATAAGATTATTGCCTGCGTTAAACAACACATCGCCGCTATAAGCGGTTGATGAAAGGCTGCCGCTGGCAGAAGCTTGCGAAGAAATACGGCCCCATTCCATGGTTATATTGTTACCGGCAGTCAGGCTGACAGTTCCCGAAGTTGCCGAACAGTTATTAGAACCGGAACCGTTAGCGTAAGAAGAAACGCTGGCGCCACGGCCAAAAATAATATCTCTTCCGGCGGATAAAATAACATCACCGGAAACCGCGTTGGCTACCGGGTTATAATAATCCGAACCTACATTCGAGGATATGCTAATCTGATCAGCTAATTCAATATCTTCATCCGCGTACAAAGAGATCGCTCCGCCAGGCGCATCCGTATAAATATCACCCAGGATATTAAGGCTAGACATCGCCTGCAGATAAATATTGCCGCCGTGGTTGTAAATCCCGTCTTCATAAGAACCGGCATAGCCGACTTGCAGGTCACCTCTATTAGTAATATTGATATCGCCGGTACCGCTATTTGCCGCAGTAAGGGTCCCCACGCCGTTCATAGCCAGGTCAATGCCATTAGCAGCAGAAAGTTCTACTGTTCCAGCTGAAATCTCTCCTGTCCCGAGCGCCAACAAATGCTGACTGTAGATCTCTAAACCTGACAACGCCTGGTTGTATACGCGGGCACCGTAAATAGCGCCTTCTGTCAGGCGCCTGGTATTCCCCCAGCCGCCGATCCAAAAGCTATTAGAAGTATTGACATTTACTAAAGGAACTTCAAAAGTATAGGCATTTTCCATTTCTTCAGCAAAAATGTACATGCTGCCTTCAGTCCCGTCACGGACCATTGACAACTGATAAAGCCTGTTGTCATTAATGGGAACTGTGCTATCGAATCTTTCGCCATTAAGCCAATACCGCAAGTAACCGTTATGATTCTCCAAAGCATACCCCACGTTCATGCCTGGAGTAGCGCCTGCCAAACCAACATACGGGGCGTTCTGAGTGCCCTGATACCATACTATTAAGGTAAGCGGCCCGGTTCCGAACTGGAAATTATAACCTGTATTGATATAATTATCAACTCCATTAAAATAGTATCCTTCAGCTCCAAAATCCCAGGAACCCTGCAGGCCGTAATCAAGGGCTTCCATGTTCCTGCGGGAGATCTCACCGGTTTCAGAGGTCAGGTAAATTCCTGCCCAATCCGGAGCAGTTATATTTGCTATAGTATTAATATAAAGATTGCCTTGGGCGTTAAGTTCGATATCCCCTTCTGCCCATAACCCATAGCGGACCCGCAGGTCGCCTTCAGCAGAGATAGCGATCGAAGCTTCAGCCGCGTTATTTTCCGCTGTCAAAATAACCAAATCCTTGTCATTATAAAGATATATCTCGCCAGAATCTTCATTAAGGGCTGTTAAATTGTTTACTGAGACATAAAGCGGATAACCTTCGCCTTGGCCATAATATTCTCCGATCCCGCCTACAGCTTCAAGATAGAGCTCATCAGCCTCAATAGCGGTGCCTTCTAAACCGTTATAGATCGGGCCTGAGGACATAAGTACTACCAGGCCGGGAGAAGAGATATTATTGAAAGCATCGCCGTAATAATTGCCGATAGACAGAGGCGCATTGCCTTGTTCGATAAAGATATCGCCTTCTGTAGACTCAGGATTTATGACTGCGGAAAGAGACCCTACGTTGGTCAGGATAGGATGGTCAAGTGAGCCGATACCAGAACCAGCTCTTAAATTTAAGGTACCGCCCCAATCATCACCGGAAATGGTGTAATCGCCGGTATTGATTATTAAACCAATGTAAGGATCAATAGCGGTATCCCATTCATATCCTGTATATTGTTCAGGATATTCGCCGTAGATTACAGCAACAGTATCAGCAAAAAGATTGAGGGTGGTGTTGTAACCGAGAGTGATATTACCGGTAATAGTAATATCGCGCCATGCGTCAACAGTGGTGTCGGCTTCAATGAAAGTTGTACCTGCGGGGTCACCGATTGTAGCGTATTCGGGGTCAAGAATGGCTTTTCCAAGAATAAATCCCGGAGGAGCCCTGCCATTGAGAATACCAAAGAAACCCAATTGTTCGAATGCGCCGATATATGCTGTTCCGCCGTTACCACTCACTGTCCCGGCTGAAAAATCTATTTTCGCGGTTTTGTTCACAAAAACGCTTCCCTGCTTGGCCTCAATGGAAATCCTTCCGCCATTTCCTACAACACCTACTGCCCTTGCTTCTGTTGAGCTGCCTTCATCTAAAACAGTGTTATTTTCGCTGATAATGCTAATATCACCGGCAGTACCCTCTTCATCAGCATTGGCAGAAATCAACCCCTGCTGTAAAATGCTTTCAGCTTCTAAGATAACCTTACCGCCATCCGGGGTTATTGCGGGCGCGGAAGCGATGATCTTACCCTCTTGAGTATTGGTTATACTGTCATCCTTTACCTTTATATATATATCCTGCGCCTTTATTTCTCCTGAATTGGTAAAAGCTGCATCCGCGGTAATAGATACTTTGTCCGCTTCCAGGGTGCCGCTATTAACTACTTGAGCCCCTTCTGCTAACAACTCAATTATCCCATCATGCTTGACTAAAGAGGTGACTTTTACCAGTCCGGTATTATTGATGGCGTAGTCAAAAACACGGTTTAATAGCTTGGCAGTCAGGATAACCTTGCCGCCTGCTGCCAGGATCGTCCCGCTGTTCTTTACAGCGCTATCGATCTTTTGGCCATCCGGGCCAAAGATCTCTTCTTGCACCCCTTCATCGATCACTACTGAAATTGCGTTCTCATTTTCCAGAGCCAGTGTCATCTTTTCTCCAGAAGCAAGAATCACCGTGCCCAGATCAGCCTGAATCATCATCCGGTTGTCAACTGCCTGCGAAAGCAGGCAAACGTAACCGCCAGACTGCGCGTTAATGGTGCCCTGGTTAATAATATAACTGCCTTTACCTTCTTTAGAAAATATATAATTCCCTTTTAGAAAATCGTCATTTGCAATATTAAGTGTTGAAGCAACAAGGCCTGCTACATCAACATGAGAACCAGGCCCAAACAATACACCATTAGGGTTAATTAAAAAAATCTGCCCGTTTGCAGACAAGGTACCCATGATGCTGGAAGGATCTATGCCAACCACGCGGTTCAACGCCACAGAGCTTGATGAAGGCTGAAGGAAACGCACGGTTTCCTGCCCGGCTATATTAAAACTATTATAATTGACAATGAGTTTATCAGAAGGGGTATTGATATTCAGAGTATTGGATGCAGAGCGATCAAAACTTGCCTCTCCGCTGACTATATTTTCACCTTCAGGAAGGGCAAAGAGCAAAACCGGCAGGAATAAAACCATACAAATTGCAGTAATCACCCAATATTTAATTGCGGCAATTTTCATAAACTTTTTATTGCGGTTGTATTACTGGAATGAAACTATCGATGAACACAACAGTTACAGAATTTATGCATCAATGTGTGTAGTATACACTATTTTGAAAGCGTTTTCAAGTTTTTTTTTAAAATTCTTTAGATACCTGTACCCAGGGATGAACGCGGTCGCCATCCGAAGGGGTCTTTTTAATAGACCAGGCAAGATCCATCCTTATGGAAAAGCTTTCCGGAAGATTAAAACGGATCCCGCACCCAAGGCTACGCAAAGTACTGTTTTTTCTTTCCCCTGGCTGAGGCTGGCGCAGATTAACATAACCCCAGTCATAAAATGTTACCAACTTTAAAGCATCATAAAATTTCGCCTTTGAGAAAGGCACCAGAATATCCTTAGGTAAAAAGTACGGCGGGATCAACCATTCCAAAGATGAAGAAATCCCCCGGTCTCCCACATATTCACCGGAAGGGTATCCTCTTACATTAGATATACCGCCCAGTTGAAACTGCTGGGACGCGGTCAAGGTATAGGGTGATGCCTGCGCTTGATTCTTCCACAAAAGCATCGAAGATAACGGCATATTCTGAAGACGGATAAGATTTAAACTATATTTGATAAACTTTCCGCCTGAGCCCACCCTTGAGGCACGGCTGTCTTTTGCGTCTAATCCACCCATAAAATCAGCTAAACCAAGATCTATCTCCGGAGAAATAATGGTCCTTCCTCCCCTTGCCCAGGAATCAGAGGAATCAAGATCAGCCCCAAGTTTAACCACACGCAGGCGGTCGCGGCTCTGTTCATCACCGAGTTGGAAATTAAAAGAATCCAAATAATCAAACCCGGTGTTCAGGGTGACCGAGAAATCATCCCGTTTGATCAAATCATGGATCGCGAAAATGCTGTAATTACGGCTCTTGCCTCTGGCCTCCAGGCTTTTGTATTCCCTGCCTAATTCCAGTTCTGATTTTGATATGGAGAATCCTAGCTTGGTCTTGGAGGTGACAGGCAAAAGGTAGCGCAAAGCGATCAAATCGTAATCCTGGCCATCAGAAGTCTGATACTGCAGGGAGACCATATCGTCGAATCCGAAAATATTGTTATGGCTGAGCACTCCGGTATAACGGTTTTTATCCACATATCGGGAAGCGTAATTGTCATAATCTAACCGCAGATGTAATGGCAGATTATCGGTAACTTCAAGAACAATATCAGTAGCACCCGATTCCTTACCGGGTGCGAGCACAGCCTTGACCTTTCTGTCAGGATGCTCATTAAGCTTGGAAAGGTTTCTTCTGAGTTCATTATAATCAAAAGTCTCTCCCTTCTGAAGGCGGATCGCCTTCCTGAGGAGGGAGGTGCGGAAATAACGATTCCCCTTGATTTCCACGTCACCGGTCGTGCCTTCAACTGCCATGATCTCCAAGACTTCATTCTGTATCTTTTGCGGAGGCAGGTAGGCGCGGGAAGTCACATAACCTCTTTTACGATAGGCGTCAGTAATAAGGTCAACTACTTTTTGCATATCCTCAAGCCCAAGTTCTTTATTCTCAAAAGGCAAGATTATATCCTGGATTTCCTGTTCAGGGACAAGCGTGACCCGGGTTACGGTAATCTTTTTGATCAAAGCCTTCTCTCCTTGAGCAAGAGGAGTCCTGGCAACCGGCGGCTGCTCTTCTATGATCGGCTCTTCTTTCTTTTCTTCAATCTTCTCCCGTAGAAGTTTTTCCTCTTCAAGCTGGCGTTGCTCCTGCTGGAATTTTTCTACTTCCTGAGCCAGGGCTAAAGCAGGAAAAAGAAGAACGATAAATATACCGATAAGAATCTTTTTGGATTTGAGCATTTGACCCTCCCCTTACTATTATATAGGAAAGAAAAATTAACTTACACCTTAAATCAAATGTAACGCGGAATTTTATTTCTGGAAACAAAAACATTGTACCACATACAGTTACTTATAACAAAACAATTTTTATTTACTCCTCTTTCCGAGCACTTCCACCTTGAGCGCCGTGCGCGCGAAGCAGCGCGATTATCTCACTGTTACCCCTGAACATTGCCATGGATAATGCTGTCGCTCCATTATCGCTCTTTGCGTTTATATCCGCGCCGTTTTCTATAAGAATTTTCGCGGTTTCAATATGCCCTGCCTTTTGCCCTTTGAATGCCGCAAAATGTAACGGCGTTGAATTATTCTTCGTGCGCGCATCAACCATAGCATGGTGAGCAAGTAAAATCTTTGCCGCCTCAGGCTGAGCCTGAGAAGCCGCTACATGTAAAGGCGTGCCCTCATTATCGTTCCTTACGTTTACATCCACCTTATAGGTATCCAAGAGCACCTTTATAACTTCCAGCTGCCCTCTGCCAACTGCCCAATGTAAAGGAGTTTTACCTAATTCATCTTTTAAGTAGAGAAGCCCGGGATCTTTATCCAGGAGAGCTTTCAGTTTTGCTATATCACCGCTTTTTGCGGCTTCATGAATTTCTGCGGCATACATTACGGCAACGTTGCCTAATAATACACAAACAACGCATAACCCTATGATCACTCTTTTCATATGACTGCCTCCTATTTAATTAATCAAACCTTCAACAAAGACAACGTTTGCCTCTGCTGCAGCGTGGCGCAGCTTTTTAGCTTCGGAATATTCCGGTGAAAACCACCAGCGCTTAAGCGCCTGCATATCCTTAAATTCAATAATCACCATGCGCCGTGGCTGCCAGTTACCTTCCATCACTTCAACTGCGCCGCCACGAATAAGCGGCTTTCCTCCGTATTGCTCTATGGTTAAAGCGCCTTTCTGTTTATATTCTTCGTAACGAACCTCGTCTTTAACGTTAATATCGATAACTGCGTATGCCGGCATAGTATACCTCATAAGGTTAGGTTATTATTGCGGAGGCTCTTTAAGTATATTCATCATAATAAAGAAATAAGATTTTGTAAAGTAATTATGCTTGACCGTTTTTTTGTTTTCTTATAGAATACTGTTAATGGATACCACACGTAAGAAAATCGGGATTACCGGAGCAGCGGGAAACATCGGCTCAACACTGCAAAAAGGCCTTGGCGATACATACAACCTTTCCCTTTATGATCTCAATGAGACAACCACTCTATCCGGCTGCCGCTACATCAAGGTTGACTTTGCGCGAAAAGAAGAGCTGGATGGTATTTTTAACGGTTTAGATGCGCTTATACATTTAGCAGGCAACCCCCATCCTAATGCGCCGCGAAATATGACCTACCGGAATAATTTTGCCGCTACAAGTTATGTTTTCGAAGAAGCAAGGCGCGCGAAGGTAAAAAAGATCGTTTACGCCAGCTCAAACTTTTATCACGAAGCTGCTATATCAGAAATACTACAGGGAAACTCCAAAAGCCGCATTACACTTGATATGCCGCCAAGCCCGCTTTCTCTCTACGGGGAATCAAAGGTATTCGGAGAAAACCTTGGACGGCATTTATCATATTTAGGCATACAGTTTGTGGCTTTACGTATCGGCTGGACTATCCCGCAAGATAACCCTGCAGTATATGACGGTGAGTATATGCGCGCGGTTTTCTGCAGTAAAAGAGACCTCATTCAGGCCTTTAATAAAGCCCTCCAGTTAGAGACTACTTTTCAGGCTGCTTTTGTAACCAGCAATAACACCAACAATGTATTTGACCTGAGCGAAACCAGAAAGAAATTAGATTTCCATCCCCAAGACAACGCAGAAAATTACTTCAAAGAATAGAAGCGGCCCCATTTACAGCACCAGAACGAGTGAAAGGATAATATATCTTAATCACTCTGCCGATTAAATTGCCTTTCGGGACAAATCCCCAGAACCTGCTGTCATTACTGCCTGCGCTGTAATCTCCCAGGACATAGTAAGCGTCCTGCGGCACAGTTACCGGTGAACCCTTTTTCCCGAACTTCCCCCGGTTATAATATCGATTTCTCATATTCCATGATTCTTTAATCTTTGCGCCGTTAATTAAAATAGCATGCTCTTTTAACTCGACTGATTCACCGGGCAGGCCGACGATCCTGTGCATAAAAACTTCACCTGGCTTTTCGGGAGGCCTGTATACAAAAACATCTCCTCTCTGCGGCCCGGACTTTTTATACCTCTTGAGATCCACAAAAACACGCTCACCTGTATATATTGCCGCAGCCATAGAATCGGGAGGCGCGGTAAAAGAACGGATCAGGTTATTCTCTATAAACACTTTTCCTAAATAAACCGGATTTACTATTACGCAACAAGAAAGAATACCGACGATATATATGATTATTCTAACCAAACGTGTATCCGAGGAGAGCTTATGCGCGAGATTATATTTTCTTACTTGGATATAAGAATCCACGACCGCGACAAAATAAAGAACGAGCGGAAGAAAGAAAGGAATATACCAATGCCGGCTGATTTTTACTGCCGGCTGCAGGAAATAAAACAACAAACCCAACGTTGGAAGAATAGTCAATACTAAAGCAATGATCCCGCGTATCAGCCTGCCGGCATACATCTGCCCCAAGCCGGGCAACACTACCGATAACAACATCCCCATTAATGGTTCTTTAGCTTTTTGATTCATCCGGATTTCCTTCCCGAAAGAGGAAACTAGAAATCATGGCGGGAAACCTGTATAATTACGTTTGACTTTCTACAATACAAATGAAAACACAAAATAGCCCGCGATCAGAAAATACATGGTAAAAGACACATAAGTATCTACAAACGCCATCGCTGCCGCGGCTATATATAAAACAGGGCCGAAAAGAAAAGCCAGGATCATGCTTCTTTTATATGCCGATAGCCCCACAGTTTCTTTCAAGAGCTCCTGGTGCTTGAATCCATAGAATCTGATCAATACAAATGCCGCTCCTGCGCAGGCCATCACCAACCCATAGCTGGCAACTGCAAGCGGGTTACGGGGATAATCTCCTGCCAAAGCCGTAGGGAACGGCACAAAACAGACAAACAACAGCACCTGGACATTAAGCCAAAACAGGACAATATTGATCCCTTTGAACATTTCGAAGATCCGATGATGATTGACCCAGACAATGCAGATGGTCAAAAAACTAACCACCCAACTGACGATTTTCGGGGCAAGCATTATCAAAGCATCCCATAATTCCCTCGAGGAATCAAAATGCTCTATATGAGGAACTTTTATCTCCAGGATCAAAAGCGTCACGACTATTGCGAAGATCCCATCACTAAATGCCTCAACCCTGTTTTTACTAAATACTCCGTATTTGAATAATTTATTGTTTTCCATATAGTTATAATACCATACTTTTTTATTTTACCTTCTTTAATAATTACAGATAGCTCTATTCTTTAGCCTGATCTTATTGAGAATTTCTTGGAAAATTAATACAAAAGATAGCCCCATTGTTCCTAGTAAGCACGATCGAACCATTCATCTGTTGAACCAAGGAATTAACCAACTGCAGCCCTAATGATCCGGTATTCTCAAAATCGATATCCATAGGAAAACCGACCCCGTCATCACTGATCACCAGCTCATACGCATCATTTGCTTTCAAGCCAAAGGAAACTTTGATACTGCCTTTGCGCTTTTCCGGGAAAGCGTATTTTAACGCGTTAGAGACGAGCTCATTAATGATCAAACCGCACGGCAGCGACTTATCTATAGAAAGAAAAATATCTTTTATGTCTAACGAAAGGCCAATAAGTGAGCTATTGATCTTATATGAGCGGAACAGGTCCGTCACCAGGCTCTCGACATAGTCTTGGAAAGCGACTTTCCCTAAATCATACGCTTTGTAAAGTTTTTCATGCAAGAGCGCCATAGACTTAACCCGGTTATTGCTTTCACGAAAAACACTTAAGATTTTTTTATTTTTAATGCCCTTGGACTGTAAGTTAAAAAGGCTGGAAATTATTTGCAGGTTGTTTTTTACCCGATGATGTATCTCTTTTAACAAAAGCTCTTTTTCTTTCAGCGCAGTTTTGATCTTCTCTTCAGCGGCAATACGTTCTGAGATATCAACAGTGGTGCCGACATAACCCAAGACATTGCCCGCATCATCCTTTAAAACTTCCGAGTGTCCCATAACGGTGACAACGCTACCCTGCTCACCCAGGAAACGATACTCAAGCGACCAGTTTCCGTCAACCCTGATCATCTTTTCCCATTTTTCTTTTACTTTTTTCAGGTCATCCGGATGCACCCGCTGCATCCAGCCATCACCTAATGCCTCTTCAAACGATAACCCGCACATCTGTGACCAACGCTGATTAACATACAAATATTTTCCCCGGCTGTCAGTGAGATAAACACCGGCAAACGACAACGATGTCAGAGCCCGGAACCGTGCTTCGCTTAACCGTAACGATTCTTCCGCTTCTTTTAATTCAACAATATTACGCGAAATAGTCCCGACAGTCACAATCTCACCCGCCTCATTCTTGATCGGATACATCTGATTGATAAAATACATTCTTTTGCCTGACCAGAGAACATCATGCTCAAAAGCGATCACGTTACGCGTAGCAACTACCTGGGTTAAACTCAACATGATCCTTGCTGCGACAAGAGTATCAAACAGATCATACGGGGTTTTATTCAGGACATCTTCAGCCTTAAACCCATAGACAGGAGAGCCGTTATAATACAGGTATTTACCCTCCAGATCCTGCATCACGATAATATCCTGCGAGTTTTCTACCAGCAATTTCAACCGCTGCTCGCTTCGGATTATCTCCTCTTGGGCGGCCTTACGTTCAGTTATGTCAATACTAGAACCGATCACCGATAAAACAGTTCCCCAACAATCAAATTCCGGAGAAAGCTGCCACTGGAACCATCTTCCTTGAAAATGATACTCATGATCATAGTGTATCTTAGTATCAAAAACTTTCTGGATACAGCTTTCCCAAAAGTCAACAATATCACAATCACCCAGGAGCTCACGTATCGTCTTGCCGATAAAACATTCTGCAGGCAGATTAAACCCTTTTATTGCGGCAGTATTGACATATATGAATCGTAACGCCTGATCGTAACGGGTGATACCGACCCTGTTATTTTCAGCAAGAGCGCGGAATTTTTCTTCGCTTTCCCGCAAGGTCATTTGTATCCGTTGCTCTTCCAGGATAAAGCCGTCAAACAAAAGTACGGTGACAGCGGCGACCACCAAAAATATCTGCACCTCAACCATACTTACCTTCATATCACTGTGCACAAATGGCCCATGGATGCTGGCGGTCGCCACAGAGGCGATCCCCGCGAGTAAAAACAAAGACAAAAAGATAATATTTTGATTTAAACGCAACACCGCCCACATAAAGAGCGGAGCCAGAACAAACAACGAGAGGCGGAAATAGCGCTCAAGAGGAAACAATTGAAAACAATACGCGGCAACCGCAGTCAAGAGCAGGAAAAAAACGGTTTCTTCAAAAAGCGTACGGCTCAACGGATACTTCCGCGTTTTATCTAAGAGCGTTACAATACAGGGAGTAATAATGAGTGCGCCGAGGAAACTCTGCCTCCACCAGGTTAACCAGGTATGAGAAAAACTACTTATGGGGATCATCCCAGCGATCATCAGAGAAAACGCTTTAAAGGTGACACTTATCAGAACACTGACAAAAACACCATAAAAAATGAACTTTAGAATATGCCCGGAACTCCGGAAAGGATTTTTATCACCTATGATCTCTTGAATTATATACGCGCCGGCAAGAGCTGCAAGTACATCCCCCGTCCCTGCGACTGCGCCTAAGAAAACAATCGTGCTGAATTTAAGCAGCGGATCAGCGGATAAACACAACCACATACTGCTTATACAAGCTCCCAGGAAAATACCCGGCCAGACGCGCCTTCCCCGCAGTAAAACTGCTGCCAGAATAATACCCGAAGGCATCCAGAAAGGCAAGGCAACGCCAAACCAAAACAAAAACAACTCACCAGCCATGATACTCACAAAATAAGCCTGCGCGACGATCAAACTCTCTGTCACCCGCAGCGTTAATAATGATTTTTTCATTATCGACTTAAGCCTTCTTTTTATACCGGGAATAAAAAAAGCAACCACTGAACTTTAGTAATTGCCTATACGTCAAATATCAGATCCCATGGGCGCCTCACACTCTATGGGTATCTAAAAAACAAAAACCGTCTCCCGATTCCTCATCGGATGACGGTTATTCTCTATGCATTCTATACTCCCGGAAAACCCAACACCTCCGTTACAAATCTATTATTTAATGCTAACTTAAACATATTAATAGTATACACCATTATTTTAATAAAAACCAAGTATTTTTACCTTAATCTCTTCTTTAACCAGTCGCGATAACATTTTTTATAGGCGTTAAATGAAGGTTTCTTAAGAAAATTCCAACGCACCAGGCCAAAGTAATCCGTCCCGGTATCCCAATGATTTTTGGTATCCCGGAAAAAAGCCCAAAAGACCTTATCAACGACATTAAACTTCAGCAATTGCGCGTATACCTGCCGCACCCAGGCTGCCTGCTCTTGTTCATCAGGGTTCTTCCCCATCCACCAACCAGCAACTTTTGCTTTTTTAGAGACGCCGGGACAACCTGTCTCCGTGATCCAAAGTTTCTTATGCGCGTCCCCATTCCTGATCATGATCTTTTGCGCTAAGGGAGGATACGCGGCCATACGTTTGGCGGCCCCCTCATGTAATGGTGTTTCGAATATATGAATATTCAAAATGTCGAAATAATCCTTGGCGCCATTATCGTACAAGTGATTGACGCTGGCTATCCCATTGGCAAATCCGCCATTCAGGATCTTGCAATCAGGGTCTACTTTTTTGAGTGCGATATAAACATCTTTGAGTAAGACACAATACCCTTTCAGGCCATCCTGGTCTTCCCAATACGTGCGTGAATCCGGTTCATTCCAAATCTCCCAGTATTTGACCTTATTTTTATAACGAGAGGCGACCTTAACCGCGTAATTAACGAATAACGCGTTGTCACGGGGAGGGCAATTCCATTTTCCACAGGAAGAAGCCCAATCAGCACTGTAATGCAAAATACCCAGCACATTGATCTGATTCCGCGACAAAAGTTCAACCAGATGATCGTATTTGGAGAAACTAAAAACTCCCTGACGGGGCTCAATATCTCCCCACAAGAAATCCATCCTCACCCAACCCACGCCAGCTTCTTTCATAAGCGCCACAACCTTCTCTAAATCCTTATTTTTGGCGTAAAGATTTTTGTTCCATTCATGGTCCCACGGCAAAAATTCCAGGACCCCAAACGGGTTGGCAGCATTACTATTCTCAACAGCTGTCTTCTTAATTTCCATAGGAGGCTTGGCATGTAAAGGCACAATACCATTTTTCATAGAGAGAAACCCGAATATCACCAAACAAGCTATCACTTTCTTTCTCATACACGCCTTACTTCCCTTATTTATGCTTTTTATCCTGAATATTGATATAATCGGTAAAATCGATTGTTTCCCCTAACTCCTGTTTGACCACCCTGACCCGGTCAGGAACATAGGGGTGTGTTTTAAAATAATTGATCGGCGCAAGCTCTTTACGCTGATTGTTCTCCTGCAATTTCTTCAAAAAAGTGATCATACTATGAGGGTCAAATCCTGCCCGTTTTATGTAGCGGGCGCCAAGCTGGTCTGCGAGCAGTTCATCCTCACGGGAATACCCTAAAAAAAGCTGCATGAATGCGACATCAGCAGCCGCGCCAAGAGGGGCACTCCCCGGGACCGCCGCCACCAATAAACGGAGAAAATCGTAGCTCATAACACCCTGCAGTTTTTTAATGCTATGCCTGGCAACGATATGGCCGACTTCATGCGCCAGGACAGCTGCTAATTCCGCATCGCCGGAAACCTTATCCAACAGGCCTTTAAAAACATAGACATACCCTCCGGGGAGAGATATCGCGTTTACTTCATCTTCATTGACAACTTTAAAACGGTAATCAATATCCTTACGGTCACAAACCGCTGCTATTCTTTTTCCCAGGACACTAACGCGTTCTTGCACCAGAGGGTCATCCACAAGCTTATATTCTTTTTCCAGTTCCTTAGAAAGAGACGCGCCCATCTGCACTTCTTTATCAGTGCTATAGTAATATGTTTCCTGCTGGCCGGTAACGATATTATATTCGGTTGAACAACCGCAAAGCAGGCCGAAGGCCGCAGGAAGCAAGATAAGAATAAACAGGAATAAATTTACCCCCACCGCTTTGAACATGCGGTACAACTTGCGCAGCGGAACACCGACGACATTATAAAAACAGCCTTCGATACGGCGTATAAAAAACGCGCCCTTTCCCTGGATATCAAAACTCCCCGCTTTATCCAAAGGAGAAACAGAAGCAAAATAGGTATTGATCTGGGCGTCAGTCAAGGTATCCATATAAATCTTAGTCTTCTCAAAAGCCACTTTCTGCTTATGCGTGTCTTTATTGATAACTGCCAGTCCCGTGTAAATCCATTGCGCTTTCCCGGAAAGTTGTTTTAACATAACACGGGCGCCTGCCAAATCTTTCGGCTTGCCAAAAATACGCTTGCCCTGCACCACAAGAGTATCAGCCCCGACAATAACACCACCGGGAACATTCTCTGCCACTGCCCGGGCTTTTTGCAAAGCATTGTGTTTTACCAACGATCCATACGACAAACCGCACGAGTGCCCCTTTTCTTGAATACCGCTTGAGATCACCCGGAATTTCAATCCGAATATTTTAAGCAGTTTTTTCCGCGCTTTGGAATCAGAAGCCAGGTATAGTTTCATCATAGGTACACCTTACTCCAAAGCCGCGCTCTCGCCAGCCAGATAGCCGGTAGAAAACGCTGCCTGCAGATTAAAACCGCCGGTATCAGCATCCAGATCGATCATTTCACCGGCAAAATACAATCCTCCAACCACGCGCGATCCCATGGTGCGCGGATCAATATCCTTTAACGATACGCCTCCCCGCGTAACCATCGCCTCCTCGATCGGCAAAGCTCCGGTAACGCTCAAGGGGAATTTTTTGAGCAAAGACAAAAGATTCAAACGCTCTGCCTGCGTGACCTGGTTAGCCTTTTTATCCGGATCGATCTGAGACCTCTTCATAACTACATCGATCATACTTTTAGGTAACAAGGTTTTCAACGTATTCTTAATACTCTTAGTCGCATTATTTTTAAACTCACGCAACAGCCGGCTGTCAAGCTGTTCTGACGACAAACCCGGCTTCAGATCTATAAAAACAAAAATTTCTTTTGATCCTTCCAGCAAATCAATAACCTTGCCGCTTAACGTCAAGACTAAAGGCCCTGAAACCCCGAAACCGGTAAATAACAACTCTCCGATCTCAGAAACGATTTCCTTTTTTTTCCCTTTAAATGTTAAACGAATATTCTTAAGGGTCAATCCTTCCAAAGGCCGGATATCCCTGTCTTTTGCCACTAACGGCACAAGCCCTGCCTTAAGCGCAGCAATGCCATGTCCTGACTTTTCAGCCATTCCTAACCCCTCGCCTGTAGACCCGGTAAACGCGTAAGAAATACCGCCGGTCGCGACAATAACCCGGTCCGCAGGAAGCACTTTTCCGCCTTCAAGTAAAACTCCGGTGATCTTGGTATCTTTAATCAGCAAGTTTCGAACCGTCGTTTTATACAGTATCGAGACGTTAGTTTTTTTAAGTTCTTCAAGCAGGACTTTTACCACACTCCCTGAGGAATCGGTAACAGGAAAAACCCTCATTTGCCTTTCAGTTTTCAGTTTCAAACCGCGCTCCTCGAAAAAATCCATTAAATCACGATTAAAGAATTTGCTGAAGGCATCGCGCAAAAACTGGCTGTTTTTAGAAAAACGGGATAAGAATGAATCAAGATCACAGGAATTGGTAAGATTACATCTGCCTTTACCGCTCAAGAGAAGTTTTTTGCCTACGACAGGATTTTTTTCAATAAGAACAACTGACTGCTGCAGCGCTGCGGCCCTGATAGCCGCCATCATGCCGGCGGGGCCAGCGCCGACAACAATAATACGTTTTGTTTTCACTTGTGAAACCTTTTTTAGACATCCAGATCTTTTATCGTAAATATCGACTCTAATTTCAGGTTGACCTTCGCAAGGCTTTCCCGTGCTCCTTCATTGCGGTCGACAATAACTATTGCCCTATCAATAATAACCCCGATTTTATCCAATGCTTCTTTGGCCTCAAGCAACGCTTTCCCGGAGGTAGCCACATCATCAACTAAGATCACGCGGCTTTTTTCTTTTAATGCGGGGCCTTCGACCTGCCGCTGCATCCCATGATCTTTTACGGCTTTCCTGACAATAAACGTCTTCAGGGGAACACCCTGGATATGGCTTAACGCGGCGATCGCGCCAACAATCGGGTCTGCCCCCAACGTCGGCCCTCCGATAGCATCGATTGGCTGGTTTTCGACGAGCTTTAAAATAATACTGGCCACCAGATACGCCCCCTCAGGGGTCAGGGTAATGATCCTGCCGTCCAGATAATAATTGCTTTCTTTTCCGGAAGACAAAATAAACGTGCCTTTTTTAAAAGCTTCTTTTTTTAAAAGCGCTATTAATTTTATTTTTAAATCTGATAAACTTTGTTTTTCCATGGAATTATTGTACTATTCTTACGAGATTGTGTCAAGGGCAGCTGTCACAATAACCCTCGTTGACAAATAATGATTTCATTGATATCATATACCATACTTAATTGCTGTTTTGGCAGGAAACTTCGAGGTGTACATGGATAATCCACTTCCGAAAGCTAGTAACGCCAAAATATTGTTCTTAGATACGCTCAAAAGCTTGATCAATATCATTTATCCGAAGCTATGCCTGGTCTGCAAGCGCAAACTTGCGCCAAAAGCAAAAAGCCTGGTTTGCGGGGAATGCGGGAGAAAGATACGCAAGAATCTTCCTCCCTTCTGTCATCGGTGCGGCAGGCAATTAAAAGCGCCGTATATTGCCAAAAATATTTGCGTTCCCTGTCTTAAGAAAAAGCTGCACTTTGACCGGGCGTTTAGCCCCTGCGTATATGAAGGTTCGCTCAAAGAACTGATCCATGATTTCAAATATAAGAACAAGCAGTATTTAGGCGCAACCTTAAGCACATTCATGATCGATTTCATCAATGAATACCATATCCCGATGGATGTTATAGACCTGATAGTCCCGGTGCCGCTGCATAAAACAAAATTACGGGAACGTGAATTTAACCAGGCGCAGGTATTAAGTACGTATATTGCCAAAGCATTCAATAAAGGTATTTTGACAGATACGCTCATCAGGCACCGCCATACCAGGACACAGGCGGAGCTCCTTGCTGACCAACGCTCTCTCAATGTTAAAGATAGTTTTTCTGTCAGAGAAAAAGATCTGATCAAAGGCAAGCACGTCCTATTAGTCGATGATGTTTTAACCACCGGCTCCACCGCTTCCGAGGCAGCATTTGCGCTCAAAGACGCTGGCGCCCATATTGTATTTATCTTAACGTTAGCCAATTAAATAAAGACATACCATACTATTACCCTCGACCGAGTAATTTGGCCGAGGGTTACTAAAAACGCACAAGAAGTAATGGAGCGACACTATGAAAGTATTGCGCACGTATATTCTCAATGAATTCATCGGGCCGTTGATCTTAGGATTATTTGTCTTAACCTTCGTTATGGTGCTGGGCAACCTTGTCAAGATCGCAGACCTCGTCATTAATAAAGGAGTCGATATATTCAGCGTGAGCAAATTGTTCATGTACATGATACCTTACCTCTTGACGTACACGCTGCCGATATCAACATTAGTAGCGGTACTCCTGTCATTAGGACGGCTCTCCAGCGATAATGAGATTATCGCCATCAGGGCAAGCGGGATCAATATGTTCAACATAGCGCTGCCGCTGTTGACCGTCGGATTGATCTTAAGCCTTATCCTGGTCATCTTTAATGACCGCGTTATCCCCTACGCGCACTTTGCGACCCGAAAGACCCTCATGGAAATAGGCATTAAAAACCCGACAGCCGCTTTAGAACCGGGCGTGTTCATCAATTCATTCGATCAGTATATTTTATTCATATACTCCATCGAACAAAATAAACTGAATAATATCCGGATCTATGAACCGCAAGGAGATAACAAACCAACGCGCATCATTGTCGCCAAGAAAGGCGAATTTATCTCTATCCCCGAAAAGAACATGATCAAACTCAAGCTTATTGACGGCACTGCCGATGAGCCCGATCCTAACAACCCCAACAATTTCTATAAACTGAATTTTAAGAATTATTTCATGTCATTAAATTTAAGCCAATTAAGAGACAAGGATAAAATAGACAAAAAGCCCAAAGATATGACCATCCAGGAACTAAGCTTAGAGGTCACTAAGCTTAAGAAACAAGGGGTAGACCCGACACCGCTTTTGACTGAAATAAACGAAAAGATCTCTCTGGCTTTCGCCTGTTTTGTCTTTATTCTCTTAGGGATGCCGCTGGCGGTCATAACCCGGCGCAGAGAAAAATCGATCAATTTCGGCATCGCTTTTCTGATCGTCGGGGTTTATTACCTTTTATTATTAGCTTCTGAAGCGTTAAGTTTACAAGGCTATCTCAATCCTGAGATCGCTCTCTGGCTGCCTAATATCATATTCGGCTTGGTCGGGACACTTCTAACGTACAGACTATGCGTATACTAGAACGCTATATAATGCATTCAGTGGCAGGTTTATTTACAGGCTGCCTCTTTACCTTTCTTTTTCTGTATATCATTATCGACCTGTTCTCCCATCTTGAAGTCATCTTAAAGCAACAACTCAGCTTTGAATTCCTAAATCGTTACTATGCCGCTAATATACCGATCATCTTTGTGCAGGTAGTCCCCATCGCCTGCCTGCTGGCAACTCTCTATACCTTCGCAAAACTTAACCGCGACAATGAAGTCATTGCCATGCGATCTTCGGGCTTAAGTATCTTTCAAATAACCCGGCCGGTGATCATTTTCAGCATACTCATAAGCACCATGGTTTTCTGGATCAATGACCGTATTGTTCCGCCTTCATCAGCGCTTGCCCAGAAGGTCAAAGAACAAATGGATACCGGAGGCAAAGATCTAAACACTAAAGCTCCGGAAGTGATCCGCAACCTTTCCATGTACGGATCAAAAAACCGCCTCTATTTTGCCAATTCTTTTTATCCTTCCACCAAAACCATGGAAGGTATCATTATCCTTGAACATGACGAAAGACAGAATATTATCCGGAAAATAATGGCGAATCGAGGAGTCTTTGAAGACGATACATGGAAATTTTACCACTGCATCACCTATAGCTTCGATGAAACAGGACAAATCCAGGAACCGCTCTTCCTTGAAGAACAGATCATGTCCATCACTGAAACACCTGAAGATTTCTTACACCAGGGACAGCGGCCGGATTTCATGACTGCAGCGCAATTGGATACCTATATCTTAAAATTAGCCAGAAGCGGAGCGGAAAGCGTTATCAGAAACCTCAAAGTCGATTTATATCAACGATTCGCCCTTCCCTTAACCAGCGTTGTCATAACACTTTTAGGAATACCGTTTGCCTTTATGATCCGCAAACGCGCGACCGGGCTTTCTTCATTAGGAGTGTCGCTTATCGTGGGATTTTTGTATTATGTCCTCAATGCCGTAAGCATTGCGTTAGGAAAAGCGGGGATCTTAAGCCCCTTTCTTTCCGTCTTCTTAAGCCACATCGTTGTCCTCGTCTTTAGCCTCTATTTTATTACCACAGTGCCTTAACGCAGAAAGCGTTACACCCGCGCAATTTCCTATAAGCGCGGGGTGTAAGTAATAGCAATCCAAGACCGGGTCTTAAACAACAGAATATTAAATATACACGCGGGGGACACGGCTGCCTAAGCCGCAGGCGATCTCATAAGGAATAGTCCCTGAAAGTTTGGCAAGCTGTTCAGTGGAAATCTTATTCTTGCCGCAGGAACCGATCAGGATCACTTCATCGCCGACACGCACGGGGTAACTACCGACATCGATCATCACCTGGTCCATGCAAACCATGCCGTTTATTTTCATTAATTTGTTATTGATAATGACCGGCGCGGCATTCGAAAGATTACGGGGGTATCCGTCTCCATAGCCGATCGGCAGAGTCGCGATATAGGTTTCTTTTTCAGTTACATACGCATGGCCGTAACTAATACCCCAGCCCTTCGGCACTCTTTTGACGTATACTACCCTGGTTTTTAGGCTCATGACAGGCTTCAGAGGAATACGCACGGTATCGTTCGGATACAGGCCATACAACACAAGGCCGGGGCGCACCATATTAAAATGGCTGTTCTCATATAAAGCGACGCCGACACTGTTTGCGGCATGGAAAAGCGGGATACGGGTGCCGCTCTTGCATAGATCTGAAACTAACCGTTCAAAAATATCAAGCTGATAAATCGTAAAATTCCTGTTCACATCCGCGCAGGAAAGATGCGTCGCGACCCCCTCGATATGGAGATTCTTGAGTTTCTCAAGCCTTTTAATAAAAGTAAACGCTTCGTGATGTAAAACACCGATCCTTCCCATACCGGTATCTACCTTAATATGGATATTCAGCAATTTTCCTTTTCTTTTAGCCATCGTGTTTAAAGCGATTGCCAACTCATCAGAACAAACTGTTTGGCTAATGTTATAGCGAAAAAGCGGTTCAATATCCTTCTTAAGTACCATACCTAACACTAAAATAGGCGCGAAAATCTTTGCCTGCCGCAGCTTTATCGCTTCATCTATCGAAGCAACACTCAAATAATTCACTCCGCAAGATACCAATGTTTGGGCAACAGGAATAATCCCATGGCCATATGCGTCAGCTTTAACACACGCCATGATCTTTACATCAGCTCCAACAATTTTCTTAATTTGGCGGTAATTATAGGCCACATTCCTCAAATTAATCTCTGCCCACGTCGGCCTATATCCAACATCCCTAAGTTTCACCATTTAACTCTCCAAATATAGTATTACCTAGACTTACTTACTATTACTTACTATTACTGAAATTACCAATAATGTATTACTCTAATTTACTCAGAGTTACCTAGACTTACTTACTACTACTTACTCAATCTTACTTACTCTTACCTAGAATATTATATATTTATCTAAGAATACTTACTCAAACTTACTTAAACTTACCCTATTTTACTTATCTGTCGCTTTTGTGCATCTAATTTGACACTCTTTAGGATAAAGATATAAAGGTTTTAACGCATAGACAGTAGATTCTTTTCCCGAGGCGATTTTTTCTTGAGCAAGAGCGATCATATGACGCGGCTGCGGATACCAGCGATCTTTATCTAATACCACGATCCTCAACCGGCAATGCGCTATTGCCTGACGATACAGATCAGCTCCGTCCCCTGCCAGAAGTAACGTAGTGTTTTCTTTTTTACTGCCGCAAAATGACTCGATCTTCCCGGACAATTCTTGCGGAGTTACCAGGAAATAGGCAGATACACGCGTTAGCTTGCTGCCTCTCATTTTATACACACTACTATAGAGCAACTTTCGTTTAGCGTCAATGACCGGCGCAATAATAACATCCTGCGGCCTTACTCCCTGACAAGTATCGCCGGGCTCAAAGATACTTTTCTTAACCGGATACATATTCCTGGCAAGAGCATCAAGTGTGGGGATACCGACAACCGGTTTCTTTAAAGCCCACGCCAGCCCCTTAACAGCACTCATTCCGACTCGAATACCGGTAAAAGACCCCGGGCCTAATCCGCAGGCAAAATAATCAATATCACCAGGCCGCATACGCAAGCTTAAGAGTGTCCTTTTTATCGTCGGCATAAGCAGCGAAGACAATTTTACTCCTGTCTCAAGGCAGCATTCATATATCTTCTTGCCGTCAGTAATACCCAAAGACAAGAATTTAGTCGATGTATCAAGCGCCAGTATTTTCATATGTCCCCCTAAAACCGTTAAGAACTCTTCAATTTCCGATTTACGCGCGTCAATAACTCTTCATACCGTTTCCCTAACGCAGTCAGCTTTATCAAACGCCCTTCCTGCGCGCCAGAGATGCGTAATTCAACTTTTAAAAATTCCCGCGGAGTCAAAGATCCCAAACGCTCCGCCCATTCAATAACCGAAACCCCATCTGAGTACAAATATTCCTCATACCCCAATACCGCTATTTCCCGCGGTTCATTCAAGCGATAGAGGTCAAAATGGTTTAGCGTCAGGCTTGCGTGATACTGACGAATGAGCACAAAAGTAGGGCTGATCACCTCTTCTTTTTGAATCCCTAATCCTGAGGCGATCCCTTTTGACAAAACCGTTTTACCTGCACCCAGGCCCCCATACAAACAAATAATATCGCCTGCTTTAAGATACTGCGCTATCACCCTGCCAACCCGTAATGTATCTGCGACAGACCCGCATGTAATATCCATATACGTATCTTTTTAGAAATGACGAAAGCCCGCAGGAGACGCGCGGTGAGCCACTCCCTGCCTATCCACTAACTGGAAACCGTTTTTTTTGTGTACAATTTCACCAATAACCCGAAAATCACGTTTTTGCTCTGCCAAGCGTTTGGCTTGCCGCGGAGGCATAGTAAATAACAATTCGAAATCTTCACCCGCCGATAACGCTGCGGCAAGAGTGCCAGCATCATTATTACGCGGTAATAACCGCTCGTAAATTAAAGCACCTGTATTACTCGCTTTGAGTATATGGGATAGATCCTGCAACAAACCGTCTGAAATATCGATCATGGAACTAACTTTAAAATTCTCTACCAGGAAACGGGCTTCCTTAACCCGGGGGATAAACTTCAAATGCCGCCCGCTTTTCAATGCGCCACCCAGCTTTCCGCTGACCAATATTTGATCCCCGAGCGCTGCCCCACTACGAAGCACGAGCTTGTTTTTTTCAACAAAACCAGCCAGGGAAACATCGATGGTTATTGCAGGCGCGCGGCTTAAGTCACCACCAACGATAGTAACCCCGAAACGCTTAGCTAAATCACGCATCCCCCTATACATTTCATCAATAAACCTAACCCGCGTTTTAACCGGCACGCCAAGCGATACCAGAGCATACCGGGGCAAACCGCCACAGGCAGCAATATCACTCAGAGAAACAGCCAAAGCTTTATGGCCTATCCAATACGGTTTATCCCGAAGGGTAAAATCAACTTTTTCGACCAGCATATCCGCGGTCAATAAGAGGTATTCCCTAACATTATGATCAATGACCGCGCAATCATCGCCGATACCTTTAATGACTGAAGGATCTGTTCTGATCGTCTTTTTGATACGCTCAATTAACCCAAACTCACCCAATTGTTCGATCAACATTTTGCCTTCGCCTTATTCTTATCTTTTAAGACCGGGTCTTATTTATAATAAAGAACACCTCTTTAAGACCCGGTCTTTCTAAAATTGAATAAGCCATGCCTCTGGCGTTTATGGCTTATTCACCCCGAGCCTGTCGAGGGGTTAACTTTTCCCGTATCTTCAAAGCATACGGCGCCCTGATGATCCCCGCATCCGTAATAATGGCGGTAATGAGCTCATGAGGCGTTACATCAAAAGCAGGATTATATACTTTCACGCCAGACGCTGCTATCGGCCGCTTAAAAAACAGCTCAGTAATTTCTAAGCCCGAACGTTCTTCAACAGGGATCTGCCTGCCGCTTTTGATCTTGATATCGAAGCTCGACAGTGGGGCAGCAATATAAAAAGGAACCTTATGATAGTGGCAAAGAACCGCCAGGCTATACGTCCCGATCTTATTGGCAGCATCCCCATTAACGGCGATCCTGTCTGCGCCGGCAATGACTTTTGAGATCTTGCCCTGCTGCATTAAAGACGCCGCCATATTATCACAGATCAAGGTAACATCGATCCTTTTTTTCTTTAATTCCCAACTCGTCAGCCGGGCGCCCTGTAAAAGCGGACGCGTCTCACACGCATACACCTTAAAACGCCGACCCTCATCTTTTGCCCGGTACATGACCCCTAATGCCGTCCCATAATCAATCGTAGCTAAAATTCCGGCGTTGCATACCGTCAAGAGCGTATCATTATCCCTGATAAGCGTTGCGCCGAATTTTCCGATATTACGACAGGCAACCCTATCTTCTTCAATAATAGCGCAGGCCTCCTGAAACAATCGCTCTTTAATAAAAACCACGGACTGATCAATGCAGGACTGCGCCGCGCGGCGCATACGATTAAGCCCCCAGAACAAATTGATCGCGGTCGGCCGGCTTGACCCTAAATACTCAGAAACTTTTTTCACGAGTCTCAAGAAATCACGGGAATCAGTGGTTTGCGAATCCTTAACGCCAAGATATACCCCGAAGGCCGCGGCAGCGCCTAATGCCGGTGCTCCGCGCACCTTTAACTCCTTGATCGCCTGCCACAGCGCCAAAACATCTTTTATGTGGAGGTATTTTAATTTCCCCGGCAGCAACGTCTGATCAATGATCACAACCGCGTTATGCTTCCATTCAAGAGTTTTTATTTCCATATTTTTTAGAGGGTTTAAGAAAACTTTTTCACTTCCAGGTTAAAGAATGTCTTGGCGTTGAACGTAGTAAGGCGCGCTATTTCTTCAATGCTCAACCCCTTAATACTGGCAACAGCTTCTGCGACATAACGGACATTTATCGGCTCGTTGCGCTTGCCGCGTAAACCTTCAGGAGACAAATACGGAGCATCAGTCTCAAGCATCAGGCGCTGTAGCGGGACAACTTTTAAAACATCACGCAAATTCTGGGCTTTCTTATACGTAATATTAGCGGTGAAAGAAACGTAGAATCCCAGGTCAAGGCATTCTTTCAGAAAATGCTCATCCCCTGAAAAACAATGCACCACCGCGCGTAATGGCATTTTTTCCTTCACGATACGGATACAATCGGATTCTGCCTGCCGGCAATGGATCACAACAGGAAGCTTCTTCTCTTTTGCCAACTCAAGCATCATAAGAAAAACTTCTTGCTGCTTTTCCATAGGAGAATAATTCTTGAAATAATCCAAGCCTGTTTCGCCGATCGCCACAACTTTTTCTTCATTGGCAAGTTTACTTAAAATACCCAGCGAAACGTTGTCAAACGATTCTGCGTCATGAGGATGCACGCCTACTACCGCAAAAACCCGCTCATATTGTTTTGCCAACGCTACCGAATTCTGTGACCCCGCAAGCGTAGAACCCACATTGATCATATATTCAAGGCCGCAGTCAGGTAAGGCCCGCAAGATCCTATCACGGTCTTGATCAAATTCAGGATAATCAATGTGGCAGTGCGTGTCAATTAATACGGGTTTAGGATCAATAGCCATACATCAATTTTTCTTAGGCAGTTTTGTGTCTATACGCGGGAACAAAGGATTACCCTTGGCAATACGGTCTGTGCCAACCTGCGCTTGTATTGCGGCGGCAGTAGCCGGCATGAACGGCAGAAGAGCATCGCTTACCACCCTGATAACATCGACTAAAAGGCGGATAAAAGCTTTTAATTCTTTTTCTTTATTCTCCTTTGCCAGGTTCCAGGGCTTTGTTTCTTCAACATATTTATTAGCCAAATTTATGACTTCCCAGATACGTTCCAACGCCTGGCTGAAATTATAATTACTCTCAACACCGATAGCACCTGAGATACCTTCGCCTAAGTGCAGCATTTTTTCCCTGATTGATTCGGCAAAGCCCTCCTTTAACGAACTATCAGCAACAGGAACATTCCCTGAGAAATATTTCTCAACCATGGTAAGTGTCCGATACACCAGATTACCCAGGTCATTGGCAAGATCGCTGTTGAAGCGTTTAATGATGGCGTCTTCCGAGAAATTCCCGTCGAGCCCAAAGGGCACATCGCGCATCAGGAAATAGCGGTATACATCTATACCGAAGGTATTGACCATATCAAGCGGATTAACCGCATTCCCTTTTGATTTTGACATTTTATCTTCATTGATCATCCACCATCCATGCGCAAATACTGTTTGAGGAAGCTCTATCCCTAACGCATGCAGCATGATCGGCCAGTATATGGCGTGGTGGCGCAAAATATCTTTTCCGATCAACTGGAGGTCTGCCGGCCACCACTCTGAAACATAGGCATCATTTTTATCAAAACTTCCTACCGCGCTCGTGTAATTCAGGAGCGCGTCAAACCAAACATAGGTAACATGATCACTGCTAAACGGCAGCGGGATCCCCCACTCCAGGCGCTCTTTCGGGCGGGAGATACATAACGGAGCAAGGGTATTAAGCTCCAGGAAACTCATCACTTCATTCCTGCGGCTTTCCGGTTTTATAAAACCGGGGTTCTTTCTGATATATTCCATAAGCCAGGGCTGATGTTTGCTTAAATTAAAGAAATAATTCTCCTCGAGTATCCGCTCCAAAGGCCTTTTACAATCAGGGCAAAGGTTATCAGGCGCCTGCTGCTGAAGCCAGAAATTCTCACAGGGCGTACAATATAAACCTTCATAGGTATCTTTATAGATCTCGCCCTTTGCATAGAGGATCCTTAAAGCGGCCTGCACAAATTGCCCATGCCGGCTTTCAGTCGTACGGATAAAATCATCAAATGATATGTTGAGCTTTTCCCAGAGCGCTTTAAACTGTAAAACGGTTTTATCAACAAAAGCGATCGGAGCCAACCCTTCTGCCTGCGCGGCTTTCTGGATCTTTTGTCCATGCTCATCAGTACCGGTCAAAAACCACACTTTGTCTTTACCGATCACCTGGCGCATATACCGCGCTATTACGTCACAAGCGATATTTGTATATGAATGGCCGATATGCGGAGAAGCATTAACATAATAGAGCGGCGTTGTAATGTAGAATTTCTTCTTCATTTTTCTTTAGGCTCTTCCTTGCTGTCCTTATGATCTTTACTATCCTTGTTTTCCTTATGCTGCTTATCTTTATAATCCATCACAACATGCGAACCATCTTCAAGCTCAACAGTCGCCGTGCGCTTAAAAACATTGACGTTAATAACTTTTCCTTTACCCGTAGGCAAATGCAGCCGCTCTCCTTCACGAGGCAGCCCTTTTGCCAGATTCTTATACGTTTCATATTCAAAATACAAACAGCACATCAGCCTTCCGCAGATACCCGAGATCTTTGGCGGATTAAGCGGCAGGCCTTCTTCTTTTGCCATCTTGATAGTCACCGGCTCAAAATCTTTCAGGAAGCGAGCGCAGCATAATTCCCTTCCGCAGGGCCCGAATCCCCCAAAAAGCCGGGCCTCATCCCGTACGCCGATCTGGCGCAACTCGATCCTCGCCTTAAAGATCTTCGCAAGGTCTTTAACCAGATCCCGAAAATCGACCCTTCCTCCGGCGGTAAAATAAAAAACGATCTTCGTGCGGTCAAATGAATATTCCGAATGCACCAGTTTCATATCAAGTTTATGTTCCTCGATCTTACGCGCGCAGGTAGCATAGGCTTCCCGTGATTTCGCCCTGTTTTCATCGATCTGCCGCAAATCGCTTTCTTTAGCAAGCCGCAGGATCTTTTTCGGCGCCTGTTTAGACTTCGCGTCTACCTGCACTTTAACTGAAGATACCTGTCCGTAATCAAGCCCCCGGTCATGCTCTACAATGACATAATCGCCTTCTTTGACGTTCAAATCAAAGGCGTTATACAAAAAACTCTGGCCCGAATCCCTCAAACGCACCAACATTAATTTTTCCATACTCATTTAGGTTAAACCTACTCCGCAATTAATGCTTTAATTGAACCTGCACATTCGAGGCGATCAGCCGCATGTTCAGGTTTTGTTCACAATACCGCAACGAATCTGTGATAACCATGAATATTTCATCAAGTTCGGCAAAACAATAATTCCTGGCAAATTGATACAGCTCATCGGCGCGGTCCCGATTGATCAGTTCCTGCTGCGGCAGGCCAGACTTGACCAAATAAACATCACGGAACCAGCCAGCCAGGATATTTAAATGCTGGCGCAATCCTTCCCGCCCTATTTTCTGCATATCCGCGATCTCAGCGTTTCCCGAAAAGATAAACTCATCGATCACCTTGTTCTTCTCTGCCAAAACATCTTTATCTTTTAACCGCAGCGCCTGGCCGATCCTTCCTTCGCAGAAAAAAGACAAATAATGGATACGTTCTTCATCAAGGTGCGAGAACTTCCGCAAAATATTTTCCAGGGCATCGCGCTTCAAAGAAGCAAACTTAAAAACTTTACACCGGGAAATGATCGTATTTAACAAGAGCGCCGGCTTTGCACTCACCAGGATAATGACGCTGTTGGCAGGAGGCTCCTCTAACGTTTTTAAGAAGGCGTGAGAGGCATCCTGAGTCATGGTATGCGCTTCCTGGATAATAAAAACTTTTTTTCTTCCTTCATACGGCCGCAAATTTATTTCTTTCTGCAGCTGCCGGATAGTCTCGATCTTGATCTCCTCACCTGGCGCTTCAAGCTTGCGGCTCTTATATTCAACCGTTGCCTCATCTTCTTCAGGGAGAGCCTCGGCATTCAGATCATTGATCATATGGACATCAGGATGCACCCCTTTACTTATTTTCTTACAGGATGAACATTCTCCACAGGCATCAAAACTATCGGTCAAACAATTGAGCGCCGCAGCCATAGCCTGAGCGACCGAAGCTTTACCGACGCCTTGCGGGCCGGTGAAAAGATAGGTCCCGGTAATAGTGCCGGCGCGTAAATATTGTTTTATCCGCTCTATTATTGTGTCCTGTCCGTATATATCGCCAAATGCCATGGGTTTCATCAAATAAGCGCGGAAACTAAAGCCCTTATTTTTTCCTGTGTCAGTGATATCTCTTTTTCTAATTTTACGATCTTGATCCTCTGCGGCTCTTGACTGGCAAGTTTTAAATACCCATTTCTGACCCGCAGATGATAGTTAAAAGACCTTTGCTCAATACGGTCTTTGGTGAGTTCGCGGTGCTTGAGCCCCTTATGAACCGGCAGATCAAGGAATATCGTCAAATCGGGTTTAATGCCTGCGGTAACGAAATTTCCTACTGTTTTAATAAAATCAATATCCATACCCAAACCAAAACCCTGGTATGCCAGAGTCGAATCGAGAAAGCGGTCACCGATAACAATTTTCCCTTGCAGGAGCGCGGGTTTGATCACCTCAGCTATGATCTGCGCGCGTGCCGCCATATATAAAAGCATTTCACTCGAAGAAGCCATAGCATCGTTCTTGGCGTCCAACAAGATCTGACGTATCTTCTCGCTTATCTTAGTGCCCCCGGGTTCTCGGATATAAACGACATCATAGCCTTTACGTTTTAAAAACCCAGCCAAAAGTTTTGACTGCGTGCTTTTGCCGCACCCCTCGGACCCTTCAAATGTGATAAATTTGCTTTTCATAGTCTCCCTACAGATATTCTTGCTGCGAAATGTCACACGTGAATTTTAATTTAGCGCTACTATAAATAAATCTGCCGGTTTTCTCGCTCAAGGTCGATTTTGCCAGAATATTCTAAACTAAGGTGCCGCCAAAGTTCTTTCGTGTTTTCGGCGGCTGCTGAACTCGTCCTATTTGCTCTAGCAAATATGACTCAAACAGCATCGCCGTCCCCGTGTTGTCGCTTCGCTCCACGGGGATGCCCGAAAACACTCAAGCTGCTTTGGCTAAAATCGACATTCGCTTGAAAACCGGCAGATTTATTTATAATATTACTTGCCAATCTTACAATTTTCTGCGCCAGGTCGTGCCTTCTTTAGAATCTTCTATAATGACACCCGCAGCATCCAGCTCTTTGCGCAACTTATCCGCTAAAGCAAAATCCTTAAGTTTACGGGCATTATTTCTTTCAGCGATCTTTGTATTAATAGCCTGATCGTCAGCTAAAGGCCCTTCTTTCGTGGAGCTCAGCGAAATACCCAAAACACCAAACAATTCTTTTAACGTAACAGAAGCTTCGGTAATAAAACTGATATCATCTATTTTCTTATTCGTTACATTTACTAATTCAAAAAGCGCTGCCAACGCCTTGGGCGTGTTAAAATCATCATCCATAGCTTCTATAAACCGAGCTTTGACCGTATTGATCTCGGCATGCAGCTCGGCAGGCGCGCCTGACGGTGTTACTTTTCTCTGGAGCCTTTCCATCAAATGCATGATCCTTCCCCATGCCTGCCTGGTTTCCTGGATCTTTTCATCGGTATAATCCACCGGATGAGAATAGTGCGCCGCTAAAAACAATAATTTCAGCAGATCGGCATTCTGGAATTTCCGCATAAAATCATCAATGGTAATAAAATTCCCCAGGGATTTAGACATCTTCTGGCCGTTGATCGTCAAGAGGCCGTGGTGTATCCAGTATTTCGCGAAACATTTGCCGCTCTGAGCCTGACTCTGCGCCAATTCGTTCTCATGATGCGGAAAGATCAAATCCCTGCCCCCCGCGTGAATATCAAGCGTCGAGGTATTCAGGTATTTCTGGCTCATCACAGAACACTCTATATGCCAGCCGGGCCTGCCCTCTCCCCAGGGGCTCTGCCAAAACGGCTCTCCCGGCTTAGACCTTTTCCATAAAGCAAAATCGAGCGGGTCAAGCTTAGCCTCGTCGGATTCTTTACGCACGCCGGTCAACATCTCATCAATGCTCTGGCCGGATAATTTACCGTACTCCTTAAATTTACGCACGCTAAAATACACGCCGCTCTCTGTCACATAGGCGTAAGCTTTATCCAGCAAATCTTTGATAAAACTGATCATTTCAGGGATATTTCTTGTCGCCCGCGGCTCCTCACCGGAATCCTCTATTCCTCGACGCACCCCTAAGACATCAAGGTCTTTATAATACGCTTCGATGTACTGTTTAACCAGCATCTCCCAATCCAGGTGGAGCTCATTGGCCCGGTTGATTATTTTGTCGTCGATATCGGTAATATTGCGCACAAAACGCACGGTATAGCCCCGGTACTCCAGATACCGCCTGATCACTTCAAAAATAGAAAGGCTTCGGGCATGGCCGATATGGCATTGGTCATAGACCGTTATTCCGCAGGTATACATCGTGATCAGGGGGGCAGACTGAGCAACAAACTCCTCTTTTTTTCGGGAGAGGGAATTATAAATCCGGATAGGCATCGTCTTTATTTTTGGCCGTGCTCTAATTTTTCTATGCGTTTTTCCAATTCATCCATATTTTGCTTTATCGGGTCAAGGACAAAGGCGTGGTCAAGGCTTATATCTATTTTCTTGCCATCCTGCTTGGTGATCCTCCCCGGGATACCGACGACCGTTGAATTCACCGGGACATCTTTGATCACAACCGCGTTTGCCCCAATATAGGAATTATCACCGATACTAATATTCCCCAGCACCTTCGCACCTGCCCCGATGACCACATTATTGCCGATAGTCGGGTGGCGCTTACCTTTTTCAAGGCCGGTACCCCCCAGGGTCACTCCCTGATACAAAAGCACATCATCGCCGATAATAGTTGTCTCCCCGATCACCACCCCAAAACCATGGTCAATAAAAAACCTGCGGCCAATCTGCGCTCCCGGATGGATCTCGATACCGGTAAAATGCCGGGACACCTGGCTTATCAGGCGGGCGAGCAAATAAAATCTTTTTTTATAGAAGAACTGCGCCATACGATGGCTGATGAGCGCGTGAAGCCCTTGATACAATAACACTATTTCAAGGGGGCTTTTGGCAGCAGGGTCCCTTTTTTGCGCGGCTTTAATTTCATCATCAAAGAGCGTAAAAATAACAACGATCTTAAAAACAAACAAACCCATAAGGATCACTACGACATTTAATGCGAGTTCCATTTTTTAAACCCCCTTAACGATTGTCGCTACGCAATAGCTGGCAACCGCCAAACCTTTTCCGATAACGCCCAAGCCTTCATGCGTCTTTGCTTTTACACTCACCTTATCCGCGCTGATCTTCAAGACACTGCTGATCTTTTCCTGGATCTCTTTTTTATAGTTTGAGCGTTTCGGTTTTTCCATGATCACTATCGCGTCGATATTATTGATCCTGTACTTCTTTGATTTAATAACTACCGCTACACGCCTGAGCAGTTCGACGCTTGAAATATCCTTATACCGCTGGTCAGTATCGGGGAAGTGTTCTCCGATATCACCGGCACTCGCCGCCCCCAATAACGCGTCACAGACCGCGTGCAAAAGGACATCCGCGTCAGAATGGCCTAACAATCCCTTAGGGGAGGGGATCTCAACACCTCCCAAAAATAAACGGCGCCCCTTGATGAAACGATGGATATCATATCCAATACCTGTCTTAACCATAGTTATATACTACGCATTTTCCGGAGATGGCGCGCAAAACCTTCCGCGACAATAACATCATCCGGAGTCGTGATCTTAATGTTCGAATATAATCCCGGCACCACGCTTACCACAGCTCCCAGCTTCTCGGCTAACATCGAGTCGTCGGTAACCGAAGCGCGCGCGAACTTCTTATATGCCTGAACGAGCAGCTCTTTCGAAAACACCTGCGGCGTCTGCGCCTCCCAGAGCCGGCTCCTGTCCAATGTCCTTAAAACACGCGTTTTCCCGCGAGAAACCCTTGCCTCTTTTATTGTCGCCTTCGCCGCTACTGCCACGATTGCCGCGCCGCTGTGGCTTGCTTCTTTGATAACCGCAGAGATCGTTTTACTATCGATAAACGGGCGGGCGCTGTCATGGATCAAAACCAAACCATCTTTTTGCTCAACCGCGCGCAGGCCGTTTAAAACCGAATCCTGCCGCCGCCTGCCGCCGGATACGACCTGCGTAACTTTGCGGATACGATACTGTTTTATCCGCGCGCAAAGCTCCTGCCGAAACGCATCAGAAGCTACGACTATAATTTTGTCAATAGCCGGATGCTGGCAAAGTGTTTCCAATGAATAAATAAAGATGGGTTTTGAATTTATCAAAACAAGCGGTTTCGGGACTCCGGATCCCAGCCGTGAGCCGCTACCTGCGGCAAGGACAATTGCTGTAACAAACATCAGCGTTCAAACTTGGTAAAGATTATCCTGCCTGCAGGCGTCTGTAAGACCGATGTCACAACGACTTTGATCTCCTGGCCGATAGACCTGCGGCCGTCTTCGACGACGACCATAGTTCCGTCTTCAAGGTAACCGACTGCCTGATTATATTCTTTACCTTCTTTAATTAATTTTATCTCCATGCGCTCGCCGGGAAAAACCACCTGTTTTAAAGCATTGGACAATTCATTAATATTCAAAACCTTGACACCTTGCAGCGACGCTACACGGTTCAAATTAAAATCTACGGTCAAAATCCGCGCTTCCAGTAATTTTGCCAATTTCACCAGCTTAGAATCCACTTCGAGAACTTCCGGGAATTCTTCCTCATGAAAACTTAGGCTTAAAGCCGCTTCTTTCTGGATCACATGTAAAATCTCTAACCCCCTGCGCCCCCGTTGGCGTTTAATCGGGTCAGTAGAATCGGCGATCTGCTGCAATTCCTTTAACACAAAACGCGGAATAACTATCTTGCCTTCGATAAACTTTGTCTTGAGAATATCTAATATCCTTCCGTCGATAATAACGCTGGTATCAAGCAACACCACTTCTTCTATCTGGTCCTGACGGCGCAACCGGACATAGGGGATGATTATATTAAACTCGTCTTTCCCGCGCAGCGCGATCGCCATGCCCAGATAACAGAAAACAAGCGTTGCCGTCACATTAATGATTGATAAACTTTCCGCGGTAATGGGAGCAAGTTTAAAAGCATCACTGACCAGCTTTGCCATAATGAGCCCTAAAATAAGCCCGAATACCGCGCTCGATAGGCCGCGCATGGAAACACGGCGCATTCCCATTTCCAACAAGATGATCCCTAAACTTGCGACCGCACCCCAAAGGACACCAAAGACCGCCTGCTTGGGATCCATGGTCTGATATCCAACAATCATGCTGCCGACAACAAACATAATCCGTAACGCAAGTAGATTCATATGACCCCCTTATAAAGACGTTGATTACTTCTTCTTCGGCACAGCAATCCCCGCGGCCGCATCCAAGGCTTCTGATAATGTGGCAACGGGGATCAACTCTATGGTTTCTTTCTTATAATCAAGATTCTTAAAGTTATTCTTCGGTAACAGGCAATAGCGAAACCCCAGTTTCTCCGCTTCTTTAATACGCAAGCCGGCCTGTGAAATACTCCTGACCTCCCCTGCCAAACCTACCTCTCCTAATACCACTATATCAGCAGAAATAGTGCGGCCGCTAAACGCTGAATGAATCGCCATCGCTACCGCCAGGTCAGCTGCCGGGTCTTCCACTTTAATGCCGCCGGCAACATTGACAAAAATATCTTCCGCCTCAAGAGCCAAACCGATCCTTTTTTCAAGCACCGCCACCAGGAGGCTTAAACGATTATAATCAAATCCCTGGGAACGCCTCTGCGCATACCCAAAACCAGCCTTACTGACCAATGACTGGATTTCCACCAGTAACGGGCGCGAGCCTTCTAAGACTGAGACAACCACCGACCCTGAGACATCTTTCGGCCGCTCAGACAAAAATATCTCGGAAGGATTCTTGACTTCCTGAAGGCCGTTAGAACTCATTTCAAAGACGCCGATCTCATTGGTGGAGCCAAACCTGTTTTTGACCGCGCGCAAGATCCGATAAATGGAAAACCGCTCGCCTTCAAAATAAAGGACCGTGTCGACAATATGCTCCAGGACTCGCGGCCCGGCAAGCGTACCTTCTTTGGTGACATGGCCGATAAGAAAAATAGTCGTGCCTGAAGTCTTTGCCAGCTGTGTTAATATCCCTGCGCATTCACGCACCTGGCTGACGCTGCCGGGGGAAGAACTGATCGTAGGGTCAAAAACAACCTGGATCGAATCAATAATAACCAATGCCGGCTTTAATTTCTTTATGTATTCAAGGATTAATGCTATATCGGTCTGATTGACAATATACAGGCTGCCGTCATGAACTTTACCTAAACGCTGCGCCCGTAATTTCGTCTGCGCGACTGATTCCTCGCCGCTGACATACAGGACCGTATGCCCCGCTTTAACCAGCTGATTAGAAATTTGCAGCGATATCGTCGATTTACCGATACCCGGATCTCCTCCGATAAGCACCACCGATCCTGCAACAATACCCGAACCTAAAACCCGGTCTAACTCGCTAATCCCTGTCTTAATACGGCCTGCTTCTTTGACTTCAATATCCTTGAGCAATACCGGAGCATCTTTATACAAGGCGCTGCGTTCTTTTGCCTTTGAAGGCACCGCGTAATCTTCTTCGACAAAAGAATTCCAGCTATTGCAATCAGGGCATTTCCCCAACCATTTTGGGGACTGGTAACCGCAATGCTGGCAACTGAATATCGTTTTTGCTTTCATCTATTTCGTTTTTGCTTTCCAAAGCAATTTCCAGGGATTACGCCGGATATCTTCCACTAAACCGTCAGTCTGTTTAAGCAATGCCTGTAGATCGCTGCCGATCGCTTCTATTTGTTTGTATAATGCTTCATCGTATATAAGCTTACCGAGAGTACCTTCTTTATTCTTGATCTTTGCGATCGTCTCATTCAAATTATTGACAACAGACATTGCCGCTTCTCCAACCTCGTGCATCGCAAGCGGATCATTGCCCTTGATCACGTGGGTCTCACCAAGAAACTCCGTGAAATCCTTTCCCGGAACAATATCGACATACTTCTCCCCCAAAAGCCCCAGGGTATTGATCCAGACCTTTGAATCGACAGGGATATTGGCCTGCTGTTTAAGTAAACAGGCAAGCTCAACTTTCATTCTCTGTTCTTCAGGAGAGAACACAAAAGATATATCCTTGACTTCTCCGACATCAACTCCCGCGAAGCGCACCGGCGCGCCCAGCTTGATCCCATTGACAAAGTTAAACATGAATTTGACCCGATGGCCGGACCCCCAGGTTTTAAAATCACCGATCAGCAAAATAAACGTGATCAAAATAACCATACCGGCAAAGACGAATAACCCGACCTTTAGCTCCAGTTTCGTTTTACCAAAAACCATCTTTCTCCTCCATGTATGAAATAAAGAAATTATAACAAAAAGCACTTTACGCCAAGAGCACTTACCTGAAATGACCCGCCGTTTCAGTGATCGGCCCCTGGGCCAGCCCGTTGACAAATTGGTAGACGATCGGATGCGTCGTATTCTGCACCTCAAGCGGTGTTCCTTCAAAAATGATCTTGCCCTGATACAACATCGCGATCCGATCGGCGATACGATACGCGCTCTTCATATCGTGAGTGACAACAAGAGAGGTAACTTTTAGTTTATCATGCAGGTTCCGCATAAGCTCATTAATACTATCAGCGGTAATGGGATCCATGCCTGTCGTCGGCTCATCATAGAGGATAACATCCGGCTTGATACAGATCGCCCGCGCTAATGCTACGCGCTTCTTCATCCCGCCGCTTAATTCAGAAGGCATCAGGCTTTCAATACCGGAAAGCCCCACCATAGAAAGGGCTTCCTCTGCCCGCTCCCATATCTGTTTTGAGTCAAGCGAATCATGTTCTATCAAGCTAAAGGCGACGTTTTCTCCCACAGAGAGAGAATCAAAAAGAGCCCCCCCTTGAAACACCATCCCCATCTTTAAACGCAGCTTATTGAACTCCTTATCGGGGAGAGAAAAGATATCTTTACCTTCAATAAAGATCTTGCCGCTTTCCGGCCGCAATACCCCGACGATATGCTTTAATAAAACACTCTTTCCGCAGCCTGAACGCCCTAGAATTACCAGTGTCGAGCCCCGTTTGACCTTAACACTTACTTTATTAAGGACCTTATGAGAATTAAAGGATTTAGTAACTTCCTGTATATCTATTAATATATCTTCCTGATCAGCCATATTTCACCTAACGTTATGCTCCACTTGTAATCCCCGTTCCAAGAACAAGAATAATTTAAGGGAATATAAAATAAAACAGCGCGGTAAACAAACAATCACAGGCAATGATCAGAATAAACGATATAACCACCGCCTGCTTAGTCGCCCTGCCAACTCCTTCTGCACCGCCTTCCACATTAAACCCCTGGTAACAACTGACAAAAGCAATGATCATGCCGAAAAATACCGTTTTAAAGGTGCCGGTAAACAAATCTTTAAACAATAACGCGTCAAAGGTCACCTGCAGGTACATACTCGATGATATCCCTAATTTAAAAACACAAATAAGCCACCCGCCGATGATCCCGATAATATCGGCGAATAAAGTCAAAAGCGGCAGCATCAAACTTAACGCCAGGAAACGGGGAACAACCAAATACTGAACAGGATTCGCCGCCAAAGTCTCCAGCGCGTCGATCTGTTCAGTCACCTGCATTGAGCCGATCTCAGCCGCGATCGCCGAACCGACCCTTCCGGCGACAACCAGCGACGTAATTACCGGGCCCATTTCACGGACAAGGGAAAGCGCTACAATACTGGCAATATATATTTCCGAACCCAGCCGCTGCATAAGATACGCAGTCTGCAAAGCCAGAATGACACCGATAAATAACGAAATAACGGAAACGATCAGCAGGCTGTCAAGGCCGGCCTTTTTTGCTTCCAGAAGGATCCGCTGCCGTTTAAAAGGGGGAATAAATAAAAAGTAAAACGTCTGGGATGCTAATTTACTTATCCCTCCCACAAAATACAAAAAAGCCAATACCCTCTGCCCGATACTAATTAAGAATTCAGTCATCATACCTGAGCTGCCTCTTCCAAAACTAATTCCTCATTCTTACGAACCACCCGCACCATCGAACCTTCCTTTAATTTCTTGGCAATGATTTCCGACGCCAAAGGATCTTCAAGGAACCTCTGGATAGTCCTCTTTAAAGGCCGCGCCCCAAAAACCGGATCGAATCCTTTTTCAATCAGGAAATCTTTCGCTTCCCGGGTGACTTCAAGAGAGATCTTCTGGTCTTTAAGCCGCAGAGCGACCTGGTTGATCTCGATATCGACGATCTGGACTAAATCCTCTTTGGCCAGCGGACGAAAGACAATCGTGTCGTCAACGCGGTTTAAAAATTCAGGTTTGAAAGTCTTTTTGACTTCATCAAGAAGTTTATGCTTCATGTCCTGATACGTGACATCTTCCTTAGTGCTCTTAAACCCGATGGAACCGGTCCGGCGGATCACTTCCGCGCCGACATTCGAAGTCATGATCACGATTGAATTCCTGAAATCAACTTTTCTGCCGAAACTATCGGTCAACCGTCCGTCTTCAAGCACCTGCAGCAATAAATTAAAAACATCGGGGTGAGCTTTCTCGATCTCATCGAGAAGGATGACCGCGTAAGGACGGCGCCTGATACGCTCGGTCAATTGCCCGCCCTCTTCATAACCGACATATCCGGGAGGAGCTCCCACCAGGCGTGAAACATTGAATTTTTCCATATACTCGGACATATCCAGCTGTAAAATAGCATTCTCATCGCCAAACATAAATTCAGCCAAAGCCCGCGACAAAAGCGTCTTACCTACACCGGTCGGCCCCAGGAATATAAAAGAACCTATCGGCCGGCGGGGATCTTTGATCCCTGCCCGTGAACGCCGAAGCGCATGCGCGATCGCGCTGATAGCTTCTTCCTGCCCGATAACGCGCTCGCGTAACCCCTCTTCGATCTTTAATAATTTTTCACCTTCTTTTTCTTCAAGCCTGATGATCGGGATACCGGTCCACTGAGAAACAATACGCGCGATATCTTCTTCGCCTACTTCAGGATTGATCTTATCCCTGGTCACTGACCATTCACGGTTGAGCCGCTCTAACTCTTCGCGCGCCGTGCGTTCCTGGTCGCGCAGTGCGGCAGCTTTCTCAAAATCCTGGTTTTTAATATGCTCCTCTTTTTCTTTCTTGAGGATCTCTACTTTTGCTTCCAGTTCTTTGATCTCCGGAGGCAGGATCAACGCGTTTAAGCGCGCGCGAGAACCGGTCTCATCGATCAAGTCAATTGCTTTATCAGGAAGAAACCTTCCGGAAATATAGCGGTCAGCAAACTTGGCCGCCGCCACCAGCGCTTCATCCTTATATACGACCCGGTGATGCGCTGCATAACGCTCGCGCAAACCTTTTAAGATCTCAATAGTCTGTTCAATAGACGGAGGATCGACCATGATCGTCTGGAACCTGCGCTCAAGAGCAGCGTCTTTTTCGATATATTTGCGGTACTCATCCATCGTGGTGGCGCCGATACACTGGATCTCCCCGCGAGAAAGTGCCGGCTTCAAGATATTAGAAGCGTCAATCGCCCCTTCCGCGGCACCAGCGCCGACCAACGTATGCAGTTCATCAATAAAAATGATCACGTCCTGTGAACGTTTGATCTCTTCCATGACCGCTTTGATCCGCTCTTCAAACTGCCCGCGGTATTTCGTCCCGGCGACCATCAGCGCTAAATCAAGGACAATGATCCGTTTATGGCGTAAAACCTCCGGAACATTGCCTGAAACAATCGACTGGGCAAGCCCTTCGACGATCGCAGTCTTTCCGACGCCTGCCTCCCCTAATAAAACCGGATTATTTTTCGTGCGGCGGCTTAAGATCTGTATCACGCGTTCGATCTCTTTCTCCCTGCCGATGACAGGGTCGAGCTTTGCTTCTTTTGCTAAAATATTCAGGTCGCGGCCAAAAGCATCAAGCGCGGGGGTCTTCTTTTTCGCGGCAGGCTGGCCAAAACCAGGAAGCTCTGAACCTAAAACCTCCATGATCTTATTACGCACGGTCTCTAAATCCAGACTCAGATTGATCAATACCTGAGAAGCTACACCCTCTTCTTCCCGGATCAACCCCAGTAAAATATGCTCGGTCCCGATATAGTTATGGCCCAAGGCATGCGCTTCTTCAGCGGCCAATTCCAATGCTTTCTTTGAACGAGGAGTAAACGGCAGGTCGCCGATGATCTGCGTCGTCGGGCCAGGCTGCACTAATTTCTCGATCTCTAAACGGATATTTTCAAGCGATACCCCCATCTTCTCTAAGACACTGGCAGCAACCCCTTCTCCTTCACGGATCAAACCCAAAAGGATATGCTCGGTCCCGATATAATCATGGTTAAAACGCTTCGCCTCTTCTTTGGCTAAAATAATGACTTTTCTTGCCCGCTCAGTAAAACGATTAAACATTTTCAAATACCCCCTTTTGTAATTCTCCGTAGACTTTTTCTAACCTGATGTAATTATTCTCAAAGGTACATTCTCTCAACGGCGAACTATCGACTATTCGTAAGCCTTTTACGGATCAGCTCCGCCCGCTTGACGTCGCGTTCCTGTGAAGAGATCTTCTTTTCATCTAATCTTTGCAAATGCGCCGGCTGAATAATAATAAAAAGCTCGTTGATCGTGCGCCGGTCGATATCTTTGACCATGCCCAAATCAAAACCCAAACGGACCATGGAAAGAAGCTCAATGGTTTCCTGGCTGGTAATAATATGGGCGCTCTTTAAGATCCCAAAACTCCTGTTTACCTTATCTTCCACCAATGCCCTGTTCTGAGAAAGCAATACTTCACGCGCCTGATTTTCCTGCTCAATGATCTGCCTGATCAAACCGTTAATATTCTCAATGATCTCTTCTTCTTTCTGGCCTAAAGAAACCTGATTTGATATCTGGAAGAAATTCCCGCTTGCCTGGGTGCCTTCACCGTATAACCCGCGCGTGGTAAAACTGAGTTTCGCGATTGCCGCCAAAACGTGGTTAACCTGCCGCGTCATTACCAGCGCCGGCAGATGCAGCATGACTGAACCGCGCATACCCGTGCCGATATTCGTAGGACAAGCAGTCAAATACCCCCAATCAGGTAAAAAAGCGAATTTCAATTCTCCCGACAATCCGTCATCAATACGATTAATGATATTCCAGCATTCATAAAGATTAAAACCTGACTGCATTACCTGGATACGAATATGATCTTCTTCGTTGATCATAATAGAGATTACTTCATCTTCATCTATGACAATAGCGCGGGAATTATCTTTCTGAGCATGATCCAGAGACATCAAGTGCCGCTCAACCAGGAATTGTTTATCGGTATTGCCGATATCAGCCATCTTTAAAACACTCGTCTTATTGAGGCAGGCAACCTTACCAACAGCATCAACTACCGTATCCAAGACTTGTTTTACCTGTTTCTTATTTGCCCAGTTCGGAAACGGGATCTTGTCAAGGTTACGGGCCAGCCTGATGCGGCTTGAGATGACAATATCTGAATGAGGGCCGCTGCCCTTTAACCACTCACTGGGATTTTTCATTAAATCATTTAATTCCATAGAGTTTCCTCTTATTCAGAAGTATCTTTTGTTTGTTTTTCCTGAAATTTCTTTATCTGATCGCGGATTTGCGCGGCTTCTTCATATGCTTCACGCTGGATCGCTTTCTGAAGCATAAAACGCAGATCCTGCAGATTATTCTTCTCTTTTGCCGCCTTCGGCACCTTGATCGGCGACTTTCCAAAATGCGTATTTGAACCATGTATCTTCTTCAACAAAGGAGCCAGATATTTGCGAAACGTGCTGTAACACTCCCCGCACCCCATTCTTCCTAATTTCTTAAAATCCTTATACATCAAACCGCATTCCGGGCATTTCAAAGAAATGATCTCTTTTTCCTCAGACGGCTTTTGGAAATCAGACAAGCCTGCCAGGAGGTCAGCCAGGCCAAACTGCTGTTCCATCTTAACGCTTTTCTGACGGGCGCACTCTTCACACAGATGCAATTCATTCATCTGCTCGTCAATAATTTCCGTAAGATGCACCGTCGCTTGATTTTTTCCGCACACATCGCATACCATAGACATTTCCCTTCGTACAATCGAGTTTCTTAAGAGAGCCTTAATACCTGTCCCCTGCGATCTTAGTTAAATCCCGGAATTTCTTTGTCAGGCTCAAGGTAAGCGCCCCCGGTTTCCCCTGACCTATGACCCTGCCGTCCACCTTGACGACGGGGATGATCTCCGCCGCAGTGCCGGTCAAGAAACACTCATCGGAAATATAGACTTCATGCCGGGTGATCACATGTTCATGCACCGGTATTTTAGCCTTCTTGGCGATCTCCAGCACGCTATCCCGGGTAATGCCGCGCAGTGTCCCCATGCATTGGGGAGGCGTATACAATTCTCCACGCTTGACGATAAAAATATTATCGCCCGTACACTCTGCCACAAACCCCAGAGAATCAAGCATGATCGCTTCATCACAACCGGCATTAACCGCCTCGATCTTGGCTAAAATATTATTCAAATAATTCAATGACTTTATCTGCGGATTTAATGCCTCCGGAAGGTTCCTGACCGTCGGGACCGTCACAATTGCCAGGCCCTCCTGGTAAAACTTTTCCGGATACAATTTGATCTTATCCGCGATGATGACAATCGTTGCCGCGCCAATACATTTGCGCGGGTCAAGGCCAAGATCGCCCTCCCCCCTGGTCACCACAAGACGGATATAGGCATCATCAAGCTTATTAACCTTTAACGTCCTGATTACCTCTTTCTTCAATGCTTCTTTTGACAAAGGCATTTTCAACATGATCGTATGCGCCGATTCAAAGAGCCGTTCGATATGTTCCTGCAGCTTGAAAACCAGGCGGTTATACGCGCGGATGCCTTCAAAAACGCCATCCCCGTATAAAAGCCCGTGATCAAACACTGAGATCTTCGCATCTTCTTTTTCATAGAATTTCCCATTGATATTAACTTTCATTTTTCTCTCCGTCATTAGAGGCCCACTTCTGTTAATTCGCCAACATCCCATCTTTTAAATGGTATACCTTTTCCGCCAAACCGGCCAATTCCATATTATGAGTCACCAGCACCACCGTCATCTGGTTTTCCCGATGCATCTTCTGTATCAATGCCACGATCTCATTGCCGGTCTTGGAATCGAGGTTGCCCGTCGGTTCGTCGCACAAAAGCACCGCCGGCTTACCAATGAGCGCGCGCACGAGTGCGACCCGCTGCTGCTCTCCGCCTGAAAGTTCGCCGGGAAAATGCTCAAGGCGTTCCCGTAACCCTACATGCCGAAGCAGTATCCGGGCCTCTTCGTTGAGCTGCTGGCGGTTGAGGCTAGAGTCCGAACCGATCCATACCGGCATCAGGACATTCTCCAGCACGGTAAATTCAGAAAGCAAATGATAAAACTGAAATACAAAACCAATTGCTTGATTCCTGAACCTGCAAAGCGAAAGATCAGTTAATGAATACACATCTTTGCCTTCAAAAAGGACATGCCCGCTCGTCGGATTATCCAGGCCGCCTAAAATATGCAGAAGCGTCGATTTTCCTGCGCCCGAAGGGCCGACAATAGAAATAAATTTACCCCGTTCAATTTTCAGGTCAACGCCCTTTAAGACCGAAACTTTTTTATTACTGTCTTGATACGCTTTATGGATATTCCTGGCTTCAAGCATGTCCCTCTATCTATTCGTAGCGCAGCGCCTCAACCGGTTTTAACTGGGCAGCCTTGCCGGCAGGATACACCGACGCCACCAACGTGATCAGAAGGGCCGCGATAATGATCAAAGCAACATCCGGCCAGAAGACTATTTGAACCGGCAGCTTATCCATATAATAAATATCTTTGGGAAGCTTAATAAACTGGTATTTCTTAAGCAGTCCGCAGAGCACCATGCCGCCGGCAACGCCGAGCGCCGTCCCGCAGGTGCCGATCGTCAAACCGATAAAGGTAAAAATCTTCCTGATACTTGCCGAATTCATCCCTAATGTCTTTAAGATACCGATATCTTTGGTCTTCTCAACCGCCATGACAATCAGGGTACTGATAATATTAAACGACGCCACCAGGATGATCAACGTCAGGATAATGAACATGGCTAATTTTTCTAAATTGAGCGCAGCGAAGAAATTCTGGTTTGCCTCCATCCAGGTTTTATAGGTATAATCAAAGCCTAAAATATTGGACAGTTCCTGCTTAACCGTATCCGCCAGATACAGATTATCAAGTTTCAGAGCAAGCGCCGTGAGCTGATTGTCCATCCCCAGGACTTCCTGGGCAGTCTTTATATTGGTAAAGATCAAATTCAGATCATAATCAAACATGCCGGAGGTAAAAATACCGGAAACTTTTAACTCTTTCTTCTTGCCCGACGGTGAATACGTCTCCAGCGAAGCCCCCAACCCCAGGCCCAAATAAGACGCCAATTCTCTCCCAATGATCACCGCATCCGCCCCTAAAGCATTGATATCCCCCTCTTTAATGTACTGTTTAAGCTTAGTAACATTGCTTTCCTTTTTCGGGTCGATCCCTTTCAGAGAAACCGCGAAAAAACGCTGGCCTTCTTTCGTCAAAACCTGGCCCTGGATATACGGGCTTACGGCAATAACATGCGGATGAACAGCGACCTTTTTCTCCATCTCTGCGTATTCAGAAAGATTCAACCCCCGGTAACTGCTGATCGTAATATGCGAATAATTACCGATGATCTTATCACGCAGGTCCTTATCAAAACCGGTCATAACGCCGATGACCACGATCAAAGCCATAACTCCGATAGCAACCCCTAAGACAGAGATAAGGCCGATCGCAGAAATAAATTTTTCTTTTCTCTTGGTAAACAAATACCGCCAACTTATAAAAAGTTCATTCTTAAGCATCTACTAAAACGTCTTTGGATTCCGGCCGCAGGAGCGGAAAAAGGATCACATCGCGTATTGAAGCGGAATCAGTCAAAAGCATGACTAACCGGTCAATACCGATACCTAAACCGCCCGCAGGAGGCATCCCGTGCTCCAGCGTTAAACAATAATCTTCATCGACTGATTTTTGCGCGTCATCGCCATCCTGGACTTCTTCGGTGAACCGCCGTTTCTGTTCAACCGGGTCATTGAGTTCTGAATACGCGTTACCGACCTCCATGCCGCCGATATATAATTCAAAGCGCTCAGACACAAGCGGCTCATCAACCCTGGCCTTTGCCAACGGGCAGAGCACCGTGAAATAATCAGTGACAAAGGCCGGATTCTGATTCATATCTTCCCCCAGGATCTCTTCGATGACTTTAGCGACCTGGGAACGGCTGAGCTTATTCTTTTCTTTGGCAAAACCTTTTGCCTGTAATTTCTTAAGCATAACAAGCGGCTCATCAGCCGGGATAATATCAAATTTTTCCTTGACCATACCGGAAAAAGAACGCCGCTGCCAGGGAGGCGTCAAATCAATGGTTTTGCCCTGATACGTAAAAGTCAAGCCCCCCAAAACCTTTCCAGCGACCTCACAGATCAGGTCTTCACAGAGCTGCATCATATCCTCATAATTGGCGTATGCCTGATAAACTTCAAGCATGGTAAATTCAGGATTGTGACGCGTTGATATGCCTTCGTTACGGAAACTACGGTTCATTTCATAGACCCGCTCCAGGCCGCCGACTAAAAGCCTCTTCAAATATAATTCAGGCGCGATCCTTAAAAACAAATCAGCATCATACACATTATGGTGCGTCTTAAAAGGCCTCCCGGCCGCGCCTCCGGCGATCGGATGCATCATCGGAGTCTCAACTTCCAGGAAATCTTTACTGTCAAGAAACCCCCTGATAGTTTTAATGATCTTTGAACGCGCCAGGAATACTTTCTTAACTTCCTGATTGGCAATAAGGTCCAAATAACGCTGACGGTAACGCAGGTCAATGTCTTTTAAACCATGCCATTTCTCCGGCAGGGGCCGAAGCGCCTTTGAGATAACGGCATATGTTTCCACTTTTATTGTCGGCTCTCCCGTATGAGTCTTGAACAGCTCTCCCGTAACGCTTAAGAAATCGGCGATATCAATATTATCCAATAACGCGAAGTTTTCCTGTCCAATAAAATCAGATTTAATATACAATTGGATCCTGCCGGTCCTGTCCCGCAAGTCCATAAAAACCACTTTACCATGGCTGCGCTTGGCGTAAACGCGGCCGCATACCGAAGCCTTTTTTGTTTCCTGAAAAGTGTTTAAAACATCCGCGATATCAGTGCTGGCGGCAACCTTGCTTGGATAAACATTTATAGACTTAGCTTTCAGCGCTTCTAATTTTAACTTACGTTGTTCAATAATCTCATTTAATTCCATCTTTGCCTTCCAATTTTAATAATTTAATTCCCCTGCATTGAGCTATAATTATATAGCAGAAACTCGCCCCTGTCAACCGCAATAGAACTAAATTTACCGCACATAAATCATCCAGCCGCAATCAGTTAAAACCATTTTACGCGGGAGATCATTGTTTATTCTAAGAGATTGGGAGAATTCAGGGAAAAGGATACTTGAGAGAGGGAAGTTTTTGCTAAAACTATGCTACAGGCGGCTGTTTTTCTTTTACATAAAGGGGAATACTTGCTTCAACTTTCCCGTCAATAACGATATCAACCACGTAATCTCCGGCTTTGGTAAAAACGACATTTTGGCCATTGAGCGCGAATGAAAATGAAGATTCTGAAACAGACTCTGCCGCAAGCTGCATGGTAACGCTAAAATCCGTATTCATCAGTTTTTTTCCGTCGGCATCTGAGAGGGAAACATTGATCCGGTGCTCACCTGTTTCTGTCCTTCGTAAGAGCACCCGTAGCGCCACGCTTAAACGGGGGATACTATAGGGAAAACTAACCGCAAACACAGTATCAAATGCCCTGCAAACAGATAAGCAACCGTCTTCAACCCAGGAATGCTCACAGACTACCGCTACCAGAATTTTCATCGCACGCCTTCCTACCCTTTGATCACATCATCTTTGACCGGATATTTGCCGCAGCTAAATTGTTTAGATTCAGGGCAATAGCTTAAATTTACGCATTTCGCGCCTACCTCAGAGAAAACCGAAGGCAGATTTATCTTACAGATCTCCAGCATTTTCGAAGCCAGACAGCGTATCTCCCACTGAGCCCTCGTACAGCAGCGCTGTTGAAAGAAATGTATCAGTTCCCGGCAATTCATCGTTACCACGATCTTAGTCTCTACTGCCTGAGGCAACAAGAACCGCACATCCTGATTTGCGGCTTCTCCGGCCTTGCCTTTTACCTTAAAGGCTTCCAGCATCTCGTCATAATGCTTCTGGATATCATCCATGATCTTAATGAATTTAGCGCACAGGGACTTATCCTCTTCTATCGTCGGAGGAATAATATAATTAAAAGAGCTTGCCTTAACATAGCGCTGGCTCTGCTGGGAATACGACGCTATCCTGTGGCGCACCAGCTGATGGGTCAACGCCCGCGAAACACCTTCAATAGCAAAGGAGAATTTCACATGTTCCAAAGGGCTTTCATGCCCTGAAGCCGCGACTTTACGGATAAACTCTTCCTGCTTCTGGGAATCTTGCGTTGAGTCCGCAAAAATATCTCCGGCGAATTTACTGGAATAACACTGCCGGCAGGCCGCATAAATAAGCGCGACCGGATTTTGGGTCATATCGAGAAGTTTGATGTTCAATTTTACTTGTGCCATAGCGCTCCCTCTTCTTTTTTACAGATACGCACGATCTTTTAAATAACCGGCATAATCCCGGACCGCCTCTTCCAGGCTTAAACATCTATGGTGACAGCCTGCCTTACGCAGTTTAGTTAAATTTGCCTGAGTAAAATATTGATACCGCGCCTTAAGCTCTTCAGGCATCGGGATATATTCGATACGCGGCCGCTGCTGCAGGGAGGAAAACAATGCATGCGCCACATCATTCCAACTTCTGGCTTTTCCGGTCCCCACGTTAAAAATCCCTTTTTTATCCAAATGCTCTAAAAAAAAGTAAACGATCTCAACAGCATCTTTGACATAGATAAAATCGCGCTGTTGTTCTCCGTCGGCATATTCTTTTTTATATGATTTAAACAATTGCATCGTTTCACCGGCGGCTATTGTATCGAATGTTTTAGCGATAACGCTTTTCATCGCGCCTTTATGGTATTCGTTAGGGCCAAAGACATTAAAAAATTTAAAACCGGTAACTTTATCAGTGAGCCTGTTATTAAGCAGCCACAGATCAAAGGCGTGTTTTGAATAACCGTACATATTCAGCGGCTTAAGTTTAGGAGTGACCCTATCGGCATCACTATACCCCAGCTCTCCGTCGCCATACGTAGAAGCGGAAGATGCGTAAAGAAAAGGCGTCTTTTTCTTCAAAGCCCACATCGCCAGCGTCTTAGTATACAAATAATTATTTTCAATTAAATACGAAGCATCTAATTCAGTAGTCGAAGTCGCTGCCCCCATATGCACAACGATATTCCCGCGCCCCGGTAAGTCAAGCTTCCCCAAAGACGCTAAAAAGGCGTTCTTTTCCATAAAAGAGGAGATTTTCTTTCCTTTTAAGTTTCCGGCCTTTTCCCTGCCTTTTTCGTCGACGACAATAATATCGGTTATGCCTTCGGCGTTAAGCTTCCATACCAGGCAACTTCCGATAAACCCCGCCCCACCCGTAACAATTACTTTCATTTCCACTCCACTCTTTTATTTCTTGTCTAAATACTCACCCGCCAAATACGAGCTGCGGACATACGGCCCGCTTACCACATGGCGAAACCCGGCGGCTTTTGCCTGCTGACGGTAATACTCGAAATCTTCAGGGCAAATATATTCTTTGACTGGCGCATGAGAAACGCTGGGAGATAAATACTGCCCAATACTTATAAAATCACAACCTGTTTTCACCAGGTCTCTAAAAACACGCCCGACTTCCGGCCTCGCTTCTCCTAATCCTAACATAATACCTGATTTTGTATAGATATTTCTATCGATCTCTTTGATCGTTCGCAACACCGCTAAAGAACGGGCATAGTCTGAACCTAAACGTATTGCCTGGTAAAGCCGAGGGACACATTCAATATTATGCCCGATAATATCGGGGGCAGCTTCAACGACTGTTACAAGAGCTCTTGTATTAAGCTGGAAATCAGGGATAAGGGCCTCAATGGTCACTGTGCCGTTGCCGGCGCGTATTGCAGAAATAGTCTCTGCGAAATAATGAGCTCCCCCATCATCTAAATCATCACGGGTGACACTGGTGATCACGACATGTTTAAGGCCAAGTTTGCGGGCCGCTTCCGCGACACGAAAAGGCTCATCCGGATCAACAGGCAAAGGTTCAGCTTTTCTGACGCCGCAAAAAGTGCAGCTGCGCGTGCACACCGCCCCCAATATCAAAAAAGTAGCCTGATTTTTCGCAAAACACTCACCGATATTCGGGCAGCTTGCTTCCCGGCAAACCGTATTTACCCTCAAACCGTTAAGTAAGGTTTTCACCTTTTGGCAATCACCTAAATTGATTTTCTTATTCAGCCAACGCGGCTTTCTGGCATGCGGCTTTATCGTCATATGCATGAGTATCCCTCGTGAGGCAAAAATCCCTCTCGATATTCCAGGCATCAAGAGAATATTTTTCCCGGCGTAATCTCAGAGCCGATTCCTGTTCTTCAGATGAAAAACCGGACTCTCTCAAGTAAACACAGAACGTTTCCTGAAAAGATTCTTTCAAAGTAAGCGCCAGCGCGTCAAAGGATATACGTTCAGGCAAGGTCTCTTCAAGAGAGCATATTTCAGGTACTAGCCCCTGCGGCTTATCGCGCAGGAATCTGACTGCCATCGCAATACTTGACGTAAGAGGGATACTGCCATGCTGAAAAATAACCTCGCCGCTGCGCTTCTGCGCGTTCCCGCCGATCTTCCTGCCTCCAACAAGAATATCGTATTTTTCTTTCCCCGCGAAACAAAAAGGAGTGTTACCGTTAAACTTTTTAAAAGATTCCGGCGCGCGCGCAAAAGCAAATTCCGCAGGAAGCCCGGATTTGCGGTACGCCTTCAAAATAAAAGCGGATAGCGTGCGAAAAGAAGAAACAACCGGTCCGGTTATGCCTATATCTTTTTTTAAACAGACCAGGCTATAGGTAAGTTCATCCCGGTGAAAAACAGCTCCTCCGCCGGTCATCCTTCTGACAATAGGAATATTATTTTCCTGGCAATCTTTTACCCGTAAAACTCCCCCCACATCCTGCGCGTACCCGACGGAAAATGCCGCCGGACGCCACCCATAGATCCGTAGCGTTGGCAGGCTACCCCCGGCAGAAAATTGCTGAAACAAAGCTTCATCAAAAGCCATATTGGTATAGGCATCCGCGTGACCGCTTTGTATGAACCGCCAGGGTTGCTTCATGGTAGCAATAAACTTAAAAGTATATCTTCAATAATTATTCACGAAAGGATTAAATGCCGGGTTTCCACCGCAGGTCAGGTTCACGTGCAGCTTTTGTTTCATCAAGACGTTTGATCGGCATGGTTACCGGCGAACGACGCACCGTGTCGGGATCATTCTTGGCTAAGAGAGCGATCTCGATCATCGTATCGATAAAACGGTCAAGCGTCTCTTTCGACTCTGTTTCCGTCGGCTCGATCATTAACGCTTCCTTGACTATCAAGGGAAAATAAATAGTCGGAGGGTGATACCCTTTATCAATAAGGAACTTGGCGATATCAAGGGCGTGCACCCCGCAGGCTACCTGACGGCAAGCAGAAAAAACGCACTCATGCATACATATCCGGTCAAATGCCGGTTCATAATACTCTTTAAGCCGCACGCGGCAATAGTTGGCATTCAAGACGGCAATTTCACTGGCATCGATCAAACCCTGTTTTCCTAAAGACAGGATATACGCGTAGGCTTTTAAGATAACCCCGAAATTACCGAAGAACGGCGCGATATGCCCGATAGATCTTTGGCTGTCAAAATCAAGCGAGTAACTCCCCGATTTATTCTTGACCACCCGGGGTGTTGGCAGAAAGTCAATTAAACGTTTACTTACTCCCACCGGCCCGGCCCCCGGCCCGCCGCCGCCATGGGGGGTGGCGAATGTCTTATGCAAATTCAGATGCACCACATCAAACCCCAAATCTCCAGGCCTGGCCTTGCCCATCATGGCATTCAGGTTTGCCCCGTCATAATACATAAGCGCTCCCGCCTGATGGGCCAGATCGGCGATCTCTTTTATCCGGGGATTAAAAATGCCTAAGGTGTCAGGACAGGTCAGCATCACCGCGGCAACATCCTGGTTTAATTTATTTTTATATTCGCTTAAGTCCATGAACCCGTCTTTATCAGTCGGAATAACCACCACCGTGTAACCGGCGATCGCGGCACTCGCAGGATTAGTCCCGTGGGAAGAATCAGGAACAAGGATATATTTTCGAGCGTTCCCCATATGTTTATGATAGGCGGCGATCACCATGACTCCAGTTAACTCACCATGGGCCCCTGCCAGCGGCTGTGTCGTAAAAGCAGCCATACCCGTGATCTCGGCTAAAAGCCTTTCCATTTCTGCAACCACAACCAATCCCCCCTGCACCAACGCCTCTGCTTTCGGCACGCGGCAGAGCATCGGATGCAAGCCAACAAAACCTTCTAACGCAGCCGCATTCTCGGTGAATTTCGGGTTATATTTCATCGTGCAGGAACCAAGCGGATAAAAATTACCGTCAACGGAATAATTCAAGCGCGACAAATTGGTAAAATGCCTGACAACATCCAACTCAGAAACCTCAGGCAAATGCGCAAGTGTTGACCTGCGATATTTTTCAGGAAATTTCTTTTTGGAAGGAAGATCGTTCTGCGGAAGTTTAACTCCTGTCCTTCCCGGGACTGTTTTCTCATAGATCAACTGCATAGTATCTCCTTGAGAGATGTTGCAAACGCCGTGATCTCTGCTTTCGTCTTTTTTTCCGTTACCGTCACCAAAAGATAATCATCCATACCTTTATAAAATTGTCCGAGGGGAAAACCGCTGATAAAACCTTTTTTGAGCATCGCGGCAAAAACCTTTTGCGCGCTCTGCGGAAGTTTAACCGTAAACTCGTTAAAGGTAGGAGAACTGCGTTTGACTTCCACACCGGGGATCTTACTCAAACAATCCTTGGCAAACTCGCACTTTTGAAAATTAAGTTCAGCCAGCTCTTTTAATCCATTGCGTCCCACGCTGCACAGGAAAATAAGCGCCCGTAAAGCGCAGAGAGCTTCATTAGAACATATATTCGAAGTAGCTTTTTCCCTTCTGATATGCTGCTCGCGCGCCTGGAGTGTCAAAACAAAACCACGCTTTCCGTCCTGGTCGACACTTGCCCCGACGATCCTGCCGGGCATCTGGCGCATAAGCTGCGTGCGCGCGGCAATAAAACCCAGGTACGGCCCGCCGAAAGAAAGCGGCAACCCTAAACTCTGGCCTTCTCCGGTAGCGATATCAACGCCCATTTCACCGGGAGACTTCAATATCCCTAAAGAGACTGGATAGACGCTGGCGATAACCAGCGCCCCCATCTGGTGTGCTTTTTCTATAATATCGGAATGATCATCGATCACGCCAAAAAAATTCGGGTTCTGAATGACGACCGCCGCGGTCGCCTCATCAAGGTACTGTTTAACACTATTCCTGCAGCTCTGTCCGTGCACAACAGGAATCTCCACAAATTCAATGTTCAAATTCGACGTATACGTATAGAGCATGGTACGGTATATATAATTAAGTCCGCAATCTACCAATATTTTCTTCCTGCCGGTCGAGCGCACTGCCATCATTGCCGCTTCATACAACGCGGTCCCGCCGTCGTATAACGACGCGTTAGACACATCCAGCCCCGTCAACTCGCAAATAGCCGTCTGATATTCATATATTGCCTGCAGCCACCCTTGAGAACATTCCGGCTGATAGGGCGTATACGCGGTGTAAAACTCAGAACGGCTGGAAAGCGCATCTACGACCGCCGGGATATAATGATCGTAAAATCCCGCCCCTAAGAAACTGATCAGCCCCTGTTTATTCTGCCTCCCGAGTCCCCGCAAATATTCCAGGACCTCAAACTCTGATTTCCCGTCGGGCAGACGAAATGACTTGGCCCGCAGATCAGGAGCAATATCCTTAAAAAGATCCTCAATACCGGAAACACCGATAACCCTAAGCATTTCCTTGATTTCTTTTTCTGTGTGCGGAATATAGTTCATTATGACAATCCTTCTACATACGTTTTATACGCGGCAGCAGACATAAGGCTGCCCCTTTCTTTCAGGTCTTTAATTCCAATGAGCGCCAACCATCCATTCTCATACGGAGATTGATTAATCGTCTCAGGAGAGCTCTTGAGTGACTCATTGACCTTTATGACATTACCTGAAAGCGGCGCGTAGACATCAGACGCAGCTTTCACTGATTCCACGGTCGCTAAAAATTTAGTTTGAGTGACACTCTGCCCAACCTTAGGAAGTTCTACAAACGTAATATCTCCCAGGGAATGCTGCGCGTAGTCGGTAATACCCACAGTCGCCTGCGCCCCATCAATCTTTGCCCATTCATGCTCTTTGGTATACATGAGCCCTTCAGGAATATTCATCGCTCCTCCCCCTTCTATTTTTTTAAAGAACTCCGGCGGTAAAACGGTTTATTGATTATTGACGCCAAGATCTCAGATTTATCAGTATTGTCTCTGACACTGATCTTGGTGCCAACCAAATCATAGCCCCCGGTAACATACCCCATACCAATACCATAAGAAAGGCTGGGCGAAAAAGAACCGCTGGTCACTACCCCGATTTCTTTAGTCCCTGAGTAAATCTTATAATTATGGCGCGGGGCGCGGCGTGATTCAGCAGCAAAATAAACAAGCTTTCGCGCATCGCCGCTTTTCTGTTTGGCGATAAGGGCATCACGCCCGATAAAATCTTTTTTCAAATCGATAAATTTCTCCATACCGGCTTCAAGCGGAGTGATATTTTCATCTATATCCTGGCCGTAAAGGGTGTAGCCCATTTCCAACCGCAAAGTATCCCGCGCGCCTAATCCCGCGGGCTTGACCAGATTGTCTTTTAAGAGCAGCTTCCAGAGGTCGGTGATCTTTTCATTGCTGAGATATAATTCATAGCCTAATTCGCCGGTATAACCGGTACGGCTGACAACATTATTCTCACCCAACAACACAAAATGATCAAAGGTGTAATACGTTAACGCGGAAATCCCTGGTCCCAAGAGCTGGCGCAAAACATCATACGCCCGAGGCCCTTGCAGGTCAAGCTTACCAAGCCGCGCGGATAAATCTTCAAATTTGGCGTCTTTGGACAAATAACGTTTAATATGAGCCGCGTCAATATCAATACGGGAGGCATTGACCACAAACATCCATTGATCAGGTTTGAGCCGGTAAACGATCAAATCGTCGATAATCCCACCAGCCTCATTTAACATGGAAGTATAGCGGCAGCTGCCCACACTCATTACCTCAAGATTAGCTGAAACGATCCTGTTTAACCCGCTTTTCTGCGGGTCTCCATAGATCAAAAACTCACCCATATGGCAGATATCAAATAATGAAACCTGCTGGCGGGTCCAAGCGTGTTCGGTAAGGATTCCGCTGTATTGAATAGGCATCAGCCATCCGCCAAACGGCCCCATCTGAGCGCCTAATTTCTTATGTTCTTCTGTTAACGGAGTTTGTTTAAGATCCATATCTCAAGGAAAAGGCAGATACATAGGAGGTTACCCCATAAGCCATAGCCGGCTTCTCGGATAAGAACTAAATACTGCTTTTTTAAACGGGATTGTAAGAAAGAAAACTACTTATACTTATTATAGTAAAAAAAACTTAATTAGTCAAGACCGGGACTTATCCATAATAAAACACAACATCTCAAGTCCCGGTCTTACGGCAGAAAACCGTACCCCCGACTAAACAAGACCCGGTCTTGAGTTGTCAACCTCAGTTACAGATAAGACCGGGTCTTAAATAAACTATGCATTCACAAACTTTTTATCGATAAACTCGCTGATCTCGCTTACGATCGCTTCTTTTCTATCTGCAAGCTTAAGGCTCAAACCTTCCCCATGAGCCACATCCTGGACCTGAATGCCGGCGACATAGATCTTTGCTTTAACCTCAAATTTCCTGGCGAGTTCAAAAATACTTTTCAGGTTAAGCTCATGCGAAGAAATAACCATAGGTAGTTCATCGGCGCGCATTTGGCTCAAGTCAAAAATAGCCAGCTCCCCCGGCGCAAGGCCGGCATCAATGGCATCGATCAAAAGGACTTGCGAATACTCCTGAAACTTAAAGAGAAGATCGAAACTGGCGGTCCCAAAATCCAGGTAATCGATATTCTGGCGCTTATAAACAGCGAAGAGAGATTCAAGAACCAGAATACCGATCCCATCGTCTCTCCTCAACGTATTCCCTAAACCTATAACAGCTCTTTTTTTAGACAAATTTTACATCTAAAAGATGGGTCGCGCACGATATACACGGATCATATGCCCGCGCGAGCATCTCTAATTTAAGCGTTATATCATCCTGAGATAAGCGGCCCACCATTTCCGGGACGATCTTTCTCATATCATCTTCAAGATTGCCGATATTCTGATTAGTCGGAATGACACAATTCGCATGCGTAATATGGCCGGTATCATCAATAGTATACTCATGGAATAACGTCCCTCGCGGCACTTCCACAGCACCGGCACCGGTATTGGGAGTATATTTCTTAGCAGCAACTTCGCTTCTCTTCGGCCAGGAGTTTACAACCACTTTCTTTTCATCTAAGCCGTCTTTCAAGATCTTCTTTAAGATCGCAATCGATTCTTCCAGGCAATGCACCCACTCTACCAACTGAGCGGCAGTATTCAAATACGGATTATGAACCGGCGCCTTTAAGCCGAGCTCTTGAGCAACCGCTTTAGCCGGTTTATTGAGCAGATTGTAATTATTATTGAACCGCGCTAATGCGCCCACCGCGTAAGATTTACTATTAATGGTAGCGATCTTGGCCTTAGAGTAATCATTAACGGTTTCGGTCAACAAATTCTTATAATCTGCAACCTTGGTCCTCTGTCCGTTATTAACCACCAGATCTCCGTCATACATCGCGTATTCTTCATTACTGGAAAGCGACAAATACTGCGTCGGACGCTGGAACTCTGGGAACTTCAGTGTTTTAATGATCTTAACCGTTTCAAGGCCGTCTTTACGGCTCTCCAGCATCATCTCATAGAGTTTCTCCAAACCTTCACGTGAAGGCATCTGCGTCAAACCACCAACGACATAACTAATTGGGTGGATATGGCGGCCCGCGAGCACCTCTCCGGCATAATCACTCATGCGTTTCATGCGCAGCGCCATCTCAATGACCGGACGATGTGTTTTAATAAGAGGAACAATACTCTTTACCCCCAATAAATCCGGAGCAATAAGAACATAGATATGTAAAATATGGCTGTCAAGCTGCTCAGTATGCAAAAGCAGTTTACGCAGCATAACGGTTTCTTCCGAAGGAGTCACCTGTAAAGCTGCTTCAGCTGCCTTGAGGCTGGCCAGTGTATGGCCGCAGGCGCAGATCCCGCAGATACGGCTGGTAATATGCTGCGCTTCCCAGATCGAGCGGCCCACCAGCATCGATTCAAAAAACCGGGGCGATTCAATAACCTGGAACTCGCATTTAGTCATGGTACCGTCTTTGACATCAACCACGATACTTCCATGGCCTTCCACCCGTGTTAGGTATTGCACATCAACTTTGACATCTTTAGAAATCGTCTTATTTGAATTCTTTGTCATATTTCTCTCCCATTGAATCGTTATATAAGGTAAAATGCCGTAAAACATCATCGAGTTTTAAACCGTATTTCACTAAAATATCTTTCTGGCCGTTTGAGGCGGGATTATCCACTAACCCTCTGCATCCATAACACCTGTTCCCGTTATTAACACACCATGAGTTACATCCTGCCCTGGTAACCGGCCCCATACATTCCTGGTCTTTCTCATACCGGCAGACATTTTCATTGCTTTTACATTCAGTACAAACAGAATAATTGGGCACCACATACGGCTTGCCCATAAGCAGGCATTTAAGCACCGCGACAACTTCAGGGATATACACCGGACAGCCATTAATAAAATAATCCACTTTAACCACTGCGTGCACCGGCATAGTCTTAATAGTATTGATCAGATGAGCCTTATCTCCATAGACCCGCTGTTTGGCAACATCAAGCGGCGCGCGGTTTTTGATCCCATTGACGCCGCCGATAGTAGCGCAGGCCCCCAATGAAATAATGACTTTTGCTTTTTCCCTGATAGCTTTAATACGCACGACATCATGGTCGGTAGTGATACTGCCTTCAATAAAAGCAATATCATAATCCTGTCCGTTTTCCGACATGATCTCACGGAAATTCACGATATCCACCAAGTCGGTGATCGCTAAAAGCGTCTCCCCCATATTGGCAAACTGCAATTGGCAGCCTTCACAATCGGAAAAATCGAAAAAAGCCACTTTTGGCTTAGATTGCTTTTTCATGGCATTCTCCTTTAAAATTTTTTAACTGGCTATAATTGAATACAGGGCCGGACTGGCAGACATACATACCTTCGATCTGGCAATGGCCGCATTTACCAAGCCCGCATTTCATCCTGCGTTCAAGAGAAACAATGATCTGATGATCAGGGATATTTTTCTCAATAAGTTTGGTAATGACAAATTTATACATGATAGGCGGGCCGACAACAACTCCATAGGTACGGGTCGGATTAATATCAACACCCGGGATAAGGGTAGTGATCAAACCGACATTACCCGTCCATTCAGGATCGGCTTTATCCACCGTGCAATTAAATTTAATTTCCGCCCTGCGCTGCCAATCATGGGTTTCTTCTTTAAATAAAAGCTCTTTCGGGGTCCTGCAGCCAAGCAGGATCTGGACTTCTCCGAAATCATTGCGGTTATGCATAATATAGCGTATCAATGACCGCAGCGGCACAATACCTAAACCGCCTGCAACGATAACCAGGTCAAACCCGAACATGTTCCCGATAGGAAAACCAATCCCGAAGGGGCCGCGGATACCGACGATATCACCCGCGCCTAAGCGATGCAAAGCATTGGTCAATGTCCCGACGTTTCTGACGGTCAGATCAAAATAACCTTTGTCGGTCGGCGAAGAACATATGGAGATCGGGGCTTCTCCATAGCCGAATATCGAAACCATGACAAACTGCCCCGGCTCGTGAGCGAGGTTAGTCTTTCCTTCCAACTCGATCCTGAAAAACTTCTCCTTTTCGGTAAGCATCCGAGCCTCAAGGATCTTCCCCTTCATCGGCTTATAGGGAGAGGTCTTCATATGCTCTAAAAGTATCTCTCGGTCAATCATGATTGTTTCTCCTTTATTTACTCTCGCGCGCGCTTATTAAATCGTCCCAACCAGGGAATTAACGGTATCTACCAAATTGATCTCTGCCATACACGCCCTCGTACAACGGCCGCAGCCGGTGCAAAAGTAGCGGTTAAATTTATCAACCGGATACTTAAATTTTCGGTAATAGCGATGGCGCTGCCGCCCGTCGCGGCCTTTCCTGAAATCCTCTCCCCCTGCAACTTTAGCGAAATCATCCATCTGGCAGGAATTCCATATCCGGTAACGCACGCCATCTTGTAATGAGAGCGCCATATCATCCATAACATCAAAACAATAACAGGTGGGGCAAACCGCCGTACAATTACCGCAGCCGACACAGCGCTTACCGAGATCTTCCCAGACTTTGGATGCAAAAGACTTATCGAAAGCTTCATAGACTTTCGGCAATGAAGTATTAAATTCCTGTTTGAAGATTTTTTTCTTTGCCTCTCGAGCATTTGCTAAAGCATCCATATCTTTCGGGCCGGCTTCTTTTATATACGCCAGGCCTTTGATCAACTGCTCGCCTTTTTCAGAATTAATATGCAGCACAAACTGCGAGCCTATATCAATCATCATTAAATCATACCCGCCGCGCGGGACATGGTTGCCCATGACCGTACAATTAGCAAACTTATCGCAATATTCCAGGCATTCAATGCCAATAATGGACATCTTATCTTTACGGTTGAGATAATTAGGGTCTTCAGGCTCTTGACGGAATACCACATCCATGCACTGGATACCGGCAACATCGCAGGTATGCACGCCAAAAAGGATAAACTCCTCAAATTCTTTTATCGCCTTGGATGTTTTAAAAGGTTTAACGCTGAATTTTAATAGTTTTTCTTTTTGAGGAAAATAGTATTTTTTAGGAGGAAGGATGGTCGGAATATATTTCAGGCAGATATCAGCGACATCCTTGACAGGACGAAAGACAAAACTGCTCTCTTTTTTCTTCGGCGCGTAAACCCGAGCTTTTTTCATTAAATGCGTAACCCACTTATTCAGGTCATCTTTTTTTATGACAGCATATTTCACGGTTCCTCCTTAAAGTTTAAGCAAAATCTAATTTTGTAATTTCTAACTCCGGGCCATAGGGGATCTTCTTGATTTCAACAAAAACCTTTTCCCACCGGCTTCCCGCGACCGCTTCGTCGTAATGATGCCGGAAATGCTCTTCGGTCAAACCGCCAAATTCCGACAAGGAAATATATATCCTGGCAATTTTCCTGGATTGGGACTTTTCTTCTTCTTCCAGGTATTTCAAGATATTAGCTATGAGGTGTGTTTCATGCATACAACAGCTGATTGTGAAATTTATCACAATCTTATTGAGATTTTATTGATTTTATCACTCCCCTACTTCTTGTCAAGAAAATTTGTGCCGCAGCCTGTTGTTTTAAGACCGGGACTTATCAACATTTTAAAACAACTTGCCAAGTCCCGGTCTTAGTGGGGAACATCGGCTAGCTTTATCTCCAGCATCCAGTCCACCCGAAAAACCCGTTCTTCCCCACGCTTGAGGCAATACGCATCTACGCCGATAAAGGTTTCTCCCCGATACTCTTTCTTGCCAACACCAAGAGGCTTAATTACCCTGCGCGTTTTCTCATCACTGGCTTTAAGATATACAATGGCAAGGTGACAATCGTTCTTAATCGCCTGTTCGATCAAATCCACTTTGTCCTCAAGCGGCAAGTCTCGTTGGGACAACGCATACTGGTATTTCGTCAGGAATTCCGCGATATTCCAATCCATGCGGATATCTGATTTTCTGATCGAACGTTTAAGTATAATGCCGTCCAAAGAAGTGCACCTGCTTAAGGCAACATAGGTTTGACCATTGGCAAACGCGCCGTTTCCCATATCGATAACTACCCTCTCAAAAGTCTTACCCTGGCTCTTATGAATAGTAATTGCCCACGCCAACTTAAGCGGATATTGCGTGAATGAGCCGGCTGATTCTGTTTCTATGGAAAAGGTGTCTTCGTTAAAACGATAATGGAATAATTCCCAGCTATGCGGCAAGACTTCTTCCAGAGAACCATCCTGCATCCGGACATAAATCACATCGGTATCATTTTTCTTATCATGCTTTATTTCCTTAACTTCCGCGATGGAACCATTGACCCACCTATCCTCAGAATCATTATTCAATAACATCACCTGAGCCCCGACCGCAACCTGTAATTGAGCATCAGCAGGACAGGTATGTTCTTGGAAATCACCAGACATTTCTGCCTGATAGGTGAATATTTTTGACCTAAGCTGCTGTAAGTGGTAGTTATTAATCCGGGCAGCCATTTGATTGGTCGTGGTTAAGTGCAAGGTAAACGCTTCACGGCGATCATCCATACATGGCTGAGCGCGCGTATTGAGCATCTCCAGCATTTCATCCGTAATACTGTTGTTACGGATAGCATTAAGCAAACCTATGAAATCCTCATCCTTCTGACGGTAAATCTTCTCGAGCTCGATAAATTCCATTTCAAGTTCTTCAAATAAACGCGCAGAGAAAAAATACGGGCTTTGATAATACTGGCTGAATATATGCTTTTCCCGTAAGGTAACTACCGGAGGCAATTGATAGAGGTCCCCGATAAAGATCATCTGAATGCCGCCAAAAAGCATACCTGAATTCTTTCCATTTAAACGCAAGAATCTCTCTATACAGTCCAGCAGATCAGCGCGCACCATGGATATTTCATCAATGACAATCGCCTCTATTTCCTTGAATATCCGCGCGCGCTTTCCTTTAATCTTTTTTATTTTCTCAAGCGTGATATTTGGCTTAAACCTAAAGAAAGAATGGATGGTTTCTCCACGCACATTCAAGGCGGCTACACCGGTAGGAGCCAATACCGCGATTTTCTTTTTAGTTTTGGAACGAAAATACTCCAAGAGCGTTGATTTACCGGTTCCTGCTTTTCCGGTAACAAAAACGTTCTTTGAGGTATTTTCTATTACATCCAAGGCTTTCTTGAATTGCTCGTTGATCTCTATAGTTTTTGGCTTCATGAGCTCACTCGGGTTTTATTCCATTTCAAGACCGGGTCTTGCGGCAGAAAGCCGCACCCCCGGCATATCCTTTAAGGCCGGGGGGTAAGTTAATCAACCGTCCAAGACCCGGTCTTACGATAACCGATCACCGGCAAAAAGGGCAGTGTTATGGAATTAATAACACTGCCCTCTGATCTTATACCCTATACTAATACTATTTTATTTTTTAATATGTTCCTCAACAGCCTTTAACAACACCTCAGGCTTTACCGGTTTTTCTAAAACAGCTTTAACCGGCAGCCAGTCTTCATCAGGCTCAAAACCAAAAGGAAGGTTCATGTCACGCTTAATACCGGTGATCATAACCACAGGCACATCTTTTGTTTTTGCTTCTTTCTTGAGATTTACCGCAATATCGAAGCCTTGCGTCTTTGTCGCCATCATGACATCAAGTAAGATCAGGTTCGGGACACTTGACTTTGCCTTCTTAAACCCTTCTTCCCCGTCAGGAGCAGAAGTCACCTCATAACCTTTGGCATCCAGCAAGGTAGTAATCGCTTCTACAAAATCAGCATCATCATCAATAATAAGTATTTTCTTGGACATCGTATTTCCTCCTTTGTTGGTATTTATTATAACAAACTTATTTTTTAACTCAATAGAAATAATGTGCCGCACACCTCGCCTTAATTGGAAAGGCGAGTGTCTGCTTCCTGCAGTAGAAAACGGCTCACCAGCGCAATACCGCCGCAGCAAGCGGCGTACCCAGCCACACCAATGAGGATGGGTGCAATTAGCGCCGGGTGTTACGGTTATCGGTTGTCGGTCACCTGCACCAGAGAATCTCCCCGGGCGAAATCAAATGGCCTGCCCGTAGCCTCGCTCAAGCCTCGCATATACGATTCGTATGACGCGATCAATCCGTCGTGATTGCCTTTACCGGGATATATTTCATATAATCTGCTGTATTCTGGAGGAGTAAAATTAAGCATGATCACGTTTGCCCCCGCGCGAAGCCCGTCGATCTTAAAATCCCTCTTCCCGATACTGCCTAACGCTGTTGTCGCGGGAAGATGCGCATTTTTAGTAACGATCCTGGTAAGCGCCAGTGTTTTCAACGTCAGGCTCACATCTGCCTGCGCCTGGTTTTTGAGTTTAGTAGCCGGATGCGGAATAAACGGGCCGATCCCGATCATATCAAAATTGTTTTTCTTGAAAAACACGATATCCTCGGCGAGCATGCGGAGTGTCTGGCCCTTTAAACCAACGATTACTCCTGAACCGGTTTGATAGCCGAGATCCTGAAGCGCCTTGAGGCAGTTTATCCTCTGCTGAAAACTCATCCCCGCATGAAGCGATTCATACAATCTTCGATTCGTTGTCTCGATCTTAAGCAAATACCGGTCCGCGCCTGCCTTACGCCAGAGGCGGTAATCGCGGGCACTTCTTTCTCCAACAGAAAGCGTAAGAGCAACATCAAAACGCGCCTTTATCTCCTCAATAGTTTCTTTTAAAAGGAGTGCTTCCATACTAAAATCTTCTCCTGACTGCAAGACCACGGTCTTTATCCCTAAGGAAACCATCTTAAGAATACTTTTGAAGATCTCATCATGGCTGAGCCGGTACCGTTTTAAACTTTTGTTATTCCTGTTAAGCCCGCAATAAGCGCAAGAATTCGCGCAATAGTTGGAAAACTCAATAATCCCGCGCGCGAGGATCCCGTCTCCTGCGTGGGCACGGCGAACCGAGTCGGCAAAACGAAAGATCATCCCCACCTCATCAGAAGATTCCCGCGATAATAAATACTCGATATCCGCCGCGCGAGGGTCTTCGGCTTTATAAATCCTCTGTAATATTGTTTCGGTTTTAATCATACTTTCCCGCGGCCTTTTTATATCCCTGCAATATCTCTATAGTTTTCTTAGGTGTCAGGTTACCGTAGATCTTTTCATCGATCATGACCACCGGGGCAAGCCCGCAGGTCCCCAAACAACGGGCTTCCTGCAAGGTAAATAAATCATCCTCACTCGTCTGGCCGACATCGATCATTAACTCCTCCCTGATCGCGTCCAAAATCTGGTCAGCGCCTTTTACATAACAAGCAGTCCCCAAACAAATGGAAACCGTATGCTTGCCTTTAGGTTTAAGATTAAAATAATGGTAAAATGTCGCCACTCCCCAAATATGGGCAGTCGGAATATTCATCCGCGTCGCCACATCATCCATGACTTCCTTACTTAAATATCCATACAATTCCTGCGCTTTGTGCAATATGGAGATCAGGTTTGATTCAGGATGCGCTTTTTCTTTACAGTTATCCATAAATGCCCTTAATGCAAGCTGTTTCCCGTTATTGGCAGAACACATATCATTACCTCCGTTATTTAACCGTAAATTCTCTCGGGATTATGCCTTGAGGCTCTTTCGCTTTATAATGCGTATGCAAAAGTTTATGCGACTGGGCGCTCAACGGCCTGCCCAGAAACTCTTTATAGATCCTCTGCACATCAGGATTTTCATGGCTTCTGCGGATCGTTTTATTCCGGTCAATGTTGTAGAGCGCTTCAGCTCTTTTATTCAGGCACTCTTCATCCAAAGGAATTGAATTAATACCCGCATACGGCTGGCCGCCTCCGCCGATACATCCGCCGGGGCACCCCATGATCTCGATAAAATGGTATTTATCGGGGTCGTGACGGACAACGTCAAGCAGGTCACAGGCATTCCCCAGGCCATGCGCAACAGCAACCCGTATCTCCTTACCGTCTAAGACGATTTTACCTTCCTTAATCCCCTTTAACCCGCGCAAATCGCTGATCTCAATATCAAGCAGCGTTTCACCCGTATACAATTCATAGGCAGTCCTGATCGCGGCTTCCATGACGCCGCCGGTAGCGCCAAAAATAGTGCCCGCACCCGAAGAAAGCCCAAGAGGCTCATCAAAATTCTCGCCCTTGATACGCAGGAGATCTATCCCGGCTGACTTGATCATCCAGGCCATTTCTCTAGTCGTTACCACCATATCGGTCCCCGGCATACCGTCAACCATCAGTTCCGGCCGCGCCGCTTCATATTTTTTGGCAGTACAGCACATGATCGCAACATTCAGGATATTCTTTGGATCTTGTTTGATTTTCTGCGCGAAGTACGTCTTAATCAGAGCCCCCATCATTGACATGGGAGATTTACAGGTCGAAACATTATCGATCAGATCAGGATAAAATTGTTCCAGGCATTTCATCCAGGCGCTTGAACAAGAAGTGATCATCGGCAGCTTGCCCTTACCCTGGACTCTTTCCAGGAATTCACTTGCCTCTTCCATGATCGTCAAGTCAGCTGAAAACTGCGTATCAAAAACATAATCAAACCCCAGGCGCTTAAGCGCGGCAACTAATTCATGTTCCATTGACCTTCCCGCTTCGATCCCGAAAGCTTCGCCTATCGCCGCGCGCACCGATGGAGCGACTTGAGCGACTTTAATGATCGACTTATCATCTAATTTCGAGAATACTTCCTGGGTATGGTTTTTCTCGACAAATGCCGCCGTGGGGCAAACGTTAATACACTGCCCGCAGTTAGTACAGACACTCTCTTTAAAAGGCATATCATATGCAGGCATGACAACGGTCTTAAACCCGCGGTAAGCCTGCCCCAGAGTATGTGCCTTTTGCACCTCAGAACAAATCCTAACGCACCTGCCGCAAAGAATACATTTATTCGGGTCGCGAACAACTGAAGCCGATGAAATATCTTTTTCATACTGTTTCTTCTCACCTTTAAAATGCCGGTTACGGATCCCCATCGAATACGCCAAGCGCTGGAGTTCGCAAATACTATCCCGCTCGCAGGTATGGCAGTCATCAGGATGGTTATCCAGGATCAACTCCACGATATCCCTGCGCGCCCGACGGATCTCCTGAGAATCAGTATGGATCTTTATCCCCTCACTGACAGGAAACGCACAGCTGGCTACGTAATTACGCATCCCCTCAACTTCCACGATGCAAACGCGGCAGGCTCCTTCAATAGAAAGCCGCGGATGATAACAAAGCCGCGGGATTCTAAACCCCAGCTTATCAGCCGCCTGCATGATCGTTTGATCCGGTTCAACCGCATAGGGTTTAGCGTTAATATAAATGGTTATCTTTTCCATTATTTCTTGGCTCCTTCATTCGGCAAACACCCGTCCTGGCAGACACAGAGGGGTTAGCTTTTTTTAACAGCGTTAAATTTACATACTTTAAAACATAATCCGCATTTAATACACTTCTCCTGAATGATCTCATGCTTGAGTTTAGGACTGCCGCTAATCGCTGAAACAGGGCAGTTTTTCTTACAAACAGTACAGCCGACACAGGTGTCAAGGATCTCATAAACTAACATCGCCTGGCAAACCCCGGCGACACAATGTTTTGAATGGATATGGTCCTCATATTCCTTGCGAAAATGGCGCAGCGTGCTTAAGACCGGATTCGGAGCTGACTGCCCTAAACCACACAGAGACGCTTTCTTGATCATAGTGCCTAATCGCTCCAATTTTTCGATATCTTCAGGAACGCCGTGGCCTTTGGTAATACGGGTCAAGATCTCAAGCATGCGCTTAGTGCCTTCCCTGCAGGGAGTGCATTTCCCGCAGGACTCATTCTGGGTAAATTCAAGGAAAAACTTGGCGATATTGACCATGCATGATTCTTCATCGATAACGATCATGCCGCCTGATCCCATGATAGAGCCTACCTGTAAGAGCGATTCATAATCGATCTTGGTATCGAGGTATTCCTCCGGGATACATCCGCCTGAAGGGCCCCCGGTCTGAACGGCTTTGAATTTTTTATTATTCGGGACACCTCCGCCAATATCATAAATGATCTGGCGAAGCGTCGTGCCCATCGGCACCTCAACAAGCCCGGTATTCTTGATCTTACCGGCGAGGGCAAAGACTTTACTGCCTTTACTTTTTTCTGTGCCTATTGAACTAAACCAGGAAGCTCCATCGAGTATGATGACCGGGATATTGGCCCAGGTTTCCACATTATTGATGACGGTAGGTTTACCAAAGAGGCCGCTGACCGACGGATAAGGCGGACGCGGACGGGGCATACCACGGTGGCCTTCAACTGAATGTATGAGCGCTGTTTCCTCACCGCAGACAAATGCGCCCGCGCCCAGGCGTATTTCAATATCGAACGAAAAACCGGAACCTAAAATATTCTCTCCTAAAAACCCTTCCCGGCGGGCAACCTCAATAGCCTTCTCCAACCGTTTGATCGCCAACGGATATTCAGCCCTGATATAAACAATACCCTTGCCGGAACCTATGGCGTAACCGCCGATGATCATCCCCTCGATAATAGTATGCGGGTCTCCCTCGATCATACTGCGGTCCATGAACGCTCCCGGGTCCCCCTCATCAGCGTTGCAGATGACGTATCTTTCATCGCTTTTTTCCCGCGCCGTCAAATCCCACTTAAGTCCCGTTGGGAAACCAGCCCCGCCCCTGCCCCGCAGCCCTGATTTTTTGACTTCCGCGATAACTTCAAGAGGTTTACTGTCAGTCAACACTTTTGCCAGGGCTTCATAGCCTCTGACAGAAAGATAATCATCAATACTCTCAGGGTCGATGATACCGCAGTTACGCAAGGCGATCCTCATCTGTTTACCAAAAAAATTAATATCCCCGAATACCCGAAAGAAACGGTTATAAAGATGGTCTTCATCGATAACCAGGGAAGCAAGCGGTTTATTCTTCAGCAAATGCCCTTCAATGATCAGGGGAATGTCGGCGACACTTACTTTCCCGTATATGGTATACCCCGGATTTATGATCATAACCGGTCCCTTGGGACACATCCCCAGGCAGCCGGAGAGATTGATGCTGACCTTATCTAAAATACCGTGTTTTTCCAGCTCACGCTCAATGGCTTCCTGCAGGTCCTTTGATTTTTTGTGCATACAGCTGGGCCCGTCGCATAAAGTAATCGTGTAGCGTTTCATTGTCTTATACCTTTCGTCTCTTTTGCCTTTTGACTTTGAATGAGGCATGCCTCTGGCGCTTATGCCTCATTCACCCCGAGCTCGGTCGAGGGGTTACTTAATCAGCCATTCTTTAATGACTTCCCCTTTTTTAAGATGGCGCTCGATGATTTCAAGCGCTTTTTCCTGTGTTATCTTGCCGTATTTAACCGGGATCTTTCCTTCTTCGATCACCTCAACCGTCGGCTCCAAATTACATCTTCCGGCGCACCCCTTTTGTGTCAAATAGACATCCGTCAAACCGTTCTTGATCGCAGCATTAAAAACATCCATAACTTCTTTTGAACCGGCTGCTATCTCACAGGTCGCCATGCCCACATAAACCCGCTTCGTGGACAAATATCCTTTCCCGACAATTCTATTGAGCGCTTCCGCCCGTTTCTTTTTAATTATCTCAAGTGGTGTAGCAGACATAGTTATTCTCCTTGCGCCAGAAAGGCGCATACCCGCGCAATACCGCCGCAGAAGGCGGCGTACCCAGCCACTCCAATTAGGCTGGGGTGCAATGAGCGCGGGGTGGAATCCAGCTGTTTTCAGCTTAAATTTTCATCAATCCGAATATAAACGCGTTACCCTCCAAACGCGGCTCAACCCAGATCCTGCCGCCGTGTTTTTCAATGATCTCTTTAGTAATAAAAAGCCCTAACCCGGTGCCGCGCTCTTTTTTGTTTTCGGCGTAACTCAAACGAGAGAATTTCTGGAACAGTTTATTGATATCTTCCGCTTGAATAGGCCGGGCATCATTATAGACTTCTATTTCAATACTCTGCGGTAACTCACGTGCGCTCAGGATGATTTGCCCGCCCGGCCTGCCGTATTTGACGGCATTGGCGATAAGATTATTGAAGACGATCTGCAACAGGTCACTGTCACCTTTTATCTTTAATCCTTCCGGGATGGAATTGATGATCCGGATATTCTTTTCATTTGCCTCGCGCAAGAACGATTCAAGTGAGAGGCTAAGAATATCATCTTTTATTGATAACTCTAACCTGTTCAAGCTCAACTCATGTTTCTCGATTCTGCTTAAGTTTAAGAAATTCTTTATGGTAGAGGCAAAATAATCGAGGTTGCGCGCTACCGAGTCAAGAGCTTTACGCTGTTTAAAATTGATCATTCCCAGGAACCCGTCCTTGACGGTATAAGCGTTCAAGATGGTAGAAGACAATATGTTCTTTAACTCATGAGCGACGAAACCGATCAAATCAAGGTAACTTTTATTAAGCTCTGCCAGTTTATCATTAGACACCTGCAGGCTCATATCGCGTTCATGCAGCTTTGCTGCCATCTCATTAAAAGACCGCGCCAATTCATCCAATTCTTTTACCGAAGCCCTGTTTTCTACCCGGTGCTCAAGATGGCCTCCCGATATCCGGGAAGTCGCTTCAAGCATCTGCGTCAAAGGCTTGGTGATAGTTGCCGCAAGGACATACCCTAAAATCGCCGCAAGGATAGAAGAAAATGAAACAATCGCCACCAGCACAAAAAGCACATTTCTGGTAATATCGCTAAAGGGCTTTTCCAGGATGCCAACATACAGTATGCCGATAATAGCGCCCTGGACATCCCGTATCGGCTCATAGGCGGTAAGGTACCAGTCCGTCACAACAAAGGCCCGGTCAACCCAGGTCAAGGCGTTCTTGACCACCGTATCATAGACTCTCTCGGAAACCCGCGTACCGATGGCACGGTTGCCTTGGCTGTCTAAAACATTCGTGGTAATGCGGACGTCATCAAGAAATATTGTCACGGTTCCCAGCGGCTTGGCATCATAGATCTTATTCTCAAAAACCAGGTCGCGTATTCTATCGACCAACGCGAAATCGCGATTAATGATCTTCCCCCCATATATGACGCTTTTGACCTGCCCTTGCTCAGTAACCAGAGGCATAGCGTATTCTAAAACCATTGCTTTATCCAGGATCTTCTTTGTCGTAGATTTAGCTTTCTGCGTAAAGCGTATTTCAATTTCCGAGCGTTTATAGAATTCCTCCCCCATCTCCAAAAGCTCGTCTTTATCAATAATACGGCTTGCCCCCAGGCTCTTACCGGAAAACGCAAGCTGCGCGATCTTGCTTAAAACGCGCGTTTTATTTTCAAGCGTTGCCACGCGTAAATAATCCAACCCCAATTTTTCCCTTAATTCGATGACATGGTCATTCGAAGGCAGGAGGCTAAACATCTTTTGCATCATTTCGAGCTCATTATCAAAAACCTCCCGCGCTGCTTTTAGGTCATTTTTGACCTGGGTCTGCGCCCGGTCAATAATATCTACCTTGATGACATACGTGCGCAGGATAGCGATAGACAGCCCCATCACTCCAATGACGAGAAAAAACGAGAACAATATCTTCTTTTGCAAGGTTTCAGTCTTCATTTTCGCAATACCTCTAAACACGCCGGAAACGGCGATAACACCCGAACTAATACTCCCTGTAAAAACGCGATACAAATACCGTAATTGGTTATCGGAACATTCTCCGCTTTTGCTTTATTGATCCGAAAAAGCATCTCCCTGCGCGTCAGCATACAGCCGCCGCAATGCACGATAAGCTTATACTCCTTGAGATTATCCGGATAATCCCTGCCTGAACACACATCGATATGCACCTTAAATCCTAAATATTTTTCCAGCCAGCGGGGGATTTTGACCCTGCCGATATCATCTTCAATAGCATGATGGCTGCAGGATTCGGCAATTAATATTTTATCACCCGGCTTTAACGTATCAATGGCCGATATCGCTTTCACCATTTCCAATAAATCGCCTTTATTCCGCGCGAACAAAATCGAAAACGTGGTGCATTTGATACCTGCGGGTGTATCGGCAACCATTTTCTCAACAACCTGGGAATCACACATAACGATATCAGGCGGATTCTTCAAATTTCTCAAGGTATGGGCGTATTCTTTTTCCTTAACTATCAACGCCGCCGCATCGCCGTCTAAGGCATCCCGTATCGCTTGAGCCTGAGGTAAAATAAGCCTTCCTTTCGGAGCTTCCTTATCAATAGGAATGATCATTATTGCCAGTCCGCATGAAGGCAGGAGGTCTTTTAATAAAGGAGGCGGATTCAGGAAATCAGCAGGACAAACCTCAATAAGATTCTTTTTCAAAGCAAATACATAGGTATCCCGGTGGGCGGAATCGATACTAGAACACAGAAAGAATCTATCAGTCTTCTTTCGCAGCGCTTCTATAAACTCTTCTGCAGGCGCCAACACATCAGCTTTATTGACCACGATAATTACCGGGATCGAGCGTTTCCCTGCCTCATCCCAGATCTTATCTTCAAACTCGCCCCACACATCAGGTTCAGCTATTAAGACAATAACATCAGCGCGGTCAAATATTTTCCGGGACTTTTTAACGCGCAGGTCACCCAACACAGAAGCATCGTCGATCCCTGCGGTATCTAAGAACACGACCGGCCCAAGCGGTAGAAGTTCCATGGCCTTTTCCACGACGTCAGTCGTTGTGCCGGGGACAGCAGATGTGATCGCAACGTCCTGGCCGGCGATGAGATTCAAAAAACTTGATTTTCCCACATTGGTCCGGCCAAACAAACCGATCTGCAAACGCAATGACTTAGGCGTCGTCTTCATACCTATTCCTCAACCTTTGCTTTCTCCTGCGTGTTAACGAAATAAATAACATTTTCCAACTCCAACTCCAGGTTCACGTTATTGATCACGCAATCCGCCGGGCCGCGCAACCGTATAGGGGCAAAATTCAAGATCCCCTTAATACCCGCAGAAACCATACTATCAAGTATCTGCTGCGCGGCGATATCAGGAACCGCAATGATCCCTATTCTGATCTTATTCTTTTTTATAAAATCAGGGAGCTGCTCCAATGGCAATACCGGAACATCTACGGTTTTATTGAATTTCAAAGAATCGATATCAAAGACCGCCATGAGCTTTATTCCCTCTTTTTCAAAGCCTTTGTATTTCATGAGCGCGGTGCCGATATTGCCTGCCCCAACAATAACAACTTTTTGGATCTCATTCTTACCTAAGATATTATTGAGTTTCTCAATAAGCTCATCAACCTGATAGCCTCCCCGCTTATTTCCGGAAATACCGAATATCGAGAAATCTTTCCGGACCTGAGAAGGCATCACACCAATGGCATCAGCTAAATTATCAGAAAATACTTTAATAAACCCAAGAGTTCTGAGACGATATAAAGCATTTTTATACCGCGATAACCGGATAATACAATTCTTATTGGTAATCATATTGCTCCTTATTTCACAATAACTATGCTAAGTATAACATATTTTCGAGTTGTGTCAAATTTTTTGTGATTTATTTCACTACAACAAGCAAGGACGTAAGATGTTGTATACCATAATATTAGCTATAATTAAAGCTATTGAGTAATTAAGATTGAACAGTTCGGAAAAAATTAAGCCCTTAGAACAAGAGGCCTTCTACTTCTTCAGGGAGGGAAATTTGGCTAAGGCTAAACAGTCATAGAGAAACTAAACCGGGGATCAGTGCCCACGCACAAACGAGGGTCCCTTCGCTGGCTTAAAATAGCTTCTAATTTTCGTGCTGAATCTTTCAAACCAGCAAGATTAACCGCGCTCATGGGATAAACAAACCGCACTTCATCAGCGCCTATTCTTTGCGCGAAAAGGATTGTTTCATGTAATTCATTAATGACTGCATCTGAAACCACAACTAAAAGAGCGATTTGAACAGGGATAGCCAAACTTTGGGCCGACCGTTTCAATTCCCCGATACCAGCAACTGACTGACGGAAAGAACCCGGGCAGCGGGTAAGCTGATCATGCACCTTCGGCTGCCAGGAGAAAAATTTAATTAAAAAATCTGAAACACCCGCGCGGAGCAAAGATCCGGCATAGTGAGGATACACACACCTTCTGGCGTTAGTAACAAGCTGGATACGCCGGGGGTTTTTCTTTTTCAACCCGCGGATAAACGGAATAAGCCACGGCAGGAGCGTAGGTTCACGCCCCGCGATCGTCACTACTTGCTTATTTTTCAGAAAAGCAGCATGTGCGTTTTTTATAGCCAAAGGTTTGCCTTTTATAAACCGCGCATGCTCATAAACACAGTATTGGCAGGAAGAATTACAGGTATCACCAACATAAACCGGCACTCCCTCAGAATCCTTCTGCCAGTAATAGCGTAATAACAAACTATACAAGCCTTCCAAAAGAGGCACGATCTTTTTCCCGTCAGAGGATTCGCTATTAAGTCTTGATTTCTCGGCATAATCGCATAAAGCCTCAAGCAATCCTATTCTTTCCGTGACCTTAGGCGCAAGACTGGTATAAAGCGCATGGATGTGTTTTGTTTTTTTATCTTTAAATACCCACGGATGTTCAGTAAAATACCCCCCCAGAGGGATATCATTAATATTACGCCCTGCCTGAGATGAAAGGCAATTTTGCGCTTCTGCCAATTTATACAATGCCACATCTTTATTGATGCGGATATCATTAAAGTTTAATTTCGGGAACAAACCATGGATACCCTCAGACAAAAATGAACGGATATTCTCCCTTAAACCGGCAACCGTTTGCCAAGGATGAAAAAGGATAAAACTTCCTACGGTGGCGGGCATAAAAAAACCGGGATCAAAGCTGTCCCGAAGCCTTTCAATGACCTTAACCGCCTGTCTAACTTCACGGACCGAACCTCGGTTAAACAACATCAAATCTTGGTTGCAAAAACTTTCCAAGCCAACCACGCACATTTCAAACCGAAAGCCGGTCTTAAGGGCTGTCTTAAGCAATACGCGGATATCCGACTCATGCCGCGCTAATACCGCAGCTCTGAATTGGCCGGAAAAAGTAATCGGTTTAATCCCCAACCTTTTACTATTGCGCATGATCCAGGGCAACACCCGTAAATATAACTCCGGATAAACGACTGCGATCTCTTTCAAGGAAGGAAGATGGTTTTGCAGGTAGCGTACCTGCTCAACCATTTGTTTTCTTTTCTTATCCTCTGCCATAGGGCGATTCAACGATGCTTTTGCCGCGACGCAATAAGAACAACCTTGCGTACTGATCCCTTCGTCAAAACATATCCCTTTAAACCGAGGATTAAGCCGAACATCCTGATGGAACGGACAAGGAACTCGAAGAGAAACGTCTACTTTTTCCTGTTTTGGCAGCGTTTGACTGCCCGGGGGTAAGCCTACGAAAGTATAATTAAATTGAGGATTAAACGTTGTGAGGCGTTTAAATTTTTTTATAACCTCTTGGATGCTCTCAAATTTTGTATTCAACAAAGCTGCCAGGACTGTTTGAACCGGAGGCAAGCCCATAAGATTTAACTGATCAGGGATATCCTGTTTGTCTGAATAATCCAGGCAGAAAACTTTAGCCCCCGTTCTCTGACGCAGCGTTTGAGGCAGCCACGGCAGCCATGAAGAATGCATGATGATAGTATCAAACTTTCCCCGCACCAGAAGATTAAGAGATTTATTAATGGTTTCCTGGTTTTGCTTTATATCTGCCGGTTTCATTAATAAAACAAATAACGTGTAGTCAATCTTTAACGATTTTAGCTGTCCAGCAAAGAAAGACAAAGACAGGTTCCCCCAAAACACCCCATTTTTCGCATCAGTATTAAATAATAACACCGCAACTTTTGGCGAAACCCTGGAGACCTGTTTCATTATCTCGACCCTCGCTAACGATACGTATCGAAATTAACCTTCATTATTTCCGTTATCATTATAACAACTTTGTCATTCTTATCAATTTAATTCTGCAACACTTTTGCCAGGTGAGAACTAAGAAGAATTAAGGAGAAGAGACACTGCGTGCTAACGCTTCGCGGGCATTAAACCTAGCCTTGAAACCCAAAGACTTTAACCTGCTTAGATCATAGATCCGGTCTTTGATAAAAAAGTTTGCTTTCTTGCCTATATACGGTATTTTAAGAATAGCTGGCGTCATCCAGGAAGGGATACAAAAAGGAGGCGGGCCTTTGATATTCGAGCTTAAAATAGCTAAAATTTCTTTTACGGTCAGTATTTCTTCATCAGCGGCGAAAAAACTTCCCGCCAGGGCTGTTTCTTTCTTAAGCGCCAGAAGCAAAACATCAACGATATTCTCCACGTAACCCAGATGCCATTTTGCTTTCCCCTGTTCAACCAGCGGCAGGAGACGGTGTTTCAGGCAAAAAAGGATCTTACTCAAAGCATGCGGTTCACCTCTCCCATAAACCATACACGGGCGAACAATCGCAACGCGTAAGCCTCTTTTCCGGAACTCTACTACTTTACTTTCAGCGTCTAATTTAGAAAGCCCATACAGGTTTGTCGCACTATACGGGAGATCTTCTTTCAAGGGGCTCACATCATTTCCGCTGACCACAGCCACCGAACTCAAATATACCAGCCGTTCAACACCAAGCTTAAGGCCCAAGGCGCAGACATTTTCCGTACCAACGACATTGATCCGGTGAAGCTTCTTCCAATCATCGTTGAGAACATACCCGGCGCAATGAAAAATAGCATCAAACTTACGCCCTAAGACAGGCCGCAGGCTTCTTTCAACGCTGACATCCCCTGTAATACAATCAATCCCCTGCTGCTTCAAAAAATCAACCTTACTGGTTTCTCTCGCCAGGGCGGACACTTCATGATTTTCCCTGACCAAGGCCTCAACAAGATACCTGCCAATAAACCCTGTCGCCCCCGTAACCAAAAGCTTCATTAGACCCCCAGATCCGTCGGCGCACGGCCAATAGCATGCAGCGTTTTTACAATAGCATCGATCCTCTCATGCATCTCTAAATCTATGCCGGCACGATTTGGATAAATATCATACAATTTACGGTATTTTTGTGGAGTCACATTGATCATAACAGAATTTGCTCCCGCCATCAGCCCAAGCCTGACCGCGTTTTCCCGGTCCAGGGTCTCAAAAGAAGTATTAACAAGTATATTAGCCTGAGGGCTCTTAATACGAGCGTGAGCAATAGTATTTAAAACCGTCTCTGTAGTAGGCGAGGGGTATTGCGCAAGGGGAGTGTCCGGATGAGGAATAAACGGCCCAAAAGAAAACATATCAGGGCCCAGGGAGTCGGTTACGTCAATATCTTTCAGGATATCTTCTTCTGTCTGTCCCGGTAAGCCGATAAGAAATCCGGTCATGACAATATAACCGATCTCTTTTAATTTTCTGATCAGATCAAGACGGTCTTCTAAACGATGCTCAGGCCTGATTTTTTTGTAAAGAGCGGAATTACTGGTCTCAAAGCGTATTAACGCCCCGCGGGCCCCTGCGTCGTATAATTTCCTATAGGTTTCTAAATCCCTTTCTCCAATACTTAAAATTATTAAACAAGGAGCTTTTTCCCTCATTTCCTTAACGATCCTGGCCAGCTTCTTTTCGTCATACCAAAGATCTTCACCCGACTGCAAAACAAGCGCTTTAAATTTTAACGCATGAACCGCTTTTCGAGCAGCATCAACAACCTCATCGACACTCATCCGGTAACGGGTTACCCCAGGAGAATCCTTTCGAATACCGCAATACAGGCAATTACACCTGCAATAATTGGAAAACTCTAAGATGCCATGGATACAGCAGGAATTACCGTGATTTTTGTGACGGATATTATTGGCAACCTGGTATAACCCCTTGGGATTACGCACTAATTCTGAATCGATCTCCTGCAATTTAAAAAACAATTCTTCCCAGGTTTTAAGAATTTCTATCGCCTCGCTCTCAGAGATCTTCTGCACAACAAACCCGCCTTGAGCATATACATAATCCCCCGGCGTTAATTCGTAAAACTCATTTCTGGCTTTTTTATGTTCGCCGAAATAATCAACCGTTATGATCTTCTTATCAACATCCAGGACCTTCCCCGGGATCGCGTAACACATTAGAAATACACGTCTCTCTTTCCTTTACTGATTTCATCAAGGCAGGCGCGCGTTCTTTCACGCAACGCCTGATCATGTATTTGATTTATATAAAACTCAATGACTTTCCTGCCCTTTTCATATAGTTGTTTATCGGCAAAGTCTTCCAAGTACTCAGCAAACGTAAGGATGCCGTTAGGCCGGCAGAATTTATGGATATTCCCTGCCTTAGAGATGTCCATAAAATGTTCCCCCGTGCGGCCCAGACGGTAACAGGCCGTGCAAAAACTCGGGAGGTAACCTTCTTTAACAATATCCTCAACTACCTCTTCCAGAGGGCGTTCATCCTGGATCTTAAACTGCGGTTGATCATGGCCTTTTCCGTAACCGCCGATCGTAGTGCAGGATGCTGCAGAAGCCTGTGAAATCCCGATCTTAAAAGCGGCGCGCCTGATTGGGGCACTTTCCCGTGTTGAAATGATCATCCCGGTATAGGGGACCGCCAGCCGCAAAACTGCTATGAGTTGCAAAAAATCCTCGTCACTGACCTGATAGGTTTTAGACATTTGCGCTGTAGGCGCAGGCTGAAAACGCGGAACAGAGATGGTATGCGGACCCACCTTATAGTTCTTATCCAAATACTGGGAATGAGCGATAAGCGCTAAAACCTCAAAACGCCAATCATACAAACCAAAAAGCACCCCCAGGCCGATATCATCAAGGCCGGCTTCGAGCGCCCGGTCATAAGCGGTGATCTGACGCAGGTAATCAGCTTTTGGCCCGCGGTGGACTTTTTCATAGGTAGCCCGATGATAAGTCTCCTGAAAAAGCTGATACGTACCGATAGAAGCGGCTTTAAGCTTTTGATAATTCTCAAACGTGGTAGCCGCGATATTCACATTGATCCGACGGATACTTCCTTTGTCCGTCTTTACCGAATATATCATCTCTATGGCTTTTACCACATAATCAATATCATTATGCTCAGGATCTTCCCCGAACTCGACCAAAACACGCTTATGGCCCATATTGATCAAAAATTTAACCTGCTCTTCTATTTCTTCAAGGGTAAGCTTTCTACGCTGCAAGGCTTTATTACGGGCATGAAAATTACAATAATCACAATCATTGACGCAATAATCAGAAATATACAAAGGCGCGAAAAACACCAGCCTCTCGCCGTATATTTCTTTTTTGACCTTTCCTGCGGCAAGAAAAATATCTTGCATACAAGCAGGACTACCATTCAGCAAATACCCGGCCTCTTCAAGGGTAAGCCCTTTTTTTAATTTTGCTTTTCTAAGGATACCGGCAATGGTTTCACTCGAAGGAGATCTTGTCTTCTTAAGCGTATCCTCAATATATTTTTCGTCAATTATATGCTCGGCCACAATTTCCCTTTCAGGTATTCATCGATGGCAGCCGCGGCGATCCTGCCGGCGCCCATTGCCGTGATCACCGTAGCCGATCCCGTCACAATATCGCCTCCGGCAAACACACCCGGCATCGATGTCCTGCCTGATCCATCTACTTCGATCTGCCCAGCACGCTTGATCTTTAAACCGGGAGTCGTGCGCGCGAGAATCGGATTTGGCGTTGCCCCGACGGCAACAATAACCTCATCAACTGCTATGATAAATTCCGACCCCAGGATCGCATAGGGGCTTGCCCTTCCGGAGACATCAGGCTGGCCTAATTCCATCTTAACGCATTGGGCCGCCTTGATAAACCCGCGGCTGTCTCCGATATAGGAAACCGGGTTCGTCAAAAGACAAAAGGATATGCCTTCTTCTTTGGCGCGCAGGATTTCTTCTTCCCGGGCAGGCATCTCTTTTTCAGAGCGGCGATAAATCAAATACACGGTCTTTGCACCCAGGCGAAGCGCAGTCCTGGCAGCATCAACGGCAACATTACCACCGCCGATAACCGCGACCTGCTCACCTTTTTTAACCGGCGTATCATATTCAGGGAATTGATACGCTTTCATTAAATTTACTCTGGTCAAGAATTCATTCGCGGAATATACGCCGTTTAAGTTTTCACCCGGGATACCCATGAACTTCGGTAACCCCGCTCCCGCAGCGATAAAAACCGCTTCATTGCCTTGCGCAAATAAATCCGGGATCGTCAGAGCCCTGCCGATTAAAACATTAGCCGTAAAAATAACTCCTAATCCCTTCAAAAACTCGATCTCAGAAGCTACGATATCTTTCGGAAGACGGAATTCAGGGATACCGTAGACCAGAACACCGCCGAATTTATGAAACCCTTCATACACCGTAACAGAATAGCCCTTTTTCGCCAAATCAGCAGCAGCCGCCAGGCCCGCGGGGCCGGAACCAACCACCGCTACCTTTTTGACCTTGAGGCCTTGCTGAGCTACCTCAACGCCGGCGAGGTTTTTACGATTATGCAAATCCCAGTCAGCAACAAACCGTTCTAATCTCCCGATCGATATCGGTTCCCCCGCTTGAGCGAGCACGCACGTCAATTGGCACTGCCCTTCTTGCGGGCAAACCCTCCCGGTTACCGCCGGTAACGTATCAGACTCATGAAGAATATCGATAGCTTTCTGCAAATCTTCATCTTTGATCGCCTTGATAAAACCAGGGATATCGATGGTAACCGGACAGCCTTTGACACAGGGACGGGTCACGCATTGCAGGCACCGGGAAGCTTCCCGTATTGCTTCTTCTTGAGAATATCCCAGCGGAACCTCCTGGAAATTCTTTATTCTCTGTGAAGCCTCCAACTGGCGCATGGGAACTGTTTTTTTCTCAATGGGATTCTTCATGTTTATAGGTATCTAAGCGTTGCATTAATTCTTCAAAATCAACCCCTGCGCCGTCAAAATCAGGGCCATCCATACAGGTAAACCGCACCTTACCTGCTATCGTAACGCGGCAAGCACCGCACATCCCCATACCGCAGACCATTAACGAATTCAAGCTGACGACGACCGGGATATTTTTTCTTTTCGCAACATCAACTATCCCCTTCATCATTATTGTCGGGCCGATGGCGAACACTCTATCGATATGCTTACCAGCGTCTAAGATTTCCTTAAGGGCATCAGTAACAAAACCTTTCTTCCCATAAGATCCATCGTTGGTAGCAAGATATACTTCATCAGAGACAGAACGCAATTTATCCTCCCAGAAAACATGCTCCTTACTGCGGTAACCCAGCGCTGATATTACGTAGTTGCCTTTTTCACGCAAGGCTTGCGCCAAGGGATAAACCGGCGCAACACCAATACCTCCGCCTACCACTATCACAGTCCCAAACAATGCAATTTCAGTAGGATTACCCTGGGGGCCCAGGATATCGGTGATACGGTCTCCTGTATTCATTGACGCCAATAATCCCGAAGTCTTTCCGACATCCTGAAAAACAATCGTAATCGTTCCTTTATCACGGTCATAATCAGAAATAGTCAAAGGAACGCGCTCCCCCTTTTCGTGAAGCTTAACCATCACGAACTGCCCGGCTTGTGCTTTCTTGGCGATAAACGGCACATCCACCGTGATACTATAGATTTTCGGGCCAAGATTGAGTTTTTCTAAGATCACATGCATATTACGAAAACCCTCTTTTTAATTTATAGACAAGGCTCTCCAATTCCGACGCCATATCAACGTTCGAGACATAAATATCCGAAGGCAAAGCCAGGTTGACCGGAGAGAAATTCAATATTGATTTTATGCCGCATGTTACTAATTCTTCGCTCACCTTTTGAGCAGATACCGCGGAAACCGAAAGCATTGCGATCTTTATTCCTTTTTGAGCGATGGTTTCTTTTATCCGCGCGATATTCTCGATCTTAATGCCTTCTCTGCTCTTTCCGATTTTCACAGGATCGTTATCAAAGGCAACTTCAATCTGTAAATTAAATTCTCTGAACCCCTTGTACCCCAAGAGCGCACTCCCCAGCCGGCCTATTCCCACGAGCGCTATCTTCCAAACCACATCCGTCCCTAATATCTTTTCGATCTCACCCTTGAGGAGATCAACATCATACCCAACGCCTCTGCGGCCAAATTCGCCGAAATACGATAGATCCTTCCTCAGTTGGACAGGAGAGATATTCAAAAAACGGGTGATATCCTGCGAAGAAGCTATCCTGACCTTCTCTTGGCCAAGCCTGCGCAGGCTTCGCAGATATAAACTTAATCGTTTTGCCGTTTCCTGAGGGATATATTTCTTTGCATCATGCATAGCGTAACCTTGTTACATTTTTCACAAATTTATAAAATATACCACTAAACGGCGATCTTGTCAAATTCGCAAGAATCCCTTTTCCAGTCTACCGCAAAAAACTCTTATGCCTTGAATTCGGAAAGCTGCTTAATACGCTTAAGCATATTAGGATGAGTACTTAAAAGCTCCAGGACTTTATCGCCAAAACCTAATTTGACCTGTTTGTTGCGTAACTGTTCCAGTTCATGGGCATCAATCGTTCCGCTTTTATCCAAATCCAGTTGTTTTAATTCTTTTATTTCAGCTAAAGCCCGGGATGGATCATTCACAAAGAAAGCTTTTAAACCCTCGACTTCTTTCAAGGATTCCTTGTCAGTCCGAGCCGCGCCATAAACCAGTTTGTACAAGCTTGAAGCCATGACCGCAGGCTTATTCCCTAAAAGGATCGAACCCTGATCCGCGAAATATTCCCTGATGCGTGAGGCATATAATACCAGCAAATTAGTAATAAAATAAAAGAGCATTGCCACGATCCCGATCAAAACGGTATTACCGCCCCGTGAATCCCTGCGGCGGCCGTAAAAAAGAAAATTCCAGGCAATGCGGTACATAATCATCGGAATAACCGAAAGAAGCGTAATCGTCAAGACATCCCTGTTCTTTACATGGCTCAACTCATGGCCTAGGACCGCCTTTAATTCATCATCATTCAACAACTGCATAATGCCTTCGGTAACGCAGACCCTGCCGTCTTTTATTGACCTGCCGAACGCAAAGGCATTGGGGATACTTATTTGGGCAATGCCAACCTTGGGCATCGGGATCCGGGCCTGGGTACTTAAGCTTTCTACCATTTGGAATAAACGCGGATTATCCTGGCGTTTAATATAGCGGACATGCATCGTCCATTCAATGATCTTAGGCCCGATCATGTACTGAATGAACATTAACCCCAGGGATATCACCAAGTAGAAATAAAAGTTTGCAACACCCATATACGTGCCGATCATTACGATCACCGCGTAAATGATCGCGAAAAGCGCGACTACTAATAAACTCATTCTCAATTGTAGAAACCACATAGCAACTTCCTTTCTTTTGTAGAATTCAAAACACGTCGCAGAGGCGACGTACTTGCCTATCATTTAAGGCAAGGTGCCGGCGCAATTCCGCCACAGAAAGCGGCGTACCCAGCCACACCAATTAGGCTGGGTGCAATTAGCGCGGGGTGGACAAAAACTTACCGTTACTTATGGCTATCAGCCGGTGCCTCGATGTTAGGCTGGGTATCAAAAACATCTGCTTTGACCACAAATCTCATAACCGGATTTTGCGTATCATTGGTATCAACATAGACAAACTGACGGACCGGGCCGTGATATCCTTTTGAATTAAATTTCACATTAAGCGATGTAGACTCACCCCTCTGCAGGGTATTTCTTCTTATTTGTGAAACCGTACAGCCGCAGGATGTGGAAACATCTTTTATCTGCAAGAGCGCACTTGTTTCATTTTTTATCGTAAAATCATGTTCCATAATCTTGCCTGATTCAACCGGGCCAAAATCCCAAGTATTCTGCTCTTCAATGCCAAGCTTTTGGGCAGGCGAAGCCAGTTTTCCCGCAGGCTCAGAAAAACAACCGGACAAAGGAACCAACAAAAACAAAACCGCCAATACCGATCCCCGAGCACTCATTACGCCCTCCAGATCAAATAAACCCCGAAGCTCAAGAAAAGAACCACCATCGCCATTTTAACTAATAAAAAATTCTTCTTAAAGAATCGGGTAAATTCCTCTGAGGTAACCCCTAACAGGGCGATCAAGAAAATAATACCTAACGGAACAACAAACATCAAATTATACAACACCAAATAAACCAACGCCTCAAATTTCAGCTGCGTGTTCTTTAAAATAAAGGTGATGGTCGGTAAATACACCTGCCCGGTACAAACCGCTTCCAATATCGACACCAGGAATCCCGTAATAAAGGTATTGACAGCTAAAGGAGCGATTTTTATTTTTTTTGGCCCTGTGTCTTGCGTTTTTTGCTTACGGTAACGCGCGCCGATAACAGCATGTATCCTGTTTTTCAAACGTTCAGGCAGCTGTAAAGCCAGCCCTTCAACACTGCGGGTTCTTTTGTATTTCAGGAAATCGAAAAAGGCTAAACCTCCGAGGAGAATACACATGAGCCCGATACCATAATTAATAACCTTCGTGACCAGCCAGAACCCTTTCAAACGGTAGAGAAATCCAAAAAGGCCCAAACCGATCAAGAAATACGCCAAATACACTGCAGCGATAAAAACCAAGCCGATAACCAACAATTCTCTTTTCCTGTACCCCTGAAGCGAAAGATATGAAATAAAGAAAATAATCACCGCAAATGCGCACGGATTGATACCATCGATCAAACCCGCGCTTATGACGGCCCAGGGAGTAAACGAAAGAAAGAACGCGACCAAGTCCTGCAACGAATATTTGACTGCGACAACAGGCGAGGCGCTTAAAGAACGCTCAATAAACCCAGTAATCCCCGAACAGACCTCTTTCTCTCCACTCAGGAGATTACCATTGCAATAAACAATCGGCAACCCCAGAGATTTGGTTATCTTATACCTGCTCTTAAGACTTGCCAAAAGTTTATACGTCTCAATATCGCCCATGTCACGGTAAATAATAGTAAGCCGCCCTTTGAATTTTTCTTCAATTGCCGGCATACATTCTGCCTTTGCTTTAACACAGGCGTGGCAGCTCGGGGAATGAAAGAAAATGAGCTCAGGGACACTTTTCGATGGTTCCCCAGCACCTGCGATGACCGGCGCAGCAAGTATAAAAATAATACCGACGAGGATATTCTTTAATTTCTCCATACCATCCTTACAGAAAATTTACAACCGGGTAAGGTTATTTAAACGAGGGAAACGCTCTGCGATTCAAAATTTGATATAATTTTTAAGATTTCTTTCTTAGTTTTTACTTTCTTGAGGTATTCGACAGTAAACTTATCCTTCACCAACCGTGAAATCTGCGCCAGGATCTTTAAGTGATTTCCCACATCAACTTCCGGCGATGCCAATACAAAAAATAAAAATGTTTTCTCTCCGTCTAAAGCGCCGAAATCAATCCCCTGGTCCTGCCGCGCGAAAGCAAGGATAAAATCCTTTACTTCCGAAGACTTCGTATGGGGTATAGCCACACCATTCCCAATACCGGTTGACCCCAACTTTTCCCGTTTCAAAAGCGCCTTTAAGAATACTTTTTTATCTTTTAACTTTCCAGATTGAGCGATCAAATCAACTAATTCACTCAATAATTTATTTTTATTGACCTCTTTAAGATCAAGCTCAATGTATTTTTCCTTAAGAATGCGTGATAAGCTTAATTCGTTTCTTTCTTTACGAGCCACCAGAAGCGCCTCCTCCTATATACTGTGTATACGTAACGTGAGAAAAACCCAAAAAACCCTCTTAAGTTGTTGCCCATATTATACTTAAAGGGTATAGGTTGTCAAGTTATTTTAACACAAAACCCTCTGTGCCGCAGCCAGGACCTCTTCAACAGTAATAGCTTTTAAACACGCAAAACCTTTTTTACAATTATGGGCAAGGCAGGCAACACACCCAACCTCTTTATGCAAAACCTGGTCTTTTGGCCCGAGCGGCCCCCAGCGCTTCGGGCTTAACCCCAACTGGTTCCTTCCAAAAATAACTATAACCGGTGTCTGAACTGCGGAAGCAATATGCACAGGGCCGGAATCATTGGAAATAAAAAGCCGGCAGCGTTTCAATACACTCACCAGTTGGGCAACAGAAGTTTTCCCTGCCAAATTCAGAGCTTTATGACGCATTCTTTTCATCACAGCTTCAGCGATCGCAATATCTTTCGCCCCTGCGACTATCAAAACTGTAGCGCTATATTTCTCAATTAACATATCGGCAACTTTCGCAAACCGCTCAGGTAACCAGATTTTCGAAGGACAACTGGAAGATGGGTGAAGCGCTATAAGGTTTGAGCCTCCTTTTATCCCTTTCTGATCAAATAATTCATTTACCCATTCCTCTGCACCTGCAGTTATAGGAACATATAATCTTTTACCCAGCGGGTGAACGCCTACGTACCGGACTAAATCAAGATTATATTCCGATTCATGCTTTTGTCCTGATTGCTTGGTATGCTTGAGCCGGTCTGTAAGCAAGAATCCCATTTTACGGTTATAGCCAATACGCTTGCGTATCCCCGCAAGGAACGCCACCAGATGCACCCTATTGGAAGGATGCAAGATCAGCGCTACATCAAAGCGTTGTTTTCTTAGTCTCTGCGCAAACAAAAATGTATTTCTCCAGCTTTTATGCAAATTATCTTTATCATAGACAATGACTTTATCCAAATACGGATTACCAGCAACGATATCTTTGGTATGCGCCGCCACCATCATCGCCAAATACGCAGACGGATAAACGCGCCGTAATGCCTCAATAACCGGAGTCGACAAAACCACATCGCCGATCTTGTCAGTACGCACGATCAAAATACGTTTAAACTTTTGCACCTGGGTAGTTTCTTCCTCTACCATAGGAGACACAGATAATAATTCGTTTGCAGCCCTTACGACATCCTGGACTTGAATCAATTCCATACACTCAATCGTTCCATACAAACACTGCGCTTTCTGGCAGGGACTGCAGAAGATCTCTTTTTTAACGACACGAAATTTTTCTGACCAGGGACCGTATCTCCTATCGTCACTGGCTCCAAAAAGGACCACTACCGGCTTATTCAAATAACTTGCCAATTGCAATGTCCCGGTATCAGCGGTTATCATTAAAGAGGACTGCGTTATCAAATACATCAACTGGCTTAACGTAGTTAATCCCGAGAGATCAACGATTGCACCCTTTGCCCCTTCAGGAACCGCTGGTAATTTCAGGCTTGGCGAGTTTTTTCCAATAATCAAAACTACATACTCATTACTCAAAACCTGACAAACCTCTGTGACTCTTTCCAAGGGCCATTTTCTATTTGCACCGCCGGTTTCCGGGCTTACCAGGACAATCCTTTGTTGGGGATGTATATGATGCTGTTGAAGAAGCCTCTGAACAATCTCCTGATCATCGTTACTGGTAAAAAGCATTTGGTGAAGCGACACCACAAGCGGCGAGCTTTGTTTTAAAGCCCGCTGCAAACGGTAGAGATGACGGTCTTTCGCGTGGATAATGGTATGAGGAATAACCAAAAACGGTGAAGTTTTATAGCGCGCCGGCAAGAGCGCCCCATATAAGGTATTACGCAAATCGATAATAACATCGAATTTCTCTTTTTTTAGCGCGAAGAATAAAGCAATTTTGCGGCTCAAAGAAGCATATTTATCATAAATAATAAGACGGTCAATTTGAGGATTTTGATCGAAGATTTGTTGTGGCCGAGGGCCGACCATAACCGTAAGACGCGCCCCCGGAAAATGCTGCCGCAGATAATCCAAAACAGGCAAAGTTAAAACGACATCGCCGAAATTACTTAACGTAATAACAAGTATTTTCTCAATAGTGTCCATGGGATCACGGCATGTAAAATTATACGGCAGCACGAAATGACCGTATCTGCTCCAAAACATCTTCAGGTTTAATCACCTGCATGCACCGGTTAGTGCTGCAATCAGCGACGTAACACGGTATCCTGCAGACTGTCTTCTTCTGTAGTATGGTCACATTATCCTGCGGGAACGGGCCGGTAATAAGGGGATGCGTGGGGCCAAAGAGCGCGATTATTTTCTTTGTGCCGACCGCATTGGCAATATGGAGCGGGCCTGTATCGGCGCTGATAAATACGTCAAAACGTTTACACAATGCCGCGAATTCTTTTAGATCAAGCTCTCCGCAGGCAAAAAGAACGTTTGTTTTCATAAGAGACTGGATTTCATACGCTAAAGAGGTATCATCGGGGCTGCCGGTAATAATAACTTTAGCGCCAAACTCACGCGCAAGCGCCTCAGCCAGCAGCGCATAATTTTCTTTACTCCAGCGTTTCGGCCCCCAATTGCCTCCGGGATTAATCCCTACCACAAAATCATCTTGAGTAACCGCATTTTTCCGCAGGAACTCGTCAACGGCCCCGTGAGAGTGGGTGGAGAGAAAAAACTGAGTAAAGCGGTCCTTAACCTTTAATCCAGAGCGCTCGATCAAATTTAAATAATAATCGATCCGGTGTACCGTATCATGGGGAGCAGGCATGATATTCTTGGTCAAAAGTAAACTGCGTTTTCGCGAATAATAACCGATACGGACCGGGATACCGGCAAGCCAAGTGATCAGGGCTCGGGTAAGCGAACGATGCAAAAGAAAAACCATGTCAAATTTCATGCTCCGCAACATGAAAATAAATTTCAGCTTCGCTATAAGGCTTTGATGTTCGTTATTTTCATCAAAAATGATAATTTGATCGAGATACGGATTACCCTCTAAAACCGGATAACAACGGCTCGGGATAATACAAGCGATAAAACTATCCGGGTAATTATACTTAATATTACGGATCGTCGCTGTTGAGAACAAAACATCTCCCACCCAGTTCACATTAAAGATCAGTATGCGTTGGTTTCCGAAAGCAGACATAGAAACTCCTGGTTAATTAGTAACCCTTACCTCTACTTTTCCTTTTACTCTCCCGCATCATATTATAATAGCCGCTTGACTCTACCCAGAAAATAAATAAATTCGAGGAATTTTCCGATATCCGCAACCGTTTGAGCGCGAAAATATCGTCGCTGGGAAAGTTTTTCCCCGGGTTTGACGCTACCGCCGCTGTATATCCCGCATCAACAACTACCTGCCTGACTTTCTGGTTAAATCTGCCGCTGGGGTAACAAAATGTATTTACCGGACGGCTCAATTCTTTTTCCATGATTTTCTTAGAATCAAAAAGCTCACTTTTCAACGCTTCTAAAGAATCAATTTTTACTAAATAGGGGTGATTAAGCGTATGGCTGCCAAAGCTGATCAAACCTGAGTCCTGCATAATATGTATCTGTTCCCAGGTAAGCATACCGGGCTGCCCGATTTCATTGACGATGATAAATATTGTCGCCAGTAAATTATATTTCTTCAATATCGGGAAGGCTTCGGTATAATTATCGCCATAGCCATCATCAAAAGTAATAGCAACTGTCCTGGCAGGCGGCGCCTGCTTATCCTTTACTAACCGCACTGCTTCTTCCAAAGGCACAACAGCATAGCGGTTACGTTTTAAGAATTCCATCTGCCGTTCAAATGTCCCCGATGAAACCGTCAATCTATTCCCCGGAGGAACTTTTTGCTTGACCGAATGATACATGAGTATCGGCAAAACATAATTATGGCGCGCGTAATTTACCAGAAAAATCACCGCCGCCGCAACAACACCAATGATTACTGCCGGTTTTTTATGTTTAAACATTCTTCGTAAACCCTCTGTGTTTGAGCAGCCATTTTGCTTTGCGAGAAATTCTCCCTGATAAAAGACTGGCCACGAAAAGCCAACTGCTCCCGCCTTTTTTGATCTTCAAGCAATGCTATTATAGCACAAGACAACTCTGCGGGATCAGCAGGCTTAACCAATAACCCGTTACTATTATGTTGTATTAAACTTTTGATACCACCGACATCCGAACCAATAACAGCCAATCCCAGAGCCATAGCTTCCATTAAACTTAATCCAAGCCCTTCATGGAGAGACGGCATTACAAACACATCCATGATCGATAAAAACCGCACCGTTTCCAAGACGTTAGGAAGGAAAATAATTTTATCGCTGATCGCAAGAGAATCACATAAGTCCATGAGGTCTTTTTTGATCTTGCCTTCCCCAATAATCAATAACCGGGCATTGACTATCCTCGCGCTCACCAGCTTCATTGCTTCTATCAAATAGCGGTGCCCTTTAACCTCTGAAAGCCGCGCGAGTATGCCAACCACCAAAGCATTACCTAATCCAAGCTCTTTTCTGGTCTTCAGGCACGTTTGCTCATCAGAACGGATAAAACGGTCAAGATCAATACCGTTAGAAACGAGCCTGATACTCTGCCCCGAAAGTTTAAAATCATTCACCAGATGATCCTGCACCTGCTGGCTGATCGCAATACATAAGCGCCCCCAACAAGGAAACATCATGCGAAAAAGCCTTTTCTTGAAAAACCCGTGACACGTCGATACATACGGCGTCCGGCAAAATATTTCCAAAAGGCAGCTTGCTACCTGAGCCACGCGAGTCTGCGCGTGAATAATATCAATATTATACTCTTTAACCTTTCGCGCTAAAATAAAAAAAGTCCTTACAACGGCGAGGCTTATTTCCTGCTTTGTGTTGATCGGTACGGGAATATACGTGATACCTGCTTCCTGGAACCTCGGGAGAAGTTCACCCGAACTAGCGGCAATATATACCGTATGCCCCTTTTGCTTCATCGCTCTCGATAAAGTCAAGAGATAACTTGTAATGCCTCCGGGATTCAAATGGGTAGTAAGATAAAGGATATTCATGCGGCTATTTTCATGACCTCTTCTATCGCAATAAGTACTTCTTCCGGCTTAATGAGTTCCATACACTTAAGGGTCGCGCATTTTGATTTGTAACAAGGGCTGCACGGTAAATCTTTTCTTAAAACGACGAGCTTCTTTGCCGGCGGGACGTGACGCCGGTGATCCGTAGGGCCAAACAAAGCAATTACCGGGGTATCAACAGAGGCGGCAACATGCAAAGGCGCGGAATCAGCAGAAATATAAACACTGCATCGTTTAATCAGGCACGCCAATTGATTAACCGTCGTTTTACCACAGCCGTTAATGATTTTAGCGTTCTTCACCGCATTCAAAAGCTTCTGCGCCAGGGGAGCGTCAGCGTCAGTTCCGGTTATCACCACGCGCATATCCCGGCGCCCAAGTTCCTCGCACAATTTCACCAGATGATGGAAAGGCCAGACCTTTGTTTCCCAACGATGACTGGCACTCACATTGATCCCTACGATCTTTTGATGGACGCTCATCCACTCAGCAGCAAAGAATTCTTCGATATGCTTTTCATCCTGCGCAGGCGGCCAAAGCTCTAAACGAGGATCTTTGAGCTCAATACCGAGCATCTTTAATATCCGGAATTGGTGGGTAACCGGGTCCAAAATGGGCAATTCATCTTTAATACGGTGATTAAGCAAAAAACCGTATTTTTTATTATCATACCCGTAGCGGTTCATCGCTAAGCTCAACCGGGAAAGAATATGGCTTTTACGATTATTCTGTAAATCGATAACCAGATCAAAATGCTTCTTGCGCAGGAAACGGGCCAGCTTTAAAAACCCGAAGAGCCCTTTATCCCTGTTCTTAAAATCACAAACCAATAACTCATCGATATACGGACATACCATCAAGAGATCTTTGCATTCATCCCCCACCAGAAAACTAAGCTTATGGTTCAGGCCTGAGCCGGATTCGCGCCGGAACTTTTCCCTGACCGCTTTTATCGCGGCACTCGAAAGGATAATATCACCTAAAGAACTGAATTTTATCATCAAGACCTTGAGGTCTTCCAGCGCTTCTTTATAAACACCCAGGGTATCCTCAACCATTCGTTTTACATCATACTGTTCTTGCACCTTTTGATATGCTGCTTCTGATAACCGGCACGCGAGTTCCTTATCATCGTGTATCTTGATAACCGCTTCAGCCATATGTATCGGATCAGCCGGCGGCACCAATAAACCGGTTTTATTGTCATCGATAATATCAACAACCCCCCCAACACTGGTGGCCACCACCGGCACACCGCACGCCTGCGCTTCTATAACTACCCTGCCGAATGCCTCATGGGTTGTTGTCGATAAAACCACCAGGTCAAGATGTTTTAAGATTTCCGGAATGTTTTTCTGCGTCCCGAGGAACTCAGTTGAATTCCAAAGCCCCATTCTCTTGACTAACACCTGCAGCTGTTCCTTATACGCCGCTTTTGAAACAGGAGCATCACCGACGATCCATATCTTAAGATGCGGGACCGAGCGCATAACCCGAGCCATCGCTTTAATAAAATATAAATGGCCCTTAAGAGGAGTGATCCTGCCGATAATACCGACATTGAATTCTTTATTCTTCTTTTTATCGAGCGGGGTATATTTAAATTTCTCCAAGTCAACACTCCGAGGGATCAGGCGTATCCGGGCATGGGGAACACCAAAATCGTCGATCATATGGCGGCCGATCACATTGCTGGGAACAATGACCCTCTTTGCCCAACCCATTACGTAGCTCAAGAGGTGCTTTTTATAATATCCATGACAGGTTGTAACAAATACTTTCCTGGTCTTGCGGCAGGCAAAATACGCGACCCAGGCAGGGACACGAGAACGGGCATGGACAATATCGATCTTTTCTTTCTCAATGATCTCGATCAATTTAGGGACCATCTTAACCATAGCAAAGATGGATTTCCTGTGCACCGGCAGCGAATAGTGGATAGCACCCGCTGCCTCCAGGTCTTTTACCAATTCACCGCCGTTTGAGACCACGACGACTTTATGGCCTAATTTAACCGCGTACTTTGCCAGGTCTAAGGTGCCGGTTTCAACGCCTCCTACTCTCAACTCAGGTAATATCTGCAGTATATTCATATGTATTCCTTAATAAAACTATTACTGATCCAACTACTCTTGCCGGCACGATCAACAGCGCAAGGATAATGCTTTATTTTATATTAAAACTTGGTATAATAATATAAAAATATGACTAAAGAAAAGGACCTGCTCAATATAGTTCTGTTTGTCGTTACCATCTTTATTGTTGCGATACTTATCAATTACGCGATGTTTATCTTTGCCAGGCTTGGGAAAACACATCAAAGCCGCCCGAAACCCCACTTTATGAAAATTGAAGAAAAAAAAGTATTTAAGGATGACCGGGAATACCGCAAAATAATTGATAGTTCAAGAACGGATTACAAAGATTTCATGCAACAAAAAACGATCTCCCCGTAAACCCGCTGATCCTCAGGTTACATAATACGGCGCAACTTCTCCTCAATTGCTTCTTTATTCTCCAGCCTTAAAACTTTTTGATCATCCTTACACAATTTCTCTATAAGCCCTGAGAGATCCTGAGGATGACAAAGATAAATATATCTTTGTTGAGCCATTTGTTTCAGGAAGCGATCATGGCGGCGGCTCACCGGCGCTGCTTGAAACACAATGATATGCTTGCCGGAGCTGGCTGCTTCAGAGATCATAGAAATGCTTTCAGGAGAAACAATAATTACTTGGCTTAAACCCAATATCCCTCCCACTGCTTCGGGAATATTTTGTTCATTGGCGATCACCTGTAAAACGCAATTCGGTTCATTTTGTAATTCATTTTTTATTAACGCTTCCACTGTTTTTGAAGTGCGGCGGGAAGTAGTTATCAGGATACGAGAACTTACCCTCGCGGCAGCAGACTTAACCTGAGTGAGCACTTCAGCCATCACCTGTGGCTCTAAACAAAAGTTTTTTGTATCTCCCCCGATTAAAAGGCCGATCGCAGGGCCTAAAGGAATGCTGCCGGGACGCAACTTTCGTTTTAATGCTTGAGCCTGGCCTTCTATATATTCCGGATCGATCACGTTAAGCGCTCCTTGCGTTATAGCGATATTTTCACCCCGCCTAGGATCATCATGGCGAGGTATTACAACCATATCAAAGCCACGCGTACTCAGTATTGACGGCCGCATAACTGCCAGAGACTTTGCGCCCGTATCACGGGAGAGCACCCGGTTAACTGCCGCAAGAGAAGCTCCGCAGGAAATAATGATATCCGGTTTCTGCGTGATAAGCTGACGGTAACAGGATCCTTCCAAAGATACCTTCATGCAGGATAAACATCCCTGACAAATCCACCCTGCGGAAAAACAACTGCCCAACGTTAACGCATGCCGCAAAAATGCGCTTTTAAATTTTACCTGCACACGCTGTGTATGAGCGTAAATGCCTTTATCCAACAAATACCCGCTTACGATCTTAGCAAGTGCTTCTGACTGGCGCAGATGGCCGGTCTTGCCGTCATCCAGGATCACAAGAGTACGCTCTTGTGAATATTTCCAGATTTTATATGTCCAGAGATATTCCTGCGGGAAACGGCTAATATATCTTTCAAAAACATGCGCCAGCGCCTGCACATTATCCCGGAGATCAGTGTCAAGGTTATTGGTTTTCTTTACGGTAAAAACAGGCTCTATATAAACTGTAAGGGCCGGCCCTTTTACACGCGTAAAAAAAACAGGCACTATCGAAACACCGTATTTTAATGCCAGGCGGACCGCGCCCGTTGACATTGAAGCGTTTTTGCCCAAAAAACTAACATTGATCCCGTTCCTGCCTCCCTGATCCAGCGTCATGCCGATCGCCTGATTACTCTTAAGGATTTCTATTAACTGCCGGATCTCATTTTTTCTCTGCAGGATCGAACATCCTTTTTGGCTTCGGTAAATATTCAACAGGCGGTTCAGGCGCGGCAATTTTTGATCATTGACAAACATATGGAACGGCACTCCTAAATTGGCGCAGAGTATATTGGAAAGCTCCCAACTGCCTTCATGAACACCAAGGAAGATCACGCCTTTGCCTTTTTGAAGGCTCTCGTGAATATGCTCCAGGCCCTCAAAACGAACATGGCGCCCGATATACTTTTTATCTACCTGGGGGATAAAGAATATTTCGATGATATTCTGCCCAAAGCTGCGGTAGAAATCATGAGTAAGCCTGAATAATTCTAACGGTGAACGGCTGCCGCCAAAAGCGGTCTTAAGGTTAGAGTAAACCCGCCGGCGGTGCTTACCGTCACAATAAAAAACACAAGACCCCAACAGCCTCCCTAAAGCGAAACTCACCTTTTTAGGCAGGCTGCGCAAAAACGGGCCGCAGAATTTAAAGGCTATACAACCGAAGTAATCGGTTAAGGAATCTTTGTTCATTTTTCACGATTTTAAGTTCAATGCGCAAAGCATAGAGAGCGCATAAGGGATTTTTCTGGTATAAAGATAAAAAACGCACCGCGTCTTTTTGAGTAGTAATAATAGTATCAATGTTTTTTTCTTTTGAGCGCGCGCAGAGTAACTGCCAATCCCGCGGGGAATAACGATAATGATCCTGATACCGAACAGATAAAGCACTTTGTATTCCCATAGTGCCGATAAGCTTCTCAAAATGATCGGGATTACCGATACCCGATACCAAAACAACGGTTTTCCCCTTAAAAATACCCGGCGCTAAAAGTTCGTCAGGATTATCGATACGATAAAAGCCTATTGGATGGGCAACGGCTTCTACCACCATGGCCCTGTTATTAACCCGCGCTAACCAATCGTGTAATGCGGCCGTGTCCGCAATTACCTGCGTATTATTCAAGACAAAAATATCCGCGCGTTGTAATGATGATAAAGGCTCACGCAAGATTCCCCGCGGGATCATCTGCCGGTTACCAAAGAAAACAGCAGCATCAACCACGACAATCTCTAAATCCTTGGCAATACGCCATTGCTGAAACCCGTCGTCAAAAATAACTGTATCAGCTTTATGTTCCCGTATTGCCCGCAGGCTGCCGGCTACTCTATCCGCATCAACAATAACAGAAACATCTCTAAGGTTATGCGCAAGCATCGCCGCTTCATCACCCATAGATGCGTAACTGGATCGAGGCAGAGCACTACCGGTTTTCGGCTTTTTATAGCCTCTGGTTATTATGGCAACATGAGATCCCTGCCCTTTTAAATACCGGGCGATAAACTCTACTAAAGGTGTTTTGCCGGTCCCGCCAAGAGTAATATTACCCACACTTACCACTTTACAGGACAGCCGACAGGGTATCAAACGATACCAAAGGATTAAACCACGGATTATTGCCCCATAAAAAACTGATAAAACAAACAGGACAGCCTTAAGCATGCGGGAACCTGCCCCTTGCTTTTTATCTGTTGCCAGCTCTAAAAGATATTTTTTTATCATCTGTGGCCATTAATCTACAATTCCCAAACACTTAAAAGTCGATTTTCTCCCCCTTAAGGATATCCGGTAAATTCCGGGCATCAATACGCATGCCGCCGTCATGTTCGATTTTTATCGTATACAGAAGGCCCGGAAGGAATTTTATCCCGGGAGCCTCTATCTGAGCATTCTTAACACCGGCTCTTTTGGCTTGATGGGGTTCAAAAGCGTATTTCCAGAATTTCTTCCATAACTTCTTTTCAAAATCGCTCGTACTGCCGGTTACCGCATAACCACTAGGGATCTCATTAACCCGGGTGATCTCAAACTCCTCCACGCCCGGATGGATAAACGCAAAAGCCTTCAGAAAAATATACGCGCTTTTGCCCTTCAAAGGGTCGCCCGACTTCACGTAAAAATCATCAAATCTGATAACCAGGGACTGAAACTGTATAATATTACCGGAAAAGGTAAAATACCGCGGCCCAAGCGGATTGTTCTGAGTATCATACTCTAAGAATTTGATGGTCGTAAACGTCTTATTCAGTCTTGGGTCTGTTTTTACCTGAGTCACCAGCACTTCGGCGATCCTGGTTTCCGCAGTCAAACGTTCAATAATCTTAAGCAGCATCGCTTTTTCCCGCGCGTAGCGCACAATAAAAAAAACCGCAAGAAAAAGCAGGCCAAAGACAATAATAGTTTTGAACCCCGCGCCTCTTAACCGCATACCCGTTCCTTTTTCAATTTGGTTACAGATGGAACATCCGTATTCTTGCCAAAGATAAAAGGTCCCTTCTGCTAGTAACCTTCTCTATATCCGACACATATGCCGCAATAACCGGCTTGATCCCCAGATTCTCTTGCGCTGCCATAACCAACCTGTTTTCCCACGGAGAAACAAAAGCGAAGAATAAAAATACCAGCATAAAATACGAGCATTGAGAAATAAAGAACATCTTTAAACTTTCCGCGAATTGAAGGCCAAACGCACGCGCCTGTAACCAGAGATAAAACACAACCGCAACAAACAAAATGATGATGGTAAAATGCTGGATAAAAACACCTGAAAGATCAGGCTGCAATTTAATGACAAGTGAGCTCACTATTTCCCATAATCCCCGGAAAAGCAGCAAAACAATAAACCAGCCGATATTCAAATTCAGGAAAAAAACCAGGAATTTCTTCCAATCGAACGCCATGATCCTTATTGAGAATAAAAACGCCAGCCACACGCACACAAATGAAACCAATAGATCAATCCCGGTCAAGATCAGGATGTCCTGAAATTCAACAACCACCAGAGCTTCCTTCTCACCCGGCTTCGTATAATCAAAGAGCCATTGATAAAAACTTGCTGCTTCTACCGATTTACCCTGCGCTGCCACAGCCGCTGTCCGGCGAACGGGCTCCTGAGCCTGGAGGCTTCTATCCCCCACCAAAACCCCCAGCACCATAAAGAAAAGTAACACAAGAATCGGTAATTGTTTCATCGTGGCCTCCGGTTTTCTGAAACCTTACGTAAAAACCATGTACCTGAAGAACCACAAGAGCTCCTCAAGCAAACACCTGAAATATTATTATATCTCATTTTTTAAGGTTATGATAAAAAGATTGATAGAAGGTATGCCGCTTTATGCGTTAGGCCAAATGCACAAAAAGCGTATTTTCTTTTTTCCTGAGGTTTTCTTTGGTGATGATAAACTTACCCTGAGTAGGGTGAATCTCTGTTTTCTCCAGTAAAACTTTCTGTATAGCGTATGTGCCACGCCTTGGGCTTTCCCGCAAGAAAACAACATGCACCATTTTACCATGCGCAATAAAACGAACTCCGATCTGCCGGCTGAAGAATGCTCCATCCAGAAGCTTCGGGTCAAGCCAAATATCGCCTAAAACAAACTTTATGCCTAAAACTTCTTCCATCAAAGTATATATATACCAGCTGGCTGAGCCGGTCAAATACAAATAGAGGCCCCTGCCTTCATTATTAAAATATTCGGGGATAAGCGGGTAGATCCTGGCTTTGGCATCGGTTGCCATAGCATAAATGGAGCTGATAACTTCAAATCCTTCTTTCACAAAACCACGCTTATATAAAGCGTTTGCCAGCATGACCACCATGTGGTTAAAAAACGCACCGTTTTCTTTTTCGCCATACGCAAAGCCGAATGCCCTGCCGAGATCAAGCATACAAGAATTAAAATCCGTATTCAAACGAAAACCGCCCAAACGCCGGTCAAACAAATGGCTTTTTATCGAATGCCAGATCTCATCGACCTGTTGTTCCCCCGCGCCACCGCTCATGATCGCAAAAACTTGAGAAGTAAGCATCATACGCAGACCGCTGCCACGGCTTCCTTCAACTGCTCTGCCCTGATTGTCATAATAACCGTTAAAAAAACCTTCAGAGAGCCACTCTTTCTCTTTTAACCAGGAAAAAACATGAGCGGCCTTCTGCTTGAGATCGCTTATCAAATCATCGATTTTTATGACGACTTTACGGCCATTCAAAATCTTTGTTTTCTCAAAATATGCTTCAAGCCTGGATTGCTTTGCTTTATAGCTTTTATAATTGACCGGCCGGCCAAGCGTATCCAACAGGATTTTTAATTCTTTAAATACGGCTACTTCTGTAGTCTTTTGTTTTAAGGCTTCTAAGAAACCGCACATATCGCTAAGGTTATACGCATACATAAAACTAAAGGCAGCACTTTCTCCCCTGTCTGCCGCCATATCCAGGCCATCATTCCAATCAGCATTTTCTAATCGGATGACATTATGTTCCCCTACATTAAAAAACGGGACAAGATTTTGTACCAAGAGGTGCTCTAAAATACTGCCCTGATATACCGCATTATCTTTGGTCCGCAAGAGATAATCCTTCCCAGAGAAACCGGCATCAATTTCTTTGGCGCGTTTAAGCTGTTTATCCCTGAAATAAGCAGCCTCTTTTAATAAAAATCCTATATCAGCGGTTTTGTTTAAATACAGGCGCAACGTCAGGTATGGCCATACGCCATGGTCCATCCAAACCCTGCTGATACGGTTCCTATCCGAAATAAAGCCGCCGTCTTTGGTAATGATCGTCGCATTAGAGCCATCGACACGCACACCTTGGAAATTCTTAAAAATTATTTCCCCGACCTTTTGTGGCTCAGTCAAAAGAAGAGCTAAAGCATCCTGCCATAGATCACGCCACCCCCGGCCGCCTTTACCATAATCAAAATGCGGCAAGAATGAACAACCGAATAATTTGCGTAACGTCGGCTGCAATTTTACCCAAAGCAGCCAGTTATTAAATTCCTTGTTCCCGAAATCAAAATCTAAACGGGACAGATAATCACCCCAGTACTCTTTAGTATCACTCAAGCTCTGCCGCACTTTTTGAGGGGTATTGAGCTTTTGAAAAAGAGCAGAGATCTTCCTTGTATCTTCAGTGATCCCCATTAGCAGGAAATAATTAACTTCCTCACCTTTGCGCAAGGTCTTATCTTTAAAGCGGAATGCCGCGCAAGCTTCTTTCCCGTCAAATTCGGCAAGTTTCTTAGTTACCGCAGGAACACTCTTCTCAATAGCATCGGGAGAGAAAATATCACCATCACCGCAGAAATAATCCAAAGTAGGAAATTGCCCCGCAGGAGGCTTTGATGCATCCTCATACCCTAAGACAAAATAAATGGACTCATTGACGCTATGCCCTTTTTCATCAAAGATCATCGTTGGTTGGAGATGGATGCCATAGGGTTGCAGGTCAAGCCGGTTGAGCAAAGCGCTCACATGACGATGGTCCCTCAGGTTCTTTTCTGCCCTGCCAAAAAGAGGAATAAAAGAAGTCGGAGTAAATTTTAAAGAAGAATTCCCTTCATTACGGATTTTAACCCACATAACCTCAACATCGCGGTTATAGGGTATAAAATTTATAACTTCAATAGCAAGCGCGCGGGTTTTCTTGATGACTTTATGATACAAAAACCCCGCTTCCAGGCTATCTTTATCAGTATAGGCCAGGCGGATCGTTGTTTTGCCTGTTTTAATAAAAAAGTCCCTTCGGCAGAGAGGATTATTTTTTATATCTTCAATACTGGCAGGAGGCGTCAAGAAATGGTCATTATCGCGTTTAATATCCCCTGCGAGATTAGGGCTGATAGAACTCAAAAATGAACCGTTCTGATTGGTAAGCGGAAAATAGAGGCCAAAATTAAGCGGTTTCTCTACAACGAATGTCCCTTTATCGTCGATAAATCGGTATATCATCGGTATAATAGGAACCCCGCCCCTTTTACCGGAATAAGATATTTTGTATCGTAAAAGGGGCGGGGTTCACCTTGTATTCATTTACAAATGCTTATTTCTTTCCCTTCATTTTTTCAACTAACTCAGCCGTAAATTTCCCGGCAATATCTTTGCAGCCTAAACCAAAAGCTAACGCGAAACCTAAACCAAGCGAAGCTAACACGACAGTTATTGCTTGTTCTATGATTTGAGCTTTAATGCTTAACTGCTCAAGAGTGACCAAAACCGCAAAAACAATCACAACGATCTCAACGATTTGAGACAACAATTTTGATTGTGAGAGCCCCGCGTTGGTGGCAGCAGTCAAAACAATATTGCGTAAAACAATCGCGACAAACATACCGAATATCAAAATAAAGATTGCGGCAATAATATTAGGCACATATAAAGCGACTTTATTCAATAACTCAGCGGCAATCGGCAAACCAATAGAATTAATCGCTACAACAAAGGTAACCAAAAGTGCCAGCCAGTAAACAACAACACTGACCAAATCGGAAAGCGTATAGGAAATCCCGCCTTTTGCCAATAATTTATCCAATTCGATCTTTTTAGCGAGTTCATCAAGCTTAACTGTTTTTAATAGTTTCGCGACAACCGTTTTGATGAATTTCGAGATGATCCAACCAATAATAAGGATGATGATTACTAAGAGCACGTTTACCAAGAATTGGCTGACCTGAGAAACGACTGTTTTTGCCGGCTCAACAAAGATTGCCTGCCATGTATTCATTGCGCCACCTCCTTACAAGGTTAACAATACCCATAAAAAACCTTTCTTATGGGACAAACAAAACTCTCTTCAGGACTAAAAACAGAAGAGTTATATTTTTATAACTTTATCATAAATAGCAGGTTATGTCAATAATTATTCTCTGATCCAGCAGGAAAGATCCAGAGATCTCGATATTTCTTTCAACTCATTAACCACCATATCAGCACCACGCAAATACTCCCGAGGTAAACTCGTCGTAAGCGCTATACAAAACATATGCGCGCGCTTAGCAGACTCAATCCCAAAAGGCGCGTTTTCAATAACCACGCACTCTTTTGGTTTAACCTTTAATGATTTCGCTGCTTTAAGATACGGTTCAGGATGAGGTTTGCCCTCTTTTACCTGGTCACCGGCGACAACATGGTCAAACAGCCGCCTGATTGGAACAGGCAAAATACGCTCGATTTCCCGTCGAGGGGTACCCGTCACTAATCCTAAAAGATACCCTTTCTTTTTTAAACAGCTCAGGAGTTCCACAACATCTTTAAAGATAAACCGTTTAAAATATTTTCTGAAGATTTTCTGGCGCAAAGAAAATATCTCTTTAAGTAAATCAGGGGTTGGTTGACGTTCGGCACGAAATAAGAGATGGTTCAATGTCTTATCCCAACGTTCCCCTTCTTTCAAATAAACATCAAAACAGCTCACCCGTACCCCAAACTGCCGTAATGCCTCATACCAAGCGATAAAATGATATGGCATAGAATCAATAATAACCCCATCCATATCAAAAATAATAGCTTTGGGCCGTGATTTTAGTTTATTTTTTATACTCATTTTCTAAACAATACCAAATCAAGGAGAAGGCAAAAGTCAAAAGCGGCCTGCTTCAGTAACCATGTGCTTTATTTTTCTGCAAACCGGATCCTTAAGGAGATCATCCAATGAAACATGAAGCGTTAAAGACCAGTTCTGCGGGTTTACCGTTCCAGGGGTATTAATCCTATATTGATACGCATCGCCTTTTAATAAATCGGTAATGCCTAACCAATCAATAAGCAACTGGATAGCGAATATCGAATTTGATTTAAGCGTCAAATGCAGTATTTTCGAGATGATCTTCTCATCCGCTTTTTCTCTCATGGGTCCGGCAATACCCAGGTGTTTCCAGAGTTTTTCTTTTTCCCGATACGTATTTACATACAAATCAATAAAATCCATAACTTCCTCTTTTTTCCTGCTTAATGCCGTTAACAGGATATCAACAGAAGTGATACTATCAAGCCAACGCAGCCTCCCGTGACGGGAACGTTTATGGTCAAAAAGGTTATTCTTTACACTATGATAATCGATCCAGCGATCCTGGCATTTCCTTAAAAAAAGCGCTTCATCCACGGTCCCGGCCTCATTTTCCCACCAAGCCGCCCAATTCGTTGTATCATGCGTTGACAACATGGATACGGAAAATAACCGGTAATCCTGCGGCTCCAGGAAATCATGTTTGACAATCCAGTCTTTAACCCAGCGCTGAACTTCATTACCAGGAATACCGAACTCTTTTAACGCCTCAGTACAGGCCCGTGGAACTACCCCCAGGTCTTCAGCGCACAAAAGCATCTTTGTATTCTCTAATATTACGGTTAATAGATTCCTGCCCTGCGCTGCCCACTTACTTTCATCCCTCGGATCAAAAAAACCATGCAGCCCTTTATTTTCCTGAGGCTCTTGCGCCGGAATACTCCAGATCCGGAATAAACCGATAACATGGTCAATGCGTAAAATATCATAAAAATTCTGGGCGTAACGCAGCTTCTCTTTCAAATACTGATAGCCATCGGCTTCTATACGCTCCCAATTGTATGTCGGAGTCCCCCAACGCTGGCCTTTTTCACAATACATATCGGGCGGAGCTCCCGCGGTAAGCTCTAGATTAAAGAATTCAGGATGCGCCCAGACATCAGCGCTATCCAACGAAACCAAAATAGGCAGATCACCTTTCAATAAAACATTCTTCTCTTCGGCATAAGATTTTACCTCTTTAAACTGGCTGTAGAGGAGCCACTGGACCCATATTTCAAAAGCGATACTTTCTTCATGCTCTTTACTAAAACTTTCCAAGGCAGCTCGCTCGCGGTTTTTATATTTCCCTTCCCATTCATACCAGGCGCTACCATGATGATATTCTTTAAGCGCTTTAAAGAAAGCATAATTATACACCCAATACGCATTCTCCTGCCTGAATGTATCAAAACCAACCAGGCTATTCTCTGTCTCCGAAAGGAAAAGCTCTTTCAACAAGCGTATCTTTTCATCTTTTATTTTATAATCCAGGTGTTTCTTGCCGCACGGGAAAGCCTTTTTGATTTCTTTTATCTTCACCTGGAGCGGTTTTGTGTCGCTTTCCGGCAGCATGTTAAACGATATATACATCGGCTCTAAGGCAAAAGAACTTATGGAATCATACGGGCAAAACGTACTGCCGACTTCATTCATCGGTAAAAGCTGCAGGATCGAATTGCCGGTCTTTTGGGTAAAATCAATAAGCAGCTTCATATCGCCAAAATCGCCTATCCCCAAACTTTCCGAGGAATACGCAGAAAACAACGGCACTAAAATACCCGCGCGTTTTTCAACCCCTATTTTTTTCCACTTCTGCCCGGAAAGAGTACTAAAGAAAGCTGGCTTATGCATACTATCCTCATCTTAATAACGTTACCATGAAAGCAAATACCTCACTACTTTAGTTAAGCTCAAGTAAGAATATAATGTATCACTATTTTATAAAATTACAACTTTTTCGTGATACATAATTTATCGGGGCCGCTTAAGAGTAACGCAAGGCACACACTTACGATAACCAAATTGTATTCAAAGCCTCCTGCCGATAAAAACAGGCCTTTTACTAAATGCACTTTGAGGGTTGCCACCACCATCACTATAAAAAGCAAAGCTGATGATATCCTGACACCGATCCCCAAAATCAAAAAAAGCCCTCCCAATAACTCGACATACGCAGCCAGATACGCCCAGAACGACGCAGGAGCAAAACCCAAACCAGCTAACATTTTGGTAAAACCGGCGATTCCCGGCCCGCCAAACAAACCAAAAACCTTCTGTAACCCGTGCCCCAAAAACACCACCCCTAACCCCAACCGCAACGGTACACTCGCCCAGTCTTTCATAACAACCCTCCTGCGGCAGAAAGCCGCATACCCGCGCATTTCCGCCACAGAAAGTGGCGCACTTGGCATTCATTTATGCCAAGGTGCTATTAGCGCGAGATGTTACTTACTATTTTTCCCCTTTGTCATTAAACCCCTGATAATCCCCCAGCGATTGCGCAGTCCATACGAACGAAAAACACACATAAGAAAATGCATCAGGGTCGCCGCTCTCCCTTTGATTTTAAACCCCAAGACAATGCCGCACGACTGATTATTTGCCATAGGAATAATATATCCTAGATCAACAGGCCTGAATTTTCTTAATGGCCTCTGTCGAACAAGATTGAGGATATTATCCGCTACAACTTCCCCTTGCGCAATCGCGAACTGCACTGCCATACGCAGCGCGTTATTGTGAAAACTAAACACCGCCGCATCACCAACTGCAAAACAAGCGTCCTGAAACATAAGTTGATCATCGACTAAGATCCTGCCTTGCGGGTTCTTTTTTATCGCTAAGCCCTGCGTACAATCCACGCCCCGTACGCCTGCCGCCCAGATAAACATCGCCTGGCGAAAAACTTCCCGGTTCGAAAGCGTGATAGAATCATCGTCGATCTTCTCAACTGTCGCAGGACAAAGCACCTCAACGCGCAAACGCTTGAGGTTATCCTCCACATACTGCCTCATCCATTGCGGAAGCGGCCCTAAGATCGCGGACGCTCTTTCTACCACAACAACCCGGTTGGTTTTATTTCTCGTATCCAGCCATCTGCGCAGGTTCGTGGCAATCTCAATACCGGTATAACCACCGCCGGCAATAAGATATGTTTCATACTCATTGCGAGTGAGCGCATCGATAAGTTTTATCGAATCCTCCGCGCTGTCTAAGGTAAAGGCGCGTTTTTGTATTTCTTGATTTGCGTAAAAATTGGTTTCGCAACCGCTGGCAATGACCAGATAATCAAAGGAGAGCCGTTGCCGCGTTGTCATAACCTCTTTTTTCTCCAAATTTATTGCATTCACGCTTTCCTGGATAAAACGAAAACCATACCGGCTGGTAAACGTTTCGATAGGGCAAACTAAATAACCAGGGTCAATTGCCCTGCCCAAAGTATCTGGCAGTAAAGGAAGAAAACCTGAGATTGACTGTTTATCAACCAATACCACATCGAGGGAACCTTTATTACCGGAGAGCCTCTTTACCACTGACAACCCAGCAAAACCACCGCCGATAATGACGATTTTTTTCATATGCTCATCCCCTTAACGTTTCACAATAAGGCCCAACAACACGGCCATGCTTACCAGCGTATGTATGGCAATCGTCAGTTTTGATGATTCAACGAATCGAGGCTTATCTCGAGCTGATCCCTTTAATATACGGGCGGCTTTCAATGCCGGAATAAGCGTTGCCAAAGACACCCAAGCAAAAGGGCTCAAAAACCCTCGCATGATATTAATGCCGACACAAACCAGCGCACAGGCGATCAACGCGCTGTAAACCCAAAACGCATGCTCTTGGCCCATAAAACTAACCCAGGTGTATTTTCCCACGGCTAAATCATCAGAATAATCAGGCACTTCATTAGCGAATAAAATAGCAGTAGTCAAGAAACCAAAAGGAAGAGATAACAAAAAACTCTTGAACGCCGGGAACACACCTGACTGAATGAAATACCCACCCATAACACAAACCGGCCCAAAGAGCACAAAGATTACCACCTCTCCCCATTTACGGTAAGAAAGTTTTACCGGTTGCGCGGAATAGCCCCAAGCCAATATTAGTATCACGAAAAACAGCCAGAGTACCAGGACACTTTTTAATGCTACCGCAAGAGCAAAAACACAGACGCATGCAACAAACGAAAAAATAAGCGCAGCATATAAATAAAACCGCTCAGAAAAAATGCTCTCCTGAATAAGTTTGGAGCCGCCAAAAAACGAATAAAATGTTTTATCCTGCCAGTCATTGCCGCTCTTTGAATCGGCAAAATCATTCAAAAGATTAGCGCTCAGATGCGTGGAAATTACTGTTATGAGCCCTAAAAAAAACCCAAGGGCGTTAAAATGCGGTTTTGCAAGAAGTGCCCCTGCCAGATACGGGAAAAAACTGGCAGTAATAAAAGGAAGCCTCAATGCCCTGATAAAATTCAGCATACGTATTTTAGAACGAGAAGCTTTTGCCATATAATCATTTGCAAATTATTTGCTTATATGTTAACATAAAAAAATGCTGAATAAAATAAAAATCACTCTTGACCGCGAATTGCCGCTCTTTCTTGGCCATCTCAACAGGTCTTTTGCTCTTAAAAAGCTCTCTCCTCTCCTCTTTGAATATATTCACGACTATGTCTTACGGCCCGGCAAACGCATACGGCCCACGCTCCTGGTCATGGGATACCTTGGCTTTACTCGCTTTGAAGCCCGCGGACTCTATACCAGCGCTCTTTCTCTGGAACTCCTCCATGACTTTATGCTCGTGCACGATGACATCATTGATAAGTCTGAACTAAGGCGCGGGAAACCTGCCATGCACACCATGTTTGGATCCTATTTGAAAGGTAAAAAAAACATCAAATTTAACGGAGAAGATCTCGCAATTGTCGCCGGTGATATCATGTACGCTATGGGGTTACACGCCTTTCAAACCATTACCGTCGATTTAAAACGAAAAGAAAAAGCCATGAAAAAACTCATTGAAGCTGCTATCTATACCGGCTGCGGAGAATTTATTGAGCTTTTATATGGAGAAAAAGACATCTCTGAAATAACCAAAAAAGACATCTATACTATTTATGACTTAAAAACCGCGCGCTACACCTTTTCTTACCCCCTGGCCATCGGAGCAACGCTTGCCGGAGCAAGCGATAAACAGGTAGAGGTGCTTTTTGATTTCGGGGCGCGCCTGGGCAGGGCATTTCAAATCAAAGACGACGCATTAGGGATGTTCGGCACTGAAGCAGAAATTGGAAAATCCATCCTGACAGACCTCCAGGAAGCCAAAAAGACGGTCTTTATCTGGCATGCGTATAATCATGCGGACAAAAAAAGCAAAACAACGATTAAAAAGATACTCTTGAAAGAAAAAATAACCAGTGCAGACCTCAAAGCTATCAGGGAAATCATCTCTACTTCAGGCGCTCAAGAATTTGTCAAAAAGGAGATCAAGAGTTTGATCGGCGAAGCTCAAACTCTCCTGAAATCATCAACCATACAAAAACAATACAAAGAACTACTGCTTGCCTATTCCCGGCAAATCCTCAGCATTTAATTCCACAATTTCCGCGGTTTCCAATATTAACTAATGAGCTTACGATACGAGATTAGAAATTTGAATGCAGGGTCTTATCTTCCAGGGCTTCAATTTCTTTTTTCAATACATCAGGCAGGCCTAAGATATCAACGTCCATAAAACCGCGGATGATAATTGATTGAGCTTGTTCCTCGGAAAATCCGCGCGAACACAAATACTCTATTTCTTCCTTGCTGATCTTTCCGATCGCCGCTTCATGGGACATATCCACATCCCGGAAATCCGTCTCTAATTCAGGGATAGCGTGTATCGTGCCTTTCTCGGATAAAACCAGCCCCCGGCATTCCAGATGAGCCTTCACATGGTTAGCCTCGGCCTTGAGATGCCCGCGGGAAATAAATTTACCGCCTAAACTTACCGAACGAGCAATTATTTCTGCCTGAGTATTCGGGGCGCGAAAGATCACCCGAGACCCGATATCCTGAAGGCTGTTGGGATGAGACAGGACTAAAGAATTAAAACTGGCGCGGGCAGCTTCTCCCTCTAAGACTGCCGTGGGATACATAGTGATCTCCTTAACCGGTTTCAGGCAAACATAATTAGAAATAAAGGTCGCTCCTTGCGCAACTACCGCAATACTCATAGGTTTGACAGAAATATCCTCTTTCCAATTATGGATCATGGTAAAATTTAAATATGCCCCTTTTTTCACAAAGAACTCTGAAATCCCCAAGTGAAAGCCTTCATGAGCTGAAGCTGAAGCAGAACATCCGGTTATCAAATATACCTTTGCGCCTTCCTCAATGATGATCAAATTATGCACTTTTTGCCGAAAGCCTTGTGATTTTAAGAAAAGGCAAGCCTGAATAGGAAGCGCAACCGTTACCCCTTTCTTTACTCGGATGAAATAACCTCCCTCGGTGTCCTGAGGGAATTCCCTGTTCAAATACCGGAAATTCTTACCATAATATTCTTTTGCTTCAGGGATAGTCTCCAATGCTTCAGCAATACTAAGCGTATCCACACCATCCAGAGAACTGCGGGAAAATAAAAGCGCATTATCCTGCTGCATAAAACTGGCAGACCGGGTCTTCTCCGATAAATCCATCCCGGAAGAAGTAATCCCTTCAAGATCCCCTGGCTCAATATTCTTATTTAACTCTTTTGCGGACATTCGCACACCTTACATTTTTCGTAACCGGATTCCCGGATACTTTTAAACATCTCTTTAGGTTCGCCGACACACCAAAATTTCCCGCCAATCATAACACAGCCGTTTTTGGCCTTGATATAATCAAGGATATAGCCGGTATGCGTAATAACAAGCGCAGATTTACCTTTTTTTTGCAGGTATTCGTTTAAAACGCTGCCCATAAGAGTAATATTCTCCAGATCAACACCTGATTCCGGTTCATCCAAAAGCAAAAGATCGGGATCCTGCAGCATTAATTGGAATAATTCGGAACGTTTCATCTCGCCGCCGGAAAAACCAAGATTAATATCCCGGTTCACGTGTTCTTGGAGTGAAAGATGTTCAGCCATTAATTTGACCTTTTCGGCATCGCTTGACAAAAAAGAAGCTATCTGCGCAAGTTTGACCCCCCTGATCTGAGGAGGATGCTGATACATGATACCCAACCCAAGCTTTACCCGTTCTTCAGTAGGAAGCGTATCTATGCGTTTATCCTTAAAAATAATCTCTCCCTTTTTTACTTTAAAACCGCCCAACCCCATAACGGTCTTAAGCAGCGTGCTCTTACCGCTGCCGTTAGGGCCGAAAAGGATCATCGCTTCATCCTTGTTAATATTTACATTCACATCTTTAAGGATAATTTTACCGGCGACTTCTACCGTAAGATCTTTAATATGTAACATTGTTTGTTCCCCTGAAGGATACCTTAAACCCCACTCATGCGAACCTGATTCTTTAATTTTCCAATACCTTCTATTTCCACCTCTATTATATCACGATTCTTCATTTTGCCAACTCCAGGAGGTGTCCCGGTCGAGATGATATCTCCCGGCAGGAGCGTCATGATCCGGGAAATATACGACAGAAGAAACGGCACCGAGAATATCACATTGGCGGTGGTCGATGACTGCATCAGTTTTCCGTTCAAATATGAAGCAATAGCAAGATCATCTGTTTCCAATTCTGTTTCCAGCCACGGGCCAAAAGGACAAAACGTATCAAATGACTTTGCCCTTGTCCATTGGCCGTCTTTTTTCTGTACATCACGGGCAGTAACATCATTAAGGCAGCTATACCCTAAGATATGCTCAGAAGCATTCTTTTCCTTAATGAACCGCCCTTCTTTCTTAATGACCAGGGCTAATTCAGCTTCATAATCCAGCCGCTTAACATTACGGGGATATACAATATTCTTCTGATGGGCGATAAGTGAGCTCGGAGGTTTCAAGAAAATAACCGGGTCCTTGGGAACAGCCATCCCTAATTCCCGGGCATGGTCACGGTAATTAAGGCCGACCAGGATTATTTTGGAAGGGCATGCAGGAGCACATAACACGACTTTAGAAAAAACGGCTTTCTCACCCGTAAACTCGATTTTCCCGAAAGGATGATCTTTAAGTACAGCAATGAGATTATTCTCTACAACACCCCACCGAGGGAGCCGTTCATAGAAAAATCGTACAATACGCATGGTTGCTTCTCAATTAAGCGATAATTTTCAGGACTGCTGTAATAGGCTGGCCTTTTACAATACCAAGCTTAGCCGCAGCGGGAGAGCATGAATGCACGCTCGTCTTGAGCGCCTCTGCAATAGTTTTTACTCCGGTGATCTTAACTGCTACCTCGCGAAATTTCCGGGCGGCATTTAAATTAAGGTAGCCGCACATAATATAGCCTCGCGCGCCTTTTAAAAGAATAAAGTTCTTACCCAGCAAGGGGATCAGAAACGTTTCAATACTCTTTTTTCCAACTTTAATTTTGCGATGTTGTATCATAACCATCCGCACAGGGCAAAAGCGCTGATCGTCTTTGCGTCAGTGATCTTGCCAGCCCGAAACAATTGCCTTACGGCCTGCTTGGTAACAACAGATGCTTCAATAATTTCATCACCCTCACAGCATTGCTTTTGTTTCTTTAATTCTTGCGCCTTAAAGATCGTGATCTTTTCTGTCGAGTAACCCGGCACCGGGTAGATCACCCCTACCCTGGTCAATCGAGCCGCCGCATACCCTGTTTCTTCGATGATCTCCCGTTTGGCGCAAGCTAAAGGAGACTCACCCTTATTAAGCGTTCCCGCGGGCAACTCGTATAAATACGTATTGATAACCGCCCTGAATTGCTTTAACAAGACCACTTTATTTTCACTCACCAAGGGAATAACCAGGGCCGCTCCCGGATGGCGGATCGTATCCAAATAAACAACCCTGCCGTTTGGCAGCAATGTCTTTTTCGTCGTTAAACTAATAAGCCTGCCTTGAAACCTTACGGTATTGCGCCCCATGAAAAGAAACCTCTCCTATTCGTTTGAACAGCTCAAAGGAAGGTTACGCTCAACAAATTCCACGATCTTCTTCTGCGTCTGGTTATCTAATCTATAGAACTCCAATCCCATACCCGGATACAGCTGCGGCTGCAGTTCTTTCTGCACCAGCCAAGCAACTCTACAATCAAGTTCAATAAGGCCGGGGCTCGGCAGAAGAGAAAGTTTAACGCGTAACAGCTCTCCTAAAGGGTAATTCTTATCGGCAAAAACCAGTAACCCAACGGCGCTCACGTTAAAAACTTTTCCACGAATAAAATCTTTCTCGTGCATTTTTGATCTCAATTCTATATGAATATCCAGCGGCAGGCGTTTAAACCGGCGCCGGAGCTTCTTTTTCTGGATCTCAAGGATAGAACGCTCTTCATCAAAACTCTTCAGCGCAGCCTCAAGGCTGTCATAAACATCCAGCACCCGGTCAAGATAGACCAGGCACAAAACTTTCTTAAGATGCGCAGGAATATTGCAAAGCTTCATCTGCGCCTGATGGTTAATCACATTTTTATAGGCGATCGTCAATACGGTCAAACCCGAGTAATCCATCATGCTGACATCCTGGAAATCACAGACAATACCTTTAAACCCGTTATCCAGGCACCAGCCGATCTTTTCGATAAAATTAGCAGCATCGATATCAATGGTCCCGGACAGATCGATAACCATGAACGTTTTTTCTTTGCGTAATCTGATCTCTAACATAGGATCTCCTTGATCACCTTGACGTTCGCCTCAGTTGCCCCCCGCTGTTCCACAATAAGCTTTTTGGCACGTTGTCCCAACTGAATTATTTCATCGGGATTGTTTAATAAACGGGTTATGCTATCCTGCAAACCCTGCCCATCGCTAACGGAAACTGCCGCCTGGTTTGACAGGAACAAATCAGTAATATCGCGAAAATTGAACATATGCGGGCCAAAAATGACCGCCTTACCCAGGACTGCCGGCTCCAATATGTTATGGCCACCACGGGGAATAAGGCTTCCGCCGACAAAAACGATATCCGCGGCGCGGTAGACCGATACCAGGTCACCGATAGTATCCAGTATCATGACCGTTTGAGCGTTAAAACACGGCTGTTTATCGCGCAACCGGGAGAACCGGACAAATGAAAGCTCAAACCGTGAAATTGTTTTCTCTATTTCCCCGGCACGCTCCGGGTGGCGCGGAGCCAGGAGCAGGCGTAACCCAGGAAATAACGGCATAAGGCGCGTATAAACCTGCAATATTTCCTCTTCTTCACCTGGATGCGTGGAACCGGCGACTAAAAACTTTTCCTGAGAGCTCAATCCCAAACGCAACCGGTAATCCTGGCCTTTCTTCTCTAAGAGCACCGCTGGTTCCTGAATATCAAATTTCATATTCCCCGCAACTTTTATTCTTGTATTACATACCCCTATATCAGCGAACCGCTCGGCATCACGCAGGCTTTGGACACAATACAACGTAACTTTGTTCAAAAATGACGAGAGCAGGAATTTAATAGAACGATACCCCTTATAGGAAGCGTCAGAAATCCTGCCATTAACCACAATCACCGGAATTTTTCTTTGGTACAAACAACTGATCAGGTTCGGCCAAAGCTCGGTCTCCACGATAATAAAGAGCCGGGGATTAATCCGCGTAATGACTTTATTGACGATAAAACTAAAATCAAGCGGCAGGTACAAAACTTTATCTCCATCCCGGGAAATATTCCTGGCGATAGTATTGCCGGTAGGCGTAACCGTAGAAATGACGAATTTTACCTCCGGGAATTCCCTGCGCAAAGCTTCAGCCAAATTCTTAACGGCCATCGCTTCTCCGACACTGACCGCATGGATCCAAACCGGCCGCTCCTTAAACAGAAGTGTTTTTGGCAGGAAACCAAAACGCGCCAGAAAGCCGGAATGGAATTTATTCTTGAATATATACCTCGGCAAATAAACAAGTGCCACAAACAATGCGACAATATCATACACGATAAACATACTATCCTTTAAGCCCGGGGATGAGCTTTATCATACACACTCTTAAGCCGGTCAGTGGTCAAATGCGTATAAATTTGCGTTGTCGAAAGGTTCACATGCCCCAGGAGTTCCTGGACGCTGCGCAAATCCGCCCCGCGGTTCAAAAGGTGAGTGGCGAATGAATGGCGCAGCGTATGCGCCGACACACCTTGTTTGATCCCGCACATACGTATATATTTTTTGACTATATTACGCACACCCCGGTCGCTGATACGGGTTTTGTTCTTGTTCAAGAACAAGATATCCGTCTGTTTTTTCCTGTTCTCAAGATACGTCCTTAGCGCCGCTAATGCCTTATCACCAATAGGGACGATCCGTTCCCTTCTTCCTTTGCCCATCACTTTAACGACACAGCTGAAGAAATCAACATCAGGGATGCTTAAACCCACCAATTCGCTGATACGCATACCGGTGCTGTAAAACATCTCAAGGATCGCCCGGTCGCGGTGCCCTCGTTCATCATCCGTGAACACGGATTCAATCAACCTGGTTACTTCCTCTTCAGTTAAAAAAGACGGAAGATGCTTATCCTGCTTTGGGCTTGATATCGCCAGAATAGGATTATTTTTCAGAAAACCTTCCCGGACCAGAAATTTAAAGAATGAACGAAGAGAAGAAAGCCTCCGGGCGACTGTCCGGGCAACGAGTTTTCTTTCTTTTAATATTGCCAGATATTTACGTAAGGATAGATAATCGACTTTCTCCAGATCAGACTCACCCAGAAAAAGCCGGAAAGCCTCCAGGTCCAAATGATAATTCAGGATAGTATGTTTTGAATAATTCTTTTCGATCTCTAAATACCTGATAAACTTCTCGATATATTTATCGGTCATTCATTCTTGGTTTCCGGTAATGCCTTTGCTGTATACGTGCACTGCGGGTATTTTGAGCAGCCGTAAAAATATCCGCGGATTGAACGGCGTTCGATCAATTCTCCGTCGCAGCCGGGTGAGGGGCACTTGACACCGCTGGTAATGGATTTAGAGCTTTTGCATTCCGGATAGCCGGAACAACTCAAGAATTTACCTTTTCTGCCCCATTTCAAGATCATCGGCTTACCGCAGAGCTGACAAACCTCATCAGTCATTATAACTTCTTTCTGAATATTCTGCTGGGCGAAATCAACGCTTGTTTTAAACGGCTCATAGAATTCAGATAATATCTTTATTTTATCGGTATTTCCTTCCTCGATCTCATCAAGCCTTTCTTCCATATTCGCGGTAAATTTAACATCCATGATCTTCGGGAAATATTCAACAAGCAGGTCACAGACTTTAAAACCCAATTCTGAAGGGTGAAAATACCCTTTGATCCTGCGTACATAATCCCGCAAAATAAGGGTCGCGATGATCGGCGCGTATGTCGAAGGCCTGCCGATGCCTTCCTCTTCCAACGCCTTGACCAGCGAACTGTCGGAAAACCTAGGCGGCGGCTTGGTAAAATGCTGCGAAGGGATGATCTGCAGCAACTTCAATATTTCATCTTTCTCCAAAACAGGGATCTCATTCTTTGCCTTTGGTTTCTCCTGGTCTTCCTCATCTGTTTTATTATAGACTTTCATAAAACCTTCAAATATAAGAGAACTACCGCTTGCAGCAAAGCTGTATTTTCCTGCTCCAATAGTTACCGAAGTAACCGCGTAACGCGCGGGAGTCATTTGGCTGGCGACAAAACGGTTATAGATCAACTCATACAACCGGAATTGTTCAGCGCTCAAGAACTGCCTGATACTTTCCGGAAGGCGGCTGGCTTCTGAAGGCCTGATCGCTTCATGCGCCTCCTGGGCAAATTTCTTGACCTTATAAACAGGAGGAGTTTCCGGCAAATACTCCTGGCCAAAATTCTTTTGGATATACTCACGGACCTGAGCCACCGCATCTTTTGATATTGCGGTAGAATCCGTACGCATATACGTGATCAACCCCACCGGGCCGTCTTGCCCGATATCAATGCCTTCATACAACTGCTGCGCGACGATCATAGTCTTGGTAGCATTATACTTTAATTTGTTAAATGATTCCTGCTGGAGAGTGCTGGTAATAAACGGAGGGTCGGGATTACGTTTTTTTTCGCTCTTTTTGACATCAAGGACCACAAACGGCTCGCCCTGCAATGCAGAGATAATCGTATCCGCTTCTTCCTTATTCTTAATTTCCAGTTTTTTATCTTCACATTTATCGAGCTTTGCGCTAAAGGCGAGGGCATTTTCAACATTGGATTTCGACAACTCCGCCTCTATCTCCCAATACTCCTGAGGGATAAAAGCGTTAATCTGGCGTTCCCGGTCAATAATCAAACGCAGCGCAACTGACTGGACCCTGCCGGCGCTCAAACCTCGGACGATCTTTTTCCATAATAAGGGGCTTAAGAAATACCCGACGAGCCGGTCCAGGATCCTCCTGCCGATCTGCGCTTCCACCATATGCATATTAAATTCACGCGGATGCTCAAAGGCGCTTTTAACCGCGGAAGCCGTGATCTCATGGAACTCGACCCGGAAAACCTTTTTATCTTTAAAAAGCCTATTTTTCAAGTGCCAGCCAATAGCCTCTCCTTCCCGGTCAGGGTCAGTAGCGATATAAATAACCTCTTTGTTTTTAGCTTCTTTCTTCAAATCAGCAAGCATCTTTTTCCTGCCAAAAATAACGACATAATGCGGCTCAAAATTATTTTCCACATCGATCCCCAGGTTTTTCTTGGGAAGGTCGATCAAATGCCCCATTGAAGCAACAACCGAAAATCCGCTGCCGATGATCTTGCCGATCGTTTTAGCTTTGGTGGGAGATTCAACAATAACTAAGTTTTTTTTCTTCATCATGATCCCTTATAAATTGTTTACCCGGAAGTTGTTTAATTAATTTCTGAACCTGGAGCCGAAATAACACACCCGATACAAAAGCAGTACCCATATCCACCTGCCCTGCTATTTCATCCAAAGAGACAGGATCGCTTGATATAAGATCATACACCTGTATCTCCTCGGCACATAAAGAACGAGAATTCGTTCTCTCCCCTCTCGTTGGAACCGGCCGTAATGCGTGGCTTTGACTCATTGTTTGTAGGGGAGCAAACTCTTCTATAATATCCTCCACGCAAGCAACTAATTTTGCTCCTTGTTTGATCAATGCATGGCCGCCGCAGGAATTCCGTGTTCCCAGATTGCCCGGTAACGCAAAAACTTCCCTTCCCTGCTCTAACGCGAAACCAACCGTGATCAATGCTCCGCTGTTGCGGGCTGCTTCAACTACCAAAACGCCTCGTGACAAACCGCTGATAACACGATTACGACGGGGAAAGTTTTGTTTCCACGGCCCTGTTTCCATGGAAAATTCAGAGATCACCGCTCCGGATTGAATGATCTTCTCTACCAACGATTGATTCTCAGGAGGGTATATATGATTAAACCCGCTTCCCATGACCGCTATGGTCCGGCCGTGCTGCTTTAATGCGGCATGGTGAGCTGCAGTATCGATACCCCGCGCCATCCCTGAGACAATGGTAAACCCTCGTTCAGACAACTCTCGCGCGAACTTTTGAGCGCAGGAAACCCCATAAAAAGAAGCCTGCCGGGACCCTACCAAAGCCAGGCTCTGTTTATCTGAAGGAGCAAACTTACCCCGCACATACAAAACGATCGGCGGGTCAGGAATATGCAATAAATTCTCAGGGTATCCGCTCTCACCCAACGTCAAAAGCTTGATCCCCTGTTTTTTGATCAGCTGGAATTCCCGGTGTAAATCTGCCGCCTTAAAAGAACCTATACGGCCGGCAATACTTGTTCCTATTCCGCAGACCGATATAATTTTCTCTCGGGGCGCCCTTAAAATATATTCCGGTTTTCCAAAAACATCAAGCAGCTTTTTTAAACGGATACTGCCGACGTCACAAACCATGTTTAACCCAACCAATGCCTCTAAATCAGTCATAATCTTTGATGATCCGGGAGATCTTCTCTGCCACCTCTCCAACGGATACCCCTGAGGTATCAACACAGACATCCGCTAACTTATACGAAGGCAAGCGCTGTTTTAGCAAAGATTCTATTTTCTCTTTTGGATCGGGGACATTCAATAAAGGACGATGCGCAAACCCCTTTGTCCTCTCAATGATCACTTCGGCAGGAGCAGTCAAACAAACAAGGATGCCTGCCTTTTTCATGATCTGGATGTTCTCTGTATCGATTACGATGCCGCCGCCACAAGCAACCACAAGATCGCTCCCCAGAGAAACCTCGCGTAAAACTTGTTTTTCCACCTGCCGGAAATACGGTTCGCCATCCTGGGTAAAGATATCCGCGATCTTTCTTTTTTCCTTTGCTTCAATACGATCGTCAAGATCAACAAACTGCCACTGTTTATCCCGGGCAAGTTTTTTCCCCACTGAAGTCTTGCCTGTCCCCATAAATCCTATGAGAAAAATATTCTTCATTCTGCGTTTAATAAAAAATGCGAGCTCAAGCAGATCACACACCTTTAGCTCGTCATAAAACTACTCCTGGTACGCGGATAAAACCGCGTCAGTAAGTTCAAGCTGTGCTTGTTTTGTCGCGGGATAAAAAATATTATACCACTTCCCGTCTTTAGACTTTTCCTGGGGCATTCCCAAAAACAAGCCGTCTTTTCCTTTTACAACGCGCAAGCCTTTGACAATAAAATCCCCAAAAGACACATCAACAAATGCCTTTACATTAGAATCACCGGGCAAACGAAACAACCGTATTACCGTAACGCTGATTTCCCCTGCCATATCGTTCCTCCTTTTACGCCGCCTTTTTATCAACAGGCGTTTCTTTAGTAAGGCATTACGCTTAAGCGCACCCTATGGCGCCATACGATGCCTTCACTAACAATAGACGTTTGAGGAACGATTTTCTAACAAAAATATTTTTAAGAGGCCTTACAGCTGTTTCAATTTTGTCAGGATCTCAGTAACACCGACGTACTGCGCGCCTTCTTCACGCACGACTAATTTAAAGAACTCGCAGACCATGCAATTGCCCACTTTCGCGGCGAATGCTCCCTGGACTTTACCTCCACAAAGCGTCCCCGACACCGCCCAGCAGGCACGGCCGGCATTCTTGCCGCCATTGATTTTATCAATCCGTATCTCAAGAGCAACAGGGCATACCCCGAGTTCAGCGGCTTTCACACCTGCCGGTTCTCGGCCGCATTTTTTAAACTCCCAGCAGTTTTGTTTTGCCATGGATACTTCCCTCCTTTTCAAACGTTTCTGACCCGATAATAAACGGCTCTTATTATTCTTATGCTTTTTTGAGCCTTATGAGGTATGCTTTATACGCGTTCTTAATATCACCAAGGTTATCTTCGCCGAACTTCTCTAAGAACGCGCGCGCGACTTCAAAAGCAGCTGCGCTTTCCGCGACGACACCGGCAGCTTCCACCACACAGACATCCGAACGCTCAACCGCGGCCTTTGAGGCTTTCTTCGAAGTAATATCGACTGAGTCCAGCGGATGCATAAGCGTACTGATAGGCTTCATACAAGCCCGCAGGATAATATTTTCTCCATTAGATATCCCGCCTTCAATGCCGCCGGCATTATTGGTATTACGATAATATCCTTTATTGCGGGAATAATAGATCGCGTCGTGTGTTTCTGAACCAAACTTTTGGGCATACCCAAACCCTAAACCTATCTCAACTGCTTTGATACCGGGTATTGCCATGATCCCTTGAGCCAAGCGGCCATCAAGCCTGCGGTCAGGATGGGCATAACTGCCTAAGCCTATTGGCGCGCCGGTAATTTCAACTTCAAAAACTCCTCCCAGAGTATCTTTTGCCTGCATTGCCCGGGTAATCTGAGCAATAATTCTCTGCTTACTGCTTTCTCCCCCCACTGATACGACACTGCTGGAAATAGAGATATTGAACTCCCGCAAGAATATTTTACAGAGAGCTCCTATCCCAACAAGAGCAACTGTACTGCGCGCAGAAGCGCGTTCCAGGACTTCCCTGATATCGCTAAACCCGTATTTTAATATTCCCGGTAAATCCGCGTGCCCGGGACGAGGACAAATTACTTTCGCTAATTTCTCGATACTGGAATCTTTATTTAAAACCACGAGTGAAAGCGGACTGCCAAGCGTGATCCCCTTCTTTAAACCGGAAATTATCTGCGCGCTATCTTGTTCGATTTGCATGCGTTTTCCGCGGCCAAAACCCTGTTGACGGCGTTTTAATTCCTTATTAATTGTTTCAACATCTATGCTTAAACCTGCCGGCATACCTTCGAGAATAACCACAGTACCTTTTCCATGCGATTCACCGGCAGTTAAATAACGTAACATAATAGAACCTCCTCATTACTGCTTTTTTTAACTTAACACCAACATCATTGTTAATTATTACATAGCAATATATTACATGAACATCGAAACCCTGTAAAGGAACTTTTACTGATATACCGCACATTTACTGCCAAAGGCCACGCTTATTTTCACGCGCTTCCTGAGATAACTTCAGGAATAAATCCGCATATTTCACATTTGGGGGATATGTCATTATTGAAGCATATCCTTGTTTTACGATCTCAGCGTTTACAAACGTGCCATCTGCTAAATAAACATACCCCAGCAGCCTTCCGTACTTATCTTTCTTTTCTACGTCAAATTCCACTTTCACACGTTTTCCTTCCAGCAAGCCACGGGTAAATTGATACGACCTCTTCCCCAATTCTTTAATGGTTTCAACACTCTGGCTTGTCCGCTGGCTGTCCCTATACAATTTATTTGACTCATGCATCTCAGGGGTATCAATGCCAATAAGCCTAACTCGTTGCCCGCCTTCAAGTACCAGCGTATCACCATCAACCACTCTATTAACAAGTATATCACAATACTTATCCTGTTTACCAATCGGCGCAATAGCTTTACTGCTTCTTTGAGTAGCAACAGGGGCTCCCTGCTCACATGAAGAAAGGTAAAGCGAAACCAGAATTACACCCATAAGTAATATTTTCTTAACCATGTGTTTCATTTTTAGCTCCTTTACAACATTTTCTCATATCCGATCTTATTCATAGTTCTTAATATCCTCTTATGCTCTTACCGCACTATTCTATTCTTTTTTGTTAGATAAATCAATGCTTTTGGATTATAATAATGAGGTCACAACTTATGGAGCGAATGAAATGAGCAAACATAAGTTGTTTGACCGAATTATCCTGCTGAGTACGTCAAAATTATGGAACAGAATTTTGATGTGTTTTACGAAGCAGGATGAACCAAGTCACTGGTCCGGCTCATACACCATGTCAAAATTCTCTTCGATAATTTTGACATATTCTCCGGACTTAATTCGCAGACACTCCAAGGGCTACAACTTACGTAACCCAAGCGTAAGAGAAAAGTTCCGTAAGTTGTCTGCTCATTAATGCTATACGACCGTTTCCAAGAAGAAGCTATCAACTATATTAACCAGGGATACTCGGTAATTGTTTCAGCTCCTACCGGTGCCGGAAAAACTGCGATCGCTGAACATATTATTGAGAATGCCTTACGCAATAAACAGGGAGTTATCTATACCGCTCCGATCAAAGCCCTCTCCAATCAAAAGTTCCGGGATTTTCAGCAGCAATACCGGGAAGATATCGGTATTTTAACCGGAGATGTATCATTAAACGCCGATGCCCCGGTCCTGATCATGACTACCGAAATATTCCGCAACAAGATCCTTGATGAACCAGAAAGCCTCAACAAATACTCCTGGGCCATTTTTGACGAAATCCATTACATTGACAACTATGAACGAGGCACTGTCTGGGAAGAATCCCTTATATTCTTGCCGAAACATATCAACCTGCTGGGGCTCTCAGCAACAATCCCCAACATCACAGAGTTTTCCCAGTGGATTGAGTCCATCCATGAAAAACCGGTAAAAATCGTTATTGAAGAAAAACGGCCGGTGCCCTTGCATTTCTTTTTCCAATGCCAAAATCAGATCGTCGACAAAATCAATGATTTAAGAAGGGCCAGAGGAGAAAGATTCAACAAACTCATAAGCCTCATAAACTACATCCAGCGGGATAACGGGCTGCCCTGCATCTATTTTGTATTCGGCAGGAGAAAAGCTGAAGACCTGGCATATGAATTATACAGCCATAATTTCCTTGATCAGCAGGAACAGGCAAAGATCATTTCGCTCTATGACTCTCTCTGTGAACGCTTTGAGCTCAAAAACGAAAAAAGCGCGATTAACATGTATCCCCTGATCAAACACGGCATTGCCTTTCACCACGCAGGCATGCTCCCGACATTAAAAGAAGTCATCGAACGTCTTTTTACCAGTAAATTGCTCAAAGTGATCTTCACCACGGAAACCTTTGCGTTAGGCATTAATATGCCCAGCCGTACCGTTATTTTCGATGAGCTACGCAAGTTCTACGGCCGCTATGTGCGAAACCTTAAAACACGGGATTTTTATCAAATGGCCGGCCGCGCAGGCAGGCGGGGAATGGATACTGAGGGCTCAGTCTATATCAGAATAAATTTAAACAGGATAAAAGTTGAAGAAATTAAACAGATAATCTACGGCAAGCCGGAAGAAGTCAGAAGCCAACTTAATAATTCGTATGCGACGATCCTTAATCTGTACCAGCGCTATAAAGACAAGCTCTACAATATTTATTCATTCTCATTTCATTATTTCCAAACCAGAAAAAACCAGCAAAAAGAAGCCCTCAGGTTAATGGAAGCAAAACTAACGCTGCTTAAAGATTCAGGATATATTAAAAACGAAACATTAACCGCCAAAGGGCAATTTGCCAAGAATGTATACGGGTATGAACTGCTCTTATCTGAACTATATGAGCACAATGTTTTTGAAGAGCTCGATGAATTCGGGCTGGGGATCCTTGCCGCAGCAATTGTTTTTGAACCAAGGAAAAACCAGCAGATACAAAACCTTTCCAAGACTGCCCGGGGGATAAAAGAGATCTGTGAATACACTTTTGAGAAAATAGGCAATAAAGAATCAAAATATAAGGTTTACCCGTTCAGTAAAGCGCCGTATTTTCACCTGGCAAAACCGATGGAATGCTGGCTGCAGGGTATGCAGTTCAGCAAAATACTGCACTATAGCGACACGGATGAAGGCGAAGTCGTGCGCTACTTTAGAATGAGCATACAAATACTGCGAGAGATCAACAAAACACCCATCTCCCCCCTCTTAAAAGAAAAGATCAAAGAGACGATCCGTGTTATTAATCGAGACATTATTGACGCGGAAAAACAACTCAGGGAAAGTTAAGATCCAGGCTACCTGTCACAAGACACCCCTCGACAAACTCGGAACAAGCATAACACAAGTAATCCATAGTCTAATGAATCTGCCGGCTTTTTTCGCTCAGCACGATTTTTACCCCGGCAGCAAGTTTAAATCTTTAAAAAGATTTAAACTGCCGGCCCTTCAGGCAGATTCGCCTTTTGTAAAACAAAAGGCAGAATCTGGGTTATGCCAATGATCTTTGGCATTTCGGTGGCTGCTGAACTCGCGCTTTTTTCTCTAGAAAAAAGCTGCTCGAACAGCATCGCCATCCCAAGATTGTCCCGCTTTCGCGGGACCTTGGGATTCCCTCAATGCCAAAGCTCCATTGGCTAAAATCGTGATTCGCCAAAAAACCCGGCAGATTCATTTTTAGGTCGCAGGTCTCATGTCGCATGACACAAGTAGTCGATGGTCCACAGTCTATTGTTATAGATTATCGGATGAACGGGTGGCTTGGACTGATTTCGAGCGGGGCATAAAGGCAAGGAGCGGGCACGGTGTCCGAGCGCAGAGCGCGAGGACGAGCGACGCAGCCGACCTGAGTGCAGCCACGCCACGCCGGGGCGTGGCAAACGTCCCCGCGAGAAACAGTCCAAGACAGGACCCGTTCACTAATAAAAATACTAACTAAACACAGGTTGCCTATAGTCCATGGTCGATAGTTATAGGCTATCCGGTGAATGGGTTATCCAGGACTAGGTGATCAGGATTATTTTACCTTTTGGATTCTAACTTTTTTTGAGCTTATATAATCGAGGATGATCTTTTTGTGGTCGAAAGCGAAATCCAATCGAGCGGCTTGTTTGAAGGAAATGATTTTGACTCCCGCAGCGTCATCCCCTGCCTTTGGAGTGCCCTTGGCTCTGGCAGTAAATACGGTGCCAATAGTATGAAAACGCGGGTCACGGTCAGGGTCTGAATATGTATGGAATTGTTTTACAGCAAAAATGTCCAGGCCGGTTTCTTCTTTTGCTTCACGCGCGACTGCCGCTTCTAAACTCTCCCCATAATCAACAAAACCACCGGGCAGCGCCCAGCCAAACGGAGGATTACTCCTTTTGATCACCACGATCCCCTCTTTGAGTTCGATGATCGCATCAACGGTAACAAAAGGGCTTTTAAGTTTATTAACAATATAATCCAGATAACCAAACAGAGCGCGTTTGAAAGCATCATATGTTTCTTGATCTGACAAACAAAAAGTTATCTTTGTTAAAGAAGGCTGACATTCCTGCCTTACGTACCGGTAGACTTCCTGGGCCATAATCTTTGCGCATGCCAAAGGGCTTATTCCTTTAAACCCATGCCCTAAAGACGGAAAAACAATAGACCTCATTCTTAATTGCTGAGCTATCCGTAAAGCATTATGGACAGCATTTCTTATTTTTATTTCATCGGTTGAAGCGTGTATCACCAAGCAAGCCTTACTCATATCAGATAAAGACACCAAAACATCAGCAGCACAAGCAGTAATATCGCCCTGCATCACAATAATATTCGTATTATTGATTTTCATCATCCCTTCAAATACCCTTTTTCTTCCATCTTCTTGCGTAATTGCTCAAAAGCCACTCCCACCTCTTTAAACTCATCATATTTACGGAAATGAAAGGGCGGAGTATTCTTTCCTTCGCTAAGCATATTTAAATGTTTTTCAAGCCGGTACAACGGACCGGCAATACGATGAGAATACAAAAGCGCTAAGATCCCAACACACATCAAGATGATCGGCAAAATAGTCAATAACAGGACTTTCGTGTTAATCCAGTCTACCAGGTCCTTGTAATGTTTCATTTCCAGAGTATGCTGCAGGATAAAAAGCTCGTGCCTCATTACTTCTATCTTATCGATGAGATCGATCCCTAAATCGGGATTCTCAAGTTTTTTTAGTGTTTGATATAAAGAAGCTGTTTCTTGCGCAAGCTTGAGCTTCTCATTCCTCATAAGGTTTTCACCGCTTTTAAATAAAAGAAAAATACTAAAAATACTCATGATCAATGCCGGAACAATCGTCATTGCAATATACTTAATCTGGCTTGACGGATGGACAAAATATGCGCCTCTCTTACCTTGTGTTTTCATAAACGTTTTCTCCTGTGTTTAAAACATCTGGATAATTTTTTTAACCGGTAATTAATAGGAAAGTGTCACGATAAAATCCTGATAATCCTTATCACCGCCGCCATTGGTATCTTCGCAGCCAATAGTGATTTTACGCAGCGAGGGATTCATATACAGCTTCATATGGTCGGTATTATCAGAATTACTGTTTTTTTCAGAATAATATGTATAACCGCTCCCCTGAGGAGTGGTCATATAAAAACCGACTACATCCCCGCTATTTGTCGGAAACGACGACTGAGCACCGGTTGTATCAGCTCCTTTAAAAAGCTGATGCAATACTTTATTGCCTGTTGTTGGGTCAATGGTATAATACCCGAACTTGATTTGAGCAGCCCATCCTGCGTACTCTCCGGTTATTTCCGCGTTTAATGTCCCCTGAAAAGAACTAAACTTCTCAATGCCCGTATCAGTCCCGACTAATTTCGGCTCCCCGCTTGATTGCGGCACAATGACCGCGCATCCGCCTACTAATTTCTTGCCATTGGCCAAGGTAATAAGATTTTTGCTGCTCAGTTGATTAATGAAATCAAGAGTAATATCTTTTCGGGTCATTCCTAACGCGGCAAGAATAGCATCATCAATAATTTGCGTCCCGTTAAAATCACCGGTCAGCGGGTCATAAACATAAAAATTCCCCGCAGGGCTTTGATATAATACACTGCTTAATTTACGCCACTCTCCATCAATTATCCCTGGAGCGGCCAGTACATTAATAAAAAAAGCGTTGCTTTCAGAAGCATACGCAGCTGAGGCAGAATCCAAGGTCGCCGGATACAAGGGAATCCTGCGGTTTATGGTTGATTTCACATAATAGGCATTAATGCCCACACGAGTACTGGCAATAGCCTGCTTTTCCGCGGCAAGTTTTGCTTCCGCGCGTAAAGTCATGATTTTAGGAATAGCAACGCTCCCTAAAATCCCTAAGGAAAGGATAACGATCACGACTTCGAGGAGTGTAAAACCTTTGTTTTTCATACTTTAAGTATAGCACAGAGAAAGAGCTTTTCCCACACGAGATGGCGGTTCACTCCCCGATTATCTTAACCAAAACCCGTTTTTTCCGCTGTCCGTCAAATTCACCATAAAAGATCTGCTCCCACGGCCCGAAATCAAGTTTCCCTTGAGTGATCGCCACCACTACTTCCCTGCCCATAACCGTTCTTTTCAAATGGGCATCGCCGTTATCTTCACCTGTCTGATTATGGGAATACGCGTTTTTATCATAGGGAGCTAACTTTTCCAGCCAAACACTGAAATCCTTATGCAAACCAGCCTCTGCATCATTAATGAAAACGCTTGCGGTAATATGCATCGCATTGACCAGGCAAAACCCTTCCTGCACGCCTGATTTCTTAAGCGCATCCTCGATTAAAACGGTAATGTTAATAAACTCCTGGCGGGTTTTTGTATTAAAATGCAAGTACTGCGTATAGGACTTCATCATCACCTCGATTTTTCCAGTATTAATTTCTTATTGGCAGCGTCGATCTTAAAACTGAAATTTTTTAAAAAAGACATCCCCAGAAGCCCGTCCTTAAGGTTAGCTTCTATCGCAGGATCACTAATGACGGCGACATCGACATCTTTAGCTTCCATACCCTGAACACTGATACTCTCAAGGACAAAATGCCGAGCCTCGACCTTACGGCCGTCAGCAACAATCGTTTGCAGGATATCATTCTTATTAACAACTTTGCTATCAATATCCAAACCAAGCTGGAGAGCAATAGTACGCGAGAGCATAACTATTGAGGCTCCCGTATCCAAGATAAGCGAGGCTTGCACTTTTTTATTCAATAACGCATTTACCACTAATTGTCCGCCGTTACCTTGAAAGATCTCGATATGTTTCGGTAAAAGTTCTTCCTGCAGCCGCCGTGCCTCTGACCTGCGGGCAGACTCCTCTTTCTGTCTTCCCCAATGTTCATGGATACCAAGCGTCTCTTCGGGAGTCGCGCGATATATCCTTTCAATCTCTTTTCGGTTAAATCCCACAACGCCAAAACCGATCTCTAATTCGACCCGGTTTTCATCCTCGCTTTTAATAACTCCTTCAACAGCGCGCCCATTCTTAAGATATACGGTATCAGCATGAGCATCAAGGATAAAACAAAACAGGCTCAATACTAAAAAGGCTCCTGCGGCAATCAGCTGATAACACACATCCTTCTTTATCATAAGGAACTTCTCCGCTTAAACTTTATTCTGATAAACCCCCTGATAGCCATGCAGTGTTTCATTGATACCCTGAAAAATAAGCTGCACCAGGCGCGCATTCTGTTTTACCCTGGCCCCGCGGGGATTTTCAACGACTAAGACAAACTCACTTCTTCCGCTGAACCCCGCGTCCCATACACCGGTTTGCGTCAATATCCCCATCCGCAAAAGCGAACTTCGGGGGAAAGAAATAGCCAGCATATCTTTAGGCAGGTTTACGATTTCATTGGTCGTTACTTTATAAATACCTTTTTTTAAATGCCACCAGCCGAATTTATCCTGCTTATTTTTCTTACGCAAGATAACCTCTTTACACGTGGGAAGCTTTCGTTCTTTATTGGAAAAGTCAAGGCAGCCACCGGAAGAAAACGAATGGATACATGCGGCAGTCAGATCGAATCCATTAGGAGTAAGTTGCGTGTTTAAATCAATATACCCGGCAACTAAGCTTTTTTCTTTGATCAATTTCTCGATTTCCTGGCGATTAAACATCACATAATCCTTTGGCTACTGGTTCACTAATTTTTTTCTGACCTCATCTGGTATCGGGTTTGGTTTAAAGGCCTTATCAATACAAACCAGGAGGGTCCGCGCCTTGGCAATAAGCTCATTTTTTTGGTTATAGACCTGGTTTTCAAACCACATTTTAACACCGGTTATCTCGGAGATCGTGGTTTTGACTTCTAAAACATCGCCATAAACCGCCGGGAGCTTATAATCGGTCTCCTGACGGGCAACCACAAACAAGATCCCGCGCGCCTCTAAATCCTTAATAAACAATCCCCGGCCTTCAAAGTATTCGGTCCGGGCCTCTTCAAGGAACTTTAAATAGTTCGCGTAATAAACAACCCCTCCGCAATCAGTGTGATGGTAGAAGATCTTCACTTTCATCGAAATAGCTCCTTTTTTATGCTGATATCCTTTTCATGATGGCACTGCGTTCTGAAAAAGGGATCTTCATTTTCTGGACGACACGCGTAAAGAACTGAATAGTTGAATCATAGGTCTTAAGATCAACCGGATACGGGGTTGCGTCTTTTCCTCCGTGCGCGAAAGAATACCGGGCAGGATCTTCATGCGAAGCAGGAGCGCCGTAAATTACTTCAGACACCAACGCTAATGCCCGCATCGTCTTTGCACCGACGCCCTCAAGCGCCAGGAGTTTCTCGTAATTCTGTGGCTTTCGCTCACAAACCTTCAAGAGGATTTTTTCTAAATACGAGCTCTTTGAGAAATCCTCCGCTAATACCGGATGCCGGCGAAATTCCGTATTCTCAACATTGAGAAGTGTCGTTGTACTCCCCTGGCTGGTAAGGGAAACCATCTGGGATAACTTCGAGGAATGTTTCCTGATGATCTGGATATCTTTCATCAACCCCTGATAACTGCCCTGCACCAGTTCGGTACTGATCAAACGTGTTTTTTGGCTGTCTTTGGCAGAAAGATCCAAAACAGGCACACGCACCTGACTGATAATACCGGAATGCGGTTCACACACTAAGTCGGTGATCTTATTGGAATACCAATGGTACCGGCGGGCTGTTTGATTCCCGGTATTCATCCCCTGCTGCACAACAGACCATGTCCCACCCCGGGAAAAGAAAAAACTGTGGTGGTAAATCTGAAAACCATCCTGAACAAGCGCGCTATCGACCTTTGCCGCCATTTTTGAATTATACACTAAATTATCGACTTTAGGCGCCGCTAAACTAAGGATATTGCCCCAGTTTTTTATTTCATCAGGGGTCTTACGGGAAGTCTTGCCTTTACCGCCACAGATAAAAATACCAAAGCTGCGTTCATGGCCGCGTATCGCCTCTTTTAAAGCCGCGGTAAGTATCGTCGTTAATCCGGAGGCATTCCAATCAAATGCCAGGACCGTCCCTAACGATTGAAACCAAACCGGATCTGCGATCCTACGGATGAATTCATCAGGGCCGTATTCCTCAATGATCACCTCCACCATCTGCCGGCCAAGCCTGACCATCCGTTCGAAAAGCCAACGCGGGCATTTACCGCTGTCTAAAGTGAAAGTAGCTATTCCTCTATGGATCATGGTGTTTTACTTTCTATTCTTATTCAAATATCTTTCGGTAAAGGAAATGACCTGATTCATCATCTCAACCGCCTGCACGGGGTAACGGCCGATAGCAGTCTCTGCGGAAAGCATCACATAATCCGAGCCGTCGAAAATAGCATTAGCGACATCACTTACCTCCGCCCTTGTCGGACGATGATTCTCAACCATGCTTTCCAGCATCTGAGTGGCGGTTATGACAAATTTACCGGCGCGGTTACATTTTTTAATGAGCTCTTTCTGCCATACCGGAACCTCATATATTGGCAAAGAAACCCCAAGATCGCCGCGGGCGATCATGATCCCGTCCGAAGCTTCCATAATACCGTCGATATTCTTAATGCCCAGCCGATTCTCAATCTTAGCAATAAACTTAATGCCTGCACCCTTATTGCCCACGAGATTTCGCACCTGCACCATATCATCTTTCGTGCGCACAAATGATTGCGCGATAAAATCAAACCGGTTTTGCACACACAAAGCGATATTTGCTTTATCTTTTTGCGTAACGCCGGAAAACTCCAGTTTTGCCTCCGGGATATTAACCCCCTTATGGCTCTTCAGTGTGCCTCCCGCAATAACTTTTGTTTTTAAATATTTCCCTCGGCACCCTGCTGCTTCCAACGCAATAGTCCCGTCATCAATGTATATCGATTGGCCGGCACGTATAACCTTTAAATCGCCTTCATAATCAAACGGGACTACCATATATTCTCCGGTAATTTTTTCCGGGGTCAGAAAAACTGTTTGGCCCTTTTTAATCAAAAGGGGTGTTTTTAAATTACCAAGCCTGATACGATACCCTTCTAAATCGCCGAGGATCCTGATATGCCGGCGGTATTTCTTATTAATTTCTCTTATTAAAGTAATTAACCTGACTACTTCAGGCTCACTGGTATGAGAAAAATTCAAGCGTACCACATCCAAGCCGGCTAACATCATCTGACGCACCACGCTGCGATTGCCGCAGGCAGGGCCAAGCGTAGCTATAATTTTTGTTTTAACCATGAGTTAACCCCCTTTAATTTATAAAGTTATAGTATCACGCCCTCAGAACAGAGGCAACAGATTTCCATTCCTCACAAGCTTTACCTTAAAAGGGATTAAGAGAATAAAGGAAGTATCGAAGGAGGTAATTTCACTACATCTCAGACGCCAAGACCGCTTCGTCAAGAGAGAACTCAATTCCGTTGTTAAAAGTAGTAGCAGGGCTGACTTCTTCAAGGACATTCATTTCATCAAGCATTGCTTGATGAAAACGGTCAGTGCTATTTCTGTGATTGGATTGGATTGATACTGCCATGACTAAAACCAATACCGAAACCGACGGGACAAGCACAACAGATTTTATAGAAAACCGCTCCCGGAATCCGGGCTTATATGCAGGGGTCAATACATCATTGAGTTTATCATCAAGCTCGCCTTGAAATTTATTCCAGAACTCCTCTGTTGGATGAGGGATATTTTTACTTCCGGCAGTATCTATGACTTCATGGATTTTCTTAAGATTATTCCGGCATCCCGCGCAAGAATCCAAATGTTCTTTAATTTTAGATTGTTCTATCTCAGAAAGGCTATTATCAAAATAGTCATATAACTTTCTTTTAATGAATAGGCATCTGATCATGATACACCTCACTTATTGGACCGAATAAACGGATAATTTCCTCTGCAATGCCCTGACCGCTCTAAAAAGATGCACTTTTACCGTTCCCAGACTGCATCCTAATGTTTGAGCGATCTCTTGGTTTGATAAACGATTTTGATGCTTTAAAATAAAACATACCTTCTGTTTCTCAGGCAATTGTTCGATATGCAAGTCTAAATTACGCGCAAACTCCTGAGCGGACAAGATACGCACTGGTTCGCTGTGTGAATCGGCTATATCCTGTTCTTTTCCCTCTTCATCAATCAACGGCCCGGTAAAATGCTTGCTCAAGACTTTTTTCTTCCTTAAGAAATCAAGAGAACAATTAGTCAGAATGCGATAAAACCAAGTCGAAAAAGCGGCGTCTTCCCTGAAATTCTTAATATTCCGATAGACCTTGATAAAAGCATCCTGCAATACATCTTGAGCATCCTCAGGGCTTCCCACGAGGTTGTAACAAATAGCAAAACCCCGCTGCCGGTACTGCTGTACTAAAACATCAAAAGCAGAGCGCTGGCCCTGCTTGAGACGTACAATAAGCATTTTTTCTTCTTGTTTATCAGATTCGGTCACCATATCTTTTACCGGGGGCTCTTTTTGCCTTTATTGGCATCTTTGCCCACAGCATCACGTGATTCTTTTTTATTCTGTTTCATTTTTTCATGCCGCTCTTCCATTTTCTCTTTCAGATCAGGATGATCATTGAGATACTGTTTAAACTTTTCAGGATCATCCTGGCGTAATTGACGCAGTTTTTGCAATTCTTCCTTCTTTTTCATGATCTGCTGATATTTTTCCGGATCCTCAGTCTTTAGTTTTTCCAATCGCTCTTGCATTGCTTTCTGCCGGTTTTCCATCATCTCTTTGAATTTTTCCGGGTTTTCTTTCTTAAACTTTTCAATTTCTCCTTTTCTTTCCTCTAAACGCTGTTTTAATTGAGGATGTTCATTTAAGTATTGCTTAAACTTTTCAGGATCATCCTGGCTCATACGACGCACTCGCTCAAACTCTTCCTTCTGTTTCATAACCTGCTGATATTTTTCCGGATCTTCAGTCTTTAGCTTTTCCAGGCGCGCCTGATTTGCTTTCTCCCGATTTTCCATCATCTCCTTGAATTTTTCCGGGTTTTCTTTTTTGAGTTGTTCTAACCTATCTAAGCGCCTCTCCCGCATTTCCTGCATGACTTTTTTGTATTTTTCAGGGTCTTTTTGTTTTAAATCTTCCAGATGTTCTTTTATCTTTTTTTCGCGCGCTGCCACCAATTCCTTGAATTCTTGCGGATTTTCCTGCTTAAGCTTTAATAACTCCTCTTTACTCATCTCTTTCTGTTTACCTTTATCCCATCCTTTATGCTGGCCTTTATCCCACCCTTTGTGCAACCCCTTATCAGAAGAATCCTCATTTGCTTGCTTGGCCATAGTTTTACTCTCTTCCGCATAAGACAAAGCCGGAAATATGCATAGCGCAATAATTGCCATGCCTCTTACCGCACCACTCAATTTAAAACTCATCGTCTCCTCCTTTGCCGACAAAACGGCACACCAGCCAATCCGATATGGCTGGGTGTAAGCAGAAAGGCGCATACCCACGCAATTTGCGGCAGAAAGCCGCACACCCCGCCACACCTATTAGGCGGGGTGCCAATGAGCGTGGGGTGATTTTTGCCCCTCACTTATATTAGACGCTTGAACTGTTAAAAAGGTTTACTTGATAATCGACAATCATCCTATCACAGCTGATATTCATGAACAAGGGCTTTCTGCCGCTACACCCCGCGCTCATTGCACCCCAGCCTAATTGGAGTAGTGGCTGGGTACGCCGCCTTCTGCGGCGGTATCGCGCGGGTATGCGGCTTTCTGCCGCTACACCCCGCGCTCATCGGTATTGCGCGGGTATGCGGCTTTCTGCCGCACTAATTTCACGGTTGCATTCAAAATAGAATTAGTCTATACTAATGGGTATGAAAAAACTTATCAAGTACATTCTTTTAGCCGCCATCGCTATCTGCCTTATTGCGGCAACAGCGTATTATTACATCATCAGCAACCCGCGGTATGCCTTCTACCAGATTAGCAAAGCACTCAAAACCCATAACATTGAGTTATTCAATACCTATGTCGATGTCGACGCCGTGATTGATGAATGGGTGTTCTGGGGCTGCGAAAGAGCTAAAAGCGACCTCAAAGAAATAAAAGGATCCTCCGCTAATCCTATCGGAGAAGGTTTTATGGAATTGCTTATGCCTAATATGCGCCTAAAACTTAAAGAAGAATTCAAGAAAACGATCATTGAGAATATTGAAAATCCGAAAGACGGTTCAATAACCTCACAGTTACCGATCATGAGTATGGCATTCTTACCGATTAAAAAGGTTACTCTTCAATTGTCTTTAGCAACTATTTCAGTCGTTCATCCGAAGAATGGAGAAGAAATAATTTTCAAAATGCGAAAAATGCCACAACAATACTGGAGAGTATTCAGCATTCAAATACCTTCTTTAATGGCCAGAAAAAACAATTTACCTGCCCCTAAAGAAAAGATAGAAAAGCCGCTTGAATCGAACACCGCAAACACCCAAATTGCACCGGGTATTACTTTCAATAAAGAAGCTATGGAAATAACCGTTCATCCTCAGCAAACCTCCAAAGTCGCTCAAGAACGTGAAGATATTCTGACAAAAACAATGCTTTATACGGAATATGCTCAGGCAATCAAGGATAAAATCTCTCAAACTATTGCTCAGAATTATAAAGGGACAGAAATCGGTACAGTAGCCCTGGAGTTGGTGATCCTATCAAACGGTAAGTTTAAAGAAGTAAAGCTCGTAGAAGAAAAATCAGCGGCAAGCCAGAAATTAAAAGATACAGCGCTCAAAGCGGCGCGAAATGCCTCACCCTATCCGCTGTTCCCCGAAACGCTGCACTCCAACGAATTAGGATTTACCATCCTTATTGCTTTTGAAAAAGAATAACGTCCTTTAACGCTGCTGCCTGACCCCCTCTTTTTTACAGCTCTGCTGAACAAAACAACGGCTGCAAAACGGGGATACCGGCACACAAATGTTCTGCCCAAAGGCAACCAGTAACGTATTAAGCTCGATCCAATAATCGCGCGGAACTATTTTTTTTAATGCTTCTTCAGTTTCGACGGGTTCATGCGTCTTAACCCAGCCAAGCCGGTTAGAGATCCTATGCACATGAGTATCAACACAGATAGCAGGGATACCAAACCCTAACCCCAGCACTAAATTCGCAGTCTTTGGGCCTACACCTTTAAAAGCAAGCAGGTCTTCTCTCCGAGGAGGGACACGCCCGCAAAAATCGTTAACGATTATATTGCTCACATCCAAAATAACCTTTGATTTGTTACGATAAAAACCAACCGGATAGATCAATTTCTGCAGCAAAGACTTGCTCAGTTTACTCATTGCTTTTGGATTATCCGCAACGGCAAACAAACGTCTACTGGCTTCAAGAGTAGTCTTATCTTTGGTGCGCAGGCTCAAGATACAAGAGATCAAAACTAAATAAGGATCATGCGCAAAAGCAATTTCTGTCACTGAAGGGACCGTAAAGGACTGTGCTTGTTTGCGGATTAAACGCAGGGTTTTTGATACTGTTTGCATACTGAATAACAGGAGTGCCCGGGAAACAAAAGGCACTCCTGCATGATGTATCTTATTTGTTTTTGTTATCTAATATTTGAGCTATCTCTACTAACCTGATAAATTCTCCACGATAACCATAGCTATCGTTTCCCTTATGCTTTCTTGCCCGGTTCAGGACATTTTCATAGGCAGCAGTCCCTTTATATTGGGAATCCCGCAACAACAACCCAAACTCGGCAACAGCAGAAGAGAAATTGATATTCCCTGATTTCTCATAAAGCTTTTCGTTATCCATTAACACCTTCGTCAGGAGTTTGCTCGTATCCTCATCCGGTTCTTTATAACGCAATTTTACCGTCAACAACTCTTCACTGGGTGAAACAACTACCTGTTGATATTTAAGAGGGTCAACCGTGCCGAATTCTTCGCTGGAATCAGCGGCAACTATTTCGTAAAGGGCTGTAACCGAATGCCCCGCGCCTAACTCTCCGGCATCTTTTTTATCATCATTAAAATCTTCTTTCTTGAGCATCCTATTTTCATACCCGATGAGCCGGTAGGCCTTTACTTTTGCCTGATTGAATTCGACCTGGATCTTAACGTCTTTGGCAATGGTAAAGAGCGTGCCGGTCAGCTGGCTGACAAAAACTTTCTTTGCTTCCATCATGTTGTCAATGTAGGAAAAATTACCATTCCCCTTATCTGCAAGCTGTTCCATCTTAGCGTCTTGGTAATTACCTGCGCCAAACCCCAAGACTGTAAGGAATATCCCGTCATTACGCTTCTCTTCAATTAAACGCACCAGCTCGCTGTCACTGGACACCCCCACATTGAAATCGCCGTCAGTAGCCAGGATCACACGATTATTGCCTCCCCGGATAAAGTTCTTTTTCGCGATTGCGTATGCCCGAGTTATTCCGGCTGCGCCTGCGGTAGAACCGCCTGCATTTAAGCTTTCGATAGCATGGGTGATCTCGGATTTGCAAGCGCCATTGACTGAATCCAGGATCACGCCTGAAGAACCGGCATACACAACGATAGAGACCGTATCTTCCGATCGCAATTGTTTAACTAATAATTTAAAAGCTGATTGTAATAAAGGAAGCTTATTAGGTTCATCCATTGAACCTGAAACATCGATAAGAAATACCAAATTGCTCTGAGGCAAATCTTCAGTAACCATTGTTTTACCCTGCAGGCCGACTAATACTAATTTATGCGCCGTATTCCATGGGCAGGGGGCAACTTCCGTCGTAACAGAAAATGGCTTACCCGCCTCCGGCTGAGGATAATCATAAGTAAAATAGTTGATCATTTCTTCAATGCGCACCGCATCCTTCACAGGCATACTGTTTGCCGTAAGAAATCTTCTCAAATTAGCATAAGAAGCTGTATCCACATCAATAGAAAAAGTGGACAAAGGATTATCGATAGTTTTTAGAAAATCATTCTCGTAAATACGGTTATAGTCTTCCGTATTAAACTGCGACGGTATTGTCGGAAAACGATATTCTTCTGCCGGAGAAACTTCCCAAAGCCCCTTGGAGTCAGCAAGAACCGACTTTCTTTCATTTACGCTCTGAGACTCTCTAGTATAATATGGTTCATACTGCGAAGTCGAAAATCGATATTGATCTCCAATATCATCAGCGGCCTGCCTCAGCCTGCCCTGCACACCTCTTTTAATATACATCTGGCCAAACAACATAACGATCAAGAGCGTTACCACCACACTCGAAGGAACTAAAATAGCTAAAGTTTTCTTCTTCATTTTTACTGCGCCCCTTTCAATATCCCGGCGCACAGCTTCTTTAATCACCGCGTTTTGGAACCCAGCATCAAGATCAGGGACATGCCAACTTTTGAGCTTCTCGGAAAGCGCATGCAAACGCGCCAATTCCTCACGGCACAAAACGCAAGTACCAAGGTGTTTTTCAAGTGCCTCTTTTTGCGCACCTTCAAGTTCGTTATCCACAAACCTGCTGATCTCTATAAACCAAGAACATTTAATCATAGGAACCTCCCTTAGATTCCGCTACATAGGGAAGAAGTTTTATCTTCAAGCTCTGCCGCGCGCGGTAAATAAGTGTTTTGACTGTGCCCAGGGATTTTTTTAATATTTTTGATATCTCCTGGTAATCAAGATCTTGATACTCCCGTAAGATCAAAGCTTCTCTTTGGAGAAAGGGAAGGCTTTGTATGGAGCGCTGCAGGAGAGCGGAAAAGTCTCGCTCTTGAGCCGCATCGCAAGGAGTTGGGTCAGGGCTGGGGAATTCAACATATTCTTCAGGGCAATCGTGTTTTCGCGGCCACAAAATAAACCATTTCTGTTTACGCACCCTGCTGATAAACACGTTATGCGCGATACAGAACAGCCACGTGGAAAACTTGGCAAGAGGTTTATAGTCATCTTTGTATTGATGGACGCGCAAAAAAACCTCTTGCGTTATATCTTGAGCTTCAGCCGCATTCAGGCAAAGCCGGTAGCTAAAATGGTAGACTGGATTTTTGTATCTGCGTAAGAGCTCATCCATAGCCCCCGGCTCTCCCTTCTGATAACTCAAGATCAATTGCTCATCGGTGAAATGCTGCATATCCCTCGCCTTTGTAGATACTCGCCCAAACCCTTTCTCCATCTTATTAAACGCGCGAGAAAGCAAAAAGTTTCAAAATTTTTTATTATTTCGTTCTCCATTGCGCTTCTCCTGCCGCATTAACGGCCTCAACAGGAGTGCCTGCCGGCGCATCAGACTGCAGGCGCTGCGAGTAGATCTTCTGCACATCCTCAACTGCAGTGTTATTCTTTTTGGCCAGAGCCTGATAAATAACCATACGGTCGTTGTTTTCCGCGTTCACTAAGGCGCTTACCGCGGCATCTGCTTTTGAGAGGTCACGTATTTCAACCAACCCTGATTTATTCTCACCCATAACCCCTTTTTCTTCCCAGGCAATCAACGCAGGACGCCTGTCCCTGCGGTTTACTGCTGCTTTTTCTACCTCAGGCGAAAGTGATTCCTGAGCATATGCTACCCCCACGCCGAAATTAAGGAAACTCTGGCCATTGGCTTTTTTATTTTTTTGAGGAGCCCCTCCTGTCACTAAATTCTCAATGTCATTAATATCTTGAGCGACATGCTGATAAATATCCAGGCGCATTGAGATATCAACTTTGATCGGCTCGCGAGGAACTTCCACCCGCACCCGGGCACATCCCAAAACAACTATAAACATAACCGCAATCAAAACAACCTGTTTTCTCATGTTTCCTCCTTTCGCAGAAAGCGAAATACCCACGCAATTTGCGGCAGAAAGCCGCACACCCCGCCACACCTATTAGGCGGGGTGCCAATGAGCGCCGGGTGTCATTTCTTTAATAAATTTTTTAAACTAAAATCACGCAGCGATACCGTAAAATCACGGTTACCTTTTGGCCCTTTCAAAGAAACCTGTAAAATAAGATCGTTTCCTTCTAAAGATATATGCATCCCGCCGGTATTAAACAAATAGTCTTTAAATGCATCGCTGACAAAACCCATTGATTGTTTTGAATTTTGCGCAACATGCTCAAGGAACCGGGTATCTTTTATAGTCAAAGCGCCGCCGGGAGTTACTACCGAGAAATCCCCCTGCACAGATTGAAAGCCTGTATCACTGCCCGAGAAACCCAGGCCGCCGCCAACCAGTCCACGTATCTGCAATTTCTCTGATAGTTCAAAATCACGAACAAAAACCGCAAGGTCAAGTAAGGCGGCATTCAAATGCAACCTATAGCTTAATGTTTTCTCAAAACTAAATTTCATATCCCCCGCTATCGTACCCCCCAGACAGGAAGCGGACAAAGACGTAAGAGATAGCGCGTTATTATCGAGGCGGAAATCACCCGTAAGCCCTGCAATGGCCAGTTTCTGATAGTCGATCTTTCTTGCCGTAATTTCTCCCAACACGTCCTCTCTGGTGAGCCTGCATAAAAGCCCTTCTACACGCAAGCCATTACTTTCAAAAGATTCAAGCTCAAATCGAAGGGTAGAAAAAGATTTTCGGGAAATGTTAACCTCAGAAGAAAGACTGGCAGAACAAACCAAATCCTTTGTACGAACATCAATGCCGGCATGAGAGATCACGGCTTCTCGCACAAAAAACCCTTTCCCCGGATTCAAACGGATACATTTTTTTAAATTGGCTATTTCCCGCGCCGGGGTATGGATGAAAAGTTGCGCCTGATCAAGAGAAACACGATCAACGGTTGCCTTCAGAAGGGAGAATACATCATACTCAACGACAAACCGTTTTATCCGAAGTTCAAAAAACGCGGCATTTATTATGCGGATATCGGAAAAGGCGAGCCGGTGGAATAGATCAAGCGAACATCCGCCAATAAAAACCTGCGCGCCCGGGCACAATAAGGCAACTTGTTTTTTTGCAACCGAGGAGACGAATGGCTTGGTAAAGGAATAAACACCCCAAATAAAGAGAAAGGCGAATACTACTTTTATAAGCCGCTTCATGCGCGTGGATCAGCCCCTGCCCTGCTCAATGATCTTGTCTATAAAAACTTCTTTTTTCTGGAAAACAAAGCGGATTTCTTTGATCAGCATAAATATAAAATAACACCCTAAGATAAAGACAATAAAACCAAAATATCCCAGGATCAAATCGATAAAATCTTTTTTTTGAACAAACGCCCCTGTCTTAACCAGGATACCGCCAAAAAAGGCGAGCATTACCGAACTAAAAAAGCCGCATCCTAAAAGCAGCAGCATGAACTTAAATTGCTTAAGGGCCCAGGCGCGCACGGCTTGATTATCGCCTGGCTCAAAGACAGGTTTTATCTTCACGATAACTTTATCGGCAGCTTCTTTCAAGCTGAAGGCTATGATAAAAACCAGCACCATTGATAACCCGATGACCAGCAACACGGAAAACGCAGACAAAACAAACAATGTATACACAACAAAAACAAGCACGCCCATTAATAAAAACATGATTGATACCGCAACAACCTGAAACCGCGTTAATTTCGGTTTAAAGTTTATTTTCATCTTCTTTCCCAGAACTGCAACCTGTGCCTTTTTAAGGGTTATTCTTCATCACCCTTTTTAATCATTTTCTTTGTTTTATCTAATATCTCTCTAATCGTCATAAAATCAAAGACAATAAAAAAATGCCCTGATAAATTCCTGCGTTTATCAGCAAAGAGGGCTTTGATCAAAATAGTCTCTTTTTCGGCTTTATCGTGCAATCCCGCAAAAGCAAGGTTCACCAGGGAACTGGCAGCGCCATTGGTCAAGGTCACCGTCGAAGGAAATGCCGAAATCCCGGTAAAGGTCGTCAAGACCGATAAATACGCGGAGATAAGGATATTACCCATTTCCTTTAAAGAAGACATCCCTATTTCAGTTATGCTGCTGGGCTTTTCATCAGTAGGGCCAAGCAAAAGGTCGACGATCGTAAAGGCATCTTTGGTCGGCAGAACCAAAAGCGCATTCCCTCGAACTCCTCCCAAGATCTGCATGTGGATACCTATAACTACTTCATCGGCGTAGGAAGCCAAATACCCGGGAAGTTCTTTGATATTAACGATATCAAGCGAAGGCAGGTTCAAGTCAATCTTTTTACCGACCATCTGCACCAAAGCGGTCGTGGCGTTGCCCGCACAAATAGAACCGACCTCCCTAAGAATATCTTTTTCCAATGCCGTCAATTTTTCTTTACTCATGCATTCCTCCAGGTAGAAAAACGGTTTATTTCCTTATCTTGGTTTTCGAACGTTTTATAAGCGTAGCGGCGGCAATGAAAGCATCTTCCTTAGTCTTTATCTTTCCGATCGCCCGCAGCTCCTGCAGTTCACGCAAAACTTCACCGACTAAGGCAGACGCCTCTATGCTAAAGCGGCGCATGATATCATTCCCATCCACCAACCTCTGCGAGGGAACATTCTTTTTGCCTCCACAATATATCCGGATAAGTTTTTGCACCAGGTGTTCATGCCTCCGGCGTGACTGCGCGGTCGCATGCTTCCCTTGTGTGGCACGCTGGTCAGCCAAAGAAATAAGCAAAACACTCAATGCTTCAGGTGCAGTATCCCGGAAAAAACGGAACTGCGCACGGAGAGTCAATGCGCCGTCGGCAAGATATCCCGGCCGCAAATGCGCGAATATTATTTGTTTCAAACGGCGCGTTTCGTCATTGGAAAGCTTCAGGCGCAGGGCGATATGTTCTGCCATAAAAGCCCCAACCCGTTCATGGCCGTGAAACATTATCTTACCTGCCCGAACCCGTAACGTCGCAGGCTTGCCCACATCATGTAATAACGCGGCCATTTTTACTAACGCTAACCTCCGGCGCCCTGAAGAAACCTCTTCATTCAAGAAACCGCTGACCTTCGCTCGCCGGCGAAATTCTTGAATGATCAATTCCAGGTGTTTGACCGTCTCAAAAGTATGCCCCAAAACATCAAGATGATGATACGGGCCCTGCATGAGTTTCTGCATCGGCTTTATTTCCGGGATGATCAATTCCAACAACTTGTTTTTCTCTAAATGCACCAGTGACTCATACGCCCGGGGGCTTGAGAACACTTTAAAAAGTTCATCGCGTACCCGTTCCGGTGAGACCGCGGATAATTTTTTGCGTTTGGAAACCGCCAGCCGCAGCGTTTCTCTCTCAATCGCAAACTCAAATATCGCCGATAGGCTAAATGCCCGTAAAATCCTCAAAGGGTCTTCATCAAAACCCCGCTTATTAACCAGCCTGATCACCTGAGCATGCAGGTCAATAGTACCATGAGAGGGGTCAAGCAGTATCGCGCCGATATCTTTTCTGGATAACCGCCGCTTACCCAACCCGGCTAAAAGCGCATCCAAATCAAGCGCCATACTGTTAATGGTAAAATCGCGATGTAACAGATCTTCCTGCAAAGTTTTTCCGCGAAAATCCGTAAAATCAAACGTATACGTTTTTCCGGCACCCGATGGCCCAAGAGAATATACCACGCGGGCGCAACCGTGTATCCTGTCCAAAACGACAAAACCTGCCTTTAATTCCTGAGCCACTAAACGCCCGAAATTGATCGCCCCTTTTTGAAGGCAAAAATCAATATCAGGATTGTCTTTTTTCCTTCCCAAGAAAGCATCACGCAGTATCCCGCCGACAAGATAGAGTTTGATATTCTTGCCTGCGGCAAGCACGCTTATTTTCTTGAATAATTCTTTATGATTATTAAACGCGGCAAAAAAAGATTCCATAGGAAAGGTTAAATCTTGAAAAGCTCTGCTCGTAACGTAGACAGTTCCACAATTGAAACAGTAGATTCTCCGGTAAGCCAGCCACCGCACTCTCCGGGGTTAATGACCAACTGATGCTGATGTTCAATGATTTCCGGCTTATGCGTATGTCCGCAGATCACCAACCGCGACGATTCCCTTTTGAGGTCAAACTGTTTCAGGTCATGAACAATCGTGATTGTGATCCCTGAGAGTTTCAGGCGTAACGGGGCTTCAGTGATCTTGCCTTGCGATATGCCTGCCAGGCCCGTACGTTCTCCGTCATTATTGCCGAATACGCCCCGCCAATCGCTCTGAAGCGCTTTTAACCGCACGACACTAAAAGGAGCGACGAAATCACCGGCATGAAAAACAAAATCCACTTTCTGCTGATTAAAGAATTTTACCGCTTTTTCAATATGCGGCAGGTTATCGTGCGTATCAGAAAGGAGGCCGATTTTCATAGGTAAGGCATTTCATTGCCCTTGATTAAAGGTTTGCGACTGTTCGACGATCTGGTTTTCCACAAATATCGGGACATGCGCCCTCACCGCTAAAGCGATACTATCAGAAGGCCGGGCATCAATAACTTTGATCTCTCCGGTACCGGATTTGATAAAAAGCTTGGCGTGAAAAGTATTTTCCTCCAGCTTATCAATAATGACTTTTTCAACCGTTGCCTCAAGGCTTTCGATCGCCGATTGCAGCAGATCATGCGTCAAAGGGCGCGGAGGGACAAAACCGCTGAGTTTTAATTTAATCGCTGAGGCTTCATGTAAACCGATAACAATTGGCAGCAGCCTGCTGCCGCCTTTTTCTTTAAGCACGATCAATTGATCATGGCGTTTCTCATCAATGACGATCTTATTAAGTTCCATTTCTATCATAACGCGATCTCCTTAAAAAAACCCAAGTGTTTTCTTAAAACAGTTTAATGACTATGAACACGCCTTTTAGCCTTACGCTTGCCCTGATTAAGCATATATTTTAACTCGATCATAAATTGGCCGACATCTTTAAATTGCCGATAAACTGAGGCAAAACGGACATACGCGACATCATCAAGGCTTTTGAGCTTTTCCATAACCAGCTCGCCTATTTTTGATGCCAAAACTTCCCGGTCAGACTTTTTCTGGATCGCATGCTCAACCTGTGTAACTACTTCTTCCATTTTATCAATGCTAATCGGCCTCTTCTCGCACGCTTTAACGATCCCTGAAAGGATGCGTTTGCGGTCAAACGGCTGGCGCCTGCCGTCTTTCTTGATTACCATAAGAGGGACATCTTCAATATATTCATAGGTCGTAAAACGCTTAGCGCACCCTAAACATTCACGCCTGCGCCTGATCGCCAAGCCGTTCTGAGTAGTACGGGAATCAACGACTTTATCTTCTTTGTAATTACAAAAGGGGCATTTCATCAGTCATTACTTCGCTTTCTTTAGCTTGCGCAATTTAATCTTGGCCTGTTTCAGGAAATCCATCGCCATTGTATCCGGATAACCGGCAGCAATAACAATTTCGCTGATACCGGCATTAATCAGCATCTTAGCACAAATAATGCAAGGCTGATTGGTCACATAGAGTGTCGCTCCTTTAACGCTTATCCCATGGAGAGAAGCTTGAATAAAAGCATTCTGTTCCGCGTGCAGCCCGCGGCAGAGTTCATGGCGCTCACCCGAAGGAATCTTTAATTTTTCACGCAAACAACCGACATCCAGGCAATGTTCCAACCCCGAAGGCGCGCCGTTATAGCCTGTCGCCAGGATCCGTTTATCTTTCACTAATACCGCGCCAACACTGCGGCGCAGGCAGGTAGAACGCCTGCTGACCAAATGGCATAATTCCATAAAATATTCATCCCACCCGATACGTTTGTGCACTTTCTTTTTTGTTTTCATGGCTTATTTAAGCAATCTCCTTATTTAATTCCGGATAGAGAGGAAATTTAACCGTTAATTCCAGGACTTCGGCTTTAATATCCTGTAATTTTTCCGGTTGGCTGCGATTCATGATCGCCCGGTCTATTAAACCGGCAATAGTATCGATTTCCTGCTCTTTGATCCCGCGGCTGGTAATCGCCGGGGTTCCCAAGCGGATACCGCTGGCTTGAGCCGGCGATAACGTATCATAGGGTATTAAATTCTTATTAACGGTAATATTAACCAGCCCCAAGAGATCCTGGGCTTCTTTACCGGTTATCTTCTTAGCGGTCAAATCAACCAGCATCAGATGCGTATCTGTTCCACCGCTGACGACCCGAAAACCCCGTTCCTGCAATTTTGCTGCAAGGCGGCGGCTGTTTTTAACAATTTGCTCCTGATAGGTCTTAAATCCTAAAGTCGCTGCCTCTTTGAACGCCACCGCTTTAGCGGCGATGACATGCATAAGAGGCCCTCCCTGAATACCGGGAAATACTTCAGAATCAATCTTTTTCCCGTATTTTTCCCGGCATAATACAAAACCTCCCCGCGGCCCGCGCAGCGTCTTATGCGTTGTTGAAGTAACAAACTCCGCGTACGGCACCGGGGATGGATGGATCCCGGCTGCAACGAGGCCGGCAATATGCGCCATATCCACAAAGAACAAGCTGCCCACTTTATTACAAATAGCGCGTAGCCGCTTAAAATCAATTTCACGCGAATACGCGGAAGCGCCTGCAAGGATCATTTTAGGCTTATGCATGAGCGCTAAAGATTCGACTTGGTCATAATCGATCATTTCGGTTTTCTTATCGACACCATAGGGAACCACCTTATAAAACATACCTGAAAAATTATGCGGATGCCCGTGTGAAAGATGCCCTCCGCAAGCCAGGTCCATCGCTAAATAGGTATCCCCTGGTTTGAGGGCGGCAAAGAAAACCGCCATATTTGCCTGTGAGCCTGAATGCGCCTGGACATTAGCGTATTCAGCGCCAAATAATTCCTTCACACGCTTTATCGCTAACTCTTCGGCCATATCTACAAATTCACAGCCGCCATACCAGCGCCGATGGGGGTAACCTTCCGCGTACTTATTCGTCAGGACCGAACCTTGTGCCTCTAAAACGGCTAAAGACGTAAAATTCTCAGAGGCTATCATCTCTAAATTATCCTGCTGGCGTTTCACTTCGTTTTTTATTGCCTCATAAATCTCAGGGTCAACTTTCTTAATGTGTTTCATCTCTGCCTCGCTCCTATTTGTTTTTCAATTTTCTTGATCAAATCCAACCTTTTCTGATGCCGGCCGCCCTGGAACTCTGCCGCCAGCCACGCGGCCGCCATTTTCTTCGCCAAAGGCAGGCTGACAAACGCCGAACCCATGACTAACACATTACTATCATTATGTTCACGGGAAAGTTGAGCAGCTTTTACATTATAACATAATGCCGCGCGCACGCCAGGCAAACGGTTAGCCACAATGGAATTGCCGATACCGCTCTTGCAGACTAAAATACCCCTTTTATATTTCTTTTGCGCGATCTCTTTTGCCAACGCATAAGCATATTCAGGATAATCACAACGCTCCGCAGAATACGTCCCCAGGTCTTTTACTTCCAAACCTTTTTTTCTAAGGAACAAGATCATTTTTTCTTTAAAATCAAACCCCGCGTGGTCAGAAGCTATGACTATTTTCTCCATACGATCAATCCCCCCTTGAGCACCTATAAGCTTTATTCAGCGTCACCCGGCGCACATCGGAATTGCGCCGGCATGCCGCCTTCTGCGGCAAACCCCATTGAGTGCACGAAAGAAATTTCGAAGAAATTTCTCGTGCGCTTACGAAATGGGACTAATTCTTTTCTAACTTATATAATACTACAGACCTTTTCTATAGATTCTTTTATAGCCGCATACGTTTCCCGGTAAAACTCCATTGAACTGCCTATGGGGTCTGGAATATCCAAATGATTATCTCTTACTTTCGCGAATTCCCTTAATAAAAAAAGCCTGTTCTTTACCAGAGGGTCCAGCTCAAGGAGGCGTGTTTCATGCATCCGCTCCATCACTAATATAAGGTCTGCCTTATTCAAAAGATCCCTGCTCACCCGTTGGGAACGATGCGTTGAAACATCCATACCCTCTTGCGCCAGGACCTCACGCGTCTGCTCTGATGCTCCTGAGCCGGCCATCATCATGACCCCCGCAGAAGCAACATCAACATCCCTGCGATTATGCTTATGCAAAGCATCCTTTAACAGGGCCTCAGCCATAACCGAACGGCAGGAATTACCCGTACAAACAAAAAGCACAAATTTTCTTTTGATCACCGCTTCGATTTCCGCCGCTTTAATCGCGCCTTCGCGGACTACACAGAGAGGGCTCAGCGTTGCATCAACAATCGTTGATTCCACTCCCTTGGCTGTTTCCCCCGTATCAATAGCAAAATCAACCAGCTCTTTGAGATCCCGTATCGCTTCCTGGAAATTAACCGGAGCGGGTTTCCCTGAAATATTTGCCGAAGGGCAGACAACATTGACTTTGGATAACGAAATAACCGCGCGTGCGACGTTATTGTCCGGCAGACGGATCCCAATTGTGCCGGTATTAATCGATTTCAGGATAAGTGTCAGCGGCCCCGGCCAAAACTTCTCGATCAATTTATACGCCGCCACAGGTATATCTTTAGCAAACAACTCAATTTTTTCTTTTTCATCAATATGCAAAGAAAACGGTTTATCTTTCGGCCTCTGCTTGATGGCATACAAACGCTCGACTGTTTTTTGATTTGAGCTGTCAGCGGCAATACCATAGACAGTTTCAGTCGGAATAATCACCAGCCCCCCGCTCGCTAAGACATGCGCTGCCTGCATGAGGAGTTCCTCGCGGGGAAACGCAGGATCAACTTTTACTATTTTTGCCGTTGCCATGTATTCATCACTCACAAACACTTCGGCTTTTAAGAAACAAAAACGAATAAAGCGTTATATTTTTATTTTAATACTCTTAATCTTTTGCTTCATTGTACTTCGGTATTTCAAAAGTTTCGCCTTTATGGTTTTATCCGTAATACCCAATATTTCCAGGGCAAAAAGCCCTGCATTCTTAGCCCCGGCCTTACCGATCGCCATACAAGCAACCGGAATACCTCCGGGCATTTGCACCGTAGACAACAAAGAATCCATCCCTTTAAGTGTTGAAGTTTCTATAGGGATCCCGATAACAGGGGCAGTTGTATGCGCGGCGATCACGCCTGCTAACGCGGCAGCTCCGCCTGCGGCAGCAATAAACACTTTTATCCCTTTTGCTGATGCATCTTCTACATATTCCGCCAGTTCTTTCGGAGTGCGATGCGCCGATAAAACTTTTACTTCAAAATCAACGTTAAATTCTTTAAGCACATGTATAGCTTCACTTACCGTATCCAAATCAGACTGGCTGCCCATAATAATACTTATACTTTTACTCATAAGACCTCCCTCTTCATAAAAAATCTCAGGATAGCGCTTTACGGCCGATATCCCGGCGATAATGCATCCCCTCAAAATGTATTTTATCTACCGCCCTGTATACGGTAGTAATGGATTCTTTAATAGTATTCCCTAGCCCGGTAACTCCCAGGACTCTTCCTCCATTGGTAACTATGCTGGCAGCTGCCGATTGGCTGCTGGCGGATATTTTTGTACCCGCATGAAACACCACGATATCATCCATCTTTGCGGCTTCACCCAATCCCGAGATCTCTAATCCATTACCATATTTCCCCGGATACCCCTTGGATGTGCAAACCACGCACACACAAGAGCGCGGATTCCACGAAATACCGCCTGACTTGACCACCTGGGATAACTGGCCGCTTGAAGCAGCAAGCATAACTTCCAGCAAATCAGAGTTACACCGCGGCAGTATCGCCTGTGTTTCGGGATCACCGAAACGCACGTTATACTCTAAAACTTTCGGGCCGTCTTTAGTGATCATGATCCCGGCATACAATACTCCCCGGAAATCAATCCCTTCTTTTGCTAAACCATCTATGGTACGATTAATAACCGTATCTTGAATTTCTTTAAATAACGCCGGGGTCACTATAGGCGCCGGAGAATACGCGCCCATGCCTCCGGTATTAGGGCCCTCATCGAGATCAAAAACGCGTTTGTGGTCCTGGCTTGAAGCAAGCGCTATGACTTCTTTGGAATCAGTAATAACAATGATGGAAGCTTCTTGTCCGGTGAGGCAATCTTCGATAATGACCCTGTTGCCGGCATCCCCGAATATTTTTTCCTGCATCATCGAAGCCACTGCCTGTTTTGCCTCATCAACGGTCCCTGCCACGACGACACCCTTACCTTGCGCTAAGCCATCGGCTTTCACAACGCATGGCGCGCCATTTTTCTCAATGAACCGAATTGCTTTAGCGGCATCATCAAAAATCTGAAAACCAGCAGTCGGGACCTTATATTTGGCCATCAACTGCTTGGAGAAGATCTTACTTGCCTCTAATTGGGCGGCTTTTCTTGACGGGCCGAATATCTTTAATGTATACTTTTGGAATTCATCCACGATCCCGAGCGTTAACGGCACCTCAGGCCCCACGATGGTGAAATCGATTCTTTCTTTTTTTGCGAACTCCAGGAGCCCCGGGATGTCATCGGCCTTTATATCAAGGCATTCGGCCTGCTGGGAAATCCCGCCATTACCGGGTGCGCAAAAGATCTTATCCACCAGCTTCGATTGCGCAACCTTCCAAACAAGCACGTGTTCTCTCCCGCCAGACCCTATTACTAATATACGCATTTTAGAATACTATATAATGAACCTGTCAGTTTTTTCGCTCAACACGATTTTCCGCCGCAAAGCTTGGCGGACGCCAATGCTCTTTGGCATTTCGGTGGCTGCTGAACTCGTGTTTTTTGCTCTAGCAAAAAACCCTCGAACAGCATCGCCATCCCAAGATTGCCCCGCTCCCGCGGGGCCATGGGATACCCTCAATGCCAAAGCTCCATTGGCTAAAATCGTGATTCGTTCAAAAACTGACAGGTTCATTTTTATCCCTATCACTTTCTATCATAAAAATTTATTTAACCCTTACTGCTAACGGGTGGCTGCGACTGATTTTGAGCGGGGCATAAAGGCAAGGAGCGGGCATGGTGTCCCGACGTTATACGTCGGGACGAGCGACGCAGCCGACCTGAGCGAAGTTTTGCCACGCTGGGGCAAAACGAGCGTCCCCGCGAGAAACAGTCGCAGCCACCCGTTACCTTATAGGAAATCATTAAGAGCAAAAAAACTCACCAGATTCATTAAGTATCTATAATAAACAGCCCTGCAATAAGCGACCTTATTTATGCTCAGTCTTTAACGGCAATACCCCTGCCAATTCCCCGATCACATTGACCAATTCCGTATTACTCGGCACCACGATCTTGGCGTTATGCTGTAACGATTTCTCAACCGCTTCAAGCTTTCTTAACACTTGCGCGTTTCCGACAAAGAATTTTTCCGCCGCCTCATTAACCAGCTTGATGGCTTCAGATTCACCTTCTGCCTCTAAGATCCGCGCCTGCTTAATACCTTCGGCTTTCTTGATCTCCGCCCTTTTCTGGCCGTCAGCGGCAGTTTCAGTGGCAGTGGCAAAATCGATCGCCGCGATCTTTTCATTTTCCGCTTTGACGACCTTATTCATCGTCTCCTGGACATCTTTCGGCGGGTCGATTTCTTTTAACTCCGTTCTTACAATATCAATCCCCCAACTGGCGGTCTCATTCATCAATGTCTTATGCAATTCAGAATTGATCTTGCCTCTTTCACTATTTGCAGATTTCAAGGTAAGAGTACCAATAATATTCCTGAGCGTCGTACGAGCGAGATTCACGATCTGCCATTGGTAATTGTTAACGTTATATTGTGAACTCTTTACACTATCTTCATCGATCTTTACTTTAAAATAAACTTGAGCATCGACTTTCGCGTTTAAATTATCATTCGTGATGATTTCTTGCGGTTCAGCGTCGACCATCTGCTCAGTGACATTAACCAGATAAATGTTTTCAATAAGCGGTATAAGCCAATTAAAACCGGGATTGGCGAAACGGCGATACTTGCCTAAACGTTCGATCAACCCTCTATGCGTCGGCCTGACAAGGCGGATCCCCATCAAAAAAATAAGAACTGCCGCGATTATTACTCCATAATACGGCCCCATGACTTACCTCCTTGTGTTTACTTCCACTTCCTGGTTAAACGATCTCAACCTGTTTCTTGCCTTTTACGACTGAACCGATGACCCACGACTTTATTTTTGATACAGCTAACGCCGCTACGATTGACTTAACTGCCGGCGGCCTTACTATCAGGACCAGCCCAATACCCATATTTAACGTATGGAACATTTCTTTATCGTCGATAGAACCTTTATTCTGTATTAAACGGAATATTTCCGGAATAGCCCATGCCCCCGAATTTATCCGAACATTAACATTATCCGGCAAAATACGGGCTATTTTATCGTAAAAAGCCCCCCCGGTGATATGAGAAATACCTTTAATAGCAGGACCTGACTTTGATGGTTGGGCAGAGAGTAATGCGAGCACCGGCTTTACATAGATCCGAGTCGGCCTGAGTAATTCTTTACTCATCCGTTTTAATTCATTCACCGACAAAACCTTACGAACCAAAGAAAAACCGTTAGAATGCAAACCGCTGGATTCCAAACCTATCACCGCATCCCCTGCGACGATCTGGGAACCGTCAATAATAGCTTTACGGTCAACTGCGCCAACACAAAAACCGGCAATATCATACTCGCCCAAAGCGTACATGCCCGGCATTTGAGCGGTCTCACCGCCGATCAAAGAGCACCCGGACTGCACACAGCCATCATTAATGCCTTTAACAATATCAGCGAGGACTCCATCGTTAACCGCGCTAAAAGCAACATAATCCAGGAAGAATAACGGCTCAGCGCCGGTGCATAAAATATCATTAACATTCATTGCCACCGCATCAATACCGACCGTATCGTGCTTATCGGCTAAGACCGCTATTTTTAGTTTCGTCCCCACCCCGTCAGCCGAAGAAACTAAAACCGGATCCCGGTATTTTGCTTTAGGAAACCTGAAAAAACTGCCGAAACTACCGATATCTTTTAAGACTTCCGGCCGGAATGATTTTCGTAACAAAGGTTTTATCCGCCCCTTAAAAGCATCCATGGCATGGATATCAACACCGGAGGCCTTATACGTTATTTTTTCCATAAATAATTTCTCCTTGCCCGCAACAACGACTCTCTAAAGAAAACTTCCCGTGTTTTTTTTCCGCCAAGATCGGATATTGTCCGCTCCAACAGGCAGTACAATAATGCTTCCTGCCATCTTTCAAACAACCCAACATACCGTCCAGGCTTAAATAACCCAAACTATCAACCTCTAAATACTGCCTGACCTTTTCAAGGGATTCGTAACGATTAGCAATTAATTCCGATGACAGATGAAAATCAATGCCATAATAACAGGGGAACCGGTGAGGAGGACAGGATATCCTCAAATGCACTTCTTTTACCCCTGCTTTACGTAAGTTTCGCACACGGATCTTAGAAGTCGTGCCTCTGACAATAGAATCATCGACTACCACGATCCGCTTCCTTTTTAAAACATCTCTTAAAATATTAAACTTAACCCGCACCCCCAGGTCCCGCGCATCTTGAGCCGGCTGAATAAACGTCCTGCCGACATAATGGTTGCGAATAATACCTAATTCTAACGGGATCCCCGATTCCTCTGAATACCCCATTGCCGCAGAAAATCCTGAATCAGGCACCGGAACGACAAAATCGGCCTGCGCAGGATGTTCCCGCGCGAGCTGCTCTCCCAGTTTACGCCTGACCAAATGCACTGTTTCCCCAAAGATCACCGAATCAGGGCGCGAGAAATACACGTGCTCAAAAGCGCAATGGGCAAAATTATTTTTCGTCTGCAGTTCTTTTGGTTTTATTGATTTAATACCGTCGGCACGGATAAAAATAATTTCTCCCGGCTCAACTTCACGTATATATTTTGCTCCTATCAGGTCAAAAGCGCAGGTTTCCGAAGCCAGGCACCAGGAATTATTCACCTTACCCAGGCAGAGCGGACGAAAACCGTGAGGGTCACGGACACCGATAAGGGTATCAGAAGTCATCATTAAAAGGGAATATGCCCCGCGCACCCTTTTTAACGCATAGATCAGGCTTTCCTGGAGGCCGCTGGAACGCGCGCGCGCCATCAAATGGATAATGATCTCAGAATCAGTTGTCGTCTGGAATATAGAACCTCGTTGTTCCAGGTCCTGCCTGAGTTCCAGGGAATTCACCAGGTTCCCGTTATGCGCGATGCAAATGGAACCCTTAGCGTAATCGATCAAAAGCGGCTGGGAATTCTTTAAGACACTCGATCCGGTCGTCGAATACCGCACATGGCCCACCGCCATATCACCTTTGAGCTTATTTAAAACCTGTTCATTAAAAACATCGCTGACCAACCCCATCTCTTTATGAATAGAAAGTTTCCCTTTATTATTGACGACAATACCGCATGCTTCCTGTCCGCGATGCTGTAACGCATAAAGCCCCAGGTAGGTAAGCCAGCTGGCATGGTTATTCTTCATGATGCCGAATAAACCGCAATACTCTTTAGGTTCGTCGCTATAAATACTTTCGTGCATAGTCAACTCCATTCTTAAAAATAAAAAAACCGTCTCCCGCAGAAGCAGGCCCTCGCCTGTGCCGGGGATGCTGTAAGAAATCAATATGGCGTTCAGGATGCGGCATAAGCCCCAATATTCTGCCTGTCGCATCAGAGATACCAGCGATACTTTCCTGGGAGCCATTAGGATTACCAGGATACCCGGCAGCCTCCCCCTGAGCAGAGCAATACTGGAACACGACCTGATTATTCTTGCGTAACCGTTCTATCACTGCTTGACTCTGTGCCACAAATTTACCTTCGCCATGCGCTACCGGTAAATAGATCACTTCAGGCAAACCATTTGTCCAGACGCACTTCTGACTTGTATCTTGTGACTGGTGACTTTTTAAATACACCCACCGCGACTCAAATTTCCCTGAATCATTAATAATAAGGCTTGCCTCCTGGCGGAAACTATCATTGCCCGGCAACAATCCGCTTTTTACCAGTATCTGAAACCCATTACAAATCCCGATAATGAGTTTCCCCTGTTTAATAAACCGCTCTACGCTGCTCATTAACTTATACTTGAGCTCATTGGCCAGTATCTTGCCGGCGGCGACATCATCACCATAAGAAAATCCGCCACAGAGAGTTAAGATACTGTATTTATCCAAAACACTCTCTCCATCGATCAACTGATTAATGTGTACGGACTCGCACTCACCGCCAGCCAAGGAAAACGCAAATGCGGTTTCTCTGTCGCAATTAGTACCCGCTGTCCTTAAAATACATACTTTTGGTTTTTTCATTTCCTTGAGACGACAAATCTAAAAAACTATCGTTTATAGAATTGCTTGATTATTTTAACCACGTCTTGAGGTTTATCAGCGATCTTAAAAATATCCAGATCCTCTTTACTGATACAACCGCTTTCTAAGACCATTTTCTGCAGCCATTCAAGCATACCTTTCCAATACTGGCTGCCGAAAAGCACGACAGGAAAACGGGGGATCCTTTGGGTTTGAATAAGATTGATCGCCTCGCTAAATTCATCCAATGTCCCGTAACCGCCCGGCATGATCACAAAAGCCTTAGCATATTTGACAAACATGACTTTGCGGATAAAGAAATAGCGGAAATCAATCAAGGTATCCACATAGGGATTTGCGCGCTGCTCAGAAGGGATCTGAATATTTAAGCCGATGGAAAGCCCGCCGGCACGCCGCGCGCCTTTATTCCCGGCTTCCATGAGACCCGGCCCGCTTCCGGTAATAACAGCATACCCCTCTTTTGCCAAACGATAGGCAATCTCCTCAGTCAAAGCGTAATATTTGTTATTCGGCTTCATACGGCTTGAACCAAATATGGTCACCGCTTTACCGACACTCGAAAGCACCTCAAAACCTTCGACAAATTCAGCAATGATCCTGAATATCCTCCAGGGATCCTCACTGGTAAAATCCTGTTTCAAATTTTTAACTTTCAACATTTTATTTTCCTCTTTCGGCCGCCTTCGGCGGGTTACCGTTTACCCCTCGCTTAAGCACTCTGCAATTTCGCCGCTTCGCGTCTGAAATTGCATTCATGCGCTTCGCGTCAGCTTCGGGGTGCTCGTCCGCCTTCGGCGGACTCGCTACCACCGTAACGGTTTTTGCCAGGCTTCTTTTAATTGATAAATATCAGCCTCTAGACACACATCACCATCTCTGCCATGGACTTTAAAATCATTGCCGCTTGAAAGGCATCCCATCAAACCAAAACGCACACCTTTAAGTGTCCGTTCAAAATCTTTTTGCTTATGCTTGCTTACGGAAACAATGAAACGGGAATTTGATTCAGAAAATAATATGCAATCATTCTGCGCACCACCTCCGGCGCCTGGCTTGCTTTGTGTTTTATACGGCACCTCGGACAAAAATAATTCCATCCCTAATCCGCCGGCAAAAGCCATCTCAGCCGCCGCAACCGCAAGCCCGCCGTCAGAACAATCATGCATTGCCTTGATCAATTGCGCATCAGTTGCCCTGCTTAAAGCGTTAAAAGTTTTAATCGCTTGGGATGGAAACACCCGCGGCACCGCATTGCCGAGAAAACCTAATAAATCAAAATAGTGCGAGCCGCCCATTTCATCGCGGGTATCTCCTACGATATAAACAAGGTCCCCGGGCTCTTTAGCAAACATAGATACCGTTTGACTTACATCATCCATGACCGAGATCGCAGAAATTAAAAGCGTCCCCGGGATCGCAATTGACTTATTCTTGAGCGTATATTCATTATAAAAACTGTCTTTCCCCGAAATAAAAGGGACGCCGTACGCTTTGGCACTATCATAACAGCCGTAAGCTGCCCTGACTAAACCACCCAAACGGTCAGGCTTATCAGGATTACCCCAGCAGAAATTATCCAGTATCGCTATTTGCTTCAGTGAACCTCCAACGGCAATGATCTGGCGCAAAGCTTCATCAATACAAGAAGCAGCCATCCAATAGGGATCAATAAGCCCGAAGCGGAAATTGATGCCATTAGAAACAATAATACCGCGTTTGGAATCGAGCAGCGGCCGCACGACTGCAGCGTCGGAGGGGCCGTCATTGACTATGCCGGCCAAAGGTTTCAGGACAGAACCACCTTGTACCTCATGGTCATATTGCCGAATGACCCATTCTTTTGAACAGATATCATAATGCGAAAGCAGCTTCATTAAATACCGCGACAGATCTTTCTTGCCAGTAAGCTTAGGTTCTTTCTGTTTTACCGCCGTATACACTGCCTTCTTTTCTATTTTAGGGATGCCTTTATGCAAAAACTCCATATCTAAATTACAGACCAGGTTGTTTTTATAATACAGTTCCAGCTTTCCTGTACCGGGGAATTCACCGATAACCGTTGCTTCGACATTCTCACTGCTAAAAACCTCCTGCAAAGCATGGATCTTCTCCGGAGAAACCGCCAGGACCATACGTTCCTGTGATTCCGATATCCAGATTTCCATGTACGATAACCCTTTATATTTCAAGGGGACCTCATCAAGATAAACCCGCGCCCCTAGATCCTCTCCCATCTCCCCAACTGCACTCGAAAGCCCGCCGGCGCCGCAATCAGTGATGGCATTATACAAATTCTTATCGCGCGCCTGTAAAATGGTATCGACCATCTTCTTTTCTTGTATGGGATTGCCGATCTGCACCGCGCCGCTGGAGATCGTCTCAGATTCATGGGTAAGCTCACCCGAGGAAAAAGTCGCCCCATGGATCCCATCCCTGCCGGTCCTTCCACCGACTACAACGACAAGATCGCCTTTATGGGCATGCTTAAACGATTTATCTTTCGGCATGATCCCCACCGTACCGCAATATACCAGGGGATTTCCCACAAACCGGGGATGGAAGAGTATCGCGCCATTGACGGTCGGGATCCCGATTTTATTGCCGTAATCCCTGACTCCCGAAACAACACCTTTCATGACCCGCTTCGGATGAAGCGAACCTTGCGGGACCTCTTCAAAAGGAAGATCCGGCGGAGCAAAACAAAAAACATCAGTATTTAAAATTGGTTTTGCGCCTAAACCGGTGCCCAGGGGGTCCCGGATGACGCCTCCGACACCGGTATTGGCACCGCCAAACGGCTCTAATGCTGAAGGATGATTATGCGTCTCAACTTTAAAACAAATATTATAGGTATCATCAAAGCGTATGACCCCGGCATTATCCTTGAATACCGATACACACCATGGCTTGTTTAAATCAGTCGTCGCCTTCATGATGGTGGCTTTCAGAAGATTATTGATGATCTTGGGTTTACAACTTACCGTGAGCGGTTTATGGAGCCCTCCCGCTGCCAAGTGTTCTTCATACCTGATCTTGCCGCGAAACGTCTTATGCCAGCAATGTTCTGACCAGGTCTGGGCGATAGTCTCTAACTCGCAATCAGTGGGATTGCGTTTTAACTTTTTAAAATAATCCTTGATCGAGCGCATCTCAGCGAGATTAAGGAATAATTGCCCTTTTTTACTCACCTGCTGCAACGCACGGTCAAGCGCGCCCAATAAATCAACAGAAATTAATTTAAACTGGTAATCAGGGATCCGCGCTGACGATTCCAGGGCCTGCGGCGATGACTCATCAACAATATGCTGGATCAATTTATTATACAGCAGCTTATCAGCAACCATCTTCAATTGCGCGCGGCTTAAGCGGCCTTTTATTACATATTTCTTCACAGTCTTAACTGACCTGGCACCTTCAATACCTAAATCTTTGATCCCCTTTAAAATAGATTCCTCGGAAGGATCCATAACCCCGGGATTATAGGCAACCTCCACAACTGATTCGCCGTGCGCGCAGGGACGGTATTTCCGGTTAATAGAATATTCCTGAACCACGTTATCGACAAGCAGTGCTTCACAGATTTTTGTTACCGCAGGAAGGGTTACATCACCATCAAGTGAATAGATAAGGCTAAAGCGAACTTCTTGTACGCCGGTGATCCCTAAGTCAAGGATATCTTTTCCAATGCCCTCACCAACCGCATCGAATATCCCGGGTTTATCTTTAATCTCAATTTTCCATGACATGAAGAAACTCCAAACAGAAAAGGAAGGCCGTTACTTATTACAAACCTACATTCCTATAGATCTTATCCACATTACGCAGGTAATAATTGAGGTCAAATATCGTATCCAATGCTTCCTTCTTTATATACTTAACGACTTCTTTATCATTCAAAAGATTATCGCGAAACGGCGTACCTTTAAGCCAGGTATCCATGGCGCAGCGCTGCACCAAATCATACGCCTTAGGCCGGCTTAACCCTTTATCCATGAGCGCCAAAAGGACTGCTTGCGAAAAAATGAGCCCTTTGGTTTTAATCAGGTTAGCCATCATATTTGCCGGATAAACCTGCATTCCTTCAACAACTGCGATGAATTTATGCAGCATATAATCCAAAGCAATTGTAGAATCAGGAAAGATCACCCGCTCCGCAGAAGAATGGCTGATATCGCGCTCATGCCAGAGAGCGATGTTTTCCAATCCCACCAAAGCATTTGCCCGTAAGATCCGGCTTAAGCCGCAGATCCGTTCGCAGATCACCGGATTACGCTTATGCGGCATTGCTGATGAGCCTTTTTGCCCTTTTCCGAACGGTTCTTCAACTTCTAAAACCTCGGTTTTCTGTAAATGCCTTATCTCCGTGGCAAATTTTTCCAACGACGCCCCCACCACCGCCAGAATAGCCAGATAGTGCGCGTGGATATCCCTTTGTACTATCTGAGTAGAGATCTTAGCGGCTTTAAGACCAAGTTGAGAGCAAACATATGCTTCCACATCAGGATTAATATTAGAATATGTTCCTACAGCCCCGGAAACTTTTCCCACGCGGACTGCTTCCCCTGCCTGGCGGAGCCGCTCTAAATTGCGGCACATCTCATCATACCAAAGCGCCAGTTTTAACCCAAAGGTCATAGGCTCAGCATGAATGCCATGCGTGCGGCCGATACAAACCGTATCTTTATACTGTTTGGCCCGGCGCGCTAAAACTTTCAGCAAAACTTCAACGTCACCGATTAAGATATCAGTTGCCGCCTTAAGCTGAACACCGAGCGTCGTATCCAAAAGGTCAGATGAAGTCAACCCCCTATGCAGATATTGAGCATCAGCGCCAATATAACCGGCGACATTCGTTACAAACGCCACGATATCGTGATTGGTCTTTTCTTCAATCTTTCTTATCGCCGAGACATTATACTTTGCTTTTTTTCTGATCCGAGAAACTGCCGCCTGAGGGATCAATTTATCCCGAGCCTGCGCTTGGCAAACCGCAATTTCGATCGCAAGCATAGTCTTAAATTTGAAATCATCTTCCCAAAGAGCGGCCATTGCCGGTAAGCTATAACGTTCAATCATGAGGATCTCCTTTGCGTATCATTATAACAAAAATAAAACCAACTGCAAATTAAAATAGGTCCCCCTTCAAGAAAACACAAAAAAAGTATTGACAAGGCTCATAGCCATGTTATAGTTTCAATTGTAAATAACATGCAAGGAGTGCAAAGATTTTGGACCAGGATTATTGTAGAACCGTAAAGCAGAAGGACAGAAAAAAGCTTTACGGTTTTTTTGTTTATGGACACCGGAATCCGTCGCATTCAGACAGGCCGGTTCATTCTGCCAAGAGTTCTTCATTTTGCTTCGCAGAATCGAAGTAACGTTCTGGTGGATAACAGTGAGGGGGAGGATATGGCACGAGGCAAAGTAAAGTGGTTCAGCAATCAAAAAGGTTATGGTTTTATCAAAAGTGACGATGATAAAGACATCTTCGTACACCATACCGCGATCAAAGGTGATGGTTATAAGACTTTAGAGGAAGGCCAGGAAGTCGAATTTGAAGTAACCCAGGGCCCTAAAGGCGACCAGGCAACAAACGTTACTAAATTATAGCTTTCCTTCAAATGTAATAAAGAAGCCGCTGGTTTTTTTAAAAAAACCAGCGGCTTTCTATTTTAGAAAACTATACGTATCGATATAATATTATACGTGCTTTTCTTTAAGCCGCGCTTCCAATTCTTCTATTTTCTTCTTAAGCTCGATCATCCTGAGCTCACGCTCTACGGTGATCTTATTGAACGATTCCAATTCGTTAACCTTCTTCTGCAACTCTGATTCTTCCTGTTTACGCTTAGTGATATCCTCATAAGTTCCTAAAATTCCAATTTCATTCCCTTTCGAATCTATGAGAGGCACTTTACTTGTTTTTAGCCAGATTTTGCCTCCTTCCGGGGTAGTTTGAGGTTCTTCAAAGTTTAGCTTTGCTTTTCCTGACTTTATGACCGCCTGGTCATCGGCTTGATAAATTTTAGCCTGCTCATGCCATCCCATCTGGTAATCATCCTTGCCAATCAGGTCTTCGGCACTATTTTTACCCGCATCTTTAGCAAAAATCTCGTTGCAACCAATATACTTTAAGTTTTTATCTTTCCAGAATACCCTTATCGGAAGAAGATCAATTATTCTCTGTAATAATCTCTGAGAATTTTTACTTTCCTCCTCCCTCTGCTTGCGTTCGCTTATATCAATGCCCATCCCCACAAGAAAAAGCATACCGCCTATTTCAGTGCGTAACCCGGTAAAATAATACGGCGTTACTTTCCCGTCTTTTGCGGACATATCCGCTTCGACATCAGCCAATCCTACTTCAAAAACCCGTTTGATCTTTTCCTCCACTTTATTCTTTTCTGCACCGAGAAAAATATCAAGGGGGCTCATCGTAACTATTTCCTGCAAAGTATATCCCGAAACTTCCACAAATTTCTTATTAACCCAGAAAAACTTCCTCTGGGCACTGATAACATAGGCAATACCAGGCAAACTATTAATAATTGATTCAAGAAATTGAGGATTGTTTAATATTTCTTCGCGGGACACATCTTTTTCACTCATGTACCCTCCATAATGCGCAGAATTTTATTATAACACACCTTTAAAAAAGAAAAGGGAAATTTTCATCTTCGGCAGTTAAAATAAAACGGAAGAACTCTCGTTCTTCCGTTTTAATCAAAGTGCCGAGGGAGGGAATCGGACCCCCCACGCCGGCCTTTTCAGGGCCGCGCTCTACCACTGAGCTACCTCGGCTATAAACCTCTATAATCTACGGTCCAACCTAAAAATAACGCACTATCTTATTGTTCAGATGAAATAGTATAACATATTTTACATAAATTTAGCAAAAAGAAAAGGGAAATAATTTTTTAAATTATTTGGTTTCTTCCATGATCTTCATGAAAATATCCTGGGCAAGCTTGAGATTGGGCATATAATATTTACGCGCCGATACCTTCAGCCGCGTTGTCGCCCGCGTCAACCTGACCAACGTAATAGAAACTCTGCTGGAATCTGCTTCTAATTCAATAACTCCCCGGTTCATATCTTCACGCTTAAGCTTACCCCTGATCTTGCTGATCCGCTCTGCCGCAGCCCAAAGAGTATCATACGGCGTATCGCTTTCGCCTTGCATCGTATCTTTACTGATCGCATATCCGCCGACACCCCCAACCACTGCCCCGACAATTAACGGCGCGCATCCTGTTATCGATATAAATAAGAACGAGATCATGACACAAAAAACAGCCAATTTCTTCATTTAAGCTCCTTTTTTGAAAACACCTTTATAAAACAAATAATACTCAAGCAAATAATTATCCCCCAGGAAAAAACCAAGAATATCCAACCCCCTATCTTCATCGCAGGCTCTCCATCTGTTTTTTCTTTTTTTTCCAGGCAATTTTTACCAAAACCGCCAAAATAAAGAATACAATAAGCAATCCGATCCGCGTAGCTAAAACATACGGTTGATTTGCCGCAGAAACATTTTTCATGAATATGATCGGCAGCCACTCCTGCCAAAACCACATCCCTAATATAAAAAATAAAAAGAGAGGAGTAATATATTTAATGATAAATTTATAGATCCGGGGCACACGCAAATCAGCGCCGCGATGGATCTCATCCCAGGCCTTTTCCGCACCAAACACCCAGACAAAAAGTATCGTTTCTATTGTCGCAAATAATACCAGGAAAAATGTCCCGCCCCAGAAATCCAATTCATCGACAACGCCATTCCCTAAGAAGAAAATCGCCGGTTGGCACAAAACAAAAGCCACAACGCAAAATATCGAAACCGCTTTTTTTCTAGTAATATCGAATTCATCTTCCAGGAATGCCACTGCCGGCTGGGCAAGCGAAACTGAAGAAGTAATACCTGCCAGAAACAATAAAAAAAACCACAAAAAACCAAATACAGCAGCCCAAGGCAATTTATTCAGGACAAGCGGCATGGTCACGAACCCAAGGTTAAATACTCCTGAACGGGCGATCGATTGGATATCCACAGGGCCAAAAAACACAAAAGCTGCCGGAATAATGATGCTGCCGCCTAAAATAACTTCAGCCAATTCATTGGTGCTGGCTGCGGTAAGCCCGGAAAGCACGACATCATCACCTTTTGACAAATAACTGGAGTATGTCAGGATAACACCGATCCCTACGCTTAGGGTAAAAAATATTTGGCCTGCTGCTTCAAGCCAGATTTTCGCTGACTTTAACGCGGAGAAATCAGGATTCCATAAGAACCCGAATCCGTTAGAAATATTCCACGCAGGATTGGCCGCATCCGGCGTGCCAAGCATTATAACCCTGACCAAAAGAATGGCCCCAAAAACAAATAAAAGCGGCAAAGCCCATTTACACAGTTTTTCTATCCCGCCTTTTATCCCATAATAAATAACCCAAATATTCAAAATAAAAGTAATTACAAAGAACGTATACGCATACCCGAATCCACCAAAATATTGATTTTTCTCCAACCCCTGGAATCCGCTTAAGAAACTGCGCATGGAAGCCTGATCCGTTAAATGAAGGTATTTCCCCGTTAATGCGAAAACACTATATGCCAAAGTCCAGGATTCAATATAGGTATAATAGATAAATATGATCAACGGGCCGAATATACCGATTACCCCGAAATATTTAATAAAACGGTTCTTTTGCCAAACACTGTGGAATATACCCGGAGCAGTCCCATGCCCGAAACCGCCCCCATAGCGCCCCAGCGTCCACTCGATCCACATAAGCGGAATTCCTAGAAGGAACAAAGATACAAAATAAGGGATCATAAACGCTCCCCCGCCGTTAGACGCGGCTTTCGCGGGAAAACGCAAGAAATTACCTAAGCCGATGGCAGACCCTGCCACTGCCATAATGATCCCTAACCTCGACCCCCAGGCATCTCTTTTCTTTTTTTGCTTCATTGCCTTCCTGCAATTAAAGTTATGATCCAACTAAATAAATTATATCTATCTTTATATTTGTTTTCAAGGGTTTTTCCTGCTCAACGAATCTATACGGGGATCCCTAAATTCTTTACCACTACCCTACCGCAATAGTGCTTGCCTTCGCCAATAACCATCCCGCGTTTGCAAGCGATAAAGGTCACGGTCTTATCTGCCTTAATGCAGCATCCTAAAATTTTTCCCGTAGTAGCATCTAAACCCGAAGGAATATCAACAGATAAACAATAGCCTTTTGATTTATTGATCAGGCCTATCACATCTCTATACACTCCCCGGACTTCCCCGGATAAACCAACCCCCAATAACGCATCGACGATAAGATCAGAGTGTTTTATTTTGCTGTTGTATAAAGGCAGGTTTTCTTGAGTGATCTCGAAGACTTTTAACTTTAGGTTAAGCAAGATTTCAAGATTCAGGCGCGCCTCTGCAGACACCTGCGCCTTCTTCCCTATCAAGAACACATTAGGCGTGATCCCCGCAGCTAACAAGTGCCGAGCGCACACAAACCCATCGCCGCCATTATTTCCTCTACCGCAAAAAACAGCGACTTTACCACCACGATACGTTTTCATGATCTCAGCGGCGAGCGCCTGGCCGGCATTTTCCATTAAAACAAGCGTAGAAATCCCCAGCTTCTTTTGAGCATAGGCATCGATTGCTTTTGCCTGAAGAGCAGTTAAGGTATACAGAGAATCTCTTTTCATACTGTTTAAGGGTTACTTCTTTTGTTTCTTCAACGACTCTTTCAAGGCCGTGAATATTTTATTTGCCATCCATTCTTTCGCGTAGGTGCTCGGAGATGACACCTCAACTTGGGTTTTATTCGCGTCAATGGTCTTAAGGAATATCCCGACGGGAGTGGTATCTTTTGCAGAAACATAAACCGCGATCAAATGGTCAAAGGCATCTTTCGCATAAATATAAGCCTCCAGATCATCTAAAATAGCTAAAACTTTAGTATTACACGTTGCATAATCATACTCAAAACTCTCAACCAAAGCGTCTTTTCGCCCATCCACCAGGACTTTCGTCGATACTCCTGCAACACCTTTCATCCCTTCCGACAAAGAAGCACACCCCGTTAATACCAAAGCCAATAATACAACCACGACTGCGCAATAATGCCTAAAACACCTCATGTTCCCCCCTGTTTTTATAAATGAAACTATACTACTCATTAATCACCTGCCATACCTTATCCAAATGCTTTCTGGCTTCTTGCTCTCCCCTCTCTGCAAAGATTTCCGACTTCCCAAACGCCAACCAATGTAAACCGCTCATATCAGGATGCAATACCACGTCAGCAAGCTGGCCTTCTGTTTTGGCAACCTCAGACTGCATGATCTCAATACTACTAAAAATTATATCCAATATATTCGTCTTGAATTTCTCCTTAAAGAACTCCTTGAGGCTAAAAAACTTTCTTTTCGCCTGCGGATCAAGTGGATCTACCCGCAACGCCGCCATATGCTGATACTGACGCAGGATATCTTCTTTTGAAGGCGTAACATTGACCGCGATGATCTTCTTAACCCCCATCTCAAACAAAGGTTCTGTCGGCAACGGAGAAGTTATCCCGCCATCTAATAAAAGCTCTTCCCGAAAACGAAACGGCGCGAAAACTCCCGGCATAGCGCTGGTCGCCATAAGCGCATCGATCAAAAGCCCCTTATCAAAGATTTTCGATTCTCTTCTCTTTATTTCACTGGCCACGATCTTCAAAGGGACTCGTACATCATGAAACGTCTTATTACCGACATATTTCTTCAAGAATTTATACAGTTTATTGCCTTTAATGAATCCCAGGAAAGGAAAGGTAAAATCAACCAGCTCCCAGATATATTTAGGCTCTTTAAACTCACGGGTGATCTGCAGGATTGAACTGCTGGAATTCCCGATAGCCCAGAGTGTCGCGATGATCGCTCCCATACTTGAGCCGCATATAATATCAATCGGGATTTGTTCTTCTTCTATAACTTTTAAGACTCCGATATGGGAAAAACCATACGCGACACCGACACCCAGAACCAATCCTACCTGGCAATCACCCTCATACCGGGCAATCCGCCTGATGGCTTTGCTATATTCGCAGTTAGGCTCATCCAACACCGGACGCTCAGATATACCGGTATCTACCAGAGGAAGTGTCGCAAAAATATCATGGTGCAATAACACCTGCTGCTCTTCTTCTGAAACAGGAGCAGGAACAATGCCATTAACAATGATCTTTATTTTCTCCTCTTGAAAATGAGACTCTTTCCCCAAACGCTCAATCAAGCGCCGGTTTCTTTTAAGGTCCCAAAGGCGAAGTCTGGTTACCATATGGATCAAATCTGACTGGTTTAACGTGCTCACGATTGATTTTTCCAGGCTTGCAGGCAGATCTAAAACAATATAATGATAATCATTGGTAAAGAAACTTAACATATTTACCAGGTTCTTCAAATAAAATTCGTCATCTTGCTTAAAACGCAGGCATACCAGATCAATACCGAAAACATCCCTGATGATCACCTCTCGCAATAAAGCGCTGTCTAAAGAAGCAACAGACATATCGAAGACCCGATAGCCGTCATCTGCTATCCCCATACGGCGTGGAATACTACACGGCTGGTGGGCGGTATTGATCTCTAGGATGATCACGGACTTATGCGTTTCTTTATGTAAACTCAAGCCCAGATTTAACGCGTAAACACTTTTGCCCGCTTTCGGATAAAAACTAAAAACCGATATGATCGTACTCTCAAAGATAGTCTTTTGATGCAGGCTCTTACGTTTAAGCCGGCGGGATAAACTGCGGCTTAAATCAATCGCGATGGAAGGGATTTTCTTAAGAGTAAAACTAAAATCGGCATCTTTAATGATTAAGAGAAGGCAGTCGTTGTGAGCCTTGGCGCTTACTGAGTGAGTATCGCCGGTCAAAAGGGATATGATACCGAAATATTTTCCGCGATGCAGATACTCCAGCACCGTTGTCGCTTGAGGGGTATCTTTGGTATAAATAATGACTCTCCCCAGGATGACATAATAAAAAGCGCTCGGGGGAGAACCTTGGCTATAGATTACCTCGCCTTTTTTGTATTCAACAATGTCGCTGCGTTCTTCAATAAGGCTGAACTCCTCCGGAGATAAACCCTCAAACAGAGGAATTTCTTTAAGGATCAAGTTTTTGTTTACCAGTTCCATATTAAGTTAGAGTTCACCTGTTTGACAAACCATTGCAAATTTACGCGCGCTTTCTCTGATGGTGCGCTTGCCGCTACGGTAATCAACATGAATAAGCCCGAAACGCGGGCCAAACCCCTTATCCCATTCATAATTATCCAAGAGCGACCAATAAATATACCCCTGGACATCGACGCCTTTTTCCATAGCCGCGGCAACACATTTAAGATGGCTTGCTATAAACTCCCAACGCTGGGCATCATCGTGGGTACAGATACCGTTCTCCGTAATAAAAACGGGGAGCTTGAATTTTCTGAGTTTCAGAAGGGATTCATAGATACCTTGAGGATAAATATCCCAGCCGAGGTCATTTTTGTCTAAACGACTATGCTGCTGCCGGCAAAAATCAAGCAAGAGATTACGGATCCCCCATCCCCTGGTTTCAACCAAACCCCTGGTATAATAATTAACCCCGATAAAATCTAAAGATCTCATCCGGCATAACTTCTTAACAAACCCAAGGTTAAAGAGGCTATCGCGCAAATAAACCCCCAATTTATTTCTTAACGTCGGCCTGCAGGCAGCAAAAGCCTGCATATGGTGAGCGGTCCCGACCAAAGGCGCGGGAAGATCTTTCTTTCGATAAATCTCATGGATGAGTTTATACGCCTGGTCGTGTGCGTCCAGCAAATTCCCGGCCACCGCTTGAGATACCCGCAGCGATTTTTTCTGCGGAGGCCAAATCCCGGCGACATAGGCGTGATATACATATACCATAGGCTCATTAACCGGGATCCAGTATCTGACCTTATCACAAAGTGCCTCTACTATTTTTTCTACATAACGGGAGAAATAATTCCGGGCGGATGTATGTTCCCATCCTCCTAACCGGCTCAACCATTCAGGATTGGTAAAATGATGGAGAGTAACAATAGGCTGGATATTCCTTTCCCGCAAAGCAGTTATCACATCAATATAATGAGCGATCTCCTTTGCAGAAAACTGATTTTCGTACGGTTCAACACGGCTCCACTCTATTGATAAACGATGGCAGGTATGATGCAACAGTTTAGCAGAATTAAAATCCTCTTCAAAGTACCTGTAATGCTGCGAAGCAGAACCGGAAACCTCCTTCTGCCCAGAGGACTTTTCCCAATGCCACCAATCAGCAAAAACATTATCACCTTCTACCTGATAAGCAGAAGTAGCAGCACCCCATAGAAAACGGACAGGAAACTTAATCATGACTACGTATTATATCATATTTTAAAGCTATAAAACAAAAATTCCCAATAAACCGCGGTGAAAGAACACACCGAGGCTGATTGGGAATCTTACCCTCAACCCCAAGGCCGAATGAAAGGCGGGGGTTTTTGTCATTCCCGCCTTCCGGTAGCCCAGCCGCCATATTACCCTGCATGCCTCACTATCCGGCTTTACATCTCACTCCAGATACGGCTTTGCCTGATAACGCAGGCCTGTAGCTTTGCGCCCCCCGATTTCCCGAGGTTTACCTTTATCGGCTTATTTAAAATATACCATACCGCTTGCGAAATTTCAAGAAAATCGCACCCTCTAACGCGATTTTTTCTTGTTTGTTTTAGCCGCAGAAGGAGCCGGATTCAAATAAACACTTAATAAACCCCAGGTCTTCGGTCCGATCTTTCCGTCAACAACAAGGCCCTTTGATTTCTGGAATTCTTCAATGGCTTTTCTCGTCATAGGCCCGAGCTTGCCGTCCACAATACCAAGATAAAAACCGGCATTCTTCAAAGCGGTTTGAATTTCGATATTCGCTGGTTTATAGGGGCCTGCCGGAGGCATCGCTCCCAAACCTGCTTCTGCGGGAGTCGCCGTCGTTGGGGCGACCATGGTTTGAGAGGCAGGAGCAACCGCCGTAACAACCGATTTCGACGTATCAGATGATGTTTGCTTTTGACTTTCAGTAGCCAGCATGCTTAAATCTTCAGGAGACATAGGCTGCTGCATTTCCTCCAGCGCCTGCTGTTTCTTTGAACACCCTCCTAAACAGATCATTGCCACACAACTCACTCCCACGATAAATCCTTTCATGTTACCACATCCCCCTCTCATTTCAACACACCCTCTTAATAAAATTTGTTAAACCTATAAACTTTTCTTAGTTAATGTATCCTTGACCAGATCACTGACTAATTTACCGTCAGCCTTTCCGGCGACCTTCTCAACCACATCTTTCATTACCCGCCCCATATCTTTAATGCCGGTAGCCGCAGCCGCCGCGATGCTCTCATCAACTATTTTTTTGATCTCTTCGAGAGAAAGCTCTGGAGGCAGATACGCCTTAAGAATTTCCAACTCAAGAGCTTCTTTTGCCGCAAGGTCACTACGGTTACCCTTGGTAAATTGCTCGATGGATTCCTGCCGCTGCTTGATCTGTTTGCGTATAACCAATACTATATCAGCGTCATCAAGGGCGTTTTTCTTTTTCTCAATAGCGAGGTTTAAAATTTGTGCGCGCAAAAAACTTAAAACCGAACTGCGCAAAGAATCTTTGCTCTTTAAAGCTTCTTTGTATCCATTAAGGATCTTTTCTCCAAGCATACGGGCCTCTTTCTTAAAACAACATGATTTTTTTGAATTTATTCAACCGGGATTCCAAGTCGCTCACCGATAAGCAGGCAGTCCTCTTTGCCCCAAACGCTTCAACATTAAACGAAGCAGCGATCGTCCCATAGGCTATTGCTTTCTTAATAGTTTGAGGATTGATCTTCTTCTGGAGCGTCAAATACCCCATAAATCCGCCGGCGAACGTATCACCTGCTCCCGTAGGGTCAACCACCGTTTCCGTTGGATACGCGGGAATCGCGAAAACAAACCTTTCGCTGTAAAAAAGCACCCCATGCTCGCCTTTCTTGATCAGGACCATTTCCGGCCCCAAAGAACGTAAACGCTTGGCCGCTTTAAGCAAATTATGTTCTCCTGATAATGCGCGCGCTTCCTGGTCATTGGCAACATAAATAGTGACTCTCTTCAACAGCCTCAACAAAGAAGCCCGCTTAGTATTGATCCAGTAATTCATACTATCCAAACCGACTAACCGCGGCGCGTTCATATTCGTAAGCAAGTGCCGCTGAATATCGGGATCGACATTGGCAAGAAAAAGATTCTTGATATTCTTTTGCTCATGCGCGATTGCCGGCAGGAACTCCAAAAGCACGCCCAATTCAGTCTTAATCGTGATCGCCGTATTTAAATCTCCGCGGTATTCCCCTTCCCATTGAAACGTCTTGCCGCCGCTTCGGATGAGCGAAGTCAAATTAATGCCTTTTTTCTGCAGGAAATCGATATGGGCCTTGGGAAAATCAGCCCCGACGATCGCTACCAGGTTCACTTTAGTAAAGAGGCGCGCAGACATTGAAAAATGGACCGCAGAACCTCCTAACATACGCATCCGTTTCCCAAAAGGAGTCTTAACCGTATCCAAAGCGACCGTACCCAAGACAAGTATGCTCATACGTATTGCCTCATTTTATAAATACTATGACAAGTATGGCGACAACAAAACAATAATAGCCGAAATAATGCAGTTTTGCCCTGCGTAACATTAGCCTCAAAAGCCATAATGACACTATTCCTGTCGCGGCACTCGTGATAAAACCAAGCGCATACCCTAACATTTCTCCCTGCAACGCAGACCCGATATCCTTGGCTTTTAAAACAGCCGCGCCCAAGACCGCAGGGATTGCCGCGATAAAAGAGAAACGAAAACTCGTTTCTCTATCAAGCCCCCTGAATAAAAGAGCAGAAACCGTGCTGCCGGAACGTGAAATACCCGGAATAACCGCAATGCCCTGCATACACCCCATAACTATTGAATCTTTAAGGGTGACGGTATTTCTCTTCCCGTTCATGAATCTTTGGGCAACTAAAAGGATACAGCCGGTTACCAGTAACCCAAAAGCTGTATACTGCGGCAGCGCAAACAAGCGTTCAAAAAAATCTTTTCCCGCGATACCGATAACCCCGGTTATAATGGTAGCCACAAATACCAATCCGAGCAGCCTGAGGTCTTTAAAGAGCGCGACAATATCTTTAAAAAAGAAAATAATTAACGCAACCGTTGTTCCCAGGTGCAAAACAACATCAAAACTGACAACTTCCTGAGTGATCCCCAATAATTTCTGTACGATCACCAAGTGGCCTGAACTGCTTACCGGGAAGAACTCCGTAAGCCCTTGAACTATACCTAGTATTATATACTTTATCATATTTTGTCAACAACTCCTTTTTCATCAACGGGAAAAACCTTTGCCAAAGCAAGTTTTACCAGGTCAATGTCCCAATTGTGCGCAATAAGTTCCGCATTGATTGCCTTACTCCCCCCACCTTTTAACTTGCGGTCAGATACAAAAGTAACCAAAACATCTAAATTATACCTTTGTATCCGGTTAAGCGCAGGCCCTATTTTTCTTTCAGTATCCGGTTCATTGCGTATAAAAGCCACCAGCGCGAAAAAAAGCGGGATGAGTAAAATAAAAACCGAACCTGCATATAAGGACGCGGTAGTATGCCCTACGATATAAACAGCCGTTCCCCAGAACACATCGAATAAATAGTGCGCGACAATCAAGGGGATAATCCCGTAACGCAAGAAAACAAAGCCATAAACTAGGCCCATCGTCCCGACTTCAATGCCTCTGAACCACGTGGGGAATATCGCATATTCAGAATGCCCGAACCCCCACAGGTAAGAAGCCATGATAACGGCCAAAACAGTATTTCGCAAATACTTTTTCCCCCAGCTGATCCCAAAAAGGCGGTATACGACCTCTTCATTCAAACTAGCAACAATACCTACGGTAAAAGCGCTTAAGACAGGGAAATATGAAGAAGAATATTGAGAGAGTTTAAACCACTCTTTCCAGACCCCCCAATACCGCTGCCCCAGATAAAACAAACCTGCCTGCATGCCGATCAAAATGACACAAAGGACATACCCGAGCAGAATACCGCGACAGACATTCCGGCTCAAAAAACTCGATCTCAAATAATGAGTAAAACTTGATTGCGGCTTATCCGGAAACACTTCATAACAAAGTGTTTCCCCCGCGACACCAGGCATGACAAACAGGACACTCAACAACACAAGATTAATGATCGCTTTCAGAAAGTAGATGCCTAGGTAAGACCCCAACGCCCCGCTTGTCGGATAATACGCGATGACACTCTGAATATTATTAATAAGGTCAATCATAGTGATACCACAGACAAATACCGCCAATGACACAAACCAGACTCGACAGCGGGATACGACAACACTCTGCCGCTTCATAATTACGATATATATAGCGGTAACGATCAAACCTATTAAAATAATATAATAAACACTATAGAGGTACTCGCCCAAAAGCAGCTCTTTTGAGATATCGCGGTAAAATTGCTCAGGGATATCCAAGTCGTGTGTCGAAAACTGAGAGATTTCATTGCCGCAAACAGTCGCCCCCAACAACAACTTTGCTCCACCCTTATCCTTCTCCCAGGGGATATATACCCCTTTTTTCTCCCAAGAAAAAATATAGTCGGTCCTTTTATCATAGCGTTTTATTTTCTCTTCATGAGATTCATACTCCCGCAGATCCTGCTGATAATTCTTTTTAAAAAACTCTTCTGCCGCCTGCCGCGCGGCGTCTTGAGTAATGGCAGGGCGTGCGGCTGTATCTTCAATCAAATGATTAAAGCCTAAAACCTTCCCCGATTGCGGGCTTATTTCGACAAAATATTCTTCTTTCTGAAACTCTTTAAAAAACCTGACCGTCCAAGAAAACAATTCATAATTATTTTCTTTGATAAAAATTTCCTGCCGATGCAACCCAAGTGTTTTCTGTAAATAACGGTCCGGCCAGTTTTCTATGTGAAACACCGCAGCCTGCCGGTATTCCCCAAAGGCGACTCCTTGCGAGGCAAGATAATCTGCCGCTTTGCGGCAGGCGGCAGCTTTATCTACCGATAAATACACAAAAGATAGCTGCGGATACCCCAGCCTCAGCCAGATAAAAAAACTAATCGCCGCGACAGCGATAAATAAAACCCATTCTCTTACTGATATTTTCATGCTTTAGGCTCGTATGCGTTAATAAACGTGATTAATTCCGCAGCTAAAGGGGCCTCTAAAAATAACGGTTTTTTAGTTACCGGATGCTCCAGCGCAAGAAACTTCGCGTGCAGGCATAACCGTTTGGCTTTTAATTTAAAATCACGCCGGAAGGCAAACCTGGTTTCTCCGACGATCGGATAACCAATAGACTTGAAATGGATACGGATCTGATTTGTCCTGCCGGTCAAAGGATAAACTTCTACTATCGTAAAATCCTTCTTTCGCTGGAGCACTTTGAACTTGGTTAACGCAGGCGCTCCTTCTATTGGATGAGTAACCTGGCCCTGCTCACAAGGCAATGCCCCATGGATAAAAGCGACATAAACCTTTTTAACCGCTCTTACTTTAAACAAATCCATTACCTTTTTCTGAGTGGATTTACCCTTAGCATAAATGATCACTCCGGAAGTTTCCCGGTCTAAACGATGGCAGGGATGCAGGCGATAGGTAAGGCCGCGTTGTTTTGCGTCATCATTGAGGATGGCCGTAAGGGTGCGGGGACTCCCTCCCGGCTGGGGGATCACCAAAAGCCCTGACGGTTTATTTACGACTAACAGCCACTCATCTTCATAAACCACAGGGATATTCATCTACATAATCTCAAGCATCAGATCAATTGCTTTTTTGGCGCGCTTACGGATACTATCAGAGACTTTTACTTCAAACTTCAATTCCTCCAACGCAAAAAGTATTTTTTCCTGCGTCGTACGCTTCATATTCGGGCAAACCGCTGATTCGGAAGCAGGATAAAACTCTTTATCGGGATTATCTTTCTTGAGCCGATATATCAAGCCGGTTTCTGTCCCCACAATGATCTCGCGGGCATCAGTTTCTTTGGCAAACTTGCTCATCAAGCTCGTTGAAAGGACCGCATCCGCCATCGCCACAACATGAGGAAGGCATTCCGGATGCACGATCACTTTTGCCTGAGGATGAAACTGTTTTTCCCGTTTTATGTCTTCAGGAAGTATCTTGACATGAGTCGGACAAAAACCATTCCAGGCAATCAACTTCTTACCGGTCTGCTTGGAAACATAGTCCGCCAGGTATTTATCCGGGACAAAGATGATCTCTTTTTTACCTCCAAACAAGCTGCCCCCTGATGCAGCATCATTGAGTATCGCCTTGACTACGGCAATGGCATTGGTTGACGTACAGCAGACATCCAGCTCCGCTTTTACTTCAGCGGAAGTATTGACATATCCGACCGCCACAGCCTGTGGATGTTCTTTTTTTAGTTTTTTTAAATCAGCTGCCGTGATCATATTCGCCATAGGACAGCCTGCCTGAATATCAGGGACAATGACTTTTTTTTCAGGAGACAAAATAGAAGCGGTCTCTGCCATGAAATGCACGCCGCAGAACACAATTATATCCGCGTCCGTCTTTGCGGCAATACGGCTAAGCTCAAGCGAATCACCCCGGAAATCAGCGATATCCTGGACTTCAGGAAGCTGATAATTATGCGCTAAAATCACGGCATTGCGTTTTTTCTTTAATTCTTTGATCTTTTTAGCGAATTGATCTTCAAATATTTTTTTCATCATGGGAATAAAAGACTTTCTCGATAATCCCGCCGCCAAGGACACAATCGTTATCATAAAAAACCGCTGACTGTCCGGGAGTTATGGCAAATTGAGGTATGGCAAAGACTGCTTTTATTTTCTCACCAACCGGCTCAAGTTCAGCCGGCATTTCCTTGTGATTATACCGTATCTTAACCTTCAGGGCAATCTTCTTTTTTCGAGATACAAACGGCCCGCAGATATCTTTTATTAAAAATTCCCTGCTGCAGGCAGCGGCTTGAGCACCGAGGGTAACCGTATTCTTACGGTAATCGATATTGGTCACATACGCCGGATGCCCCAGCGCAATACCAAGCCCTCCCCTCTGGCCAATCGTATAGAATGCCGCTCCCTGATGTTCTCCCAGGAGGTTGCCCCGGGCATCAATAACCCTCCCCGGTTTTATTCTGGCATAGGCGTATTCCTTCAAGAATTCCCGGTAATCAGACTGAGGCAAAAAACAGATCTCCTGGCTGTCAGGCTTATCTGACACAGGAAGCTTGAAATCAAAAGCAAGCGATCTCACCTGGCCTTTGGTGTAAGTACCGAGCGGAAAAATTACCCGGGAAAGAATATCCCGTGATACGCGGTACAAAAAATACGATTGGTCTTTTTTCAGGTCTTTGGCTTTTTTAAGGACCAGGCCATATCGGGCTGATGAAGCAAGGCGGGCATAATGGCCGGTCGAGACATACTCCGCTCCCCAGGCGCGCGCCTGAGAAAAAAGTACACCAAATTTTATAAGCTCGTTACAACGCACGCACGGATTCGGGGTCTTGCCGGACAAATACTGCCGGCAGAAATCCTTAATAACTTTTTCCTGTAAAACTTTACTGATATCGACAACTTTATGAGGTATCCCTAAACTTTTGGCGACGTTTTTTGCGTCTTCTACGCTCTTGGTATTACCGCAGGAAGCTCTCTGCCCCCGCGGATAGGCGAGATCAAAATACATAGTCATGCCAAAAACATCATAGCCTTTTTTCTGTAAGATCGCCGCAGCGACGGAGGAGTCCACACCTCCGCTCATTGCTACCGCTACTCGTTTTTTTTTATTCATGAGGCAAGATTTTTTTAGCTTACACTATCGATCGCTTTTACGTTGTAATACCCTAAAACCTTAACAATAGCTTTAGATTCACCCACCAGACAGTCATGAAATTTCTTCATAAAACGATCATGGGCCTGTTTTGTCTTCCATTCATATACTGAAGCATATTGATCCTTATACCCATACCGCTTCATCGTTCGGTAAGCGACAAAACCTTTGGCTTTTCTGGCAAAACCCGCCCACATCAAACTATCTTTGCGATATGCGGCGACTTCTTTAGGTTTAATTTCAAATAATACTGTGTGAACAAACATTTCACGCCTCCCTCTTGACTTCAACCGGTAAAACAGAACACCTTACATGAATTAATTATTATATCGCGCGAGAATGAAAAAATAAAGGGGTATTCGGAGAGATTCGCTACCATGTAAACCGTATTCCGCCCTCAACCCACCTGCCGGGTTGGTCGATCCCTTCAATTTCTTGATATTTACTATTAAGAAGATTAGTTATAGTAAGAAAAATTTTACAGAGCTCACTCAATCTACACCGTAAATGCGCGGACACCAAAACCCACCCGTCGCGCGCAGGTTTTTGTTTATAGGACAAGCAAATAGACTGTTGCCCGAACGGCAAATTGAAATTAAAGGTAGAATTCACAATATGCCGGGAATAATTCGGCCCGTATTTATAGCTATAGCCGTGCGTATCAATACGCTTACTGGTATACGCGTAATTCGAATCCCAGGAAAGATACCGGTTTATATCAGCTCGCAGATAGTGCTCTACTCCAACCACGTCAGACTCGAGTATATTTTCAACTTTCCATTTTTCCTGAGAGGAACTTGTTTTTACCCAATCAATGAAGTCATGTTCTTGCCTTAAGAAAAGCATTGCTCCCGCAGAAAAGTGTTCTTTTTTATAATCGACTCCCGACTGATAGGAGAACGCTTCTTCTGAAGATAGCCCCGGATCGCCGATCGTCGTCGGATCATTGTAATAAAGTTCCGTAAATGAGGGAATACGCATGCTTCGCGAGACACCGATAATCATATCGACATCAGGCCGCAGATGGTAGCGGAAATTCAGAGAACCAGTGTAAACCTCGCCAAACCCGTCATAGGTATCAAACCGGCCTGATACTCCCCATGACAAAGCAGGAACAAGATCTTGAGTATCATCAAAGAATACACTCTCGTGAGAACGGACATGCTTACCTAAATTACTCGAGTTAATGCGTTCATCGCCATACTCAAGGCCGAGCCCGACTTTTCCTAAAACAGCCAAATCCTTTTGGAAATAAATATTCGGGGTATAGGCATCAGTACGATGTTGATTCCGGTATTTTGAACGCGCTTCTGTTTTATCAAGCACAAAGGCATCGTAGTGGCGCCGCCAGAGAAAATTCGGCTTTATTAAAAAATCATCGTTTTCCCAAAAAAGACCGGTATCGAATAAATAGGTCTTAGTCCATTCTTTGGAAGGATACCCCAATCCCGGGGTATAAAAATCAAAAGCGCCAAACTCTTTTTCCTGATATCCAAAATCCATATCAAAGGAACCCGCAGGCAACGAGAGCGTAGAATTGATCGTCGAAGTGAATTTCTTGAAATCAGTATCATAGCGGAAGCCCGATGACTCGCTGGAATCAACCGAAAGACGCACTCCCCAATCATCTTTCTTTTTGGTCAGGCTCGCCAAAACAGATCTTAGGTTATTTGAACCTGCGCTTAGTTCAATGACCCGCCGGTTACTCTTAGGTTTCTTTCGAATAATATTAACCGCCCCCCCGATAGCATCCGGGCCGAACAATGAAGAAGAAACACCGGGGAGCACTTCAATACGCTCAATATCTTCCCTCGTCAAGGGGATATCTGAATTATGATGCGCCGTCTGAGGATCGTTCAGCCGCTGGCCATCCACCAACATAAGCACACCCTGAAAACTACAACCGCGGAGAGAAAAATCATCCTGCAGCGCTGCCCGGGGAGAACGGCTTTGCACATCCAGAGGCAACATGTTCAAGCTTTCAAGAGGCGAGTTAAAAGAAGCTCCCTCTAAATCATCCGTCTCGAGCACATAGGGATCGCTCAAATGAATGTTTGATTTTGTGATCACGATCGGCTCTAAATCCAGGCCGTGCGCCTCTTGGCCAAAAACAGGATTGAACCAGCACAGGATAAACACGCATATAAAAAACAAACCGCATCGTCTATTAATTTGCATGCGGTTATTGTAAAACAGAACAAATCTATTGTCAACCAAATAATGATTATTGGTTTACATTTAACGGCAATGGATAATATCGCCTGACATGACTTTTCTCATAAGCCCAGAATCATCCCGCAGCAGCAATCCTCCATCGCGGTCAATATCCACCGCTTCCCCCTCTATTTGTTCGTGCTGACAGGCTACCTTGACCCGCCTGCCTAACGTCGTGGAAAAACTGCGCCATTTTTCTAAAATAAATGCACTTCCCTCTTTTTGAAAAAGCACATAATTTGCCTCAAGAGCGCGCAGGATCTCCTGCAATAATTCCGCGCGGTTAACATGCTCTTTCTTCTGCTCCTTTAAAGACGTTGCCTGAGAAGGCAGTGTTTTTTTATCAGTATTGACGTTTATGCCGATACCAATAACAATAAAACTGGTCACATCCATTTCAGCGTTTAATTCTGTCAAAATACCGCCTAATTTTTTATTCTGGATGAAGATATCGTTGGGCCATTTGATCTGAACATCAATTCCAACAGCTGTTTTTATGGCCTCGCAGATGCTGACCGCCGTCAAAAGCGTCAAAACCGGGCATGTATTCGGGGCAATATCAGGCCGCAGGACCAATGAGACATAAATACCTTTATACTGAGGAGAAATCCAGCTCCTTCCCAGCCTCCCTTTTCCTTTAGCCTGCGTTTCAGCAACAACAAGCGTTCCTTCAGCAGCCCCTTCCATACCTAAACGCATCGCCACATCCATTGTCGAAGCAGTATCGTCAAAATAGTAAACCTTTTTGCCGATTATTTTGGTATGTAAACGGTTGGCGATTTCATATGGGAAAAGCCGGTCAGGGCTTGAAACCAGGCAATACCCTAAATGAGGGACTGCGACGATATCATAGCCTGCTTCGCGCAATTCCTGCGTATGCTTCCATAACGCCTGGCGGCTGATCCCTAACTGTTTACTGATCTCTTCGCCGGAAATATAATCTTGTTTCTTGCGTAAAAAATTAAGGATGGCTTCCTGCATATTAATTATTTTTGATAGAGAGGAGACATCGCGCGCAATTTCGCAGCAATAGGAGGAAGTTGCTCCACTATATACGTAATATCCTCTTGCTTTGTCCATCTGCCTAAGCTGACCCGTAAAGAACTATGGGCGATCTCATGCGTCAATCCCATCGCCAGCAAAACATGGGAAGGCTCAAGAGAGCTCGAAGTGCACGCTGAACCGGTAGAGACAGCAATACCCAGCATATCCAATGTCAAAAGGATCGATTCACCTTCGATATACCGGATGGAAATGTTGACGTTATTAGGAAGCCGTTTTTGCGGATGGCCGTTGAGGCAGGTATCAGGTATCTTTTTTTGTATTTCCCGGATAAAAGTATCTCGTAATTCCGATTGAAAGGCTGCTTCCTCTCCCATCGAATCCCGGCACAACTGGAGTGCCATTCCCGCCCCTACGATACCCGGAGTATTATACGTTGAAGCACGCAGCCCTTTTTCCTGGTCCCCGCCATGCAAAAATCGCTGGAGGCGCGTCCCTTTTCTGATATACAAAGCTCCCACCCCTTTAGGGCCGTAAAATTTATGCGCTGAAAGCGACAAAAGGTCAACACCCAGCTCGTTTACGTTCACCGGTATATGGCCAACGGTCTGCACCGCATCTGTATGAAAATAAACCCCTTTTTCCCGGGTGAAAGCTCCGATCTCAGCGATAGGCTGGATAGTCCCTACTTCATTGTTGGCGTGCATCACTGAGACCAAGATCGTCTTATCAGTAATGGCTTTCTTAATATCCGCAGGATCGACCACCCCATAGCGGTCAACGCCCACATAGGTTAGCCGGAAGCCTTTTTTTTCTAAAAGCTTTGCCGGCTCAAGTACCGCGTGGTGCTCTATGGCAGAAATAATAATGTGGTTCCCTTTTTTCTCCTGCGCGAAAGCCGCACCGAATATCGCGGTATTATTAGACTCAGTGCCGCCTGAAGTAAAAACGATCTCTTCAGGCAACGCTCCTAAACAAGCCGCGATCTTCAAGCGCGCATCCTCAATAGCTTCCTTTGACTCTTTCCCAAAAGAATGAATACTCGAGGGGTTTCCGAATTTCTCAAAGAAATACGGTTCCATCGCTTTTAAAACACGCGGATCACAAGGTGTGGTCGCCGCATAATCAACATATACTCTCATCAAAACTCCTACAGCGTGATCTCCATCGCCCGTGTCGGGCAAATCTTAATGCAGAACTCGCAGGCAATACACTTGGTATTGTAGAAATTAACTTTACGGGTTACCGGGTCAACTTCAAGGGCTTGCGTCGGACAGATAGGCACACAAACGCCGCAATGCGTGCATTTTGCCTCATTGCGCGTAACATCTTCGCTTAATGGCTGGATCTTGACACCTGAAGATTGTAAATACTCTATCCCTTTTTTAAAATCATCATCTTTTCCGTTTAATTCTAAGACCATAAGCCCCTCTTCTTGAGGTGTCACATAAGCCTTTAATATATTGAATTTAAGGTTGAATTCTTTAACTAATTTATATACGATCGGCTGGTCGACTAAACGGTGAGGAAAATGTAATACTATCCTTTTAGAAATCATGGTAGGCTCACGCTCCTTAACTTTCCTTAAACTGCGACTACTTCTTTTACCTCAGGGACATCTTTCTTAAGCATCCGCTCAATACCCATCTTTAAGGTCATCTGGCTCATCGGGCAGCAGCCGCAAGCTCCGGTCAATTTTACTTTTACAACACCATCCTTGGTAACTTCCACTAATTCCAAACTGCCACCGTCGGCGGCAAGCATTTCTTTAACCTTAACTAATGCCTTCTCAACTGCTTCTTTCATGTTTTCTCTCCTTCTGGTATCCTCTTATGCCGAGGAAATTATCCTATTTTCTTGCTTCGATAATCCTTGACCGCTTCTTTCAATGCCTGCTCAGCCAAAACTGAACAATGCAATTTTTTTTCCGGCAACCCACCTAAAGCTTCCGCAACCGCTTTATTGGAAACTTTCAAGGCCTCTTCGACTGTCTTTCCTTTCACCATTTCCGTCACCATCGATGAAGTAGCAATTGCCGCGCCGCATCCAAGAGTCTTGAACTTGGCGTCCGTGATAATATCATTCTCAACTTTTATAGTAAGTTCCATAATATCCCCGCAAATGATATTGCCGACCTTTCCCTTGCCACTGGGATTATCGACTTCTCCTACATTACGAGGATTAAGGAAATACTCCATCAATTTCGAACTATATCCTTCCATAACCGTTTCCTTTTAGTTACGGCAAAATAATCGGCCGCTCCTTTAATGCTTTAACCGCGTATCCTGAATCAAAAGCCGGCAAGGGGGCGACTTGTTCCGATAAAAGAAATTCGCCTTTGGTTATCCAAGCTTTCAATTCTAAAGCGATCTCTCTTGCTTTGGAATAACTAGACAATGCTCCCGTAAGAACATCTTTCCCCTGGACTTTAATCTTTCCTGATTTAAGCTGAGCGTAATTAACTTCACCCAATGAGCCAGGGATACAATTCGGATATGACTGGCTGTAGTCGACAACTTGAGTATATATCTCTTCATCTTTACGCGCGGCATAACTAAGGATCTCTTCATTTAAAACAGGAATAGGGACACCGATCCCAACCGCCAGGCTTACCCCATAACCAAGCATACTCGTGCCGCGCAGCCACTGCGGCTTCATCTGTTTTAAATCTCCGATAACCGCTAATGTACCCGCAGGCGCGCAGGGGATGCCGTTTTCTTTCCGCAACACGCCGGGGTTATGCTGAGTACCCTGCCAGGAAACATAACCAATGCCTCCGCCTAAGAATATTCTGGTGCCGATCCCGATCGTTTTATAATACGGATCTTTCAGTAACGGAGACAACTGCCCAGCCGAACAATAATTCGCGTTTCCCAAGCCCGGCTTGAGCGCTCCCATATACGTATAGATCACCTTATCAGAAAGGTTAACCGCCACGTTGTAATTTTGATACGCGTTACGGATATTAAAAAGCACAGCCTCATTTAAATCGCGCAAATTAATAAAAGTTTCCAGTTTCCTTCGGGGATAACAATCAGTCCCATAACCGGTGGCCTCCAGCCGGACATCTTTGCCTTCAAGCAACTCCTGAATGACATACGCGCCGCCATACCTGAATTCACCCGGATATATTTTATTGCGCGGGTCATCATCCGGAAGAGCAGTAGCGCCCAAATAAATATCTACCGCGGCAAAACCGGTATACGCGGGAACATCATTGAATTTACACGTCCCCCCGCCGATCTTAATGCGGGGTTTACTATGCCCGATATTAAAATAAGCTCCGGAAGAACACATGGGGCCGAATGTCCCCGTCGTTACGACATCGACTTCCTGAGAGGCTTTTTTAGCACCCTTCTTTTCAACCAGATCAATGATCTCTTCAGCGGTAACAACGACAACCTGGCCTTTTTTTATTTTCTCATTAATTTCAGCTACTGTTTTCATTTTTTATTCGCCTTTTTTAATTTATTTAACAACTCTTTTGATAATTTTCTTCCCGAAAGAAGCATTCCCCCGAATATCGGCCCCATACGCGGGCCGCCGAATACGCCATTAGCGGCCATACCACAAACATAAAGCCCGGGATACACCTCTTTGGTATTCTTTATGATAAATTCTTCGCCTTTATCAGCCCACATTGAACCTTCCCCGATGATCTTTCCGGTTTCAGTCTTTAAAACCGCGCCGACTTTTCTTTCAGTGATACGGCAGATCTCCACCGCATGCCCGGTAGCATCGACCGTATAGGTGGCACGGATGGAAAGCGGATCAACATGGAGCTTGGCAATATCGACTGCCGACCAGTTAAGCACTAAGCCTGCGATACAGCCGCTGCGGATCATTACGTCTTCAGCAGAAATACAGTTTAATATCCGCAGGCCTGCTTTAACCGCTTTAGAGGTGATGGTCGTGATCGCTTCAATGGAATCAGATAAATAATAGCCTTTTTCATACTCCCTGGTACGGACATCCATCTCATCGAGGATCTCCCTGGCTTCTTCCTGAACCACGATTTCGTTAAACATCATTCCGCCGCCCCACATACCTCCGCCGACAGCAAGCTTTCGCTCAATTAAGATCACATTAACGCCCTGTTTGGCTAAATAATACCCGCAGGTCAACCCTGCAGGGCCTCCGCCGACAATCGCTACATCGACATCAAGAGATTTTCGTAACTTATCCGCGTACGCGTCAATAATCGCCCTGGAAATCTTAATATCATCAAGTGCCATACCATGCTCCCTTTCGTTTACCAAGAATTATAACAAACTTCTCTCCATTAAACAAACAAATTCGTGGATAAATACCGCTCGCCGGTATCCGGTAATATTACCACGATCAATTTACCCTTATTTTCCTGCCTTCTGCCCACGGCCAAAGCCGCGAAAACCGCTGCTCCTGAAGAAATACCCGCCAAAATACCTTCTTGCCTGGCTAACCTGCGGGCTGTTTCTGCCGCGTCATCATTACTTACCTGAATAATTTCATCCAACAACTCTTTTCTTAAGACATCAGGAACAAAACCAGCTCCTATACCCTGAATTTTATGCGCGCCCGGCTTTCCTCCGGAAAGCACAGGAGAATCTTTTGGTTCAACGGCAATTGAGCGAAACTCCGGTTTCCTTGCTTTGATCATTTCAGTTATCCCGGTAATAGTGCCTCCTGTCCCTACGCCTGCTACAAGAATATCAACCTTGCCGTCAGTATCACGCCATATTTCTTCAGCGGTAGTTTCCCGATGGATCGCAGGGTTAGCCGGATTCTTAAATTGCTGCGGCATAAAAGAATTGGCGGTTTCACGCGCTAAGCTTTCTGCTTTCCTGATAGCGCCGCTCATACCTTCTACACCGGGAGTCAATACAATTTCGGCGCCCAGAGTCTTAAGAAGCTGCCGCCGCTCTAAACTCATCGTATCCGGCATGGTTAAAATCAAGCGGTAACCGCGGGAAGCGCAAACAAAAGCCAACGCAATACCGGTATTTCCGCTGGTTGGTTCAATAATAGCGGTATCTTTTTTAATTAAACCTTTGTTTTGAGCGTCATTGATCATAGCAACACCAATCCTATCTTTGACGCTGGAGAGCGGATTAAAAAACTCTAGTTTAGCCACCAGTGTCGCCTCTAATCCCGAAGCGAGCTTATTAATCCTGACCAACGGGGTGTTGCCGACCAATTTTGTTATATCATCTGCTATTTTCATCTGTTTCCTTAAGAACTATCCCTTAAGCTTAAATATCATACGATTGAGAACGTGTTTCTTTTTGATGCTGTCGTCCAACCAAATGCTGTAATGTAATAGCTTCTAATGTATGAGATACTTTCTCAGAAACTTCTTTCCAAACATCCCGCGTAACACAGGACTGTATCCGCGAACAACTTTCCGGAACATCAACACACTCTACCGCTAATAGAGAACCTTCTAATGTAACAACAATTTCTTTTAACGTTATCTGTGCCGGAGGTTTTGCCAAAATATAGCCTCCGTGCGCGCCTCGCAGTGAATTAACCAATCCTGCTGCTTTAAGTGGAGCAAGCAACTGCCAAAGGTACTTCTCAGATATACCCTGTTTTTCAGCAATACATTTTAAGAAAACCGGCCCCTTCCCATAATGTAAAGCTAACTCTAACATTAATCGAACACCATACCGGCCTTTTGTGGATATTTTCATCCTAAAGCCTCCCCCTGCCAATCACTACCAACTCTATCATATTAGTAGATGATAACATGGTGTTCTTTTTTTGTCAAGAAGAAATTATTTGTATTTCTTGTTGTTACGAGAATGCTTAAAAATACAAGGCTTTTCTCGGACAGGCATATACACAGGATTCACACTTTAAACAATCCCCGTCCTTTACATCAATAACGCTTTCATCCTTCTTGTAACTATACGCTTTAATTTGCATCGGGCAAACCTTAAAACACTGCTTACACTCAACACATAAATGAGATTTGATCTTTAAGGGTTTTTTATCTTTACCGGCTAAATTCGACAGAGTACCAATAGGGCACACATAACACCATAAACGCTGGTGATAGATCAAAGCAAGGACAATTCCCGCCGCAGTAGTTATGGTAAGCATCATCGCGAAAAACTTCCCTATTTTATATGGGTCCGGCCAACGGCTTATGATCTGCCAGGCCATGAGGCCCATAAGAAAAGCCAAAATACTCAAACGTACAAACATATTTTTAAAGAACGCAGGGATTGCTTTATGAGGGCTCAAAGGCTTTATCATATAGTCCCAAAAACTGCCCCGAGGACAATACCAATCGCACCACTTCCTCCCCTGAAAGAAAGCAATGCTCACGCCTAAAACCATACAGAGAGGGATAAAAAAACCCAGGAGCGGGAAAAACCAACCACCGACAAGGACCAGAATAAAAAGGCCGGAAAAAAACAGCTGTTTTACTATTCGCTGCTTTTCAAAATTCTTATACTCACCCATTATATCCTCTTTTTTCATTCTCATGGAAACGGCTGTTGTGCCAAATACCGAAACGCGCTTAAACAAGCTTTGGACCCCTCCCCTGCAGCAATAATGATCTGTTTTTCAGGGACATCAGTAACATCTCCTGCGGCAAAGATTCCCGGCACACTTGTTTCATTGCGTTTATTAACTACGATTTCTCCTAAGTGGTTCTTTTCAATTGCAGGAATAAATTCAGAATTCGGAATAAGCCCGATTTCCACGAATATGCCTTGGACATCCAAGACGCTCTGAACCGCATCCCGGCTTATAACAATTTGACGGACCATTTTATCTCCCAGCACAGAAACGACACGGGCATTATTGATAACGGTAACCATAGCGCTTGCTGTTACCTTTTCGCGCATAACTGCATCTTCTCCTAATACGGCAGTATTATTGATCAGATAGATCTTACGGGCGATACGCATCATTTGTAAAACCGCGTCTAAGGCGGAATTCCCGCCTCCGACCACCGCAACGTCTTTACCGGAAAAAAGCGGGCCGTCGCAGGTAGCGCAATAGGTCAATCCGCGGTTTCGGAATTCCCGCTCACCGGGAACGCCTAACTCACGGGACCTCTTGCCCGAACAAATGATCAAAACCTTTGCCTGCCAAACGCTCTTTGCTGTCCGGACCTCGAAGACATCTTTTAATTTCTGGATACCAATAATTTCTTCTCCCTCTTTCACATCGATGCCATACGTACGCATGTGTTCTTCAAATTTATGCACCAATTCCGGGCCGGAAATAAACTGATAACCGGTATAATTCTCAATATCACCACTCCATGCCGCCTGGCCGCCAATATCTTTACTCACCATAAGAAAACGCATTTTCTTGCGGGCAGCATATACCGCGGCAGTGATGCCGGCAGGGCCGGCGCCTATAATAATAAGGTCATACGTATCCATCTATTCTGCGGGAGCTTTTGAATTGTTTTATAACCCCAAAGACTGCTGAATCTTACCTTTATCAAATCCGACAATAATATCCCCGTCTATATCAAGCACCGGGACGCCCATCTGGCCTGACTTCGATATCATTTCTGCCGCCATAGCCTGATTTACCGAAACATCCATGTCCTGAAAAACCACATTATTATCTTTTAAAAATTGTTTTACCCTTACGCAATACGGGCAGGTAGGCGTACTATAAACTTTGACATCTTTAGCCATTATACTCCTCCTTTCGCAGAAAGCGAAACACCCGCGCAATACCCCAGCTAGGCCGTTTTTTTACCGGGAGTTTCTCTTAAATGATGCGGGGTAAGATCAATTACTGCGCTTACCTCCATAACAACCATATACTCAGGATTAGGCAGCAATACTTCAGGATGTTTCGGATGCCCTTTTTCACCCTGAATATTTTTTACTATCCGCCTACTCAAACGGCTGTTGATCTTCTCTTCCCAAGCAGAAACCACCAAGGGGTCAATCTGGCCTACGTTTACGATATGCGCCTTGCCTTTAAGGCAATACCCCCTGAACCGATGTTCATCAACTGCTGTAATACTTATCTGCTGGCAGCGGTTAAGATTCTCAAACGTCACCCCTTTATAAAGATCAAGCAAATATATGCGCCCCTCACCACTGATCGTAACAATACCTTTACAAGAAGAATGTATCCCGCCATCCCGGCCTATTGTCGAGACAACAACATAACCTTGATTTTGGAAAAAATGAACAATTTCATCTCTTAATTCTATCATGAACGGCTTATCTCCCCTTGCTGCATAAGTTTATTGCAACAAGTAATATCGCGCGGCTGGCGGCAACAACAAGCTCTCTTAATCGTTACCACTAACCCGCAGTCCGCGCATCGATACTGGAGAGTTTTTTTAACCTGGCAAGTTTTCATACCTGTTTTCTTTACCATAGGGCAATCAAAGCCTTGAGGCAAATTCGCTGCCGAATTCAAAACAGCGTTTGAGCTCATTTTCATCAGGGACAAATTTGACGGCTAATCCAGGAAATGCCAACTCAACACCCGCCGTCTTCAACACGTCCTCAATTTCTTTTACCGCACCTCCCGCCCAACCATGGGAACCAAAGACACAGGCGATCCTGTTTTTAGGAAGCAGGCCTTTGACAAACTCCATAAAACCGGCAAGAGCAGGCAGCATATCATTATCGTGGGTCGAAGAACCGAAACAGAACCCCCGGGCATCAAGCATCTCCTTGATAATTTCCGTCCTATCTGCTGTTGCCACATCAAAAAGTTTAACACTGGCGCCCGAAGCTGCAATACCTTCCAAGATCTTACGCGCCATTTTCCCGGTAGAACCCCACATAGTCTCATACACAACCACTACCTTAGGCTTAACAACATTATTTGCCCACGAGACATAGCGATTGACGATCTGCATTGGGTCGCGCCGCCAAATAACACCATGACTGGGAGCGATCATCTTAATAGGAATATTCATATTTTGTATTTCAGCGATCTTTTTTAAGATTACCGCGCCTAACGGCCAAAGGATATTAGCGTAATATTTCAAAGCTTCATCCATTAATGCGCACGCATCGACCTCATCATTAAAACGCTCGCTGGTGGCATAATGCTGGCCAAAAGCATCATTGGGCAAGAGCAACGCTTCTTGCGGGCAATAGGTGAACATACTATCAGGCCAATGGATCATGGGGGCTGCGATAAACTGGAGCGTTCGTTTCCCTAATTTCAACGTATCGCCGGTCTTAACTACCTGAAAATCCCAATCCCCGTAATAATGCTTATACAAGCCCTCTTTACATTTCTCGGTACCAAATATTATTGCCTTTGGGCAAAGCTTCATGACCTCAGGAAGCGCGCCTGAATGATCGGTTTCCACATGATTAGCAATAATGTAATCGATCTTTTCTATCGGGACGACCTGCCGGATATTCTCAATCAGCTCACGGGAGAAAGAACCCAAGACGGTATCCACCAGCGCGATTTTCTCGTCAATGATCAAATACGCGTTATAGGTAGTTCCGCGGTTTGTCGAATACGTATGGCCATGAAAACTGCGCACGTTCCAATCGACTACCCCTACAGAATAAATTCCATCTATAATTTTATTAACTGCCATCTTAATAACCCGTAAAGTTTTCCGTAATAATATTTTCTTTCGGCAATGCCAGATCCCGGCTTAAAAGCTTATTCATTGCCTCAACCATCGCAGGCGGCCCGCACAAATAAAATTTTCGCGCCGCATAATCGGGGACTTCCCGCTTAATTAACTGGCTATCGATCAAGCCTACTGAACACCGGAATCCTGGAGCAGGCTCGCAAAGGACATGGGTAACTTTTAAACCCGGATACTCTGCCTGCATTTGTTCAAAATCAGCCTTAAAAACAATATCGTTTATTGAACGGTTAGCGTATATCAAAACAAGGCCTTTCCCCAGGTTCTTATCAACGGCATATTTACACATACTGCGTATCGGGGTAATACCAATACCGCCGGAAAGAAAAGCCACGGGAGAATCTCCCGCCGCAGCCAAAGTAAATTTTCCAAGCGGGTACTGGATCTTAACCATATCACCGGCTTTAAGCGTATCTAAAAGAACGGAAAAATCACTCTGCGTGATCTTCTTAGTGAACTCCAGATAGCCTTTTTCCGTAGGGGCATTCGATATTGAAAGATACCGCTTTAATTTTTTCTCTGAATCCAACCACACACAGAGGAACTGGCCCGCATTAAAATCTATTGGTTCAGGAACCTGGAGCCGGAAACTTTTCACATTATATGTGCGGATAATAACTTCTGTGATCTTTGCGTGCAACTCTTGAGGCATAGGAGTATCTTGTTTTAGATCTTCTCAAACTGGTCTTTTCCTACGCCGCACTCAGGGCAAACCCAACTATCAGGAAGCTTCTCGAACGGCGTTCCCGGCTTAATGCCCTGGGTCGCATCCCCTGCCGCAGGATCATAGACATATCCGCAAACCAAACACTTATACTTACTCATGTTACCTCTCCCTCCTTTTTAACTAAACATTCAAACTGAATATTGGTATGCTCAATATGAAATTTCTCTTTGAGCAGCGCGTTAACCTGTTTTAATAACTCACCGGCGCTGCTGACCCGGCAATCGTCAACAACCACATGAGCGGTCAAGGCATGCATACTGGAAGCAATAGTCCAGGCATGGACATGATGCATATCATGGATACCGGCAACGTTTAATTTAACGCTCTTTATCAACTCATCAATATCAAGATGTTTTGGGGTTGATTCCAGCAATATATCAGAAGAATCAATGATCAAACGCACTGCCCAGATAACGATCAATAAACAGATAAAACAAGACAACAACGGATCAACGATATAATTACCGGAATAAAAAATAATAATGCCCGCCGCGACCACCGCGACACTCGAGAACATATCTCCGATCTCATGTAAAAAGGCGCTTTTTATATTGAGGTCATGGGAGCTTACTTTCGCTAATAATATCATACTGACGCCATTAATCACCAATCCCAGGCCTGCGACAAAAAGCATTTCTCCAACCTTGATCTTTTCTGGATGAATAAACCGCAGGATCGATTCGTAGACCAGATACGCAGAAATAAGGATCAAAACAATGCCATTGATGAAAGCGGCTAAAACTTCTGCCCGGTAAAAGCCATAGGTCCTTTGTTTGGTTAACGGCCGCAGAGACAAAAGGATCGCGAAATAACTCATGCCTAACGCAAATAAATGCGTCACCATATGCCCGGCATCTGAAATCAGCGCAAGGCTATTTGAAAGAAATCCGCCAACGAATTCTATGACCGTCCCCACAAGCGTCAAAACTATCGCCAGCCGTAAACGGACTAACTTTTCTGTCTTATGATAGTGATGGTGATGAAAATGAATAATACTCATTAAGCAGTAATTATATCACATTTTTTACTAAATAAGCTTTTTACTCCTCAAGGATTATTTCGTCAATAATGCGCGAGAGAATAAAGTCATTCTCAGTCAATCCGCCGGCAGCATGCGTCGTCAGAGTAACAATAACTTTATTATACTGCATGGATATCGACGGATGATGCCCCTGCTCTTCTGCGATGGCAGAAAGGATATCGACAAAAAACTTTACGAAAGAGAAATCCTTAAACTTAAATTCTTTCCTGAGCTTTTTATCATCTACAAGCTGCCAGCCTTTATTCTGAAGAACCATCGCCTGAAGCGTTGTTTTATCCAACAGGCCGCTGGCCGCCTCACAGGGCTTACACCCCGATACTGCGCCTTGCGTTGAGGCAGCCACAGGATGAAGGAGCACTTCATCAAGGCCTTTTAAGACATCCGCATAGTCAGGGAACCGCTCCAACTGTCTGACAATCTGCATATACCGGACAATTCTTTGCTTATCGATAATAATAACTGCCCTGGCTAAAAGGTTAAGCTCTCGTATCAATAACCCATAATTTATGCCAAACGACGCCGACCTATAATCAGAAAACACCTTGATATTCTTAATAGTATTACTCTCGCAGAACCTTTTTTGCGCAAACGGCAAATCCATGCTCACACCGGCAATAATAACATCAGAAGACAAACTCATTGCTTGTTTATTGAATTCTTTAACCTGCATATCACAAACCGGAGTATCCAAAGACGGAAAAGAATTGATTATTTTTACGGTATCGCCCAATCCCTGCAAATTGATTTCATTCAAATCGGCATCAGAAACCTTAAAATCAGGGGCATAGCTTCCCTCGATCACATTCCTGCCGATAAGATGAAGCGGTTTAGCTTGAAAAGTTATTTTTCTATCCATTAATTCTCCTTTATTATATACTCATCAATGATGTATTCCTGCTCCTCAGGGCTCCCAAACGTTACCGCAATAATCCTTTTACTTTTAAGAGTATATCCTCGATTTTAAAAGGCTTGCTGATGATCCCATCGGCAAGCTGTAACAATGCCTCCTGGCTTCCGGGAATAGCTGCTTCACTTTCTTCCTTAAACCGGGTGACAATATCACTTCCGCTCATCACCAGGATCTTCGCCCCACCCTTTATCGCTTTAGCGATCCTGAGGATTTCAGTACCGAGAACCCCTGGTAATTTCATATCAAGCAGGACCAGGTCATGCCGATTCTGTTCCATGATCTTCTCTGCATCCAGGCCGTTAAATACCGCGTCAACCAAAAAGCCTTCCCCCTTAAGGATTTCGCCCATTTCCTCGCACATTTCTTCATCATCGTCAACAATCAGGACCCGCTTTTTGCCTTTATTCATCATCACACCTTAAACGTTACCCTCACCCGCGCGCTTTTGCTTAAGGGGCAGCTTCACGGTAAAAACCGTATGCCCTTTCTGGCTTTTTACTTCTAATTTACCCCCATGCAGATTAACGATATGATAACACACCGTAAGGCCCAACCCTGTTCCTTTAGTTTTTGTCGTAAAGAACGGCTCAGCTAATTTTTGCAGGTTTTCCGGATCAATCCCCACGCCACTATCAATAAAACTTACACTCACCATTCCGGAGAGATCATCAAGGGCAGCTTCAACTTCAATCTTCCCTTTTTCATCGGGCAAGGCCTGATACGCGTTATTCAATATATTACTAAAAACTTCTTTGATCTGCAACGGATCGACCTCTATATATAATCCGTGAACACCTGAAAAATTTTTCTTCAAGGCAACTTTTGCCTTCGGAAAATTATTCTTTGCCGTGGCCACGCATTCTTCAAGAATGCCGCATAAATTCACCTGCTCATATCGCGGCATTTTAATCCGGGAATAAAACAACAAATTACTGATGATCTGATCAGACTCAATGACTTTCTTTTCAATATTACCAAGATGGCTTTCCAGGAAAGGGCTATTGAGCGTCTTCCTGCGTATATTATATGCGGCAGTACGAATAACACCAAGCGGATTCCTCAGTTCATGGGCAACAGTTGCCGCAAGCATGCCAATGACGGATAAATGCTTAGCCTCTGCTAATTCTTTCTGCGTTTTCGCTAATTCTCCTTCAGCAAGTTTACGCGAGGTAACATCCACCAAAATAAACAATAATCCTTCTATACTGCCGGCAGAATCTTTGACAGGCTGCAGGCTCCAATCCCAATACGTCTTTACTTCCCCGGGATCCACGCCGTTAACCAGAGTCTCTGCGTAAGCCGAATACGTTTCTCCGGTTTCTAAAACTTTAGTAAAGATCAATTTGTTTTCTTCGTTAGGAAATAAATCAAAATAATTCTTTCCGACGTAAAATTCGGGAGAAGTACCATCCAACTGCCAAAAAGCCTGGTTGACGCGGAGAAAGTTAAAATGGGTATCCAGATACGCGATCAGGAAATTACTTGTCGCATACATCTTCTCCAGCATTTCATTGGTCTGTTGCAGCTCATCATATAAACTGAATTTATGTATCCCTTCGCCGATTAAAACCGTTAATCCCTGAATAAACTGCGCCAACGCAAGAGGGATTTTATTTTGCTCCTCATCAGCCAAATGAATCGCCCCGATCACTTGCTCCTGGTAATAAATAGGAATAACCGCGATAGTAGAAAAACCGCTCTCAACGCATTTACCCCGGAACTTTTGCCTTTCCGCCTCAGAAAGCCCCGCCGTAAAAACACCCATATTATTACAGAGAAACGCTTTCTCGAAAATCTTTCCCGGGGCATCCTGAGGAAGCAAACTGCCGGTAATCACCCGCAGGCATATACAATCATCTGTATTGATCGAAAGGTTGTTTTCAGAATTCCAAAAGTCTTCGCTAAAACCAATCGAAGATTTATACGGGACCTGGCCATCATTGGAGAGGATCCGAATACCGGCACATCGGCAGTGTGTGACCCCCCGGATCAATTTAACAACCCGGGACAGGTAATCGCTTTGCGAAGACGTCCTGATTAACAGCTTTAAAACCGCGTTACTGATCTGTATACGCTTTTCTATTTCTTTACGTTCGGATATCTCCTGAGTCAGTTGCTTATTCAGTGCCCGCAAGTCAACCGTGCGTTCAACCACCTGCACTTCCAATTCATCATGGGCTTTACGCAAAGCAATTTCCGTTTTTTTACGCTGAGTGATATCTATACCGGTAAAAATGACTCCGGTCAAAACGCCATATTCATACACCATGGCGTTTCCGGCAGAAAACATGATAATATGGAGGGAATTATCCTTGGCATACACAGAAACATCCATCCCCTTATTGGCCTCTCCCGCGACCGCAGCTTGGAGGTTTTTCTTGATCTTCTCCCGCTGTTCAGCAATAATAAAATCAAGAACGGGCCTACCGATAACTTCTTCCCTACGGTACCCCAATTCATGTAAAACAGCTTTATTAATATCCTTTATTCTTTCATCAAGCCCAAGCACGATATTAAAGGCATGGCTTTCTTCATAGAGAAACCGGTAACGCTCTTCTGATTTCTTCAATAACTCCTCAAAACGGTAACGCTCAGTAATATCATGCCAGACAACAACAGCCCCAACGATCTGATCTTTACTGTAAAACGCCGCTCCAGACCCCAGGACCGCGTGATCATTGCCACGCAGGTCTTTAAACAAAAAACGGATATTATTAATGACCTCTCCCCGGAGCGCGCGTTCGGAAAGCATGTCCTGGGGAGTAAGCTTTTTCCCATTCACAAAAGAAAGGGAAATCTTCTCAAGCAAGTTTTGATCGCTTAATTCAGTCGGGTCGAACCCCAAAGCGTCGATTGCGGCTTTATTGGCTTTAACCACGGTCCCTTGCTGATCATAGATCAAGAGCGGGTCTGCCACAGCGGCAAAGATCGTATCGAGCTCCTCAGAATGCTTTTTTGTTTCCAAAGAAAGCTGCTGCACTTTCTCTATATATTCCTGGCGTTCAACCTCTATCTTTTTAGATTCGGTTATATCGCGGCCGACAGCCTGATATTCGGCTACCTCCCCTCGAGAATCGATGATCGCATGAATGATCCATTGCTGCCAGCAAACCTGTCCTGTTAAAGGAAAAACCCGGCATTCGAGCATCCCGACAGGATTCTTGAGGCTTAAGGCCTTAACAAACTTTTCCAGCTTATCTTGGTCTTCGCTTGAAACCCCCTGGATAAAACTTTTGCCGAGCAATTCATCCCGGCTTTTGCCAAAATACCGGCAATAGTATTCATTCACAAAGGTTAATTTCTTGTTCGGCAGCCACCGGCAAATAAGTTCTCGCTGATGCTCAACGATCTCCCGGTAGCGCTCTTCGCTTTCTTTCAACTGCTGTTCCATTTTTACCTTATAAAGTGCCATTTCTATGGCAACCTTTAATTCTTTCTCTTCAAACGGTTTAATAATGTACCCATAGGGCCCCGTGATCTTTGCCCGTTTCAAGATTTTATCATCCGCAAAAGCAGTCAAATAAATCACCGGAATATTAAACCGGGAGCGGACTTGTTTAACGGCAGCAATCCCATCCATGGCACCCTTGAGTTTTATATCCATGAGTACCAGATCCGGCTTTCCTTGTTGGACTGCCTCAAGAACAGCTTCTCCGGTAGCTACAGGCTTCAAGACTCTATAGCCAAAACTCAATAAGCTTTTCTCTAAATCTTTAGCAACGATACTATTATCTTCAACTATCAAAACCCTGTATTTTTTCATGGCCTTTCTCAATACTTACTAAAAAATGCAACTTCCCTGACTTGCAAAAGAAAGTTGCATCAGTACCCTAAAATCACGATTTCTAAACACATGCATTGCATCTTGCAACAGCTGCATTTTGGTACAATAATCTCACCGCACGCCCAGGCTGCCGGAACCCGTTATATGCCTAGCAGCAGGGAAAGCTCGACAACATGCTCTTGCTCATCAATAATAACATGCCGTATTTCATGTTCAAGCGTTTCAAAGACATAGGGCAGACTATCTTTATTATCAAGCACCGTTTTATAAATTTGTTTATAAAACGTAATAGCATCCTGTTCACCTTTAAGATTGACCTCAAGGATCTTTTTTATTTCTTTGGCGCTATGGGTTTCAGAAAGCTCCATGACCGGCTCCCCGCCCAGGTAACCGCCTATCAAGTTACGGAACTTTCCTTCATGCTTCTCTTCATCCGAAGCTATCTCTTTAAGGCGGGCAATAACCACTTCCCCGGCCAATCCTTTAATCAGTTCTACGTGCGCAAGATATTGTATGCGAGCTGCATGTTCTAACATAAGCGCTTTATTAAGCATCTCCACTAATTTTTCTTTAAGAGTAGCCATCGTAAAGCTCCTTTCTTATAGTTACTCATTATTTTATTCGATCATTACAGCCATAGCACTTTGCCACAGCCCATGGATATTACAATATGAAGAAGCAAAAAGCATCCCCGGTTTTTCAGTTTTAAATCTAACCGTCACCTCAGGATTGGTATAAACACTCGAGGTATCCGCTCCCTGGCCAGACTCCCCATGGGCGCTCAGCTCAAAATGAGCGAGCTGACAGGGAAACTTTTCCCCTTCCGGCTGGAAATAAAGGCCTATCCAGCGGATATGATGCGCGGTCGTATGAGGATGAGGGATTTCCTTACCGACACTTATTGAAACAACTATCGCCTGGCCTTTCTTGGCTTTCTCAACACATTCAATGACCGGGACATGTTTTTCTTTTTTCCAATCAGCATTCTGAAAAAGATCTTTGAAATCAGGCATCATAAATTCTCCTTTGTCGCAGAAAGCGACATACCCGCGCAATACTGCCGAGAAAACGGCGTACCCGCCTTTCCTATAAGGCGGGGTGCCGATTAGCGCGGGGTGTCACGCTAAACACTATTTTCACTCAATACCGTCTCTATCTGGGCAATAATATCTAACGGATGAAACGGTTTCTTAAGGCATTTTTTAATCCCGCAAATATTTAAAAGCGGCAAGTAATCATCTTTAAAATACCCGGTCATGATAATAATCGGGATATTGGTCAATGCAGAAAAATGCTTTAATTCATCAGCGACCTGAAAGCCGCTTTTCCCCGGCATCTTAAGGTCAAGAAGAACAACATCCGGATTGATCTTTGTTGCCACATCGATCGCTAATACAGGGTCATTGACTTCCACGACATCATATCCGCTTAATGCTAAGGTCTCTTTGATCTCTTCCAAGAATTCCTTATCATCATCTATGACTAAAACCTTTTTATTCATATGCGCACCCTCCCCGACCCGATTTTCTAAAGACCTTTCAAAATACTCATACGCATTTAAACTATCACCACTCATTGTATAATCCCTTTTTCGCGAAGTTCTGATTCTTTTATATCAACAGCGACCATCTTACCGGTATTCTCTCCAAAGCGGCCAAAAACGGCAGCTAACAAATAATTAACCACAACTCGTAAATCAGCCGTTTCTCCCGTATAAGAAACATCCCCGATCCAGATCTTTTTCTCTTCTTTCGTATTACGCAGTAACCCTGCATCCAAAACTTCCAACATCAGTGATGACGTATATACGGTAGACCGGGAAGGGACATACGCCGTATACCCGGGATATGTCACCGTTGAAACTGAAGGTTTTCCTTCTGAATCATAGGTACGAATAGTCCCCACCTCCGCAGGATAAAAAACAGGCTTAAAATCAGAAACAACTCTTCCCGAGCTCATGGTATACATAAAAGATAAGTAGAAATCAGCTTTTTCATAGGCAGCGATCAGGTACCCCTGGCGGATAAGCAATGACTCGATCTTTGATTTTATCTCGGTTTCAAGGATAGGATTACGTGCGTTTTTATTTGCTAACACACAAAAGCTCGAACCGGTCCTCAAATGCTGCTGCGGCCAGGAAGAATCCAAATAGCCATTAACTTTCACGTGGTAATATGTCGCGCACCCCGTTAATAAGCAGCACGCTGCCATGACAAGAATAAACTTTTTCATCTTTACACCCAAAACTGAGAGATCACTTTTTTTCCTTCACTACACACCATACGTAGTATAACCAAATGTTCATCAAGGGTAAATCGGCTCTTTCCCCTTTTTATTGACTTTTGAGCACCTTAAAGCCTTATTCAGCGAAACTCCACCGAGTGCACGAAAGAAATTTCGAAGAAATTTCTCGTGCGCTTACGAGGTGGAGTAGACACCTTGGCATAAATGATTGCCGAGCGCTTAAACGAGGGAAAGCTTGAGCACCTACTGCTTTTTTATCTAGTGTCACCCGGCGCTAATCGGAATTGCGCCGGTATGCGGCTTTCTGCCGCAAACTCCAATCAGCTACGAGGAAATTATGGAGCGAAGCGGAAGAATTTCCGAAGTGCTTAGCTGTTGGAGTAATTATCTTTCAAGACCCGGTCTTGGCCGCAAACTTCTCCCAATGCAAAACGTCCTGCAAACTGAGTTTTTTTGATTGTTTTCTCCCCTTTAACGGATATCCCAAAGATATCAAGCTGACCAATTTCATATGATCTGGCGCATCAAGTAACAAAGAAACCTCAGGAGCAAATTCTTTCTTATCACCAGCAATCCAGCAGGCTCCGAGGCCCTGGTCAGCGGCAGCAAGCAATATATTTTCTGTCGCCGCGCAGCCGTCTTCAAGGTAATATTTTGTATCCTGGCAAAAAACCACGATACAAGCGGCGGCATCCCGAAGAAAACCCCCGGTAGGCGCCAGGCTCGCCAGCTTGATTAAACATTCTTTAGCCGTTACCACCACAAAATGCCATGGTTCTACTGCCCGCGCAGTTGGAGCGCGCCTGCCACAATCAACTAACATTTCCAAAACTTCCCTACTCAGGGGCGAAGCATTATATTCTCGAATGCTCACGCGATTGGCTATACATGCAATTGTTTCCATGGGATACCTCCTGGGCTAAAACAATTCCTATGATTTAGTTTAGGGATTATTTATTTCTTCTCTTAAGCTTTCGTTGTTTACAGGCTTTCTTGGTATTACGATTATTTCGATAATCGGCAGGGGTAGAACCGGTATTTTTACTGAATATCCGTATAAACGATTCAGCATTCTGGTAAGCTAATTTATCCGCTATTTGATTTATGTTATATCCCGTCTCAAGCAAAAGATGCTTTGCCTTCTCCATCTTCAGCCCGAGCCGGTAATCACTAAAACTTCCACCGGTAACCTGCTTAAAGATCCTGCTTAAGTATTTCGGGCTTAAACAAACTTCTTGAGCCACATGGCGCAATGAAATCTTTTTATAACAATTGCGCTCGGTAAAATGTTTAATTTTCTCGATCTTTCCGCGTATGCTATTGGTATCAATACCGCTTTCTTCCAGCTTATTTTCCAATAAACGGTCAACGATCTCTTTTATTTTATGAATATCGAGTGGTTTCTCAATGTAGTCATCAGCATGGGCCTTTAACGCCTCAACAGCTACATCCTTAGAGCTATAACCGGTTAAGATAACAATACTTATCGACGGATCTGCTTTTTTGATCTCACGCAAAACATCCATTCCGCTTAAACCCGGCATCATAACATCTAAAATGACCAAACCGACCTGGTGCGCCTGCTTCAATATATGTAATGCCTCAGAACCGTTAGCAGCCTCGATTACCTCGTAATCATCAAAATAATCCTTTAATTCACTGCGAAAGTCAGCATCATCATCGACAATCAAGATCTTATCCGTCATCAAACCTCCTGCTGGCTCGTATGCTTTCTTCAAAGGAACCTGTTAGTACAATTTCTTTTCAACCTGCTTCGTGAGGGGCTCTTTTCTTAACCCATCACCAAAATCAATTTTTTCAGCCACAAGCATAGACCTGGTTCTTTTTCCTCTATTACGGCGCTTGAAATATACCACAACCGTATCTCCCGGCTTAAGGTTGTCCGGCAGTATAATAGTTTGCGCAACAATTTTATAATGGTTCCGTATGACCACGCGATCAGGCCGTATTTTTTCCACAAAAACATATTTCCCCGTAATTTCTATAATCTTCCCGGTAAACTGCAATTCCTTTGATTTAACTTCCTGTTTTTGGGCATAGGTAATGCATGGCAGAAAGAAAAAGAAGCAAAACACCACTCCTGTCAAAGCCAACAATCTTTTCATAACCACCGTTAATTGTTTTTCGTCAAGATCCTTACCTCAATCTTTCCTTTTAACAAATCCTGAAAACGCTTTGCATCATTACTCGATCCGACGATTTCTCCATAATGCATTGGGATAGCTACTTTTGGGCCGATCGCTATAGCCGCCTGCGCAGCTTCCTCGGCAGTCATTACATACGTCCCGCTTACCGGCAGTAAAGCGATATCACAACGATAATCTTTCATTTCCGGGATATTATCTGTATCCCCCGCGTGATAAATTCTCTGGCCGTCGACAACTACGATAAAACCAAGTTTTTTACTATCCTGGGGATGAAATTTCTTATTCGTATTATAACTGGCTGTCGCAGTAACCGCCAAACCGCCGATCAGGCATTCTTCCCCCGGCACCATTGCTTTGATCTGGCTAACCGCCTCCTTAAAATCCTGCAATTGGCTGCTCACAGACATATCCGTAACAATATAGGTATTTTTTGTGCTGATACGCGCGATATCATCTTTTGAGAAATGGTCATCATGGTCATGCGAAATAAAAATAAAATCTGCTTTGGGGACATCACTCGCTAATTTCCAAGGATCAAAATAAATGACTTTTGAGCCCTCAACACGAAAACCGGCTTGGCCTAACCAATGGATATTGCCAACCATTTTTTCTGTTTCTTCAGAAGAAGCGGGAAAACAAATAAGCGGGAAAACAAATAAAAAAAACGCGATAAAAATGAATTTAATGCTTTTGATAGATACTAAATCGCTCATCGCCAATATTTTCCTTTTACCTGTTCTAATTTTTTCTCTGACAAAAGAGTTTCTTATCACTGTACCGCAGGCTTAATTGTGGCGCTCAAGGGAAAGGCAGGCACCGAAAAGTGCCTGCCTTTGATAAATAATACTATTTCTTTTTCTTGATTACTTTCTTGGCTTTCTTCACCGGTTTCTTTGCTTTCTTAGCTCCGCATACACCACATCCCATTTCCTACCTCCCTATACCTCTGGCTTATTACGCATAAGCGATACAAGACACCTTATACCAGCTCGCCAGCCAGAGCTCAAAACGCTTTATTAATTATTATACGCCTATAAATGCGAGAGTAAACAGAAAAAATCAAGAAAATTTTTCTGAAACCTAAAACCTGAAATGAACAAAGATCCTGCCAAAATTCTTGTCATCTTTCTCTATCCGGTGATACAGTCTTTTTATTTCCTTCTTCTCAAGGAAACGCAGCACATGCTTTTTTAATTGGCCGCTTCCTTTGCCCGGGATGATTTCAAGTAAAGGGATCTTTTTTTGTACTGCTTCATCAAGCGCCCGATTAAGCGACAATTCGATTGCCCCGCCTTTATTAAAAATATCATGGAGGTCAAGTTTAATGCGAGCCATAGCCTGATAAAAGCCTCTTATTTCTTCAGTATCGCCGCCAAATCCTTATCCGGCGTTGTGATCAATTTTAAATCAAAATTATCCTGAAGCACCCTTAAAACATTCGGGGTAATAAATGCCGGCGGCGTAGGGCCGATACGGATCCCCTTGATACCCAGATACAGCAACGTTAAAAGGATAGCAATTGCTTTCTGCTCAAACCACGATAAAACGAATGACAACGGCAAATCATTGACCCCGCAATTAAACGCCTTGGATAAAGCAAGGGCAACCTGTATCGCCGAATACGCGTTGTTACACTGGCCAATATCAATCAAACGCGGGATCCCCTCAATAGAACCAAAGTCGAGCTTATTGAAACGGTATTTTCCGCAGGCAAGCGTTAAGATCACGCAATCAGCAGGCACTTTCTCCGCGAATTCAGTGTAATAATTACGCCCCGCCTTTGCGCCATCGCAGCCCCCGATAAGGAAAAAATGCTTTATTTTCCCGGCTTTGACCGCAGCGATGATCTTATCCGCCAATCCTAAGATAGCCGTGTGATGAAACCCGGTCATGATCTTCTTTGAAGGCGCTTCAGGCAATCCCGGCAATGATTTTGCTTTTTTTATCAACTCAGTAAAATCCCTTCCCTTAATATGCGTTGCCCCCGGTATCCCGGTTATGCCTACCGTAAAAAGCCTGTCCAAATAAGTATTGTCAGGAGGGATCAAAACGCAATTGGTAGTCGCCAGGATAGCGCCGCTAAACTCTTTAAATTCTTTTTTCTGCTCTTGCCAGGCCCCCCCATAATTACCTGCCAGATGCTTGAATTTCTTTAACTCCGGATAACCGTGGGCAGGAAGCATCTCGCTATGCGTATAGATATTGACGCCCGTTCCTTCTGTTTGTTTGAGCAACTCAGAGAGGTCAAGCAGGTCATGGCCGGTAACCAAGATACCCGGGCCTTTACGCGTTCCTGTTTCTACTTCCACAGGGACCGGATTACCAAAGCGCTGGGTATGCGCCTTATCTAAAACTTCCATCATTTTTAAGTTCATTTCCCCGCATTTCAAAACCTCAGCAATATGTTGATTAAGGTCAAAGCTCACATTGGTCACTGTCTTAAATAACGCCTCATGCATAAACCCGTCTACTTCCTGGCTTATTGCGCCTAATTCCCGCGCGTGAAAACCATACGCAGCGATACCTTTAAGGCCATATAATAAAATATCCTGTAAACTTTGGATATCTTCATTCTTCCCGCATACTCCCATTTTCGTGCAACCGCTTCCCCCTGCCGTTTGTTCGCATTGATAACAAAACATTTTTCCTCCCCATGATTAACGCAACCGTTCTCCTTTTATACTTATTGTTACTTCTTCAAAGGGAACCTTCTTCCCTGAAGCTGCAATCGCAGACTTAATAACATTGATCATCCCAAAACAACACGGGACTTCCATATGCGCATACGTGATAGACTTGATCGCATGCTGTTCCAGGATCTCTGAGAATTTTGCCCCATAAACATTCAACTCATCTAATTTGGGGCAGCCGACTAACAGGACCTTTCCTTTCAACAAATCCTCATGGAAATCAGCGTACGCAAAAGGCACGCAATCCGCGGCAATAAGCACCTCTGCGTTCTCAAAGAATGGCGCATGCGCAGGCACAAGCATGATCTGTACCGGCCACTGCTTTAACGCAGATGCTGACTGATGATTTGTCCTGCGTTGCGGCACATCATTATCTTTCGCGCGAAAATCCATCATTTTTGAACCAGGGCAACCTCCAGAAGCACTCTCCACTGAAGGACACCCCAAAGCTTTATCCGTGGCTGATGGGCACTTCTTTAGAAAATCCAACGCCTGCTTCAAATATCCTTCCTGCCCATGGTTTTTGAGATGTTCTAAATGAGCCTTAATAACATTCTGTCCCTGTTTGACAATGTTCTCCATAACCCTTTTTTCATCATAGCCCTGAGCTTCCCTCGTCAGCGTTGCTATAGCACCCTGGGGGCAATGCCCGATACATGCCCCTAAACCATCACAAAACAAATCACTGATCAAGCGTGCTTTTCCGTCAATTATTTGTAACGCTCCTTCAGGGCAATTAGGGATACATTCACCGCACCCATTACATTTCCCCTCATCAATTTCAATCATCTGCCTTTGAGCCATTGATCCCCTCTTTGTTAGAAATCAGTTTTAAAACGCGCTTTAATGGATTAACGACGCAATACTGATTTTCTTTAATTCTGAAGACACGCGCCCCTCGATCAGTTTTATTTTACCCCGCAACACACACGTATCTTGCCCCGGACAGGAGCGTTTCTTAAATAAACATTCGCTGAGTTCGAAATTGCCCTGAAAAATTGAGATCAATCGTAATACCGTGATAGTATGCGGCGGCTCATCCAATAAGAACCCACCACCTGCCCCTTTATATGAAGCCAAGATTCCCTCTTTATTTAATTTTTGCAGAAGTTTACGCAAAAAAGGACGCGGTATTTTTAGCGCAGCTACCAAATCAGCCGCAGTAATGATCTTTTCCTTTGACCGGGCAATAAAACATAACGCCCGCACCGCATAATCCGTATCCCGAGTCATCAACTTCATGCCTCAACCCTTTCAATCCTACCCGCAAAAACTCATTTAAATTACAATGGGCAGTTTAACGTCGTGCCCGGGACACAAGAGTACACCCCTCTTTACAATGAGCAACGGGGCGTAACATATACCTAAGAGTAACGTTCATAAACACCATCCTTTCTCAGGCTTAATGATACCATATCTGTATCATTTGTCAAGAAAAAAAATTATTTTTTTTCGCCGGCAGAACCCCCCACCTAACCTCCCGCCTAAGCCTTCAACTCCCCCTACACCCGCACATGCTTCAATTGCGCGTCTAACTCCTGGCAGCGGTTTTGGCAGCCTCTTAATTCATACTCAAGCTGCTCCCGTTTTGACCGTTCTTCTCCGAGGTACCACTGCGATTCACCAAAACAAGTCCTGACTTTCTGCAGATCATTTTCCAGCTGCTGTATATACTGGCCTTTATGATACAATTCTTTTTCCATGAAATCGCGTTTGCTTTTTTCTTCTCCTAAAAACCATTGAACGTCCTGCATCTCTTTCTGAAAAACGCTGATGGCATCAGACTTTTCTCTCAAGAGCTTAACTAAAGATTCAATATCAGCGGCTATTCGGTCCTTGATGTCTTTGTATTCACCGGCAAGAGCATTTAAATCCCGATAGATCCTTTCCCGATCCACAAACTCTTCTCCCATACTTCTCCTCCCCTTTTCTGGCTCAGAACGATACATCGCGAAAGCGCATCTTTTACTTTGTTATCTTTATTTCTTTCTCCAATTTCCCGCTGATACTGCAATACGCTTCTACCGATACTGTATCACCAAGTTTTACATCAGGCAAGAGATAACTAACCGTCTGCGTAGAATTATTATCCTGTTTCGAGATCTTATGTTCAACGATCTCTTTCCCGTTTAACCCGATATCTACTTTATTGATAAAATGATTTTCCGGATTGCTTACCGGATGAGTAATGACCGCTTGCAAAATTTTAGACGCCGGATCAAAAGTTATCGCGATATCTGACGGTGGATGAGCATATGCCAAAGTCGATATTCCCAAGAAAAACAATACAACCATAAGCTTAATTACTTTTAACATACAACCTCCCTTTTTAATCCCTCATTAAGCGCACAATAAAGGCAACCCTATCCTATCCAATCCTATCCAAACTTATTCAATACCGGCACACACATATTCATGATCAGCAAACTGCAAAGCTCGACATCAAATCTTACATTGAGGCCGGTTAATATAAAAATAAGAGCAGCAAGCCCGATACCAAAAAGCCATTTTGCCCGGGGCTTTAGTGGGCTCGTCCGGGGCTCGATCATCATCACAAAGATATAAAAATAACTTACGTACCCGAAAATATTAAGAAGCGGGACCTTCTGCAGCATTGCCTGAACCCCAAATAACACCAGCGTTGTCAGCCCATACCCGGCGAGTACTTCTAATTTACGGATTTTAGCAATACCATACAATCCTGCCGGAGCCAGAATATACCAGTCATACGTCCCCTGCCACTGAGTTTGCGCCCGGAACAACACAATCACCATGAATACGCCGAATGCCGCAGGATTAAACACATGCTTATTATTAAATCGGAGAACATACTTTGAGCTAACAGCTAAAAACGCAGCCAGCGTAAAAACCCACCAAGGCTGGCTCCTGAAAAGGACAAAACCAATGATCAACCCTGAAATGAGAGAACTTTCAGTCAATCTTAATTTCCTTTCCCTGAGGAAAATAAACGCTGTCTCGCAAAGAGCCGCAGAAACAACAGCGGTCAATGTTGTAAAAAGGAACACTGCGTCCCGGTCTTTTATCGCAAGGAAAACCGCGAAAGCCGACAAAAAAAGTATCACTTGCGTCTTGATCGATTCAAACTTCATACCAACCATCTCCTGCAATAGTTATTTCTTCTGTGCCCCACCGCAGCCGCAGCCACAACCTTTGCCGCCGCTCTTTTTCATGACCAATAACACGATAACAACTATTGAAAGCACAATAAGGAACAGTTTCATCTTATTACTCCTTTCTATTTAAAAAAAATATTCGCCAAAACACCAAGAACTACGACCTGAGGGACAGCAATCACCGGCAGCCAAAGCGCGGTGCGCCTTCCGACATTCGACCACAATAACCCTATTTCCGTATAATCTGTCACCACCCCAGCCATAAGGAATACAAAACTGTTCCCTAAAGCGCCGGTTTGCCGGTAAATTTCAAAAGCAAGCGGCGAAGACCCTTCAGAACAAACTTCTATTACCGTAGCCAGCGATAATGTTACCAATAACCCCACCAACGTCGGGCCCATAAATTTATGAAAGAAATGCGTCGGGATATAGGCGCCGGCAAGGCTTGAAATAAACACGCCTAAAACAATCCACCATAAAACCATATCAGCAAGAGCCCAAGCGCCGTTTAAGACCCCCTTTCCATCAGCAACCAAGCTATTAACCCCAAACGTATAAAGCTTTGCCCGGGCCTTCAGATCGTTAATAATAGAAAATTCTTCAGCGACGCTGACGATATTCTTGTTTTTTTCGATCAACCCCTTATTTTCCAGAAACATAAATATAAAACCGGTATTGATCGCAACCATGATCGCCGCGATAATAATAAGGATCCCCTTCAGGCCAAAGAGGCTGATAAGCATTATCGTAATGGTAAGGTTTGCCCAAGGGCTGGCTAACAAGAAACTGACAACTGCAGGGATAGAAGCGCCTTTTTTATGTATCTGAATGGCGAGCGCCAATATCCCATGACTGCACGCGCTCATTAAGAAACCCAGGAAAACCGCGTTCAAGATCGTTTTCGGGCTTTTCCGGGCAAGCACCTTGGAAATATATTCGCGCGGGATATAGTAATCAATAATCCCCCCTAAGAATAACCCCAGAAGCACTGCCCACCAGATCGATTTTAGATATAAAAAGAATGCTTTCCGGAACGGCCCAAGCCAGGAGAAATACAGAGAAGCCAGAAGAAACCCACCCACAATAACCGCGAGTATAAATAATTTATGCTTATAAAACGGCTTGCGCGGCGATGAACAACAGGCAGTAGTATCTTTAATACCTTCCTGCTGGATGAACTTATCACGGCAATGAGTAGAACAAAAGAAATAATCAACGCCATCTTTGGCAACTTTAACAGATGACTGAGGGTGAACCTGCATTCCGCAAATCGGGTCAATTACCATGTGAACCCCAATCTAAATATCTATTTTCCCCAAATAAACCAGACAAATAAATATGCCGCGCTTACCGCAACCAGCGTGAACGGAAACCCTATCTTGAAAAAATCTTTAAAAGTTACCTCATAACCTTCTTTTTTCAGCAACCCGCAGGTAACTATATTGGCTGAAGCTCCGATGGGAGTGATATTCCCGCCTAAACTGGTGCCAATGAGCAAGCCGAATAGAAATAATGACGGATTAATATTTAACGTATTTGACATTGAGATCGCAACCGGAAGCATCGCTGCCAAAAAAGGCACATTATCGATAAACGCGGAAAGAAAAACCGACAGGAACACCACCAGCGTATATCCCATAAAGATATTTTCGCCCACCAACCCTGAAAGAAAATTTGCAAGCACCTCAATCCACCCGGTAAGAGTAACACTTCCCACCAGGATAAAGATACCCATGAGGAAAAATGTCGTCTCCCAATCCAAAGATTTTACGCCTTCAACAATAGAACTTTTATTGACAAACTTCTCCCAAACAATAGCAGCCACGGCAGCTATCATACACAATATGCCTGCCATATATGAAAATCCCGCATCAAAAAACGAACTCAGGGCAAGCGAGAAAATCAACACCACCAAAATAATGGTCGGCACCCATGATCTTATTTTTTCAATCGCTACCACTGCCACTTTTTCTTTATGAGGCCTGAATATATAATACAAAACAAAGAACGAAGCCAGGGCCCCTAATTCCACCGCGAAAAATATGCTGGGTTTTCCTTTATAAAAAAAGAAATCCCCAAAATTCATTTTCGCGAAACCACCCAAAAGCATACTGGGAGGGTCACCGATTAAAGTCGCTGTCCCCTGTAAATTGCTCGATACCGCAATTGCGATCATCATCTTGACCGGGTTAATCTTTAGTTTCTTGGCTAATGCCAAGGCAATAGGGGCAACAATTAAAACCGTGGCCACATTTTCTACAAATGCCGAAATAAATCCGGTTAAAAGGCAAATTGATAAGATCGCCCAGGTGGTATTGCGCGCCTTATCGACAATGACCTCCGCGATATAAGCAGGGACACGGCTTTCCATAAAAACATCAGCAACTACTAACGTTCCCACAAAAATACCCATAACATTCCAATTGATCGCTAAAAACGCCTCCTTCAAAGAAATAGCTCCCCCTGCCATAAGTAAAGCAGCGCCAACGACTGCGATATTCGTTCTTTTGTTTGGGAAGAAAACAAAAAGCACATACGCGATAATAAAAGTCACTAAAGCAATAAATTTTGGTTCAATCATTTGAGGTCCCTTTTTTATTTTGTTTTCTCATGCTTACCTCAAGTGCGCCTCTTAAATAACAGTACAGCAGCACTGACCGCTAAGATAATACTGATAAGCTGAGAAATGGTTATACTATTAAACACCACAAAATTTTGTTCATAATACCGATAGCTCTCGATCACAAACCTGTTTATCGAATATAAAATGATAAAAACCAGGAACAAAAACCCGTCAAATCTTTTCTGTTTTTCAAGCACAAGAAGAACGCAAAAAACAATAAGATTAGCAAGGGCATCATAAACCTGTGTCGGGATTACGGGAAGAGAATAGCGCGCAACAGGAGAAATCAATCCATCAAACACCTGTTGGCTAAAAGCTGGTGGATTTTCCGCTCCAGGAAAACACACCCCCCACCATCGCGCAAGCTTTCCATAACAACAGCCGTTCAAGAAACAACCGATCCTGCCCAAGACAATGCCTAAAGCGAGAGAAGGGCTTAAAATATCGAGCGTCTTCCAAAATGATATTTTATGTTTCTTCGAAAACCAGGCCGCGGCACAAAAACCAAATATCAAACCTCCATAGAAAACAAGGCCGCCTTCCCATACTTTAAAGATATCAAAAAGATGACTTTTATAGTATTCGAAGTTAACCGCAACAAAGAAAAGCCGCGCGCCGACAAGCGAAAAAACCAGGATATAAAAAATAAGGTCGGTTAGTTTATCAGGCTTTAAGCCTGCTGCCTTTGCCCTCATATGAGCTAAATACGTGCCAATGACAAATGCCAAAGCCAACATAAGCCCATAGGAATAAACGGTAAACGGCCCTAAAGTAATAATAATACGATGCATGGTTTTATTCGATTAGTTAAATGATTACCTACTCTAACTATATTTCATTTTACTGCTTAACTACGCCTTGAGCAATGGAAAAGTAAAGAAGACCTAAGTTAAATAACGAAATCTTTGATTGTTTTACAATGAATCTGTCGTTTTTCTCGCTTAAGCACGATTTTCCGCCACAAAGCATGGCGGCACGCCAATGTTCTTTGGCTAAAATCGTGATGCGCTCGAAAAACCGCCAGATTCATTGTAAAACAAATCAAACTGCTCTTATTTCACAAGGAGTTGGGAATCAGGAAAAGATCCCAGGGATACGAGCATGACAATAAACACAGGCGCCGGATTGAATATTGTTTTCCAGAATACTAAACCCTTCTCGCTTGACCAAAAGCTTCTTACAGGACGGGCAAGAGGTATCACTCCCCCATCCATAGACATTACCCACATAAACAAATTTCAACCCCGCCTTGTACCCCAACTCCTGCGCAAATTTAAGTGTTTTCTCAGGAGTCGCCTCATAACTGGCAAACTGATAATCAGGATGAAACCGTGAAATATGCCAGGGGATAGCAGTATCAACTTCAGCAATAAATTGCGCGATATCCGTAAGCTCTTGCCTGGAATCATTAAACCCCGGGACAATAAGTGTCGTCACTTCAATCCAAACCCCGAGCTTCTGCATTAATTTAATTGAATCCAAAACAGGCTTAAGATGCGCAGCGCAGACTTTTTTATATGATCCCTCTTGAAAAGCCTTTAAGTCAACGTTCGCCGAATCAAGATACGGAGCGATCAAACGGAGCGCTTCCTGAGTCATATACCCATTAGTAACAAAATTATTACGTATGCCTTGAGATTTAGCTAATTTCGCGATATCAAAAGCGTATTCAAAGAAAATAGTCGGCTCAGTATACGTATATGAAATACTTTTACATTTGTTTTTGATTGCCGCCTTTACAATATCTGCCGCAGCGATCTCTTGAGCCTTCACAGCTGAACCATCCCGCACTGATTCCTGGGAGATCTGCCAATTCTGACAGAATCCGCAGCGGAAATTACAGCCGATGGTCGCAAGCGAGAGGCTTTCTGTCCCGGGAAGGAAATGAAACAGCGGTTTTTTCTCAATAGGGTCAACGTTCAGTGAGACCACTTCGCCATAAACATGGGTATACAAAACACCATCAATATTCTGACGCACCCCGCAAAAACCGAATTGTGAGCGCTCTACTCTGCAATGGTGAGCGCATAAATAACAGTGAACCGCGGCATCAGCGAGTTTTTCATACAGAAGCGCTTCTTTCTTCATAGGATCATATCCGTAACGCTTGAAGCTCTCTTTCTTCAAGCGGAGAAACTTCCCCGGCAGAAAAATTTCCCTGAACTCCCTTACGATACAGTATCCGCGCTGTCTTTGCGCCATTGAGATCGCAATAGCGGGCATTAATACTGCAGGAAAACCTGACCAACTCATCATTGAACATCCCAATACCTAAAGCAGTCGCTCCTGCGGCTGTCAGCGACGGCATAAAACAATAGTCGCTCTCTTGAGATAACTTGACAAGTTCGTCGTTTTCGGACTCATCCCTTCCGACGACCAATTTAGACTGCGCCGACAGCCTAAAATGCCTGCCGACTTTCAACAATGCGACATTTCTCAAATTCACTTCATTGTGCTTTATCAGATCTTCAACCCTTTTCTTAAACAAAGGATCCGTCAACAAACAGCCGCCCGCAGGATTTGCATATTGTTTTATTCCAAATTCTGCTGCCAAATCCATCTGCGGCCTGCGTCCTCTTCCGTTAAAACCTAACAACCGGCTTCGCGTGACCCATCCTTTTTGTTCAGGGATAGTTTCAGGAAAAAGCAATCCTGAGAGCGGACGGATAATCAAACCTTGTAAACCTGATTCTTCATCAATACTTTCCAAGGCTTTACGATGCTGTGACATCGGGCGCTGGCCCAGGACCTCGCCGGAAACAACAAAAGAAACTCCTTCGGGCCCCATCAATTCTTTTGCCTTACGGAACATCAGGATCTTACAATCAATACAAGGATTGATATTAGAGCCATAACCGAACTTTGGCTTCAGTAAAATATTAAGGAAGTCTTCCGAGATATCGACAGTTCTTAAGGATATCCCAAGGTGAGAAACAGCCTGGCTGACAAACGCAGGCGCTGATTCTTTATTACTTTTCTTTGATGAATAAAAGGGGATATTAAAATGCAAAGCGATCACTTCTATACCCTGCAGATGGATCAATTGTGCCGCCAGTAAACTATCGAGGCCGCCTGAAAGTAACGCAAATGCTTTCATAAAAAGATCCTAAGGAGCCCCCCCACCAGCATACCGGTTAAGATCATAATACCGGTGGCTTTCAGCAGGGCCTTAAACCCTAATTCTTTCCAGAGGACCATAAACGTAGCTACACAAGGAAAAGATATGGCAAGTAATGTAGTGGCAATAAACAGCTGTTTTACCGTCAAACCTAAGGGAACCAACATGCCGACAGCGACATCTTTACGGATAAACCCGATGGTTAAAGCAATGATCGCCTCATTAGGCAAACCGAACAGCCCTTTCATAAGGGGAGAGAATATTCCCGTCACCAGGTCCAAGGTATGCGAATACAAAAGAAGATTCACGACCAAAACCCCCAATAACACAACCGGGATCGCTTCTATCAAAAACCCTTTGACGCGGAATAAAAGTTTCTGCAAAAGCATTCCCAGAGGCGGCAGGCGATACGATGGTATCTCCATTATGAATTCCGGGCTATAGCCTTTTAAAAACCTGTTAAGGATAAGCCCCAGTATCAACCAAAGAGAAAACAATATCAGGTATACTCCGCCGACATAAAAACCGGAATACTTCCCTAATACCCCGAATATCATCGCCTGGAGAGGCACGCAGGGAATACCGATCGAGATGAGCGTCGAAACAATAAAACGCTCCCGCTTTGATTCCAACATCCGGGTAGATAGAATTCCCGGGACATTACAGCCAAAACCCAGAAGCACGGGGATAATGGCGTACCCATGCAAGCCTAAACGGTGGAACAAATTATCCAGCAATATTGCCAGGCGCGGAAGGAACCCCATATCCTCCAGGAAACTTAAAACAAAATAAAAAGAAATAATGTACGGCAGGACCATATCAAACTCAATATACGGAGCAGTCGTTAAGACCCCTAAAGACTGTTTAAAATCGATCTTTCCGTTAATCAAATCGCCAATAAGCAGATGATGCAGAAAGCCATCGCTACCCAAAGCCAAACTAACTTTATCAAGTAAAGGTTTATAGAAATTAAAGAAGAGCGGATCAAAACAGTATGTGATCAGTGATTCTCCGATGAAACGCACCAGTTTAAACGCAAGAAACAATATACCGATAGCCATAAGACTGCCGGTCAGCGGCTTAACCGAAGCATCTTCCATGAGTTCCCGGAACGTATGATGGCGGTGAGTCAACTTCTGTACCGCTTCCACGATCCTGCCGATCTCCAGCCAACGTTGTTGATGTTCAAGTTTCTTGATCAGTCCGACTTTCTTATCCGGGATCCTTTCAATTAAATATTTTATCCCGACACCGGTTATTGCGCAGGTAAGGATCACCGGTACTCCTAAGAGCTCTTCAAGCTTTACGACATCAAGAGAGATACCCCGATGTTTCATGTCATCGCACATATTTAAACAAACAAGCACAGGGTATTCTTCTTCAATAAGCTGCAGGCTTAAGAAAAGATTGCGTTCAAGATTAGTCGAGTCAATAACATTTATAACCGCGACCTCATCTTTGGCCTCCTGCTGCAACAATGCCACGGCGATCTCTTCAGCTTTTGAATTAGGCTGCAAAGAATACGTCCCGGGGAGGTCAACAACTTCTATCTTCTCTTCGCCTATCTTTAAATATCCTTTTGCAATCTCAACCGTAGAACCGGGATAATTAGAAACAATGACCTGAACCCCGGTCAACCGGGAAAAGACCATAGATTTCCCGACATTAGGATTACCCATCAAGAAGATTTTCCGTATCATTCTACTCCGACAATAATTTTACTTGCCATACCATAGCCGAGTGCTAAGACACTTCTGCCGACTCTCATTGCGACCGGGCCTTTTAGAATAAAATGGCTCAATTTCACGACTTCCCTTCCCTCATAAATACCCATCGTCATAAAACGGTGCTGCAATGCCTTACCACCAAGGACTTCCAGGATCTTCCCTTTTTGTTTAACATCCATCTGTACTAACGATAATTTTCTCATTAATTTTCCACCCGTTAGAAAATCACACTCCACACCTAAAGGTTATTGAATTATTGTATATTAAACAAAATAAGAAAGCAATTGAGAAAACGTTTTTTAATGGGGAGGTTATTCTTTAAAGACTATTTTGAAGAGCGCCATAAAACCGATGCCAGCTAAAAACGCGATAAATGCCGCAAGCGAACGCTTTTTATCTTTCTCTTTATGGATTTCCGGGATAAGGTCGGACATGGCAATATAGGTAAAGCCGCCTGCGGTAAGCGGTAGAATAAAATTAGATATGTAAGGGATCACCCCTGCTAACGCATAACCTACCAACGCACCGACTACAGCGGTTAATGCCGAGATATAATTATATATCAAAGCTTTCTTTTTGGTAAAACCGCCGTAAATCAAGACGCCAAAATCGCCTATTTCCTGGGGGATTTCATGCAAAATAACCGCAACCGTCGTTACAACTCCAAGCTGAAACGAAACAACATAGCTTGCTGCAATAACCATACCATCAATAAAATTATGGAAACTGTCGCCGATAAGATTTAAATAGGTAAAAGCGTGAATTTCACACGGCCCGTCATGGCAATGGCGCCAATAAAAATAATGCTCCATCATGAAAAAAAGAATGAGCCCCAGGATAAAATAATAAAAAACCGCATTCCCAGGACAGCTTTCTACGGCTTCAGGCAGGATATGCAAAAATGCTCCGCCGATCAATGACCCGGCGGAGAACCCGATCAGGCAGAAAAGGACCTTGTGTAATAATTTATCCTTTATCGCCAGGGTAATGATTCCTATCAGCGAAAGGGCGCTTACCACAAAAGTGCTTATCAGGATCCAAATGAGTACCATGAAAGGCCAGGCAAGATATGAGGTTTTAGAACGAAAACCTAAAAGCTTATCCTAAATTTGGTTTTCTACCTTTATTAGCTTTTTTGGAACGCCAATTAAGTTTTCCTCTACGTTTACGTTTTCCCATGTGAAGATGAACTAACGTATGAAGGTAGCCCTCCCTACGTTATGTGTCTTGATTTTCCTTCAGGGCATTACGCTACCCGCTCTGAAAGAATGGTTAATAAAAAGAACCTGATTTAATACTTGTAATAATTCGCAGGGATTGTCTGAGAGATATAGCGCACCGCTTCAATGATACAAACACGGATAGCTTTCTCCATCGGAGTATTTGCGTACATCGATAGCCCGCCTCCTAACCCCCATCCACCAAAAAAGCCAGCCATAAAACCGCCGGAAATATCAGAGGCCTGGCCCTGCACGCGGGTAGCTGCCAAAACTTCAGACGTTGAAGTATCGATGATACGGATATCTAAAGCCATATGGGCCTTATTTAACGCAGCTCCCAATAACCCTCCCAAGATCCCGCTTCCCACACCACCCCCACCGCCGATACCGGCACTTCCCCCTGAAGCCTGAGGCTCAAATTCTGTGACCGCGGCAGTAACAACCAGATCAGCGGTCTTGATCTTACCACGTTGCGGGCCCCCGCTTCCTTGTTGGGCAGCGCCTGATGCAGAAAGCTCCTGCTCCTGCATTACCGCGCTTAACGCCTGGCGCTCAACAACGCTAAAACGGCTGCTATTAATAAGAGCAGTCACCAACATCTCCCGTAACCCCGAACCGATCTCACCATACGCTTTTGCCGCTTTAACATCAAAATCAGCTATCGCAATCCGGGCTCTTGGCCCAGCATATGGAGGCAACGGCTGAGTCCCGACATTATTATCAACCTGCGCAGTAGGCTGGGTAATCTGCTGCAAGGTAGTACATCCTATAAAAGTAAAAGCAACCATACTGCCTATCAAGAACACTGATACTTTCTTCATCTAAGGCTCTCCTTTACTTCTTCAATGCTTCTAATAATTTCTGTGCCAAATCATCAGCAGCATTTGCCAACGCTTCTTTGCCTCCGGTAATAACATCCAGATGGACAGAGTTACCCGACGCTTCAAGATACGCCACTATTTTCCCCTCTTTTACATTGATCAATTTAGCAGTAAGATTCGCAAAACAAGAACGCATCGTTGATTGCGGAACTACCCCTCCGGCAGAAGCAACAGCTTTACCGACGATCACATAATCCGCGTGGGAAAGATTCCCCAATTTTATGGACTCCTGCTCTGATAAATTCACCTGCCGGAACGCCGGTTCTTTTTTAATAGTTTCAGCCAATAAAGCAGGTTCAAGAATATCATAGCCCTGTACAGTTAATTTCGCAATAATCCGGGCCTCGGTCGTTGAAAGATCAATTTCGCTTGCCCACCAGGCACGCTGCGGGCCTTCAATATTTTGTTCGGAAATAAGCAGGATCATGCTCTGCTTTTTCTCACCTGCAAATACGTGAGTACTGACACAAAAAGACAGAAAAATCCCTAACCATACACCTAAGGTAGTTTTTCTCATACTTCCTCCTCAATTATGTGTTACTATACCAAATTTTTCGCTTCAGGTCAAGTTAAATGCACCATCGCTGTCAAAGGTTGACTTTTTACTTATGGCTACAATTGCCGCCTATGACAATATTTTAAGCAACCCGCGGATATCGCTTATTACGCGATACGGCTTTTCACGCACAATTTCTGTTTCCGAACTTGATCCCGTGGTCACAATAATAGTATCAATATGAGCGCGCCTGCCTGCCTGAGCGTCAATAGTCATATCTCCAATATAAACAGTATGTTTTGCTTCTGCGTGAAGTTTTTTCAGGATTTTTTCCAAGATCTCAGGGTGCGGCTTTCCAAGCTTCAGTTTATCCGCGCACAAGACGAAATCAAAATACTGTTTCAAGCCCAAAGTACGGATCAGTATGCGGGAAAAAAATGTCGGCCGGTTACTGGCGACTGCTAACCTATACCCTTTATTCCTTAAATAGCGCAATACTCTTTTCGCCCCGGGAATTGTCTTTGCATACGCGCGCAACGCATTCTTGTGATGGCGCCGGTATACTAAAAGCGCGCCGGACAAATGCTTTTTTTTCACAAAAGGAGCCAAAAGATATTTATCGCCCCAGCCTACAGCGCGGCGAATAACCAACGTTTTCTGCGCCGGATAGCCAAACGCGCGCATCGTATAATTAAAACTCCTGACAATCGCAGGATACGCGTCAATTAACGTTCCATCGAGATCAAATATTGCCAGCTTTTTATTATCCATAATAAAAAAGGGCATCTTGGAAACAGGGACGCCCTCGGTGAATTAAAAACCCTTTTCTTAAAAAATATTATTGTTTTTTAGGTTCAAGGTCAGCTTGCGGATTATCTCCTGCCTTTATCTCCGGCTGAGATACTGGCGCGCCTTCCAGATTAAGAGGAGGCTCAAGATTGTCTAAAGGAATAACCGGCTCTTCCGGGCGCTCAACACTGATATTGCGCGCTAAACTTTTATTATCAGCCCCAATGATGTAATCTACGCTAAGGGTATCCTGCACTTTTATCTCATCAAGCGACTTAACATTTTCAAACGCTGTCTTGTCATCAATGATTATTTGCATTTCTTTTTCCTGATCAGTCTCATAATCAAGGTATTTAACAATTAAAACCTTATTTTGGGTATCAACAGAACTCGCTTCTCCCCAGAGCCATTGCATTTCTATATCAAAAGCTGCTTCGGGAACAACAGCAGGGACTGCCCCGGGCGCTAACAAAGCAGGGTCTTCTGCGCCGTACACGCTATTGGCCACACACAACAATAGGGAGAATACCACAATAAAAAATGTTTTTCGAAACATGCCTACCTCCTTGATTTCAAGCAATCTATCACAGAATAAACCTTTTGTCAAGCCAAGGGAATGTCATTACGACCGGTAAAAAGGCAACACTGATAACAAAAGCCAAACGATACTTGTGGTTACTACTCCTACCGTTAAACCGACCCCAAACCATTGCAGGAACGTCACTTTAATCCTTTTTTCTTTCTCAATAATACCCAAAGCCACGATATTGGCGGTTGAGCCCACTAACGTAATATTTCCGCCTAAACAACCGCCGAACAATAATGCCCACCACAAAGGCTCTAAATTCATATTCAACCCCTGGAAGCTTTGAATAACAGGAATAAAAGCGGCGACTAACACTACATTATCCAAAATACTGGAACCTATAGTTGAAACCCACAATACAATACCGATAAGCGAAGACAAACTATGGCCTGCGGTAACCGCTAAGTGCTTTGCCAAAATATCAGTTGCGCCTGTATATTTCAGTGTCCCTGCCTGTGCAAAAAGCAGCATAAAAAACAACAGCGTCCACCACTCCACATCTTTCTCTATATATTCGCGGGCTTTCTGCCATTTCCAAATCATGATCACCCCTGATGAAAAAAGCGGAGCTGTTAATAATATAGTATTCGGTTTAAGCTGCCAGAGGAGCTCAAAACGATGGTGCAGCGAGATAAAACACAACGTCACCGCAAAAACAGCCAGGCTGATCTTTAAATTTTTCCCCGGCGGCACTGCAATAAGCTTAATCAGGATTTCATTAGCACCAACCTCTTTCATCTTAACGGTTAATTCAGCAATTGCTTTTCTATACCAGATCATCACCACCAGAATTCCCGCGGCAAGGCAGAGCATTGCTAAAGGAAAGGCTTTGACAATAAAATCTTCAAAAGAAAGGCCGGCTTTAGAAGCGATCAATATCCCGATAGGATTTCCCAATACCGTGGCGGCGCTGCCTATATTGGTCGCAAACACTGAAATTATAATGAACGGGACCGCGCTCACTTCAAAATAATCGCAAATTTCCAGGATAGCCGCTACCATAAAAATGATCGAGACAACCTCAGAAGTCATGGTCGAAAGTAACGCCGACACAACCGAAATAATAACGACAAATTTAGGGCCATTCAATCGACGCATCGTCAGAATAAGCTGAACGATCCAGGCAAAAAAACCTGATTCCTTTAAAAGAGCGACGATAACCATCATCCCGACCAAAAAAAGAATGACGTCTAATGAGGCGAATTGAATCATATGTTCCAGATCAATAGTCCCCGTAAATAAAAGTATCGAAATCCCCAGGAAAGCAAAACCTAAACGAAAATCCCAAAAGAAAAGCGTGCCTAAAATAGATGCGGAAAAAATGGTTATTGCCAAAGCTTGATGAGCGCTCAAACCGATCCATTTGGAAAGAAATCCCAGCCCCAAAGAAAGGCCAATAAGAATCACAAATTTTTTTAGCATATTCCCATCAAGTATTGATTATACGTCAGACTCCCCTGCCAAAGCCTTTAAAACATCACAGCGGGCGATCATTCCCACAACAGTGCCGGATTTATCTAACACAGGCATTCGGCGGACTTTTTGGGTAAGCATGACCCTGGCAACCTCACAAAGAGTCATATCTTCGGTCGTGGTAACAACTTCGCGGCGCATCAACTGGCTCACGGCCATCGATTTAAATTCAGAGAATTTCTTTTTCGTTGATTTCGGGTTTTCTTTGTAGATGAATTTCCCTACTTCTTGGATATAACTGGGAAGCATATGCGCTAAAATCTCTTTTTCCGTGAACATACCGACTAATTTGCCTTTGGCATCAATAACCGGTAAGCCGCTAATCTGCATATTCGTCAATATCTCCCAGGCAGCGCACGCATTTTCTTCCGGCTTAATACTCACCACATCCCTGATCATGACCTCTTTGATTTTCATATGAGGCTACTCCTTTGTGCACCCTGCGAAAAATAAGATTAAAAAATATGCTCAATGCGGGCCTTGAACTTCTTATAGAGGGCTGCTGCTACGGATGCTTTTACCATGTCACCGGCAATAAAAGGAACAAAACCAATGAGGATAAGTTGTGAAAAAGAATATCCGGTTAAAACCTTAAGCCATAAAACGCCGCAGGACAGGATCATAACGTCTGCAGCACAGAACACGGCAAAGGTAAGAAAAAAATTATTTGAAACATATTTAAGCGCTTTTCCCAGAAAAAGAACAGCTGCCACAAAACCCAGCAAATAACCGCCGGTAGGCCCCAAGAGATAATACGGCCCGCAGGCCACGCCGCTAAAAAGCGATACGCCTGATGCCCCCAGGAAAAGATAACTTAACTGCGTCAGCGCGCCAAGGCTACTGCCAAGAAACGCCCCGGATAACAAGACAAATAAAGTTTGCAAAGTCAGCGGCACCGGCGTAAACGGCAAAGGAATACGCACATACGCACCCAGGCTTGTCAAAACAATAAAGCTCGCCACGCCGATTACCCGGCATATTGTTTTATTAACGATAATCTCTTTTTTTAATAACGCTTCCATTATCCCTCCTTAAATCATTAACGTTACGCCTATTATATTCTTTAGTATTATATATAAAAAAACCGTATTAGTAAAGGCTTGTTATCGCAGAAAGAAAAAGAAACGGGACGGATAGAATATCGTTAGGATACCCTATCCGCCCCAGCCTCTGGTGTTAAGAAACGATTGTGTTATTCCTTTGCTATTGCCAAAGTAATGATTCCTGCGAGGACCAAAAACGGTACTGCGCAGCCTTTGACTACTAACCAGGTATGTTCCCACCAATTCCGTCCCACCAAAAGATATGCTGCCAATCCCAAGAAAGCAAAACCTAAAATAATTTTAACAAATGTTCCTGTTGAGTTCTTAGATTCTACTTTCTGTTCCTCTTTCTTATTCTCCTCTGCCATGCGATACCTCCTTGAGCACCTTAAAGTTTTATCCAGCGAAACTCCGACGAATGCATTAAAATTTTAGAAGCGAAGCAAAATTTTAATGCGGCTTATGAGTCGGAGTAACGAACCAGATAATAAAACACTATCGACACCCCGCGCAGATTTGTATTGCGCGGGTGTGCGGCTTTTTGCCGCAAACTCCAATCAGCTGCGAGGAAATTATGCAGCGAAGCGGAAGAATTTCCGAAGCGCTTAGCTGTTGGAGTCAGGCACCTACAGCTTTTTTATCCAGCGAAACCCCACCGAGTGCACGAAAGAAATTTCGAAGAAATTTCTCGTGCGCTTACGAGGTGCGGGTGTTATTTTCACTACTTTTTACCAGCGTCCCCCCACGCTAATCGGAGTCCTGCTACACCGGTTCCTGCATCTTACTCTTCCAACGGCGATGGATCCAACTCCATTCCGCAGGATATTGACGAATATACGTTTCAATAATACTCGTTATTTTCTGGACATTGATCTCAATTGTTTCCTGTTCAGTTTTTCCTTCTTCCAACCGTAACGCCGGCTCAAAAACAATAGTATGGGTATCATCTTTCTGACGGATAATAAAACAAGGAATTAAAGCCGCTCCCGTACGCTGCGCAAAAACGACCGGGCCGGTTGCCGTAGCAGCCTTCCTGCCAAAAAAATCAACAAATACTCCCGCTGTGCCAAAATTCTGGTCTAAAGGAATAAAAAGCAGGCTGTTTTCGCGTAAAGCACGGATAGAATTCTCAACACAGGTTTTCCGAGGCTGGCTATAAATCGTATTTATATTAAGTTTCTCGCGGTTACGCAGGAAAAGCTTTTCAACCTTAGCATCTTTCATAGGCCGCATGATCGCGGCAACTTTATACCCTTCAACACTCAAACGAGCCAACATAACCGGAAAATTCCCAAAATGAGCGCTAACCAAGATCACACCTTTGCCGCGCGCCAATGCCTGCTCGATGATCTCTTTACCTACCAACTGCATACGCTGCTTTAAGAAATCAGGCCGCTCAGTCATATAGATAACCTCAACGCCTGACTTGATCATGTAAATAAAACAATCTTGAGCGATCTTGCGGATCTCTTCAGGCGGCTTTTGGTTTCCAAAAGCGGTTGTCAGGCTGTCTAAAGCGATTTTTCTCTGCCTGCCGGCCATGCTATAGCCCAGCAACCCCATATGCCTGGAAAGAACATAGAGATATTGCCATGGTGTCTTCCTGATGATCGCAGAAAAGATGGTCAAGAGTAACCAACCGATAAAATAACTGAATTTTTTCTTTGTTTTTTTAAAATCCATGTTCTTTTGCGAAAATTATAGTAAAACAGTCAGAATTCATCAAACAAGCTGGCGCTTATAATTTATACCCTATTTTACGCAACAATGCATGGCGCCACTCAATATCCTCTTGAGATTCAATACCTTTTGGCTTTAAACCATCAATTACTCCCAGGATACCTCTTCCCGTTTCAGTCTCAGCAACAATGATTTCCAATGGATTAGCAGAAGCACAAAATATAGTACAGACTTCTGGAACAGCCTTAAGCGCATTCAATACGTTAAGCGGATAGGCATTCTTCAAGAGAATAATAAAACTATGCCCAGCCCCGATCTCAAGAGCATTCTTGGCTGCTAAAGCGGTTAATTCCTGATCAGTCCCTGCAGCTCTTACTTTACATGCTCCAGAAGCTTCAACAAACGCCAAGCCAAACTGTATACCCGGGACGCTATTCACCATAACTTCATAGATATCTTCAACCGTCTTGATAAAATGGCCCTGCCCTATTATCGCGTTCATATCATCGGGTTTTTTGACTTTAACAACTTTTAATTCGAGCATTTTTTACCTTTCACATTCCCTTCAAAATCACCCAAAGGCCGATGCTGGAAATGATCCCCATGATCCCGCCGAAATAAAACGGTACCGCAGGCCCAAATGATTTCCATAATAGCCCAGCCAATAATGACGCCGGCAATAATCCGATACCAACCAGGGTCGCATGCAACCCGATAGCCGTAGCACGAAGTTCAGCCGGCGCGATATCGGCAACGAGCGCCTTTTCTACGCCTTCGGTAAATCCCATATATAACCCATACGTCCCGAATAACCACCAGAGAGCAGGCACGGAATGATTAAACGCAAAACCAATATAAACCAAACCGTAAAACAAATACCCCAGCACCAGCAAATTTCTTCTACCGATCTTATCGGAAAGCCGGGCCGCCGGATAAGCGACCAGGAAATAAATCACATTATACGCAAGATAAAAAAGGATGACTTGAGGTAAGGGGCTGCCCAAATCTTTGGCCCTCAACAAGAGGAATTGATTGGAAGAATTTCCCAGGGTAAAAATAAAGGTAAAAACAAGAAAGAGTTTTAATTTCTTGTCAAGCGCTCCCCATTTAAATTGCACTTTTACGCTATTGGAGACGAGAGGTTTCTTTTTTTCCCTGACAAAAAAAAGAACTACTACTCCAAGAAACGCGGGAATAAGAGAGAACAAGAACACGTTCTTAAAATCACCTTTATAATTAACGATCAGAAAATATGCCAAAATAACGCCGGTAGTTGCTCCCAGGGTATCCATGGCGCGGTGCAGGCCGAATGCCGCCCCTTTTTTGCCGTCGTGAGCGCTGTCCGCAATAAGCGCGTCCCGCGGAGCAGTACGGATCCCTTTACCTAACCGGTCGATAACACGCCCCACAAGCACATACCCCCAACTGGTGGAGATAAACAAGAAGAATTTTCCTATTGCCGAACCAGTATAGCCTAAAATAGTAAAAGGTTTACGTATTCTTATTTTATCGGAGAAGTAACCGGAAAAGACCTTCAAGAGGCTGGCAAGGCTCTCGGCAATACCTTCAATTAACCCCAAGACTACAGGGCTTGCTCCCAGTGTTGTAATCAAATAGAGCGGCAAAAGAGGATAAACCATCTCGCTGGAAATATCGGTCAGGAGACTCGTTATACCTAAAATAATGATATTAAACATACGTTCGCTCAGGAGTTGGTTTTGTGAGTTTTATTCGAGGTATTCCAAAGGATCATGATAAACTTCATCCTTTTTAACTTCAAAATGCAAATGGGATTGCATGTCCGGATGGTCGGCATTACCTGTTTTGCCAACACGCCCGATCACCTGCCCCTGCCGCACAAAAACATTATCGGCGACATCAATCCTGGACAAATGCCCATACAACGAACTCAAGCCGTCTGAATGGCTGATCACCACATAGTTGCCCATACCGCGAGGCTGTACCGCGGTATGTACCCTGCCCGCGCGGCACGCTAAAACAGGAGTTCCAATATCAGCGGCAAGGTCGATCCCATTATGCATACGCCTGCCATTGCGCTTTGCCGCGAAAAAACCTTCTCCCCGGGAATCGCAACGTATAACCATATCCCAGGAATACGGTATAGGGCAAAGAAAATAGTTCTTATCTAAAGAATAAATGCTTGCGACAAGGTATGTCGGTAATCCGACTAAAAGGATTAAAAGAAGGAATTTAACAATTTTTTGCACCATTGCATCAACCCTTAAGTTTTTCAGCAAAGGATTCCCTTACGATGATTTCTTTCTAAAGGAAAATATTATACCACAAAGGACACAGAAAACACAAACAACAATAAAAACATCTCCCGCGCGGGTATAAAAACTTATATGCTTGCTGCCGGCATCAACTTCTCGCGTAAGATAACCATCAATAAATATGTTTTCTGCATTATTATCCGCAACCAAAGCAGTAATTCTGCCTTTGGGATCAACAAAACCGGAGATCCCGGTATTAGCGCTGCGTACCACGGGCCTGCGGTTTTCCACTGCACGAAACACCGATGCGGCACAATGTTGATACGCCGCGGAAGTTTTACCAAACCAGGCGTCATTGGTCATAACAACTAAGAATCCTGCCCCCTTTTGCACAAATACCCGGGATAATTCAGGGAATAAATCTTCGAAACAGATGAGGACAGAGAAACGATTGGCGGGGTGTTGAGGCGAAGAAAATACGGAGTATTTCCTGCCCGGGCTGATATCTCCTATTGGCACAATCGTTGCCAAAAAAGGGAATGTTTGACGAAACGGGATATATTCCCCGAACGGCACTAAATGAAGTTTATTATATTTTTGCTGAATTTCTCCGTCGGCTGACATAAGCAATGCGCTGTTATAATACGACCCATTTTCCAGCGTTACCGCGCCCAACAATAACGGTGTTTTAATTTCTTTTATAAACCCGTAAACCTGCGCAAAATAATCAGGCTCTTCTTCCAAAACAACCGGCAAAGAAGCTTCAGGCCAAATGATCAAATCCGGTTTCCGGCTTACTGCCTGAGCAGTAAGCTCTTTATATTTATTAATAATAGCCCTGCGAGAGCGGATATCCCATTTGAGTTCTTGAGGGATGTTACCCTGAATAACGGAAACCGTATATGGTGTTTGGCGCTGGGGAGCAGGTGTTAAGGATAATTTATAATACCCATAACCAAAGGTAATTGCCAAACATAATAAAACAATTCCGTATTTTCTTAAAACGCCGCCACGGCCGAGTATGCGGCTTTCTACCACAACCATGTAAATCGCAACATTTACCATCATCACCAAAAACGATACCCCCCATGCGCCCGTTATATCAGCGATCTGAATAACAGGAAGGTTCAAATACTGCGAATGGCTTAAGAGCGCCCAGGGGAAACCGCTTAAAAGATGCGCGCGGGCATATTCTAATAAAACCCAAACAGCCGGAATAACTATAACCCGAAGCCCAACCCGCGGATGGTTTAAAACCGATACAGCCGCTAAGCCAAAAATGCCAAAATATAAACCAAGATACAAAACCAAAAGCAGCATTCCCGCGAAAGTAACATGAATAAGCCAATAGACCGTTCCCAGCCAGAAAAGAACACCTGTCAAAAAAGACAAAAAGAATACTTTTGGTTTTGATTTATTTTTGAGGTTAAAAAACAGCGGGACAAACGAAACCCAAGCTAAAAACTCGAAGTTAAAAAGAGGAAATGAAGCAGCCAACAAAAATGCGGGAATAAGGCATAAAACCCATTCTCGCGCCAAAGCCGTTTTCTTTACTGTCCGCAGCATTTTTTATATTTTTTCCCGGAACCGCAGGGACAAGGGTCATTCCTGCCGACTTTCGCCTGAGAAACACCAGGCGCAGAACTCGACGCTTGATGCCGGGCAGCCCCCTCTGCTGAGCCTGCCGGCTGTTTACTCCGGGAAACTTCAGGATGCAGCAACTCCTGAGAGCTGGAATGAAAAACTTCTTTAAACTTTGCTTCCGGCGGAGCAGGCTGTAATTTAAAGATCATCTCAGCCGACTCCGACTCGATCGAATAAAACATGGAACTAAAAGCCGCGTACGCCTCACGCTTGTATTCTATCAGCGGATCGCGCTGCCCATACGCGCGCAGCCCGATACCCTCACGCAATTTATCCATCGCGTACAAATGGTCCTTCCATTTTCCGTCAATGATCTGTAAAAACACCATGCGTTCCAGGTGGCGGGCTAAGCCCTCCCCTATCGTTTTTTCTTTTGCTTCATAGGCTTGCGATATTTTCGCGAAAATATCCTTTCTTACGGCATCCCTGTTCTTATCTTTTAAAAACGAAGCATCCAGTTCTAAACCTATCCGTAAGCGTAACGCGTTCATCAATTCCTCATCACTATTTTCCTGAGGATTAGACTGCTCGTGCGTATACACAGCCATGATCTCATCAAGCATCCTCTCCATAATTTCAAGGATATTTTCCTTCAGAGATACTCCTTCCAGGATCTCCCGGCGCTGGCCATAAATTACTTCCCGCTGCTTATTCATGACATTATCATATTCCAAGAGTTGTTTTCTGATCTCAAAGTTATGCTGTTCAAGCCGTCGCTGAGCGATTTCTATAGACTTGCTCACTAGAGGATGTTCAATCACCTGGCCTTCTTCAAAACCCAGCTTGTCCATGATCCCCAGGAGCCTGTCTGAGCCGAATAAACGCATCAGATCGTCATCAAGGCTGACATAAAACCGCGATGAACCAGGATCACCCTGCCTGCCGGAACGCCCGCGCAGCTGATTATCAATACGCCGGGCTTCATGGCGCTCGGTCCCTAAAACATGCAATCCTCCCCGGCCAACGACTTTCTCATGTTCAGCCTGAGCTTCTTGTTTAAACTTATTCAAAACCTTCTTATATTCTTCCTGGTACTGAAGGTCTTGCGGGACCATTTTTTGTTTCATCAAAGTTTTCGCCATAAAATCAGGGTTTCCACCCAAAAGGATATCCGTCCCGCGGCCCGCCATATTAGTAGCAATGGTCACGCCCTTAAACCTTCCTGCCTGAGCCACGATCTGGGCTTCCATTTCATGGTATTTAGCGTTTAAAACCTGATGCGCGATCCCTCTCCTTTTTAACAATTCCGCAAGATGCTCTGACTTATCAATAGAAATAGTCCCCACTAAGACGGGCTTGCCGGAAGCATAAAGCTCGACGATCTCTTCCACAACAGCATTGAACTTTTCTTTCTCGGTTTTATAAATACAGTCCGGATAATTCGTCCTGATCAATTTTCTATTGGTAGGGATAGTAACGACATCCAGCCGGTAAATCGCCTTGAATTCAGCGGCTTCCGTCATTGCCGTCCCTGTCATACCGGCAAGTTTCTCATACATGCGGAAATAATTCTGAAAGGTGATCGTGGCCAATGTCTGGTTTTCCTGTTCGATCTTTAAACCTTCTTTTGCTTCAACTGCCTGATGCAACCCGTCTGACCATCGCCTGCCGGGCATAAGCCTGCCGGTAAAATCATCCACGATGACCACCTGGCCATCCTTAATAACATACTCCACGTCATTTTTAAAAAATTCTTTCGCCCTGAGCGCCTGGATAATGTGGTGGCGGTATTCGATAGTTTCAATACTGTGTAAATTATCGATCCCCCAGAGCCGCGCCGCCTTTGTTTCTCCCTCATCGGTAAGGGCGACCGTCTGAGCTTTTTCCTCAGCGATATAATCAAACCCCTTATTCAGGTCATCGCGCCTGTCTTTATCTCCGGCCTTTTCCTCGGTGATACGGCGCACCTTAAGCTGATCGGCTATCTTTTTAGCGGTGTAGTATTTATCGGTGGAATCCTCTGAAGGGCCTGAAATGATCAAAGGAGTGCGGGCTTCATCGACCAGGATCGAATCGACTTCATCAACGATGGCGAAAAAATAATTCCGCTGCACCAGGTCAGTGAGCGAATACTTCATATTATCGCGCAAATAATCAAAGCCGAACTCATTATTGGTGCCATAGGTAATGTCACAGCCATAGGCGGCTTTACGCTGCTCATCAGACATATCATGCTGAATGACCCCGACGCTCAAACCCAGGAATTCATAGATAGGCCCCATCCATTCCCGGTCACGTTTAGCTAAATAGTCGTTGACCGTCACGATATGCACACCCTGCCCCAGAAGAGCGTTAAGGTACGCGGCAAGAGTCGCTACAAGAGTTTTTCCTTCTCCTGTTGCCATCTCGGCGATCTTTCCCTCATGTAAAACGATCCCTCCGACAAGCTGCACGTCAAAATGGCGCAATCCAATGGCGCGGACAGAAGCTTCCCTGACCACGGCAAACGTTTCAGGCAAAATAGCCGCAAAGACTTTATTACGCACCGCCTTTATCTTATCCTTGACCTTATCTTTATCTTCAGGGATGGTCGCCGCGTGAAAAGAATCTCTTAAATCAACAAGCACCGGCTCATAGCGGGCTGCCTCTTTTAAAACTTTTGATTTAAATTCAAGTGTTTTATCCCGCAATTGCTGGTCGGACAACTTTTTGATCTCCGGCTCAAGCGCATTGATCTTATCAACGATCGCTGCCGCTTCAACCACGGTATCAGCCGAAGATAACGGCATTTCGTCATGTAAAACGATACTGACGCCGGGATAACGGCGCTTGATCGAATTCTCTTTGTGCGACAAGATCGTATGCTTAATAAACCCTAACATCGTGATTACTCCTTATCATTATTTTCAATACTGCTATCTTTAAGTTCATCTGGTTTTCTGTAATTTAAGGTATGCCTCGATAAATTCGCCTAACTGCCCATCCATAACTGCCTGGACATTTCCGGTTTCATAGCCAGTACGATGGTCTTTAACCATGGTATAGGGATGCATGACATATGAACGGATCTGACTGCCCCACTCGATCTTCTTTTTTGTGGCAGCCTGTTTTGATATTTCCTGGTCTTTTTTTTCCTGCTCTAACTCATAAAGCCTGGCTTTTAATATCTTTAATGCATTTTGCTTATTTTGATGCTGGGACCGCTCATTCTGGCACGCCACCACGATCCCGCTGGGAAGATGGGTGATCCTGACGGCGCTGTCGGTCTTTTGCATATGCTGGCCGCCGGGGCCTGAAGCACGGAAGGTATCAACCGTGAGGTCCTTCTCTTCGATCTTAACCTCGATATCTCCCTCGACTTCCGGTATGACATCCACAGACGCAAAAGTAGTATGGCGGCGTTTGTTGGAATCAAAAGGAGAAATACGAACCAGGCGGTGCACCCCGCGTTCTGCCTTGAGGTAGCCGTAGGCATACGGACCTTCTATAAAAACCGTCACATTCTTAATGCCGGCTTCTTCCCCGAACAAAACATCGATAGTCTTCACCGCATATTTTTTTGACTCGGCAAAGCGGGTATACATGCGAAACAGCATCTCTACCCAATCGCAGGATTCTGTGCCTCCTGCTCCGGCATTAATGCTCAAAATAGCGTTATTCTTATCAAATTCCCCGTTAAGGATCGTAGTGAATTCGAGCTTCTCAAGGTCTTGCTGCAGAAGAGCAACATTTTTCTCTACTTCAAGCATCAATTCCTGTTCGTCACCGGTGAGAATATCGGAAAGCTCTTTTAACTCAAGATATTTCTTCCAGGAGGTTTCCCAGGGTTCAACGGCAAGTTTTACGCATTTTAATTGTTTGACCACCGAAGCAGAAAGCTCGCTGTCATTCCAAAACCCGGCATCAGACATTTGGCGCGAGAAATCCTCTATCTGTTTATTCTTTGCATCTATGTCAAAGATAACCTCTGAGTTGCTGCAGGTGAGCATGTATTGAGAGAACCTTTGATTTGATATCCGCGAGCATAGAACAACCTCCCTTTATTAACTTAATTACGTCTTTTTAATGCCTCTCAGTCCAAGGATAAATTCATCTTTATTATCCGCGTAATTCATCGCTTCTTCTTCTGTGATTTTGTCTTCCTGGACAAGTTTGATCAAACATTGGTCAAACGACATCATTCCGAATATCCCGCCCTCTTCTATATACTGATGCATCTCCCAGACTTTACCTTCCCTGATCAGACGGCTTATCGTCGGAGTCAAAAGCATGATCTCATACGCGGGGAGGCGGCCCGTACCGTCTTTGGCCGGCACCAGGCGCAATGAAATAACACCCTTGAGCAACTGGGCTAACTGAGTGCGTATCTGCTGATGCTGATGCGGCGGAAAAAAATTAATAATACGCTCAACGGTTTGCGGCGCGTTGATCGTATGTAAAGTACTTAAGACCAATACCCCGGTTTCAGCGCTGATCAAAGCCGAAGACATGGTTTCATAGTCACGGATATTAGCGATATAGATAACATCAGGACTCTGCAGGGTAAAAGCTCGAAGGGCAACCGGATACGAAAAAGTATCTTTACCGATCTCCCTCTGATTAATAATAGAACGTTTATCTTTAAAGGTAAACTCGATCGGCTCCTCGAGCGTTAAAATGTGTTTTTGCGCATTAACATTAATATGCTCGATCATACTGGCAATGGTTGTTGATTTGCCTGATCCCATAGTGCCGGTCAAGAGGATAAAACCCCGATTCTCCATGGTCAATTTCCTGATCACTTCTGCCGGCAGATTTAAGTTTTCCAACGTTTCGATAACCGGAGAAATATTACGCACAACTACCGACGGAGTATTACGCTGCATAAAGATACTGACGCGGAAACGGCGGTTGAGCTCAGCGGAATAATAGGCGAAATCAACATCCAAATTCTTCTTAAAAAACTCTTTCTGTTCATCAGTAGCCAGGTCAACCAGCACCCGGTTAACATCATCGATTGTCAGGATCTCATCCGCGACAGAAACAACCTTGCCGTTAATACGCATGCGCACCGCCCCGCGCGGGCGGTAGAATAGATCCGACGCATTCTTCTCAACCATTATTCGCAGGCAATCCTTAATTTTCATGAGCTCGTCCCCTCTCTATCTTGATAAACTCAGTTTATTATACCACTTTCCTGCTCTTTTCAGTAGGAGAAAATTCCATATACTTTCCCAGCATAAGCCGCGTTTGCGCGTCCAACGCGGGAGTGGAACCCAAAAAGAATATAATAAACGGAACAATAACCCATTCCAGGAGCATGATGACATTTTTAAACCAGGATACATCTTTAGGCCGAGCAGGCAAGATTATCCTGCTTAAGACGATCCAAACCAGGCTTGTTCCCAAGGTAAAATTAAGCAGCATCCCGGTGATCTTAGGCAGGTTATAACTTATCGGCATCTCGGTAAAGAAAACTCCGCCCCACAGGATAGGAAGCGGGGCGATAACCGCGATGATAATTGCCCAGACCGCCCAGGTAACATGGCTTTCCAAAAGATGGAAGCTTCGCTTAAGTTTGCGTCCCAGAGGGATCTCCCAATCATTCAAAAACCGGCTGACCACAAACGGAAAATTCTCAATACCCCAAGCCCACCGGCGCTTCTGTTTATATTGGACTACCAAAGTCTTAATAAATGTATTGCTATAAGCGATATCCATGGAAACCGTCGTATACAACGGCACAACCTGATAATCGCCCTTATAGAACAAAAATGCTTTCCAGTAAACCACGGAATCATCCGAGACCATATCTACCGGCCAATAATCGATATCAACCAGGGTCTTAAAACTCATACTATGGCTTGAAAAGGTGACAAATTTCTCCAGGCGCATACTCTCGATCATCTGGCAAAACGAAGCGCTGACTTCCACCAGGCGGGCAAACGACGGGGCATACCAAATATTATTATTATACACCGGGATCGGCTGGTAACTTGCCTGATGCGGCTTAGGATACGTCAGAAAATGATACGCCAGGCAGCCAAAATATTCTTTATTAACGCAGGTATCCGCGTCAAAACAGGAAATAATAACATTTTCAAAGGCGATACCTTTCTGAAGCAGCAGATCATGCGCCTGCCGCGCGGCCCAGGTAGCATTTGCCCCTTTGGTCCGTTTTTCTCCCGGGAGATTATCAGGATGGAACGTCGAAACATAATCGCCAAAAACCGGTTTGAATTCTTTTTCCAAAACACAAGCATACTCCTTTGCCGGAAGATGCCTCTGCTCAAACGCCATAACCACAATTATTCTTTCTTTTTGATAATGGCTTTGCTTCAATGCTTCTAAAGAAGGCCGTAAAATATCCAGCCCCTCTTTATATACGGGAAAAATAACCAGATGATAGACCTGTTTCCAGCGGTTGTTCGGACGAAGGCGGGAACACAGGGCCATCCAATCAATATTTTTCTGCAGCGCTAATTTACGGTATGCCATAACTAACAACGTAGTCAAATAAATGGTGCGGATGATCCAATAGAAATCAAAGATAATGATCACAATAGCACAGGCGACCGGCTGCCAAATAGCTAAAGCGACGAGAAAAATAAGTATCCCCCAGGAAAGAGCGCCGGGAAGAATTTCCAGGTTACGGTTGATCCTTTGATTCTTTTTCATACTGTTTTACCCCTGCTTTTTCAAATGTCGGCGCTAACTTCATAAACTCCTGGAACGGATAAAGCTTCGCATTAAGTTCCAGCTTATACACGTTATCGTAGAACAAACCATCATTGGCCTTCTGAGAGTCAAGAAAATACACTGTATCGGCCCGCAGATCATAAAAACTGGATGTATTGCGCTTATTGAGGTTAATGATAGGGACAGGGATCGAATTTGTTTTAGCCTCTACTATTTCAATCTTTGAATAGGTAACCAGCACAATATGATAGCTATCAGAATGCCAATACGCCTCGATAATCCCCCCGGGGGCATAATTAATAATAAACGGCTGTTCCTGGCCGGAAAGTAATTTATCTCCAGCCGAAACAGTAACTATTCCTATCTGGTTCGTATTATAATATAATAATTTTTCCCTGTCCGGAGAATGTTTCCACTTCTTTGGAACAGGAAAAATCGCCTGAAAATCAGCGATTTTATCAAAATGGGTGCCATCCATATCAGATTTATAGACACTGCGCTCATCATCATTGACATAATACACCGCGCCTTTGGGTTCATCGATAAAGAAATACGTTACAACTTCTTTATTGAGCTTTTTTACATCCGCCCGAAGCGGGAACAAAATAACCTTTTCTAAACGCGTTACCTTCCCCTCTTCTACCGTTACATTGCTAAAATACGGATAATGCCCGGACAACTCCATCCGTATAGCATACGTCCCCGGCAAAAGTTCGTTTATCGTCACAGGGGTCTTATCACCCAATAACATATTATCAAAGAAAACACTCGCCCCTGACGGCTGCGTTTTGATAAGGATCAAACCGGTTTTTGTGAATTTAAAGCTTCTGCGGTCGAATTTATAGCCGAGGGCAAATGATATGATAAAAGGCAAACCAACCAGGAAAATAAAAACACTTAAATAATAGAGAGCCGACCTTATCTTTTGTTCTCCAGACATATTTTAATCTTTCTTTCAAGCTCAAGCAGGAGCATTTTCTTCTTAAGCCCTCCGGAATAACCTCCCGGTTTGCCATTGCCAGCGATTACACGATGGCAGGGAATAATAAGCGGATATGGATTTCTTTTAAGGGCTCCTCCAACCGCGCGGCAGGCGCGGGGATGGCCGATCCTTCGCGCCACCCATTGATAGGAACGCACTTCTCCTAACGGAATGCTCAAAACCGCTTTGTAAACTTTTTTGGCGAACGCAGTCATCTACTATTTCCCTATAACCTTCTTCCTGCGCAACAGGTGATGATAGGCGACCGCGAAACGATGCGCTTCATCCCTGACCCTGCGGATCAAATTCAATGCCGGCGTATCTTCTTTGAATCTTATGGGATACGTTCTTGCTATAGTATATATGTTCTCCTGCTGCTTGGCAATACTTACTAACGGCACGGTAATTCCTAATTCTTTCATCACCGTTCCGGCGGCCACTATATGCCCCCTTCCGCCATCAATAAGGACCAGGTCAGGCAAAGGAGCATTTTCCCTTTTCAAGCGGGAATATCTCCGGAACAGGACTTCCCGCAACATTGCATAATCGTCAATATTTTTGACTGTCTTAATACGGAACCTGCGGTAATTATTTTTATCGGGATTCCCGTTATAAAAACTCACGCATGACCCTGTTGCCTGTTGTCCGGAAATATTTGAAATGTCAAATGCCTCAATACGCGCAGGTAAAACATCCAAAGCAAGAAGATCCCGTAAATCCCCTAATTCGGCCTTACGGTTAAAACCTGTCTGGTTCCCGCCGATTGAGCCTAAAGCCTGTATCTTATCCCGAAGAGCGGCAGCATCTTCAAAACGTTTTTCTGACGCCGCCTTTTTCATCTCAAGAGATAACCGGCCAATCAATGCATCATAGCGCGATTCCAGGAACATCTCAATTTCCCTGATGTTTTCCCGGTACGCGCGGCGGCTTATGGCGCCAATACAAGGAGCAGGGCAAAGCTTGATACGATGATACAGGCAGGCCTGCGACGATAATTGTTTACAGGAGCGAAAACCAAAGACTTTGCGGATAAGCTTTATCGCCTGCCGTAAAGATTTGACATCCGTATAAGGGCCGAAATACGCGGACGTATCATCAAGGGGGAGTTTTTTCCGGCGATATATGGAAACAACAGGAAACGCTTCATCAGAGATACGGATCCAGGGAAAAGATTTGTCGTCTTTTAAATCAATATTATAATGCGGCAGGTTTTCTTTGATCAATGCCGCTTCTAAAATCTGCGCCTGGCTTTCAGTATCAGTCAATCTATATTCTACATCAGCGGCCTTGGAAACCAAAGCTTGAGTTTTAGAATCAAGCAAACGGCTGAAATACGACTGCACCCGTTTCTTCAGCGACTTAGCTTTGCCGATATAAATAATAGTTCCGCCCTTATCCTTAAAAAAATACACCCCGGAGGCATCGGGTAGCTGAGCTATTTTATCTTTTAAGGTAAGCATAACTATTTTTTCCGCGCAATCCACTTTCCCAAATCCCACATTTCAGAAACCCGAAACAGCATGCAAAACAAAATATAAGAACAAACACCTAACAGGATCAAGAGCACTAACCGGACAACCTGTAAAAGACTGCTTGTGGCGAAATCCTTACTCTGCGTAACCGCGTAATAACAGGCCAGCCCCATACAAACACTGGCTGCGAGTATCCGCAGGAACGAAAAAAAGATCTCTTTTACCTTAAAATCTCCAAGCCGTTGTTTAAGCTTATAAAACAATACCAGAAAACTAATTATTCCGGAAATGGAAGTCGCCAAAGCAATCCCGCCGATCTTAAGAGGAAACATCAATAAAGAATTTAAGACAACGTTAATGATCAACGCTAAAACGGCAATTTTCGCTGAAGTCAGCGTATCCTTTAACGCAAAGAAACATGATTGCAAGATCTTAGTCCCCCCATATGCCGATAAGCCGATACTATAATAGAAAAGCGCTTGCGCCGTCACCTGCGCAGCCTTCGGGTCAAACCTGCCGCCTCCAAAGATCGTTAAAACAATAGGCACATTCAAGGCCATGAACGCAACTGAAGCGGGGATCATGACAAAAAACGTCGAACGCAGCCCCCACGTAAGGGTCCTCTTAAGATGTTCATGACTATCTTCCAAGGCATGAGTAGATAATGCCGGTAAAAGTGCCTGTGACAAAGCGTTGCTGAAAAGGCCTAACGGGAATTGAACCAACCTATAGGAAAAATAAAGGACCGCGACACCCCCCTCCCCCACGATCCATATCAGCGAACCAAAAATAGTATCGACAAAATTATTTAACTGATAAATGCCGGAACTTAAAAGACGAGGCAGCATTAACCTGCCCAGTGTTTTTATCGCGGGATGCCGGAATTGATTGACCCTTTTTAAGCGAAACCCTTTTTTATATAAAACAGGCAGTTGAACCGCAAGTTGTAACAGTCCTCCGGCCAAAACACCGGTTGCCAGGCCCCGGATCCCTTCTCCCCAGAGAAGCGCGCATACAATAATAGAAATATTCAACAGGCAGGGAGCAAACGCAGGCACTGTGAAATGCCTAAGCGTATTCAATAAACTTCCCGCGTACGCGGTCAAACTGATCAATAAAACATACGGGAATATGATCTGCGTCAAACGGATCGTCGCCGCAAGCTTCTCAGGAGAAGCGCAAAACCCGGGGGCGATCAAACGGACCACAAGAGGAGCAAAAAGTATCCCCACTATCGTTACTGTTGCAAGGATAACCAACAACAGGTTTAAAACGATATTCGCCAGTTCCCAAAACTCTTCTTGAGTATGCTTGGCCGAATATTCGCTAAAAACCGGAACAAAAGCCGCGTTTGCCGCTCCTTCCCCCAATAGATCGCGGAACAAGTTGGGGATCTTAAAAGCGACCACAAACGCCTGCGCGTACAGATAAACACCAAACAGCCGCGCGATGGTCATATCCCGCACGAAACCCAGGAGGCGCGAACAAAGCGTAGCGATACTGATAACGCCTGCTGATTGCGCGATACTGCGACAAGAATCTGTTTGGTTCGATTTGCCTGTTGACATATTCAGCTAATTATGCTATAAAAGATGTCACAATTTATCAATTAAGTTTATTAATCGCTGCCAAATTTATCTCTGGCAGGCACAAATTAAGGAGACAATAATGCCTAAACGTAAAGCAAGCTTGAAAAGGATCAGGGTAGACAAAAAAAGACATCAGCGAAATGTGAAGATCAAAAAAGAACTAAAGAAAACCATAAAGAAACTGCAAGGTTTAGTCGCATCAAAAAATACCGCTGAAGCAAAAGAAAATCTGGGAAAAGTTTATTCTTTACTCGATAAAGCCGCAAAAAAGAACATTATTCACGCTAAAACTGCCGATAGAAAAAAATCCAGGTTAACTAAAAGTATTTTGAGAGCCGCATAGCTTTATTATCAGCCTTTCCAAAGCAAAAGCCGGTTTAAGCCTGCCTGTTTTTATATCAATATCACACGTAAGGAGAAGTTTCAGCTTTTTCTTTAACTCTGCGGAATTGGCGCTGTTTCTCACCCAGCTTGAACGCAAACCTCCCAGGATACGTTCCGGGCGTTCCCCGTTTCTCAAAAGTTGCTGTAAAATCTTCAGGCTCGCTGCTGCCCTTCGGGAGTCAAGCTGCCTGCAGAGCGCGAACGTATCACTGGCCTCCTGCTCTTTAAAACGGCAAACTTGCGCATGAGAAGAAATATTCTTAATGAATGCCGCGCTTGATTTGTATGCGCCAATATCAATGACCAGGACGATCCCCGGCTGAGGATTTTTCGCATACGACACAAGAAACTCTTTTATATCACTCTTGAGCTCTTCTGCGTCTTTTATTACCACCATCCGTTTACCTGCATTGAGCGGCAGGCAAAGCAGGCGTTCCTGCAGGTTCACCAGTATTAATTCTTTGCCGTAAAGCGTATCGAGGGAGAACGCCTCTAAATGCCGGGGGAGGAATTCCGCCTTTAATGCATTCATTTTAACGTCTTTGGCGAGGGTATCCTCACCGACTAATACGTATATCATAAGCCTTTAAACCAAAAAATCAAAACTCCCGCATCAAAAACACAGCCAGGGAAGTTTTGATCCTCAACTTTCAATTACCATTGCTCAACGGTACGCTCAATGATCCGGCGGCACAAATCAGTGACCGCGTCATTAAGAGCAGTCCCTTCTGATTTAGCGTTAACACCGGTGGCAAAATAGGTAGTCTCTCCCGCGAAATTCTTTTCTTCCCACACTAATTTCTTTTCTGCGCTGCTCACAAGGCTTATATTGACCACCAAAACCAACCGGTACTCTTCAACAATATCACCGGAGCTATAGCGTAACGCCTCCCGCCTGAATTCAACCAGCTCGCCTTTTAAAGTTAGATCTGAATTCTCAGACTTTACCGGCCGCAGGTTACCGTCAAAAAGAAAACGGTTAATAAGCGCTTTAGTAATATCTGCCTCTAAGAGCGGCTTATAAAGCTTATACCTGCTTGCCGCATCTGATTCCCGGGTAATATCGATCTTGTTCTCAAACTGCGGGATATAAATAGACTTATACGCACTGGCGATCCCGGAGCGTGTCGAATAACCGCAACCGGCGAATACTACCAGCGTAACACATACCAAAACCGCCGCCCCTATATTATTTAATCTTTTTGCCTGTGTCATTCCTGCGCGCCTCTAAGATCCTCAACCGCTCAAACGCTTTAAGCGCCCAAGAGCTTTTTGGATTCTTTTCTACAATCTCAGAATAATAAATTTTAGCGGAATCAAACGCCTTTTGTTGCTCGTAAAATTTAGCGATACTATAATTGCTTTCCGCCTCTTTTTCTTTCAATTGCTGGATATTTTTCTCGGCGTCCTCAGAAAGGATAGCATCGGGATGTTCCTTGGTAAAGGTCTCAAATTTCTCCATAGCTTCTTTGGTTGCTCCCTGGTCATAATCCGGCCCTTTTGACACCGCGGCCCGGCAGGAGGCGATCTGATATTTTGCCGCTGTCACCCATTCACTGCCCGGATAATTTGAAACGACCTTCTCAAAAGCAGCTTCGGCTTCATACAGGCGCGCTAACCCTTTATACACTAACCCTAACTTATATTGAGCTTTAGCGGCTAACGGCCCAAAACTTGAATTTTCAATGACTTTACTAAATATTTCTATTGCCGGGTTTTCAACGGGCAAGTTCATGCCAAGGGCCTTACGCTTTTCTCCTGACATGAACATTTCCCCAAGCTTATATTCGCGTTCAACGATCTCATTAATGCGTTCCGAGAAAGGGTATTTGTCGATTACTTTCTGATATGCCAAAAACGCTTCATAGAGGCTGCTGTTTGCTTCTTCGATCAACGCCAGGTAATACTGCGCTTCTGAAGCTTCTACAGATTTGGGATAAACATGCAGGATCTTCTTAAATTCCCTCCTGGCTTCTTCATACTTTTTCAACTCATACAGGTTTTTGGCCAGGTCAAACTGTTCTTTGGGAGAAGGTTTTGCCGCGGTCTTAGGATTGATCCATTTCCCGGTCTTCGGGCTCCACACCCAATAAGGATAGGCGTTGCTTATTGATAAACCGAAGATCATAAAAAATATAATCACTGCCCTTTTCATAGTAAATTAATTTAGCATACGGGCGCTATTTTGTCAATAGTGTTTCACTTGCGACCAAGACCCGGTCTTGCGGCAGAAAGCCGCACACCCGCGCAATTCACTTCTGCGCGGGGTGTAAGGTAAATTACAGCCAAGACCGGGTCTTAAATTATATTGCTTAAATCAAGCTAGCGCAAATAGAAGAACGCACCGGGGATTTTAATGAAAAGGTTATTACTATGCAGCAAGAGCGCTACGGCAAATTCATTACTACGGGCAAAAAATGGCGCAAGGCAAGGAAATACATATACAGCAAGCAAAAGGCTAAAACCGCACAGGGTGATCAAAGACGCCAAAGGAACAATAACAATATTGGCTAAAACCGTGACCGGAGAAAAGATCTTAAAATAATATCCGATTAATCCCATCGTCCCAAACCAGGCAGCGAGTGAAACTAAAAAAGCATCGAGCAGGTACCTTAAAAACCGTATTTTTATAGTATCGATACGCAATAAAGCTTTCATGCGGGGGTAGAGAAAGACTATAGAAAGAACACTCACGAATGAAAGCTCAAACCCTATATCAAATAACTGGTTAGGGCTAACAGCCAGAATACAAAATGCGGCAAGCGCCAATGAATTATAAATATCCGGTTCACGCTTTAACAAAGCGCTGCCCATCAAAACAATCGACATAATGGCAGCGCGGACTACCGGTGTTGAGGCTCCGGTCATAAAACTATATACTATGACTAAAGGAATGGCAGCGCATAAACAGATAGTGCGGCCGAGCCGCAGCAATTTGAGGCTCAAAAGGACGATATAAACAACGATACCGACATTGAAACCGCTGACAACCAGAATATGCGCGGTTCCCGACTTCACAAACGAATTTTTAGTCATAACGCTGATATTACGTTTCTCTCCCAGGACCATCGCATCAAGAATCCCAGCAGCGCCATAGGAAACCTGTTCATAGAAGACTCTCTCTATTTTAGATTTTAATACCAGAGAGAGTCTTTTGACCCAAAAACTTTTTTTTCGCGTTAACAGGGTAATATCGCTATTGTTTTTCACACGCACAAGATAGTAAATGCCCTGCGATAACAGGTAATTACGATAATTAAAACTGTTGGGACCACTCGGTAAATAGGGAGAAACCAAGTATCCACGTATAGATATGCCATCACCGTATTTCAGCTCTTTTTTCCCTTTACTATGAACCAATACCTTCCCGCAGCATTTTTGCCTTAAGCGCGCGTTACCTATGAGATGAACCCGCATGACAAAAGAAGTATCGGTATGAGTCACCTGCGGATCTTCCTCAATATACCCCTCAAGCAGACACAACTGATTAGTATTATATAAAAAGAGACGGGAGATATGATTCTGCGGAACTATAGACTGGTTGACATATAACCCCATCCCTAAAAGAAAAACCAGGATAGACAAACCGATATCGCAGAGCATTTGTTTTTTTGAAAACAGGATGCTCAAAACAAGGAATAAAACGCTCAAGCCATAGAGGCACAGGAAAGGGGCGCGTATTTCTCTGCCTACAAGGATCCCCGCGCAAAAAGTAATCGTCAATATTACTAAAGGATGCCTCATATGCTAATCGCTAACCATTATACCCCGCGCTATTCGGTATTGCGCGGGTGTGCCGCTTTCTGCGGCAGGTTTACTTAACATACACCCCCTCTTTCATCCTCTCATATCGATGATCGCCAATACCTTTGACTTTTTTTAAATCTTCAAGGCTGCAAAAATCACCATTTTCATTACGATAGTCAATAATACTTTGCGCTAATTTTATCGTGGCAACTTTGTTTAACACTAAATCTTCAACACTTGCCAGATTAAGATCAAGCTTAGTCAACTCCTCATGCACGGAAACCGCCTTCTCAAGAGGTGTATTGATTTTGACACAAAAACTGATGCCGATGCCTGCGAGGGCAACAATACTCAAAAATAAAAGCACCTGCCTTTCCTGCCGAGTAAAAGAAAACATAGTTAAATTCGGTTTGCGGTGGTCGGACTGCCGACGGCAGGAAGGCTTTCTTCAGCAAGACCTGGTTTTGGATCTTACTACCAGTCCTTTTCAAGACCGGGACTTGACATATCATAGTCCTGCCTCCTAAGTCCCGGTCTTATTACTTCTATCGCCAACAAGACCTGGTCTTGGATTGCCGTTACCCATTTCAGAAAAGACCAGGTCTTTACACGAAATTTTACATACATCCGCAGGGATAGTTCCTGCCTGCCGGCAGGCAGGCGGACTCACAATAAAGTTACAAGAGATGCCCTCACTAACAATAGACGTTTCAGAATGCTAAATCTAACAAAAATAATTTAGGAATTTTTAGTTTAAAACGAAAGGAATATAAATTAGGTAGGCTTTCTTCAGCAAGACCTGGTTTTGGATCTTACTACCAGTCCCTTTCAAGACCGGGACTTGACACATCATAGTCCTGCCTCCTAAGTCCCGGTCTTGCCGCAGAAAGCGCGCACCGGCGCAATTCCAGCCTGCGCCGGGTGTAAAAAATACTCATACCCTCATTGTAAGCTATCATTATTAAAAACAGACGAGAGACCTAATTCCTTGGCGAGTTTATTACGAGGATCTAATTCTTTGATCTTCTCTAAATAGAATTGAGACCGTGTTACATCATTTTTTTTACGGTAAGCCTGAACTAACCGCACATACGCATCCATAAATTGCGGATCTTTATGTAATGTTTTATTGAACTCACTGATAGCCGCATCGACATTGCCACCCCAGAATCCGGGAGCAAAAAGGTAAAAATTCCCTAAGGCGAACCTGACCTCCGCGGCTTCCGGATTTATTTCAACAGCTTTCATAATATACCATTTAACCGAAAGCGCCTGCAATTTCCCCAAAAAAAAGCTCTTACGGGCAATTTGAATTTGAGCCGTAGCGATAATGAGGTAGGCGCGCGCCAAATTCGGTTTATCAACTGCTTTCCCCGCGCCCTGCAACCTTTCAACAACTGCGGCTGTTTTGATCGATTGATGCAGGGCACCTAACAGAAGCTCTGTATAAGATTTCGTGATTAACGACGGGACATGCTCCGGGTTTTTCTTTAACACCTCATCCAGGATTTCCAGAGATTTTTTGTATTCGGAATTTCTCCGTAAAATCTCCGCCTTACCCCATAAGGCATTACCATTCCCGGGGTCTAATCTCAAAATCTTCTCGAATTCTCCCCAGGCCTCCTGTTCGCGATGATACGTTAAATACCCCAAACCAAGCGCATAATGACGCTCTCCTTGCGAGGGCAATGAATCGGCGTATTTTCTTAGTTCCTCTAAACTAGATATGGGCTTTTCATGCAGATCTTTTAAGCTCTCAGCATAAAGGCCGCTCGAATTCATGGCAACAAACATAAAAACGAGGGCTAAACGCTTCACGAGGAATGATTGCCTACAAGCCTTGGCCAACACAGGTATACACACCTTGCACATCCGATTCTCCGATAAACCTTCCTTCGAAATATTCAGACCAGCCAATCCGGGAACTGAGCACGGAAGGTTTAATATTGCCCAATTTTTGCCCTTTTTCTCGGCAGGTATTAACATATATATGCGCTGCCGGGATCTGAGAGTTTACTACAAAGAGCTTCACTGATAAAAGTTGCCCTAAATTTATGCAATGAGCGTAGTGATAATTCTCTTCCAATCTTTTTTCCAGGTCCTGCGCTAATGAAAAAAGACAATGATCATACCCGGGATTATTTTCCTTTAACTCAAGGAACAATGCATAAAAATACGCCTGTTTTTTTACGACCCTTTCAGGTGCCAACAAGAAAAAAACCGGCTCAAGAGAATATTTATTAAAGGCCTCCTTTAAGATCGCCGCGACGTGAAATTCATTAAGTTTTTCTCCAGCTACATCTGAAATGTTAGACTCTTTACTTATGAATCTGGCTAAGGGGCACTGATTTTTGTATCCGACAACTTGTATGATGTCTTGCAGCCTATACCGGTACAAACCTCCTCCCGTAGTCATTACGATAGAATAAAGCTTTCCTTTTTCCAGTTGGTGCGCTAATTTTGTATAAACCGCATCAGTACTATTCTCATATCTATCCTTAAGCTCTATGAACTCAAAAAAATGCGAACGAATACTTAACGCAGCCCCGCTTTCCCCTATCAGGGGAAAGGAAACAATGCCTTCGGTAGCAAGCAACCCCTTGGGTTGGATTTCTATATTGGGGAACAACCGCCTTATTTCATTAACGTGCAGGGCAGCATGGCTATCGCCCCAACAACTGATCAAGCTTAAATTCGGCCAAATCCTTTCGCACATGGTTTTCGTACCGGTAATGCCTGTTTCTTGCGCATAATCATGGGCAAGGATCCGCCTGAGTTCCTCTGCCCGTTTCCTGTCTCTATAACATTTCTTAATAAGCGCCTCCTTGAGGCCTGCATTACTATTTTCGGGAAGCGTTACCGTCCCGCGTTCTATGTCTTTTATCAGCTGAAGAGACCATTTTTCAAGAGGTTCCAACAAAAGCATTAAGAACGAAGGGTTCCAAACGGAAATAAAAGCGAGATTTCTATCCCGCAAAAGAAAATACAGGGTAACATATTTATAGGACTCTCCATCTTCAATCCGACTTACCAAGAATGGCACAGAAAGAATAGTATTTAACAGGCGCCCCGGGAGCTTTCCGAAATAAGCGGCGTCGTCCCCGAAACCGACGGGAATCGTGGAGCCCTTATTATCTGCTTTCGTTATCGGGGAAATAGACCAGTAAGCACTGCCTAAAAGGAGCCGTTTTCTTTTGCTCAACAGGTCGAAGATCCATGGAGACAACCCGTTTTTAAACTCTTCATACAGCCTCAGGTTATAGGGGATGTATTTGGGGCCTGCGGTTGAACCGCTGGAAGGCTCCAACAGCAATACCGGGTCCGATGTTAATATTTCCTGCCTGCCTTCAGCAATACAATCGATATATCCTTTATATAAGTCATACGTGCGAACCCCGACCCTTGCCTGGTAATCAGCGATCCCTCCTAGAGAGGCAAATCCATGCTCTTTTCCAAAGACGCTCCCCCTATTTCGCTTTATGATGCGCAATAAGACTTTTTTCTGCGCCTTCTCGACATCAAACGTTGAAGCGCGAAAACAATAACTTCTCCGGACAGATAATAACAGCCAAAAGAAATTCGCGAAGAATAATTGAACTTTTCTGATCATGTTTCCCATATTTTCTTTACCGGTCCCTTCTTACCGTAAAAGCCAGCATTCATTTCCTCTACTGCGTTGTTCTTTCGCCAGGTTGTTCAGCCTTATCCAAAGAGCCTCAAGGCTGTCTTTCGTTACCGAGCCGACACTGACTTTACAAAAGTCGCACGGACGGAATTCCCCACTCGCGGAGATATTGAACATCGATGTCCCGCCGGGACATCCACAAGCCTGGAAAGACCGAAAATGGCCGTACCACCACACCCCGGGGGCATTTCTCTTCATCCACCAGGATTCTATGAACGTGCGAAGTTCTGCGGTATACTGCGGCGCAGCATGCTTAAGTTCAGTTTGATTTTCCAGGCGTCCGGAAGGCAGCGCATCAAACACCGCTATCTCGTTAACTTTTTTCTCAACCCCCAGCTGGAAAATCTTTTCAACAGTCCCGGAATAAAACCTCTCAGGAGAAACAAACGTCGAGAAACCTACCAGCATGCCTAACCGCCGCGCTTCTTCCAATCCCGCGAGCGCCTTATTCATCAAACCGCCATGCTTACGGTGCCTATCATGCGATTGCTCATCCGGAAAATCAATGCTTACCAGGACCCGCCTTAAACCTGCTTTATACAATTCTTTCGCCCGTTGCTTTAATTTCGAGCCGTTGGTATATATAAGACAAATAGACCTCTTTTTATCCACTGCCCGGATGATTTCCGCAAGGTCCTCCCTTAAAAGCGGCTCTCCTCCGGTAAAACCAAAGCTAAAAACCCCCAAATCGGCAGATTTACGGATGATATCGACCCATTGCCCTGTTGAAAGCTCATTGCCCCCCTGCCCATAAGCGGTACAATGTAAACAATCACAATCACACCGAGAAGTAAGAGAAAGAGTAGCCAAACCCGGGTAATGCAGGTCATACCGCCCTGAATTATACAGGCGTGCGGCGGAGGTGATAAAAGGCCGGCTATATTCAGCCGGCACAATTAAACTGCGGACCGGCAAAAAATTTTCCCAGCCGATGATTTTATTGTGCCCTAAGAGCAGCTTCACTGCCGTTTCTTTCAGCTGCTTAAACGCGGGAACAGTTAACGCTGCGCTGACAAAAGCATACCGCAAATTATTAACTAACCGCATCTTTCCTCCAAGTTTTTACGCGAGCCCGCTCTTCTTTTATCCGGATAGTTGTATATACAAGGGGACAGCAACCCGAAAGGCGTAACAAAAGAGTTGGCGCAGCGGGCGAGCCTTTGCTCATCCTGATATTCAGCGCCCAGGAAACTGTCGATAGATATGACCATCATTCTTTTTTTTCCGCGGCCGGTGATAAAACCATACAGATACTGCATAAGCTTTAACAAATTCTTCAGGCTGGTTTCTCTCAACGCATAAAAAATGGGGACGATATTCCTGCTCAAGAAACTTGGAGGCATAGTATTAGCGTTCAAACGCCGGTAAAATGCCGGCATATTTATAAGATCATCGATGGGTTGCGCGCTTGTACCTTCCACCAGGAGAAACAAGATAGCGGAGCAATCCGGGTGTACTTCCAGCTGCCATGGCCTGAATGCCGGCAGGGGCCAAAAGTTGTCTATCGATCGAACAGTATGCAGCACACGGGAAGTCATCAGCCTTTTTATGACCGCTTCTCTATCGGTGATCGTATCCGCCAAAAGCTGGTATCTGCCTGCGGGAGCAGCTACCTGAAAAACAATAAAATCCAGTTGAGCGCCCAGAGTAAGGCTGTATTCCAGGATACTATCGATATCATTGATATTCAAGCTGGTCACGGTAACAATGATCCCTAAACGCAATCCGCAGGCAATAATATTACCTGCAGCCTTTCTTTTCTGTTCCACAAAATCATTTCCCCGCATTTTCAGGTGAGTATCTTCATTAAGCGTATCTAACTGTAACCACGCCCGCTGTAACCCGCTTTCTTTAAGGCTCCGCGCATAGCCGGGATCCTGCGCGATTTTCATGCCGTTCGTTGCGATCTCAACCTTTAATCCCCTATCGGTGATTTTCCTGACTAGTACGGGTAAATCGGAATGCAACGTCGGTTCACCGCCGGTAAGCGTAACGATCTTACCGCCGCTCTTTCTTACGGCAGCCGCCCTCTCTAAAACAGCTTCCTGGGTCAAGAAGGTTTTTACAGGCCCGCTGCCGGCATCAGCGTAACAAACCGGGCACTTAAAATTACAGTCATCGGTTATTTCGATGAGATGGGACCATTTCTTGCCTTTATGAACCGCAGGGAGAGAAAGATCCCGGGGATATTTCCTCCTGATCCCCAGGAAAATACCGGCATCAGCGGAGATCCGGGAAGACTTTATTCCTTTCGGGCAATCAACAAGAAAATTAATACACGCGCCATTGTGCTCTATAGTCGCAGCATGGCTCTTTGAGCATTCACAGCAATAAGAGGTTGTTTTGTTAATGATCATTTAACGGCTTTCCAGCTTTCTCACAATTTTTTCTATCATCGAAAGGACCACCGGGTACATCCGCAGGTCCAGCTTATCCACGGTATCTTCAGAAGTATGATAGTAAGCAGTACCGCAATATGTGGTTATGCAGGGAATTCCCTTCTGAAAGAAACTATCCACATCAGAAGGAAACAAGCTTTTACTTATCCGGTAAAACAGATTTAACGGTATTGGCAAGAACCAATGGCGCGCTGCTTGTGCCAGAGGGATCGCATTCCGAATAAACGGCTCACGGGAAAATAAAACCGCCCTGATATTTGCATCCTTACCAGGCACGGGCATCTCTAAATTAATATATGCGCAGTAGTTTTTCACGTCAGCGTGGCTCGTATGCCATTTTGACCCCGCCATTCCCACTTCTTCAGCATCGAAGAATATGATACGTATGTTTTTCTTATACCCTCTCCCGGCGAGATACTCAGCTAAAGCAACAAGCATCACTACTCCGATACTATTATCCTGGGCCCCGGAAGTCCACGTATCAAAATGCGCGCCGATGACTATATACTCCTTTGAATCCTCTTGTGAAAGGTCAAAGATAAGATTTTTTGCTACCCCGGTAACTATCCTTTGCCGATACTCCAGCGTTATCTGCTTTCCGGTTGACCTTGATAAATCCAGCCAATCTTTCTTAGGTATGGAAAGCGCGGGGATCCCTACTGCATCTTTAAACTCAGGGCACCCTGTGCCGATCTGGAACAAATCACGATGCCCTGAAATAATGATCATACCCGCTGCTTTGTATCTTTGAGCGCGTTCAACCTGTAAGATCCGGTGGTTGGCTATCCCATACTTACAGGCAACGACCTTGCCCCGCACATCGTTATTCCTAAAATCTCTCTCTGTCGCATTTCCAAGATAAACCAGTTCCCCCGTTACGCCCTTGCCTTGCGCGCCGGTATAATCAAGAAGATAAGCATTACAATCTTTATTGTTGAAATATATCTTTGCCTGGTTTAAAGTACATACCTTTACCGGGAACTCTTCTTGCCAATACGCATACCTCCCCGGGATCCGTTCCTCCATCTCCCGCCGGATCAAGTCTTGAGCCCGCTTATTATTAACAGAACAAATTTTCTTCGCGCCCAAAGCGACTAAACGGTTTAATAATTGAATATCCCTCTCACAATGAATTACCATATGCCCCCATAACACGGTTAGCAACCGGTTTTAAATTCTCTTCGTTAATAAGGGCCAGGCATGCCAATTCATCGCCAAACGAATACCCGGGATTCTTCTTGACAAAAAAATCAATATGCGGGTTATGCATACGCGTTGGGGTAACGTCGGCGACTCCTGCCTTTAAAGTCTCTTTCTCCGACGCATGATGGATTATACCCGCCTCTTTATTGTATTCGAAAGGATATTTGAAAGCGGCAAGGCTGTCTAAAACATTTTTTTCGAATTGAGGAGTTTTTCTATCGTAACAGGGATAAAATTCGTTGAAATACACGGGGAGAAAACGATACGTCTTATAGCCCATAGCTACCAGGAACCAATACAGCTTAGTCCCGTCATAGCGTTTCGCCAAAGAACAAACAAAATTCAGCCAGACCTTCGCAAGCGCGGGTTCACCCCAGAAATCCTTATGAATTATCGTATCGCCGGAAAAGACCGCTTTGACGGTAACTCCATCGACAAGACGATCCATGACCATCTGAGTTGAAAATCCCTTGATGCCTCCGCAGGAGGCATCCCGTAAGATTATTACCCAGTTCTTCTCTTGCAGGTCCCTATCAAATTGCTCACGATCAACGTGATTGAAATACAGGCAAAAAAGGCTGAACATTTCGTTTATTTGTTCAACCGTAAGCTCTGAGGCCTCAATAATACCACCGGTAAGCCGAAACAATCTCTTCCTCCTTAAAACAAAGCTACAATGTCGCTAATTCTAAATACGGGATCCGCCCGTCCAACTTGTTGTAAAGATCCAAGCCGTCATCCCAAACGACCGCGAAAACCCTGCTCTCATACTTAATAAAACAGTACCCTTCCCTTATAGGCTTTAACAAGGGATCGTTTTGGCACAGCCCGACAAGAAGGTAATCGTAACCGGATGCCGCTGCGCCGTTATACAGCGCGCGCAATAATGCCCGGAAAATCCCCTCATCATTATTATCGACGGCGATAAATCCCGCGTACAACAATTTTAAGCGCGTATTCGGCCGCGGAAGCAAAGGCAAACCAGCCAGCGCAGCACCCAGGTTATAAAAAGCTTTAATAAAACGCAACGACCCCCGGTATCCCGTAACGAGCGTCTGCTTAAAGTTCCCCTGGTCCCATTTCGCTGCCACGCCGACAATGGCATCATCCTTGACCGCCGCATAAAAATTATCGAGAACAAAATCCCTGAGCATGCCGTTTCCGGAGAGGAAAAGTTCCTTTGTATAATAAGGATAGAATTGTTTATTTTTTCCATTCCTGTTCAAACACGCAACAATAGCATCTATGTTCTTATGCGAGCCTCTGATGATCGTCAGCCCGCCCCTTAAATCATGGTTCCTCCGGGACAGCCCGATCGCGGTTGTACAGTACGAGCCCAGGTCACGGTAGCGGGGCAGCCCCGCTCTTTCACTTGTCAACAGGCCGAGCGCGGGGACATTATCGGAGACTATAGACGTGATATACAGCGGCGCCTTTTTATCCTGATGCAATTTATTAAGGTACTCATAACCGCGGGCCAACAAGAGATTGTTGCGATAATTATCTTTTATTCTCAGGCTGCTTAAATATCCGACGGGACTGACCTCCCCGTTTATGTAAGCTGATTTTATGGAACGGCTCCCCACTGCCACAATGTCGCCTGAGCTTTCTTCCGTGGCTATTATAGTCTGGTGGAATTCATTCCCAACCGTGGCGGCAGCAAAATAACTCGGCTCACGTTTAAAAGCAATACCGATCTTTCCCTCCATGGGGGTATTCTCAATAACTTTCCGGATCGCCTGGTCATCAGGTTCTTCGGCTATTTTAAAGCTGAATCTGCGCATAGTGTTCAACAAACCCCTTCATTTCCCAGGGGCAGCCCCTGCCTTTTAACTACCTCTTTTTGTGAAAGTAGGTTTATCGAAAAAAAATACAGCGCGCGATACAGGTCACTGCAATTTGCTTTAAAATCAACAGACCTGCGTAACAAAGAACTGAATTGATAGAATTTTCTGCGCGCATCCATACAACCGCGCGATAATTCTTCAGGGCTGATCTGCAGAGGCTTAAAAGCGACATCCCCGAACCTATACGCAGGCTCCAGCCACCAATGGTCATACAGTAATCGGCCTTCTTTTTTGAGATGGCCATATAACGGCGTCCCGGGAAACGGGACGACATGGTTAAACGCCGCGAGGAAAAATTTGTTTTTAACCGCGAAATCAAGCGTAAGGTCAAATGAACGCGCATCATCATGGTCGTAACCAAAAACGAAGGTAGCGTAAATCACTAAACCATGGTGCCGGAACCTCTGTAACGCTTCAGTGTAATACGCAGGGCCGCGGTTCCATGATTTATTCATCTGCGAAAGATTATCTTTATTAAGCGATTCAAGACCGATCAGCAGCCCCAGGCAACCGCTTTTTTTCATTACCGCAAGCAGCTCTTCATCTTCGGACATGTTGATACTCCCCTGGCTGAACCAGGTAATCTTCAGAGGGATAAGCGCCTGGCAAAGTTCCTTTGCCCGTTTCATGTCCACACCGAAATTGTCATCGACTAAAAAAATTAACTTTTTCCCTAATGACTCTATCTCCCGGACAATATCCTGGATCGGGCGGGCAACGTAGGATTGATTAAAAAATCTGCTGACAGAACAGAAATCGCAGGAGAACGCACATCCCCTGCCGGATTCAACCAAAGAAACGGGTAAATAGCGCTTATTCGCGAATATTTCCCTCCTCGGATTCACTCCCTTCAGCACAGGCCGGCCCGGGGATCTATAATATTTTTTCAGTCCCCTTTTTTTCGCGTCTTCGATGACATGAGCCCATATATCCTCTGCCTCTCCGATAACGACGGCATCAGCGAATTCAATCGCTTCATCCGGGAAAAGAGTAGGATGAAAACCTCCTAAAACAACGTGCCGGCCACGTTGACGGAACCGCTTTGAGATCTCATACGCCCTCCGGGCGGTATACGTCTCGACGTTTATCGCCACCAGGTCAGATTCACGGCCATAATCAATCGCCTCTATTCTATCGTCGAAAAAATCGATGGCGATATCAGGCGGAGTCAAGCCGGCAAGGGTGGCCAAAGCCAGCGGTTCCATCTTCCAGGAATCAATATAAGGCTCATGCTGCTTTCTGCCGACTGCGGGCATGATAAGGGTTATCTTCAAATACAGCTCCTTGGCGATTGTTTCAACCTCTTAAAAACAGACATTCCCCCCGGCTCATTTATATTTTTCATGTTCTTTACTATAGAACCGGTACCCCAGGTTAGCCACGATCATATAGAATAACCTGGTCCTGGCATTTAACAACCTTCTCATAATATTTTTTACTTTGTAGCATTCTTTCCAGGCATATGCAAGCCCGGCCTCAAGCTCATGCACAGCCATCTTCTTGGGCTGGAACACGACATTCTGGCAATTATATTTCGACCAATTCGTTGTCAGTATCCTGCCTTCTTCTTTTAATCGGCTAAAAAGGGCCGTGGCGGGAAACGGGGTATAAACAGTAAAACGCGGCAGGTCAATGCCGGCCTGCAGGCAAAACCTTACGGTTTCTTCAAACACAGCCTTTTCGTCTTCATCTGAACCGAAAACGAAGCACCCCATAATAGATATATTTCTCTTATGAAGTTCTTTAACGAGCCGGAAATGTTTTTCAATACTGTTGAAATTCTTATTCATTTTCTTGAGGCTTTTTTCCGATACAGATTCAAAACCGATCAATAAACCCGCGCAGCCGCTTTCATAAGCCAAAGACAATAATTCATCGTCATCGATTATCTTGGATGTCGATAACCCCATCCAGTTTATCTTTAACGGTATCATCTGCCTGTATAATTCTTTACTATACTCTTTATCTTCGATAGGGGAAGGGTCTAAAAAAAAGATCAATTGAGATCTCATGTTCTTTATTTCTTCAATGACTTCGGGGATCGGCCTGTGGTGATACCCTGACTTTGTTGCGCTTATAACGCAAAACTCGCAATTACAGGGGCATCCGAACACTGCCTGCGTCGTATTGGTCGAAATATACCCCTTTGCGTAAAGCAAGTCCCTGCGCGGCGCAGGGATTGCCTCAAAACAAGGATCGTCATCTTTATAATATTCCTGCAATCTCCCGCTCTTCCAATCCATTAATGCTTGCGGAAAAGTTTTGTAGGCATGGCCCACGACAACTGAATCGGCATGCTGCTTGGCCTCATGCGGCATAAGGGTAGCGTGCACACCGCCCATTATCACCGTTACCCCTCTTTTTCTAAAACTATCGGCTATTTCATAAGACCTTAAAATATGCCCGGTTATCCCGGTCAAACAAACAATATCAGGGGAAAACAAACCATAATCGCATTCCTCCACGCCTTCGTCTATTATCCGCATCTCTGCGTTCAGTCCTTGGGGGACCAATGAAGCCAATGTTGTTAATGTCAATGGCGCATAGGTCAGATTCTTTCTAAACCCTCTTCCTTTTTTATAGAGCCCCAACCGTGGCATAACAAATAATATCTTCATACTGTATTATCTAACTTACCGCACCAATCCACGATCCCTTGAGAAACCTGCCGGAGCTTCTTTTCATCCATAAGGTTCGCTATCGTGTGCACTTTTTTATAATACCCCGGCCATGCCTTATCAAGGATATCGGACCCTTCCCGGGTGATCCTGATCAAATGCACCCTGCGGTCACCTTTTCTCGCAAGCCGCTCTATAAATCCGTCTTGAGACAACCGATCCAAGAGCCGGGTTATGTTTGAGGGAGTAACGATCAAACGCCTGCCGAGCTCTCCCTGGCTGAGTCCCTCTTCTTTCCCGATATGCTTTACCACCAGCAAAGCGTTAAATTTAGCTACGCTCAGGCCAAAAGGCCTAAGATAATCGGCTATTTTATTCTCAATAAGGGAATACGCGTACGCCAGGCCGTACACAGCGGTTTCACGATAATTTTCGCTTCCCGAATTAATACCAAACCTTTTAAGCATTATAGCTTTCCCTTCCAATATACTTGCATCATCAACAATATATCATACAACCTTTAACATATCAAGTATTATTTCAAAAAAATAAGTTCCACCCTCAAAAAAGATCTTACCAGGAACCAACCCTTCTGGCGGCCTTAAAGCTGATAGAATATTACCGTATCGGTATCTGCTGCTCGCATCTATATCTGCCGTACAGAATAGCCTTTTTGCTGTAACAACTTAAGAATACCTTTTTCACCTGCTAAATGTCCGGCTCCGACAACCACAAAATACGTCCCGGAGTTGCGCAGGTACCCTTCTATTTTTGATACCATATCCCTGTTTCTTTCAAAAAGCAATGCCTCATACATCCCTGCGATCTCCGGTTGCTCCCTCAATTTCTGGAACAAAGAATCTTCGAGAGAAACAAGATCTCCGGCAAGCCAGGCTTGTATATACGCATTCATCTCAGCCTCCTGGCTATCAATATCTTTAAGAGAAGAAAGAAGAAAATATTCCTGATTTCTATCAGACATCGAATCCAGCATATTGATCTGATACTCAACGCTTTCTAATTCCTCTATCTTTTTTGCCGATGCCTTGTTTAAAAAATACAGGTCAATTCCTGAAGTCGGGTCATAGCCTAACTGTAAATAACTCATAACGGTAACTTGCATCGCGACAAACCAGGGTTTAAACTGCCCAAACAAACTTAAATCGAGCCCAAGAGGAGCACAACGCTGATTAATACTCTCATAGGCCTGTTGCGAAAGATGCCGCTCCAGAGAATCGCCTTCCTGATAAACCGCTTTTTCCAATACTGAGACATTCGTAAGAAGGCTGGCCTGATTTATATCTGCCTCGACAACAAGTGTATCAGCATTATTAAAAGCTTCTTCTATCCGGGGATCTAAAGGGTATAATTCGTTCTTAAAAATATGTATCGATCCTAAGATATATACTACAGTTTGGCCCGCCCGGACTTCCCACAAAAAACAATGCTGTCCTGACGGCTCAGGAGAGGCTGGGGCGATAAAGAGGAAAAGAAAAAGAAAAGAAAGAGATAGTATCCGTCGTTTCATACGCAGGCTTAAATCCTTAAATCACAATATTGACGATCTTACGCGGGACTACAATAAAATTCTTAATGGCATGCCCCTCTATCCAGGGTTTTAGTTTTTCATCGGCAAGGACGAGATCTTTTAATGCATCATCGCCGATATCCACGGGGACTTCAAGCTTTGAACGAACCTTACCATTGACTTGAACGGCAACGGTAACATTCTCTTCAACGAGCATTTGAGGATCATAGGAAGGCCAGGAAGCTTTAAAAATACTTTCTTTGTTCCCCATACTCTGCCACAATTCCTCGGCAAAATGAGGGATAAAAGGAGCTGCCAGGATGATCAGTTTGGAAAATATTTCCTTATCCGCTCCTGACTGATAGATCGTATTAACAAACTCCATTAAACCGGCTATCGCAGTATTAAATTTAAAACTCTCCACATCTTCACTGACTCTTTTGATCGCTTTATGCAAAGCGCGTGTCAGCGCGGGATCAGCTTTCTCTTTTAAATTTTCTTGTATACGCCAGATACGGTTTAAGAACTTAAAGGCGCCTTCAAGGCCCCGGTCATCCCATTCTAATTCCGTTTCAGGAGGAGCAGCGAACAGGATGAACAAGCGCAACGTATCAGCGCCGTATTTCTGGATCATCGAATCAGGGTCAACGATATTACCGCGGGACTTTGACATTACCTCCCCGTCTTTTAAAACCATCCCCTGGGTTAAAAGGCGTTTAAACGGCTCATTAAAACAGATCAACCCCAAGTCCTGAAAAAATTTAGTGAAGAAACGGGAATACAAAAGATGCAAGATCGCATGTTCAATGCCTCCGATATACTGATCGACCGGCATCCAATATTTCGCTTCTTTGGCATCAAAAGGCATTTCGTTACATTTTGGCGAACAGAAGCGCAGGAAATACCAGGAAGAATCAAAAAAAGTAGCCATAGTATCGGTTTCCCGACGGGCAGGAGCAGAACACTTCGGGCACGTAACATTAACGAATTCACTGACCTTACTTAAAGGGCTTCCCCCTTCACCGGTAAAAGGAGCGTCTTTCGGCAATTCAACCGGCAAATCTTTATACGGCACAGGCACTATCCCGCACTTCTTGCAATAGATCATCGGGATAGGCGTGCCCCAATACCGCTGACGGGAGATCAACCAGTCGCGCAGGCGCCAGTGGACTTTGATCGAACCCATTTTTTCTTCTTCCATCCACTGCGCTATCTTAAACTTGGCTTCCTGGTTCGGTAAGCCGTTAAACAGGCCGGAATTGACCTGGATACCGTCGGATTCATAGGCTTCGGTTAGCTGTTCGACAGTGAGCGGCCGATGGCCGAGAGGCTCGATGACAACGCGCATCGGCAAGCGATGCTCTTTGGCAAAAAGAAAATCTCTTTGGTCATGGGTCGGCACAGCCATGATCGCACCCGTGCCATATTCCATTAACACATAGTCAGCGATCCATATCGGGATAACTTCATTATTAACCGGATTAATACAAGAGCATCCGGTAAACATCCCTTCCTTTTTCACGTCTTCTTTGGTGCGCACATCTTTGGATTCTTTGGCGACTTTCTCGATAAACGCAAGCACCGTTTTTTCCAGGGGATTACCCTTAATTATTTCTTTAACCAGCGGATGCTCCGGGGCTAACACAACGTAGGTGGCGCCGAAAATAGTATCCGCGCGCGTGGTAAAAACAGGAATAACCTTATCGCTGTCTTTAAGCGGGAAATAGATCTCTACACCCTGGCTCTTGCCGATCCAGTTGGTCTGCATAGCCCTGACCCGCTCCGGCCAGTCATTGAGCAAGAATAGGTCTTCAAGTAAACGTTCTTTATACTCGGTGATCTTTAGAAACCACTGTTCTAAATCCTTTTGCTCTACTTTTGAATGGCAGCGCCAACATTCTCCATCAACAACTTCTTCGTTAGCCAAGGTCGTCTCGCAAGAGGGGCACCAGTTCACATTTGAGGCTTTTTTATAAGCAAGGCCGCGTTCGAACATCTTCAGGAATATCCACTGGTTCCAACGGTAATAATCACTGTCACAGGTAGAAACCTCCCTCGCCCAATCATAGGAAAAACCCATTTTCTTAAGCTCGGTTTCCATCGACTCAATACATTGATGAGTCCAGGTATCAGGCTTGGTCTTATTTTTTATCGCAGCGTTTTCCGCTGGCTGTCCGAAAGCGTCAAACCCCATGGGATGCAAAACATTAAACCCGCGCATCATACGGTAGCGCGCGGCAACATCGCCGATCGTGTAATTACGCACATGGCCCATATGGATCTTTCCCGACGGATAAGGGAACATCTCCAAAAGGTAATATTTAGGTTTTGCGGCGTCAAAGACAGCTTTAAAAACCTGCCCTTCTTCCCAAAGCTTCTGCCACTTTTCTTCTATTTCTTTGAATGAATAGTTCATGGGTTAGGTTAACGCTGTATGCGAACGGGGATCAAGGATAGCATCGTTTGTATCCCGCGTAAAATATCTTCCATTTGGCAAGGCTTGGTTAAATAATGGTCTGCTTCCATATTATAACAGGTTTTCAAAGTCTCCAGCTCCGCCTGGGCGCTGATAATAATAACCGGCCGCCATTTATCAAGTAAGGTTGAACGTATCTCTTTTAAAACCTCGAAGCCGTTTAATTTCGGCATGGTTAAATCTAAAAGAATGAGATCAGGATTATCTTCTTTTGCCCTCAGTAACGCCTCTTCCCCGTCATAGGCGATTGAAACTTCATAGCCTTCACGCAGCAGCCGTGAACGCGTAATATCCACGATCTCTTTATCATCATCAGCGATCAATACTTTATATGCCATGATTAATCTTTACCCTTTCTTAATTTCCTGACTGTATCCAGATTTTTACGGTCAGCATCATCCGCATCTTTGGGAGTTTCCAGGATAAAAGAAACATTTTTCAGCCGTGGGTCATTCACCAGACGGCGAAACCCTTCCAAGCCGATCTCTCCTTTACCGATATGCTCATGCCGGTCCCGGTGGCTGGACAATTTATCTTTAGAATCGTTGAGATGGATAAGCTTAAGTTTATCGATCCCGACAATATTGTCTAATTGCGAAATAGTTTCCTTATACCCGGCTAAAGTCGACAAATCATATCCTGCCGCAAAACCATGACAGGTATCAAAACAAACCCCTATCCGCGACTTATTCTCAACGTTATCAATGATCTGGCGTTGATGTTCGAATGTATACCCCAGCCAGGAGCCAGCACCTGCGGTATTCTCCAACAGGATCGAAACCGAATGATCTTTGGTTTTATCTAAGATCCGGTTAATGGCAGCGGTTATCCGTTTTAACCCTTTTTCTTCGCCGCTTTCTTTATGGCTTCCCATGTGGGTTACGATATACTCGATACCCAGGCTCTGAGCTTCCTTGATATCTTCGATATAGGCTTTAACTGAGCTGCGATATAAGATATTATACGGGGAAGCTAAATTGATCAAATACGACACATGCGCGAAAACAGGCGCAATCTGATGCTGGGAGCGTAATTTCAGGAATTCATCAATATCTTCTTTTTTCAGATGCGACTTACGCCACTGCAAGGGATCACGCGAAAATATCTGCATGGTGTTACAACCTAAAGCCGCCGCGCGATTGACTGCTTCGTAAATATGCCCTGCAGTTGAAACATGGACGCCTAATTTCATAAAATAATTATACCTTAGGCTACCCGTATCCACAAGGGAAAGTTAGCAACAAGACCGGGTCTTGAACGGTCGTACTTTATTATTGATAAGACCCGGTCTTAGAATATCCCCTTCACTAAAATACCGAGTTTTTGCAACGCAGAAGTTACCTGGAGCGGCTGAAGGTCATAATCTACATTATAGCGTGGCTTCTGAATTAAAATTCTTTTACCGTCAATAATGACAGCATTAAAACCATGGTTGAATAATTCCCGTATCGCGTTTCTCTTCTCTATACTGCCGGCAAGATAACTCATAGCGCGGTTTGCATTATTGGAAAAGATCAAAAACTCTTTATCAAAAGCCTCATCATTGACTTTAACTTCGTGGACTAACCCGAGTTTCTCTCCAAGGATACTCAAGCCCGATTCTTTATAGATAGTTAATTTAAACGTCGATTCTTTTGTTAAGCTTATCCTTAAATACGGAGGGGTATTTTTACTACCGGGGGTCAGAGAAATTTGTAACGGCAAACCTTCATACTGCCCTTCAAAGGCGTTCAAGAAAAATGATTTAGAAAGGCTTCCCTTTAAACAACTAGACAGATTCTTAAGGGCTTCTTTATTTTTCTTATTCATAAAATACATGATCGAGAAAAAAACCCCAAACCACACGACAGGCACAAGAAACGGTACATATGACGCAGGGCCGCTACTATATGGACAAGTTGACATAGAACCTCCCAGGTAAAATAATCACATAGTTCATAAGACCGGGTCTTGACAGGTAGTGCTTTATCATTGATAAGACCCGGTCTTAAAATTGCGTTAATTCCTCAATTCTTGTGGCCCATAAGGAGATAATCCTTTTTTTAATCTAGGAATTACTACGGTTAGAACAAGCATAGGCATTTGATCTCTATCACCAGGATTTTTTTCATAATATTCTAACATCATATCGGCGAGCTGTTCTTCTGTCATCCCCTTACAAATCTCAAGAAAATTATTAACAAAACTTAATTCTTTTGCATTAATTTCCTGTGCTTTTTGAGATATTACACCATCTAAAAAACCTGAAATATAAGCAGAATAAATAATTTTTTGTTCCGTTTTATCTAATTTAGCTATTTCATTATAAAAACTCTTCCCAAGCGGGCCTAAAGCTTTGGATTCATCAATTGGCTTAACGCTCCGCGGCTCTTCGGTTAGGCCAACTTTAACCATCGAAATAAAAAATAGACATAGCATGAATACAATTACATTTCTCATCTCTTACCTCCGTTTATTCCTCCACTGCTTCCAATAAGCCCCCCCTTGACAAGCTCGGGGTAAACATGATTCATAAGACCGGGTCTTGACAGGTAGTGCCCTGTAACAAGACCGGGTCTTGAACGGTCGTACTTTATTATTGATAAGACCCGGTCTTGAAATCTTATCACTAATTGAATAATCCCAAAGATACATTACTTAACGATTTTATTATTATATCACTTTTATAGTATATTCAGCGGTTTTTTGAATGCTACTACAATGAAATAGGGGACGTTGAAACGTCCCCTATAGTTACTTGCTTTAATTTTCCTTTGTCGGAATGTATTTAGGTGGTGGCGTCGCATTCGCTGCTCGGCTTGTCGCCTCGCAACGCTCATTGCGACGTCCACCAACTTTTCCCTTGTCGGGAAAAGTTGGTGGAGCTGAGGAGGATCGAACTCCTGACCCCTTGCATGCCATGCAAGTGCTCTCCCAGCTGAGCTACAGCCCCAAATTATTACTTAATATTATATTATCAAAGATTTAGAAAAGAACATCAATATTGGCAGGTATTATCTCTTTAATTGACTCTATCAATTTTTCATCAATCCTTGACGCTTCTGGCAACGCAGTCGCAGCTAATCGCTCATATAGATCGTTTAACAGCCTTCTGCTTTCGAGCTTCGCTACTATGCGCATATGTATTTAAAATTATGTCTACGCCGAAAACGATAAGCTGACTTACGTAAGTATGCTTCAAATCGTGATATCTAAAACTGAAGTTAATTATACCTGCTTTTCTTACTACTGTCGAGAAAATTTTCCTATTGGTTGTTGTTCTTGAGCCCTCCTTTTCCGGGAACACGTAAGCGCTCAATTATTTAACGTCTTTCCGTCAGAATTATTTTGCCAAATCGGCAAGGTAGGAATATTTACATCTCGCCGATAAAGCAAGAAATAAGTATATTCTACAGTGCTTTGTTTTTAGCAGTATTTTCAGAAATTGCTTTTAGAGCGGGCCTACCAATATTAAGTCCTGCCATGCAGCACAACGTTAATTGTGTTAAAGCCCCAAGCAAAAGAATAAATATGTTAAGCACAGCTTCATTTCCAACCCCTATATTATTCTCAAGATATTTACTAAAAATCAAACCTAACAAACTTAAAACGAAAACGATCATCATAAACAAAAATGTAATAAAAGCAGCCCATTGAATAGTGTTTTTATACTTTTCTCCCCCAACAAGCTTTGATACTCTTTCATCAAAACCAGAGATTCTTTCTTTATTCCACCCTATAATGTTAGTACAATCTGACTTACGGCTCTCAAGTACTTTAGTTTCTTCCTTTTCATTTTTAATTCTTTGATCTATGTCTTTAATTACTAACGTCTGTTCTTTTATTTGAGATTCACAACTTTTCCATTCATAATCAGCGCGTGTTAAAGTTTCTCTTTTAGTTAGATAAAAAAGTTTTTCTGGCTGAGATGGGTACAAATATCTTTGCAGATTCTGCACTGTTTCTTTATTCTCATTCTCTAAAAGCTGCAATCTATAGATGATAAACACACCACCGATGCTAATCAAAGCAGCTAAAGACTGCGCCAGCGTGCTAAAAAACCAAGAATAATCAATAGGAATTTCAGTTATAAACTTCAAGATGAGATCGTTCATTGTCTTAAGAAAATTAAAATATTTTCTAAAGCTTCATCATGACTTTTGACATGCCCACCTATAGTTGTAGTTATTTCAAAAATCTCTTTCGCCTTTTGAGCGTAGGTTCTCCATTTATTATCATTACGCGCTCTAAAACAGAGCGCAACATGATAATAAGCGAATGGAAAATTAGGAAACTTTTCTATAACTGCCATACTCTTAGTTTCTGCTTCAGGGGTGAGAATAAAGACAGCTTGATCACCGGTTATTTCACAAGTTCCTTCCATCATTCGAGAAAGTGGAGTTGAAAATTTAATACCTCTGCCGCCAACTATTGCGCTTCCCATAGGACCAAGCTTAGCGATATCACCATAATCACGCAACGCGACAATTGTTAACTCCATATCTGTGATTTTTTGAGCAAGCTTAGCCAAAGCCTCAGCTTCTGACCCTGGATAATGTTCCAATGCAAAAGTTCTAAACGGCACCAATTGAGTTTCGAGCCGCTGAATTTCTGCCCTCTTAGCTTCAAGTTCTCTGTTTAATGCGCTGATTGTCTGTTCACATTCATTAATTCTCTTACCAGTATATTGCAAATAAATATTCCATCCCGACAAAGCCAATATTACTACGATAACAACTATAGAAATGGCAGGGTGTTTTTTGAAGAATTTGATGTAATCAGATAAATTTTGTTCAGGGGATTTTTTTGGGTTAAGTAATTCCATAGTGATAAACGCTTTTGGCTACATTACTATGTGGCACTGCGTATTTTCTTCTTTTTTCTTCAGACACTTTCTCGAAGCACTATCAAAGAGATGGCAAATAGGTCTTGCTTTCCCTTCATAAACAATAACTCTAACTAATTGAGAATCGAAATATAATTTTTTATTCAGAAGCCCTTCTTGCCCACTGCCATAATCTCGGCGATCTTTTAAATACGTTGTGCGTTCATCGGTATAAAACGGGCAATGGACTTCAGTCACTACTCCATGCTTTTCAAAACCAATAGCTACATTTTGCTGCTGATTCTGTCCCTGCTTATCATTTAACATATCACTCTCCCTGCTTTTGAGATTGCTTCTGATAACCTTCGCCCTTAACTTTTTGCTCTTGGGACTGGCTTTGCTTAGATTTCTTCTTGAATATTACAGGTATAAAAGCACAAATTACCACCACTACTAATCCTATTATCCATTTAGTATCCATAAGTATCACTCCTTGAATTATATTCCACCCTAAAGATCTTGCTGTCCAGAGGAATGATTTTAGACCGGGAATTCGGGATTCACTTCTGGAGAAGCATCATCTTCACTTACAATAAAACTAAGAAATTCCTCTCTCACTAATTCTAAGCCGTCTATTAACTTGTCAACCGATTTACGTTTAAAAATAGATTCTCCATAGAATAGATACTTAGGGCTATCTTTTTTATAATTATGGGAAAAGGCGACGCGCAAGTCATTAGTTTTCCAGAATATTTTAACTGTTTGCTTATTAAAAATTTTTAACAGCTCAACAATCGCTAATTTTTTAGCGTAATCAATATTACTAACAACATCACCAAGTTTATAGTAGTCTTCCTTTGAAAAAAATATCTTTTTTTTATTATAAAAACAGAGATACCATTTTAGGATAATATTTAGAATGGTTTCTAACCGAAAGTGAACATCTAAAACTATACTGCGGACTGAAGAAAAGTTCTTGGGATCTTTTTGCACAAATTTATTGGCAAGCCCTTCCAGGTAAGCTTCTTCCCCAAACTCTTCCTTATAAACATTAACAGAAGCTCCAAGAATAGTACTAAAAGGATTCTTATCCATTGACTATCTTAATATATTTATCAATTTTTAACTAAAGCCTCTATAAAATCTGTAAAACCTTGTAGAGCCTTAGAAATAAATCAGCGATGAGCTAAGCGTATTTCTTCGTCTTATCTCGTCGCATGCCATGCAAGTGCTCTCCCAGCTGAGCTACAGCCCCATTTGAACTTTAAAATACTATCGAAGCACCCCGCCGTCACTTCCCGCCAGGGATACTTATATATACCGCAGAGAATTGGAAAGAAATTATGATGAGATATTATATTAGTTGACCTTTCCTATTTTAGAATATAAAATAGATGGCGTCAACTTAAAAAAATTTTGTTTTTGGTTGCGCCGGGATGGCGAAATGGCAGACGCGGCAGCCTCAAAAGCTGTTGAGGGCAACCTCGTGTGGGTTCAACTCCCTCTCCCGGCACCAGTTTTATTTATTAGCACCGTCTGCCAATCCAGTCTTGTACCGATTACTTCCTCTATCTAAAATATAAGCAACAACACCTTAAGACCGGGTCTTTTCTATAACCTAAGATTCAAATCCAAGACCCGGTCTTTTTAGTTAGTTCCACTTTAAGACCCGGTCTTATCAATAATTAAAAACCACAAGTCAAGACCGGGTCTTAAAATATCGTGCTATTTTTTAAGGAGAGATGCTTTAAAGCGTTTCAAGATCAAGTTCCGGCTGAGATACGGCAAGATCGCCCGATAGATACGGTGGCCGATTATTTTATAGCCAGCGCTATTTGGATGCATAAAATCGCTTTTCAGAGACGGTTCAGTAATAATACCTTCTAACACCTGCGGAATAAAAATGGCGCCGTATTGTTTCGCAAGCGCTCGATAAGGTTTCGAGTATTCTTCCATAACAAAAGGAGTTCCCATATCAACCAACGCTACAATAACTCTCCTTGCCTGTAACGTCTTTATCATTTCTTCCAGGTTCTTAAGCGTATCAGTTAAAGGGACCCTGGTGAAAAAATCGTTCGCGCCGAATTCTATGATCACTAAAAACGGCTCCTTTTCCAAAACATCAGTTTTAAAACGTTTTAAAGCTTCTTGTGTCCTGTCGCCTTCAATACCGGCGTTAATAACCGGGACCCCCGGAGGAACCAGCTTACCCATCACCGACGGATAACTATATTTCACCTCCACCCCATAGCCGATCGTCAGGCTGTCTCCAAAACAAATAATGTTAGTTCCCCCTGAATCGACATTAGTAACCTGGATGTCTACGCAACCGCAGAAGAACACCATTGCAAAAGTAAAAACCAATACTGGCAAAAACGCTCTATTTCTTTTCATGTTGTAACCTCAGTTGCCCGCAGGCAGAATCAATATCATCACCACGCGGGGCCCGCAGGGTCACATGAATACCCGCTTTGATAAGGCGGTCCCTGAAGAATAAAATTGACATTTTCCCCGGAGGTTCCAACCCCAGCTCAGGGATATAATTACAGGGGATCAAATTCACTTTGCTCTTTAACCCCCGTATCATTTTACTTAGTTTTATGGCACTTTGCAAATCAGAATTCAAGTTTTTGATCAAAACGTATTCAAAGGTGATCTGACGGTTCGTCTTCTGGGTATACTCACTGGCGGCAACCATCAAATCAGCGAGCGGATAGATCTTGTTTACCGGCATGAGCGTTGACCGCGTCTTATCATCAGCAGCGTGCAAAGAAATGGAAAGCTCTATTTGCAGCCCCTCTTTTTCCAGCCGTTTTATACCCGGGATGATCCCGCAGGTAGAAATCGTAATCCGGCGCGCCCCGATATTAAAGGCTTCGGGAGAATTAATAAGCCTGATCGCTTTTAAAACATTATCATAATTATCCAACGGCTCTCCGATCCCCATGAAAACCAGATGGGTCAGTTTTCCCGGCGCGCAATCATTCTTAAGAAGCGCCACTTCTTCAATGATCTCGCCGCAGGTGAGGTTTTTCTTAAAACCTGCTAAACCGCTGGCGCAGAACTTACAGGAATACCTACAGCCCACCTGGCTGGAGACACAGCCGGTCAAGCGTTCTTCCGCGGGGATACTGACCGCCTCAATACCGTTTTTATCAGGCAATAAAAAAAGGTACTTTTTAGTCCCATCCCGGGAAGTACGCACCTCTTTTACCTCAAACTCAAAAAGCGAGAAATTTTCTTTTAATAATTTACGCAGCTCAAGCGGCAGGTTGCTCATGGCATCAAAATCACCTGCGCCCTTCTGATAAATCCAGGAAAATACCTGTCGCGCGTGAAAACCAGGCAGCCCCCAGCTTTTTAAAACCTGCTGGAGCTCCTGCAAACTTAATTCTTTAATATTCTTAAGCATATAGCCCACCTACCCCGCTACTTCAGAACCCGTTCCAACAGCTTCACGGTCTTGGCTCAGTCCAAAACAGGTTTAATACCGATAACATTATACAGCAAATCGCGGGAAGCGATATGTTCTGTCCCTCTAACTTCCTTAATGGTGCGCGAAATAAAGAGTACCGCAACCAACCGCAACACTCCTGATAAGAAAAATAAACTTAACAACCGAAACCCGAATATATTCGGCAGATGGCGCGCCAGATAACTTCCCATAAGCGGCCCAAGGCATAAGGCAATACCGTTAAAAACATTAAAATATGAAATACACCGGGTACGTTTTTCCGGGGTAGCGGCATCATAAATAAAATTAATCGCGCACAAGTTAAACCCCGCCCAGGCAAAACCCGCGAATGCCTGCACTAACCCAATATAAACAGCGTGGTGGTTCAAAATCCAAAGAAATGGAACAAGAGCGATCAATAAAGCAGTTAAACGAATGATCTTCAAATTACCAAACCTGTCCGCGCTTTTACCCCAGCGGCCAATGGTCAAAATGGACGCGATGGAAACCATACCGACTAATATCGTATACGTCAAATAGCTCAATTTCAGGTCCCTGAGCATAAAGACGGAAAAAAAAGGAGACGCAAGGCTTACCGTAAAATTCATGCATGCCACTAAAAAAACAAATTTTACGAAATTCGATTGTTTCGCCCGTTTAACAAAATCAAAAAAACTGAAATACGCCTCAGGGCTGTGCCGCATCTTTGGTTCATACATCCGGATCAGGAAACACCAGGATATGAACCGGCAAATGAACGCAAGGCTTAAAATGATCAAAAATCCCCGTAAAACATCCGCGCGGAATATTTGAAGGATAAAACCGGCGATAAAAACACAACAGATCGTAATAACGCCCGTGATCTTATTGCGCCAGCCAAAATATCTCCCCCGTTTGCGATACGGCAGGTAATCCGACATAAGGCCCTGCCAGACAGGCGCGGCAATCGCGTTAAAGCTGGCAAACAAAGTTATACAGACTATTAACGCTGCGACTTCATAGCCTTTAAAAATATACGGGACAAGAATGATCGGAATGCCCATAAGCACATGCAGAAAAACAAACCCCACGATCACCTTTTTCCTGCTGCCGGCCTTCTCCGCGAGGTCTGCTGATTTTAACTGCACGAGGGAAGAAATAAGATTAGGCAGAGCGGTTAACATACCGATCTGAAACACCTGAGCTTTGAGCGCCAGGGCATACGGAGTAATATAATCCGCGGTCAATCCCGTCATGCAAGATGCGAAAATACCGTCGAATAAAGAAACTTTCAGGCTCCTATGAACCTTGCCGCCGCTCTTTAAAGGCTTTTTTATCATGATCCCTTTTAATACAAATGATTATTTCAAACAGGGTTATAAACGGAGTGATACTTTATCTATCTTACCGGCACTGTTTTTCGGGAGAGACGCCCTAAATTCACACTCATGAGGGATTTTATAATGCGCCAGGTATTCGCGTAGAAAATAACGGAGATCTTCTTCAGAAATTGATTTGCCTTCTTTGACCACAACAAAAGCCTTTGGGACTTCACCGCGCAATCTATCGGGGACCCCCACAACCGCAGCCTCGGCAACATCAGGATGCTTCAAAATAGCCGCTTCCACCTCCGGCTCAAAAACAATTTCACCGGCGACTTTGATCATTTCTTTCTTACGGCCGACGATATACAAGTCTCCATCAGCATCAAACTTCCCCAAGTCGCCCGTATGAAACCAGCCGTAGCGAAACGCTTCCCGCGTCGCCTCCTCATCCTTATAATAACCGTCAGTCACCATCCACCCGCGCACAACGATCTCTCCTACTTCCCCGCGGGGAAGCGAACGGTCATCAGTATCAAATATTTTGATCTCCGCCCACGGCGCCGACCTTCCCACACTTTCTATCTTATGGGAACCGCGGGGCAAAACCGTAGTCGGGGCATTGGTTTCCGTCATGCCCCAGCCATTCAACAGTTCGGCCTGCGGGCAATGGGCATGAAATTTCCTCAAGGCTTCCGGGGAACTGGAAGCCCCAAACGTAACGATCCAGCGTAAACTGGAAAGGTTAAATTTCTCAAATTCTTTTACCTGCAGGATCGCGTAATACATTGAAGGAACGATCCAAAAACAGCTCACCTTATACTGCTCAATATTCTTTAAAAACTCAAGGGGGGTAAACCGTTCCATTAAAACTACCGAAATAGCAAAGAAAATACAGTTTTGAATATATATTAAACCTCCTAAATGAGAAAACGGCAAGGAGCAGAGCGTAACATCATCGTGGTTTAAATCAACAAAATGCTCCATCGATTCCGGCGGGATCCCCAACTGCAGGTAATTGACCAAAACCCCTTTTGGTTTACCGGTTGTGCCTGATGTATAAAAGATTATGGCATAATCATTCTCATGGTTATTGGTTTGCGGCGTCTCTTTAGAACCCCGATGGATCAATTCCTCTAACGATAAACATCCCCGTATCTTCTCATGGCAAACCACAATTTCCTTCAAACGAGGGCACTTATCTTTAATCGCGGAAAAAGAAATATTATCTTTGGTTTTTGCGATCAAAAACTTTGCTTCGGAATGAGAAACACACGAAATGACCTCTTCTTGCGTCAACATAAAATCCAAAGGTACGGCGGTGGCGCCGCAACACCAAATTGCCAGATAACTATACACATATTCCGGCATATTAGGCAGATAAATCGCTACCTTGTCGCCTCTTTTGATCTCAAACTGCTCCATCCCATACAAGCTTTGGGCGATCCTGAACACAAAATCGCGCAATTGCAGGAACGTAACAGCTTTATCCCTGAATATAAACGCGGGCTTATCAGGATACGTTTTTGCTTTAGCCTCTAAGATCTTAATAACATTCATGTTCTTTATATACCGGATTTAAGCATGGATGGATTAAAAAAACAGGGATTACTCATGGGAATCATTGTAACAAAGGAAAGGCAGCTTTTCAAGGATTTTATAAGCAGTTTGAATACCAAAGGGAAGGTTTACCGGTGGTTCGCCTGAGATTCTTTCCGGTCAATGGCACGCCTGATCTTAATGTTCCAAAACACCCCCACCATTAAAACCAGGGTTATTACCATCAAAACCACATGATGCGCCTGAAGTGCGCGCTTTTCCAGAAAGAATTCATCTCTAAAATAAATCACCGCAAGCAATATCAGCACGCCGTAAACCCGTATCCATTCGCCGTTTTTCACCGAGAGGCTGAAGTTAAATTTTCTTTTTTCAGCGAAACGGTACGGCGTTAAACGAGGCAAAAATGCAGGGACTTCTTTTTTATACTGCTGAAAATCTTTCCCGAACTTCTCTAAAAGCACCTCTTCTTCTTTCTTGATCGTAAAATAATACATGAACAAAAACGCGCCGATATAATAACTTAACAGGAAAGGGTTATACGCAAACAAGGAAAACCCTGCTCCCAAAAGGAAATTGCCGACATAGAGCGGATTCCTCACAAAAGCATACGGGCCGCAAATAGCCAGTTTGCGCGATTTCTCGATGTACCCTGAAGCCCATAACCTGATAACTATCCCCAGGATAATAACCGGGATCCCATACTGTAAATAGAGGCCTCTTGTCGCAGCGAAAAATAAAAAAACAATACAATACGGCCAAAGGATCCACAAACGCAACTTCTTAAACCGCACCTTATCGAATACGCCCACAGAAACTCTCCTTTTTGATGGTAAGAATTATACCTTAATTATCTCTAAGATAAAAGCATTATTTAAGCATGATTTCCTAAGCAATAAGACCCGGTCTTAACAAGCAGTTTTTAATACCAGCCAAGACCGGGTCTGCCGCAGAAAGCGGCACACCGGGCATTCCGATATGCCCGGGTGTATCATATCTCTTTCTAAGACCCGGTCTTGATCCACAGAAGTGTGGCTACTTGAGGGGAAAAATGGCATACTTATAGTGTATAGCATTATGCAAAACAAGGAGTTTGTGATGCTGGGATTAAAACCTAAAATTCTTATTGTCGACGATGAGATCGATATCAGGGAAACGCTCACCGGCTATCTGGGGAAAAAAGGCTATGAGGTAAACTGCGCTGCAAACGGCAAGGACGCATTAACTTTCCTCTCACATAAAAGCGTTGAGGCAGTGCTTTTGGATATTGTTATGCCGCAGATGAAAGGTTCAGAGCTCGCCGCGATGATAAGAAACCGGTATCCAAAAACTAAAATTATGATTATCACCGCTTACCCCTACGAAGGAGAAACCCTCGAGGACGCATTAGAGGTTGATGCCTTATTTGTAAAACCGCTAAAACCGGATGAAGTCCATACTTCATTAATAAAAATTCTCAATGACAAAGGTGATCGCGCCACAGGAGTTGCGGCACCGCGCGAGCCGTTCAAGTTAAACAACTCCAAACTTCTTTTTGTGGGGATCTCGACAGAAACATTCGAAGCTCTCAAAGTTCACGTAAGCCCCTTAACACTCGATGGGCACTTATATGAACTTGAAAACGCGCGGGACTCCAGGGAATTCTTCCAAAGGACAAAAACAACATCACCCGATATCATCATCATCGACACAAGCTATCTTAACAACCTCGACCAACGATTATCGGCACTGATACGCAACGCTTCAACGCGCATACTCGAACTTGACCTGACATCATTAGCATACGCTACGTTTGCTCAAGAAGATTTTACAGAAAAAGTGCGGACAGCCTGCTTTAAGAAAAAAACTATTTCTTAATAGGGCGATAATGCACTGCCAGCCAGACAGTTTTTCCCTTTGTATCTGTCCAGGTGACCCGATGACGCTTCCCCGCAGGAATAAGCACATGATCTCCCGGACGCAAGAGGCGTGCCCTTTTCTCTCCTGCTAAAAGCAATCGAGCAGATCCTGACAATACCATAACCCATTCCAGGCTTTTCTGTACAAGCCACTCACCCGCAGGTGTCAACTGCCCTTCTGAGATGATACGTTCGATCCTCAAGCCGTTCTTCTCAAAAAGGCATGAGACTATTTCTTCTTTTTTCATAGCTTATTTTTATCCGTTTACCAGAAAACCATGCCGCCGGCAGGTTTAAACCCTTGAAGCAGCGCAATTGCTTTCTTTACCGCTTTCTCCTGGACAATCAATGAAACAGGGAACTGTGCCCCCTTAAGGCTTAATTTCTCAAAAGAATAAAGAACATCTGAATTCTTAAGCAATGAAACGGCATATTCGTAATCTTTATACTCTACAATGATCGCCAAAGCAATATACTGCTCAGAGGGCAACTCTTCTGATTGAACTTCATCTTCTCCTGACTCGCAGGTAACTGATGGCTGTACAAGATGGCTTTCCGCGATCCCCCGTTTTTCCTTTTCTTCCACAAGCAGCTCAAATGCTCCGGGTGAATACGCGTCCTTGCCTTCCGCGATCATCTCCAACAATGCTTCATCAGGAAGCACTTCATAGCGCTTCTTTAATTTCAACCGTTCCTGTGTATCCATATCAACTGCCTCCGGGAGAACCCCATTTATTTTCAAACTGCTTCAATTTCTCAAGATACGCCTCTGCAACCGCTACATTCTCTTGATCATTCTTTTGTTGAAATATTTTTTGAGCAGACACCAGGCTTTCCCGCGCCCGGAAGAAATCATCAGTCATAAAATAAGCCAAGCCTAAATTATAATACGCGTGGCCGTTTTGAGGATTAAGGGCGATTAATTTCTGGTAATACGCGATACCCTGGGGGTATTGATCAAGTGCAGCGTATGCCGCGGCAATATTAGCATAAGCATCAGCGGAATCAGGATCAAGAGCGATGATTATCTGATAACATTCGAGTGCCTGCTGGTAGTTTTCCAGGGACGCATAGTAAGAAGCCAGGTTATAGATCGCGTCGGTATAGGATGGATTTATTTGTAACGCTTTTTTAAAATGAGTGAGTGCCTGCTCTGAATTACCGCTGGAAGCATATGCCATGCCCAGGATATTGTAGATCCTGACATAATCCTGTTTGATCAAAAGCGCTTTCTGCAATTCCGTGATGGCTTGCTGAGGCTGGTTTTGCACTAACAAATCGATCCCTTTAAAGAATAAAAGCGTAAAGTCTTTATTTATCGTTCCTTCCTCAAAGTCACGCAGGACTTTTAATGAACTCAAAGACGTTGAATCGTTTTTTTTGACTTCCAAGGCTTTCTTAAATTCTTCCTGCGCTTCTCTAAATTTACCCTCAGCTGCAAAAGTAATGCCTTTCTGATACAACGCAGGGCTTGGCGATGGCTGCTCTTCAGCAGAAGCCGCCACCAACAAGGAAAGAACCATAAAAATAATAAACACTACTTTGCCAACTATCCTCACTTAACGGACACTACTTTAACCTTAAAATATAAGGTTTTACTGGCAAACGGATGATTATAATCTAAAACCACGAACGTATCTTTTATATCCGCGATCCGGGCAGAAATGATCTTCCCGTCAGATCTTTTAATCTGGATATATTTATCAAGCTTTACTTCTAACGCCTTCGGTAAATTCTTACGATCGATCTGCTTAAATGCTTTCGGATTTATTTCACCATAACCTTCCTGAGGCGTAACGATAATGGTTTTAGAATCACCGGCGCGCAAACCTTTGAGCTGACGGGCCAGGCCGGGAATGATCTCAGAGGCTTTACCATGAGTATACCGCAACGGGCCGTGTTTCTTTGAACTATCAACGACCTTGCCTTCTACCGTCACCGTATATTCAAGCGTAACTTTCTTCCCATCCTGAATAACCGCATCATAATTCTTGCCCAGAGAAACACCCCTACAAGCCGCAAAAGCAAACAGCAACAGGATAAAAACACGTATTGTCTTCATACACCCCCCCTTTTACCACAGAAAGTGGCATACCGGCCTTTCCTATAAGGCCGGGTATTTTCTATTATAAACCTAAAACTCTTTTACCAGTAATAAAATTATAGGGCGTGATATAAGCTAAGCTTTTACTATCCGTTCAAGGCCGATACGTTTTAATTCCTTATCTATGGATATGACCTTAACCTTAACCGTATCCCCGACCGATACAACATCATAAGGACTTTTCACATAGGTATCACTTAACCTTGAAATATGGATCAGGCCATCTTGATGCACCCCGATATCCACAAATGCGCCAAAATTAGTTACGTTAGTAACAACCCCCTCAAGCACCATATCAATGCTTAAGTCATCGATCTGGTTTATCTGCGCGCTGAAACAACAATAGGTGAATTCTTTTCGCGGGTCAAGCCCGGGCTTACGAAGCTCCTTGACAATATCATTGAGCGTCAAAAGCCCCAGGTCATCACGGATATAAGCCCGGCAATCGATCTTTGCGGCCTCTTCTTCATTACCGATCAATTCCCGGATATCGATCCTTCGATCGCGCGCCATTTGTTCAACGATAGGATAGCGTTCAGGATGGATCGCTGAATTATCCAGCGGGTTACTCCCATTGGGTATCCTCAAAAAACCGGCGCACTGCTCAAAAACCTTGTTTCCCAGGCGCGCGACTTTCAATAGATCATTTTTATCGTTAAACGAACCATGCTCCTCCCGGTAGGCGACAATATTCTGCGCAATAACTTTCCCAATACCGGAAGCATAAGACAAAAGCGCTTCTGATGCAGTATTTAAATCCACCCCGACAAAATTTACACAAGACTCAACCACATAATCTAACGAATCTTTTAATTCCGCCTGGTTGACGTCATGTTGATACTGACCTACCCCTATCGCCTTAGGTTCAATTTTTACCAATTCTGCCAACGGGTCCTGCAGCCTGCGGGCAATACTTATCGCCCCCCTGACGGTCACGTCAAGATGAGGGAATTCCTTAACAGCCGCTTCTGAAGCCGAATAAACTGATGCTCCTGCTTCATTGACAACAATACACAAAACCGCCGCGTTCCCCTCTTTGATCACCTCATTAATAAACGCGTTGGTTTCTTTTGAAGCAGTGCCGTTTCCTATCGCAATGATCTCCACGCCATGTTTTTTGATCAAGTCACCGATAACCTTCTTTGCTTGCGTTACCTGCGCCTCAGAAGCATGGGGAAATATCTGCGCGTATTCTTTAAAATTTGAGTTGCGGTCTATCACCACCACCTTGCAGCCAGTCCGAAACCCCGGATCAACCCCCATAATTACCTTATGGCCGGCAGGCGAAGATAAAAGCAGATTCTCAAGATTCTTGGCGAATACACTGACAGCTTCTTTCTCAGCCTCTGCGAGTTTCATCAAGAACACTTCGGTTTCTATGGAAAGGCTCAACAACCGCTTGTAACTATCCGTTATCGCCTTGCGCAATTCAAAACAAAACAAAGCTTCCTTATTTATAATGACAGTCTCTTCGATTAAACCCCGCGCGTGATCTTGCTCAACCTCAATCTTCCAGATCAAAACATTTTCTGCCGCCCCCCGCCTGATCGCCAGGATCCGATGCGATGGCGATTTCTTAAGCGGTTCCGAGAAATTATAATAGGTTTCAAACTTTGATTTTTTATCCGCCCAATCTTTATGCGGCCGCGCGATGAGGATCCCCTGGTTCCAGGTATATTCCCGAAGCAGGCTGCGAACTTGCGCGTTATCAGCGATCATTTCAGCAACGATGTCGCAGGCTCCTGCCAAAGCATCTTCACAGGTATTGACTCCTTTTTCAGGGTTCAAGAATTCTGACACGATCTCTTGTTTATTGCCGAGGCAAAGCTGCTCCATCATGATATCTGCCAATGGCTGGAGCCCTTTATCTTTGGCGATAGTCGCACGGGTCCTTCTCTTAGGTTTAAACGGCAGATAGAGGTCTTCGAGCTTCTGCATGTGGCGGCAGGCTGTAATTTCTTTTTCCAATTCAGGGGTCAGCTTAGCCTGGTCGCTGATAGTCTTCAGGATCGTCTCTTTTCTCTTTTCAAGCTCAGTATAATAACTCAGCTTCACCTGTATCGCGCGCACCTGAGTCTCATCTAAACCGCCTGTTTTTTCTTTTCGATACCGTGAGATAAAAGGCACGGTCGCCCCTGACGAAAAAAGCTCTATCGTGCTCTTTACCGCAGGCAATGCGATCAACAAATCCTCAGCAATATAGGCAGCGATCAAACTATTCTCCATAAGAGATACCTTTTCCTTATGAGCAAAAAGAAGGTGTCGGGATTATTTTTTGGTTATTGTAACATTAAATGGCAGGGTATTCAAATATAAATATCAAGCAACGCAAAGGTGATGAACAGGCACAAGGGTATTTACAAAATGCCTGGCTATGCTATACTATTTTTATGGACGCAAAACTTATATCATTACTGCTGCATATCCCCTTAAAAGACTGGTTTATTCTCCTGACGCTTTCAATACTCATGTTCTCATTGCTGGAAATCCGCAAGCTCAAGAAGATCATTTCCCAGGAAGCGCAGAAAAGGCTGATCCCGCAACTGGCACTGGAATTAATTTTAGACGCTAATCCTAAAAAATCAGGCTTTTACCTTAAAAACGACGGGTTTTTCCTGGCTCGGGAGATTAAAATTGAAGATTTAGATTTGATCCTGGATGATTACGGTTTTAAACTCAACTATATCCTTAAATTTGAAATGATCGACAGCCTCAAACCGCAGGAACGTATCAAACTTGATTTTAAGACATTTGACAAGAAACTAACGCCGCTTCCTGAGGTGACCGAAATGCTCATCCCGCATCTGATCAACCCGGCCTTTAAAGTAATCATTTTCTATACGAACATCGAGAATATTAAATTCCGCCTGGCCTTTTCCAAGAAGAGAGAGAAGTTTTCTGTTGAATCGCTTGAAATCTGCAAATAACACTCATCAACTAAAACCCATACCAATAATTTACCAGCGGTTTTGAACCTTGCGTAGAATCAATAATAACATTTTTAAGGCGGCTATATTCTAAAAATCCGTCTTTACCTAACTCTTTGCCAAAACCGCTTTGTTTAAAGCCTCCATAAGGAACTTCATTATAAAACATACCATAGGTATTGATCCAGATAGTCCCGGCATTTATTTTTCCAGCCGTCTCTTTTGCCAAAGGGATATCCTGAGTCCATAAAGAACATGCCAGGCCGAATTCACTTTCATTAGCCAATACAATTGCCCCATTAAGGCTGGAGAATTTATCAATACAAGCTACGGGGCCAAAAACTTCCTCTTTAAATATCGTCATTGCTGAAGAGACTTCGCTCAAAACAGCAGGCTCTAAGAAAAATCCTTTATGAAACGCCTCTCCGGAGGGAATAGTACCTCCGCAGAGAAGGCGCGCTCCCTCTTTTTTTGCTTTCTCAATATACATAAGGACTTTCTTGCGCTGTAATTCTGAAACCAGCGGCCCCATTTGAGTCTGGAAATCTTCCGCGTTGCCTAAGTTGATCCTTTTAGTTTTCGCGCAGAATGCAGAAATGAATGCGTCATAGATCTCTTCTGCCACAAAAATGCGCGACATCGCCGTGCACATCTGCCCCTGATTCAGGAATATTGAACACAATAACCCGTTGACTGCTAATTCCAGGTCCGCGTCCTGGAAAACAATTGCTGCAGACTTGCCACCCAACTCCATGACCAATTTCTTAACATGCTCAGAAGAATCATTGATAATACGTTTACCCACTTCATTACTGCCGGTAAAAGAGACCATATCCACACGTTTATCTTTACACAACACGTCTCCCAGGGTAGCTCCCGGCCCGTTAAGAATATTTACGGCCCCTTGCGGCAACCCGGCATCATAAATGATCCTGCCTAAGGCTAAAGCGGTTAAAGGAGTTAAACTCGAGGGCTTCAGGATCACCGTATTACCTGCTGCCAGCGCTTGCGCCATTTTCCAGCTGGCGATCAACAAGGGATAATTCCACGGCACAATTAAAACAACCACTCCGTGCGGCTCGCGTATAAGCAGGCTTTCGGCATCGCCGGTTTGAGCGGATATCTTTATTGTTTCAGGCAGCAGATAATCTTCCAGGTGATTCGCGAAATACTCAAACGTTTTAGCGGCGCTGGGGATATCCATCAAAGTTGATTCTTTAATAGGCTTGCCGGTATTAGCCGACTCAAGCTGCGCTAATTCCGCGGCTCGATCCAATATTCCTTGAGAGATCTTCAAAAGAAAAGCTTTGCGCTCAGGTAAAGAAAGCCTTGGCCAGGGCCCCTGGTCAAAAGCGGACCGCGCAACCGCTAAGGTTGTTTCGGCATCCGTGTGAGAGGCAATCGAAACTTCAGCAATAATATTACCGTTAGAAGGATTGATTATTTTATGCTTCTCTTTTGTATCTCTTAATTCACCGTCAATGAGTAATTGAGTATCCATAGTATTATAAGATTACATAATCCCAATTGTCATGCCCGCGAAAGCGGGCATCTTATCCTTTAAAACCAATCGATATCAATCCTAATGAATCTGTCGGCTTTTTTCGCTCAACACGATTTTCCGCCACAAAGCATGGCGGATGCCAATGATCTTTCGCATTTCGGTGGCTGCTGAACTCGTGTTTTTTGCTCTAGCAAAAAACTCTCAAACAGCATCGCCATCCCAGTTTTGTCGCTTCGCTCCACCGGGATTCCCTCAATGCTCAAGCTCCATTGGCTAAAATCGTGATTCGCTCAAAAACCCGCCAGATTCATTTTATCACTATTTACTATCCATCTACATAATAAAAATTTATTTAACCCTTACCGCTAACGGGTGACTTGGACTGATTTCGAGCGGGGCATAAAGGCAAGGAGCGGGCACGGTGTCCTGACGTTATACGTCGGGACGAGCGACGCAGCCGACCTGAGTGCAGCCCCGCCACGCCGGGGCGGGGCAAACGTCCCCGCGAGAAACAGTCCAAGGCAGGACCCGTTCCCTTATATAAAATAATTAAGAGCGAGAAAAACCGATAGATTCATTAGATCTTGATCTTCACTTCTTTAAAAAGCGCGAAGAGGCGCGTAAAAGGAACATACCACCGGGACAACTGCCCCAATTGCCCCGCAAGTTTCATCTTGCCTTGCGTCACCGCCACAAATGAATCAAGCTTCCCTAAAAAAACCTGCTGCCAAACTTCTGCCGGCGCGGAAATCACGAATGGCGCCTGAGCATCACGGTCTAACCTCGTGATCTTTCCTTTTTCAAAGTTAAACTTAAATACCTTATCGCTGGCATCGAGTTTAATCGCCAACTGCAGCGTTAAATCAAGTTCCTTCCCTTTTTGCGCAATAAACTCATCTTTATTCACCAGATCAACGATTGCCTGAATATGCTCTTTTGAAAACATCTCATACGCTGATCCTTCACTGGTTAACGAATCTTTTAGCGCTCCATCCAAATCGTCCAAAGCATCTTTTTTAAACAACCGCGCTACTGCAGCTACCCTTACCGCCTCTTCTAAAGCTTCAATCAATGCCAGGGCGTCTTCAAAGGTATCAGCAATAGCCACAACTCCATGGTTCTTTAATACCACCAGATTATTGGTTTTTAATGCCTCTATAACCAACTCAGGACTTGTCACAGTCGGAGTATCCTGCTGGACAACCGGGACTTCGCCAAGATAAAATTTAGTCTCAAACGTCAAAGCTTTAAGCGAAGCATTCACGGCAAAATAACCGTTGATCAAAGGAGCATGGCAATGGATCACTGCTTGGGCTGAAAAGTTTTTGTAGACCAGGCTGTGCAACGGCAGCTCAGAACTCGGCTTTCTGCCTGACTTTGTTTCGCCTGACAGTATATCAACAGGCACTATATCTTCATTCCCGAGATCACCCAAGAATGTTCCGGTTGCGGTAATAAGTATGGTTTCCTCATCTAACCGCGCGCTGATATTGCCTGATTTTGCCACCGCAAGGCCGGTCGAATAGATCCGTTTACCTACTTTTATCATCTGATCTTTTACTGTTTGTTCTTTATTAGCCATTTCTTAAACTCCCAGATAAATATGCCGGGTGATCAACTCATTCGGCGTCACATCAAAAGCAGGATAATACCCTTTCACACCTAAAGGGGCAAAACGTATGCCTTGATATTCCAGTAATTCTTTATCAGGCCTAATTTCAATAGGGATATCTTTCCCGCTTTCTGCCTTTGAAGGAGGCGGGCAGACCACATAAAAAGGAATATTAAAATGCTTGGCTAAAATGGCGATTTGATAGGTGCCGATCTTATTGGCGATATCGCCATTGCGGGCAAGATGATCAGCGCCTACGAGAACTTTCGTAACTTTATTTTCATGCATCAACACAGCCACCATATTATCGGCGATAACCGTCACGTCAAAACCAGCACGATCCAGCTCCCAGGCAGTTAAACGGGCCCCCTGCAAATAGGGGCGAGTTTCTGTTGTAAAAAACTTTATTTTCTTATGCTGTTTTAAACACCGTTCACCGACGATCGGCATCAGGCCGCTTATATTACAATGGGTCAGGATAACATCCCCGTCATTGATCAAAAGGCTTGCCTCTTCTGCTTGTTGAATACGCTTATTTTTCAACATTTCCAGAAAACCTATGATACTTTTTTCCAGATCTTTTCCAGCATGGGCCCATCCCAACACCATATCGGTCAAGATCTTAAAAGAAAGCGTCGGACGGCTTGAGTTTATAGCAGCAGCCACTTTACCTAAGAGAGGAAAAAGATTTTTACTCTGCTTATTTTTCTTGATCTCAAGCAAGAAAGTATACATGACCAGCAAAACCTGGCCAACAGCCCTGGTTTTCATTTCTTTAATAGCGCGGCAGGATTCCTGATAATTCTTTGCCTTAAGATACACTTCTTTGCGCGGTAATTGAGTCTCATCAAGGATAGAGATCGTTTTACCTTTTAATTGAATAGGCCAGAATAAAGGAGAATAGGTCATATATTCGGTTAATGGTTACTCTCTAAACGTTTCACTGTTTCTAAGGCGATCTCGATCAACTTTGACTCTGCCATATAATACATCGGGTTCATAAAACCCATCTCACCGGTAATAACGTTATCGCTGACCGCTAAGATCGAACCAGCCTTGACTTTATAGGTTTGCGCGATCGTAAGCAGTGTTGAAGAAACCATATCTACCACAAGAGCCCCTTCTTTACGTTTTAACTCTACCAGCTCCCGGGTTTCGCGTAAAAGCGCGTCCGTCGTCCAGGCGCACCCCCGATGCACCGTTGCCCCCAGATCTTTGGCAACAGCAAAAAGGGTATCGGTAATTTTCTTATCAGCAACCGTCTTAAAATCTTTATCCACATAATACGGCGTTACCCCGTCTCCGCGCAGGGCCGTATCAACTACCACCAGGTCACCGACTTTAATCTTTTCATCCAGCGCCCCGCAGGTCCCGATACGGATAATATTCTTTATCTCTGCGTTACACATAACCTCAGCGGTGATCGCCGTATCAGTCGAAAACCTTCCGCCATTGATAGCCGTAAGTTTGATCCCCTGATACATGCCGGTATACATGGTATATTCCATAAAAGAGAAATTCCTCACCGGATTCTCGATCTTCTTGATTAACACATCAAGCCTGTCTTTAGGCCCCGGCACGATCGCGTATTTGCCTACATCCTGAGGCCGCAACTGCACCATTTCCGTCAAATCCTTCCCCGTTAAATGTACCGCTTTCTGCATTTTCATACTATTCTCTCCCTCTTGGCAAACATTATTACTGCCTTGCATTACTGATAAGTTTCCCCTGATTTATATTTTCTATTGATGGCATTGCATATCCTAACTTCCCATCATAGAACACCAATTCGACCTTATATGCTGCTTCCAATACTAGAAAATTCCCAATACCAGAAGAAGTAGAATACATCCGAGAATAATACCAATGATCTTCTACAGGACCGGTATTTGTCATAAATTCGGTACCCGCCGGCCCCCAGTTACCGATACTTCTGGGCGTACCCCATCTTTGCTCAACCTCTGCCTTTGTCATGCCAGGCGCTAATGGATATTGCCTTACAACCCTTAAAGGATGCTGACTGTAACGGGTATTATTCACTTCTGACTCTAGTTTCACCATCTCAATTCTATAGCAGGTGAGCGGAATAACAGCTATTAAAAGCAATGAAACCAGATTGAAAGTATTCTTCCAGCGCCTTTCGATATGAGGCGATAAATAAATGCTCATCACATATACGAATACGTAAAGAAATATTCCGGCAACCACATACATTGACCTTTTTTCATCTTCTGATAACCCTTGTGCCAAGTAATCCTGGCAATAACAGGCGCTCGATACACAAAAAATCAAAAAGAACGATGTTAAAAGTATTTTTTTACTATTCATAAAGTTTACTGCGGAAGCACACTTTTTACCTATCCCGCCGCATAGGTAGGATAGATTTGTTACCTGATGGCTATAGTAATAAGCTTATCCCCATGAAAAATCAACTCCACCTTATATTTCTCATTCCACTCAAATTCGCCAAATTCAGTAGAGACATCCATTTTGGGCTCAATGCGCGAGTAATACCAAGTTTCTTCAACCAAACCAATAAATACTTTTCTTGGCTTACCCCAAAGCCTTAAGACTTCTTCTTTTGTAAAACCTTCAGACAAGGGATGTTTCTTTATTATACAAGCCGGATTGCTACTATAAGGAGTATTATTTTCTTCCGACATGACTCTCAAACGCCATATATTAAATCTCATTGCCGGAATTATAAAAAACAGCGTCAGCGCCAAAATAGGTAAAACTTTACTCCATGGCTTATCAAAGCGAAATGCTACAAAAAAAGAAACAACTAATAATAGCGCCGGCAAAACATTCCAAAAGAAATTTACCCAGGCCTCTTTCTGCTCTGCGTTCCAATGCTCTTGGCTAAAATCATATTGAGTATCATAAATTCCGGAATAGCATAAAACAGGCAAAAAAAATAGCAAGAGTAAAAAAACTAAAGTCATCTTAGATTCTTTAGCCAAATTCACACCAAGAACGTTACTTCACTTTCCCAAAGCCTTCTTTAATGCCTCGAGAAATTGAGAATCAATTATAGCCCCTAATTCTTCCGCCTTATGAACATCTTCCCATGATTTACCATATTCTTGTTTAAAGAAAAATGCGGCTGCGCGATTATAATACACATCGGAAAAATCAGGTTTTATTTCAATGGATTTAGTGTAATCTAAAATGGCTTGGTCTAAGTTGCTTTTGTAATTGTAGGCATTGCCTCGGTTATAATATGCCTCGCTGGAATCAGGGTTAAACTCAATAGCTTTGGTATAATCTAAAATCGCTTCCTCAAGGTTCCCCATAGCGCGGTAAACATACCCTCGCTCATTAAAGGCTTTGGCATGCTTGGGATTAATTTCAATTGCTTTGCTTAAATCTGAAATAGCCTGTTCTAAGCCGCCCTTGTAACTATATGCGAGCCCGCGGCTATAGTAGGCATCGGCGAAATCAGGGTTAAGTTCAATGCATTTTGAAAAATCAGAAATGGCTAGATCATAGTTAGCTTCTTTAGAAAAAGCGAGGCCGCGATTATAGTAATTACCAATAAAATGAGGGTTGGTATTAACAGCCTCGGTAAAGCAAGAGATAGCCTCAGAATATCTGCCTTGGTCAAAATATTCTACTCCCTTCTCAGAAATTTGCCCCATATTCTCCTGGGCAAAGATATTTCTAAAAGCTAAAAAAGTAAGCAACAAAATCAAAATACTTACTTTCTTTAGAAGCCCTCGGTTAGAATTCACTCTTATTCCTTCCTATAAAATTATCCCTAGCTCAGTATTCTTTCTAAATTCCCGCCCAAAATATTATTTCTATCTTCCTGCGGTATTGCTAAATCCTGGACTACCTGAATTCCCGCGGAAATATCTTTCTTAGCAGGCCAGTCACTGCCCCAAAGAATATGCCTGGAGCCTACCAACGCGAGTGCTGCCTGGAAATTAGCGGCAGTGGTATCTCCGCTTGTATCAACATAAATATTCTTTAAATACTCTGAAGGATTTGCTTGCAGGTCTTTAACAAAATTGATACCCCGCAACATCTGATAGGTCGTGTCAAAACGATGAGACAAGTGGCAGATCACCCCGCCAAAATAAGCAAAGATAAATTTAACCTGCGGATAATCTCGCAATACATCTGACATTAAAAGTTTACCGATACAGATCGTAGTATCAAAAACATATTCTATAACCGGCGTCAATAACGGATCCCCAACCCGTTCATAACCAATAGGATTAACTATCTGAGAATGGACGAAAATCGGGATATTTTTCTTTTGTGATTCTTCATAAACAGGGATAAAAAGCTTATCGTCAAGATACCTGCCGTTATAGCTGCTTGCAAATGAAAGCGCTTGAAACCCCGATTCTTCGGTAGCTCGCTTGAATTGATCAAGCATATCAGAAGCATTATCGATAGGAAGAACCGCAGCGCCGATAAAACGACCCGGGAAACGTTTCAGGATCTTCGCGACATTTTTATTAAAGGCATACGTAACCTCACTGATACTGCCTAATTTCAGATGCGCATCGGTAGTTGGATAACTTAAAACAGCTTTATCGATCCCTAAACGGTCCATCATCGCAAGCTGTGACTCAATATCGCCCCAGGCTTGCGAGAAGAAATGCGCGTTATTAATAATTTCAGCGGGTAACCAATGGCTATGGCTGTCTATTATCATATATTGCGTTTATTGGCCAGGCTCTACGCACAACATAATACAAGCTTTACGGCTGTTTGGAACTCTTTAAGATCCGCCCTATCATCTCCACTTCATAGAGAGATTTGATCTCATTAAGCGTTTCTTTCCCCAGCTCTTTTACAATTGCCTTCTCTATTGCCTCTAATTTTAAATCCAAAAAGATGAACTGCGGATTCACTTTCTTTCCCTTATATTTAAGCTCAAGGGTGGCCTTTTCTTTTTCCACGATATAATCCCTGAAATCATTGACAAACTGTTCCAGGGGCTTTTTCTCACGGGGCAGATATGATCCTTTAAGGATATTCTCCATTGACTCAAGAATAAATTCATCGATCTCAAGCTGGGTGAACTTGCGCTCATATGTATCAAACGCATCTTTAGTCGTCTTATATAACCACAATAAATACCGCTTTTTCAAATTCCGCACATCCTGCTTATCCATAGGTTTTTGCCCTCGCTTTTATTTCTTGACCAATTCAACATCATCAATACACAAGACACCTTTTGCCTCAGCTTTCGGCTCAAACTGGTAACTCTTTATCGGAAAATCCAACGTATCATTCTTATCTGCGGCGTCAGGCTGCCAGTCTTTCCTGGGGTAGAAATCTGCAAAGGGCAATACGATCTGCTTCCATCCAGTAAAATCATCACTGGCCATAGTGCGCCAAATTTCTTTCCCGTTATCTTTTATATCAAAACATATATATGCGCCTGAATTGCTGCCGTACATATAAAAAGAGATCGCGTTATATTTAGCCCAGTCGATATCTTGTGTTTTCACAAGCCAGGCGGTATTTTTCGAATCCAATTCAAAGCCCCGCGCCGCCCACATATAGCCGCCGGGGACAGCATCGTAGGTCAATTTTAATGATTGCTTACCGCCATGCTGAATATCGGTTGAGGCCGTAACCTCTAATTTAGAATCACCCCCTGTGCCGAAATCAACCGTCCCTTCAAGCCCTCCTGAAATAACACATTCAAAATCGTCGATCAATAATGCTTTCTCCTGCGCCAAACATAATGAAGTTACACCAAGAGCAAACATTAAACTCAAAATCAGGACCTTCATATTATTCCTCCTTGTTTTTTCCTGTTAATCCTGTTTTCTTACTATACGTAAAACCTGATATTCTCATAAGCGTTTGAACTTACTTGCCCGGATGCTGCTGTTTAAATGGTATCACGGGATTAGTCCACGGCGTTTGCTGGTTGATCACCGCGATCTCCAAGGGACAGACATTCGCCGGCACGGTTAAAGCAAACCGAACCGCGTTTTCAATCGCCTCTGTCGTCATAAGCCGGGAAGTATCAGCGGTTATTTCCGTCAACTTACCGGTTAAATCCGTATCGGTAACACCGGGCAGGATAGAGGTGATTTTGATCCCATAGTCGCGCATCTCCCAAAACAATCCCTTAGAGAAAGCGCGTAGCCCTACTTTAAGCGAACTATACACCAAAAAATTCCGGGGCAGCGGGTCACAGAGCGTAGACCCTGAAACCATATTGATGATCGCTCCCGCCTTATTCTTAATCATATCATTGATTACCAGCCGAATCAAGCGCACATACCCTAGATAATTAGTATGCACCAATTTCTCGAAATCGTCAAATGGCTGCTTCTCGAAAGGCGACTGGCTGGAAACCCCGGCATTATTGATCAGGATATCGATAGTGCCAAATTTCTCTTTTGCCTTATTCACCAGGTTTTCCAAATCTTCAAACTTAGTAACATCGCAGGCAACCGGTAAAACCTCCACCTTGTATTTCTTCCGGATTTCATCCGCAGTTTCCTTTAATGGCCCTTCATTACGAGCGGCAATGACAAGATTAACCCCTAAATCAGCGCAGGTTGAAGCCAAAGCCTTGCCGATACCGCGGCTGGCACCCGTCACTATTGCAGCCTTCCCCCTTAACTTAGACATTATATACCCCCCTTTAAGTTCCCTGCGCACCTTCACGCTCTATCACGTTCTTAAAGATCAAAAGGTTTTCCTTCGAATGCTTATTAATAAACCCTTCCACCTGTTCATCATTGAACTTCGCCTTATCATCCATCTGAAAATGCTGGATCCAGGTCAATTCTATACCTTCTTCTTGAGGAGTATAAAGCCAGATAATCTTCATATAGTTAAACGGAAATTTCGGCTCTTCCCGCTCAGAATAGGTAAAACATTTTTCCTTAAATAAAAGCCTCCAGGATTGCCAGGATTTCCCTTCATCATCGGTCAGGCGAAAGGTAATTTTATTACCCTCTTTCTTGACTACTTCAGCTTTTTGATATTCACTGCCGAATAACTCTGTCCAGCGCGGGATATCGTTTGAAATAGCAAAAACTTTTTCGTACGGCGCATTGATAATAATTGAATTACACGTATGTCCCATATGATCTCCTTATTTTCCAAACAAACTCAACACTATCGCCAGATTTTCAGACGCGCTTAATGAATGCGGCGCGTTTTTGGGCATAAAGATAAAAACACCCGGCTTCATTTTAATTTTTTTACCGTTTAAAACAAAAGTGCCTTTGCCTTTTAACACGGTAACTGCCGCTTCACGCGTAGAAGTATGCTCAGAAATATCACTCCCCTTTGCCAGGCACATCAGCGTATAATTAGAAGTATCGGTCTTAACCAGCACCTTGCTAAAAACCCCGTCACGGGGGAACTCCATCATCGCATCTAAATCGCCAATCACTGATTTAATCATTGTCGCTCCTTACCGCTACCACCCGCGCCCAGGCAGCGCCGGTGCATTTGATCTTTATCGGAAAACAATTGATCTTAAAGCCGAAATCAGGCAATGCTTTTAAATTAGCGAGACGCTCTATATGAATAAACTCTCTCTTTCGCCCGTAGAAATGCGCAGGATACAAAGGATGCTTCTTTTTATCCTGCAGGAATTCTTTAAGCATGAATTTATACGGCCGGTCAATACCCATAGTATCAACGCCAAAGATTTTAATACCTCTATCAAGTAAGTAATCAATCGCAGTAACATCTACTCCCGGATAGTCTGAGAAATACTTCGGCCCGCCATAGAATTTATCCGCGCCCGTATAAAAAAGGACAATATCAAAAGGCTTGAGGGTGTATTTTATCTTATTAAGGCATGCCTCTACATCGTGGGCAGTAATAACATCTGCGGGTTTTTTATGCGTCAAATCCAAACGCACTCCATCAGAATAACACCATTCTAAAGGGATTTCTTCCGCTGTTTTAGAAGGACGCCCTTCTGATTGTGAACCATAGTGAAAGGAATAATCTAAATGTGTGCCGACATGGACCGGCGAATGGACCACTTCTAAAGACAAGAATTCTCCATCAGGCAAATCTTCCGGGCTGACTATACGCTGGCCCAGTAAATACTTAACCTTACCTAAAAAAGCCTTGCCCATGATCACGCGGTTAAACTTTTCTACCCCGGACTTATGAGTTACCCGTTCAATATCCACATGGTGGACTTCAAAAGCTTTTTCATCGATTGGCAAACTTAAGTCGATTATTTGCATATAGTTTTAGCTTTGCGTAAAAAAGCTTTAAACTTTTGACAATTTCGATTGAATAACCTGCTCAATCTCATCAATTGTTGATAATTTAGAGATTTCCTTCGTGCTTATTTTTGTATTAAACGCCTTCTCTAATGCAATGATTGCTTCAACCATCTCAGTAGAATCAACCCCGATACTTTCCTGCAAAGTTACGCTATCTTTAAGCTCTTCTACTTTTACGCGTAACAATTTGACTAAAATATCTTTAATTTTAGCTTTTGTATCCATACCTGTCCCCCCTTGAGCACCTTAAAACTTTATCCAGCGAAACTCCTCCGAAGCTCTACCATCATTTTACTTATCGATGAGCGTAGGAGAGCAATAACTTAAATATGAACTTCTCCCTTTGTCGCTCCTGCCTCCCATTTCCCCACCCCTGCCATAACATCCTGGAAACAGAGTTTGGCCAACGGATCAAAATTGCTCTCCATGATACGATTGATGCGGCCGGGTTTTGAGAAAAATTCCCGCATACACCATGAACCCAAACGGCCGAGATCCTCAATAGTCAAATGATCCGTCGGAATAACCGGATGTAAAAAGTCCCACTGGCTGAAATCAACTTTCTTAGGGTCAACCCAGTTCTTCTTTAAAGAGATCCTCCACATAGGCGAATTCGGAGCGGGCGTCACGTAACCAACCCAAAGGATATCCGGATCGACCTGATCAGTAAACTCAAAGCGCTGTTTTATAATGGCTTCCGTATCATAATCAAAACCCATCATGATATCCGCGACAATGGCAATATCGTTTTTGCGCAGGATCTCAATGGTCTTTTTGATCTGATCGAGGGTAATCCCCTTGGCGATTTTCTTAAGCTCTGACTGCGTGGTTACTTCAATACCAAAAACTCCCATAAACAGGCCTGTTTCCTTCATCAGCGGCAAAATCGACTCACAATTGACCCAATCAATAGCCCGGCCAAGGGAAACCCATTTGATATCGATCTTCTTCTGCTTCTTGAGATTGCAGAATTTCTCCACACGCTTAGGGTCAACATTGAAGTTGTCATCCTGAATCACCACTACCTTAACGCCGTATTTATTCTGCAACAATTCCATTTCTTCAATGACCCGCTCAGGGCTTTTAGCGCGCCATTTCAAGAAGTCAGACGGAGAACGCGGGTCAAACTGGTCCCATTCGTAACAAAAGGTGCAGGCTGAAGGACAGCCCCGGGAAGTCACCATATCCACAAACGGTTTCCAATACGTATGCCCCACATACTTATCCATCGGGAATAAATCATATGCCGGCAAAGGCAATTTATCGAGATCCTCTAAAAGCGGCTTATGCGGCCCCATCACGATCTTGCCATCAATCCGTGAAGTAACACCGCCTACATCTTTAAGGTCTTTCTTTTTATCGATAGCCTCAATTAAATCCCCAAAGGATTCTTCTTCACCCATGACCACAAAATCAACTGCCGGATTCTCTTCTAACGTAGGCACGGGCATGGCTGAGTACCACATTCCGCCCAAAATTATTTTTGTCTTAGGCAATGCCTTTTTAATCCCTATAGCTGCCTCTTTAAAATGACGCAACACTCCATAGCCTCCGTAGCCATGCAACTGTTCACCCATCACCACAATATCAGGCTTGCGAACCTTAACCTGCTCAACCAGCTGGTCCATAGGGATCTGATCTGCTTTTCCGTCGATAACCGAGACATCCTCATATCCTCTTTCCCGCACATACGCTGCCCAGTGCGCATACAATTGATTTGGCGAACGGTGTGTCCCGTGCGTAGCCCAGGCACCTACTTTTGGCATGACAAATAATATCTTCATAAAACCCCCTTTAGAATTATACCTACGGCTTCTCCACTATTAACGCCGAATTGATCCCGCCTCTCCCTCGGGAAAGGATCAACGCTTTCTTGATCTTATGCGGGAGCGCTTTTTGCGTGACAAAATTTAATCCGCTGTAAAAGGGTTCATCCAAATTAATGGTCGGAGGAACTAAATCATGCTCCATACTTAAAATCGTGGTGATCAGATCAACCGCGCCCGATGCACCCAGCAGATTCCCAAACATCGATTTCGGGCAACTCAAAGGAATATCCTTGGCATGCTTGCCAAAAACTTCCTTTATTGCCGCTATTTCCGTATTATCCCACTCATCGACCGCAAGGCCGTCTAAACTGATATAATCTATTTCTTCAGGCAAAGCCCCGGCATCAGTAAGCGCTATAGTAATAGCGCGGGCTAATTGTTTCCCGTCTGAATCCGGATGGATCCTGTCCTTGCCATCACAGGTCGTACCAAAACCGCAAATATATGCCGCGATTGCAGCATTACGGGCTTGAGCATGGTCAAAGTCTTCCATAACAACAATACCCGCTCCTTCTGCGATCACAAAGCCGGAACGTTTTTTATCAAACGGCCGGTAGGCGCTTTTCGGATCATCATTACGCGTAGAAAGCGCGCCATAGGTATTACAACATAATAAAGCATAGGGAGTAACCGGCGCCTCCATACCTCCTGCCAAGATAAGATTAAGTTTTTTCTTCGCTAAAGTAGTGCGCGCATACCCTAACGCCATCAAAGAACTAGCTCTGTCTGATACAACTGTTTTACTAAAGCCTTTGATCCCGTAATAAATGGACACCTGGCCCTGAGGAGCTGCCGGAAACCACGCTGAAGCCATATAGGGAGAAACTCCTTCCCGGCCTTCGATATAAAGGTCACGCAATTCCGTTTCCGCGTATAACCAACCGCCCAAAGCATTCCCCAGGAATATCCCCACAAGGTTAGGATCCTCATTTTTAAGATCAATACCGGCATCCTGCAAAGCCATTTCTGAAGCGATCAAAGCCATATGAGAAAAGACATCGATCTTCTTTAAAAGCCGTTCAGATACATGCGAATATTTTTCCAGATCATCGATCTGGCCGGCAACACGCGACGGATAGAGAGAGGCGTCGAAACGCGTAATGGCTTTGACAAAAGGCCTGCCTGATTTAATATTTGCCCAAAACTGCCGTTTTCCGATACCAGAAGGAGCAACAATACCTAATCCGGTAATAGCTATTCTTTTCATTCCAGCCGCCTCAAGACTAAAGAAGAATGTATCCCTGAAAAACCGCTGCTTGTTTTAATGATGGTTTTGACTTTTTTCTGGCGCGCGACGTTGGGAATATAATCGAGATCGCACAACGGGTCTTTTTCCTCCTGGTTTATCGTCGGAGGAAGGATGTGGTTTTGAAAGATCATCGCGCAAATGGTAAGTTCAACCGCGTTTGCCGCGGCCAAGGGATGGCCGAACATCGATTTAAGAGAGCTGATAGGTAATTTATACGCATAATCGCCGAAAATCATTTTATAAGCACTTGTCTCAAATATATCATTCATGCGCGTCGATGAACCATGCGCGTTAATATAATCTATCTGCTCAGGTTTAACGTGCGAATCAAGAAGCGCTAATCTAATGCACTGAGCCATTGCCGTCCCATCCCCGGGGAGATCAGTCATATGAAAAGCGTTACAACTGGTGCCAAACCCCAGGACCTCGCAATAAATCGTCGCATTACGTTTTAACGCATGCCTGAGTTCCTCTAATATCAAAATACCCGCGCCTTCTGATAAAACAAAGCCGTTACGCTTGTTATCAAAAGGGCGGCTTGCTGCTTCAGGATTATCATTGAGCGTTGATAAAACGTTTACGACATCAAAAGCACCAAAGGTGATCGGCGTCAGAGGCGCTTCCGCTGCCCCGGCGATCATAATATCGTGCTGGCCGTCCTGTATCGTCTCTAAAGCAAACCCTAAGGAATCGGTCCCTGCGGTACAGCCGGTAGACAACGTATCACATATGCCGCGCAAGCCGTATTTCGAGGATATTTCTATTGAGGGAGTATTAAACATTGCCGCGTCATAAAGGTCAGGCCGTACCAAAGCGGGATTAATCGGTTTCTTACCATTATCCGTCACCAGGGCGAATTCTTCTTCCATATACTTGGTGCCGCAAATAGCGTTTGCCAGGCAAACCCCGACGCGTTCAGGGTCTTCCCGCGAAAAATCAAGTTTACTGTCCTTAACCGCCATATTTGCCGCGACCACCCCGAATTGCACATACCGGTCCATACGCACTGCTTCATCGTGCGTTAAACCCAGCGCGAAAGGGTCAAAATCTTTGACCTGCGCGGCGATCTTGGTATTAAAAACAGAAACATCAAAATCTTCCACTTTCTTAATGCCTGATTTACCCGAGATAAATGCCTTCCAGGCATTTTCTTTGCCAATGCCGTTGGGTGAAATAACACCTATGCCCGTTATAACTACGCGTCGTTTTTCCATAGTTTTCATTTACACTCTGGCGGCTTTGTTTCCTCTACTCTTCTGACCTCAAAAACGATACTACCGCCATCAGGACAAGTAACCGTATTGATTGAATCCGGATTCTTCATAAATGAGAATTTGGCGCCGAAATTAAGCGCGAAAAGCGCCGGAAACGCCGTATGAAACGCGGCCCCGCAAAATCCCGGGATACATTTTAATCCAACAGTTTCCCAGGTATCACCAACCTTATATCCGAACGTACATTTCCCCGGAGCTTTCACTACTTCAATAACCATCTTCTTCGGATTCGGCCCTTTATGCTGCAAATCTCTCGGGATCGACTCAACGTTTCCTTCTTTATCCAGGATTTCCGCTTTGAATTCCAACTTGCCTCCATCTGGGCAGGTTACCAAAAGCGAACGTTGATTTTCCATAAACGGGAACTTCGCGCCGAAACTCAAAGCATAGATCACCGGAAAAAGAGCGTGCGCTAATCCCAGACAAAAATGTTTCGGAGGATGCGTAAAATCCTCTAAAATGAGCTCATCACCGGTTTTATACCCGTGATAACATTCACCATAAACATTTTGGACAGTCAATTTTAACTTTGGGAACGGAGATTGTATCATGGAATTTACGGGACCTTGATGTACTTCTTTGTATCAGAGAGCAAATGATGCTTACTAAAGAATTTTCCGGTACGTTCAACCAAATGCACCATTTCAACCAATCTTTCATTCAGGGGAGCCTGTAGCTTTTTATTACGGGCAACACGCACATATTCTCCATTAATATAATCAATTTCTGTAGGCCTGTTTCTCTTGATACTCTGCAGAATGGAACCATAGAGCGGTTCCTTGCTCAAATTAATCATTATTTCAGACATGATCCTGGAAGATTCAACCAACGGCATCGAAGTTAAACTTTTTAGGCGTTCAACCGGAAAATCAGGCAAACCAGCCATCTTTATGCCTGCCTGAGTAAAAACTTCCAATCCCTCACGCCATATGGTAATTGCAAGCCGGCTTATTTCTATATCGGCAAAAGCTTCTTGAATACTGATCCCTAATATCGCCGGCAGGCAGTTATTCGCGTTAAGAAAGATCTTGAGATACTTCATTGCTACGACATCTTCGCCGATGACCATAGGAAACATTTTTTTTAAAAGATGAAAGACTTCCTGAAGTATTTGGTCCTGTTTACCGGAAAGCCTGCCGATAACCCAGGGGCCTTCAAAATTTTGCGCGACATGGGCAGGGGCAACGTAGGTCGCGCCAAACATGACAATACTTGAGATAATATGTTCCCGCGGCACCAATTCGGCGACAAGAATATCCGCCTGGACACCATTCTGGATAGTCAGGATAGTGCTGTTTTTCAGAAATTTAAGGTTCTGCTTAATTGTCTTCACTATATCCTGTGTTTTGACCGTCAAAATTACCAAATCAAAAGTTTCCTGCAAACTCTCGAAAACATCGACAGTGACCTTAATATTGCCCCGCGTACCTGTCACGGTTAAACCATTATCCCGTATTGCATTGGCCTGTTCAGGGCGGACAATTAAAGAGGCCATTTCACCTTTAAATTTTAAATATCCCGCTATTAAACCTCCAATTGCCCCGCCGCCGATAATTGCTATTTTCATATGCCAAATCCTTTTATTATTATTTATTTTGTCTTCGGAAAACCGTATTTCTTATAATCAAGGCCTGCCTGCTCTAATAACCGCACCATCATACTGTAAAAAGGCGTGGGAACATCGGAAAAGAAAGCACTGATCACATCATGCTCCTGCACCACAGCAGATTGACGAGTGATCGCGTTCTCTTCTGCTTTTTTTCTTACCGCACTCTCAGCGATATGCCGGTGAAAAACAGGCAATTTTACAATAATACTGATAAATTTTTCCTGTATCTGCGCTTCCCATTCCATAGTTCAAACACCCCTGAGAACCCCACGTAATAGTAAAATTTTACTATATTATTTCCTCATATTTTATAATCAAATTGTTTTTTGTCAAGTGTAAACGCGCACATCTGCTCTCTTAAAAGGAATTACTGCGGGACTAAAAAAGATACCTTAAGGGCTTTAATACCCCCTGAGGATCGATTCCATCTTGGTCTTGATTGACGCGGCCTCAATCCTGCCGGCTAATTCGACATTGCCATTAATAAGAACAACCGGGACCTGCGCGGGGCTTAAACTATAACGCTGCATGGCTTTTAAGTTTTCGGTATGTTTAAACTCGAAGAATATCTTGGTTTTATATTGTATTTCCAGTGACTTTATGACTTCCCGTATTTTTTTTTCAATGAATTCGCATTTAGGGCAGGGCCTGCATATTACTTCAATAGTTTTAATAGCCATGATCACTACTCCTTCTGATGCACGCTGATATAGTATAAAGAAACTTCCTATGGCGTGTTAGCAGTTTTAAGATTACGCAGATACATAAGATCCCTGCTTGAGACCATACCGATAACCTTATCGCCCTTACGCACCGGAAGATGCCGAAAGGGACTTTTTTCATCATTTCATAGATTTTATCTATACCATCATCCAGATCAACAGACACTACATCACTGGTCATAATATCTTTTGCTTTTGTCTCATCCAAAGACTTATCCTCGGCAACTACCCTCCAAACGACATCGCGTTCTGAAATAATACCCGCAAGATCACCGTTTCTTTCAACGATTATCGCGCCTATTTTATTTTGTTTTAAGATCTTGGCGATTTCCCGTACCGAGGTATTTTCTGAAGTTTTAATAATGGAATCGTTGATCTTTAAAGCAAAAGGCGTATTGGCTTTTTGCTGGACTTTAACAAGCTTTTTCATTGCTACCCCACTAAGGTTTTATTCGCCATCTCAATAACAATCTAGGTATATTCTACTGCGAAATAACACCTTATTCAATGAAAAATTTGAAAAAATATGCTGACAGCTTAGAAAACAGACCTCTCAGGTCATTTCTTCCAGAGGCAGGAGGAATGCCTTAACACCTTCTTTACCAAGGCTTTTCCTTAATTCTTTTACGCATGAAACCATCTGCTTTGCCTGTTTATCATCACAGGCAACATAAAGTATATTATTCCTGCCGGGCCAAATATCATCTCCGCCATGTGTTCCCGAAGTGCTGCCTTTACCAAAAACACCCATAACTTTGGTATAATTCTTCATCGCGCAACTCCCCAGGACTTCCATGACCTCAGCATCAACAGCCTCATTATAAACAACCATCACCATTTTCATAAATGCCTCGCTTTACCGGTATCAAACATGTTTATTATTCTTCTTACTATCGCTTTTTCTATGAAACACCGCATAGAGCGTCGGGACAAAAAGCATCGTGATCAACGTGGAAACCGTAAGCCCCCCGAACATGGTAATACCCAGCGGGCGCCAGGTTTCAGAGCCCACGCCGTTTGATATCGCAAGCGGCAATAATCCAACCAAAGTAGTAATGGTAGTCATGAGCACCGGCCGTAACCTGTCCCTTCCGGCATTGGTCACCGCTTCATGCATCGACTCTCCGCGCGCGCGTAAAATAATAATATAACTGATCAATACGATCGCATTGTTAACAACGATCCCGATAAGCATGATCGCTCCCAAGAAACTTACGATATTTAATGTGGTCCCCGTAAGAATAAAACCAAAAATAACACCGATAAAAGTAAACGGAATGGAAAACATGATAATGAACGGATCCAGCAACGATTCGAATTGCGCTGCCATGACCATATACACCAGCGCGATACCTAATAATAAAAGCAGGGTAAGGTCACGGAAGGCTTTTTTCTGCTCTTCTGCTTCTCCTCCGACATTGATCATCATATCCGAAGGCAAGACGATCTTTCGCAATTCAAGCATCAGGTCTTCCACGACCTTGCCGGTAGAACGATTATAGGTATTACATTCTACCCTGACCACCCGCTCACGGTTCTGACGCTCAATTTCACGCGGGATGACTCCCTCACGGATCACCGCTATATTCGAGAGCCTCACCTGGCTTTGAGTAACAGGAGAAACTATAGTTAAATTCTCAATATCTTCTATATTCTGGCGCGAAGATTCCTGCAGCCGCACATAAATATCATAGGTATCGCCTTTTTCCCGGTACTTACTGGCAGTCGAACCTTCAATGCAAGTCTTAAGCGTATTAGAAATAATATTCATATTCAACCCCAGGCTTGCCGCTTTCTGCCGGTCAACTTCTATCATTAACTCAGGCAGCTGCAATTCCCGGGAGATCGATACATCGACCGTACCGGGGATCTTTTCCATGATCTTTTTTATTCTCTGCGCGACCTCATCGGTTTGCGAGAACGAATTTCCGACGATCTCAATTTGCACTGCTTTGCCCCCCATACCGGTGAGCATTCTGCCGATGGGATTGCCGGTTTGAATATCGATTTTAAGGACACCGGGGATCGACTTAATCTTATTACGCAGGTCCTGCGCTATTTCCCAGACTAAGCGCTTGCGTTTTGTTTTAACGACCAGCTTGGCCCCCGCGGTAACGATATTTGTACCGGAAACCTGTCCCATTCCCCTGCCTCTGCCTTCTACTGTTCCTGTACGGGCATAATAAAACCGCGCTTCAGGAATATCATTTTTAAGGATCCCTTCTATCCGCTGGCCGACTTTATTAGATTCTTCAAAGCGTGTCCCTAACGGAAGATGAATGGTCAGGCGAATATCCCCGGTATCTTCTTCAGGAGAAAATTCATTGCCTACAAAAGGCACTAAGAGCATCGTGGCAAAGAAAGCCGCCGTAAACCCGATAAGAACCGTCTTTTTATGGCGCAGGCACCAACTTAAAATGCCCGCGTAAAAAGACTCCCATGAGCGGAACATATTCTCAGAGAATTCATAGAAGCGGTCAAAAAACCGTTTATCTTTCCTGGCATGATAAACAGTTTTCATCCATTGAGAACAAAGCATCGGGCTGAATGTGACGGCGGTAAAAAGCGAGCCCAGAAGAGTCACCGTAACAATGACCGCTAACTCTGAGAAGATAATACCGATGACCCCGGGAATAAAAAGCATAGGCATGAAAACAACTACCGTTGTTAAAGTTGAAGCCGCCACAGCCAGGAACATTTCCTGCGTGCCGAATATCGCTGCCTCTGTAGGCCTATTGCCTCTGTCTAACTTGCGATATATATTATCGACAACAACAATAGCGTTATCGACGACCATCCCCGCGGCAATTGCCAGGGAAGAAAGGCTTATCGTATTGATGGTCTTTCCGCTTAAAAAAAGATAAATAAAGGCGATCAAAAGAGAGAACGGTATGGTAAGGGCGATGATCAGGCTGGGCAGGAACTGGCGCAGGAAAAACCAAACCACCACAACCACCAAACCAATGCCCAAATAGACTGAAGACTTTAAAGAATCCAACGAGTCATTGATATCCTGCGAGGTATCAAAAATAGTAAACATCGCAACATCAGCAGGCAGTGTTTTCTCTAATTCTTTAAGCTTCTTTTTAATACGGGCAGCGACTTCAACCGTATTGGTATCAGCCTGCTTTTGGATCATTAACATTAAGCCGGGGCGGCTGTTAATGCGGACATTAAGCGTCACTTCTTTAAACCCGTCTTCTATCGTTGCCACATCCTTTAAATACACCACTTTCCCGTCGTGTTTACCCAGGATAACCGTGTTTATTTCCTCCGGATCAAGAAACTCTCCCGGCAGGCGAATCAGATAATCGGTTAACCCTGTTTTAAGCTTGCCTAATGGCTGGGAGATATTTTCCTGTTTTAAGATATTCTGGATATCAAGAATAGAAAGCCCGTAACCTTCCAGGCGGGTCTTATCCAGCAAGACATTGACCTGGCGCTCCAAGCCTCCGATAAGCTCAACCGTTCCTACTCCGGGTAATTGGCGGATAGCATCGCCTACCTTTTTATCGATCAGATCATTTAATTGCGAATATGACTGCTGAGCGGTAATACCCATAAAAAGAATGGGAATGTTTGCAGTATTGAATTTATAGATAAAGGGATTATCCATTTCACCAGGGATATCGGGCAAAAAGCGTTTGGCTAATTCAATGCGGTCGCGCACATCATTGGTGGCAGCGTCAAGGTTTGTCCCCCAGATGAATTTCATGGTGATCAAAGAAGATCCCTCTGAAGACTTGGAGGTTATTTTCTCAAGGCCCGGAGTAGTAGCCAACTGGTTCTCCAAGGGTTCCGAGACTTTTGCCTCGACGTCTTCGGGGCTGGCGCCCGGATAAACAGAAATTACCGTGATCACCGGCGGTTCGATCTTAGGCATGCTGTCAATACCGATACGGGAAAGGCTGTACATGGCAAGGATAATGATCGAAGAAAATATCATCAGATTAGTAACGGGTTTTTTTACGCCAAATTCCGGCAATCTCATTTTATTTCTCCTTTCCCGTTGCCATTTCCCTGATCGATACTTACCACAGCCCCCTCATAGAGGCGCTGTTGCCCCACGATCACAACCATATCCCCCTCTTTTAACCCGCTGGTAACTTCATACAGAGAGCCCCTGCGTATCCCAAAAGCAACCTTATGCATACGCGCCAGGTTATTTTCTACCGTATACACATACGCCTCCGGTTCTTTCCCGATGATCGACTCCTTCAAGATCACCGGCACAGCGATATGTTTTTCAAGCGTCAAAGAAACCTCCACAAACATCCCTGATTTAAGCAAATACCCCGGATTCTCGATGGTGATCTCCACCGGCGCTGCGCGATTCTCTAAATTTACCATCGGGCTGATCTTGGTTATTTTACCCGTGAATTTCTGCTCAGGGTAGGCATCAACGAGTATTACAGCCTCCTGCCCCAGGAATATTTTCGGCAAATATATTTCAGGGATATCCAAAACAACCTGCACTTTTTCCAAAGTAACTACCAATGCAACGGGATTCTGCGGTAAAACATGATCCCCGATATCAATAAAAACCTTACCTACTACACCGTCCAAAGGACTTACCACCGGAGCTTTCTCAAACTTCAAGCCTACTTCATCCCGGTCTATATAAAAGATGGGTTGGCCTTTGGCAACACTGCTGCCTACCTGGAAAATTTGTTCACTGATCTTACCGCTGACCTTGGGGTAAACCAAAACCTCCTCGCTGGCCTTGATACTTCCTACGTAATCGATAGTTTTTTCTATATTCTCCAGGGCAAGCAGCCGCGTCTTCACCGGTATGACATCAGGGACGGCCGCTTTTTTTTCTTCTTTCTGGCATCCGCCAAGCAATATAAGCATCAAAAGATAAACCGCTATTTTCTTATTCCGCATTCTTAACCTCCCACTGCCAAATCAAACCGCGCTTTGGCAATAATATAATCATACATTGATTGTTCCTGGTTAAACAAAGATATTTGATATCCCAAAGAAGCATCATTTAAATCTAACGTACTGGCAATTCCTGCCTTAGACTTATCCTGAATTGTTAAAAGAGTATCTTGATATACCACGACCTGCGACTGCATCAGCTGCATGAACGAAAGGGAATTTTTTAATCCCAAATAGGCATTTTTGACTTCTAAACGGATATCTTTGATCACTTTTTCTTTACTCAGCCGGGATTGTTTTAAATCTACCAAAGCCCGCTGGACTTTTGCTTTTGCCGCCCATCCGTCAAATACCGGCCAGGAAACCGTGACCCCTAATATGTTATAGTCATTATTATTCTTGGCAGCGCTGGCGGTTGCACGCGTGGCGCTGTAATAATCCCAGGATGCATACACACTGGGACGGCTATCGGCTTTGGCTACCTCAATGGCTTTCTCTGATTCTTTTTCCAGCGCCTCATATTGTTTTATCTCAGGCCTCATGCGCATTGCTTTTAAGAATGCTTCATCATAGGCGATGGCTTCCGGTTCACAGCCAAGCTCACCCCTAAGGGTTATCACAACATCGTCCTGGACAAACAAAACATTATTCAATACCGCCCGGCCTGAATCCAGTTCGTTTAACGAGCTATCGTATGCTTCCTGGACACTGCGTAAGGATTGCTCCATGGTTAAGACTTCCGATTCTGAAGCTTGGCCAAAAGCATACCGCTCTTTAACCATTGCGTAATGCGCGCGGGTATTCTCAAGGATACTTTTATTGAGCGCGGCAAATTTTCCGGCGAAAAGAAGCGTATAAAACGCCTTTTTCACATTCAAGGCTATTTCCTGCTTTGCCGCGTCTAATCCGGCCTCAGTAGCCGCTAAGAAGAATTCATTTTGTTTTATCGTATTGCTGATAGCTCCGCCTTTATACAGGTATTGCTTGACTGAAAGCTGCGAAGATGCCTGGCTGATATCTTTCCCATACAAGCCGCGAGTATCGCTTAAGCTGGCTTTGGCCGTCAAAGCCGGCAGGAGAGCGGAGCGAGCCTCGGCGATCGATGCTTTTGCTTTTTGCACATCTTCCTGCTTTAAAAGCACCGACGCATTATTACGCAGGGCAAGGGCAAGCGCTTCATCAATCGTCAAAGAAAGCTCTTCTGCATACCCAAAACCCAGCGGTAGAATAGCAAAAACCATGATCATGATGATACTGCGCAGTTTCATTTTAACCCTCTTTTTCCTGCAGGAGAATATCGCGTATCTGTCCGAGTATCCGCAGATGGTCCCGCCGGTCAGATTCTGATATCTTGCCGAATATTTTAATGGCCATTTGCCGGCGCTGCTCTGAAGTTTTCTTTACCAATTCATTGCCTTTAGAGCTCAAGATCACTTTTATAATACGGCGGTCCTGGGCATCATACTTACGCACGACATAGCCGCCTTTCACTAAACGATTAACGATCCCGGTCATTGCCGCGGTAGAAACATCCATAAGATGAGCCAGATCAGTCATCTTTGATTCACCTTCTTTATGGATAATATCCAAAATCAAAAATTGCGGCAGCGTGATCTTTCCTTTATACAATTCATTAGCCTGCCGCTTAGCGAATTCCCGCATAATGACCGGCATAAGAGCATTTAACTTATCGGCAAATTCCAACAAAGAAACTTCAGTCATATTTAACCCTGTAAATATTTAACTACATTAAATATCAACTATATTAATATATATACCACAAAAAAAACCCCCTGTCAAGTAAAACGGTACCATAGGGTTAACGTGTTTAGTCTTTTATATTCAAGATTGATTTTACCTGGCTTACCAACTCTTGAGGAGCTACCGGTTTAGGGATAAATCTACGGCCTCCGATTTTCCCGGTACCGGAACCTAATTCATTTTCCTTGACCAGAGCAGTCAAGAATACAATAGGGATATTCCTGGTCACTTCTTCTTTTAACAGCTGTTCAGCAACCTTGGAACCATCCATTTCAGGCATGAAAACATCCAAAAGGATCAAATCAGGCTGATGCATCTTTGCTAAATTAATTCCCTGCAACGGGCTCATCGAAGTCAACACTTCGAACTTTCCCGTTTTTTCCAGGATCGACTTCGAAAAATGGCAAATATCTTCTTCATCATCAATAACCAGTATTTTAGCTTTACGATCCATCAGACCTCCCTTTCGCATGCCCTCTTTTAAAGTGTTTTTGTAAGGTTCTCCAAGAACAGCCCTTCAGCTTCAACCATCTGCCGGTTATGATTTAAAATACGGGCCAACGAACCCGGCTTCTTTTTTCCTAAAGATTTGACCTTTTGCCCTAATCCGACAGAAAGCTTACGTAAAAGAAACATCCGAGCCTGCAACCGGCGCTTGACCATACCAGGCTTTAAATAATTAAGAAAATACAAACTTAAATCTATACTGAATTGCGGCCTTTTAAAATCAAGGAAACTTTTGGTAAGAAGCGCGGTAAAACGGCTTTGGCCTTTCGGAGTAAGTTCATAGACATACCGCGTTGGGCGCCTGCCTGTTTTAACGGTAGTCTTTACAATAAAACCTTTTTCTTCTAAAACGCGTAACGGATAATAAATTGAGCTCGGATCGATTCCGGCAAATTGAGCGAAAATATCACGGATCTCTTTCTTAATCTCATATCCGTGTTTTGGGCTTTCTTTCAGTAAACCCAATAATATCAATTCATGCGCTATCATCCGAAACTACCGATATTCCGAAACTTTTGATACCGGAGCTTGAGCAATTCTTCCTTCTTTAACCCCAATAGCTCCTTTAAGTTTTTCTCTATTCTTTCTTTTAAAACCGCTGCCATCTTTTGAGGGTCACGATGCGCCCCTCCCAGCGGCTCAGGAATTACTTCATCAATAATACCCATTTTTAGCAGGTCTTCTCCGGTCAATTTCAACGCTGCCGCCGCTTCAGGAGCTTTTGAACTGCTTTTCCATAAAATCGCAGCGCAGCCTTCAGGCGAAATAACTGAATAATAAGCATTCTCAAAAACACAAACCTTATCAGCTACCCCGACACCTAATGCGCCTCCCGAACCACCTTCTCCTATGACAATGGTAATAATAGGAACGGATATGACGGTCATTTCCCGCAAGTTAAGCGCAATAGCCTGCGCCTGGCCGCGCTCTTCAGCGCCTATTCCTGGATAAGCGCCGGGAGTATCAACCAAAACCACAATAGGCAGATTGAACTTATCTGCTATCTGCATCAAACGCAACGCCTTACGATACCCTTCCGGATGAGCGCACCCAAAATTCCTTTTCAAATTTTCTTTGGTATCCCTACCCTTTTGGTGGCCCATAACCATGATCTTCTGCTTATTAATTTTCGCGAAACCCCCGATCAGCGCTTTATCGTCAGCGAAACTTCTATCCCCGTGCAACTCAATAAAATCAGTCATGATCAAAGCGATATAATCAAGCGTATACGGACGGTGAGGATGACGGGCGATCTGGACCCTCTGCCACGGAGTCAAATGGCTATAGGTTTCTTTACGCAATGATTCCAGTTTTTCTTCTAAACGTTTTACCTCAGAAGATAGATCGATCTTTTTATCTGAAACAAAGCTTTTTAATTCCTGTATCTTTTTTTCAAGCTCTACAATGGGTTTTTCGAATTCGAGTCGGTTCATTACATTAAAAGGTTAGACGGCTCAACATGCAAGCCCTCATGATGTTAATCAACGATGGTTACTTCGGTATCCACAGGCACGATCGTGTAAAGCTCCTCAACATCCGTATTCAACATCCGCACACACCCTTGTGTCACCTGCTGCCCCAGTTTCTCCGGTTCAACAGTACCATGAATACCATAACCGGGGATATTGAACCCGAGCCAGCGGGTGCCCAGGACATTCTCGGCGCTCCCCGGAGCTACCACCGCCCCTGCCTTAAACCATGTCGGGTTCTGCAATTTATTAATGATCTTAAACGTCCCGACAGGAGTGGAATTATTAAGCCCGGTGGAAACCGTATAGGTCTTGAGGATCTCATCTTCAGTTTTAAGCAAAAGGACATTCTGAGATTTATCTACCATTATCGTAAACCGGACGGTCCATACTTTAAGTTTTTTCCCGGGAATGATCAGATCATTGGCTAAATTATTACTTTTAATGATCAGATCAGGGGTCGTCTTAAATTCTTTAGCGATCTTGCTCAGCGTATCTCCCGGCTTTATTTCATACGCGGTCGTCCGGGGGATGATTTCAGGAGAAAAAAGCAGTTTTATATTCAGTTCTTCGACTTTCTTCTGCCAAGAAGACATATCGCGTGAACTGGAAAAATCACCGATCAATTTTACGTATACGTTTTTAGCCTCAAGAATTTTCCCCTGAGCTTCAAGGTCTTTTGCCTGACTGAGTAACGATGGAACAGACCCTCCCTTAAGCTGTTGAGGCATGGTATGCGAACTCATTTTAAGTACCAGGAAAACCACCGCTATAATTAAAACCAGAGGGATTATGATCACAAGAATTCTTCTCACCTATGACTCCTTTCGCAGTAAGTGAAACACCGGCGCAATACCTATAAGCGCCGGGTGTAAGCAGAAAGGCGCATACCCACGCAATTCCAATTAGCGTGGGGTGTTCACAGTAAGTGAAACACGCCGCAGAAAGCGGCGTACTTGCCTATCCAATTAAGGCAAGTGCCCGCGCAATTTACGGCAGAAAGCCGCACACCCAGCCACACCAATTAGGCTGGGTGCCTCTTAGCGCGGGGTGTTACATCACTTAAATCAGTTGCGCGGTAATCGCTATGACAACTCCCAACAAGAATCCGCCGATAACTTCAATAGGAGTGTGGCCGACTAATTCCCGCAGCCGCCCTTCCTGGATCTTGCCTTGCCAATATATGTCTTCCATTATCTTATTTAAAATCGACGCCTGTTTGCCGGCAGAACGCCTGACCCCCTGAGCGTCAAACATGACCACGATCGCAAATGACGCGGCGAGCGCGAAATCAACACTATTAAACCCTTCTGATAAACCGATCGCCGTTGCTAAACAGGAGGCTCCGGCAGTGTGGCTGGACGGCATCCCGCCAGTTCCTATAAACCAGCGAAAATCAAATTTCTTTTCTTTAATAACACCGATGATGACTTTGACGGTCTGAGCAGCTACCCAGCTCACCAGCGTAACCATCAAGATCTTGTTATGGTAAAACTGGGTAAAAATGTTGTCCATAGCTATGATTTTATTGTGAGATCGGCTCGACTTGTATCTTAATCCGGGGAGAAAACGTCGGTTTTCCGTCCCTGATAATATAACCGTTGTTTCCAAGCATCTCGCGCAGTTGAGCTGCTTTTACCTTTTCTATTTTAACCAATGTTTTGACTTCTTTAGTGGTTTTACGCACGTGCTTTTTTAAATTCCTGATCATCTTCTTGAGTTCAACTACTGAATCCATTTTTTCTTCTAAATCTTTCTTTTCCTGGGCAACCTGAGCCACCTGGAGGGTCATTATTTCTTTCTGGTTTGCCAAAGACACATTTTCAGCTTTTAAAGCAACAACCTCATTATTCAGCTCTTCGATATTCTTAAGCGCTGACTGAAACTCCTCACCCAGCTTATTCAGTTTCTCTTCACCGGCTAACAGCTCTTCTTTGAGCCCGGCATTTTCAGCAGTTAAAGAATTATTAAGCGTTTTTTCATTCCCCAGAGAAACTAAAAGGTTCTGATTTTCATTTTTCAAAGAAACGACTTCAACCTTTATTTTCTCAAGTGTAGTGAGCATATCATATTTTTCCTGTAGTGAAGCAATATACATATAAACAGTAAATATGGTTATGCCGATCAAAAAAGCTATAAAAATAATTTTTAGATGCTTCATGAAAGCTCCTTACATGCTTTAGCACATTGTATAATTATATACCAGACACCGGAAAAAGCAAGTTCTTTCCCGACCCACCAGAAGATATTAGCCCTCCGGGCTAGCGCAGGCAATAACAACTCCTTTATTTCTTGAAATAAAGCGTCTCATCGTTACTAACGGTATACGCTGTCCAATTTGCAGGATCCAGGGCTTTTAAAGAATACTGATCAAAATTCTTTGAATTAAGCAATCTTTTATTGATCATTACGACGTCCGGGTTACACAGAGATATCATATCATATAGATTGACCAAACCCGGCTTAATATCGCCTCCTCCTTCAGTAGCCAAAAGAAGGAGCGGGACACATCTATCCCCCCTGCCGATATAATTACAGTAAAAATATGAGCTAGCCCCTAATAATTTTGCCTTTTTAGCCGGCCAAATCTTTCTCACCCTTAAAACTTTTTCGTAAATAGGCCTCAATGGATTATGTGGCCTAAAAGGTTTAGGCATGATCAAGATAAAAGATATAATCACCGATATTAAAACAATCAAGGCCCCGTTGACAAGCAATCTCACATACGCTGATCCATGAGACTTTACAAAAGCCTTACAGGCAACACCTATAAGAAGAAGGATCAAGGGCAGTGCCATTATTGAATATCGGGCCGATGAGCATACAATCAAACTGGGGATTAACGCCAAGGGAGACATTAAACACAAAACAGTTGTATCCTTGGATTCCAGGAAAATGGCTTTTGCTTGTAAAAAAAAGTTTTTCCGCCTTAACAGCAAAATAGGAATTGCGAGAAAAAATAGCCAGAAAATAATATGGGTATACCGACACTTTACGATAACAGCTGGCAAGATAAGCTCTAAGAAGCTTACAGGCAAATTTGTGACGTTTTTTGCAACATGGGAAATAAACGCTGCCGGATTTATAAAAACCGCATCCCTCAACGATTGACTTCCCGGAAAATCCTTTTCAATAATAAGATTATAATCATACCACGGGTCTAGGTCAAACCGGCCGGATTTCACCTGTGCAAAAGAATAGTAAGCCTTAAATGCCCACCAAGCACCACGAGATCTCGTATTCCAACGCGCCATATGAACGCCCATAAAAATCACTACTGCCAGCAGAAAGGCTGAAATGCTCAATGACAAAACGCTATCTTTAAACCTCTTTTTCGGCAAAAGAGCATTATTCTTTTTAGTTTTGATATAACGCCAGATCAGAAAAGCCAGATAGGAGACTAAAACAAGGACATATTCCAGTCGGATGAACACACACAACACTAAGAGCATAACCGCAGACATCTTACATCTCTTATTCAGGATTAAAGCTGCCAAGAAAACAAGCGCGCCGAAATGATAAACCATAATCGTTGCTTTGATATTGTAACTAGATACTACCCAAAGCAAGGACAGAAAAAAAGCAAGCAAGAGAGAACGCAAATAAAAGATAAGAAAAATCACAAGCATCACCGTTGTCCCGAGAGTCAAAAAATATTTCATAAAAAAAATGCTCTCGATCGTCCCAAAAAATCTTGTGAATATAGAATAAAGCAGTAAATAGGCGGGCGCTTGAGAAATATCATTAAGTTTACTCAAGCCCAAACCAAAACTTCTTCCAAAACTCATATAGTTAGATTCATCCGCTGTTGGCAGATCCATTGAAACATGCAAAGGATACAGCAACACAAATTGCAGCCCTAAAACAATCACACAAACGGCTACAAGCTTTAATATAAACAATAACGGAACAAATTTAACATTCACCATTCCCCCCCTCACCGGGACACTTTTGGCTCACTCACAACTGCCGACTATCTTCTATTAAAATCTCAACCTTACACGTAACAATAGTTTAGCATTACTTTTAGGCCTCCTCAACAATTCTTTAGCCCTCCTGAAACTCAGGCTCAATCTATTACCATACTTTACCCGGGATAACGCCCCCCTTCTCATGCGGCATCCAGATTGAAAAGCTATTGCTATTTCCACAGAGACAACCACAAAATAATTCAATAAATCTTCGTTAGATTTGGCGTTTTGAAACGTCTATTAGTAGTGAAGGCATGTGTTTTGCCGCACACCTCGCCTTAAATTGATTTAAACTCCTTAAGTCACGCCTTATTATGGAGGTTACATGGTAGCAAAAATATTCAGCTTCAGCTTGTGGGGTTTAGAAGCGTATCCTATTGATATCGAGATAGATATATCAAATGGCCTGCCGGCATTAGCTATTGTCGGGTTAGCGGATACCGCGGTAAAAGAAAGCAAAGAACGCGTTAAATCAGCTATCAAGAATTCCGGATTCAAATGGCCGGCAGAGAGGATCACGATAAGCCTGGCGCCCTCAGATATCAAAAAAGAAGGCGCAGGATTTGACCTGGCGATAGCCTTAGGGATCCTGGCTGCATCAGAACAGCTTAACAGCGTAAATCTAGAGAGATTCTGCATATTAGGAGAACTTTCCTTAGACGGTTCAATCAGGCCAACTAAAGGCATCTTACCTATCAGTATATCCTTAGCAAAAACCAAAATAAAAGACGTGATTGTCCCCTCTTGGAATGCAAAAGAAGCAGCGGTCATTTCCGATATCAATGTTTATCCTTTACGGACATTACGGGAAACAGTGGAATTCTTAAGTAATCCTGAAACGATCCAACCCTTTAAAATCAATATTAAAGATATATTCCATGATCATGCGCGTTATCAGGAAGATTTCTCAGAAGTAAAAGGGCAATATTTCGCAAAACGAGCTCTCGAAATTGCAGTTGCCGGAGGCCATAACATCCTCTTCATCGGCCCTCCGGGAAGCGGCAAAACAATGCTTGCCCAAAGGATCCCCACGATCATTCCCGACCTCACGCTCCCTGAAGCTTTAGAAATAACCCAAATACATTCTATAGCCGGTATCTTGCCGATAAGAGACGGGATCATTACTCAGCGCCCTTTCCGTTTACCGCATCACACCATCTCAGGCGCGGCGCTTGTAGGCGGAGGATCAACCCCGCAAGCAGGTGAAATAAGCCTGGCGCATCAAGGCGTATTATTCCTGGATGAATTGCCGGAATTCAACAGGAATTGCCTTGAATCATTACGGCAGCCTCTCGAAGACGGAACGATCTCCATATCCCGAGTCAATAGATCATTTGTTTTCCCGGCTTCTTTCATGCTTGCCTGCGCGATGAACCCCTGCCCCTGCGGATATTACACTGACCCTCACAAACCCTGCAAATGTAACCCCGTAAAAATCGCTCATTACTTAAGCAAGATCTCCGGCCCCCTCTTAGACAGGATCGATATCCATATTGAAATACCTGCCGTAAAATATAAAGAATTAACCGACACCAAAGAGGCAGAGCCTTCCGCGGCCATTAAAGCGCGCGTTGAAAAAGCACGGGCAATACAAAGAGAACGGTTTTGCAGCGACCGGATTTTTTATAACTCCCGCATGAACACAAAACTGATCAAAAAATACTGTCCCCTGGAAGATGAAGCAAAAGAATTACTTCGGCTGGCGATGACAGAATTGGGATTATCGGCGCGGGCTTACAACAAAGTGATCCGTGTCAGCCGCACCATCGCGGACCTGGCAGGGGCAGAAATAATACGCAGCGAGCATATCGCGGAAGCCGTGCAATACAGGAGCCTGGACCAGAAATTATGACGATTGAAAAACTTCACCTTTTCTCAAAAACAGCCAGCGCCTCTATCTCTACCAAAAGTTCAGGCCGACAAAGCCGCGCTTCAACACAGACACTCGCAGGAAAAGGAGAAAGCTTGTGTTTTTGATAGAATCGGTTTCGAAACTCATTAAACTCTTTATAATGTTTCTTCATATTCTTTAAATAACACCTGGTTTGAACAATATCATGCCAATCACGATTTTCAGATTTTAAAAGGGCGGTTATATTGTCGAACGTGCGCTGCACCTGATCTTGAAAGTTGTTACGATTAACCGTTCGCCCGCGCTTATCAATACTCGCGGTACCTGAAATAACACAAAGGCAAAATTTCCCCAGGTCAACGCGCAACCCTCTCGAAAAAGATTTATTATACTCTATAGGCTCATTAAGGGAATCCGGAGCCCGCATTGCTTTTTTTTGAATTCTTTTTGCCATCACGACTAACATCTCCTAAATCTCACGGTCGTTCTCGAACAACCGAATTTTCTAAACACTATAGTTTAATAGTCTCTGGAGCAAAAGGATGATAAATCAGCGGACTATGCGGCCTAATTTTATTATATTCTTTCTTCCAACGCCCTACAAGCACTTTTGCTTCAAGCAATGTTGCAAAGATTCCGCGTTTCATCGCGTCAAAAATTCAAAAAGATAGCATATCCCGAACATCATACCAATTATTTTAAAACATTTTCTTAACCTGCGGGCTTTATCGACAGAAAAATCAGTCCATATTCCCGATGTATAAAAGCACCAAAGAAAAACGGCCCATAAAAGATGGCTGGATACAAAAACCCACCCTAGAGACAATCGTATTTTTAGTACCAGAGAGAAAATACACAAGAAGCCGATAGACACAAGGATTCCTGCGAGATATTTTTTCCGGTTTCTGGAAATCGATAAAAATCTTTTATCTTCTTGAGCGTGCGCAAGCTCGTGCCATAATTGCCCGGGGATAAAGAATGAGGCCATATAAAAACTCATGACAATGATCGAGGGGGTATAAGATCCGTATCCTGCATAGGCTCCGACCAGGAAAAGACACCCAAAAAGATAGGCGTTTATCATACTGCTAACGAAGGTGTTTCTTTTCCATAGAATCGACGGTAAAGAATACAGAGTGTTAAGAAAAACAGCGATGCCAAGAGGCAAAATAAGTGGTGGAAAACGCAGAGCCGTTAAAAATAGCCCTGCAAAAATGGGGGAAAATACGAAAAATAACTCACCAGGAAGCCAATCCTTAGGCGTCGTATCGCAAAGACGGTTAAAAGAATAGCCGTACAAAAGATAGCTTAAGCCGATAAAAAGACTTATCCATAAATCGGGACCCGGATAAAAGGCGCCTTTTGTAAAAATAAAACCCAGCACTATCAGGCCTAATAAATAATACCAGTCCCTAACCCGGTACAGCTCGATTATCTGCTGAATACAGTATTGAACCGGGATATTTTTAAAAGGTGAAACAGTTTTTTTACTAACCATGTCGCCCCATAGCATACAATTAAATAAAAATAAGGAAGCAGGACTATCACGTAGCGAGGAAAAGCTACCTCCATGCATTTCAATATAGCCGCCAACTCGACCAGAAAAGCGGTTCCAAGAAGATAATAAATTCCGATAGATCCGTCTTTTTCGAAAGACTTCGCTATCTTTCGCCCAAGAGCGGCAAAGCCAATAAGAAATAACGATGCTGTGACAAACGTTGGATGCACTATTTGAATGACAAACTTCAGACGGCTCATAAAGGTAGGCAAAGAAGCAAAGGGCAAGCAGCTGATTTGTGCGGAAAAATAATGAAACCGCTTGAATATTATTTCTTTGATTCCTTCCGCCGGATTTGCATATAACGCAGGATTAAAAAGGACAAATACGAAAAAAGAAACACCGATAATGATACTTACGTGAAATAAACTTTTCAGTATCGCCGTTCTGCGAAGCCCCGGGAGCAAGATTTGTTTTACCAGAACGGCTAAGTAGCAGATGAGAAAAATAACGATATTCAACGCTCCGTGAATTTTCGTCCCCGTCAAGAAACCCGCACTTATTCCTATCAGTAGCGCAAGCAAGAGCAGCCAATCCTCTTTTTTTTCTTTATTTTGCCAGCGGGATAAATACGCAAGAATTAAAAGAATGTTTAAGAAGTGTTGGAATAACCAGATAGATTCCAAGAGAGCTTTACCGGTGATAGAGACAAAGTACCTATTAGCCAAGAGTAAATATACTGCGGGGAGGCCGCAATAATACCATCCCAAATGCCAACCCAGGGCAAATATCAACACCACACAAAGTGCCATGAAAACGAGCATGTTCGATCTGACGATATAGATCAAATCGGCAACATGGGGCACGGGATGTTTTTCTATAGCTCCGTCAGAAAATCTAACAAAACTCAGGATCGTATCCGGCTCTCTCATCATGGACCGCCAAGGGCTATAATAAAGATCTAAACCGATCACATAAACCCCTATGGGGACCGCTGAATATCTTAGATCTGAATACCAGTACGGATTATTAATATTATGGGTGATGAAGAATGATTTGAATAAGCCCGCGTAATAAACATACAGCAGCTCATCGGGATGCAATTCATCGTTTAATACCTTGCTGCCGATTTGGAGCGATACCATGACGCATAAAATAATACACAAGGAAAATAGCACTGTTTCAAATGTGGATTTTTTGGTTTTCCTCATATTTAACAAGGTAAAACTCCCCTTCCTACTGAACATATCCTAAAGAACGCATCTTTTCTGCTTCTTGCTCAGCGATCTTGAAGAATTCAGCGGTTTCAGACATGGGTTTAATTTTTTCCACTTTTTGAGACAGTTGCGATATTAATTCTTGAAATTCAGCCACGGACATGCTTTTTAAATCAACAAGCTCCCCGGGATCTTTTTCCATATTAAAAAGTTGATACTCTTGCGAGCCGTATTCCGGAAAAAATATCTTCATATATCCGTGTTTTTCATCAGACACGCGAGGATACTTTATTAATTTCCACGTATCATATATAAAACAATACATATTTCTAGACACATATGCAAAAAGCCCTCTTTTTTGGTTAAATGCATCAAAAAGGTTTATCCCTTCGCACTTCTGGCAATCCTTTATCCCTATGCTGTTTAAGACTGTCGGGAGGATATCCAGTGAACTCACATTTTCCTTAACGATAACCCCCTGTCGCTGAGCCGGCATCTTGATGAACAAAGGAATCTTAATAACTTCATTAAAAAGGGTGAAAATATGATTAAAATAAAGATGGTGCTCGCCTAAGCTTTCACCATGGTCACTCGTCAATAATATTAAACTCTGATCAAACAAACCTGATCTCTTGAGCTCTGCCAATAATTTTCCCACCTCCTCATCAACGTAATGCACTTCTCCGTCGTACTGAGCAATATAATAGTTGACATCTTGAATCTTTCTTTCAGCAACCGTATCCGGGATATAATCCCATCCTCCCGAATAATCCTTGTCAACTTTTTCAATCGGCAATTGTATGCCTTCTTGATACGTATATAAATTATTGTGGGGCGCAGGAGGGGTATACGGCCGATGCGGCTCTAAGTAATAAATCCAGGCAAAAAAAGGAGCTCGCTGCCGTTGCATCCAAGAAAGAGCACTCTTTGTGACAGAATGCGCATGAGATACATTGCTACACGTATTCAGTATCTGAGAAAAGTTTACCTTAAAATTCTTTACCAGGAACCCGGAATTACTAAAAAATCCCTGAACATACCCATAATCCCGGAGAAGAGAAAACATAGTAGGTATCTTCTTATCAAGTATGGAATTCCAATCATACATCGTATGTTGTTCTGGGTAGAGAGACGTGAGTAAGGAATAATTAGCAGGTATGGTCCAGGTTGCAGCCGAAAAACAATTCAAATACAAATTAGAATGCCGCGCAAAGTCATCGATATGCGGGCTTGTATTCCTGGCATAACCATAACACCCAAGATGGTCTGGCCTCAATGCATCTAAATTAATTATAATAATATTCGGTTTATTTTTATGGGGAAGCGTATTTCTTGCTCTATAAATTACTACTGAGCAAAGTATTACCATCGCCAGTATTGTAATAGTTATCTTTTTGTCCATATATTTTAAATCGGATTCTTAAGCTTTACTAGCGTTCAGCCAAAAGGCCCTGAATTCGCTCCCAGATGGCCACCGGATGGTAGATAATAGTCTTTTTGGCAGGCAAATACTGCCCTGTCTCTTTCCAGGAATCAGCGAACCAGCTGAATCCCGAAACGCTATATTCAGTCATGACCGGTAAATAATCTTCTTTTATTCTTTGCTCATTCCAACTGTAGGCATAAAATTTCCTGACGCGACTCTCTGATATACCAACGTCAAACATAGAGACGCCGGGAAAATCATCTTTTAAACCAAGCTCTGACATAATTGTCTTGGGGATATCCGACAGAGAAACCGGATTGTCTGAAACACGCATAAGGCCGTTTGCATTAAATGGCTTGATAAGAACAAGGGGCAACCCTCCCCCCCTTCCCGAATAATATACCTGCCCGGCAATCCGGCGCTTCTCTGGAGGCATATAAACATCCCGCAAAGATCCATGATCCCCCATTATGACGATCAAAGAATTATCATAAACGCCTGTGTCTTTTAACTTACCCAGAAACGTTGAAACTAATTTTAAAAGCCCCCCGGCTTGTTTTTTATATCCCTGCCGGTCAGGCGGCAGGAATTCAGGCTCCAGCTTTTCATTAAACATCAAAGGAAAATGCATCCCCGGAAGATGGATGTATTTAAACAATTTAATATTCTTACTTAAAGAAACCCTCGAAGAACTCTCCTGGAAAAACTTTACCGTTTCCTGAAATTCATTCCGTTTTGACGGCGGCAGCTGATCTTGCCTGAACCGGCCGGACTTTTTTGCGGTTTCACGCAATAATACCCTTCTTAAAAACCATTGTTGATCATGGTACAGTATCTTTTTTAATAATTGCGGGGATGAACGGAATAACGCGATATCATACATATATGCTATATGATGAATCCCCACCGCCTTTTTAACCGCCTCAAGATTCGATGCCAGAGCAGGGTCACAATAAATTGAGTAGTGGTTAAAATAAGGGTATAATTCGATATCGAATCCATGATCACGTAAATGAGCCGGCAGTGAATGGCGGGTAAATTCATCTTTAATAAACTTCTGTATCTCAACCGTGTTGTCGTAATAGCGGCCCGTCATAATCGTGGTGATAGCAGGATAGGTACATTGAAACGGAGCCAGGGCGTTACGGAAATAGACAAATCCCTGGAAAGGCCTTATTCCCGAAGGATCCTCATCAATGATCTCCTGAAAAACATCAGATTCAAAGGCGTCCAATAAAAGGATGATAACGTTTTTCTCCGACGAATAACGAGCGAGGTTTTTATTGTTTATTTCGACTTTCTCGGCGCTCGGGAGTTCCGAGGCCTGGCCCATTATCCACAAGGCTGAAATAAATTGTATCAAAAAAAGGCCGGCAGCCAATTTTCGTATTCCTCTACAGACCAGTTCCGCCTTAAAAACAACTAAAGCGGCCCCTGCCAACCAAACAAACGCATCAAAAAAGCCCTGCACCCGGAATTTAATCCACTCGATCTCCTTGCCGTCAAAAACACCGTAGTTCCAAACAAAGATATTTCCCTGCAGCCATATCAACAAGGACACAATAGCCATACCAACCACACATCTTTTACGAAGCGCCGCAGGCAAAAGCAGCAGGGTCACAGTAAAGAGCAGAGCGGCAGAAAACGAGATCATAACGAAAACAGACGCAACCTGAGAAAAAACATAAGGGAATTCCAGCCGGTTGGTTAAATATATTTGAAGCGGGGTAAAGAAAAAAAGCGTCAGGGAAAACAAAACAGCGGCAATACAGGTATCAGTCTTCTTGAGGACAGCGCAGCCCTTCATAGAAAGAAAACGGCTCATCTTTGCTTTCTTTTAAAAAAATACACGATCCTCGACGAACCTGGCAAGGGCCGAGAATCCTCGATTTCAAAATACCGCCCAAACTCTTGTTCGAAATTTCCCCGTGTATATCCCGAAAAAATGTCCTCCCTATTCACCAGAAGCCGCTGAACCAGAGAGTCGCTTTTAGGAATGAATTCAACAAGCGCGTATCGACAAATCTTCTGAAACAAAGCCGCTATTTTCTCTAAAGGAATTCCGGAAGAGATCACCAAATGATGAATGATCGCCAAGGCCAAAACAGCATCTACAGGCCCGCGCTCAAAAAATGAATCCCTCTCCTCTAGAGCCCAACCTGTGGCCGGGCTTGGATTAGTAATATCGACAACCAAAGGCAAAACAGAAAACAGCCTCTCCTTAAAACACGTCTGATAATTTTCCTCAACCACAGAATGATCGTTATCAAATGATACAACCCGAATATTTTGACGACTGGCTATACGGCTGAAAATACCCGTATTAGAGCCCATGTCATACATGAACCCCGGGCTGTATCGCCGAAGGAATTCAGCCACTAATTCCTGCTTTGCCGTTATCGTTTCTTGAGAATGGTGAGCATCTGAATAATACCTGAGCCAGTGCGACTTTCGAAAACGGCCTTTCATACCCGCTACCACTGATTCCAGATTATCGAGCAGCGCTTGAAGAGCTAAGCGGCTGAGGCGGCAAGAACGCGACTGGGATGCCTTATCTTCGTAGTGATTTTGAAATTTAGCATGGCCATACAGGTGAAAAAATAAAGACGGTCTCAAACGGCTCCAAACCGGCAAGAGAGAACTCGCCAAATCTAACGGTATGCCATCGAGATAATTACGAGACAATTGATTCATTCTCGCATCGACACAACTCATCAAAGCCAGCGGCGCCAAGAAATGCTGACAAAACTGCCGGTAAGGACCCCAGGGCGCGCCAGAACGATATTTCTCGAAAGAAAGGGTATCAATTAAAAGCGGCTTGCCGTTAAGGAATTGGATATTGTAGGCGCTACTGTCTTTTAACGTCATGCCGAATTCAAGCGCCATCTTCTGAATACGCAGCGTCGTTAAAGCGGCCTGCTTTAATTGGCTAAAACACCATTCATAGGGATAGGAAATAAACGGGATTATTTCGGGTTTAATGACTTTATACGCTATTTCGCCATTTAAAGCGGGAACATCCGCTTCAACATGTGAGATAAGAAATCCCGCTGATACCAATGACGCATAAAGGCCGGAATTCATAAGGCAATCATACTGTTCTTGATAGCCCTTATTCACTTGCCTAAAAATCAGGCCATCTTTCTCAAAAAGAAAACCACTCGGATCACGAAACGACCCTGAGACAGAAAAACAGCTGTCAGAAATTGGCATAGGTTAATCCTTTTTTTGCTTTTTCCTGAAAAAAACGCGGCCCAGCCACATTTTGATCTTTCCAAAAGCCGTCTTGATCACGAAAAAACCAACCACTAAAGACGCTACCACGACCTGGAAAATACTGCTCCCCGCCCCGGGGTCAATATAGGCATAACCCTCTTCAGGGAAAAACACTAAAAATATACTTATAGACAAAACAATGTATTTGCTAAACTTCGTAATTAGAAATTCTAATATATTGGTAAGATATACATGTAACGGAGCAAAAAAAAGAGGAGGTAATTTTATCACGATTTCTTCCTATATATTACTCATAAACTTGCGCAGTTCATCCTGGAGACAAATTTTTACCCCTTATGCAACGTGATCTTAAACGCCGTTCCTCCTTTGCGCTGCAGTTTAATCTCACCAAGCTGATGCGCCAATGTCTTTACTAATTCAAGCCCTAATGTTTCTGAATCTTCCCAATCAAAATCTTTTGGTAAACCCACACCGTCATCCCGGACTATAAGCTCATAATTATTACTTTTATTTATCTTCAGCTCAATACAAATCTCACCCTTTCTCTTATCCGGGAATGCATACTTAAACGCGTTAGTCACCAATTCATTAACGATCAACCCGCAATAAATAACCCTGTCCATATCAAACCGTATTCCTTCATCGGTCAGAACGGTAACGTAAATGCCATCCCGTCCAACATTCAATGAATGAGAGATACTACGAACAAGGCTGGTCAAATATTCCTTCATATCGATCCGGGAAAGGTCCGGTGAACCATATAATTTCTCATGCACCAGCGCAATTGATTTGATCCGGGAACAGCTTTCCCGTAAAATTTCTTTTACTCCTTCATCTGTGACCTTACGAGCCTGCAAATTAAACAAACTATTAATGATCTGAAGGTTATTCTTAACGCGGTGGTTGACCTCCCGCAGTAAAAGCTCTTTTTCAACAAGCGCTTCTTTTATTTTTTCCTCAGCGCGCTTGCGATCGGTAATATCTTTTACAAATCCCTGCACAATACCATTGTCCAAACGAGAGACAATTTTAGCGCTGACCGTCACCCATACACGACTGCCATCGCTTCTCATATGCTGCCCATCAAATTCAACTTTGCCATCATTGAGTAACCGCTGCATATGCTTCTGCATTAACTGCGTATTTTCCGGACTATCGATCTTAGCCAAAGAAGCCCCGAGAAGTTCTTCCCGATTGTATCCTGTCATCCTGCAGGCATTTTCATTAACATCAAGAATAGTCCCTTTAAAATCATGGATATAAAGGGCATCATTAATATTTTCTACGATTGAACGATACTTGTTTTCACTTGCCAGCAACGCATCCTGCGCGCGCTTGCGCTCGGTGATATTGCTCACTACGGCATGGCAGACGGGTACTCCATCAGGATCATCGACACAATTCACATCCATCCGCGCCCAAAAAGGAAGCGCGTTCGCCCGCAACATCCGAAATTCGCCCGATTGCGGCTGGCCTAATTCAAAAAGTTTCTTTTGCAATAAATAGTAAAGATTCGCATCCTCAGGCAAAAGAAAAGAGGGAAATACTTTCTTGTTCAGGAAATTCTTCTCCACACCCAACAATTCAGCAGCAGTTAAATTGGCTTCCAAGATCACCCCTTGTTTACTAATGGTGAAATATCCCACCGGCGCCAGGTTATACAGGTCAAAGTAGCGCGCCTGCGAGGCCTCTAACTCTCCCTGCGTCCGGCGCAGCTCTTCGTTCTGCATCTGCAGCTCTACTTGATGCACCTGCAGCTCATGAAACACCTTACGCATATCTTTGGGTGACAGAGTATCCTTGATTGCAATACTTTTCGCCTTTACTTCTGCCTCCGCCCGGTTGCGTAAAGCAGCCTTTACATCTAAACCCTTCTTTTTCCCACGCATGGACGATCCCCTCATGAGCTATCAGTCTTAAGCCTTCAGTTGAAAAATACAAGCTAACAACTATTTCACTTCTTTTTCAGTAGTCGCTAAGGCATATACCTTCCCGGCCTCATTGACCAAAGTGTTCACGGTAAGCAATACTTCAATGATCCGGCCGTTTTTGGCGAGCCTCTGCGTACGGTACGGCGCTATGATCTCACACTGGCGCAATTTCTTAACTATGGCAGCCTCATCCTGAAGCTTGCTCTTTGGAATCAGGTCAGAGATATTCATGGACAAGGCTTCGGCTTCGGCCCAACCGTACAGCTTCACTGCCGCCTGATTCCAGGCCAATATGCGGCCCTCTAAATCTTGTACCGTTATGGCATCGTAGGAGTCGCGTACTACCGTAGCCAGCCGGGACAAATCATTATTGGCCCTGCGCAGCGCCTCGTCTGCCTGCTTCATCTGAGAAATATCAACAAAGGTGATCACCGCGCCCTCGATCATGTTCTCGAGTGTGCGATAGGGCCGAATGTTGAGCTGATACCACACACCAGATTTGCTCTGAACTTGAGTTTCTTGAGGAAGCAGCGTGTCCAGCACGGACTGGATATCCGCGACCAAGCAATCATAACCCACCAGGTTCGAAACAATATGCCCCACGGATCGCCCCACATCGGTCGAGATCAGATTAATGACCTGGGTAACGGCAGGAGTAAAGCGCTGAATACGCAATTGATGATCCACAAAAATGGTCCCTATGCCGATGCCCGATATCAGGTTATTCATATCATTATTGACCCGCGACAACTCAGCTACCTTGGTCTGCAGTTCGCAATTGACTGTACTCAATTCCTCATTAACAGATTGCAATTCCTCCTTTGCGGTTTCCATTTCCTCGTTCGTGGATTGCATTTCTTCGTTGAGAGACTGCAGTTCCTCATTGGAAGACCTAAGCTCTTCGCCGGAAACCTGCATTTCCTCCAAGGTCGATTGAAGATGCTCCTTGGTTACCTGCAATTGCCGCTCGAGCGCCTTGATACGCGCATCAGCGCGGTAGGAGCTTTTTCCCCCGCGATTACGGCCCTGGATATCTTTGCCCTTCTTAAGAAGCTCTGGCTTTTCAATAAGGGACTCTTCCAGAATGACCATGAACAACCGCGGTTCAGCCGCCGTGTCAAAAGTTTTTATTGCCGGCCGCACGGTTACATTGACGATGCTAAAATTGCCGTTCGTTTTAACCCGCAAGCCCTTGCAGCAAACGACCTTGTGCTGCTTAACGGCTTTACACAAGGCAACACTCAATTCCGGCTGCAATCCTTCGCGCGCCATTCTCAGGATATTCATCACCGACTCACCGGGAGACGGCTCGAGATACCGGCCCGTACGGCCATGAATATACAAAATGTCGCCGCGGTCATTAACGAGCAAGCCGACGCAAGCGTATTGTTGCAGTATCGTCCGTTCCATGAGCTCGCGCAGGTGAAGTTTATTCTCGCCGGATTCCTGAGCTAAAAAGGCAACCTCCGCCCCGCATGGCCTCATCGGCGAAAAAGCCTTGGACATGCTCAAACGGGGTACCTTTATACTGTCCTCACAGCGCTCATACATCTTTGCCTTACGATCCATTACATTAAAGAATTTCATCAACGACTCACTCACGGTTTCTGACGTACCCAACAAAAGGATCCCCGCAGGATTTAAAGCATAATGAAATAATAAAATAATCTTTTTCTGCAGCTCCCCTCCCATATAGATTAATAGGTTGCGGCAGCTGATCAGGTCGAGCTTAGAGAACGGCGGATCTTTAATCAGATCGTGTTCGGAAAAAACCATTACATCACGAATGTTTTTGTGGACGCTAAAGGTAGTACCCGCCCGATCACTGATGAAAAACCGCGCCAAACGCTGGGGAGAAACATCCGCGGCAATGCTGGAAGGATAAACACCCCTGCGAGCCTGCGCAATGGCACGAGAGTCAATATCAGAGGCAAACACCTGTAACCTAAAGGACTGCTTAAGCTCTTCCATCTTTTCCTGCAGTAAAATGGCAAGGGAATAGGCCTCTTCACCCGTAGAACATCCCGGGACCCAAACACGGATCACTGAGCCTGCGGGCTTATCGGCAAAAAGGCGCGGGATAACCTGGGCCTCAAGCGTATTAAAAACCTCAGGGTCCCGGAAAAAGCTTGTAACGCCGATCAAGAGATCATAAAAGAGAGCCTCAACCTCAACCGGAGTTTTCTGCAAATAGCGCACATAATCCTCCAGCCGATTGATCTGATGAACAGCCATACGCCTTTCGATACGCCGGCTAATAGTAATTGGCTTATATTGAGAAAAATCGTGCCCGGACTTGTCGCGCAGGATAATGAATATCTTTTTAAGCGCATCTTCAGCCTTGAGAGTTCCAATAGAGGAAAAAAATGCTTTTTGCCCGAACGCATGCCTTGCGTAAACCAGAAGCTGTAAAGGCATCTCTGCAGGCAACAGCACATAATCCATGAGGCCGGTAGCGATAGCGCTGCGAGGCATACCATCGTACTCAGTGGATTCGGGCTTCTGCGTTAACACCATGCCGCCCTCGCCCTTGATCGCCCGCACACCCATAACGCCATCGCTGCCTGTGCCGGAAAGAATAATGCCAATAGCCCGCTCGTGCTGATCCTGGGCCAGGGAACGAAAGAAAAAGTCAATAGACAAACCGTGGCCTCGAGAAACATCTTTCTCTAATAACTGTAGATGCCCATTTAATAAAGCCATATCCCGGTTTGGCGGAATGATGTAAACGCAGTTTTGCCTCACCACCATCCCATCCTCCACTTCAAAGACCTGCATCCGAGTGTAACGCCTAATCAGATCACTCAAGATACTCTTATGGTCCGGTGCTAAATGTTGCACCAAGACAAAAGCCATCCTCATATTCTGATCAACGGGTATGGCAGAAAAGAAAGCCTCGAATGCCGCCAGCCCGCCTGCCGACGCCCCAATGCCGACAACAGGAAAACTGTTTTCGCAAGAATTATTCAAACCTTCCCCCGAAACAGGTGCCACCTTAACCGTAGCATTATTCTTATTTTGAGAGATTAATTTCCTTTTATGGTCAACCTTTTTTATTTTCATCGCATAAGTTCCCCTGATTACTACAATGCAAGATATTTCTTTCCCCAAAAGAAGACAAAATCGATGCACACCAAGACAGCCTTTTAGCTTTCATATAAAACCTTTAGCTCACAAAAAACAAGTTCTTACGTTAGGCAGGACACTCATTCATTATATACTTAATACTACAACAAACACTCTTTTTCTTATTGTTTCATTTATCTCCAGACGTCTTCCGGAGAACCAGCGGCCTTTGGCTTGCATATCCCTTCCCTTGCCGTCATTAACAGACAGGGGTTGCCGCATCACGGCTGCGCCTTCTCTAATACCTTTACGATGGCCTTAGCGACATTGTTCGCTAAAAAATTATTGCCCTTTTTTGTGCAATGCCCGAAACTACCGGCAAACATATCAATAAAATAGGAGTTACACCCTTCTTTTTCTACCGCGTCTTTAAAAACATGCCCATTATCCACCAGGATAACATCCGGCTGCCCGTCAAATAACCTTCTCAGTGGATCTATGCTTTCCAAGGGATAGGACATGCATACAAGCTTCTTTCCCCGTTCATCAACCACAATATTTTTCAGCTTTTGATAATTACCCATTGTCACCGAATTATAATAGTTTCGTTTTCCTATCAAACGAGAATATCCCTCTGCACGAGCATTATCACCCGTGCTTCTATATAAACCTATCAAGAATTTATAACTCCGGTTCTCGTACATAGGATTTAAACCCACCGCCTTCTTAAATAAAGGCTCAGCCTTTGCATATAACCCCTGACGCTCGCACAAATACCCTAACCCGATATATGCTTCGGGATTACGCGGCTCTACTTCAGCAGCTTTTCTGAACATTCTTTGTGCCTTATCATATGCGTGCATTTGCTCATAACACCAACCTAAGTATACATAGGCCATTCCTTTATGAGGGGCTAAATCAATGGCCTTTTGCAGCAGCGCGACAACTTGCGGAAATTTATCCTGTTTCTGATAAAATAACGCGTACTCAAGATATGCCTCATCATTGTCCGGGTTCAGCTCAATTATTCTCTTGTATCTTTGTTCAGCTTGATCATACTGGCCTCGTTCAAAATCTTTTTTTGCCCTGAGATACTCACGCTGAATAATCGCGGGAGCCGGTTTGCCAATACGCCTGCCAACCCCTGCGCAACTAAAATCATTCTTTATAAAGATCGACCACCCCGTTGGACGGGCAGCAGAATCGTTTAAACCTGAAAAACCCTTAGCTCCAATCTTACTCGTCAAATGACGCATCATCAGCTTCATGAGCCGATAAACTTTAAACGACCTGAAAAAAAGCTTAACCGCAGAAGTTTGCTTAGTCTCGGAGAAAACATAATCTTCCCCATCATTAACACCCATCATCGCAATCACCATATCAGGGTTATATTTATCGAGGCTACTCTTAAGATGAGAAAGGATATAGGAGGAATTTACTGAAGGGATCCCGCAATTAATGACACTAAAAGATATCCCCGGCACAAGGCGGCTAAGGGTTTCTTCAAGCATAGCAGGATAAGCTTCAGCTTTTCCGGCTGTGGTTGACTCTCCTAAACACATAATCCGGTACGCCCCGTGCTTCCTCAAAGAAACCTCGTTGCGCTTTTCCCAAACAGATACAATAACCAATCCACTCAGGCGCAATCCAATTTCCAGAGAAAAGAGAAAGAAAAAAACACCACACAAGATCAAAAAAATTCTTTGCGCAAAAGAAGTTTTCGGCTTCATATTATAACTATTATCCTGGCGTCTACATAAGTTATTCTTATATTACAAGGAAGGCGGCTGCTTTTCAAGTATCGCAGAAGCAGCATTCTTGAAAGAACCCTAGGGAAGCATCTCTATCCCCGGAGTCCCTTCTTTAAAGATATGCTTAAATAATTTATCCTGATCGACGGGGTTTATGGTAACAAACTCAATCCCCACCTGAAAAGGAAATTCCGCGGAGCTGATTGCTTTAATCCAAATGACCTTACCGGTGATCTTGATGGGGTCGCTAAAATCAAGCAACTGAATTTCCAAATCGAGGAATCTTCCCGGCTCCAGCCTCTGAGGAAAAGGCAGGCATATCCCTGTCACTGAAATGTTTTTGCTGCGGGAAGCGGTCTTAAAAACAGTATTCAGCAAACGATAACTGACTACTAAAGACGCATTAATCCTTATTTTATTTCTACGTTCTTGCATAATAAGTACTCTACCACAATACGCTCAATAATTCAATATTTTTAGGACAGACACTACTAAAAACACCTTTAACGCATTCTTGCCATATATTCCTGCGCCCTTTTTTCCCGGGAAGCAATAACACCTACTCCTTTTTTAAATAACCCCGGGCCTAAGAACCAGGCTTTTTGCAGCACACTAAAAACCTCAGGAGCCACCATGGAAGCATAATCGATCTTCAAATACTGCCGCAATAAAAGATCGGCGTATTTTTGCGCGAAAATCTCATAAACCTCCTGTTTACTAAAAACATCTTCCTGCGTAAATCCTGATAACGATGGATAATGCAGCCGAACATCTTCCGCCGCGATCCTGCTTAACCCAAGCGCCCCATACGCTTTCTTTCCGGGATGCTCAAAACTCGGAAGGTAATTTATATTGGAAGACTCCAGGTAATGCAAGCCTGTCCTTAAATAGCTCCACAGTTCAGCGCTCATTTCAATTGAAAGGCGCGGATCCGCAGGAAGGCTTGCTAAAGGCTTCTCATGGAGGAATCCTTGAATAGTAACAGACGGCTGAGGAAATTCAAAAACAGTATGAGTATTCACATAAAACGCTATTAATAAAACCAGGATAAGGCATTCGCTTGCGGTAAAAATCTTTCTTTTTGATTGTATTGCGAAAACGCACTGGACAGGACTTTTGAGAGCCATCAACGGTTTGAATAAAAGCATATCTCCCCTTTAAAAAACAAAACCCCGGCTTAATCAGCCGGGGTAGTGAGAAAAGAAAAAAGCCCTCAAAGGCACTTTCAAGGGCTTGCTTTTCCTCTTTGGCAACGCAGCCCCCCGATTAAATAATCGGGGCTGTCGCTTTGCGCCCCAGCATTACTGCTAGTTTGCCTTTTTCAGTAGGTTGAAAACTATATTGAACGAACTACTCTATCTAATTAAACTATAGCATATAATCAATCTTTTTTCCAAAAACAAATCAATATATATGGACACCTCGGGTGACGGAGAAAAAAAGGAAAGTATATTTCCAAAAGAGAGGAAAATGGGAACAGGAAGATCAGGACATCGGGTCTTGCTGAGGATTCTTCTTGGTGAGATTGATCGCCATAGCAGCGAAATTCTCTATCTCCTGCTTGTCTTTATCGGAGATAGAGATAAATTGGACCCCTAAACGGCATTCATCAACTTCTTTTACGCAATATTTTATTTCACCGGTTATTTCAACCGGCCCGTAAAAACTAACATCATCTTTCTCAACCTTAAACAAAGTAAAACGTATCATTAAGACGGTATTTACCGGGATTTCATAGTCAGTAAAGATCGCCATCCCGCTCTTGCTTAAATCAATCATGGTCGCCTTGATTTCCTTATTCGCGGTTAAAAGCCGCACTGCCAAAGGCTCATTAATTCGATAAATCACCGAAAGGCTCACTCTGACACGCTTACCCCTGCGCCGCTCCGAACCTGAATAATCACTCCCCATAACCGTATCTCCTGCATAGATATCCGGAACATCTTTCACAGAGACGCCGGATATACCAATTTTATACCGTGTATTTCTTAATAAATTTCAACAATACCTGAACATCAAACGGCTTGATAATATAATCTGCCGCGCCTAATTCTTGCCCCTGGAATACCGCGGTTGATTCAGCTTTAGCGGTAAGCATAATAACAGGGATGTGTTTTGTTTTCTCTGCCGATTGCAATTCATGCAGCACGCTGAAACCATCGCGATGGGGCATGACAACATCCAAAAGAATAAGATCGGGGGCTTCTTCAAAAGCTTTTTGCAATCCTGCCGCTCCATCAGAAGCAGCGCTTACTTCATATCCATGCGCTTCTAATTGTTTTTTAACAAAAAAAATGACATCCGGTTCATCATCAACAATAAGTATCTTACTTTTCATATCCAGTCCTGGAATTAGTGCATGTTATTATAACGCGGCAGTTCCTCGGGTGCAACAAAAAGATGTTTTATTAAAGGAATGGGTACTTACTGATTATTTTTTGGTGCGGTCAATAGTTTTTCTAACAATTTCTTTGAAGTGTTAGATACATTTTGCTCCAACTGCTTAATCACGGTATCTTTATTTTCCAACTCTCGATTAACGGTAACAAGTTCCTGTTTAAGTTTATCAAGTTTTTGAGACATCGTCTCCAGCGCTGCATCTAAGCGGACAACTCGGCTCTTACTTTCTGCCAGCCTATTTTTGTTATTTGCCAGCTCAAAGATTAAAATAACACTCGCGCATAACAGCATTAAAATAAACCATAAAGCTGATGTCCGCCAAAAGGTTACTTTTTTAACCAGTTCAGTATATTTTGTTTTATATGCCAAAACCAGCTGTTTGTAATCAGCTAACGCATAAACGATACTTGAAGACTGTTTTTCTTTTGCCATAGCCACCTTTTGTATAGTAAAGAATTTTCCGGTATTCTTATTATACTATTATTTATACAAACTTAATACTTTTTTTAAGTCTTATAGCATCTGTTCCCGCATCCCCCCGTATTCTTGATTTCTTTGTTCATAGCAATAAGCTCTGAGCCGTTACTGTATCAATAAAGTTCTTTCCAGTCTTTTTTTTTGTGTTATACTTTTTCTATGGCTGACAAATTACGCAACATCATTGAAGATATCGCGGTCGATTTCCTGAATAGCGCGCTATCAACCCGGATTGATATCTGCAGATGCAGCGCATGCAAGAACGATATGCTCGCATACGTCTTATCCCGCGTACCAGCTAAGTATGTGACCACTGAATTAGGAGCCCTCCACACCATCATCGAACAAACCAAACTTGAAAAAGAAGCAGAAGTCGGGCGAGCGACAATCGCCGCCATTGATATTATAAGCAAAAGCCCCCGCCACCAGGTAAAAGAAAACAAGGAACAAACCTTTCAGTTAGTCCTGGATAAAATCTATCAAGACAGAGGGCTGGATTTCCATCACTATCATTCTGACCTGATCAAACGGCGCATCGCCATGCGCATGAACATGAATAAATTAACTTCGCTTTCAGATTACCTGATGTACCTCATCAATAACCCGCACGAGTATGACAAATTATTCGAAGTCCTCTGCATTAATGTTTCCGAGTTTTTTCGCGACCCGCCGGTCTGGGAAGCAATGACTCCGATCATTAAAGACCTCATTCAACAAAAAACCGGCAAGACTGATAATAAATTATGTATTTGGTCTGCTGCCTGCGCATACGGGGAAGAACCATACTCATTAGCCATACTGCTCAACGAATTATTAAAACAATCAGGCGCTAAGGTCAATCTGGAAATAACCGCTACAGACCTTGACCCAAAAGCGCTGCGCGCCTCTTTTAAAGCAGATTATCCTAAAACAGCGTTAAAAAACCTAAAGAGCGAATACCTTAAAGCGCATTTCACACCGCAACTCAACAGCTGGAAATTAAAAGATGAGATCAAAAACATGGTATCATTTAAACCACTGGATCTCATTGCCTCCGACTATATCAGAAACACCGACATTGTCTTCTGCCGCAATGTATTTATTTATTTTACGCGCAGCCTCCAGGACCAGCTTCTCATGAAATTCTTCAATTCATTAAAACCGGGCGGCTACCTGGTTATGGGGCTCACCGAAACCATGTGGCCGGAAGCAAAAGAGATATTTGAAGAAGTTAACGCCAACTGCCGTATTTACCGCAAAAGAGCCGTAACCTAAAAATCATTCCAAAACTTTTTTTAATTTATGACTTCATCAGCATTAAAGCTTCTGAACGCGTTTTTTGGTTATCTTCGAATATTCCCCGTACCGCTGAAGTCACGGTGAGCGTCCCTGGTTTTCTTACCCCCCGCATCGACATACACAAGTGTTCCGCCTCAATCACAACCATGACCCCCAAAGGTTTCAACTTTCTCATGATAATCTCAGCGATCTGTGTCGTTAATCGTTCCTGGACCTGAGGCCTGCGGGAGAATATATCAACGACACGGGCCAGCTTACTCAAACCGGTAACCCTGCCGTGTTTAGGGATATACGCAACATGCGCTTTACCGAAAAACGGCAGGAGATGATGTTCACAAACACTATAGAGCGGAATATCTTTCAGTAAAACGATTTCACTGTGTTTCTGGTCTAAAATAACTTCCATCTCTTCTTCAGGGTCTTGATGGATCCCCGCGAATATTTCCCCGTACATTTCCGCGACACGCTTAGGAGTATCTAAGAGGTCTTTTTTCTTCGGATTTTCGCCGATCGCCTCTAATATATCCCTGACTGCCTTTTCAATCTTTTTTAAATCCATATCCACCTCACTTTTACTTACCAATACAAAACTCGTTAAAAATCTTATCCAGGACATCTTCCGAGAACCGCTTCCCGAGGAGTTCATCCAGGCAAGATACCGCATCTTTAATATCTTGAGCAACATACTCAAACGACAAATCTTCTCTTAAGGAACAGAGCGCACTTTTAAGATTACGGTGCGCTTGAGCAATGACATGCTGGTGGCGTGTATTAATGAACGACCTGGATTCTCCAAGCGCCACTCGGCCTGTTTGGACCAATTCTACGATCGTTCGTTCTAAAAGATTTATATTTTTTGATTTCTTCGCAGAAAGAGCGACACACGAGGGAAATCGCCTTGTCACTTCCTCCTGCTGGATATTGATCTTTAAATCAATTTTATTAAGGACTGCTATAACTACCTTTTTCTTCTTAACCAAGGCCCGCATCAAAACCTTATCATCAGCGCGTAACCGCCGAGCGGCATCAAAAACCGCGATGACCAGATCAGCTGAGTCAATACACTGGCGGCTGCGCTTGACGGCTTTTCTTTCAATCAAATCACGCGGCTCAATAATTCCGGCAGTATCAACGATCCGTACCGGAATACCTTTAATATCGATGACCTCTTCAATAATATCCCTGGTAGTCCCGGCAACGGAAGTGACAATAGAACGTTCCTTTCTTAACAGGGCGTTCAAAAGAGACGACTTGCCGGTATTGGGCATGCCGCAAATAACAACATGGATCCCTTCACGGTATACCTGCCCGTGTTTTGCTTCTTCAAGCATACAGCTCAGCCTGGAATGAATATCCTCCAACCCGCGGCAAAGTTCTTTTTTCCCCGCATCGCCAGAGTATTCTTCCGGAAAATCGATCTGCACTTCAATAAGCGCAAGGATCTTAACAATATCATCCCTTAAAGAATTAATCTGCCGGGAAAAAACACCTTCTAATTGCTGGAGGCCCAACTTTAAAGCAGAATCGGTTTTTGCTTTAATAATATCCAGGACAGCTTCTGCCTGAGATAAATCGATCCTTCCGTTTAAAAATGCCCGCTTGGTAAATTCTCCGGGCTCTGCTAAACGGCATCTCTTTTCTAAAACAACACCTAAGACTGCGCGTGCGGCAACATAGCCTCCGTGGCAGCTGATCTCCACAACATCTTCTCTGGTATAGCTTTTCGGCGCGCGCATCACGGTCAAGATGGCCTCATCAAGGATATTTTTTTTCAGGCAGGCTGGTTTACAGGAAAAGATTTTTTTCTGCGATTGCGGGGCAGAGGGCGCAAGCTTATCTGCGTTCTTTCCCGCAACAACCCATCCATAATGAACCGTATAACTTTTGCATTGCGAAGGATTTACCCCGCTTTGCGCAATAAAAACTCTATCGGCGATCTCCAAGGCTTGCGAACCGCTTATTTTAATAATACCGATTGCCGATACCCCCGGAGCAGTAGCTATCGCGGCTATCGTATCTTTCATGGAAAACTTCAAAACCATACTTTAATACTCAATTTTAATAAAACCCAAAGGAACTAAAATAAAAATTATTTATAAAACTCTTTACTATCTTATTAAAAAATAATTACCATGCCTTCTTACTCTTCATAAACGAAAACATTGCACTTTATTGCGCTGCTCATTACACCGCCCTCAAGACTCGAGAAACTCCCATTAAATCAGCTTTTTCTAATTCAACGCCTGTCCTGAAATTATCAGGGCCTTCCAGATTTGACCATGATACAGAACCTCGGGTATAAAGCGGCTGCCCCTGGTCAGGAACAGAAAGCCACATCTCAAGCGGCGTATGAGGAGGGTACCAGCCTCTTGTCACTAAACCCAATCCTTTAGCACTAATATCCTGCACCTGCGCGGCATCTTCCATATTGGAATCTAACGCTAACAGTTTTAACGATAAACTAACCGAAAACCGCTCAAAAATCCTTTTATCATCGAAACTCTCATCGTGCATAACAGTACCTCCTCCTTTTTTAATATCCTCTCTCCACCATTGCCGGTTGAGCTGCCCGGGATATTGGTTGCGGATAAATTTATATAACTGCTCCTTATCCTGGTCCTTAAGGGTTTTGAAACAAAAGCCATAAACGGTAGTGTCAGCAATTCGCTTCTGCCAGATGATCCAAAGCTCTGCTTCAAAAGAGAACCCCTCAGAAATTATTATATGCATTTTTAAGAATTTATCCAGCACTAAATGTTTTTTTAAAGAAATACTTCCTCCTTTAAAATTAACATCCTTAACCTGAGCATCAGCATATGCTAAAGCCCCTTCCAGCTTTATTTTACAATCTTTATTGATATGCCACCTTGTTAGGTGCCTGCGCTCTTCCATCGTAACCTCACCTGCCTTTCTTTTTGATTTTGTGTATGCGTAATGGTAAATTTCATGGCACTCCCACGCTCTGACTCTTCAAAAGCTTTTTTTTCTTCTATCGCTGAAGAAGCGCTCCTGCTCACAGCAATATGCTGAGAAATAATGCTTTGCGCAGAAACAACTACGCGGATATCAACCGGTTGTATTAATTTTGTGCTGCCCGGGCGGATGAGATGTATCTCTCCAGAAGATTGGCTCATACGTTGATTATCGACAAAAAGATACTTTTGGGCAAAAATACTTTTTACAATATTTAACAGCCGTATATCCCCTACTCGATCAACCCGTAATTCAAAATCAACTTCATATTGCTGCCCTAAATATAATAGATAGGCGGCGAGGAAAACAAAAACAGTTTCTCCGATACCACCGCCCTGGAGATCCTGCCCATCAAGGGTTTCCTTAATCGTTATTTCATCTATCGTCAGGTACTTTGTTTTCTCCGCGTACGTATCAGAAAGGTGCCACTTAATATCACCAATCTTTACAAATGGTTTTTTTAAAAATATCGTTAGATCAGAATCGATGACTATCGCCGGCCCGCCTTTTACATTATTCAAAGAAATGCGCCCTTCTTCTAAAAAAGACTCCACGTCTTTTGATCCAACCGGGGAGATAATCGGAGACGCCGATGCCTGGCCTAAACTGCAAACGTTTGCGGATAAAAGCAGCTCAATCGCCCCTGCTGAAGACATTAAACTATCCAAATCAATCCTATGGCCATTTGCCAAATAATACGCCCTGAGCCATTTCTTTCGGTTAAGGATACTTACGGTATCGATCAATGCGGGGATAGAACCGTTAAGAATAATAATGTGCCCTCTCTGTAATACCTCCTCGACTTCCCCATAGTTGTTAAAACTATACTTGGTGAGTAAATCTTTCTGCAGGGCAAATTCAACAGCTTTCATAATCCCTTTATTAGTCCGAACAAATTGTTTAGTCGATATCTGCCGCCATCCCACACATAGATCAAGCGATAATAAAAACCTGCCTAATCTCTCCGGATCACCTTTCCTTAAGAATCTCTTCATCAACCACGGGCCGGTTATCCTGTTTAAGAATAGAGATGAATACATCTTCTTTAATGCCGTATCCTGGCTATACAGATCATGATCATGTATCGGTGAAGCAGCTAAATTTTTCTTTAAGAATATCTGCACTCTTTTATAGGGGCCGGCTTCGCCAGGCAGGTATATAACGCCTTCATGGCTTATATCATTGCGCTCCCGTTTAAATCCAACGCCGATAACCTGCATAGGTAATTCCTTCTGATATAATTTGTAATAAAATTCTCCAGCATAACTATCCTCATTAACATGCAGCGTTATCTGATTAACAGCGCTCTCTTGCATCGCCTGGATATGTTCCCGCAATAAGCCGGTTTCGAGATACCCTTTAGGATATAGAGGCACAACTGCCATATAATAAAGATAAGCAGGATAACCAGCAAACGGCCCGGATATAAGATACCCGGAAATTTTATTTTCCAGGACATTAAGATAAATAGTATTCGCCGGATCTGCCGCTATTCTCCAGATAAGGCCGTTATCTCTTGGAAAAACTGTGTAATAAGACGAATTCTGTACTTCTTGATCAATGCGGGCGATTCCCCTAAGGCTGTCCTCATCAATATTTCCGCCGTTTATCACCTTATAGAGAGGGGAACTACTTGTCCGTGTCGCGACAAAACAACCTAAGAAAGACGAGGCACAACGAGGAATCCTCTCCTGAAGCAAATACAACTTCGCACCTGGTGCAGAGTTAAGATTGTACCGTTTGCAAACACAATCGGGCACCTGTACCCGAAGCGCCAACGATGAAGAACTTTGAAAAATAGAACCGTCCCCTTTTATGTTCCTGCGGATGTTTTTCTCTTCAAGCAAACGCTGCACACGGTCTTTGCATGCTAACATGTGGAGAAGTTTTGCATTTTCATCTTGTTCATCAGGAACTACTTCTCCACCTTGAGCGACACGGATAGCATTTTCAATCCCCATCCCTTCGATCATAAGACGCGCGGCCTTATAATGCGCGAAAGTATTATCAGGAAAATAATACTGGAGAGCGACAAACATCGCTTCTCCAAAAGCATACGACCATTCTCCGAATTTTTTATGTTTGATATAATACCGGATCGCGATCTCGCTCAAACTAAACTCTAATTCAGAAAGGGAAAAATCCGGCATAAGCAGCCGTGTTACTCTGGTTACCTGGGTTTCATAGCGGCCGCTAGCCCCTTGTTCATGCAGGCTTATCGCTGTTAATAATTCAGGGATCCCCTCGGTATACAGAGGCCCTGAATCTTCAGGCAACAACGCATGAGCTAATTCATGGGGCAAAACTGGTGAAAGATCAAATGACAGTTTGGCTTTACGCTGAGGCCTGAATAAAATAGTCGCTGTTCCAACAGGGTCGATAATGCATATGCCTTTGGCCTTACGGAGGGTCTTGGCGAATTCGCGGACATCACTGGTTAAGGGTTTTAAGAGCGCGGTTGAGGCAATAATCCCGAAAATGAATTTCTCCTTAAATGACAAAAGATCGATATCCAGATGCGACAGGGCTTGCCCGATCCCGCACGTTTGCACCACAGAAAAAACCCCCGCGGCAAACAATGCAGCTACCAAACATACCACAACGCGCGAAAAGACATAAAACATAATTCCCACCAGCGGTATCCTTCCAAAGAAATGAACCATTGAAAATTCACCCAAACTGATGCGAGAAAGAAATCTTTCTACAGCTTGAGCGGATAATTCCGGATATAAATTCCGGTAAATTTCTTTTATCTGGCAATAGGCAAAGCGCTCATGCCGCAGAGGGAGCTTTTTCCCTAAGAAAAGGCTGCGTAACCCTACTCCATACGCCAGCGGGGAAGAGGCCGTCTTCCTTGCTTGATGCCATAACTCTAAAGAAGACTTCAAAAAATCATCTGTATATGAACTGTTTATTAAACTTTTAATCTCCAGGCTAATGCGTAGTATTTCTCTTTTTGCTTCAATAATAGAATACTGAGATATAACGTCCTTTAACGTATCTATCCTTTTCTGCATGTTTTCAAGGCTTAGGCTGAATTCATGGATGCCGATAAGCCTGGCAAATCGCAATTCTCCTTCTAACACTATCTGATGGGAGTTTCCTAAGAAATTATAAAAGTTACTGTTTATTAATCCTGAATTTATAACGTTGAATTCCAGGAGTTCATGCACAAAAGCGCTCTTGGGATAGTTTTGAACTCCCTTTTTACGATAATACAGTCCTGGGCCATCTATCTGCGGTATGCGTGATAGATTTCTAATAAGGATGTCATAATGTTTTTCTTTCAACCCTTCGGCAATCCTATCTCCCCTGATACGATGCCAAGCCTCAATTGAAATGCATACCAAAGCCGGGGTCACGGATAGTCCACACAGGCTACGGAGTGAATCAAATCTTTTCGGTTGCATTTCCTTAGCGCCTAACGCGCGGGCAAATCCAAATATATCCATTGCCCTTATCTGGTCTAAATCACCAACATTGGCTACCTGCTGCCAGGTTTTTAATAAAATTGCTTGGCCGTCCAGCGGCGAAGAAGCACAAATTTCACGTTTATTTATCCGTTCGATTAATTTTGACAACTCTCTTCCAACAGTCCCTCCCTTTGGACGGCTGAAATCATAAGGTTTACCTAAAACTGATAATACAATATTCCAAAGCATCTCATCGCGTAAACCTCTTACTCCGCCGACCATTTTATAAATAAAATGCTGTACTATATCAACAACAGCCCACAATGAAAAACCCCACTGCACAGTACCGGTTAAATGCAGGCATTTGGGAAGCTTGGCATCAGCAATATTTAAACCTATAAGCAATAATAAAGCGGCGCCTAAGAATATGTTAAAAATACGCAGATGCATAAATACCCTGGCAAAGCTTTCTTTTGCCTTCCAGGACAAATTTCGATAGCGGAATATTCTGATAAGCCAGAATAAAGAAGCAGTTGCGCTATAACTAACAATGACTACAGCCACAGGAATGAGAACTAATTGCCTGGCAAAAGAATAAGGCAGCAAAGCTAACCCAGCCAATGTCCAAATACAAGGAGTCAGAAGCGTAAATACAGCCCTATAAGATAATATATTCGGCATAATTCTTTTCTGTATAATCCTGGGGCTGCCCCTATTTAACCCTATTGAAGATGAAGAGTTTCGACTAAAAATCAGCGGCGATGAGGATAAGGCGCGGGCTCCGATAATTCCTTCCCAGTATTGAAGATTTTCACTAGGCACTATGCATTCTGCGCTGAAGTATTTCTTTGCCCAGTGCTCCATTAAAGAGTTTCCTTTGGCTATAGAAAACCTGACCTTGTTATTCAAGTGCCTGTTTTCAAGGAAAACCACAATTTTCTTAAACGTCTTTGACATCAAATGTTTTTCCCGTAATCGCGCAACAACCTCCGGGGTGCGGCCTAAAGAAATATAGTCAAAATTAACATATCTTTCGAAAACCGCCGCTGAAAAGACAAATTCAAAATCATAATTACTCACACTCCCTTTCGTAATTTTGTTTAATTGTGATTTTATGTAACGCGCCTCATCAATTATCACTGCATATTCAATATGATATAAGAATTCCAATTTAAGTTCGACGAGAACCAATGTATCGCTACTGCCATTTAAATATTCTTCAAGCTTTCCAGCTAACTCGGAAGGTTCTCCGCTTAATTTAATTATTTTTATTTTTTTATTACTATTAAAAGTTTTAAAGGCAGATAACAGGTCGTCTGCTACGAATTCGCTGGATGGCCTTTTCAATAAAGAAACAAGAAAAGTAATGGCTTCCCCCCCTAACTGCCTGACAAATGCATGGTGACGCAGCCTTTCTGCCAGCGGCGAGGCTGCAGTGCCGCCACAGGCATTGGGACTTATCTTGATTTTATCCTCACTACTTATTATATTCTTAAACCATTCAGCCATGACACTACTGATATAGCTGCCGTCTCGGATAAACACCCAGTCGCGATATCCATGATGTTCCAGGAAGATAACTCTCCACCCTTTTTTTATTAATGCTTCCGGTATTTGATTCATGTAATTTATATATTCCATCTGGTCTTGTACAGCAAAACGGCTATTTCTCTCCGCTTCATCCGAAGGGATCCCTCCTACATGCATGTGTAGATCTGCGTTGTAACTGTGTAAAAGCTCTGCCACCATATAAGCATTATCTCGTGAGCATATTCCTTGCGCATAGTGCGCACCTAAATGCCTCAAGAAATTATTTGAAACTATTGCTGCTGGTAACTTACCAATTATTTCGTTTACGGCGCCTGCGTTTCTTACGTCAATTTCTACATGGGGGAATCCTTTAAGAGGACACCTTTGATTAAAGGGAAAGTAATCTAACGCGGAATAAGAACCCTGGAAACCTACTCTGCGGATATCTTCATAAAGGTTTGGATTCCCTCCATGGCCAAGTTCAACTATTAACTCGTAGCATATTAGATTTCTTAATAAATTTATCCTCTCCGCCCGCAAAAATTCCAGCCTTTGATGATACACCAAAGGATTATCAATATTTTGCCCTACTATTCCATCGAGCTTAATTTCGAGTGGCTGATATCTGCTTATTTTGTTCTCAGGTATCAGGAAACGCTTCAATTGCGACCATACATTCAAGACATTCTGCGCAAGCGGAGAGGCACATTGCTTTTTAATTAAATCACAAATATCGTCTAGATACGGATAGCCATAAATCAAATATGCTTCTATCATCTTTTCAATTTTAAATGGTTCAAATTCTTTTGCTATAATTCTGGCTATCAAATCAATCATATGATTAACTTCAATTACAGCAGTGGTTTCGTCGTTATTCCTTGTATTAAGCATAAATACGTCTAACAGCCAAGTAACACCTTGACTAGAAACAATAAGATTTGACGGCGCAGCATCAAATACTTTCAGGCCAGGTATCTCCCTATATAAATAACTAACCGAATCACGCACCTGCGGCAATATTTTTTTTGCAACTTGCACACTCCACTTAACATATAATTCCGGATTATTAAATTTTCTACGACCTTCTGTCAAGAATTCTTGCAGATCAACGCCTATGACATAACGAGAAACTACCGCTAAACTCCCTTCGCGATCTGTTATGTAAAATCCTTGAGCAAGCATTTTATGGGGAGGATCCCATTTGTCTATAATATTTATAATTCTCTTAGTATCTTTAATATTCCTTAAGCAGCCAGCCTTTTTTGTCATACTCGGAGTAATTATCTTTATGGTCAACCGCTTTTTATTGTCAATGCCACGCATTAGCCAGGTGTTATGGCTAAGCTGTTTTACAAAAATAAATTTTCCTAAAGATGCCCTCTTTAGATTATGTTTAAATTGATCCAAATTAAGAGTAAAACTAGGCATAATAGTTTCGTAGATAGAAAAACAGGTGATTTCATTTTCGTTATTTCTTAAAGCCAGCGGTGAGGCGCAGGTTAATGCTAAAGAATTACTAGACGACGGCATGATCCTTAAAGCTTCCTGCGGGAACAAATCATAAGAAATATTTAACGGGAGCCAGATATAACAACCTTTACCAATGCCCTGACGGAAGAAATAGTAACCGCTGTCGCGGCTGGCCAGATTATTCTGCGAATGGATCACAATCATTTTGCCGTCGCATTGAATGTTGCCTGACTCCTTAGACACATGCCCGCCAATGAATATCTTTCCCCCGATGCGCCGCAAAAAATTCTCAAAGCCTTTTTTTCTAATCTTATACGAACTGCCGGTTAAACGTTCATTAGGAGAATCTTTATCGCCCCAGAAAGAATTAACCCGTATTTGCTTGGCGATTTTATCATTATATGCAATGTCGATAAGGCTCACGTTGTCTTCGTTAGGGGCATTGCCATGGGCCATAACCAACCTTGTGGCGGTTACCGCAAGCGTAGGCAATTGTTTAAACAAATTGAGGAGAGAGCCGTAGATTTTATCTGCGTCTTGCGCTCCGTATCGCGCGATTAATTCAAAAATAAGATATGATTGCGATTTAACATACCCTAACTCTCTTAACATTTTGCTCTGGTTAAGGCGCCTGAATCTATCCCTTTCATAAGCAGGGAAATGTTTAACAGCTTCCCGGTCATTCCGCGATTCGTGATTACCCCTTAACAGGATAACATGCTCGGGATATTTTATTTTTAATTCCATCAGCCTCACTAAGACTCCCAGATTATTAATACCGCCGTCAATATAATCACCCAGTGCTATCAATCTTATGTTCTTTTTCCCGCTTTCCATGTTATGAACAAACCCTGCTTGCTCTAACAGGCTATTAAGAGAAAGGAGGTCCCCTTGAACATCGCTCATAATGCAAGCAAACTCATCTAATTTAGGAATAAAAATAACATGCCCCTCCCTGAATAAACATTCAGCCGTAATCTCATTTATATTCCGCCCTAACATGCCTTTTTCGCTATTACAATTCATTGCTAAGCTTGCAGTATTGATGATTTTCATTAATTCTTGCCTTGACGGTAACTCCGCTTTAGGGTCAGAATAAATACCTTGTTCACTAAGGTAACCAGCAATTATTTCGGCGCGCTGATGAGGCCCTCCACTTAACGCAGGGATATCCTCTTCCCTGCCTCTCCAAGAATAATGCGGTCGTATCTTACCTACTTTCCCTGATGTTAAATTTGCGCCGAATACCGCATCAATGACCCGCCTTGCTTGTTCTTCCTGTATAGAATTATTGTTAAACCACGAGAACCCCCGCTTGTCAGGCTTAGCCGTTAGCAAACTAAGAACCAAAGATTCCCGAGTAAGGCCAATATCCTTGATAGCCACAGGTAACCCCAAACGCTGCGCATCAGTAATAAACATTCTATAATCTAAGTTATACAAATAAGCCATGAGTATCGTAGCTATTGCTACTCCTTCCCCGTGAATAAGTTTTATATTGGGCGATTGCCTCTTTATTGAATCGAAAAGGATCCTTATACTTGTGCCATCAGGGCCATGGGGATTAACTTCCTGCGTCAAACCTGAAAGCCAACAATTAAGTTCCGTCAGTTGGCTAACCCCATGTCTGGTATTGGCGCTGATAGCCTCATCGTCATGCCAAAGTATATCTTCGATTAAATTCATCTGCCGGCGAACTCTATCCCTGTGTTCTTGTTGAGTATCGCTTTCCTGCCCGTACTTTATTGCCAGATCCCAATCAACTAAATCAATCCTATTGCCAAATAAATTACCGGCACCGCTGATATTTCCCCGACGGTTTAAACTTGCGAACCTCGTATCTATAATAACTTTTGACGGCGCTTTTGCCGGGATAGTCGTCCTCGTAAAAGAATCACCTGCACCATTCCCTATGATAACAGAGCGGGTAAACATAGCATTTGTGGAGACGGCGCTAGGGATAACGATCACATTTTTATCTAATTTATGGCCTAATAACTTGGCCCATTCGATCACCGATCCCATACCAATCCCTATAATCAACTCCGGCTGCTGCTTTTTTATTTTTAGGTAGTGCGGCTCTAGGTAATCCTGCTGTACCTGCCCTACCTGAATATGCTGCTCTAAGAGCGTGTTGAGATAGGGGAAATCCCAGATATTCATTTGTTCAATTACTTTTGGCGAAGTCACGAGGCTAAACGATTTTCCTGAACAAATCAAGCTGCTCATAAAAGACTCTAATCTGTCCTCATCAATACTTACATTTTGCCCTTGCGCCTGCGGCGAAGAACAGGGTTGTGATATGCTCCTTAAAATTTGTTGAATCTCTTGACTCAAGGTGATTACTCTACGCGACTTCGCAACAATATCATCGTATCTGCCTAAGAATCCAAAAAGCCGTTCATATTCATCATCTCCTATCAACTGTCTGATTGCCTTATCTACCATACATTGAGCCTGAGGCATTAATTCTGTTACAGTATTGCCGAGATTTCTGTTTCTTATAAAAATCCACCCAGAGCTTGAAAGTTCACTGTTCAACGCCTCCAAGGACTCATCGCTTAAATCAATTAAGCATTTTTCCGTTTTCCCTTGCAGATACTTCTTTGCTTGCGCGATATCGCTTCTTGGAAATTCACCTGCAACTTCCCGTAGGGCCCAAAGGACAGCAATCTTTTTCTTGTCTTCCCATCCTTTAATCTTACTCACGAGGAGTGCAGCGTTGGCAACAAATTCCTCAAGCGGCAAAGTCAACCAAGACGTAATACGAATGATATTAAACGAGGTTTCACATCCTAATGCCATCTGTAGAGAATCTAATTCGGACAATAAAGCCTTGAGGGTAATCTGCGAACAATCAGGACCGGTTTGGTTGTGTGGCTTACTAAGCGGCGAGGAGGCAACACTTAAAAAAGATAATAATTTTTCCCATGTGCAAATCACCTCCCGCGAGCAGGAGCCTTTACTTTCCCCCGTATAGATAACGCCGCATATACATGTGCCTCGCCATGCGCCTTTGGCCACCTTAACGCTCTGTAGTATTCGCATACCGGTATCACCGGGTTTTCGTCTTCTGGGATGTATAATTGCGGCCTCTTGAGGAGTAATAATCACAGATATATCCGCTTGGATCAATGCAAGTGGCAATCCTCTGCCCGCATGACCACCAGCCCCAAAACTGAAACGCTTGCCAAATCTTATTGCTTCGCTAATAGGCACCAGCCGTTGGCTATCTCCATGAATAAACCCGTCACCATTATCAGAAAGGCTGATTATTGCGCATCTGCCGCCTTCTAATGCCGTTTCATACCGTAGAATCAATCCTATCCCTTTCGATACATGCTGATAAATATTGCCTATGCAATAACGCAGGAATTCTTTTTCTCTTTCGGTTTTAGTTATCTTACCGTTCTTTCCTAATAAAAATGACATTGCAGAAGGAACATAACCTATAGACTCGTAGAACGCCTCAAAAGAATCACAGTCTAAATCCGGCCCGCTGATGACCGTAGCATCAATATCTTTCTCTTTTCTGAGCGCCTTTACAGCCTTCACAAACTCTTCCCAACCAGCATTATCACTGCCATAGTAAGGCATTATCTTCTTCTTATGCATTCCACTCATCAATTGCATGAAAGCTTCTACAGGCGAGACGGCAGATACTATGAGCGGTTGACAGCTAAACGGCGAAGATGCTTTTTGTTTCCAATAGCGGTGAGCTTCTTTATGCTGCGCCAGATCCGCTTCAAATATCTCTATTACGGCCAATGATGCTATTTTCTGCTCTTTTGGCAGCTGTGCATGTTTTTGTTTCAACTTAACGATGATTTCCTGGAGAATAGCCTCTGCAGTAGCATATGCGAACTCTTCGGAAATCAAAACATATTTCTTTAAAGAAAGCGCTTTGGCGATATCATTGTTGTATTTATGGGGATTTGCTTCAAAGTCATAAACATGCCCAAATAATTCATGCGCCAACACCCCCGGGAAATGATTCTGATTTTGTCCGAACAGATCGCTCTGGAACACAATCAAATAAGAATACTGTTTGGTTTGCGGATTGTTCAGCGCTATAGTAACAGAAGGGACTCTTCCATCAAAATAGTATCCTAAAGAAGCTGCCAGCCGGGCAACATTGTCCGCCTTAACAAAATTGAGCCTTTCCCGGGAAGCATAGAGAGGAGCAATGACTTTGATCCTTTCCTGGACTGTTCTACTGACACTAAAAAGCCCAAAGGTATAATTTAAATATTCGGCTTCCGCAAAAGCCAAGTCTTTAAACTCTTTTTGCATTATTTCTCCCAACTCCAGACCTTTCATAATCTTTTGGGCAAAGGCATTCCTGACGTCAGCGAATAACACACTCCCTGCTAAGACCGTTATAAACTGGCGACGGGTAAGCATCGCGCTGCTGGACTTGGACCAGCGAGCTTCAAGATAATCAGAATAGAGTGAATGAAGGATTTTCGCTTTTCTCTCTCCAAAACGCTCTAAGAAATCCTCATAATCAAAGAATACGTATAGCTTTGCCAGAAATTGATAATCATCCTTACCGGTATCCAATAAATAAGAAAACATATAATAAACTTGCTCAAACTCGCCTGTTTTAATAATATCGCGCAACAAATCTATCTCCCTCTTATCGGCAACAGGCTCTATTGCCTTATGTAAAGCACTCACTATCGAAATCTCGCCTATCCCCAGGTCAATTATATTTTCCTGAGTAACTTTATTTCCTAAATAACGGCTATAGGGATATTTGAAATATTCATATAAAGATTCGGTCGGCCTGACCAAATTCCTATTTTGAAATTCCAGCTTATAGATCTCCTGATGAGAAATATGCACATACGATATCTTCCCTAAATGCCATCCCATTCTTGTGGTATTCAGGCCAAGAGTATCCTTTAAACTAAGGTTAACTACAAAGGTAAGCCTATAGTGATTCCCCAGGCTTTGCACCTGCGACTGAAGCCATTGCTTGTATAGAGGATCGCCAACCGTAGGCAAAACAATCACGATCTTCTCCTCTCGATTACCTGCCGCGTCGAACTGTTCAATATCCTGCCTAACCGCTATAGACTTAAATAAACTCCTTATATCTTTACCTATATACCGCACTGTCTTCTGCTGCCTGACTTCCCAATATCTTCCATGCCCATTTGAAATTTGGTAACCGAACCGATAATTTCCTTTATTCTGCTTTAAGAACATAAGCGGCAGTATTCCCAACTTCTCTTCTTCCACACCCAGGATATTTACATCTTTAAAAGTAATGGGTGAAGACGAAGCTAACAATCTTCTACCTTCAAGCATCTTCTCCAGCCTTACCAGGCGCTCTTCATACATTTCCCTATCACGATATACGCCCGTCTCAATAATAAAAGCGTTAACAGCCAGGGGAACCAATCGCCCGACAGACAATCCATCCTTAACCATCTGACGAATCTTAGACGAAGATAAATCGGCTTCTTCCGGCTTCGGGATAAATTGCAGGGTAAGGATTTTATCTTTTTCTTTAACTAATTCTTTATATTCAAGCGTATCTTCGATCCGGGAACCCTGCCTGTCCATTACCACAAAATAGCTTTCTTCCAACAGTTTCCCAAATTCACTTGCAAGCGTTGATTGCATCGAATCTTTTCCAATAATAAAATAAACTTCGATTTCCTGGAAATAGTTTTCCCGGTAATATGCTTTTAAGGCTACTACCATCTCCAAATACCAGCCAGTGTTGACTAAAAATAATTTATCGATTCCAGCCGTACCTTCTGCCTTGTGTTCATCAAAAACAGCCTTGACCGTAAGGATCCTATCCTCAAGCGACATGCCTTTTACCTCTTTTTCAGCGTGTTTGGTCCCCAGCAATACTATTGTTTCGTCAAAACGATCCCCTCCCGGCAAGCGTATATCTTGAGCAACTTCAATGAGGCGTTGATGAGCATTATGCAGGCAGTTTGCGGTAGGGACAAAAACGCTTATTTTAATTGGACGATCTTGTTTCTTTATTTGCCGGTATTGCGCAACCAAAACAGCCGCATGCTCAATATTACCGTTTACCTCATTAATTTTCTTCCGGGCGAAATCATATTCTTCCAGGCAGTTCCGGGGATCCCACCTGCTCACGGATAAAACATCCGCAAAAAACTTCTGCCAATCCTGCTCATCCAATACTTTTGCAGCCTTTATCAAATTTTCAAAAAACCGTCTTTCATTTTGATCTTGTTCAAGGCGTTCAATGGTATTCCATCGCACCAGCCAACTAAACTGCTGTATAAATTTCAGCCGCAGCATTTCAGGAATAATCATTATTTCTTCCCTCGTTAAAGGGTATCCGAACTTCTCTGCTGCTTTCTGATACAGGATCACCCAGATTTTTAGCTCATCCATATTGAATTCCGCGCCGGATTTATGCAGGTCATAGAAAAGGCTGCGGATCAAATCGTAAACCCTTACTTCTTCTCTGGCAATTTCCCAGTCAAGAACCTTACTAATATGATCACCGGATATGGTCACGTTTTCCGCGCGAAAATCCCCATGAATTACAGCGCGCGGCAGGCGCTCATATATCCCTGCCAAATGACGTATTGCAAGAGCTATCTGCTCTTTAAAGAAAGGCTGATGCTCTACAAAAAGACGCTCCCCGAAGTTCCACCCGGCAGGGTTTTTCGCAATAAAACGCTGGTATGCTTCGTCTAATTTCAGCATACGATCATCAACGCCTGCGAACTTAACCACAGGATCGGTGATCCTTTCCCCTCGCACATGCAACACTCTTCCATCCATGGTAGAAACATGCAGCCAGGCCAAAAACTCAGCCAAACTTTTAAACATTTCCGCGGTCAATTCTTCGTATGCATAAATTCTTCCCAAAGAATCAAATCGATACACGGTAAAGATAGCATCTGCTTCCACATATGCGGCATTGCCTTCTTCCGTATATATGATTTCAGGCAATTGCCTGTTGGCTAAATTATTGAAAAGCTCTTGCTCCCACAGCGTGCCTTTTAAATCCCAGACTGATTTCTTAATGACGACCTTGCCTTTATTATGCGTATCGAGTATGGCGACCTTATTATTCAATCCTTGAAAATCAAGCGAATCACTATCGATTTCCAGCCCATAAACCGCGGCGATCCTTCTGAACTCATGAGGCGTGATCTGCACGGCCTTATCACGGTGCACAAAAGATTCCCGATGCTCCCAGAGGCTATCGATGGCAAAGGAGAGTTGTTCTATCACATGGGTCGGGAGAAGCCCTCTTTTTCTCTTCTGGATGCTTACAACCATATCTGCTGCCAACCCGTGCACATAGACTCCCAATACGGCTGCTTCACGGGAAGACAAACCTTGTCCGATAAAACTGACAATAATTCCGGTAAGCACATCCCCCATCCCGGCTTTTGCCATATATTTATTTCCGGTAGAATTACTATAGACGCTTCCATCCGGGCATGCGACAAGCGTGCGATCGTTTTCATCGCCCTTGAGCACCACCACTGTCCCGTACGCACAAGCAAACTCCCTGGCAACATCAATACGACGCGACATTATTTCTGCCACAGGTATACCGCTCAAACGCGCCATTTCAACAATATGCGGCGTAATGACCGTCCTGCCCCAGGCATTGCGTAAAATTGAAGCCTTGCCCGCCAAAGCATTAAGAGCGCCGGCATCCAAAACCAGAGGAACCTGGATATTTCTTAATAACCGGTACATAATTTCATGGGACTGTTCTTCTTTCACGATAAGCCCGGGGCCAATAGCGAGCGCGTCTATTTTATTTTGAGAAGCTTCCCGCAAGAGCCCTTCTGCCGAAAGCAGGTCAAACGAATGATCTTTCCGGTGCGGCAACGCGCAGGCCATGACCTCATCCGCTGACTTAGCGTAAAACATGCTCCAGAGATATTTCAAGACACCCGCATATACCATACCAGAGCCGCTCTGCAACGCTGCTTTTGACGCCAACTGCAGCGCGCCTAAATATTTCCCTATCGAACCTCCGGCAATCAATACTCTTCCCCGGCTGCCTTTATGGTCATTGGATTTTACTTCCGGCACCAAAAATGCCGCGTCCTGTTCATCAATGGCCTGAATTTTGCGCTTTTTGTCTAAGCTTGCCTCAATAAATAATACTATTCTCGGAAAATCGACATTTTCCGAAATAATCTCGATGTCTTCTGACCATAACTTTAGCTGCCTCTCTGGACTAAAATTATCCACACTCACCGTGAAGCCGAGGCCGGAAAGCACCGTCACATATTCTTCGACTGAAAAATACTGCCAACTCTCTTCTTTTTCTATATCCCACCGCTGGTCTCCAACATATTGATATTCGCAGACAAAATGCATAAAATCTTTCTTGGATATCCTGACCATATACTCATCGCCATTGACTTGCTCATACGGCACTTCTTTCGGCAGGAATTCATGGGCAAAAGTATAGAATGCATCTTTGATATTCCTCTTCTTAAACCTGATCACTATCTGATCAGATTGCTCATCCCGCGCGGTATCCGCGCCGTCATAAACATACAAATGCCCGGCGGCTTTAAGCATCTGGGTAATATTACCTAACGCTTGACTTACATAGCTAAGGCCAAGTTCATGATTGATCCTTTCCTCGACACGGCGAGTAGGCCTGCCATAATATGAATAGACTTCATGGAGCGTATTGGTGACCATGACCACATCAAAACGCCGCTTTAAATCGCTGATATCCTGTTCAATGATATCGCGCACGATAAAATGCATATCTGAAGCGACCAGCCGAGCTTCATCAACAATATCAGGATTGATATCAATACCCAAATATTCAATATACGGATTATCCGGGAATGCCTCTTTTAAAACAACCAGGTCAATTGCCTGGCCGCAGCCAATGGATAATATAGAAACCTTACCACCCTGGCTTAAACGCTCTCTGATGAATTCTTTGACCCGCTCCATAACCTTACCTTTGCCATCGATCCTTTTACAGGATGCCATCATAGTTAAAAGGTATTCCTTAAACGTCTGCCCGCTTAAAGCGACCCTGCCTTGCGCGTATTCGGCAAAACCTTGATAGATCCCCTTCTGCTGGATATATTGGAAGATCTCATCCGGAACAAGCCCTGCAAGAGAAGCTTTTTCTTTGACAAATACCCGCACTTCAGCGGAACTGTGTTTTTGATACTCTTCATCAATATGCAATGGATGAAGGTTGCCGGCATAGGTACGACAAAACAAGGAATTATTCTTAAAATCCTCAAAACGCAAATCCTTCTCATTCGCAATAAGAAAATGATGCCCCTCAAACAATGCAGGTAAAGCTTCCTGGTTACTGCCATAGTCCCAGGAAAGGATACGCTCAAACGAACGCATTCCCAGGATCACATACAGATCATCATGGTGGAGTTGCTTTTTAAGAGCTTCGAGGATATCAACATATAAACTTTTATTGATTACCTGATAGGAATACTGCGGATTGCTTTCGACAAACAGCTGAAGCATTTCTTTTCTTTGCTCAAGTGTTGTCCCATAGGCTTTTGTGTACAGAGGATTGGCCGTCAGCATAAGGATTATTTTATCCAGGCCGTATTGCTTCCTAGCTTCTTCCATCATTACCTCCATTGCGGTGGTAAGAGGATTAAAAGCGCTGACAAAAATACCTGTTTTAGAACGGCCGTGCATTGCTTTGATCATGGGGCTGGATGAAGACACAGCCGGCGGAGCGCGGGCAGCTCCCGCAAGGATAAACACTCTTTCTGGATTACAAGTTTCAGACAACATAAGCATTGCTGACACTGCAGATGCAGATCTATGCGTAAGAGGCTCATACCTGACTCCCAAGAGCTTCTTTGAAGACGGCAAGGAGATTACCGGCTCGCCATCAATACCTTCTACTTTAAATCGAGCAGCTCCTTGCGGCTGACAATACAGACGATTTAATTCCGGAAGAATTACCGCTGGATCAACAAGATTACGTTGATCACGAAAACCATTATTGATCCGGAAATGTAAATGATTTAAATATACACCCTGAGTATTTCGCTCATAGTTGTCATTATAAACATATCCTATCACCTGGCCTTTGATCACCTCTCTGCACATACTTAATTTTGGCGTAACATGTAAATAGGTAGAGGTCAGGCCGGAATCTTCTTCTCCATGTTCAATGACGATCTGGAAATAATACATGAGTTCTTCCATCTTTTCACCACGAAACATCTGTTCTATGCCAGCGCTGACGATTGTTCCCTTCGCAACTGCCCTGACCGGAGTATACGCCGGCAAACCTAAGGCACAAAGTCCGTCTGCGCTCCTATATGCCGCAAAATCAAACCCATCATGATACTGATTAAAACCATGCCAGTTCAACCACTGAACAAACCCCGTAATATTTTCCGTATCCACAGGAGATACAATATCTAAACCAGGTATCCATCGAGAAAATGTCTGGGCATATCCTTGGCTATTAATTGCTAAAGCTCCCAGAACATTACTGACAGGGGAACCGGCACTCGTCTTTTCTCCCTTACTCAATACACCTTTAAGCTTTATCTCGGTCTTTTTAACATGACTCTTAAACAACATCCAAGTCACCCAAGGTTCAAATTTCAGATGAAATACCCTATCAAAGAAATAAGGGATTTGAATAGTAATAAGGTTGATTAACCTTTCTTGCCAATTGCGCCCATTTATAATTGATTCCAAGCGCGCATCAAAAACAAACCCCAGTTTATTCTTGAAATAAACAGCTCTTAACATTGTGTTGAACAATTGGAAAAAATTATGATACTCCCTCTTTATTCTTATAATACCCTGCTTTAAATCTTGAAGTGCAACTTCATCTGCAGACAATTCTCCTTTTGAACTCATCTTAAACCCATTTATGGTAAAATCGGGTTCTTTAACCAACACGGGCCTACCGAGCATACGGGTAAAACAAGCGATAACCCCATCACCATGCCTGTGAATATTACCTTTACCATCTTCATTACTGCCTATATCTAAAATAACCCCATCCATCATGATACAACCGTCTCTCTCCAACCCCTGAGCCTTTAATTCATCTATTATCTCTTGTACGCGGCTATTGGCCTGGGTAACAATAATAATATCTATATCGCGAATATCCAACAACTTCCCTAACAGCAAATCCCTGACGATGCCTCCGTTAAAATAGAAATCTTCATCAGGTTTTAAGAGCGGTTGCAATATTTTCGCTACATTGCGCAATACCGCAGGTATCTCTTCTATAGGAGAACTTGAAACAGAAGGAGAAATGGGGACATTTTTATTTCTTCTATCATTATCTTTTGTTTTCCTGATTCTCTTTAATTCAATTAAATACTGATTAATCTTTGCATCTATACTAAAAATTGACTCCAAAGATATTTTGTAAATTAATATTGACATTGCTATGTATATGAATAATAAAGCATTGCTGAGAGGGCAGATTTTTATAACATACTCTGGGGCTCCCACAATTTGATCAGCAAGGTACAAACCAATGCCATACACGGCAAGATTACAGAGCATGAATTTATTTAAGATTGCTGTCTTTAAAGACTGATAAAAATACGGCGGAAGTTTTTTCAATGATATTTTCTTTATATACGAAATGTACCTATAAATAACGTATCCCGCAGGAATAAAAATTAAGGAAAATACCCCTGCTTTAATAAGCCACTCATAGGTAAAAAAGAAAGAAGACAGATGATTATTTAATGCCTCATTGTAAAGGTAAAATTGTTTATAATCGAAAGGAGCGATTAATCCAGCTAACAGGGGAAGGGTCAGTACGTCCCCCCGCGGAGAGGCGCTTCTCTTGGGCTGCGCTATGCTCTGAACTACTAATTTCCCGTCTTTATAACTCTCCCGGAAAAATCTCTCCCCAAACTCGCCGAATTCCATCTGGTGCGGGCCTTGCTGGGCTGAAAGGCCTGTCCGCGAGGGGATAATAATAGAAATTGCCCGCTTAAACGGCTCAACGGACTTAACCTTTTTCAACATCTGAACATTATCAGCGCTCTGCGGCAAAACATTATATGTCGTCGGGAAAAAAGTGTTATACTTCCCGGCTGATGGCGCCAAGTAATAAATGACCGTAACAGTAATAGTATGCTCTTGAGATAACCGGCCCCACACCTGCTCTAAAAGCCGGGCAAATATTCTATGGGTTTTATTATCGTCACGAGGATGAGGAATAAATAAAACCACTTCTGGGATATTTCTACCGGAAGAACGCTGTTTTAATAATTCCTTTTCCAGTGCATACAACTGTTCTTGTGTCCCCTCCGGATCTCGTGCGTAGGTATAGTCATAATCCAAATGAATGTTCTTCACCATTCCGCCGGGAGCTAAGATTTTTGTGGCATTACATAATTCTTCACGGCGGATCTCGGCACCGGTTAAACCTTTTTTCTCCTGCGCCTCACTCAAGACTACGCCGCGCTCACCGCTGCTAAAGATCAAGTTTGTGACCTCTATCCCTTTTTGAGCAAGCTGCGCCATCAAACCCCCTACGGCGATTTCTATATCATCAGGATGAGGAGGAGAAGCTCTTACATAAGTATTATTATTTATCCTAACAGGAGTAAACCCAGCATGCGGTTTTTCTTTTTCAAATGCCAGCGCATACCGTTTTGAAAGATCAACCGGCAAAACTTTTCCTTTTTCTATGCGAGTAACACTAAAGGCGTGAGCATAAGCATCTTTTTTCTGCGTGAAACCGTAGTAACCGGCTAAAGCGCCCGTATATTGCATGATAAACCGGGTAAAACTTTTGTAATCTCTGCGTTCCTGCTGTGACTTATGCGCGCCAACAGCTTCCACAACTTTTCCTGCGGTTTCTTCACCAAAAGAAAAGACGAGATTAAACTCAAGAGGTAATTCCAGGGAAGCATAATAGAACGCCATCAACTCACGCGGCCTAACAGAGGAATACTGACGTACCAGCCTTCTGGCATCCGGGCAATACGGAACCAGAATAACATCAGGTTCATAATCTCCTGTCACCTGCTCTAAAGGAAGCTGTCCACTGGTAAAAATCCTAACCTCATTTTCTTCCTGAAGGGAGCTGACAAAGTTTCCCGCAAAAGCTAAATGATCGCCATCTGACATCTCAAAAACCGCGACCTTTTTTCCGTAAGGTACAGGATAATTCATCATACTGTCCGTAATTTGAGTTTTAGTAAGAAGAATATTCCCCTCTAAAGGATAGGCAACATTGTAAACAAGCCGCTTCTTATGTTCATCATAGGTTACCGGAATAATCCTTAAAAAATCGTCAAAAAGACCTTCGAGAACTTCAACAAAGGAATCGCCAGACTCATGCAATGCGCCGCAAGCTGAAAGCCCCGAGTATCGCTTGAGGTATTTAACAGGATACCCCACCAGCAAACCAAGCAGCTCTATCAAGCTATTAAAATTATACATATATTGTTGCCGCAATACTTCCGGGATATTTTTAATTGCTTGGGTATCGGCATTTTGTTCCAAATATACCCTTACAATACCCGCAACAGTAATATGGATCCTATTACTATGCCCGGGAGGGACAGAAAATAGCGGGGTAAAGTGTTCCACAAATCTCCAATGCAGTCCGTTCTCCATAGTTACCGGAAAGGTTCCTGAAAGCGGGAAATTCTGACTCAATAAATCTTGGAAAACCTCTTCATTAACCCTGATCTGCAATTCCCGGTATTTTGGAAAGAATTTAACTGCCAGAGACGGTTCATCCCTATGCTGATAACGCTGCTGGCGCTCCTCACTATCTCTTTCCCAGAAGAATAATGGAATTTGCGGGCCGTATAAGATCAAAGTCTCTTTTTTGGCTTTATCGATCAATAACGTAAAACGCAGTGTCAAAGGATTCTCAAAAAGTTTAAGCACAAATAATTGTTCCGTAGCATAAATAGAGATACATCCTGCGTCCCAATAATACTGCCCTATTCGGTCTTTGCCCCATTCAAAAGTCAGATTTTCGTTATTCGTTTCCCCAAGCGCGCTTGAGCTGGATTTTTTCTGAGAAGCAGCATTCTTTTTACCTTTTTTGCGGCCTTCTGCCGCGGCGCCTTTTTTCTCCTGAAGAACTTTGCCTTTCTTTTCTTTGAGTTTCTCTTTTTCATCACCGCTCGAAAAAGCTTTTCTAACAGGCCTACGGGGGAATAAAATCAGGCTTGCGATCAACATTACGGCAGTAGCATAAAAAGGCATTTGATTGATAAATCCGAACAAAACAGCTGTCTCGGTAACTATATTACTGACAGCATGAAGAATAATAATAGCCAGTAACGATCGTGTCCTAACATACACAGACGCATATACGACCCCGGACAAAAATTGCTTAATAGGTATAAACCTGATTCCGGCAAAAAACGGGATAATTAAATGATACGCCGCGAAAAGAGCCGCGCTTATAAAAATGCTTTTCCCGGTACTGACCTTATACCGATCAACCAATAAACCTTTAAATATAACTCTTCTGAATAAAATCTCTTCCGCAAAAGGAGCAATAATGATGTTCGATACCAATGATGCCAGATAAATGGTCATCTCGCTTCCAAAGAGAGCGGCAACGACAACTGCAACGGCATTAACTACGGTAAGCAGGATAGCAACAATAAACAACGTAGATACTTTCGCAGGAGTTATCTTTTGTTTAAGCGCGGATGATGCGCACGGATGCCGCGGTAATGAGGCAGCTATAACGCGCACCTTTACCTGGTGCAGAACCAGCGCCAGATCCCCCCGCTCTGCCAGAGAAACAAACTCACCTTTGCGAAGAGATAGGATTTGCGCAGCCTTAAACCAATCTAAAAGGGCATAAGAAAACTGGATCTCTTTGAGCTGTTCCAGTTCTATTTTTCTATTCTTAAGATAATCTTGAGCCAGCGTTACTACCTCATCTATTTTTTCCGCCTGGATACCCTGCGCACGCAACGCATTCCTGACTAATGCCAAGCGGCCCTTTTCACAAAGATAATCATTTACTTTACTCAAAGCCTGTTCGATAGGCGAAAAGTTTATTCTCAAGCCATGGCTGTTCACCACAAAAACTCCGATAGCCCGATATTCCTCAAAACTCCTTTGCGGAGCTTCCGCGGCGCATAAAGAAAGAGGCTGGGCGAGAAATAGCACTTTTGCTATCGCAGCCCTGATAAAAAAGAGCGCTTCGCTTAAATCAACTGACTCATATCCGTCTTCAACCAAAATCCTATTTAAATGCCTGCTTCGTTCACCTAAACGAGAGATCCCATCGTTTAAGGTAAAATACCATTGTGTCAGTTCCTTGCCTTGTTTCTTGATCTTTTGGGATTGCTGCTGCCGTGGTTTGATAAAAGGCGGGCGGGCTAAATTGATGAAAATATCCGCTTGCTTGAGGTATTTTCTTATCTGTCTTGCCATCTCTTGGGCAGTAGCTACTTGAATAAATCTGACACCTTCGGGAGGAGGCGTATGAGTTGGTCCGCTTATCAGGACCACCTTAGCCCCACTTATACGAGCTATTGCAGCGATCGCGTACGGTAAATCGAACTTTACCGCACGGCTGACGATCCTGACCCCGTCAATGGATTCTTCTGTCGATCCGGCAGAAATCAAAATCGTTTTTCCCGCGATGCCCGCAAACGGCGGATACCGCGCCTGCTGGGTAGACCGCAGCGCTTGGCTTTGTTCCTGAAGCTCTCCTTCCAACTCCACAGCCCTGATAACAGATCCAAGCGAACGCCTTTCACGGACATCTAAAACTGCATCTAATATCTTATTGGCGACATCGGATTTTGACGCTTCCAAACAATGATCATCGTCTTTATTCTCCCTGATTATTACTACTTTATTGTTTTCACTGCGAAATCCGCTTCCCTCCTGCCCAACTCTATTGGCGCAAATAAAATCCATGTTCTTGGCGATAAATTTACGGCGCGCCTCTTCCACCATTTCTCCCGGCTCCACAGTCTCTGCGGCAAAACCAACCACCACCAGAGATGAAAACTCACTTTTTTCTTTCTTAAGGCTGCCGACCCATTTTAAAATATCGGGATTATTGTGGAGTGTTACGGTAAAATCGCGCCTGCCTTCTTTCTCGAGCTTTACCGGGCGGTAATCGGCGACTGCCGCGGCTGAAATGTAAACATCGGCAAAGCGCAGGTATTTTGCTACCGCTTCTTTCATTTCCAGGGCAGTGACCACATCGACCCTTATAACGTTATCAGGAGTTTCTAAATACGTAGGCCCAGCGATAAGGATAACGCGCGCGCCTCGCGCCTTTGCGGCAGCAGCGATGGCAAATCCTTGTTTGCCTGACGAGAAATTTGTAATATACTCCGGCCTTCCAGGGATACGCTCCTGATTTGGCCCGGCAGTCACAAGAATAGTCAGGCCTTTTAAATCACTCGTCAAAGGAGAAGAACTTTTTATATATTCGTTATAAATTCTTGACTCAGAACAAATTTTCTGAACAACACTTTCCCTGAAAGGATTATCTGTTAAATGATACATACTAACCTCAACTTCCGGGACAACACGCGAGGGCGAATAGTGAGTGGTATAAAATCCTCCCGGGGAAAGCATTTCTCTTAAAATATCCCGCTCCACTGGCATATGGGCCTCATGCGAAAAGCAATCGATCATTTGATTAAGCAGAATAAAATCAAAGCCCCCCAAGAGTTTGCGGATTTGCGCTTCTAAGAAGTTTGCCGTTTGAAAACTCACCATTGCTTTCAAACGGCTATTTATTACATACAATCCGGTTTCTGCGTCCAAAGCAAAATACTTATTCACTGTTTCCTCGGAAAGCTTATCGATATTATTTCGCCTAAAATGCCCGGCTTGCGCAATTTCAATCGCAAAACGGTTAATGCCAACGCCCGTGATCTCAACAGGCCGCGCTTTTGTATCCCATCCGCTTTCTAATAATTCCATGGCTAGCATATACGCATCAGCACCTTCTTCGCAGCCCAAACAGAGCATGCGCAACGGCTCACCCTGCGGGCGTATACGGCTTAGCTCAGGAAGGATGACCCGGCTCATGAACTGATGCAAAGAGCCGATCTCAAAAGATGCTCCATGAGGCATCATCACTGCGTTCAAATAGACCTGCATACAATCGGTTTTATCCCACATATCTTTCGCTAACTGCTCAAAATCAGCCGCGCTTTTGAGTTTGAATAATCCTGCCAGAGACTCATCATATAAAATAGAACAACTGTTGTAGATAGGGAATTGCTTTCTAAATATATTCTCGATGAGTTTTGTATAATATCTTATTTGCGTGTGCTCGCTTAAATTCTTATTCACGAAGGCGTCTTTTATCAGGTCAGATGGATACAAGCCGAACCGCTGCGCGATATCCAAAAGATGATCGGGGAAACACCAGGTCCCCTTGCCTTGCTCGATAAAACTCTCCATATCTTTCTTTATGTACCTGATATAATCATTTTTCCCAACGCCTAATTCCAAAGGTACTAGCACCGCTGGCGGGTATACGCCTTGTATCGCCTCTGCCAAAAACCGGGATTCTTCCTCCGTAACATCCCAGGTAACCCGGCTTTGCTGAAGGGCCAATTTGATATGGGCATCAATGCCCAACTGTCCATAAAGCCTTCCCTGGGGATCTTTGACCAAAATGACTCTTTTATCCCCCAGATCTATTTCCTTGACCTCTACGGTTTCATGAGTTTTAAACGCAAAATAGTTAAACAACTTATCCTGCCGCAAGAAAACAGCCTTGCCTTGTTCCTGAAGGTTGTATAACGCGATCACGTCATCATTATCCTGAATATTCTCCTCAACGCGGGACGTAATGAAAGTGGCTTGCGCATAAGAAAGGTCCCCCATAAATGTATAAAGCAGGAAGTAATATTCAAGGTTTGTGCGCGTAAAGATCCGGTCCTTAATTACATACTCCCATTCGATACAATCTTTACCATAATCGATCGTGCAAGAACTCAAATAAAGGCGGATCATAGTCTGCGGGTCAGTTAAGCAAAACTTCACCAGTTCATCAGAGGCATCTTTATGGACTTGTTCTATTTTCCAGGGGGCAGAGTTACCACGGCAATATTTCTCAAAGAACCAGCTCCACCAGTCGATCCGCTGCCTGCCTGTCAGGCCTTCTTGCGTCCGGGAATCAAACGCAGGGCTTACCAGCAAATATTGCATCAATTTAACCGTCTGGGCACCGGCATCAACAACCCTGTTATTGACAACTAACTCTTGACGCTCTTTACCATTGATCACCCATACCTGTAATCCCTGCGAAGCTTGCTGTAATTCGAATTGCACAGAACGCAACGCCGGGTCTAAATGCTTATCTTTACGCATTAAAACCGACACCTGTCTGCCGATGGTTTTTTCTGTACGGCTATCCCTGATAAGAGAGCCGTAAAAACCAAAATTATAGAAATCGAGGATAGAATCGATAAACCTGCCTTGCCCGCTTATTTGCGCGCGTTCTGCTCTTTGTTTAACATCAACAGGAGTTTCCCCTAAAGCCAGGTCAAATACGGATAGTTCCGGCTCCTGCAGATCGAACAAGAAAAAAACAGGCAAAGAAAGCTTAAAATGATTCCCATGCACCAAGGCATTATGTAAAAGGTCTCGCAAAGCAAAATGTATTTCCCCGTAGTTAAACCCATCGCCGTAGCAGGACATATTCTTTGATTGGCCGGTAGGAGTAAAATTCAATTGCTGCGCGAACTGTGCATCAACTAACTGAGCAAAAGTATCAAACTGGCTCACTGTGTTACAGAGGATCTCAAGAGCATGCCCCTGCTTAACAGCGGGAATGGCCTGATTGACCGCTTCCATAGTATCGTAAGAAAAATCCGGATAACTGCTAAAATCTAACCTGATAACTTCTTTGCCTGTTTTCTTTCTTATGTGGTCACGCAGAAGGCCTATCTTATCAGTATCCGACTCTTCCCAATCATCCAGGTCAGGAGGGTCGCTGATCTCTTCCCACCGCGCGTAAAGCTTTTTAAGAGAAGCAGCGCAAGCATCCTCTGTTGCGGCTAAACCTTCACCAAATATCTTATCCCAGTCAAAATCTTCATCTTCGCGTTCAGCATAATAATCGTCTAACGCCGCCCGGGTAAAAAGGTTTGAGTACCTGCGTTGTTTCCTATTGACTTGGCCCTTGGTAAGCACGCTCAAGCCATTGTCGCTTTGAGCGCCTAAAGCGCGGGCATAATGGATATTTGCTTCGTTTAATTCACATCGGGATCTAACAGGCGAACCAGACATTTCTAATAATCTTGAATGCTTCACAAATTTTTCTTTTAATACATCGATTTCAGTAAATATAAAATCGATAAACCTTTCTTCAAGGCCCTGCGCAGACAGGCAGGTGCGGATTTCTTCAACCATTTCTCTGGAGGTATTCTTACCGGAAGCGAATATTTCCAGGCCGTGGTATTCCAACCCAAAAAGCAATGCAAAAATACGCTCTAACTGTTTTTCTTGCGGGTTCCTTTCTAAAGGCAATTGTAACGGGACAATATGAATTTCCAAATCAGTGATTGCCAAAGCATGTAAAAGGCCTGTTTGTTTAAGAGGGAAGTAAACATAATAGCCGAACCTGCTGCCCGGGTGCGATAATCCATAGAGCCTCTCTGCAAGGTATGCCGCGAAATGCGCTTCGGGGTCATCATGTAATAGTTTCTCAGAAATTTTATCCTTCAGGCAAGCTTTCGCTGTTACGGGCAGTTTAACGACAAGCCGAATATCGGCGTCGCTATAACAGGTAACAGCTTTGCCCCGGACACCAAGAGTGCTGATCAGAGAAAAATAGTAATCCATAACGCCATATTCTAAGAGCACGGTATGAATATTTAACTTTTCCAGCCAATTTTTAATTCCTTCGGCGATTATTTTCTTTTCCTTTTGCGTCATGAACCTTTGCTTTTCTTCTCTTGCTAACCCCAACCGGACTTGTTTTATTTCATCTTCGCTTAAACGCATCGCCGCTTCATCTTTGACCGCGGAATTAAATGCATGCAACAATCCAAACTCAGCGGCAATCTGACGAATATTCTCAAATATAAAAGCAAAATCATCCTGCTGGAACATTTCCGCACGGCCTAACCTTTCGATAATATCTCCCCTCTTTAATTCATGAACAATCTGCCATTGTCTCTCACAGGTGTACATATCGCTTAACGATATTGGATAGAGTGAGGTGTCTACTACATAATCAGCATCCCGGCGGTCCTGATCAACCGTATAGCGATAGAATTTATTTAACAAACCTATCTCCCCGATTTCAAGATGATAATCCTTAATACGCTGAAGGCGTTCGATCTCATCGCACTCCAGAAAAATCTTTATATCCGCCTGCAATGGCGTAGTCATATCGTATAACGAGCCATAGTAGCCTCTTGAGGCATAAGGATGATGGATAAAAATAATATCAAAATCATCTTTTGCCCGCGCTATTACTCTCTCTACCGCGGCGACTTCAAATTTAAACTCATCCGGGATGCGGAGTTCTTCCTGAAGACGCGTAAAAATCCTCTCCTGAGGTTGATACCACAACACACGCTCCCCGGAAAAAATATCCTTTAAGTCGGCAATAATTTCCGCCTCATCTGCCCCGGGCCTGCTGGTTATCCTGATGATGGCTGGCTTTCTTTGAGCTGCCTGCTGCCGGATCTTTTTGACAATGATCGATTGCGCCTCATCCGGAGTCAATACATCCCGCTCTGAAGCAATTTTATCTACATATACAGGAACAACATTATCGCGCAAGCTATAGAGCATTCCGGATACGCCCAACCACTGATTTACGATGGGCCCGATATATTTTCTTTCAGAGCCGATTCCATCAAGCCGTTCCTGAGCGCGAAAATCTTTCAAGCTTATTTCTTTATCAATCACGCGTATAAGCGATCTGCGGTATTTCGACAAAAGCTGATCGTTCACAGACAGAGCACCCTGAATCGGAGAACTAGAGCCTGGCTTAATGTTTAACAACTTTATGATTTGCGTGCGTATAGTATCAACCAATGATTCAATACCGCTGGTATCCTGCCTCAAGCGCTCAATAACAGGCAATGCATGGGTACCCGCTAAATCAATAATGCGCTTTTGATTATCTGTCTGCCCTAACCTAAAATATTCCGTATGGTTCTTATAAGCATCGCCAAAACCCTGAAGATAGCACTCAAAATGCTTACGGAACACCTGCGGCGCAGGATGAGCAAGCGACGAATACACATGCGCGGCTTCATAATGATCATCCTGAGGATTTCTCTTGAGATAATCAGGATGGAGCATACTTTCCCTGTCAATATTAATAACCGGCCTTTTTTCAAGAATGATTAATTCTTCTGTCGGGTATTTGCGCAATTTGTCTACATTGATCACTAAGTTGTGCCGGCGGTCGTGCATGCCTAAAATATGCGCTTCAGCCATAGCCAATCCTAACCCATAGAAAAATCTTCGCTGTATTTCTTCATCCAGCCTCGTTAAGTCCCAAATGAATTCCAGAATATCTACACCGACAACCTCTCGAATATAAGCATAGCGCGCCCCCTCTTGCATCCAGACACTCGGCGCCTGAATTGTTTCAAGCAACTGATTCCCCACTATTCCTGAAATATGGTGCTCTTCAATCTCACAAAACCGTGATTTTATGACGATACGAGAAATTATGCCGTTTGGCTTGATTATCACCGCAAAATACGGCTGCGTGCGCGCTTCAGTGATCTCCCAGATAAGCGGCAGATCATCTACCCAAAGGATGCGAGAACCGGCTAAATCAGCTTTAAGAGATTTTTCAATATCGAGCGCTCTTTTTCTATCAAGCCGGGAGAAACGCATAACATCCGAATGACGGGGCAGTTGGATAAATTCAGCTTCAATAAGTATACGCCGCTGTAAACGCGTAAAAATGTTATCAATGAACCCATAATCACGCATATTCCTTAATTGCCAACGCTCCTCGCGCGTCAATACGCCTTCAGCCACAAACTGGTCCATTGATAAAATAAATTGAAGATCCATTGGCCCGCCCCTCTTGCCACTCCTTAATCGCAGTATCAATGCTTTGACTAAATATACAACAGCTGCCATCTCGCTCATTGAGCAGCCGGCAAACGAATCATTAAAAATCCTTTCAATATCATCACGCGTATAAAACTCACGCTCAACGATCAAACGCAGATTTTTATTGAATTGACGGATCTTTTGGTAAAATACGGATGTGGGATGTTCAGCAGAAACAGGAGAACTTGCCCGTAGGCAAGTCATCCCCTGGTCATTAAGTTCTCGCAATACTTTTCTTACCTGCTTGGCAAAGAAACGCATCTGGAATTCATGGACGAAATAGGCATACTCTTGAGCATCATGCGAGACTGCCGAAAGTATTTTCTTAACTACTTTATGGCTGTAGCCCACAGGAGACTCCATAACCCCTACAGCGTTAATACCAAGCTTATAAAGGTTCTCCGCGATATGTAAATAAGACCGCTGCAAAGAACGTTTTAGCGGCTGATCAAAACCATTAACTCCCACTATATCTACCGAAAGATACCCGCGAAACTCGCTGCCAAGGCAATGGCTCTGCATAAAATCAACAAAACCAGGAGCCTCAAAAAGTAAATTACTGAAATCACCGTTTTTGCCGACAGATAACGTCACGTCTTGACCTTCACGAACCTCAAGCGTTCCTCCCAGCGCATACTGCATATACTGAGCAGCTTTGTAAATCTTATCCCCAGATGCTTCTGTCAATACCAAGAGATTGACATCACTTATTCCTTTACGCGCCAGGCCGAGGTATCCCATACTTCCTACCATCCAGACTGAAAACGGCTCCAAAGAAGAAAGCATAAGCTTTTCCCTTGTTATATAATCCCGCAGATCATCTTTAAAGGTTTCTTTCTCCCGCCTGCTGAACAAAAGCTCTAACAATTCATCTCGTTCCCAAGTTTCAGGAATCGGATAATCGCGTGCAACAACCGCTTCAAGAAATTCTTTCATGCGCACAAAACGCTCTGCCGGATCTGGAACACTATTTTCAGAAAGGTTGTCTTCCAATTGCTTGTATCGGCTGCCAGAAAAGTTAGTACCTCCCCTATCACCTGGATCGCACTTATTGCCATACGGATTAGACAAAGACATGGTCATATGCGTATTGGTTAACGGATGGTTCCTTTCCTGCCGCACGGCAACGAGCATTTCCTGTTCAACATAATCCTCCAAATTAACGCATAGATCAGGGTTCCATTTTCTCAGGGCCTCTAATATTGTATTAATTGCCGTACCCATAAGGTCATCACTGTAAAAAGCCTGTTCAGCCGATGTGATCCGGTTAAGCGGATCAACACCGCCAAACTTCTTCATCAAGCTAAACGCCTTCGGCATAAATGCCTGAAGAAGCTTTTCCTGAGCCAGTGCGTCATTATCTTCAACCATCATATACCAAAGCTCAACGTTACTCACACCATACACATCAGTTTCCTGTCTATCCAAGGTATTCTCTTGTGAATACTCCCAAATCTTGAGCATGAACTTTTGATGGCCGGTTAATTCGATTGGCTCTTTATCCTGTTGGGACTGCCTCTCAAGGATCCCATACCTACAAGCAGCATCATAAAGGCACCAGTCTCCTCCTTCAGAAAGCTTTCGCTTAAGCGCTTCAGGAGTCCGTTCTTCGGGCTCGCGGCTATAATATGCCGCTTTCGTAGATTCTAAATCAGGATATTTACGCCGCTGCCTCCATTGTTTAATCCGTAAGGATTGCTTCTGCTGATACAGGATAGCCTCCGGATACGTTTCTTTATTAATGTCATCAATGATATCTTCCAGTTCAGATTCACTGCGGGCGCCAAATATCTTCTGCTTTAAACCTTTCAGCAGAAGCTCACGCCTTTTTGCTTCAATAAGACGGCTCAATTTCTCTCGACGGGGCTCTCCAATAGCATTGTCAATACTCAGCTGCTCCAGTGACGCAAGCGCATTTGCCTGGCGCAGATCTTCCCTCAAGTTTCGAACAAGTTCTTTTTCTCGGGAAGAGAGAAGTCGTTTACGTCTAATTTCTTTCACCCGCGATATTTTTTCCAGCGCCGATCCATCAAAACCGCTGAGCGTTATATTTTCCAATTCTTCTAAAGATTGCGCATGCAGCAACTCTATACAGGCCGTTCTTACCCGCTTCATCAGTGCAAACCTTTCCTGACGCAAGCCTCTCTCTATCCTGCGCAACCGTGAAAGTAAATCCCCTATGGCAGCGCGGCCGCCGTCCAGGTATTGCGGAATGACTCCCGCAAGATCTTCTTCGAGTAACTTTGCCGTTTTCTCATCCATTCGCCTGATTTTTTGCCTCAGCGAATTAACTTCGACTATCAAAGCACGGATCGTATCAGCCCTGCGGGCAATAGTCTTTTCACCTGAAACACGGATCTTCTCAGTTTCAAGCCTGCTCTTTAAAACATGCAAATAATGAAGCGCGCCGGGATAGTCATTTTGCCTTACCAACGCAACTGCCTGGCGGTATCGAGCAGCTAAGCGCTGCATATGAACCGACTGATATGCTTGGGATTTTTGCCAGAGCTGCGACCTGAGACTACCTTCCCGCAGGTCAATCTCGACAAAAAGCCTGCCATCAATACCGTAAACAGGCCTACCGCATGAATCATTACGGTAACGGATAAGTGCGACCTGGTTATCTAAAGCCAAAATTTCGACTGCTACTTCGGGAAGGCGCTCTGCGGTAATATCAAAATCGCGGAACCAAAAACGGCCCTTGGCATCAGTCGTAAGGCCCTGAATAATAAAGTTACCCTGAAGAAAGACAGACACTAATGCCTCTAAATTCTCACTCCATCGCTCAAATACTTCAATTAATTCACCCGGTTTGAAATCATCCGGACTAAATCCATTATCGAGGGCATAAAGCTTATTCAATTTCTTATGCACCAAAGACCCGTCTTTTTTATTCGCGTAAGCTCTCACTAAAAAAGCTTTCTTGTGAGAGGGATTTAAAATACCATCCACACAGGCAAACCCATATCCGCAATCCGCGCCAAAATCCATCCATACCTTATTGGCCATGATCAACAACCCTCTTTTAGTCAAGCGTTTCTGATGGATCTCATGCCATGGCCGCAACTGATTTAAATGCTCTTCAAGGAAACGGCCCCAGATGCAGGAAATAAACTTCCCCTGGCGTTTATCTTTGATCAAAATAAACGGTTCATCCAGGCCGGACTCCATCGAAGTACACCATGATATTAATCCGTCTTTGATCACGAGCTTCACTTTTTGATATTTGTATTCTTCTCCAAAAGATGCCCAAGTCCAAATCCCTTTTTTACGATCACCCAGGATATTCGGCCGCCTGCCTCCGATACGAAGCTGCCCATTGACTCCCAGATACGTTAAGGTCGTAATATCGTTGTAGCGCATAAATTTATTGGTAACGATCGTACCTCGGTGAACATCAATGACCTCACCCGTATGGTTGTCTATAATAGGAAAAAATTCAAACAGCGTATGGTCTTTAAAGAAAAATATCTGCCGCAGGATGCCATTATCCACTTCAAGCTCATAGGCGGAATCTGCGTATCCCCGGAAGCCAAAGCTATATTCACCAATACGCAGTGCAAAGTTGCCTTTCAAGACTCCGCGGATCACCACATGGCCTAATGAGCGTAACGCTCCGCGATTAACCGCTCTCGAGGAATCCTGCCGGTTAAGATATTGAACGGGCGTATCTTTGCCAAATGACAGAGCTAAAAGCTTTCTCCACACGTAGAGGCGCGATTCATGATCATCCTGAGGCAAGGCAAAATCCTGATGCAGCTCGTCTTCCTTCCAAAGCATCCGCTGTAAATCAACCATGCTCTTTCCTTCAACCTCTTGCTCGATTATCTCTTTTCGCCTTTCACTCCGTAACAATTCAATTTCTTCCCGGCCTGAGGCTTTCAGATTATCCAAAAACAAGGCATGCAATGCTTCTACGGTAACGGCATGACGGATATCCTTTATTGCCTGCCGGTAATAAAGGCCCTCCATTGCTTTCTCCTGAACCATATCCATGATCCTACGCTCTATTTCCTGTAAATATTCCGCGGCGTGCGGCTCAAAATACCGCAGTTCAAGAATAGGCAATAATTCCCTTAAAACAGTTACGCCTTCACCTTTCAAACAAGAAAGTTTTTGGCGCAGAAGACGGATAGTTTCCAGCCAATGAATAAACGCCTTTGATTGCCTAACAAGAGATCGTTCTCCATCGATCAGAATTCTTCTCTGACTAAAAGATCTATTTATTTGAGAAAGCAGTTGTCGTGTATTTTCCACATCTCCATTATTATAATACCCAACCGCCTCATTAAAACGCGACTGTACCGTGCTGCGCCTTTTATCCTGATATGCCTTGGCTTTTTCAAAACACTGTGCCTTAATGCCTAAAGACAGATCTATCACGAGCGGTTTATTTTCACTATCAAATACCGGTACGCCACGATTGTCACGTATGAACCTTACCAGCCGTTTTTCTCCTCCCATAACCATAACCTCAACTTCAGCACAAGAGAAAAATTCATCTGAGAAAGATGCAACGAACCCCTGCAATTCCAACGCTGCGTTAACAGTTAATGTCCTTGGAGAAATGATGTAATTCTGCGTAGGCAGTTGAGCCATCTTTTTATCGCTCCATTTCTCAAAAACAGCCAATAATTCTCCTTTGATAAAATCTTGCGGACGGCTGCCTTCTTGAAGCGCGTAAACTCCGGAGAGGCTTTTAGAAACTTTCATATCAGCACCTTCCCAAACCCGAGCCCCGAATATAAACGCTTTTTCCCCGCTTGGATTACGTATATCAAAGATATCCGCGTAGCGGTAAGAATATTCCTCGCCAAAATTAATCCATTCCTCTCCTCCTAATAACAACGAACCATCCTTACTTAACCTAAAAAGATGTATCTGGTGATACGATTGCAAAACGTTCAATTTCTGCTGAGGTAATCGAGCCCAAAAGCAATCAATATAAACATCCTTCCTGTCATCCCAGATCAATGAAAACGTTTCATCAAACTCTGACTCCATTGATTGACAGCGACTCACTAAACCGCCTTTAACATAAAGCCTGGCCTTTTCATAGGCGAATTCACTGCCGAATTTAGCCCAACGCCTGCCGGCCAAATCCAATATTCCATCTCTTCCCAAATATCCCTCTATAACCGCATCTTGATAGCCGCTGAAACGCCCTTGGGGGATCTTCCCGCAATGCAGATCAATAATTTCCCCTGTGCAGCGGTCAAGAACCGAAAGGAACTCTACCAGAGAATAATCATTCATGAAGAATATGCGCTTCAAAAGTCCCGCTTCCACTTCTAATTCATAATCCACGCCGCCATACTGCGTAAATTTAAAAAGGTATCCGCCCAAAGAAAGAGAACCTCCTTGAGGCATTGTTCCGGCTATAACCGCGTGGCCCAGCTCTTTAAACAATTGCCGGGTTATGGTAAAAGGCAAACTACTTCTCTTGACGATCTTAATAAAACCTCCTTCTCTGAAAGAAACCGTCATAAGCTTTTCCCAGATATACTTACGTAACTCAGGATCACTTTCCTCAAAACCACGGCCCTTCTGCTGCCATAACTTTTTCTGAAGCAAAAGTATCCCTTGTTCACGTAAGCCGTTGTCTCCCATAAGCCGTATTGCATCATCAATTACTCGCTTATCAGAGAACGTTCCCCCAAGGAGCACCCTCAAGTGTTTTAATTCAGATGTCTCATGAATACCATTATTTAAAGGAGAAGAACTCAAACCCGAGAGGATTGTCTTATACCATGCCTGACGCAAAACAACCGTTTCTATGATACACTGTGGATAAAGAGAGACGGGAACGTATCCCTGCTTATACGGAGCTTCATCATAAATCCTCTTGGCCAAATGCTCAGGAATATTGAGCCATTTTTCCTTTTGATACGCGGCAGGCGCAATAAAAATACCATGCATTTTTCTTTCTTGCGCATAGCTTTCCAATAATGAAATCCCCATTTCAGGCCAGAATTTACACCGTTTTCTCCAGCCGTCTTTCAAACTGCCAAAAAGGTCACTCTGCATAGTATGCACGATGAGGTTATTGGCGTTATTTTGATATCCAATGTAATAGAGGGCAGCTGGCACATGCTGTTTCTCTGGTTCGGTATTATTCCTGAAAGCAAGCTGTTCTTGAGGAAATACGGCAAATACCAAGCTATCTTCATCAGAAAATGGCAATGACGGAATAATTGCGGCAAACCCCTTAAAAGGATTATAAATATTACACGTATAAGAAGGATTAAAAAGCGCATCTTGAAAGTTCAAGATCATTTTCGCCACATAATAGGCATCCTTTATTCTAAAAGGGATACCCCCTCTTCCTTCTTTAATGCTCCTTATCGCTTTTGCCAAAACACTCAGGGTAGATGCTTTGTGCCCGTAATCCCTGATTAAATGAACCAACGCCTCTTTTACAAACGGCACATCAGTACTATCTATGTTGAGTTGATGAATGAAAGAATCTTGCCTAACCAGAGATGAAGATGCCCGTCGATTGTCAATATCCCCTGCCTGTTTTATTAATTTTCCATAAGATTCATCTAATAATAGCCCTTCTTTTTTAACCGTTTCTAAGAAAAGTTTTGCTTTTTGTGGACGTATCGTAAAGTAAGCGACTGTTGATCCGATAACCTCCCGGACACTTAAACCGCGCGCGTAGCCGGCCATATGGCGGATAATATCTTCCTGGATGATCGAAGCAAGGCTAAAAAGAGAGGGATGGACATACACGAGAGAGCTGCCATATATTGAGGCGATAGAGACGAACAGGCGCGAAGAAAGGAACTGCAGGTTTGATTCTCTATTGGTAACGGCTACTATTAATTTCTCCGGAGGAGCATTTTGCAGGTATGACCTAATGGAGATAAGGTAATCGTTAAAAAGGCCTGCTAATACCGCCTGCGCGGCCCCATCAAGACAACCCCGCAGCATATATTTATTGCTTTCTAAACTAACATGTGCCTCCCGATTAAGGTTATAAGAATACCTCAATCCATCCTGATGAGGCACGAACAACGGATACGTATGAACAGGATTTCCAGCCAAAGGATAGCTATCGAGAAAACTCTGGGCCGTAATTGCGGAAGCTGATTCTTTGGCGCGCGGGAAGATACTGATGATAATAGACGATACCGGCGTTATAAGTTCTTTAGCCTCATCAAATGCTACTTCCCGGTAATCAGAAGTTTTGCCTTTGATCTTGATCTGTTTGGGATACTCGGAAAAATAATATTTTACCAGGTTATAGATCCTGTCCGCGCAGCCGGCATCATAAATAGTAAGATGCCTCTCTGCCTCAATGCAAGAAGCAAACAATTTAAGTAATATAACCTTAGCTATCCCCTCTCGCTGCATATTCGGGAATATATCAATATTATAAATATTCAGCGATTCGCGGGTAAATTCCAAAGTAAAACTTCCCGCGGCCCGGCCGTCTTTATAAATACGGTATCTTTCACCATAATCGAGTTTAAACGTCAGCAAATATTTCTCAGTGCGGATCTCTAACGACGCAATATCTATAAATACACTTGGTCCAGAGGTAAGATTATCTGACTGGAGAGGAGAAGAACCTTGAGGGCCAGAAGCTTTACCTGCAGGCTCATGTATTGCGCTTTTATAATAATCTTCTAACTTTGTAACCACGGGGCTGATCCGCCTGAAATAAAGCTTCCAGTCTCCAACATCGCTATCTAATACAACCCTATCTTCAGACTCACGATATTCAAGCCCGAATTTACGGAAAACCTCAGTTAAAACAGGGATCGCTTTTAAGGCGCAAGGGATCACTTCAAAACTATTCCTTCGCGCAATAAGTTCACCCATCAAAACATTGACCATAAGATAAATAAGGTTGTTGCTTCTCATGGATTGATTTAAATAGAATCTTAAGATCCTTAACTTACAGTCTGCAAGGAAATCTACAAAATACAAGAATCCGATCTCGCTCTCATCAGCCGCGTTAAGAAACACGAGTTTATAGTACGCAGAGAGTGACCCTATCCTTTGGATCTCTTCTATCGCTATACTAATGTTCTCGACCGCCGAATTCTTGAGGCGAATGGTTCCTACTGAACCGGCCGCTAGATCAGCTATATTTCTTTGACGCTCCACCCAGGTATAATCCGGCCCTAACAAAGCCTGCGCCGGTGACGAGGAAGCGGGAGTGACAATTCCAGCTTGCGCTTCAAGCCTCATCAGTCGCATTTCATTAACATGAATAATCAATCTTGCATTTTTCATTGAAGGTAAAATATTACCATAGAGGTCAGGTAGAATACCTTCATTCCAATGCCGCTCCATTTCTTCTAATGTCCGAGGATATGGTTTTGCCCACTCCTGCTGAAATCTCCAAGCTTTCAAAACGTCCACTGCTGTATCCATAAAAATAGGCACATCCGCGTATACGGCAAGGTTCCCTAACCGGTTTTCATCTGATACCACATGCAAGCCATCTAAAATAATGACTTGGACACCACGCAGATCAAGCTCTCTCTGAATATACTTATCCGGATATCTACGCACGTAACATTCTATGAATATTTTGGTTTTACCATTAACAATCTGAAACATTGCTGTATTTAATGAAGCTAACCGGATATGATACGCATCCCATTCTGTGCCAATGATCTTTCTAGCTGCTTTCGTCTTAATAAAAGAGTCTTCCCGTATAATTGCTACTTTTAGTCCTCTTCGGTTTAATGCCCTCTTTAACCGGTCAACGAATGTAGTCTTTCCCACACCCGCTCCACCGCCGACAGAAACAATGTATAACGGCTTTACGCCGGAATAATACTGAAGCTTTATATGATCAGCTATGCTCGTCATAAGCGAACGAGAACTTCTATAAATATTTTTGATTATCTTTTTCTGCGCAGAAAGAGTAGAAGAACTTACCCGGTAAATTTCTTCAAAAATTTCAGCCTCCACCTGCGCTCTTTCTATAAAATCAGTGCTTGTTTCTTTAAATAATGTTTTCTCGTAAATTTCATGTATATCCAGAGCCGTAAAATCGTACCCTACTATTATCGCGTCTCTCATGTTAACGGTGAGCCAGGCGATCTTTTGTTCAAGGGGAATCTCTTGCTCACTACAAACCTTTTGCCAATCACTGAATTGTTTTATTATTCTTGCGGTGCGGTATTTAAAAATTAACTCCTGGATAACTCCTTCCGGGCCTGGAACGATCAAAGCTTTTTGCAAAAGAATACTTAATTTTCCTAACGCATACTCTGTACTTAAAGACTCAGCCAAAACCAAAATCTTATCATTATTTAAAACAAGGCCTGCATCTATTAGTTTAACAGCAGCATTTAACGCTAACGACACCCGGTTTACCTCATGTGTTTTCGGGTCAGCAGAAGGGATAAATAAAGCACCATAAAGCCTGGGCCAAAAGCTCGCGAAAGACCTTACTGATGCTGATTCTTCCAGGAAATCATTATAAAAACCTAAAACTGCATTATCTTTTTCGCAACGTAACGCATGAGGATTAAGGATTAACCATAATTTGTATTTGCCTTGTATCAATACCAAGGCCTTTTCCATTTCTGAAATATCATACCAGTTTGGTCTTGCACAACGTAATCTTTCTGGTTTTTGAGAAACTTCTTGGCTTTTCCCGATCTCTGCAGTCAATATCAACGGATTTATATACGGGACTTTGGCTGTCTGCCTATCCTGGCAATATATTTGAACATCTCCTTCTGATTCATCTCTAATAAAACCGTAACTGATTATTACCTCATCCGTCTCAATAACTTTCATCACATAATCAAATAACTGTTCAATGGAAAGATCTTTATATGCGTTGGCTAAAAGAAAAATACTGCTGATAAATTCCTTCTTGCATTTATCCAGAATTACCTCGTCCCGGAAATTAACTGGCCAGGTTGAAGAATCTTGAGATCCGACTCCGGTATCACGACAAGTCGCCATGGCCGTATATTCTCCATACGCTATCTTTGCTTCCCATATTGTCTCTGCTAACGCCTTAACCTGCGAATATTCAACAGGGGAACTTGCCTTCACACCAGGTACTAGTCCAAAGCTGTAGCGTCTGCAAAGCCAATCGGGCACCTGTCCCCAAGAGACTAACGCAGAAGCTGCGCTTTCAGGAAGCAACCGGTAAACTTTTCTACCGTCTTGACCCTTTTCAACAACGATGTTTTTGTTTCCCCGTGCTAACTGCTTTAAATCCAAACGCCTTTGATTCGCGTTTACCTTTGGAATTCCAAGATTCTCCCGCAACAGCTTCGTATAAATAAGTACCGTAATAAACCCATGTTCCTGCAAATACTCTTTCACTAAAGCCAGCCTTTGATCCGGATAGCCACCCGGCCGGGAAAGAGCTGAAGATGCACTGCCTAAAACCCCTTTTTCCAAAGCATCCTCTAACGGCATTTCTTCTCCCCGCGTATTCACGAACGAAAACCCGTCGTTTGAATAAAAAATTGTGCCTTTTCTCCAACCTTTATGATCCAGTAAACTCCAGATATCAAAAAGAACAGACATCTGAGACCGCGCATGAATAGCAGGAATTACCACCTCTCCCAGCAAACCTCCCTGCGGATTGCATGAAATGACAAGTATATTAGGTAACGTGTGTTCCCGCACCAAGTCTAAGATCAGTCCTTTTAATGATCCATTTTGGAGTGTATGGTTGCCTTCTATAGTAAACCCGTGAATAAAATACGCCGGGCCTTGATACCGGAAGATCATCTTTTGTTTCCTGTCGCACAAAAATATATCCGTTTGCGGATTAAATGGCGTAATATATTTTTCGTGGAAGCTCTTAACGAGAACAGGTAACTTTTTCCAATAGAAACGACACGCCCATACTATAAAAAGAGGGACAAAGAGAACATTATAACTTTCAAAATATGCAGCCACGGCATAAAAAATCGATAAGAATAACCCGAACATCAACAAACAAGTACTTATTCCTCCTCTTTGATGCTTTATAACCTGCCATAGAGAGAATGGTATTTGCTCTATTTTCCATGTCTTAAGTGAAGCTTCGTTATCATTCCTGTTAAAGTGAGAAGTAATCGAAGAAGAAGAAAAGAACTTGTCAGAGGAAATCTCATTTCTGTAAAGCACGACGAACAGATCCTGCAGTTTTTTCCTTACTACAATCCTTGAGCGTTCATCAAAGAATCGGTTCTTTGCAATTCTGGTGTCCCTATCCCAAAGGCGCTCCATAAAAAGCAGGCTCCCCAGCAGATCTTTCCCGCTTACTCCTTCAGCCACAAAGATCTCATATACCCTATCGTTCTGAAGAAAATGTTGGCGGACTTTAATAAATTGTTTCTCTAAACGCTCGTCATCTAATCTTAAACCCGAGAACACATAAAAACTATGTTGCATGCGTATACCTGCGGAATTAATGACCGCATAATCAGAAGCATTAACCGCGTCTTCCGCTATTTTTAAACTCTTTTCAACTAAATTCAAGCCCTCTGATATCTGCTTGACTGTGGAATATTCTTCATAATTACGCGTAACCGCATAATTATCGCTGCCAGAATAACCGTCATCATTTGGTTCCGAATAAACAACCACGACCTCTCCATTAACAGTCGCCAATAACCTGTTATTTTTATGGCCAAACAAAGATTTCCGGGCTATATAATCTACAGGAAAAAGGATATCTTCATCAAAGGCAATTTCTGTCCGCTTTAAACTTTTGCCTTTCTTCAAAAGTGGGAAAAAAGCGGGATGTTTTTGCCACGCCTCTGTAGCCCACCCATGCCCGGGAGATTCATTTAATAACATACCTATATCTATTCCTATCTTGCTTTCCAGCAATGAAAGAAATTTCCCCATTGCATCGGTTTTCTTCATAAAATCGACCTCTAAAAGAGCCAAGAGATTTATATGGCCGCCTATTTGACGATAAGGGTTAATGATCAAGAAGCCCAGCGGCTTGATCCACTGCGTAACAATCGGCAGATATCGTTGATAATCCCTGCCAGAATCTTCGCAGGCTTTTTGATAATACGCATCTAGCTTACCAAACAGCTCCTTATCCAACTTATCGCTTGGAGAAACAATATTATCTTTAACAAAGACGATCTTTCTTTCGTGATCACCCTCAAATAACGTAAAAGACAATACAACCCTTCCTTTTTCATCCAAATAAATATCACGTATATTATCTTTTGCCAACCCCATAGCTTGAAGTTCCTGGATAATAAAGAATTCCCGTTCTTCATAGAAATCTGAGGTAGGATTATACCCGAGGCGATATTTATTCCAGAAATACAGCGAATTTTTATCGAGTCTGCTCCAATTTTCGCGATGGGCGATCAACTTCTTTATTCTGACTTCAAAATCATTGATTAAATATGCCCGGGTAAAATGAGTCGCTGACCAAAGATTAATAATATCCGTTCCGGCATAACCTGAAGCTACGACAAATTCTTTAGAATCCGGATTAACCGTATCAAGAGTGTACTGATTGCAGAAAATTATCGGTTTTGAGAGTATCTCATTGCGGCTGATGAATACTTCCGGCCAAACCACCAGCGCAGAAGCGGAAGCAATAAAACCGTCACGTTTATTGGTGCCAATACTAACCGCATCTCTAAAAGCAACGGCTGCCGCTATAGGGTCTGCGGATTGAGTAATAGCATTATTGACTAAAACACCATTACATCCCATTTTCAATACTTGACGCACATGTTCAGGTTCACCAATACCACATTCACCGATCAATTGAATGCCCGGCCTTATTGTTCTTGCTAAGGCGATAACCGCCCTCACTTTATCTTCTTCTTCAGAAAGCCCTAAACCTCTGCGGGAACCCGGTTTTGTCAATTCAATACGCAAAGCAATAACTTGGACGATATCCAACAATTCCTCCAGCATATCCCGGGGGATTTCTTTTCCAATAAGAGGAATAATCCTAATGCCCCTGTTAAGCTCAACCAATGTCTTGACGGTATTAAATATTTCCTCATTATTGGTCATCATATCTTTATTTCTTATTTCGAGCTTTAAGAAAGGGGTTTTTGCGAAATGAATTCCAACGCCCGCCAGCATTATCGCGTCTTCTTTTGCCTGAGCTTTACTGGTATTAACCACGATAAGAAATTTTCTTGTCTGTCCTCGAACGGATAGTTTCTCGTGGGTCAAGGTAACAAAAGGAATTCGCAGTGCTTCAGGGAGAGTCTGCAAACTTCCTGCTTGGCCCAATGTTGCAAATCCGCTATTTTCAACAAAAACGGCATCATGCAACATTCTCCGTGCATTATCTAACGTAGCGGCTTTCCTCAGAAATTCCAGGCCACCCGGAAGAAAGATTAGAAATTGAGTTTTTGATCTTACGGTCAATTCGCTGGCTACTTCAGGTGAGAGTACAACGATACACGATTCATCAAAAGAATGTGTAATGGCCGTAGGAGCGATTAAAGGGAATAATTCCCGGCCTTCAATCATAATTTTCCTTTGTTCTACCATCGGCGACGCACTTCGACGCGACCCGGATATTAGACGAGAGTCTTGCTCAGTGCAAGCACCTTCATAAACCAGCGCAGAGGCGGCTATCCTCCAGACAGGAGTAAATAGTGCCCTGAGTAATGTAGAGGTATATTCTTGCACATAAGCCGGGTAATCATTTCCTCTTCCCGGAGCAGGGGTGAGCCTCCAGTGGCTGTCTGACTCAGGTAAGAGGAAGAAAGTTTCCGATGTCAAAAACGGATACTCTGCCAGAACCCACGAATAACAATCCTTCACGAATTTCCTTCCAGCCTGATCAGTTAGTTTGCGGCTATAATATGAAAGACCGAAAAGTGATCCTGGTTGTAACTTACCAACCTCTACCTTTTCAGCCAAGTAACGCAAGAGATTCGGTAATATATCTCTTTTGCCTCTCGCACGCTCATTTTCAATGATCTCACTAGGATGAGCAATGGCAAGTTTAGCTCCAGCCTGCGCTACAAACGCGATCGTTTCTTCAATAGTGGCAAGATATTTCCTTTCTCCTGCGCTGGCGATCCTCTTTAATTCATTATCCGGCGATATCCATTGATACCAGACATCCTTCGGATTATAAATGCCTCTTTGCTTGAAAAATCCCGGGTTGAGGGCAAAAAGCGCATCGCCGGGAGAGGAATCGAAGATCTTACTGCGCGTATGCTCCCATATAGCCGCTTCGCTGACCATCAACTCCGGATGCCTTCTTTTGATCTCCTGCATCAAATTAAACGCGTCTTGTTCTCTTACTTCTGTCAGTTTCTCAAATTTATCAAGTAAGCCCCTTGCCGATGGAAGCCCCATAATTTCTAAACGCTGTTTCCGGTAACCGGGAAGATATACCAACAGATGAACTTCAACTCCTTCAAAAAGAGTAGTTATTTCTAATCCGGGAATATAAACAAATTCCTGCCCGGAGCGGATGAGAAATTGGTTTACTTTCGTGACGGCCAATTCAGCCTCATCATCGTCAGGGAACATATCGTGGTCGGTAATGGCTATTCCCGCAAGCCCTTCTTCATAAGCCTTAAGGACCATTGCCGAAGGAGTCGCGTATGCGTCGGATAACAAAGTATGGGTATGGAGGTCTATTTGTCCGAGTGAAGGAGCGCTAAAACGGGGCAAACCGATAAGTGGGAGTATAGTTTCCAATGAGAATAAACGCAGTTGTTTGTATTGCGCGCCTAAGACTTCTTCAATGATGGCGCGCGCCGCTGATTTTCTAAATTGAATATTCGGCGAACGAAGTAGCCTCGCCAAGAACTCAATGAGTTTTTCATCCTTAATATTGCTTTGATTTCTTAAGTCATGGAGCACCCTCTTGGTTTCTATTGCCATCGGGGAAGAGCCGCCATTTTTAACCGCCTTCGGTAAAACTTCTCCCGGAGGCGAAGAATCACCTAAATTATCCTGTGGAGAGGATATTTCCCATAATTTACTAAAAACAGCCCTCGTTAAGAGAACTCTCCCTTCTCGAGTGGCTAAAATAACCTGCTTATATATCCCTAAGGCCTCATAAAGATCGCCCTTTATTGCTTGTATTACCATAACCGCATCAAAAGGATTGATCCTCTCTTTGGTTATTTCTATCGCGAAGTTAAATATATCGATACAATTCATATAGCTAAAAGACCTATGACCGGATTCTGTAAAATTTCCAGAGAGTATATATATCCTTAAGAGTAGCTTCGAAAACTTCTCTTCTTCCAAAAACGATTCATACTCATCAGGTAAATATTTACGCACAGACTTTTTGAGTGCCCTCAACAAATGTTTAACATAGAGGCCCTTTATATAATCGATTGGTTCTTTCAATGAAACAGGCGATGAGCTTTTCCTCTCTTGGAATTTCGCAACTCTAACAAGCGCCTCTTCTGCTGCCTTTCGTACCTGAATAGGGTAAGATTGATCCTGCTTAATCCGTTCTAAGAGCAGAAAAGCATTTTTTCTCTCCTGCTCGCTGCCGGAAATAACCATACAAGACTGCATCTGCCAATACTTTATCGCGGCTTTCTTAATCTTAAAAGAAAGCGCGGGATTAATCAGTATTTGTTCTTCTAAATACTTCATTACAAAAGAATCTCCTTCTGTTGCCCGCGCAGCAAGCCTTTGCATCGTATATTCTCTCTCTGAAGTATCATGCCAGTAATAATCCTCTTTACCGTCAAAATACACCAGGAAATACGGTGTGATCTGAAGATGATTCTTTATTGATACAGTAGCGGCGAGCGCGTAATATGCCGTAGCCGTTCGAAACTCTCGTTTGCTTTCTCCGGTTATCCTATCTATAAAAAACTTAAGCCTCTTCTCCAACGCATCGAGTGCCGTCTTATTACCGCACCCTGCGGCATATATCAATAGGCCGATACTTTTGTCTAAAGTCGAATCGTACATAAAATACTGCCGGGGAGATTCGTCATCAATGAATCCCTCAAGCATTTCAACGACTTCTGGATTACCGAGGTTCAACAACGTACGCAGCGCGCTCCTGGCGTTGTCTCCTAAACACAGCTTATCTTCGACAGACAAGCTAAAGAGTTCAGGGATAAGGCAAATAAGGGTATCTAAGGCAACCTGATTGCCTTTATCGGCAAGCTTAGTTATTTTTTCTATTACTCTTGATTTTCGGTCTCCTGATAATGGGCTCATACGGTTATGAATAATTCTTTCTGCGACCGCGCAGAAATGATCAATAAATAATTCTTCCAGTTGCGCGGTGATACCCGGATATCCCTCTTTAATCTCTTGCCAGGTCATCCGTTGCGCATCTGCCCAGGATTTATGGTCGCGGCAATTATAAAGCAGCTGCCTGTATTCATTAAAAGCTATTACTTCTAAAACCTGACTAAGATGATCTTTAAATTTATCTGCCAGCGCATCTGCCAATTCGTGAGAAGAAAATACAATAACCAGGGTGTTTCCTTCGAACATAGCAGAAAAGATAAATGTGGGAACGGCTTTCTCTGGTAAGGTATTCGGCACCACAAAATGCACCCCGCAGCCTTCATACAGAGGCATAAGCTCATCAAAACTATCAAGAGCGGTAAATTTTTCTTCTTTGACCTGTTTCATTATTTCCACGCATTCATCTAAAGTTAAGCCTCCGTATATGCCAATGGAATAATATCCCGGCCTTATGGAATCTGCATCTTTGAGAGGCCGTTTTAGGGCTTCCCTGGCGATCTGCGGCTTATGCGCAGGGGTTTCCTCTATCCTTAAACTCATATCTATGGCCGGGACTAAACGTACTTCATATGTTATTCCTTCTATTTCTGACAGAGCTTTACTTATATCGGCTTCATATTCCTGCGTACTCTGCCGTGTATTAGAAGGCTGAAAAATAAATTCATAAGACAACAATCCTGACTCCTTCTGCGGCGGAGCCAACCTGAACATACTGATACCGGAATCTGATAATGCCGAAATTACCAGGGCTATGAGGCCAGGCTTATCTTCGGCTAATATTGAAAGCTCAAAATTCGGCGCGGGAGAGGCAATAACGGACTCTAATTGATAATACCTGAAATATTCTTTACTGAAGAATAATCCCTCGATCAATTTCACCAATTCTTCGGAAGAATTAAGCTGGATTGAAATTTGCGTAAACAAAGCCCCTTCGCTATCTCTTGCCACAGATTGCTCATAAATCTGCCATTTCATAAGCGCTTTAAGAACTGTGCGCGCGGAATCAGATGCAACCATCATCTTTTTGCCAAAAGTCTTGAGACGGTAAAAATTACTATAATTAATCATGTGCCGGGGATCCCAGCTTTTAATGATCCAAGGCATCCCTTCCCGCGCAGCAGCAGACCCCGGAAAAATAACACGCGCGTCCTTATGATCCATATCGGGCAATAAGGCGAGCGCTAATTTATATTTTCCCATCTCAATACTTTCATAAATACGCGGCAATTCAGTCGTTCTTTCTTCATTATTACGGCAGGACAACTTTAACTCTTTTAAAACATCCCCGATCCTATTAACAACCCAGTCTCTGGCTGGCACATATTCCTGTAGGAACTTCTCGAACTGCTGCCTTCCTTCATGTGATAATTCTGCCAGTTTATGAACAAGCACGTAATCCATCCATTCTCCTGTCACTCCCCTCACAACTTCTTTTCTCGTTATGCGGGCATTCGCCAAATATATTCTTTCAATTAATTGGTCTCTCAATCCTTCGATAAATCCGGATATTTCTCTGGCGATCTCCTGGCGCCTGCTGTCAAATTTATCTCCCAACAGGGGAATATCTGAATAGCGGCTTATCTCTTCAGGAACTGCAATATTCATAATTTTTTTATGCATTTGCTTCATAGGCTCAAGCTCGGCGTTAGTAAGGTCGCGCCAAAAACCGCTCGTAGTATCCAAAGAATGCCCTTCTGCGAGGTTTCGCACTGGGACAGGGACTATTTCGCTTAACTGCGGATTATTATAGATGAACCATTGGTTCGCCCGTGCCATATTCCTGTTTTGCTTGCCTAAAGGAACTAATTCCCTGCATTCAAAAGCTTCCTGCACATCTTCAAGAGTGAATACGGACACACTCCCAACAGTTTTGGCCTTAAAATAGATCCTATCAGAATTCCTTTCTATTTTCTCAAGAGTAATTTCTATCCCTGCTTTTTCTCTCACGTTATCAAGCGTGACGATCAAGGAATCATTTTCTCTCATCCTAAAGTTGCCGCGGGCCAAACTTAACCTCTGATGCCTTAACTTTGCGTTTATGCCGTAGGGGCTCTTTATAAAAGAACAATTGACTTCATCTGAAGATTGAATGAACCAGGAACTTAAAATATTAAATATTTCCTTGCCATCCCTGTCAAAAACAGGCCTGTCTTTGGTGCCGAAATAAAGAATCACCTGTTCAGAACTGCCGATACCTATTGTCTTCTCCCCATTTACTACCGCATATTCCTCTAGATTACACAGGCGGGCTGAAGTGCGGTCTCTTATTATTTTAGGCCGCGATAAATCCGCAGTCCCCTCCAGCGGAGAAGAACTAGCGATCGGAGACGTTCCCCTTATATCATTTTGCTCGCTGAAAAAACTAATGCGATCGTCTTTCTGAGGGCTAAAAGCAAGAAACTTATCTCGTATTGCCAGACGAATTATATGAGACAATCTGCCATTTGATAAAAACATCTGCTTTAACTTTGCATAACCTTGAGCCGTATAAAATACACCCTCTTTCGTCTGTTGCTGAGCGCTCAAATCTGCAATAATTTTGCCTGCAGATAATGCGGATTCCCTGAGCAGATAAAAAACCATATTTTCCTTTTGCAGATATTTGCTATACATACAATAGTCATAATACGGAAATGCCCGGCAAGGCTCATCAGGCCTGTCTTTATAAATAGCGCACTCGGTGAACAAACTAAATCCATGTTCAGAGCGATAGTCAAATACTGTCCTTAACCCCCCGCACGCACACTTTATACTAATACCTTTATGAGGAATATCCTTCACATTGATCGCTTCAGGGGAATAAGCTAAGAATATTTTTTCTCCCAGGGGTTCACAGTCAGAACGAATTTTATCTGCCAACACATCTTCAATATCCGGATAAGAACCAAGAAAAGGATCCAGGAAACAACACAATCCATCTGCACATTTTATCCTTAAATGATCCAAAGTATTCTCTGCTGGCTTAAGACGTATCAATCCTCTTTCATCAAAAGGATACACTAAATCCGGCTCTTCATAAATATTGCGCGGCATACCCAAGGGGACACCCTCCAAAGAAGTTTTTAGATAATTATTGGAGCTCTTATCATCCTCAGACGGGGAAGAGGAATGTAAAGATTTTCCTGAAATGGCTAATAACGCTTCATTCCAGCCCGTATGGCTAAAGAGCCAAGAATATTCTTTGTCGGGCACCCCAGCTTCTGCCAGCGCCTCAAGAATGCTGACTTTAGAACCAAACATGAGCGACCGCACGATATCGATCCTGCGTGATAATTTTGCAGTGAATACTTCGGCAATATCCCGCGGCATGCCGTTGACAATTTCCAATTTCTCGCCTGCCCTCACTATCAACATAGGCAGTTTCTCAATATCGAAAAAAAGTATTACTGGTTTCGGTTTTCTGATCGCTCCGGGAAGACTCTTGTATCTCTTGAAGTCAAGGCTGGAAAAAATCACATCATTTTTCTTGCAAGCAACATCACTCCAATAATAGTTTTCAGTGGTTTCTACAAGGGTAAATAAGGTACGGTCACTACGACGAGGATTAAACAACAGCCCCTTATTGCAGCGCAACGCATAGTCAATAAGGCTAGTTGTCGTGCCTCGGCATAATCCGTATTCAAATATTTCATTAAGAAAATTATCAAAACACAGTTGCTCCTGAGAACTAACATTTTTACTAACCCAAACAACTTGATCAAGCAGGCAGACTTCGAATGCTTCATGTATCCTGTCTATATTGGCTAACAGAAACGCCAGGCTCTTCATTTTCCCTTGATGATGCAGGCGCTTTGCCTGATCAACGACTAAACCCAGATCTTGATTAGAAATATCCGTCATCGTATCAATAGGCAATTGTTTTTCGATGCGGGAGAGCTGATTTTTAATGAAGTTGCCGTATGTTTGTTTTTCTTGCCGGGCATTGAATGCAGAAGGATATATTTTGTCCTGTAAGCCATAGGGCATTTGATACAGGCATTTTTCTAATTCGCGGACAAGAAACCGCCTATCTATCGGCGAACTGCTGCGAGGTTTACGAGCCACCCAGGCAGCACAATTATAAGAACCAACTTCTAACTCAACATGAAAACCGTACTTTTGCTCAATAAGAGCCATATGACTACACATGCTTCTATATTTGTCATCCTCGTTAATCTTATATCCAGAGCCGATAAATAACCTTACATTCGGGAGATAGGGAATAAGCTTCATACTATCGGCATTCGTTACCGAATACATCCCCCATGAACCAATATTTGAGACGATAGCGATTTCCCGGTTCATTCCACGGGGTTGAAGGGATTTGACAATCAAAGAGGGATCTTTCAAGTCGCCGTTAAGTAAACGGTAATCAATCCCCTCTTTAAAATTGTTGTTTTTCATTTGCAGCTTTGCGATCTCTAGCAAAGTACTATCAATCTCAATTGAATCAACGCTGGAATTTAATCGAAGAGCCGCCAAGGATAATTCAGCGCGGCCAGAACCACAATCAATTACATGCATATCACCAACAGTATGAATCATGGCAAAAAGCGCCAGAGACGTATACGTAGGGAAATAATAAAACATCTTATGAGCGCTGCTATTTACTAATCGTATGGAATTGGTTTTCAAAACGTCTCTAAGATCAGGGCCTAAAAAATCAGAGTAAATATGCTCATCAATAAATATCAGGTTGCCAAACCTGATAAAACCATAATAATAGTCTGTGCCGGATTTCTCCTTAACCATTACCCATTCTCTTTCATATAAACATGGCCAGAATTTAAAAGTTTTAAGTGTCCTATAGGTATTAAAACCGCAGCTTTCTAGTTTGAGATTAATTTGACGGGTAACTTCTTTATTATCATCTTGTGACAATCTTAGCGGCGAGGTTGATTGTTTTTGATCAGAAACTTCCTGAAAATCATTACCGATCCTTACTACAAACACCTGAGTAGCTCCTGCCCTCAGAATTCTTTCCATACAAGCCAGATGCACGTTTCTTTCTGCGGCTGCATCATCAAGCAGAAGCACACTCTTGCCTCGCAAATCCACATCCGTAACCTCATATTCAGGAACCCTATTGCTTACGCCTCCATTCTCCACCTCTTCTTTCTTCTCAAATTCTATTGCTTTCAAGACTTCCTGGTACGTAGACTGCGTATTACCAGCTACCTCCCGAGTAAGCGGAACAATCCCGCTATTTTCTCTTTCGTTTAGATACGGCACAACACTAATAATATCAAAGGCGTCATTTCTACTCTGTAATAAATCTGCTATTTGCCGAGCCAATGAACCGATCATATCTCTATCGCGCAACTTTGTTGCATCAGCCTGCAAAGTGAAGATGCATTTCTCTGCCTCGTGATAAATCTTTTCTAAAAGATAATCTTTAATATCGTTAGGCAGAAAATAACGAGTTTTCCCGCTCTGGAAATAGTGCACATCTCCTAAAAGAAATGTCATACGCGCTGCCATTTCTAAGTTTCGCGGTGAAATTTTAAACTCACTGTTTATCATCTGAAATACTTTTTCGAAAGCAATCTTAAGACCTTGAGGCATTTTGCTCAACCTATAAATATCAGTATCGTCCTGATAGAAAGACGGCATTGATGAATAGAGCCGGGTTTCCTTATATATTTGAGAAAAAAACGTTCTAACATAATTATAGATAATCAGCTGGTCAATTATCCCGCTTTTATTAAATATTCTTATGTATCTCTCCTCGATTAAGCGCCTATGTGATTCTGAACCTAATAAGGCAAATTTATGAGAGTTATAATACGCTTTCAACGCCGGCTTTTTTCGCGCATAGGGAAACTCAATTTCAATCATATTGTCTTGGCTATTGTATCCACTGACGCTTACCGATCCATATTCGAAACAATAAGCCTGGAAAGGATACGGTCCGTGCGTGAACCGCTCTGCGCTTTCTAGCGGGGAGGCACTGCGTGACCGATATTTAATTTCATCTGAATCAATTATTTCTTTTAACATTTTGGTCAATCTTTTAAAAATTTGCTGTACGCGTTGAGGTTTTATCCTATAATGGTTGGCTATATATGACTGTTTTTCAGCATCAAGCAACCGCGACAAAATATCCTTATCCCTTTCAGAAATCTCCAATTGCAAATATTCAATAGCCTCGAATAGTCTTGCGCGTAAATCGGCGTCGCCTGATATTATTTTAAATACATCTGCTTTATCGGGTATTAAATTGATTGGGTCTTTTTGGGAAGATTCACGAGAGCTATAATTACATAGTAATTCTTTTTTCTGTAAATTTAATATTTCTCGTACCGCTTGTAATAAAACCGCGTCAATCCATTGTAATGCAAAAGAGATAAACCGAATTCCTCTCTCAGGCTCAAAACGTTCTACTGCGCGAGCAAGACCGCCTACTCTATCACCGCGGCCATAAATACCTACCTGAATTAAATCATCTCTTTCGTTAATGAAACTGGGGTATTGTCGTATCACTCGATATATGACCATAGGAACATTTGTAACTATTAATACTTCTCTGGCAGCCTTATTGCCATTCTGCACTTCTTCAGCCAATGCTTTTACTTCATCATCTTCTAAAACCCTCCCGTATCCGATAATAGCATTATGTTTGATTAAATCAGGAACGATTGATTGAACTATTCCCCAATTTTCATATTTTTGCTTCCAAACCTCTTTGGACCTTATAATAGGCTCATATCCCATGCTCTCGATAAACTTAGGCCAACCTCCATATTCCCTGCATACGAACGTTATCATACCGCTATATCCAGCACTGACCCAATGAGACGAGTTTTTAGGGTCTTTAACATTGGATGGAGGATTCTTTAGCATTTCTTCGCATTTTGCTTTTGTCCAGAATTCTTTTGTTTTTAAATTCGCCGTGACAGCTGAGCTGCCGGCTTTGTGAAAAGAATTAAGACCATCCTTATTTTGTGTTAGCGGCGAGGCGCTGCGCAAATTTACAGGTACAACCAAATAATCAGGCACTATCACCTTGCGCCCTCTCAGGATTTTATTTCTCAATTCTTTTAATTCAACGAGCCGGCCAGGCAGAGTATCCTTAAGTTCTCGTGGCCCATTTACGTGTAACCCCCACATACCAATTTGAGCTGCGGCTTCCAGGTCATGTTGCCTACTATTGCCGATTGAAACCGCCCGTTCAGGACTAACACCTTGCAGCTTACACAATTCATAAAATATACCTGGATCGGGCTTACCCTTGCCCATACTTTGTTGTGTCATAACAGATAAGAATAAATCCTCTACCCCAAGGCTATGAAGTATATTTTGAGTAACCAGATTTCCATTATTAGTAGCAAGAGCCAAACGATAACCTTTCTTTTGTTCCTGTAGTAAAACCTGACGCAATTCCGGATCACTCTCGGGATAAGCTGTGACAGGAAGATTGAGGCCTAAATAATCAAAATATTTATCAAGAGACAGCCCCAGTGATGCAAGCGCCCCGGTAAGGCTATCAAGCTTTACGATAATCTCCTCTAATCCAGCTGTTGTTAAATTTTTGTTTCGGCAGGATAACTCCTGGATAGCCCATGCATAGGATATTTGTTTTCTTACTCTTCCAAATTCTCCATATTCGCAAAGTGTTTGAGTCAAATCAAATATAAGAAGCTCTATAGAGGACGCCAACGGCGAGGCAGCAGATATCTTCTCAAACTTTCTTAACAGCTCACTGACTTTCGGAGCAAAACCGGAATGATGATCAATCCGTAAAACACGCTCAGCAAACTTCAATAATTCAAAAGGATCTGTATCTTCCGATGCCTCTATCTGATATTGATAATAGGAAGGCATCCAACAGCGCATAATATTCTTACCAGCTACAATTCTTGCGTTAATCAATATTACTGCACAAGCATAAATAGGCGATATATTATTTATTTCTGCAATAACAGCTTCTAATGTTATTTTGGGGAGCTGAGAAGCGCATTTGTTTAACTGCGCAGCCTCGAGTAAATAACTTGTAGTAAGAAACCATTGTTCCGGGAACAATAAAGACGGACGGCTACGCCCGACAATAATATGAGGTTCACTTATTGCAAAGTAAAGCCGAAGAAAATCAAGCTCTTCTTGATAGTTATATTCATATCCAGGCACTGCACAATGCTCATATGCGGTTAGCCCCATACCAGAACCGCTCCCTATCACTACAAAATCATTTGACCATCTTTTTTGCCTTAGCCGAACAATCAGTTCGATCGCCTCCTTATTTGCATCGCCGTATTGCTGCGGGCCGATATTTGCCATAACAATATCAAAAGGCAGATACTTCTCCAGTTCATGAGTCACAGCGGCTTCGGCAAAACTACCCTCAATAAATACAGATCTTCCGGAGTAGCTTTGATTTAGTTCTCTTTGTGTTTCAAAAATCTTTTTTACTGAAGGATCATTATCAACTCCAACTACCGTCTTTGCGCCAAGCAAGGCGGCAAAGAGCGAAGAGATTCCCCTTCCGCATCCCAAATCTAAAACACGCGCTCCCCGGAACCGTTCTGCAGCAACTGACATCTGCGCAAGATGGGTTACTGAATGCCAGAGAAGGCTGGGATTGGCATACTGTCCTGATACTTCTGTTAGAAAAATTACGCGCTCCTGCTCTTTAGATAATAGCTTTGGCCGCCATGCATTATCAAGAATTCCGTATTCTCCAAATTTCATAAATAACCCGGGGAACCTTGAGCAAAGAAATTTACAGTAATTAAGTATGCCTCTTTTGCCCAAGATATCTATTTCAGAACTCCTTTTCTCCGGCGCCAACGGCTGCGGATACATATGATTTTCCAGCATATCATCAATATACAATCCAGCCCCGGACTTAGCAGGAATTAACGACTTGTAAAACCTTCCCTCTATTAATCGCTGTGTTAATTGCGCCAAAGAATAAACGCCAGATTGAGCAGCCACCGCAGAAGAATTAGAGGATGCACCTAACTCCAGCGGCGAAGAGCTGATAAATCCGTAAAAAATCGTCAAATAAGTTGAGCTTTTATCTATATATTTAAATACTCGTTCTTCTGGAGCCTTTCTGAGACAATCCAAGGTATACTTCTTTGCATCCACTTGCAACCAGCCATCATTACGCAATGCCTGAGGTATAAGAGCCAAAACCTCATACGCGCCGGTAGCTCCACCGACATTGCACAAGATACCGTTAAAACCTCCGAAATTCTTTGCACATTGAATAAATCGCTTCACTCCTTCATCAAACGTATTATCCAACTGAAAAGTAATGTAATCTAACGCGAATAAAGAGGAATACTCAGCGGCGAGATTATTGAGTATTTCTGCAGCCTTTTCTACGCGCCGTGGCACTATATTTGTTACTACAACATGTACCTTAAATCCTCTATACCCTTTACGCTTCATATAGTCGGCGATGCTCTCTATAAGGAATGTGATTTCCGGTTGATGCCCAGCGTTAATATAATAAAAGAGCCGTTTGTCACCATTAAAACTAATATCGATATCTTCTCTAATAAAATTAGCTATCAAACTCAGCTCTTCTTGTGGTATGCCGGTAAATGTTTCTTCCTGAGGAAAATCATTATCGTCTCTTATGCTTCTCCTGACAAAAACATGATCTCTGAATATAGAAATGCGGGAGGTTGAAGTATGATTCCGAAACAATATCTCGGCCACCCAGAGAAACAAATATGCGGTTTTCGCGGCATAAAGCGAAACTTCACGCATATATTCATCTTCCTCATAAAACTTGCGATATTTCTCGAAATACTCATGATCTGTTAAAAACATTATTCTTTTACCTAAGAGATAACCATGTACGCTCAATACCGCGTCTATATCAATTGGTTGCTCCAGCAAAAAAAGATGTTCTAATTCTAAACCGTCTAACTGCCTGCAGCGGCATTGTCCTTCTTTCATTTCTTGTATCATCTGCCGCAGGAACGTTATCTTCTCCTTATCACTGCGCTGATCTATGCCATCAAACATTTCAGTCATCGGCTTAAAACCAAGTGTCAAGAAGTTTGCTAAATTTCGCTTCCATTCTTCGATATTTAATGCTGGGCTTTTTGATTTATGCTTCTCGAAAATAGTTTCTATACCCTTGCTATAGAGTAGTTGATTTATCCGTTCTTCTGGCGCCAGCGATGAGGCGGCTTCTACATATCCGACGCCTAATAAGCCATGTCTAAAATAAAAATCATTTGGCATGGCGATACATTCTCTTTCAATAATTCCCAGTCCCTCTTTTTCGCTAACAGACCAACGGGTGAATATCGAAGACAGCTTTAAGGATATTCTTGCCGCCGCGATACAAGTACCTTGCGCATTCTGGCTATCGCTGCCATCTGCGCAAAACATAACATCAGGACCAAAGCAACTGTAATAAGCCTTCGTATATCCAGTCTTGCTTATTTCTGCAGCAGCCACGGGTATCACATTTTCCAATCTGTCATGCTTGTAATATCTATAGCCGCCCGGACTATTCTGCCTCCCGTTTCCCGCGCACATTACAAAAAACACGCCTTTTTTTCCCAGTTCAAATACAAATTCAAAAGGCAATATTCCATTTATTTTATGGATATCATAATAAACGCTATTATCAAAAGTCATATAGTCGGATATATTCACCAGTATATATTTGTAAGAATTACCACTTACAATATTTTCTATTTGCTGCAATGTCGAAACAGAAATGGTTTTATTCAATGAGATCTCGGAGTTCACCCGTTTCAGCTGTATACGCTTATTATTGCCGCAATATCTAATTAACAAATTTTCTATTAATATGCCGTGAGGGACATGATAAGGCCTTTCTCTGTCTATTACAAAGTCGTCAAGGATGATAATTAATACGGACTCTTTCCCTTGTCGTCTGACCGGTAAAATGTTCTCAACGCGTCTTTGCGCCAGCGGCGAAGCGCCGATTTTCTCAGACTCGCTAAGAATATCGTTATTGTCACGGTACCTTAAATACAACGTATTCCCTTTGGATATAATCGTCTTTCTGAAATCACCTTTGTTTCCAGAATACCAAAGCATCTTGGCGAGAAATCTTTGGTCGGCATCTACCTGAAGCCATCCTCCAGGCCTAAGCATGCCAGGCAGCTGAGCAACAATGCCATGTGCCCATATATCACCACCGACATTACACATAATCCCATTAAAGCCACCTATACTTCTTACGGTTGTAGTGAACTTATTTACGTTTTTATCACATGTGTTATTCAACGGTAAAACAATATAATCCAATGTAAATAGATTACGATGGCATTCTTTGAGCCTTTGCAATGTTGCATTCGCTTTATCTATGCCACGAGGATCAACATTAGTAACTACGACGTGAATTTCAAATCCATTATATTTATGAATCCCCATGTATTTTGCGATAGTGTTTATCAAAAACTCTATATCTTTTTCCTGCCCGGCGTTAACATAATATACTAACTGTCTATCGGAATGCGCGCGCGTGCCTATCTCATACGCAATTTGAGCAGCCAGAGGATGTAAAATTTCATTAGTTACCACATGAAATGTATCTCCAAACCAAGAAGCGATACCAACCATACCGCCTTGCGGCCCAAATGCTTGTTTCCTGAACGCATCGAGAAGATTGATGCGTAAAACCAGCGGCGAGGCGGCGGAGCTGGAAACTCCAGACATCCTCTGAATTTCAAGGCCGGAGAAATCAACGTACCGCCGCAATATTCCAACTAAGCCCATCGCCTCCAAGTCCCTCGTAACCGATAGCGGATCCAACGCCTTCTTGTATAAGGAATGCAGTAATCCATTCAAATAATAAACCCTGCGGGTATAGCGGACGAGTTCGAAGAGTTTGATTTCACGCAAAATATCAGTAGCCTCCCTAAATTCCATATCTTTTACTAAAACCTTGCCATAAGCATAGCGCGCGGCAATCCTTGCCGCATATGGAGTAAATGCAAAACCAAACTGATGCCTCAGTATCAACCCGCGGATAATCATCAGCACAGAAAGCGCCTTTGTGCCGGTAATCTCCCGTCCGTCTGGGCCTACAAACCTGATTACCCCCTCCTGCAAATCGCGCAATGCCTGCGGGGTATAAATAAATCTTCCGCGCGAAGATATGCCTAATATATTTATAGAAATACGCGCATCCATCGGCTTTCCTTGGTACGCGATAACATGCTTCTTATCCATAGTTACGTTAAGTATATCTATATATAAGCCGTTAAACTTGATGTGGGAATTTACTAATTCTGCGCCGCTGACTTGCCCACTTTCTATTTTTCTGCTAAGTTCTCTCTTAAGCGCTCTTAACTCCCGATCGTTCCTTAAAGGGCTTCTTAAAATTACATCCACGTCCTTAATCCCCGCTTCGTTATCGCCTCTGTTAAAACGTAACCCCAGCAATAAATCGCGCACCGGACCGCCGGCGATTATAATCTCAACATCCTGCGGCAGGTTATTTCTTAAAAACTCAAGTGCTGCTTTTACAGGGCCGAATTGCTCAGGAAGAGAATTTATATCAGCGGGCTTTTTCAAAGCAAACAATGCTTCCAAGGCGCCTTCATCTATTGTCTTTGCTGCAGTAGGAAGATGTTTTGCCAGCGCCCCCTCTGTTCTGCCTGTTAATCTATTAACGGCTACTTTTACGGCAGTCCACAACGATGCAATCTTCAAGTCCTTCCTGTTATATATCGCATTAAATGCATTTTCTATTGTGCGCCAAGCAATAATCTTTTCAAATCTCCATCTCTCTTCTTTAAATCCTTTACCGTAAGAAACTAGCCGGTCTAACGCCGGGGTATTATAGACAGGACCCTGCCCCCGGGCCTCATTCTCGCTGTAGCCATCCTGCTTCTGCAAACGCTGAATAAACTTCAAAGCATCCTCTTCAGACACAAAATAGAAAACTATCTTTGTTTGTCTCTGGTCACTAAGAAATTCTCTCACTAACACATCTTCTTCGGCTGACACAGTTTCTATTGAACAAGGATATTTGTACGCAAAAGGCACCCCCGCTGCTATAGCGGCTTTACGGGCCATTGAGATAATTTTCGGCCAATTTCTTATCTCAAGAACGGGATTAATATATACCCTCCACAAATCGCAATTCCTTAGATCATATCCTCCAAAATCAGCGTTCTGGACACACAACCATACAAGGCCAGGAGGTACCCGCTCTCTTAGAAATACGCGCCAAGTCCTATGTTCAAAGTCAATATGCACTGAAGGAATTTTTGCATTTCTTGCTTCAACTTTTTCTAGCGGCGAGGAGGCATGTTCGCCTTTCGGTGCTCGCTTCTCGCTGCTGGTTTGTACCAAATCTAATGGAGGATCCGCTTCATGATTCTTCAAGTTTCTACTGATTTTTTTAGGTATTACATCAAGGATTAAATCGCCGTTTGGAATACTCGCCCATTCTACATATTCATAAAAGTCTATTTTGACATTATGAATATCCCAATTGTATCTTCTGCAGTCAGAAGTTTTAAACACAAATTTAACTGTAGCCTTGCCTTGTTCTTCTTTATTGTGATCAGTTACTAATACATACCCCACATACCGGTCATCCTCTTGGTCCCAGGGAATCAATTTCTCCATTTCGATATCATCCCATTCCGGCTTAGTATTCAAATCAGTATGAATATAGGCGCTGCAAATTGAAAAATGAGTGTAATGTTCTCTTCTGCTATGAATTGAAAATCCCCCAAAATCGTCAACCATGGCTATCTCTCCTGAACAAGGATATATTTCTTTAATTCCGATTAATGCCCTCTTCGCATTGATGTGAGTAATTAACCAAATGCGCGCTTGTTTATTTAGCTTATGTTCGAAAACCTGAGAATCGTACACCTGTTTTTCAAAATCAGATAAGTCCTCCCCTGAAAGCATTCGATCAATATATCCCCACACGATTTGCTTTGCGATATTGTCTATATCTGTATGTCTGCTCGATAAAAGCTCGAGAACTTCACCAAGCAGCCCCTGCGGCCACTTCTTGATAAACATACAATCTCTTTTCAGGTTGAAATCAAACCCTGAAAATTGTTTTATTCTTATAAAATCACCAAATCTACTATTAATATCCATAATTTTTTGTTGAATAATAGCCCCCAAATCTGGCTCATTCGTATAGCGTAATGTTATTCTCGCTCTCTTTCCTACCCCAATGACAACAATCGGCAGTATCTCTCCTTGTTTCCATTCCTGATAGCACCCTTTAATATTTTTAAACTCTAAATGTGCCACCTCTATTCCAACAGGTAGATATAAATAAATCCTCCCGTTCTGATTTCTTATTTGTTTAAAGCGTATATTTAGAACTCGTTGGTTTTTGTCACAATGGATGCTTTCAATATCCTGAATTCCCCCGGTTAATTCCCTGGAACTGGCTATCACCTGCGGAGCATCTTCTATCGCTTCTTTGATGAGAAGGTAGAAAGACCCTGATGGCTTTACTAAAACGTTTGCTTGACCTTGCTTCCCATCTATTTTTCCTAAATATTTTCCTTTCCAAAAATCGAATAAATGATATATCTTTTCTTCACTCAACCCAATATCAGCGCAAGTGAAATAAAAATATCTATCTTTTTTAAGCTCGCAATTTATCCCCACTAACAATAAAGTCTGAACCCCATCCTTGTCTTTTATCTGCATTTTGTATACATCCTGCAGCCCCTTTATTTCTACCAAAGAATCTTCGAGTGTAGTTTCCAAAGTCAAAAGATCGTGGTTAAAACCATAATATCTTCTAAATTCGATATATTTTTCAGCATCTTCTCCAGATAAACAAAGTAAAGTTGCCAAAGTTTCCATTCTTCTCAGAACCATCTCAGCTCCATCATCCCAGTAAAAAGCATGTTGTAGGATTCTAAAAGGACATATATAACCTTTCGTTCCACGAAGGAGAAATTCTATTCTTACATGCCAGGTTCTTAGGGCGGCCTCCCAAAGATGGCCAATATATTTTTTAAGTGGTGTGCTCCTAATGTCGCGTAAAATTTCTTCTCGTCTTCCTAAAAGAATCTTTTCAGGAAGATTTTGCATATTATTCCCACCATTTATTCCTGACGAACTGCTATAACTAGACTTAAGAGGTAGCTTATCCTGAAGCGCCAGCGGCGAGGCGGCAGAGCCGATATGTCTAAGCGCCATTTTTACCACCGCAGGATTAGTCATGGCAGCGTAATGATCTCCTCCGGTAACGTATTCGATATTTCGCGCTAAGTAATCAGGTAATGCGTTGAAATCAGCGACAGTATCTTCTGAGAGCGCGATCACTCGTGACTCAGGAAGGGTAATTTGCTTGCTTACGTTTTCCAGACGCTCGGATAAAATAACATGATAAGGTTTTATCCCGGCAGACCTTTGATAGACCTGTTCCAGCATAAAAGTTTTTTTGTCGTGTAACCAAGCCATATAACGATGCAAAGGATACACTATACGCAATGACTTTTGTTTTTTCTCTTGCAAAGCAAAAACAGGATTAATGTAACATATCTGAGCGATGCCCAATCCATCGCTATGGCCTAATACAGCCTCATTCTTCAACAGCCACTCAACAAATACAGCAGCGCCGTAACTCTCAACCATCCATATCTGCGGTAGACTTTTCCCCTTTATGCTAAATTCATCTAAAACGTATTGATGGACATCTGTAAGATACGCAGCCCTTTCTTCAAACGTTAACAAGGCATTTTCCCAAGTAGGCACAAAATGTTCAAAGGCAATAACGTGAAACTCTTCTGCCGCACGCTTCAATAAACCTTGTTCATGAGTAAGGTTCTGCCAGTAATACGGACGCCTCCAGCCCAGCCATTCCTGAAAAGAATACCGAAGAAGCTTTCTTGGGTCAATAACGCAGCCTAAACCATGGACAGAAATTACCACTGGCTTGTCGGCATTTGTATCATCTGCTCTCTGCCGGCGTATATGCGCCCGAATTTGTCTGTCTGCTGGGATAATGATTTCCTCAAAACCGTCTGTTACTGTCAGCGGCGAGGAAACAGGGTTTGTATTATCGGAATGAGGGGCACGGGTTTTAGAAGTCGCAAGATTATATTCAGGACCGCTTAAAATCCTAATCAGAGACTTCATTTCTTTCTCAAACTTTTGTAATACTTCAGGAATATATACACCGTCTCTTAACAATGCAGACTCGAATTGTGCTGTGTTGTTTTCAAGTGCAGCCATATGTGTAGTAATGAATCTTTTCACATTACGTCCCGCATGATATATCAAGATTATTTGATACGCGTGCAACCACTCATGTATAAGAAGCCTATCTCTTTGTTTTTTATTGAAATATTTATTAAGTACCCACACCAGCAAATAAGGGGAAGTAAAAGGCAGAATATTCGCCCCTAAACCTGACATAAAATTTAGCAAGGTAAGAATTACCCCAGTTATAAAAATAGCCAAATCAAAATTCCAGCCACCTTGCCTTATCACTATCTCTCTTAATTCGCCTCTTTTGTTCACTTGAGGCAGAATGGAAGGGCATTTTACCTGCAAGATTAACATTAATGCGAAAATGCTCACAATATACTTTACGTGCCCGCCTCGCAAAGCCGAAAAGAATACTTTCAATGTTGATACAAGGAAACTCGCGCCATTGTATTTTTTTTCTATTACTTGTATTCCAACAGGCAAGGAATCTTTTACTTGAGACCTTAACATCTTAAGGCTTGTTGATTCTTTAACAGTATTATGACCTATTGTATCCAGCGCAGCGGCGGCACTATCCTTTTCAAAAAATGCCACTCGATATTCAGATTCCTTCCCATTAACAATTCTTTTTACTTCACCAGAAACTTCAAAATGCCTAAACGTTTTCTCCAAGCGGGTTCGCCAGGGTAGAAAAACATCTCGTTCTTGACCATATACATCAAATACAATCACTCCATGGGGTGAAAGCAATCCTGCTAATTTCTCAAGATAATCTATGAAACCGGCTCTATCGTTCCATAACAGATGCCCCAGACCGAGATAGCTGTAAACTACATCAAGCGTATGGCCTGCGGGCAGAAGTTTTTCTATGCGGCTAAACAAATTCGGCGCAGAATCAATAATATACACTACGTTATCATAAGGACATTTAATCAGTCGCGTGTCATAATCTTGCCCAAAGCCGATGATATAGGCATTTCTTGCTTTGAGCATTTTCCCTAATCTTACAGCAGCCCTTAGATTGCCGGCTCCCCAATCAAGCACATATAACGGCTGGTTGATCTTAGAATGAGCTAATTGATTAATCTTACGGCGCAGAGGCCATCCGAGCGCACGGCTGAAGCTCTTTCCAATTTTTCTAAATGAGGTGTTAAATACCTGCCAGGGAATCGGCTCTTGAGAATGTGTGCCTTCCACCGCAATCTTAATCAGCGGAACATTTTCTTCTATTAAACTACGCACCTCATGTAATCTGCCGGTTGGAAATACAACCTTGCCTAAATAATTTTCTAGGCCGGTTCTATTATCATCCCATTCTGTCAACTGTATTGCGCCCTTCAAAGAGAAAAACATATCTTTAATTTTCAACGCTGAAGATGCAAGCCGCGTCGGAACAGGCAGGTATACCCTCTGCATTACCTTGCCTGTGTATACCTGCCTGTTACGCGGATAATCTCTGCCCCTGCCGGCAGGAGTAGAAAGCTTTCCATGGCTGTCTGATTCCGGCAAAAGCAAAAATAGGCCCTTGAGGAATGGATAACGGCTTACTATTTTTTTGTAGTGATAGTACACATATCCACGCACCTGCTTATCAGGCAACGAATTCTTAAGCGTGAGTTTCTCGCTGTAATAGGCAACGCCTAACAAAGATTTCGGATTGATAATCTCCCGTTTAGCTAATTCGGCCAAATGCTCAAGCAGCCTTGGAAATGTTTTCTTTTTGTTTAGCTTGTTTTCTTCGCTTAGAATTTCATTCGGATGGGCAATAGCAAGCTTTGAGCCGGTGTGCGCGACGAATGCGATCACTTCTTCAAAAGAGGCGTAATAGTCCACGTTTACCTTTGTTTTCTTCCTTAATTCTGACGGCAGCCATTTATGCCAGAGATCTTTGGCTTTACCGTATTCTTTAAATTTATCAGGATATTTCCGAAACAACGCGTTGGTAGCCTCAATTTTGTAGATTTTCCCGCGGCTACCCGCCACTACATCCTGCCACTGCATCTGTAAATCAGGATACGCCTCATTTATCGCTTCCATTAAATTCCTGGTTTGCTTTACTTGTTCTCTATCGTGAAGTAAAAACTTATCAAAAAGCGCCTTCGCCGAGGCAAACTTCAATAATTCTTTACGGCGTCGGTAATACCCTGGCAGATAAACTAAAAGATGCACCACTACCCCTTCAAAATAAGTGGTTATCTCTAAGCCTGGAATAAGGTTAAAGATTTTTCCGAACGAACGCAGATGATCGTTAAGCATTTTAACCGCCCTGCAAGCTTCATTGTTTTCGGGGAAGGTATTATGGTCGGTAATGGCCAATCCGCTCATACCGCGCTCAAATGCCTCCAGGATAGCCGCTGCCGGATTAGAATAACCGTCAGACTCTACCGTGTGAGTATGCAGATCGACCTGTTCCCAGCAAGGCAGCCTCGCGCCTGCTTTCATTACTCTTGGAACAATAATGGGGAGTAATATCTTAAAAGCCCTGAGGCGCAAATTGCTATGTTCTTCTCCAAGTACCTCATCTATTATGGCGCGGCCTGCAGATTCTCTTGTGGCCATATCTTTAGAATTTAATTGTGCCGCAAGAAATCTGACTTCTTCTTCTCTCTTGATATAACCCTTTTCTCTCAAAGAGGCAATTTTAGAAAAGGGGATGGTTCTATTTTCTTCACCCAGCGGCGAAGAAGAAAGCAAATACCTCTCTAATTCGAAATCAGGATCAACGTCAATCCATGGATCCGGACGCATCATACGAACATAGCGCTCTGCGAGTGCAGCGCGATCATCTGCAAGGGCGTTTTCAGCGCACATTGCGTCACAGATAACAGCCTTCTCTGAAGTAAACATAATGTTAGCAGGTTTAAAGTCGCTTATATAAATCCTATTTTCAATCAAAACATCCAAAAGTCTCTTAAGAAAGTTAATTTCTCCTTGAGTAAGAAGCCGTTTCTGAACAATTTTATCCAGCGAATTGCCCTGTACTCTTTCTACAAGCATAAAAGAGTATTGATCACGCATCCACCAGGCGAAGGCTTGCGGCCCGATGCCGAGCCGTGCCAACTGCTGGAACCTCTGGAATTCTTTTTTCCTTGAAACTGGGCGCCAGAGATCAATTGATTTGCTTATCCTTACTACAAGATTTTGGTCAAAGGGGTGGGGAAAAACAAAATCATATACACCCTTACCAATATTCGCATCCACCCTACAATCATTGACCCACAAAGCACCGCATTTACGGCTATCTTCTGCAATCTCATAGAAATACCTATACCCTCGTATATATTTCCCACGCATTCTTCTTAATAGCTTATCCGCAAACTCAGATAAATTGAAATGAGTCAGCGGCGAGGAGCTATCAAAATTATCACCATCGTAAAATTTATTGCCTGCCTTAATATTTCTTATACACTCCAAAGCTAAATAACCGTCGCTCTTGAGGCCTTCATCTGTGCTATATTTGGGGTTAAGACTATTAATTACTGACTGTATTTGAAGCCCCGCTGCTGATAAAAGTGCAACATTAACATAAATCTTTAGCCATCCCCAGGAAAAACCGTTCAAGTAGATCAAGAATAAAAAGACTGCCCCTAAAAATAAATCCATAGCTGGACCAGCCAAATATATAAAAACAAGTTTCCAGTTTTCTGCTCCCTGCACCATGACTTCTACATTGGAACTCGAATCTTCCACAAATAATCTCACCTTTCCTGTCTCCAGGCCAAATATCTTAGCCATTAAAAGGTGAACATACTCGTGTAAAATACTCGCTATTATAAAAATCAGCGTCAAAGGAATTACAAATAAAATAGTAAGTGGTATAGTAAATAATTTTTTTGCCGCTGTTAAATACGCCAGCGGTGAGGAGGAGCTACGAGAAATGATCTCTGAATAGATTTGTTTAAATTGGCGGGGAATTGCGGGGATTGCAGCTAAAACACTCATATGATTTACTACTAACTCCCCTTTTGAATGTGCTGCTGACAAAACTTTCGCAAAGAGCGCCCTCATTTCTCCATCACTTAAAACCGCAGACACAACTGGATCAACAAGTATAGTCAACAAACGGTTTATTCTCTGCTGATTACGAGACTCTTGGATCTGTTCAGCAAGGGCGTCAAGGCACTCTTGGGTCTGCCCGCAAACAAACCAACTCTTAGCGGTATCAGCGACCGCATCAGCCTTCAGCCCGTTGATCTGCTGGATCCGGGCTCTTTTATCAACTACCATATCTTCGATCGCTTCCCAGACGCGCGCTTCCAATACAATATTTTTGGCGGATAAGAAACCACGCAGCCAAGCAGGAATACTGTTACTATCTTCAATATTGCCTCCCACATAAAAATAAGGCCGGGGAGCGCTCATCGCTGAGATCAGATCTGCCAACGAAAGGCAAAGCGCAGCCGTATTTATAGCATTATTCCCATTACACATCTGAGGGCGGTGATGAAACTCGATCAGAGTTTCTACAAAAGGCGCTAATTCTATTCCCATTGCCTTAACTCCCATAAACGGAGGGGTAGTATGATATTTCTGTACAAATAACCGCTGATTCATGGATAAATCGCCAGGGAAATTAACCAGCATCAATACTTCTCTATTATGTATCTTCTCGACATCATGCAGCTGGCTGGCAATCCGTATCATCGATTCCCACTCCGCTAACCCTAAATGCTGAGCTAAATACCCGGCAAGGTCAGAAACATCATCTCCATGGCTTAAGGTATGCCGCGCGCCGGTAACCGGCAACAAATGCTCCCGCACCAGGCGCCTGACTTCTTCAACTGTAATGGGGGAGGCAACAGGATTTGCGCTGATGCTAGAACTTGCCTTGATTGAAGAGGCCAATTGCTGCATACGTTTAAACAGATTCTTTAAATCCCTCCCGATTAAACGCGGACGTTTTCCCGTTTCGCCGTTTAATCTGGACTCTTTAAAATTCTTAAAGCTCACTTCGCCTTTTCGATTCAAGAAATGTAATTCTATTGCCGTATCAATAACCTGCTGCGCGAAAACTCCTCTAGCCTGCCGTAATACGCGCTCATGCTCTTTGTCAGCGAGAGCATAAAAATCAAGCGTATCAATTACCTCGGGTATAAAAACAGCAAGTGTCGAAACCATGGTTTTCTGATGAAAATCTTTATCATGTTCAACACCAGCCAGAGTTTGCAGATTATGAATACGGTCGGCGATCTTGATCAACCTGGCAATAAAGCCTAATTCTCCAACAGCAGCACAGAGTTGACGCAGATACGCGATTTCGTCAGCTTTACCGTTAACTTTGCGTTTGGTGAGCAAGTTGACAATCGCATAAATATCATCACCAAATCTCTTGCGCAATTCTGCGTCACTGATATCGCCGTCTTCGATAGTGTCATGCAGCAGCGCCGCCAAAATAATCATCTCTAATAAACCCTCGTCGCGAATACCAAATTGGTTTGCCGCGATTATCGCCACATCAAGCGGATGCATCATATATGAATCTTTTTTGTTCTTTCTCGATTCACCCAGGTGACGCCTGGTTATGATCTTTAATGCCTCACGGAAACGGCGCACAGTTTCCTCTTTAAAATTAACCGGTATTTTTTTAGTTAAATATTCCACCAGCCAGTCGACCAGTTCAGCCTGATGCATCGATAAATCGGGGATATCACTAAGATGTTTCTTGAGTTCTTGGACAACAGACTCTACGTCAGAAGGGCAGTTTCCAGGGATCCCTAACTGCATAATAAAACGCATATTCTGGTGATATTGGGAAAAGGTGGGCGTCATAAATGATTGGATATTAATGCCCCTCTCCCGAAGCAACCGGGTGATCCGCAACAATTGCGCGGGTTGATGCGGGATAGTAAACCTCATCAGCCAGTTTTGCCGCGGCAGGCTGTCTTGCTGGGCGTCCTGCCAATCTTCAACGCGCTTTAACTCCTTAATGATCGCGCGCATAGTATCTTTTTCTACCGTCTCCAATGAAACACTTAATTCTTTCGGCCGCTTATTATGCAAATATTCTAACCACCCCACAAAAGTTTTATCACCGATAGCCTGCAAGATATCATCCAAGAGCCCTACGCGGCCATGGCCAAAACGCAGCGTAACCACCCTTCGCCACATGCGTCCTACTAATATCCTTTCTCCGTACTTAACGGTTATTGGCTCCTTTTTCAGCGAAACTGATTGCTCGTTAGTCCCCTGGTTACTTATTGGCGAGCTTGTCCTGCGCCGAGAGATATTTTCCTTGCAAGAAGCATTCTCTTCTTCATTCCCTTTGGGGTTACTGATACTGATATAAACATCAAATCCTTTATTACGATAATGCTGTCCGAGCCGGTCAAAAGCCCAGTTCAAATGAGAAGCAGGCACTTCATTTTCTTTAAGGAACATCTTAAATTCTCCCAAGGTGAAACGGACGGTAAAGCCGCCCTCATTCCAGGATTTACGCTCGCACAAGCGCTTATTATCTTTGAACGGGTCTCGTTTGTGATAATACTGCCTAACAAAATGATTAAGTTTTGCAATCAACCCGCCTCCGTCATACTCAGCAAAAAATACGATATTCTTAATCTGCCTTAATATCTCTTCATCCCTGGTTAATTTCTCCTGTCTCATAAACTTTTCCTGCGCGCTGCTGATCAGCCCAAAAACTGAAACTCTCGTCTTATAACCGGTTATTTGCCGGGCAAGATGTTCCATACGGGCTGAATATTTAAATTCAAATATCGTTTTACAGCCGCATCCCTGTCCGTCGCATTCTTTTTTATCGCCGCAGGCGATATACACAGGGTTCACTGCTTCCAAGCCTAAAGGATGGTCCTTAAAATAAAGCACATCAATGGTATCCTTAAATACAAAAGTAAACTTATGCACCCCGGAAATCTGGCCCAAGAACCCTTTTAACATACACAGGTGGTCTGCGTAATAGTTCTCCCGGCTCTTTGCATGATAATTAGGCGCTTCATCCTGAAAATCTTTGAATTCCCAAAAATGTTCGAGGGTTTCCTTTACCGAATCAACGAGTGTTTTACAACATACCGCTTGATTATAATGAATTGCCCATATTCCTTCTGAAAGCAGCTGGTCCATTTTTGTAACAAAGACACCCAAGTCAGCTTTTTTCCCTTCAGGGATACATATTACCCAATCGGGGATCGAGGCTAACCCTTCTAAAAGCATCCAGAATTCTTCAGTTGTCTGAGCCACACGCGCCAGGCCCAGGATAAGGCTCAACACCCTCCCCCTTGAAACACCAAGTTTGGTCAGTTTCGGGATGACCGACTGAAATATACGCGCCTGAAACTTCCTACCAATAGATAAAGCACATCCATTCTTTATATCTCCCCCGTTATATACAAGCGCGAATAACCGTAAAAGGTCTTCTTGTTCCAAAGCATCCTTTAATTCTAAAAAGCTATCCATATTCGGGTAATCATAGCGCCGCAAAGAAGCCATGATATTTTCGCGCTCCTGATCAGGAAGTTTCAACAGAAAAATCAAGTCTCCTCGATATACTTTTGATTTTTTATCATCAAGAGAGATTTCCTCACGGATGAATTTCCCGTGAATAAAATGACGAATAATAAATGAAAGTAAGCTGGCATTATGGCGTTCCTCTAAAGGCAAAACTATCACATTCTTGAATTGCGCGCTTAAGGCAAAAATATCGCTTTCTCTGGAAAACGCGTAGGTAAAATTAAACTTAGCCCCTGCCGGCAAAAGATTACCCCAGACTTTTCTTTTTTCTAAGAGGTCAAGTGCGGCAGTCAGGGGGTTGACGATATCCCTACGGCGTTTTTCCGCCAAAATCCTGCCTTCCTCAACGTATCCGCATAATGGAAAGTTCACGGCAGTAACGGAAACAGCCGAAGACGCGCGAGCAGCTGCGGGTGGATTACTTCCCCTGGATTGATTATTAACCACCCCTAAATGCTTTAAGAACGCTTGATCCTCTGAAGTTAGAATATTATTGCGGGCCTGCGGAACACCAATAGGCGGCATATACGCTTTCAAATTCCTCCTGCAAAAACTTATTATTTCTTCGCTATACTCCTTCACCTGATGCCGTAACGCATGGGTAACATACGTTGGCCTCTGAGAACCATTATCAAATCTAATTATCCAATGGGTTAAACCAAACTGCCGCATAGCTTCTTCTAACCCGCCCTGCTCTTTATCCGCCGGGACATACTGGTCCAGGAACAACTGAACCAGTACCGACCCTGATTTATCAAAATGATTAATAAGCATCGTCGCGATCTTATACATCCGATGCTGAAACCAAACGACCTCTTTGTTGATCTTGTTTGTTTTTTTACCCCAGATAAACGTTTTAATCTTTTCTTTTAAAATTTCTGTTTCTTCCTGTATAAATTCTTCAAATTCAGCGAAGGCATTCGCCCGTTCTCCCTTAAAAGGAACAGCCAACTCATTACTGGTTTCCAGAAATCTGCTTACCTCGGGCAAGGCAACAGCCTGCACTTCTTTGCCCAATCCTGCTCGTACATCCAGGATCACCTGGGCACCTTTTCTATCAGTAATATCCCGGCCTTCTTTGCCGCAGAGAAACACAAAAGCAGGTTTTCCTGCCACATACATCATCCTGGCAACTGCATGGGCTAAGTTTACGGGAATACTGTTCGCAATATGTTTTAAACGCCACAGATACTCTCCCACGCTCAAACGTTGATCTTTGTGGATTATCGTTTCCAGGACAAAAGCATTGAACGGCAACGCCTCAAGGACTCCAGCAAGGTGCATCTTAAAGACAGCTAAGATCTGCTCACTATTGAACCTGAAAGGATAATCCGGCAGCGCGTAAATGATATAAAGCCTTTTATCAACACCTGACAAAGTCTTTGCCGCCACCGCAAAGACTTTTCCGTTTTTATTCTTGCGGATGTCATATATCGTAAGCCGATGGAAAGCGCGGCTTTTCCCGAAATTCATTACCGTCTGGGAATCAATATTTAATTTTCCCGCTTGATCCAAAGGATAATTATGGATCTGATACTCATCACTGAGGCGGGATACATCTTTATGGCTTAATTTTATGGCCGTTGTTGTAATGCGCTTCGTCGGCACATGCATGATCCTCAGATACGCGCGGTCCAGATCACTCTCCAAAGAAGTAAGCCTCCAGACTAAACCGTCTTTTACCAATACTTCTACTTTTTCATAAGGATGATAATAAAATCGCGACCAGGAAGGTTCATACCCCGTCCCATCGCTGTGCGGGCGTCCGCCCCCTATACTTAAGTCTCCCAGGCTTCCTAAATATGTCAGCAGGGTAACATCAGATAATTTTTTAAATACTTCCCGGAATATCTGCCCCATATGAACTACTTCAATACCACCGGTTTTATTATTGACGGCCGGGAGAAATTCAAGAGCGGTATGGGTCTTAAAGAAAAACATTCTTACCGGGATACCGTTATTCATTTCTAATAAATAGTTCGATAACCCATACAGGGACGCATCAAGCCTTGCCCATTTCCTGCCTATCTTTAATTCCCCGCTTTGCGGCACCTGTCCAAGAATGACAATATGCCCGAGCGCTTTAATTTGTTTATAATACAGCGGCAAAGCTTTCCTTTCAACGTAACGGATATGCTGACTGCCGTCAAAAGCAACAGCAAGAATGAATTTAAAAATGCTTTTGCGTAAAAGCACAGAGCCCTCTTGGATGCCTCCATCCTTCTGCGGCCTTAACATTTTATCTAAAGCAATGATGACTCTGTTATCTTGCCGGTCGAGCAGCCCTACGATCGCTTTACTTTCCGGTTTCCCTCTGATCGCACTTTTCTCAAGCCAGCGGGCATTATTACTATCAAGCAGCATTTTCAAGACATGCGGACTCTCAATAATATCTTTGACGAGAGCCTGTTCTTCCGAGGTTAAACATTTGTTTATTCTCACCATCTCCAGCAATTTATGCAAATACTCTTCAGCGCGATGATTGTCCTCATGCTTGATCATCCCAACGGCAGTTGCGAAATCTCTTGTTCCTCCCAAATCTTTTTTCAATGAATTTTCTTCAGCCGCCTGAACAGGCGAGGAAGAAGGCGCGAAAATATTCCGCAAGAACCTCTTTATCGTATCTTCTGTTAATTTGGCTTTTTCCTTAAGCTCAAAATTAAAATGCGCGCCCGGATCGAGTTTTTCTAAAAGCAGCATATATTCTTCTTTCTGGGCATCAATTGGCTTGTTCAGCAAATATTCGTTGAGTTTGGCTTCCAAGAATGGGACTGAAAATGCGCGTTTTTCTTCTAAAACAACAAATATAAAGTGATTACGGGCACTATTCGTACGGTTCCAGGATCTTAACAAATACTCAAAAGCGCCCCTATCCTGCTGAGTGAAGGCTAATCGAAGCGCAGAAAGGAAAACAATGTCTTTCTTAAGAATTTTATCAATAACCGGAATCATCGATGGATCATCCGTATAGGATTTAATAAGACAAAGAACTACTGCTTGCGGATAAACATTCTTCTTTTGTATATGCGTGATCACCTTAATTGCTTTCTTGAGCTCTTGACGCGTAAACCCTTCTTGCTGGCCAATCAACAAGAGCATTCGGAGAGCATGGGGTTTTAATCGGTAATCCTGTAGATGCCGGAATAATTCAGGATACCCGTATTTACCGATAGCCCCAATAATGCGATAAGCATATGCGCGCATACGCGGATCTTTCTTTGCAGCTTCTTTAAGCAGAATATGAATAGAATCAGGCCCGACCAGGAAGAATACGCGCGAAACCCGCTCAAGAGTATCATCAGACAGATCTTTCTGCCGCAGCATTTTCACCAGCAACCCCAAAGACTCTTGTCCATAGGTCTTACTGATGGCGTACGGCGCCCATTCTTTTTCCTGTGAATTGCCATTGGCTAATTTTTCAATCCACTGATATACATCGAAGCCTTGGTAGGTTTTTGTATTCTGTATTTGGGTTTTTTCCTGGAATGATTTACTGCGAATAATAGGTTGAAAATATGCCGTAATAACGGCGAGGGATAAAATAGCAGATAAGAAAACGTAAAGCTTTTTCCTGCCAAAAACAGCATCATGCCATGACTTCTTGCTCTTCTGCATCTTAGTTTCAACTTTCGAATCAAGAAGAGGTGACGATACTTTTTTAGCAGCAAGCACTTGCCCTCGCATATCGACCACGGCATACGCATATTGATCAAGCAATAAATCCATTTCATCCCACGGGACCACCAGGCCGCGCTCCTGGCCTTGCATGCTCCAGCTGCGCACCCCTATACCATCAACCGTTGCAATGATATTGGAATCCATATCCCAGCCTATTTGACGATCGATCAATAATAACCGTAAATCAAAGTTATGATATGCCGCAAGCAAACTATCGCGGATCATTGCCACATACTTCTGCACATCCTGGCGGTATGAAAACACTAAACGCATCTTTCCATTCGAGGCCATTTTAGATAAATATATTTTTATTCTTTCTAATTTGCTCAAAGCATACACGCTGTCATCCTCAGGGGGCAGGTAAGATTTCTCTAACGGAGAATAAAGATGCTGGTGGCGTATAAAACCACAAAGCCTATTATTGCCCCAGCCTGCTCCTATTATTCCCATACAGTTCGCGCATCGAGTTGTGGTCAAAATAACATCTTCGGCGATTGGCTTACGGAAATCGCAATTATTTGACGGCAGAAGGCTGTTGCGAGACGAACCATAAGCCACATTTACAACAAGACGATCTTCAAAACGCTGCTCGGTTTTGTGCCAGAGGGAATAACCAGCATATTCATAAAATCTCTTAGTGATTTGCAGAGATTCGGCAAGCGCTTTATGCGCGCCGTTATTCTCCTGAAACTGCCCCACAGAAGAAACCGTCAAAACAGAACTGCTCGCCTTATTATTGTTCCTGCTTAAAATAGGCGCGACCAGATTAGGTAAAGAGTAACCAAGCCCTTTATCTTTAAAAATGTATAACTCCTGGATGACCTTTTTCCATAAAGGCTTAAACGAAGCTTCTTGAGTTGTTTGCGGAAAATTTTGGATTATCCACAGTATTGAACGCCCAATACCTGCCAATTCCTGGTCAATAAATCCTCTCTTTTCACGATACGAGAGGAACATCGGCTGCCGCAGCCATACAAGCCGCTCAAGTATGTCCTGAATATGCTTCAATGGATCTCCCTCATTTTCGTTTTGCCGAACGCTCTCTTCTTCGCTCGCCACAGGCAAGTCATTTTCCTGCCTTGTATCATCATCTAAAACCGTTAGTTCGCCTAAAACAACCTTTGTTTGAGGGATATCATCTTGCGAAGGCAATACCCGATCGTTATTCTTACCATCAGTAACTTCTTCCCTCTGTATTAACCAGGCATGTAACCGCGGTATCGCCCCTTCAATGCTACGGGGATCTTCAATACGCCCTTCAAAAAATCTCAAAATAGTTATTTCTGCCACGCCAAAACGTTGCGCTAGTTTTTTATATGCAGTATTTTCAAGCAGCCTTGCCGTAATAAGACATTTCAAGTCCTCAGCTGACATATCCTTCATTTCTCGAGCCTCTCCTTTTTTGGCAATGTATTCTTGCTCTCTCTTTGCAAGCAATTCGTTTAAGAATTCTTTTCCCGCCCTGACAACAATACCTGTTATCTGCTCATCCGAGAACTGCCCGCATAAAACTTTCAGGCTCACAGGAGCATAGTGGTTCGTCAAAGCTTGGAGCCACGCATTATAGAGAGATTTATCAAGAACAGTCCGTAATTCTTCAATTCTTACTGGACGCCGCAAAAATTTCTGAAGATTACCCCGGCTCATTTTCAATTCCTGCGCCACAGCGGATAGAGTAAATCGACCATTCTTCTCAAAAACATACAGGTATCCTGTCAGGTTAGCCGCAAGTTCCTCAAATTCCCCTTGCGATAACGCCAGAAAAATGAAATATTCTATAACGCTGATAATCCTTGGTTCGACAAATGCAAAAGGGGTTAAAGCATAAACCAAAGGCTGAAACGCAATTTTTTCATACAAATTTGCGAGAATGTGCTCCTTATCCTGTTCAGGGATACGATCCCATATCCCTGTATACGCCCCTTCTTTTTCAAAAGCAGCATCTTTTCTGCCGACTAAGCCCCGGGAGACCGAAGATGGGTCTTTCCCCAGCACTACAGCTAATGCGCGCGGAGATACGGCCTCTTTTTCAAGAGCGCATAATAAAACTTTTTGCTGCCCTGCGGTCAGGATATCCTGCCGGGAAGCTTCTGCAACAAGCGAAACAAGAACATCTTTATCAAAGGAACTCATCCAGCGCAGCAACCAGCGTTCTTCAGGCCCCAGGCGCAGATCATCTTTCTTTCCTCGAGCAAGGCCAGAAAAAGCGTCAACACTATTTACTTCCTGAGACAAGCCTAACGCAGAAGACGAACTGCCCGTTTTTTGATAACGCACGATAACATCCAGTAACCGCGCTGCCGCATCCGCTTCTTTAACCCATAAGACGCCCTCAGTATCCGCGTAGAGGCGGCTTTCTTTTGCCCATCTTTTTATATCTTCACCGGCAAACAACAACCACGCATTAGTCTTTGCTTCCATCGCTGCTATCGCCTCGGCAGGCTCATTGGCAAGCAACATCGAACATTGAATATAGTGCGGCAAGACCGATTCAAAATCATGGAGATATTTCCCTTTATAGAAATCTTCTCTTATCTGTAAATCATCGTGTCTGGGAGAAAAAACCGCAAATGCCGACTTCGGATCCAGCAAACGCGCGTATATCTTAAGCGCGGCTTCAAACATATATTCCACCACATAGATATCAGCCATACTTCTGACGGTTTCAGTAGGCAGTATCCCGCCAAAATGCTGGCTTACGGCCTCATACGATCTCAATGCCCTTCTTAAATAAACTTCTGCCCGATGATGAAACCCATACGCGCTATACAATTTAGCTATCTCTTCATACAAGCCTCCTATCGTCACATAATAACCCTGCGTATGCTCTTGATGCAGCTTCAACTGCGTGATCTTTAATTGCAAGCTTACCAGTTGAAACTCCAGCCTCTGACGTTCTAATTCCAAAGCTTCTGACCTTGTTTTTAACCGGGACACAGAGCGTTTAAAAGATTCATCGTCTATTTTTACCTGGGGAGGGAAATATTTTATGCTTCCCCGATAGCTTGTTTCCGCAAGAACATACTTTTCCCTGATCATCTTGGCCCTCTCAACGCCATCTTGCTGCTGCACCTTCTCAAGAGCCTCTGCTTTGATCCTATATGAATCAGCGAGGAAGTTACAAAGCCTTCTCAAAAGACTGCGCGCCCCCAGGTTGTTCTCCCAGGAAGTGATCGCCTGTAAAAGATGCATGATCCCATTAGCGACGGCAAATTTCTTTTGCTCTTCTACGAGGCTGCGATGTACTTCGAAATGAGCATACTCCGAAAGATACCTGCTCCTCATTTTTTGTTCAGGAGTCAAACTGAGAGATTCCATCATCGCGTCTTTGGCTTTTCTAAAAAGCCCGAATCCCGCATAACAGCCGGCAAGCTCGGCATACAATTTTGCCTTCTGTTGAATATCTTGCTCAAACAATAATTTATCCTTAATTCCTGAAATCATAGATTCATATGTTATCCTAAAGATCTTGGCATCCCCTGAAACTCCTGCCCAAAAAACATCGACCGTTACCTCCCCCGTTTCAAGATCGACCTTAATGCCCTTAATATCTCTATCCCAATAATTATCTTTTACGAATGCTATAGCGATCCCGGCATCACGAAGCCGCGGATGGGTAGAAATCTCACTGTATGCCTTTTTCTTTAATGCATCCTTGCTCATGCCCGTTAAAGCGCTATTGCGCAATACACCGATCTCTCTTTCACTAAAATTATTCTCATCCCGGATGAGCACAATATCATTCTCCCCATTCTTTAAAGCATCATAACTGGCCAAGCGGTAGCACATCTGACCGCCCAGCATCTGCGTAACATGAAAGGTAATCTCTCCTTCCGTCGGCTTTCCAACACCTAAAATACAATCTAACGTATCCGCGTAAAGGCCGACAAAAGGCAGAAAATCACCTCGGGTGAGTAAATATATATTCCCGTTTTTATATATTCCTTTTTGCGCAATTTCCTGTTTCATAACCGCCAGATCCTCTGTCTCCACACTGATACCTGCGTCGATCAATTCATGGATTAACTCTTCATGCCTGTCCCGCAATAAAAGAGCGACACGTAATTCATGAATGCTTTTTCCTAAAGCAGCAGATAACGCTTCAAGCGTTTCCCGAACCGATTGGTTTAAATGAGGCGAAAAACCTTTCCCTGCCGCCGCGCTGCCAACGGCTATTTTATTGAGATACAATTCATCCGGTAGGCCGATAAAATCGCCTTTTGCCCCTATTCCCAAAACTGTCGCCATATTAGAGGCGTTTTTCTTGCTATGTTCAGTGATATTTTGAGAACTTTCAATCACATCCGTAGCAATTTCGACCTTTACCGGCCCTCTTCCGAACTTTTTACCCGCGGCTACTAAACCCGGAACGCCGTAACGCTGCTTTTCCCCAATAGTAACTATCCCTGAATAATGAAGGTGTTGCTGGAAAAACTGCTCTAAAGCATCAAACATGAGGAAGGCCGCATGCTCATTTGCTCTTATTTGATTGAGATCAAACTGGTTTTTAGATAGATACGGCAAAACCGATAAAACAACATTTGCCACGCTGTTGACCAAAACAGGGCACTGGGATTCCAACTCTTCGGGAGCAGTTTTTGCTTGAGAATATATTTTAACCACTTTTACGTTTGAAACTCTCAAAAGATTCTTATTAACAAACACATTTGACGCTAAAAGAGACACTATTTGCTTTTGCGTCAACACGCTGCCGAAATCACCGCAGACGACCGGCGATGCGGCAGAAGCGGCGTCCTTTTCTATAAGCTCAAGCGCTACTTTTGCTTTTTCTTTGATCGTAGAAACGGCATGCTGATAAAAACTGCCCGGAAAGAATGGCCAAACGCCGAACGACTTAGGCTTTCGTTTCAAAGCTTCTAAAAGCGCCAGGGCCGGCCGATAACGAATAACTCCAAGGACTTCAGCGATCTGACTGACGACATAGGGATTTGATTCTTCGGTATAAAGCAATTTTATTATCTCCGGGCCGGTAACTTTATTAAACTTCCTGCCTAACGCCATGGCAACGGCAAGCCTGATCTTAATCCCGAAATCCTGGCTGAGCACCATTGCCAGAAGCTCCTGCCCATTATCTTTTATTTTACCCTTTGCAGTATAAATTTCGAATATACGATGCAAAGAACCGGTCTCAACGTTGATCTTTGAACCATACACTTCCGTCACATATCCTAAGGTGTTCGCAAGGTAATCATTGATAGCCCACCAACCTAACCTTTTTCCGGTTAATTCTTTATCTTCAATAAAACTTATGAGATCTAAAGGATATATTAGGATCGTATAAGGATAGAGGCCCGGAAGGGCTTCTTCCATATCTAATCCTCCCCGCATCGGTTTACATCTGATCCTGCGGTCTGGCTCGCATAAACATAAATTCTCCGGAGAAATACCTTTGGCATAATAGGGCTGTTCTCCTTTAGCGAAAGCTGAAATACGTTCGAAGAAATTCGGAGAGACCTCACCCGGAATAGCTAATTTTCTGATCCGCTGCAAAAGGCTGTCATGGTTACGGTAATACGCGACATTATCGATCAACGCCCTGACAAATCCCAGTTCCATAAGCTCAGTAAGATAGATCGAAACGGTCCGCTTGAGTTCACAATCACCGCCTAATGCAGAGATCGCGACAAAAACGGTATATCCTCGCCGCTGCAATTCAGCGCCCAAGAGAAGGCGGCAGAGGTCAGTGACCCCAGAGATCATAAACCGCTCTGCATGTTTATGATCCTCTATAGGGCCGGGGTAACGGGCAAGGATATCGCCCCCCATATCGCCTATAATAATTAATGAATCTTTATCAAACACTCTCGATGCATCGTCAGCAAGCGTATACCAATCCGGCAATATATCCATCAGTAAAAGCTGTATATTGTCTTTTGACAACGTACGCACGACTTTTCCTTCGCCCCATTGGCTGTTTACGAAAACAGGCTGGCCCTTGACCTCAACATAACCCGGTTTATTCCTGCGCTTCTTCAAAGGCACTGAAAGAGTAAGTTCAGGGCCGATCTCAAAAATAAATTTCGAATCTCTCCAGTTGCTCAACAACTGTAATTTACCGTCAATTAAAGACTTGAAATATTTTGTCGGAGCAGGCCCAAAGAAGATATGCTCAAGCATATATTTCACATTAGGGAAATATATATAGGAATCGGCAGCTTGAGGGATCGAAAAAGCCGCCTTTAAAGGAAAGACATTGCCAATCACCCCTTTGGTATCACCGCCGCCCCCGGCAATGATACTATTTAAACATTTAAACGAACCTACTAAATCATAAATATCTTTTTGCGCGTAAAGAACCGATATTGCTGACGATGATTTATTCTTAAATAAAGCATCTTTACGTATAAATAAGGACGGGATCCCATCAAGAGCAAGCGCAACTACCGGTATTTTAGTTTGATAAATAGTACCCCTTAAGATTTCGATGATCCCTATCAGGTCTTCCAAAGGTTTAACTAAATCGCGAGATTCTTTCACGCCGAATTTAATGATAAGGGATAAGCTTTGAAACGCCGTCCCTAAATCAACTTCCGGATAGGGATCACCGCAGGAAAATGTATGAAAGATAACCCTCATGGCAATATTAGGATTCTCATACCTGAACGAACTGATCGTCTGAGCGCTTGATTTCATATAAGCGGAGAAATCATCATATTCAGATTGATCCACTAAGGCCTTGGATTCCAGGCCTTCTTTAAAACCTCTCACTGCTGTTATCCAGACATCACAGAGCTTATTAAGCATCTTTTGGTTGCGGGCATCCAAAGAAATTTCTTTTACATCCATCGGGCTTGCCGCTGCTGCTTTATCGAGGGCACAATCATTCAAACGCCGCAATTGTTCATATGAGGCTGCTTCCTGGCGAAAATACAACGATTGTTCCTCTAAAAGCAGATCTTTTAAAATAGTATTCTTTATTTCATCAGGAGTATTCTTAATGTACACCGAAGTCTTCGGATAAGGAGCGCTTACCTGGAAAGCAAGCGGAGCCTTTGTTTTAAAGTATAATTCGATATGAGTAAACCACTTTTCGTAAAACTTTCTATGTTTCATTGGCAGGAAACGGTTCTTTCGGGCGGACAAATAGGTAAAAATATCTTCCTCATGATACGTCATTATCAACGGCACTAAAATATCCTGCTGCAGCCTGATTTCCGGAATAACACGTTTTTTCTGCAGATACGGGATGATCACAAATTTCTGTAATTCACGCTGCAGCCTGACCAACGTATTTATCTTTTCAGGGTTTCTAAAACCGATAAGAATGCTCCCCGTAAAAGCAAGCATCTGCTGTTTCTTAAGGTTCTCCAGCTCATACATATACCCCACCGCTTCACGCACAACGTAGTTGCCTAATTTATCGTGAGAGAATTTCACGAAGTATTTAACAATATCCCCAACGCCGTGAACTAAAAACAAGCCTAATTCCTGGACTTTCATTTGGATATAAGAAGTTAGCGCCCCGCCTAAGGTAATTTCTCCTGAGTAATCCAAGGGGCCGATATATATCCTATCCGCGCAAAAAACCGCCAGGCCGCCGTTAAAAACATCCTTGTCACCAGGGTTTTCTTTCTTTGCCTCTTTGAGCCCGCGCAAGGCAATATAGCCATTTAAAAACTGTAATTCAAAAGTTTTAATACTGCCGGTTAATCCTCCAAAAGCCTTTAAAGGAAGCTCTTTGAGCATTGACTCCTGGTCTTTATTGTCGGCGATCAACGCGAATACACCTAAATCCCCGGTTTTCTTTCCGCGTAAATGACGGTAACCGTGCTCTCCAGAATCTGGATTCAATAATACTGCATCTTCATCCTGCATCAACGCTTCCAGGAATTGTTCTGCGGGAGCATGTAAATCAAGATGCTCCAGCGTTTTTAAGAAACACATTCCGTTGCCCCTGCCTTTATTTGAGACGATAAAGACCGGAACGTCTTTTCTCCACAGAACTCCTTTTGATCCATCAAGATGACGGCTCAAGCGCTGCGCATTTGCCTGATTATCTCCCGTCATAATAAAAAGAATGTCCGCTGACGGCTCTACCCCATTGATCTCAATATCTAAGGCATTATTCAGCCGGCGATAACCTTCACAAAGCATCTCTCCTTGAAGCAGATCTTCGGACAAGAATTCCTGACCAGAAAGCGACTTTAATTTCCGCTCTAATATATCTAACCGTTTCAATCGTGATAGGTAATAAATATCAAGTTTAATAGCAATGAGATAGACTGCCCAAGTCAATAAAATAGGCGATAACGCGATCATGATCGGTTTCCAAAAACTGAATAAATCAAGCTGCGCGGGGTGAGACTGCATCATTAAATACACAAGCCAGGCAAATGACATGGTAGTAGACAACCTGCGCAACATGCTAAAAAGCCCCCACCATATCTCAATGCCAAGTTCTGATTTCTTCCACCCTGAGAAAATATATTTAAGGTACCGCTCTAATTTTTCCTTGATCAAGCTCTCATCGTATAAACCAGGAACCAATGTGTTCCCCAAAGGCAGGAGCTTCTCAACGACCAATTTATTATATTTCTTTCTACTGACCCAGCCTTCCCTGGTAAGGCCAAAGAGCGTGCGCGGCGCTGAAAGGATCGCGGTTATTTCCCAAAAACTATTCGGCGGACGGATATATCCTGACACTTTCTGGCAATTACTACCCTCGTGCATACCGTAACTGTATATTAAAGAATGCCGGGCAATACGGATTATCTCATCGCATTTAACAAAAACGCTCCTCCTTAAATCAGGAGAAACCATTCCTTTTCGCAGCATGCGGTAAATTTTATGCGCGACTTTCCTGGATGACTCTCCCATTGAACCGTGGATTTTTGCCGTTGCTTCTCTGGCTGGCCTGTCCATATTCACAAAGAAGGGCGTTATTTGATTGATTTGAAATGCCGGATTTAAGATACCATCAAGATCGCTTTCATCGGTCATACGTTGGGAATTTAAAACGTTTTCACAATTGCGCAATAAAGGAGCGAGAGTTTCTTGTATTGTCCTATTTTCCGCTTTAAGGCCGGTATCCGCCATCGCTTCAAGTTCTTTCCCGGTAAATTCTTTATTTCTGCTTTTTGCCCAGCGTTTATATATGACAAAATACGCGTAGGCAATCCCTGAGGCAAGGACGATAAAGAAATAATGCTGTTGAACGAATCCCAAGATCACAGGGAATACATTACGGAAAGCCTCAAGGTAATAATAGTCATCTTCAAAAGTCCTGGCAAACACGAACGCGGGAAGACAGAGCAATGCGGCAGTTAAACCAAAAACTCTGACTTTTAATGATACCAGCGGCGATGACGCGAAGAATTGTTCTATTTTCTGCGTTGCCGGTTTGATGCGGGAAGAAAACAAACCCCAATCACCATACTGACTATCCATACTCAAAACTTGCTTGCCATTATCGGCAAATCCATATCCTCTGGCGAATATCCATTTCAGGATAGTCCAGGCCTTGGGACTACAAGGAACAACGTGAAATTTAGCGATCCCGATCTGCAGCAATTCAGCTAAGACAATATTAATGAGTAAATATTGGAGGTCGCGGTCACGGTACTGCGGCTGGATCTCTAAACCTTGCATAAACGCTTCTTTACTGTTTCCTAAGATCATCACCTCGATTTTTCCGACAAGATCATTCGTAGTATCATTAATAAGACTAAATTGTTTCTTCGAGAACATCTCTTCGCGCAGGGCAGTAATATTCTTTATTTCAAGGCGGACTTGGCGCAAGGAATTTTTATCCCTCAAAACAACTACGGGCGTTAACGCAACGACTCCCCTTGCTCCCTCTGAGAAATCGCCGGGAGCACCTTTCTTCACCCAATAATAATCATTCCCTAATAAGCGGCTTGCCGTTGCTTTAGTATCGCTCATTGGAGAAGATGATACTTTCTTTACTATCTCTGCCATCTGAGCGTCAGAAATAGCTGCTGTTTCTTTTCCAATAACGCCTTCGGTTTTAAGGACGCCGATGATTTTGCTCTTTTCAGCCCGAACGTACACATATCCGGGGAATACCGCGACATCGTATGGCTCAACCTTTCTATCTTTTCTCTTTGACGGTTGTTTTCGTAACGGCAGGAATACTTCAAAACCCTTCTTTCGTAACCGCTCGGTGACAATTTTTTCGGTTTTTGACTGCACACGCACCATCAACCACTGCGGATCAGATTGCGATGAACCTATTGCCGAAGAAGAAGTGAGAGAATAATTACGGGAAATAGGCGTGATCTCTAGTTCCCTTCCCGCAAACAAACTTACGATTTCCAATTCACTTAATCTATGCCCTTCTTTTAACCGCGTAAGTAAACCCAGTTGTTTTTCGGTTAAAGCTCCTGCCAAATAGTCCATGATTTTGACGTCCGCCCTTTTTCCCAAATGCTTGATATAGAAAGACGCGGCAAAGCCAAACGAAGAATATCCTGCAAAGTCATTGAATAAAACAATTGATTCTTCCTCATCGCTTAACTCTAAACCATAGTTGATTTTCTTTGTCAGGTGAAGAAAATAATCAAGCCAGAGGCCGGAGTGTTGTTGCTCGGCAGATAATCTAGTCCCCAGATAAGCTTTTATCCTGTCTCCTAACTGGGCTTCGCTGATTATCTGATGATGAGCTACCTTGACACCTTCAAATTCACCTATTCCAAAGTATTCCCGGATAAAGGGGAGCCTCTCTAAATAAGCATCTGCCCAAACGCTCGCTTTCCCTTGCTTTTTATTAAGCATGTGGAACGCAAGGTATAGAGCAACACGGCCTTCCCATTCTTTATTTATCAGGCCATAACCCTCTATGATACGGCGGCCACGGTCGACAAATACCTCTAATCCGGTTTCAAATAAATACCAGGATATATTTCGATCCCCCCCGAGATCCTCCCGGCTCAATAGCTTTACATGGGATAAATCTCCTCTGCCCCAGTAATAGTCGCTCAAGTTCAGATTCCGCGAGTTTAGTTCAAGCTGCAATCTCCAAAGTATCTCTAAAGGAGTTAACGTATCAATCGCAGAGCTGGCTAAACTATTTACTCCTCTCAGAGATGCAGAATACGGTTTATACACGGATGTAACCGCGCTAAAGTTTCTAGTTCCTAAGGGCCTCTGCCAACTTTCTATTAAAACCAACGCGCCTACAGGAGAGGAACCACACGCCTTAAAATCCTGCCGCTGGTCTATTTCTCTAAGCAATATGCCGAAATCTTTAGGGCCGAACTGCGGATTCTCCCCAATGCATCGCTGTTTAAACGCCGCTAATTCTTTTACAAATTGAGCGCCTTCGCAATTGACCTGGATCCCCTGCTTTTCGATAGCCGTTTTCATCGCGGCAAACATTCTTCCCATTACAAGCGTATTGACCGAAAAACGCTGAGTCATGAACTCTATTTCCCCGTTTGGTTCAGGGAGTTGGTTGAATAAGGCGCCTAATGAATCGATCTGTATTCTATGCTGACCGTATTCATTATCGAAATACCCTTTCAAGATAAGTTCGTAGGGATTAAGAATTGGCCGCCATAACTTAAGCCATGACTTCCAATACGGCTCCATGACACCGGCACCGGCCAGGAGCCCGAGATCCCATAACTGGTAAGCAATAATCTCACCTCCCGAGAGCTTTTGCTTTCTTAAGGAATACCCGACATCGTGAATAATAACCTTGTTGTTATCGAACGAGAAATTACCGCTATGCGGCCGCAGATGAATGAATCCCTTGTCGTGGAATATCCTTAATGCCCTGCCCCATTCAAAAAATAAAGCAGACAGAAATTTAACCACCTTTATATCCCGTTGCTTTGTAGCAGCGTTGATACCTGCCTTTAACTTAAAATATGGATTAAAATCGAGCAGCACCTCGTTCTGTTTTTCTTCAACCTTATATAAAAACAAATCCGCGATCCGGTGATCATGTTTATCTCTGATGCCGGTCATTATTAATCCCAGATGCTCTCCTTCATATACAATGTCCGTTAATACACCATCTCCGAGCGGGACATTGCTGCGTTCACTCATAACCGCGAACATTTCTTTGGTGATTTCATTTTCTCTGATCGCCTCATGGAGCAGCATGCCGTTTCTTACGGTGGTTTCCGGAACAACGGGGATAAACCGCCCCTCCTCATCGACGAACAAATGAAAACCGGCGGATACTTCATAGAATTCAGGCGCCGGCCTTTGCGGATCCGCCTTATCCTCGAAATTACCGAGGCCTTTGATCTTTATGGCTTCCACATATATCTTTTTATTGCCGACTGCTATTTTTACCGGTTTCTTAAACCAAACTAACCCCGACCTGCCTCCAGAGGCAGCGGCAGGAAGCCTTTGCCAGGAAGATACGGCATTGACCCGCTCTTTGACTTCGGGATCCAACAACACATCATCATTAAAACGGATGGTTTCAAGAGGAGAAGAGCTTTTCTTAACTGTATACAAATACGTATCCATCTCCTCCAACCTATTGATTATAAGCACCGGCGTGCCCAATACTGCCCAATTGAACAACCGTGAGGCATCTTCCTCCTGTTCGCGGATACACCCGTGTGAGCCGCGATAAAGGCTATTTTCACGCTTCTCTAAAAGAGGAGCGGCAATCGTCCCCTGATGTAACCATATACGGCTACCGTCCAATTGTAGGCCCCAATACATCGGCGCGGGAAGCCCGTCAGGCGTCTTATATGAGCTTGATTTATGCCAGCGGTCAAACCGGGTGATCCTGTGCCAGCCTAATGGTGTATTTCCGGGATTTTCTCCGATCCCCACCTGAAACGAGCGCACAAGTTTTCCTCGCGCATACATACCAAGGAAAGAAACCGGGAACGGATACGCTTTTCCTTCAATATTTTTATGGTGAATAAATTTCACGATAAGGACAAATTTGTGATGGCTTTTTATTTTATTGATAACTGGAGGCAGCGGGCTATACTGCAGATAATCCGGGATATACGCGGGGACGATCAACGGCTTTCTTCCGAGACGTTCAGCTACAAAACGCCAATCAATACCGCAAAGCCTGCCAATGACCTTGGAAGATTCATCTATACTTAAACTACCCTTTCTTTGTCTAATATCGTGGAGAGTAAAAATGCCAGATTGCAATTTAGATTTCCGGGGAGTCAAAACCGAAGTTATGTCTTTAGCGGGCTTGCGTTCAATAGACGCAGGAATATGATACGGAGAAGTCGGAATATTGCGAATAAAAGCAGGAGGAGCGCAAGCGTTCAAAAAGCTTAGAATAAAAACAAGAACATATGATGAAAAACCCCGTTCAGGAATTGCCAAAGGCGAAGTTGCTTGACCTTGATAAACTAACCATTGTCTATTGACTGATAAAAACGCCGTGACGGAAAACCTGTCTTTAACTCTTGGCAAATTCGCATATTTGACCGGAGACGATGTGGAAAATACTTTTTCTTTTTGAACATCATCTAAACACTCTTTTTCTTGGATACTCATAGAATCCGCTAGTAATCTTAATGTTCCTAGACGAGAAATATACTTTACTTTTAATTTATTGTAATACCCCGAAACATTGACTTCAGCAGATTGGCTTAATTGCATATCTAAAATATTGAATACCCCCTGAAGACCTTTCTCATAGTTTTCTACGGCTAGGATTCTATTCTTTTCCCAAGTTATTTCCAGCGCTTCTTCAATTACTTCAATTCTTTTGTTTCTCTCAAATGTATGTTTGAGATATGAAGGGTCTTTTTCTTTTAACAAAGCAACAAATTCTTCTATACTTAAATCAAAAATATGTAATTCATCACCCAAAACATGCCTATGCCTTCGCGCCACCGCTAACATCATAGGGCATATTTTTCGCTGATATCGAGATATAATATGGTGCGCATCGTTTCTAATAATTTCATTCTGTTTTCCTATAGCAAGTACTCTTGCCATGCGGGGATATGTTTTTAACGCATCTATTACTGTTTCCGCATGTCTTTCATTTTTCCTAATTTTAGTTTTTATTTCATCGACTAAGCCGGGGATGCGTTCAGATATTCGGTCCTGGGCACTAAGGTTTTCATTGATCCGCAGATAACCGCTTAACAACAAACTAATTTCTTTTTCCGAACACACGGCGGAGTTTAATAAACCAGCGTCTGTTTTCTTAAAATAACTCTCACAATAATCAACAAGTTCTTCAAAGGGCATCTTTTTATTCAAATATTCGCCTACAAGATTAAAGTTCCCCTCAAAATCACAACTTATTCTGATATCCTCTGAATTAAGCTTATATTGGCGGGAAAGGCTGTTGATTCTTTTACAAATTTCGGGTTTTTCTATTTTAAACACTTCACTGTCATTTGCTTGAAAAATCTCCTTAGCCTCAAGGTCTCTATTGACGATCTCAGCGATTATCCGTAGTTGCTTTGTCTTTTCTTTAATTAAACTCCTGGCCCTTTCCGGGAATAACCTAAGTAAAGCGAATTTAGAAGCTAATTCCTGATAATTACAGTCCCCCTCATGAGAAATGCACCGTTTTTGCGGATTAAGAAACCTATATTTGAAAACATGATCTAATTCAAATACCATAGTACTCCAAGACAAAACATCAACCAACATATTGACGACTACTTCTACGTTAGAAGCGTTTATTTCCTGCAATTCACCGGAAAAACTTTCCAGTTGCTTATAGAACTCCCATCTTCTCTCCAATAAATACTCATAACCCTCCAACGTTAAGCTAAAGAAAAACTTACCCAACGCTCCAATTATTTGAGAAGGATCTATTTCAACATAAATAATCCCGTTTCTGATTTTTCTTTTCCTCGGCTCAATAACGGTATCCCTGTTTTGAAAAGCATTATTTGGCCAATTAAATCTTTTGTGTATTTCGTAAATAACGTCAAATGCCCTATCATAATAACTAAGCTGAAAGTAACTGTATTCTTTTAGTGGCTTAGCAAACCATGCCCCCTCAAAGTCTAATCGAGCATTCTGCCTTTTACTAAGCTGATCCCATGAATCAGCATCAAAATCATCTTGAGTTGTTTCCAAAGCATCGTCATCTTCCCAAAAAGAAATATCTATTTCCCTTATTTCTATGGATAACCAGCCTAGAAACACAGTTTTCAAACGCGAATCAAAAGTAACCATCTTTCCATCCCATTCCCGCAATAGCGCTGTTGCATGAGAAGTCCCCACTAAAGAAGGCACGTTGCACCATGACTCTCTAGAAGCTATAGCCGTATGGCTTCCGTTATCACCTAAATCAGAAATAGCGCCTTTTATTTTCCTAAACGCATCATTCCATCTGTTTGTGGTAAAAGATGTAACCAATATCGCCCCTTCCTCTACATTATCGTACCCTTCAGAATCATAGATCACTTGCAATCTACCATACACAGCACCTTTGTTGCTTATTACACCTGAGCGAAATTCTATCCGAGGGATTTCCGGGCAATAATCGTGCACCGCCGTTTTTATTTTTATTCTTTTTCTATTCTGGAGTGATGTTACCGGGCGACACTGAAGAATATATACCTTAACAGCGCCTTCTTCTAAAGCAAACTCGACATCTACGTGTTTTGCGAAACCTCGTTCTCTATAATAATCCCTAATAGACCGAACAACAGCAGCTATTCTTAAGACCATTGTATCATCCAAAGAAACAACATCTTGCCCCACGGCATCTATTTCTTTTATTCCTCCCTTTTCATCACTCACGACTCTTTTATTTTTAGAGCCTATTTTTACATCTAAGATGTGCTTTGCATCAGGACCTACCAGAAAACTATCGGGGATAATATTCCCCCTCACTACCGATTCCCCGAAGCCAAAGTTGGCATTAATGATAAAAGCGGGACGTTTTGATTGCTCATCAACAGACAAGACAACCCCCGCGGCAATTGAATCAACCATTTCCTGAATAATAACTGACATTTTTATATTCTCTAATAAAACATTATTTTCCTTACAATAAACTAAAAAACTATAATCATATAAACTTGCCCATACTGCCTTAATAGCTTCTAACAGTTGCCCCTCATCGATAACATTTAAAATAGTCTTTGCCTGACCAGCACAAGAAATATTATTAGCATCCTCAATATTAGCCGAACTCCTTACTGCGACTCTCTCTCCTAGAATCTTAAACAAAATGAATACCCTGTCCTGAATTTCTTCTGGTATACTTATTTTTAAGATTACCTGCTGTATCATTTCTGAGATTTCTTTAATTTGGCTTTGTATTTTTACCTTATCACCCGCGGGAAGCATCTTTGATTCCTCAAATAAACTTTCCAATTTCACAAGTTTCCCCTTAAGCCCTTCCTGTTCCACAACCATATCGCAGAATAATTCCGACGTTAAAATGTACCCTTCAGGAATATATAAATCTTTCTTGGTATGGGCCAATGTGCTCAGCCGATAAAGATTACTACCCTTGCCGCCTGCGACCTCAACATTTTCTGCGCGTTTGTCAAAAAAGCTAATTACATAGGCATCCATAGGTAAAATATCCCGCTTAAACCTATCAATTAATGCTCCCATTGATTTTATCCCGTAAAAAGTAGTAATCGGCCTGCAACCCTTTCTACATTCCATAGGAGGATTTCTGAATATTTGCACCCTCTTATCCCTAAGCTGTCTGGCGCTTTGGTTCAATGATCCTAAATGATTTATTCTATGCGTTTCGCACACTGCGAAACAAGGATAGAAATTACCATCCGCGCCCACTATCACATAATTTGAAACCTGCCAACACCAGTGAGCCGGCCGTACGAAAAGCCTCCGAAATGGTTGAGTGGCAAGATTAGTATTTTGAGTTAAGAAAACCCAAAAAGGATAGTTTGTTTTCTTGATTTCTTCCAGCTTCTCTTTCCAATCTTCTTTCTCTTTATCGTTCAATTCGGTCGATTCGTATGGCGCGGCGAAATTTTTATCATTTGCCATAGGAAATATCATAAACCACAACGTTGACGTATTGGCCGGAGCCCCCTCTTTTTGTGTTGTAACTACCTCCCAGAGTTTTCTTGCCAAGATAATCGCATTACTCAAATTATCTTTATTATAGATCATGGTAACTCTCACGATGGGTATACGGCTTATCCGGAAATACCAATTAATCTTATCCCAAACTTTAACGAATAAATCTACTTTCTTCGTTCTGAAATAATCTTCCCTCGTGGTCGCATCTAAGGATATGCTGACTTCTGATATTTCCTTATACCATAGCCCTTCCGGGATGTATGTTCCGTTGGTTATAAGCCTGATTTTTACCATTGGCAAAAGCTTTCTTAACCGTAACACCGCATCATTAAAATCCTTACCTGCGTCTTCATACAGAGTAGGCTCTCCTCCGCCAACAATCAAGATTTCTTCCGGAGATAGAGAAGCCACGTTATCTAAATCTTCGAATTTGATATATTCAAAGTTTCTGACCTCTTTATAGCTGCACCAATCACAATCTTGGTTGCATTGGTTCGTCAAGTGTAACTCTAAAAAGATGCATTTTTCGTCAATTAAATGATCAATCGGCAAATGTTTAATTTGATCGGTTTTAATACTGGAAGATGCTTGCCTTGCAGAGATTTTATTAATTATATCTATTACACCCGGGTCACTTTTGTTAACTCCGGTATCCCGCAAAATATTTTTATATATTTCCAAATCTATTGTTTCATACATTATTTCCATCGCGTGGATATCCCCGCGGCTGTAACAAAGCCAAATACCCGCTACTTCGACCGGGCCAACATAACGCGGCCGCATACCAATTGGCCTGTTCTTTTTAAATGCATCTAATATCGGCGGATAGGCATCGCCTATTTCCTTGCTTTTCTGCGGTATAATGTAAACCTGGTGAGGGGCAGTCATAACCACCATGAGCCAACCCAAAGCTTCTAATTCGCCCAAAAGCCAAAATGAATTAATTGCCAAGCTACCGGCATCAATTCCTTCCACCACAAATCCCGCGGTACCAATTCCGTTCTCCAACAAACCGATTTTAACTCCTTGAGCCTGCCATAACCACTCACGCTTCTGACGCTCAATAGGAAAAGCGATATCATAAACATGGATATGTAAATGCGCGGCTTGATTACCGGTGCCGATGTTACCTCTCCTGCCGGGGAATAATCTGTTAAATATATACAACAGGTCTTTCATACCTTTAACAGTAATACCTCCTGTATGCCCTTTTTCCAAAATAAGCATATGCCTATCAAAGAATGGGCGCGAGTCGGCCACAAGTTTATATGGCAGGCCAAAGTACTCTTCTAAATCAATAAGCAAAAATTTATTATCAGCATTACCTACCATTCTGCAAAATACACATTGGTCTTTCACTACAGGAGCCTTATCCTGTCCTTCGCCGCGCGGGACGCCCCTGCTCAAATTGTATTGTACTAACCACTCTCCTTCTTGATACGCTAAAGGACCCGGCAATTCTACAATTTCACCCGGTTTATCCAAAACTTTATATTTTAACAATCTTGGGAACCATATAATCCCATCTTCTTTACTCAAATCCCCAGTAGTTTCAACCTCACGTATCCCTTGATTTTCCACTCTCTCTGCTAATTCCTTGTTTACTAACTCATTCCACCGGTGTTCAATATCTTGACGCAAAACAAACAAATCCCCCCCAGTTCCTGGGCGAGTATGATCCGCCGCATGATTTTGATACACCTTAATTATGTCTTTGATTATCCTTGGCCATCTATACATCTCCAGGGCTCTTCTTCCGGCGGCATTGCCTTTCTCTATCCTTCCCCGAGTATCACTCAATAACTGTTCAATAGCTTCAGCAATAAAAACCGCGTCGGTTTTTACCACCAGGCCAAACAGTGTTTCTTCTATACCTTTCTCTCCTAAGCTGTTTTTTCCCAGTATATCTCTTGCCCCATACGTCAAAGTGCTTACTACAGCTTTTCTTCGTGACATATATTCCGTCAAAACCAAACCAAACGGCTCATAGAGTGACGGCACTACTCCTACCCAACTCTCATCGATAAGCCTTATTCTATTTGCCCCCCACACGCCTTCTGGCGTCATAATAAGCCTGATATTATCAAAACCAGCAGCTGATTTTTCCAATTTCTCCTTATACTTCCTTCTAATTTCTATACTATCATCAGTCTTACCGAACAACAAGAAATCAACCGGCTGCTTACCATCTGCGCGCCTTCTTTCGGTTATAATCTTCGCCGCTTCTATAAAAATATCAAAACCTTTTTCCGGGGAAATCCTGCCGTAAGTAGATATTATCGGTGTTTTGTTCTGAGGAAATTCTTTCATCTCGAAATGATATTCATCGACGCCATTAGGGATAACAAACAAATCTCCCATGTAATCAGGGCATAATCTTAGGAGTTCTCTTTTCATCATTACACTGTTTACGATTATTTTTGCATTTGCCGCGATGGCTTCTCGCTCCAATTCTATTAATCTGGCAAGGAACGGTTGTTGTTCCCTTGTTTCTTCTAACCTCGGAGAAAGAAACATGTGAAAAGTAGAGGTAACATTATAGCCGCTTTCCATTAAACCTTTTGCTCTTCTGGGCTCCTCCAAGAAACCATGCAGATGGATATAACATTCCCGGGGATGATAATGACGTTTTATGTATTGCACAAACTTATCTCCAAAGATTTCCCTATACGCCTGTGTCGCTTCATTGCTTGCGAAAAGCGAAAGGGGGTTATCGCCTAACTTGATCTTTACAACTTTTAATTTACCATCCAGATATCGAAACTCTCCCGGGAACTCATCCTTAACGCATGGAGAAATCCAAACCGTTTCATACCCTTTTAGCACCAATGCTTCGCATATATTTAAAACGGCAACCCCCTGGCCTCCGGCGAGATGGCTTGGATCCTGGTATGAAACATGAACGACTTTGATAGCACTGCTTGCGGCGATAATATTGACGATTTTATCTCCTGCCGCTTTAAGATGAACCCCGTATTCTGCAAAGTGTTTTAAATGCCAAGCAGGCGGATTATTCACATCTGCACGAACTATTGCCTCGCTTAAACGTTCTATTTGAGAACGTTCTTTCACTAAATTAAGACGACTAACATTCTCTAAAAGTTCAACCACCGTCTTTGATAAAATGAAGAACGCTTTAATTAAAAGTAATCCGCTGTTATCTTGTGAGGCTAAATATTTAAACACTGCTTCTCCATAGTCGATAAATTCGATTTGCCAGCCAAAGAATCTTTCCAAGATCAACAAATCATCATAAGATACCCCTTCTTGTTGCATGAAAAAAGTCAACCTTTCCTTTGTTTGCGCGAGAGATAATGCAAGATAACGCCCTAACCTTCTTAAATGCCAATCTTCAAGAAGGATAGTTTTTCTTAGCTTAAAGTCACCCCACATCAAATACTGATCGAGTAATTCAGGCGTCAAATCAGCCGCTCTTGCGCCATAACTTCTATCGGCTATGGAAATAACCGTAAGCATATCCAATTCCCGCTGATTACTAAGAGGCCACCTGCTTAACCTTGAAGGAATTGCCTCCGAAGTAATCACAGTCCCGATATCTGTATGACTAAACGCTAAATTTACTCCTAATTCAGTTTTTGTATCACTAAAGCCCAACTTTGCTAATACCAAAGGAATAAAATATCTTGCGGCTATTTCCGGATGCGCCTGAGGCTTCACACATCTACCTATATCTATAACAAGCGGCATTAGAAACAACAGTTCTCTCTCCTGCTCCTTCATATCCGCCCACAAGCGCTTTATTAAAACGGCTAAAATCTCATTCTTTGATAAATCCAATGGTTTAAGGTCATTTTCCACTCCTCCTGCCCGAACATACGTTGATCTTCTTTTCTCTTCAAATATTTCATCATCCAAACGCATGATCCTATCAAGCGCATCAAAAAATTCCCAAACCGCAGGATGACCCAGCATTTCTTTTGACGCTAACATTACAAGAAAAGGGAATATCCTAAACAACTCTCCTGAAGCAGCTAATTTTGATAGCTCGCGGCTCTTATTGAAACTCTGTTCTGTGCGTAAAATCGGCCTAATTATCGCCATATAATCTTCAACCCTCATACGTTCTATTAAACTAAACACTTCCATACCTTGCGTTTTTTCTTTTCCGGTAAATGGAGCAATAATAAAATCATCAAAAACATCCTTTCGTATCGCAGAAGAGCACACGATAAGTTCAGGCAACCTTTCCTGTACTATAGGTATTTCATTACCGGGAATAAATCCGGGAATTGCAATCACCAACGCCCACATATTATCTGCCTGATGGCCTATTCCTGTGGGTATATAAATAATTTCTCCCGGTTCAGCTTTAACTCTGATACGCTCATACTTATTAAAATCATTACTCGGCAGGTATAAATCCAGGGTTCCCCGGATGGAGCAATTATCCGAGCTAAACTCTTCAGATCTCATTATTAAATACAATTCATCCTGCTGCTTAACATGAAAATGCGGGACCGACGTATTCTTATTTATTCTTACTAAGTGCGCGTTCACTCCTTGCCTCATACCTGTTGGGTCGTAAGACAGTAATAACCTTCTAAACACGTTCTCTCCAGCGATATTACACCCCCCAGGAACATCCGGTAAATCTTTTACAAGAGTTATTGAGGTGACCCAAGTTTCCGGGTTTCCTACATTCAGTACTATAGACAGGTATTTGAACCGGCCAGAAAGCCTTAAACTATCTCCTGCGCTTATCACAATCTGGTCGCCCACAGAAACAAGAGTATCAACATCCTTATGCATCAACCAAGCATTGCCTTCCAACAGCCACAGGATGGTAACAGCGCATTTATTACCTAAGCCGACATTTCCGTTTACTCCCTTAACATCAACGGCACATGAGGGATAAACAACGCAAATAGCACTTTGCAACTTTTTCACTGATTTAAAATCATTCGATTTAATTTTCATCACAGGAGGAAATTTCGATACCGCTTGTCTATTCTTTTTTTCAGCTGCAGCAATTATCTCATGAATCGGGAGCACCTTATCCAAAACTCCCGGGACCCTATATTGACCTATCAACCCTCTAATAGAATAGTACATTGAACTAGCTATAGAATCATCCCTGATACCTTCTGATATAACTTGCGTGTTTCCTTCATCATCGGCAATATCTATATAGCTATAAAGATAATCGGCATATCCAAAGTTGACTCTTATAACTTTAACCTTGCCGTCTTTTAAATCCCTCACGAATAGATTTAGTACCCTCTCAGTAGGATGGTATTTACCTTTTCTTTCGTGGTCCATCATGGAAATGGAGCCGGTTCCATTAAAAGCAATATGCTGCAAAAATACAACTCCCTGACCATGTCCGGGGATAACCTTTCTATCCAACACCATATCTTCGCTTAAAGCCGAAATCGCCGCAGGTGCCCCTAACAAACTGTAAAATGTTGAAATTTGATGAAAAATATCGTAATTAAAAATACTAGCCGTATTAGTATTTCTCCCGCGCGCGGCGTCTTCCCTGCGATCTTTCGTCCAATAATTTATTCCAAACAAAGGAACGATATTCATATTTCTGCTTAAATACTCCTGTAATATCCCCATAGCCAGAGAATAAAAATATTGTTCATTAACCACAACGACGAGCTTTTTACTTGTAATAAATTCAACCATATCTCTTAGTTCTTCCACTGAACCGGAGACAGGTTTTTCTAAAATGAATTTTTTAACCCCTATATCTGATAAACGCCGGATCGAACCGTAGTGCATATGATCCGGTGTCGCAATATATGCAATTGTTTTATCAGGACAAAAATTTCCACACTTGCTCAATTCATCTTCATTCCTAAAAATATCAGGGGCATACTGAGTATGGTTTACTCGCCTGAAATGTTCAACGAACCTATTGGAGTTTTCTAACGACGGCTCCACAACTCCTATAAGATTTATGCCTTCTGCTTTATTATTAATCATTCTTCCGATTATCCCCCCCGCCATTGTTCCAATCTTACCGGCTCCCACTACCACAATATCCGCCTCCTTCCTTTCGAAACAAATATTTTCTATACCCAATATCTTCTCTATATTTGCGGGGTGGCAAAAATGCATTTTTGTAAAAGACACCTCAGAGAGAAAGTAGCCTGACGGGTAGTCTACCAACCTGCTTATGATTTCTGCTAAACTGATATTAAAAAGCGAAAGGGCAATATTCACATTGCTCTCATCTATACTTGCGAAATACAATAATTTCCGCGCAATTTCTAAGCGTTTCATTAACGAAATGGTATTTTCTTTGCCTAATAATTCAATTAATGTTTCAATAAACTTTTGCAAATCGTCACTTATAATATTGCTATCCTGCATAGCCGCTAAAGCAGAGCTAACATCGCGTTTTCTAATATTATCTTGCAACAATAATAATATTTTTTCATTAAGGATTAGCCGTTCCAATAGATCAGGCGTAAAGAAAGACCGTAAGATAACTGCCCCGTTTTTAAACTCATCTCTACAAAGAAGGTAATGTAAGCTTGCATATTGTCCCCATTCCCTTATTTTTTGCATTCTCGCAGGAGCATTGATAACTTCCTTCAAATCAAACTCGCAATAACTCCATACTTCCCCATAACCGATATTCTTACTTTCTCCATCAAAATATTGAACGAACGCTTCCCGGGTATTAACTTTTACAATATCCTTCAATAACAACGCGTAATCCATTACTTCTCGATATTCCTCATCGGTCAAAAAATAGATAAACAACGCCCTGAATTCACGGTTTTTGTCTCCTTCAACCTCATACCTTTCTTTACCTAATTCGACCAATCGGCCTTTTGGTAAACCTGCCAAATGCAACTCTTGTTGTAATTCCTCCCTTATTGCCTCGACATATCCCTGGCCAGCTTTTAGGTGTCCGCCAAAAATAGAAAGGTATAGTTCATAAGCGCGGCCCGGAGCTCTTCGCTGTAATAAGATCTTATTTTCGGGAGTCACTACAAAAGCATTTGTAGTTCTATGCCTTAATCCGAATATATGCGCGAATCCAACCTCAGTCACTCCGATTTCTTTATCGTCTTGATCAACAATATCCGCAAATTCTCCCCTCAAATATTTGATAATCTTTGTTTCTTGACGTACCCTATACTTATCTTGCTCTATCTGCTGCAACATTACTTCAATATCTTGGCTTTCTATGGATAAACCGGTTAAGTTACTTCTTAATAATAAGAGTAACGGTTCCATCTCTCCCATGGACTTAACGTTTCCTTCCCTTAAATAACCCACTAATTCTTTTATCGCTTTAAGTTCTCGAGTAATAACCGGTGAGGCTGCCGTAAAGTTAACGGTCGCGAAAAGGGAAAGATATTCCGGAATGACGCTAAAGGCGCTTTTTTGAACCTTTTCAAAACAATCTTTAGAAATGGGAACGGTTCTATTTTCCGGCCCGAGCGGCGAAGATGAATGATCTACGACAGAAGAAGAAGCAAAGTTAATGCCGGGAATGACCAAATCGTGCGGAACTGCCGCCGACAGCCCTGCCCGCAGTAACATTATTTCGGTTATTTTTCTCTTTAGTTTCTCTACCAGATCACGCGGCCCCTTAACTAATATTCCCGCGATACCGATACGAGCCGCACTATACAGATCAAACTCTTTTCGGTCACCGATTGAAACTATCCGCTCATTATTGCCCCCGGTGAGCCGATGGAAATGCTCGCATATTATCTCGAACATCAACTCATCAGGCTTTCCCCGGCCTGTCTGTTGTTGTGTTATGGTAAAATCGATAAACTCCTTAAGCCGCAACCGTTCCAGGATCTTGTCCGTTAATATCAAACCATTGTTGGTAGCGATAGCCAGATAATACCCTTCCTGGCGAAGCTGCGCAAACAATTCCCATAAACCCGGCTCAGGCTTGAGTTCGCTGAAAACAGAATTCTTTCCTATATAATAGAAATACTCATCGATCGATAACCCGAACGACTTGATCGCGGCCGTCATGCTCCCTCCGGAAATCCTTATTCTTTGCGCTAACTCAGAAGCGGTTATGCCAAATGAAAGAGCGAAAGAATAGCTCAATTCAAGGATTGAGCGGGTCAACTGAGGGCAGGTATAGAGTGTTTGATCCATATCAAGGAGAATAAGTTTTATTGTAAGAGGAGAACTTCCCCTTTCTCCCGAAAACCGTTTATTTTTTTCTTTCTCTGCCTGAATGATCTTCCGGGCGGCCTTAGTGACAAACTGGTCGAAATTATCGATAATATATAATTCTATCGCTTTGCCCTCAGTGCCGCGAAATTCCTGCGGTAAAGAAAATTCCCCTGAAGGACTAAATACCTCTAACCAGATCTTAAACTTTAAATACCATACGGAATCTGATTTTTCCCTGAACCACCCGATAATTCGGTCCCTGCGGTCCTGCCTGACATACCGCCAGATCGGATGCCCGCCGGTCCAGAAAAATGTCCGGGAGAACAATTCCAACGCTTCGCCAAAGGCTACCAGGAAATACCGGGTATACTCATTAAGCCCAAGGGTAAACATTATCCGGGTATAGGCCGGCTCCATAAAAACAGGGATAAAAACTTCCTGGGTTTCGATAAAATTCTGGGTCACAAAATCAGGTTTCAAGAACCTGCCTGTCATGGTCGCCACATTTTGAATACGGTCAACCATTTTTATTAGCCGAGCGATAACGCCTTCTATTCCTTCTGCCCGGTTTAATTTCGTATAATATTCTTTCAAATTAAGAGCGCCATTCTTAGAATGCTTCGTGAGTAATTTAACTATCCTATATACGCGCGGCCCGAAAATCTCCAGGAGGACTTCATCAGTAATATCTTTTTCCTCAAGGCTATCATGGAGTATAGCGGCGATAATAATGACCTGACGAAGCTTACGGTCAATATCCCGAAGCTTACAATCAACCAGGAGCATTTTAACGACATCGATCAAATGAGAAAAATACGGGTTTACCTTGTCTTTTCTTGATTGACTGGCATGCTTGGAGGCGACTACCTCAAATGCCTTCCTCATCAGCTCTCTCTCGTCATTATTGAAAGCTATATTACACTGAGCTGATAACAAGGAAATTATCTTACCGATCAGGTCCCTGCGTTCAAGAGAGAATTTATCGGAGCCGATCATCTTTTTAATGTTCCTGATTATTCTTTCCGGTTGGAAATCATGAGGAGACTGTATTTCAAAAAGAAAATCCGCTTTTCTCTTCTTTTCATCCCAGCCATCACTCAGGCGGGGAGTAAAGAAAGCGCTGATATTAATATCCTGTTTATATAAATACTGCGTTATTGCCCTGACCTGCTCCATGTCATGAGGAATGCGAAACTCCATGATCCATTTTTCCCGGTCTTTATACGATGTTTCGAAATCTTGATCTATCCTGTCCTCGATCCCGGATAACCGCTCTTTGATCATGAGCGCGTCTTCCACTGTCTGGGCTTCAACTCCCAAATGGATCACCTGCGGCTTCAAATGCTGGCGCCATTCGATCCAATAGAATTTACCCTCTTTCCCTAAAGCTTGAAAGACTTCATGAAGCAGGCCCAAACGGTAATGCCTGAATTGCAGGCGAAAATCATAAACCCAAAAATCATGCCCCTCAGCAAGTTCGCTGATAGAATCAACCTTAACTTTTCTTACAGGAGACGCTGAAATACTCTTGACTAACTGAATAGTTTGAATACTGGAAGAAGAAAGATGATAAAAAGATTTATAAAGGTTTTCGTATCGTCGTATAAAACTCCCAACTTCATCAGCGGTATAGTGCAAAGATTGGCGGAAGAATAAGTGTTTAAAGAATTCTATCCCTTGAGGCGATGGGTCACGAATACGAAGGACTCGATTGGTTGCCTTTATATACCGAGAGCAAACAAACCAAATTAAACTACTCCCCACTAAAGAAACAACTGGATTTTTCCTGAATTGATTCCATGGCGCAGTCTCGATTTGATCGATAATAACACTCTTATAATTAATACTGATATTGACAGCGCCTTGGACCTGCTTTTGCCCTGAAACCACAAACCTATTCTTTAAAAAACCGAATCTGTTATACAGTATCTCATCAAAGCCCGGGATCTCTGTTAAGGCAACAAAAGTTTTCTGACGGGGCGAGGAATATCGAAATAACGACTCTACATGGCCCTGATCAAATAAATTAAGCTTCCCGAACGAAATCCACGAGGAATGATACCAATCACGGAACAAAGGAAGATGCTCACTGCTGAGTTCTTCAATCTTACCCTGCACCGTTTCTTCGGCTTGATTCAATATAACCGGGACGCCGGCAAGGACTTTACTGTCCTGCTCATCTTTTGTTACTCTGCGAATAGCTGAAGAACTCCACTGCCGGCCAAGAACACGCTGCGTGCCGCACGTAGTCATCAGAGCTCCTCTGGTGTTAATATTGTTCTTCGGGTCGATAGTCCATGGTCGATAGTCCATGCCTTGCCGGCAGGCAGGCATGGTTTTATTTTGAGTTACCAGGATCGGAGAACTGGATCGTTCAATCTTTACCCAATCCGGCGCCTTAACAGTTAAACAAGCAACCTGCGCTTTCCAGAAACATGTATCGTTACGTCTTGAGAAACCAAACTTTCCATAGATATCTTTAACTAATTCATTCCTTTCCGTACGAACATACTCTCCTATTAAAAGATTTACTCCCTTACTTTTTAACCGGTCAACAACATTACTCATAAATGCCCATTCTACAGTCCTGCCTATTGCTCGACAACTTAAACAAAACGTATCTATAATCCAAGCATTCTCTTCAGCCGTTATCCAATAGACTCTTTCAAACTTACGGACAATAATCAAGCCAACAATCCCATCATTTCCGAAACGATCCATCAACTCCAAGCTATAAACCAAATAATCCTGGTTATCTATGAATGAAGTAATTGTTACTTCATCATACCTGCTACCCCTGACATTAAACTGATTCGTTCTCTGAGTAAGCTGTGACAATCGGGATAGATAGGGAAGGTTTTCAGCTCCTTCTCTAATAATAATTCTAATATTTAAAGAACGGCAGAATTCTTCGTATGAACCAGCCCTTGCTCTTGACTCTTGCCTTTCCCGCTGTATTAGATATAACTCTGACCTCCTCCTATCCTCGACAGTAACGATATCTTTCTGTAAAACAGCTAAATTTTTAATAAAATCAGCATATTGCTCAGGATCAGTGGGAAATTCAGGAGTAAACACTTCAGGACACATTTGCCTTACCAATTCACGCTCATGAACGCTATCATCTAGGAAAAGCAGGCTCTCTAAACCTATATTTAATTCCAACGCTATTTTCCTTAAATTCTCCGCTTTATCTTGCCAATTAACCTGCATAACTGCGAAATCTTCTCCCCTTAATACCATTTCCTGGCGTTTCGCGAATATTCCCCTATTCCATCTTAAATCCCTCTCAAATATGTCAATAGGATTATTTTTACTATTAATGGCTAACAAAAATCCTTTCAGTTTAAGCGCAACTAATTCTTTCTGAAATGCTATATATGGTTCTGTCAATTCTACGCCTTCTATGCCATCTTCTCCAACAATCCCTCCCCATAAAACTCCATCGGCATCAACCACAACACATTTAACTATAGAATCAGGCAATTTTTTGGCTTTACTCATAAAAAATACGTACAACTTAGCTTCATTATCCAGCTCATCTACCAGAATAGGATCTTCCTCAAAAAACTCAAGAACCCTCTCAATCAAATCTTTCAATTCGTTTTCACTTGCGCATAATCCTTGATAAACAGAGAAAACAGATTTTGAAACAGCCCTTACTACCTCGCTATCAGTACCGCTATAAGAATCCTGATCCCTACACTGCCAATCATATTGATACTTCCTTGTGTCAGTTAACAATACTTTATATAATTTTAATTCCAAAGAAAGAGCCTTGAGAAAACCCTGAGGATCACGAATAGCTTTAGCCATAACCGGTAATGATTCAGTCAAATTATCATCAGCGTATCCTTTTCTCCTTATCGTAACAATTAACTTCCTTAATGCTTCAGCAACCTCTACAGCCTCAAAAAGGTCAGATAAATCTAAATTGCCCAACGCTGCTTTAACACATTTTTCAAACACGGTGCTACTCATATGCTTTTCATCATTCCACGAATATCTCATCCCATCATGTTCTTTAATATGAACATCCTCATGCGCGACATATCCCATCATTCCCCAGGCGTGTTTTACCACTTTGGACTCGGCATTATTGCTTTTTATTGCACTGCTCGCAAAATTATGATTCGTAACCGGAGAGCCGGAGAAATAAAATATATTCCGCTTTTCTTGCTTCAAGCCTTTTTCTCCAATAATAAAAAGCACGTGGCCCGGCAATGTCATTAAAAGATCCTCCATAGGAAGAAAAATTTCCAAAGCCTTGATAATACGAAACCCTGCTTGTTTAACTAAAAGTTCTAAATCACAGAGCGCGATCCGTACATAATCATTAACGACCTGCCTGTCGGAACCGTCCCGAGGAGGATCCGTTGCAATAATGATCCTGCCCCCCTCTTTTAAAACCCGGCTGGCCTCTTCTAACGCGAGCGGGATTTCCAGATGGCCGATCAATTCAGGAAAAAGCACCACATCAAAGGAATTTTTCGCGAAAGCAAGCACCTCTGCATTTACTCTCACTAATAAATCCAATCCTTTATTGCCGGCCTGAGATAACGCGTAAGCTGATTTATCCGCGCCAATAACTCTATTTCTTTGCGAAAGTAAAAGCGATTCCAAGGTAGCGTCTCCGCAACCAACCGAGAGCACAAAATTATCCCTGCCGACTTGCTGCATAATAAACCGGCGATAACCTTCGTGGTGTTTAGCGTATGTCGTCTCGATAGGTATAGTTTCTTCGCGTATTACTATTGGGGAACCGGAAGATTCATCGCTATCCTCTTCTTGCTCTTTATTATTTGTTTTATTTCCTTGGGCATTATCAATGAATGAGTAGATCACTATTCCCAACAAAGCGCAGGCTCCAATGATATATACAACATAGACCGGCTTCAAGTCATAAGAAAAAGACAGCATTGAGAATTTAAGGATATCACAAATAATAACCCCAATGAACGTTCCCATAACCATACCCATGAACCATTCTCCGGATTTAACAGGAGAAGATGATTTATCTTTGGTTCCCCGTAAAGCATCCCACAAGCGCCTATTTTCATTTCTATAGACAGACAAACTTGCTTCAGGAATATTCTTCAGCTCCTCTTGAGACATAAATGCGGTTATATCATAGCCAAGGGACCAGAGGACTTTAATCACTCTTTCTTTCGTTTTCAGAGCAATATCACTGATACGCACAACAGATACATTATTATAATCAGCGGCTATTATTTTAAGTTTCTCGCCACTCAACACCCGGATAAGAATATTCAAATACTTATCCGTTACCCCGGAACTTCTTATTGCCTGTAATGTCCTGGCCTCATTGCTTTCTTCTGTTTCATAGCGTATCAATAGGTCTAACGCGGTATTTTCAACAGGCACATTTTCTATTCTGTTACCTTTTCTCCGGGAGGCAGCAAAAAGAATTACAGGAGAGCTTGAGCGCGGAGAGATTTCAAAGCTGAGGTCTTTGCCTGTGAAAACAACATCATCGCTTTCCGATATTCCAAGGCTTTTCGCTAATTCCGGCTCTATCATTAAATTTCCCTGCTCATCTAAAGCGCTGACATATACTTCACCGAGGGAAGGGTCAAAAATATATTTTGCTCTTGAATTTAATAACTGAAGGATGACCCTGCGCGCGCGTATGTGCATCAGCCTCAGGCATTCAGTAACAGGATACCCGATAACGCAGTTTTGCCTCTTGATCAAAACGAACCTTACCACATCAGGAAGCTGTTTCTTGAATTCTTCCGGAAATTTCAAGCGGGAATCCAGATAACGAGAGACATACGTCCCGTTCAATTTATACAGAAGCCCTGCGTCAAGGGCAGATGATGACGACGCATTGGCCGGAGAGCTTGATCGACGGATCAATTCTAAATGCGCATTTAAAAAGTTAGCGAACCGCATCATGGTACTGCCTAATAATAATTCCACCGCCATAGGCGCTTTTTTGCGGACGAGAAAATGCATTACCCCTTCCCGCCAATAATCTCGGCCATCTTCAAATTGGTGAAAAGCTAGCCTGCGGTAATCAGGATGCATGCTTTCCTCGAAATCAACCAGAGAAGCAAGCAGTAGGAAAATGTTCTTTCTGACCCTCGAGCTATTCCCGGTTTTCCATGATTTTAAAAGCTTTGCCTGCAGATTCATAATATCTGCCAGGACTCTTTTGCCCTGATTAACCTTGTTTTCTTTAAATATATAATCGAGAGTGCCGGCATTCGATACCTTCGAACTTTTCTGAATCATTACGGCTCTAACCGCTAATTCAATGGCTTTTTCTAAAAGCGCCTTATCAACCAGGGGTTTTCGCTTATGTTCCGCGCTCACAGAATGAGTGATCAAAGGTAAATAGCGGTTTGATTGCGGCGCCCAGCGTAAAAAGGCATTCTCGATACAATTGCCCCAGGGAGTAATGACCCACTTGCCTGCGGCTATTGCCGCATGCATGACAAAGGTGTCGGGAGTGACCACGATATCAGCAGACCCGATAAAACGAAGCAAGCCTGCGATATTCTGCTCCGCGAAATGCAACATCAAACTTTTGTTTAACTTTAATTTACCGATACGTTTGCTCAACTGCGCCCAGAATTCACCGGCTACTTGATGTTTAAGCGCAGTCTCACCGGAATCAAATAATAACCCTATCCGCTCATTAAAGGTAAAGAGCAACCCCGCGACAACATCTACCATATCGCCATAATCATAGTCCTTGCGTTCGCTGGAACTGAAATTATTGAACAAGACCATAACCCGGTTTTCTTCGAGGCAAAATGATTCAGGCAGGAACGACTTTTTTATATATTCATTTTTCCCTAAAAACCCGATATTTCTATATGATTGCTGCAGCTGCGTATAGATATTGATATGAGCGGCTTTCCTTTTAACAAGAAACATTTGAGCCCCGTCAAAATAAAGGATATCTTGTTTCATGAGAATATAATAATCGGTATGAAGCGATTGTTCCGCAGGTAGATAAAATATAGCCGGCGTATGAGTGGCTTTTATAACGCCTATCACATCCGGGAAGGGATTAGCTGAAATAACCAGGTCGAATTTCTCTTGTTTCAGGTAATTGGCAAGCAACTTAGCATTGTATTGATAATCAGTCGTACTGGTATCCTGTCGAAAATGTACCTTAAATATATCGATCTCATTATAGCCATATACCGTATGAGAGAATTTTTTCTCACGCGCCTGCCAAATGCTCTTTTTATTTTGATGAGCAGCCACCACCACTTCTTCTATCTGATTATGCATTGCCAGCACATTCATGATCAGGCTCCAGACCAATTCCGCGCCGTAATCCATTTTAGGAATGGTCAGGATCAAAACACGCTTGATCTGGGGAAGTTTATCTTTTAGCGGAAGATCGATTTTGGGCAGTTGTGATATATCGATACCAATCGGAGAAGAAGCCTCCAAAACTCGATAATCATAAAATGTAACAGGGAATTCTGGCAATGTTTTCGCAGGCCTTTTACCCAACAACATAATACGCAGTGTTTGCTTTTCCTTTTGCCCGTCATAAGCCACCTCGTAAACTTGTTCGAGACGTTCCATAATGCGATCATGTAATATCCCTAATTGACGTTCCTTGATATATATTTGCTGGTGCCGCACAAATTCTTTTTGATCCTGGAACAATACTAAGTAAGACGCTTGCGTTTCGCCATACATCCTGGAAAGCTCTTTTGCCAATTGCCTTTTGGTGGAAGGGACCCAATACATAGGCTTACCGCAGTCATCAGTAGTCAATTCCCTCAAACTTAATTGAAGGAACCTGTCATGTTCTGACTTATCTCCTACATACCCGATTTCAACTCTTCCCCGGCTGGCAGAGAACAATACGCCAAAATGTTCCTGGTCTACGATCTCAGCAATATAGGCGCGCGCCTGAGGCGGGACATTGCTTGACCAATAATAGTTTGGTGTCAAAGTGATCAAATGAAGTAAATACTTATCACTCTCAGTAAGTTTTTGTTCTTTTTTAATCTTCTTGAGGATCACTGCTCTGGCAAGGGGTTCCAATTGGAAAAAGCGGGGATCAAGTATTTCAGATAAATAATTTATAGCAGAATGATCAAAGAATTGTTTGAGCTCTGCCGCCGCAGGAGGGCCGCGGATACCCAGGTTACCGCGTATCGTAAGATATGCGACCATCTGCTCAACAATAGTCTTGCCCGTATTTTCCGCAAGCCATAACCGGTACTGCGCGCCCACAACTGCAGGAAGCGTATTTTCTGACGATTTGCCGGCCGGAGCAGGACTTTCAATAATAAGTTTCTTAACATGCGCGGTTATACGCTGCTGCTGCGCTCGCAGATTATTCAAACGGACCTTAAGCGCGGCGCCGGCTGATTCCAAGAGTTTAATAACCCTAAAATCTCCCGACAACAACTTGGCGCGAACTTCTTGCAGCGCCGGATATACTTTATTCTTTTTAATTGCTTCACGCGCTCTTTCAAGCTTTAATAACGTAATTATTTCATCCAGGGCTTGCACAAACGACTCGCGCTCTTGCTGGACTTGCTCTATTTGGAACATATTCAGCTGGCGATTTCTCACTCTAAAATCTTTAATAGACGCTCCCAAAGCCCCTATCTGAGGCAATGCTTTCTGGATCAGCGCTACCTCCTCTGCGATCCCTTCAAGCATATGGCTTTTCTCGCGCACCTCGACCGGCAACTCCGGTTTATCCTGATCTTCATTTATTGCTGAGCTGGAGCGCACTTGCCCATCTGTTTTCTTCATCCCCCAAAAATGTACTTCCTGGTATTTTCTAAGACTCCAAACCTGAGTTAACTCCCATAACCAATTATCCCTATAAACCCGTGTAACATTGCCAGGCCAGAACGAATTAATCTTGCGTTCACCGACAATATCCTTTTCAAATAAAACATCTTCCCGCTCTTTTCTAATACTTTTAGTGTCTGTGGCAAGGTATATTGTACTTCCCGGCTTGGTGACACGAACAAGTTCGCGGATATGCGCGGCAACGGCCTTTCTTTCCAAAGACGCGAAGGCATTATACAGCGCAATAAACTCTTTCTCATAACTCTTGCGTTTAATACCTAACTCTTTCTTTAATTTCGATTCCACAAAATCAAGGAAATAACCCGGCAGCATGACGGTGAGCACCATGCTCGAAAGGACCAGGTCCATACTATTATTTTTAAAAGGAAGTTTTCTTGAGATCTTCGCATACTTGATAAGATCAATGATCCGCTGAAGAAGCAGGACATTGTTATCAATAAGGGCAAGAGGCTGCCCATTCACTAAACGCCGATAACCAGCGGCAACAAAAGAAATCAGTTCTTTATAGCTTACTATTCCCTCATGGTATTCACGAACTATGCTTTCAATTTCTTTGATCAGTTCAAAAGTTACCAAAGAAGCATCCTCGTGAGTGAAGATTAAACGAGAACGCGATTCCAGCGGCAAACGACGATAAACCTGCTCAAAGACGTTCCGATTGATATCAATAACATTTACCGTTTGAAATTTATTGCTTAATAAGTGGATATTAATATCGCCGTGCATCCCTAAACCAAAAACAAGCGCATTGGAATTACCCTGGCTTTGCGCTATTGCCTGGGTAAAGCCTTTTTCCAGATTCAGGTAATGCTGCCGCCATTGTTTGTTATAATTCCCTTGTGCTACTAAGGAAGAGTTTATTTCACCGGAATGGGCAATAAACTGCCCCCACCATCCGTTCTGAGGTATAGAAGAATTATTCAAATCATAATATGAAACGGCCGTATTTGCTTCTATCGGACTGCCTGCTTCATAATTATTTACTCCGGAGAAAATCCGTTGCGAAACCGCAGAGCTGCTCTTTGCAGCAGATGAAGCGGAAAAAATAAGTTCATATGACTGCAATAGGTCATTTTTCGAACTGACCCCTAAATCTTTTAAATCAGCTAACATCTTTATGACATCTTGTGCACTCAGGCCATACGTATCTGCTGCCTTAAAAATTTCAGGTAATACGGCTTTCCCTTCTTTAAAAGATACTCGCAGGTCATTCCAAAAATCAATAAAATCTAAGACTGCCGCGTAATCAAAGCCTCTCTTACGCGTTTCAACTACTATTTTATATATCTCTGAGATAATATTCGGATATATCTGATGCAGGAATAACGCGAAGCTATGCATCATACTTTTGCCGGGCTCAAGGACCTCTTTTATAAAGGCATCAGTCTGAGCAATATTCCAATTCTTATTCCGGCAATAATCCAGCACAACGCCCAGGAAATCCAAGGTTTCAGCTGGCTTGTATTTTCGCAACATTTCAAACTCTTGAGTATATTTTCGGTTTTGCTTACGCAAGTAGATGCCTTCCGCCAACCGCTTTAACTGTTGTTGCTCATTTCTATAAGCCGCATCACAAACAGCAGTATACCCTGCGATTTCAACCTTCAACTGGCGATCGAGTTCGACTGCCGCAGCCTGGCGCGCATTCAATAAATCCTGTTCAAGTGTTTCCCTGCTCGGGATCCCCTTGGCTGATAACCGCGCCTGCGCTTCATAGCTGTCTTCAATCTGCCGAAGCTTTCTACTTTCCATTTCAGCATCCAGAGATCCTAAAGCACTCACGAGCGGTTCAATCTGCGCGCGGGCTTTTGACTTTTTCATATATTCGCTATTACCAAGCACTCTTAAGAATATTTTCAATTCCTGGGTTTCCTCAATGCCAAGCTCCTGCCCGTGCGCAGCGATGAATTCCAAAGCCATTTGGAAGGTTTCATATACTGACCTATCGGGGCGCTTGGCCTTTACGATAGTCTTAACAAACCTTTCCCTCGCCGATCGGATCAAAATACCGCTTAACAACTCAGACAAAAGATAATTATTATAGAATTCTTTATTGAAATATCCAAGATTCGTCGCGCGAAGGAACTCGCGTCTTGCTTCAAAAGCACAAAAACGCGCTAATTCAGGCTCCTGCTCTTTCATGTTTTCTGCCTGATATAAGAGAGAATCGCCGATTATCCGGTGAGCAGTACCTTTACGGCTTATATCGTTGTCAGTAAGCAACACCGCAACAGATCCTGCGGCGATTGCCTGGGAATAAAGGCCGGCATTTAAATAGCTGCCTGCCATAAGCAGAATAGTGCGCGCCAGCATATTTTCCAACTCAGGATCTACGGTAAAATCCATATACGGTACCATTGCTAAAAAGTTCTCCAGGTTTTCCTCTGAAACAACACTTTTCCCCGGGACTAATTGCGTTAAACCGAGCATCGCGTTACGCAGGCTTTTCTGATTGTCCTTCTTTAAATAATATGCTTTTACGATTTCTAAATATATATTACCCAGGAGCATATCAGACCCATATTCGCCACCCTTGTTTTTCTTCAATCTTACATCTTCGGGCAATGACTGCTCAAGAGACATAGCTTCCTGCAATAACTCTAATGCTTTATCAATATTTTCTTCGCTATAACTATAGGTTTCACTCAGAGCGATCAAAGCAATTACCCTGTTAAAGCCGGAAAGATGTTGCAGTGCCTCCCCCATATAAACACGGACCACATCATATTTTCCTAATCGCAGCGCAGAGCGCCCTCCATGATATTGCGCTTCCAGTTTTTCCGCAGGAGCTAAAGGATATATCGAAAGCACCTGGCTAAAGCTATTCAGAGCTTTATCATCTTTACCGCTATACTGATACATATATCCCCGCAACAACAACATCTCTATTTGCTTACTTTTGACTCTCAAAACCTGTTCAGGAGTAATGCCTCTTGTATTTAATTCAGTAGTAAGGGCTTTCAATGCAACATCAAGGTAATTCCAGGCTTTAGGCGCAATGTCAGAAGCAGTGCGTTCTGCAATAAGAAATAACGTATTCGCCAAAAGGCTGCTTACTTGAGCTTTAGCATAATTATCAGAGGCAATACGCAAGGCTTCTTCATACACGACAAGGGCTTCATCAAGGCGGGACATATGCGCAAAACACAAACCTTTATTAGCTAAAATATCCACAAAGAAAACCTTTTCATTCTTTCCTAAAGAAATACTCCTGCATTGCGCTACTGCATGGTCAAAGACAACTAATGCTTCTGCAAATTTAGATTCAGCAAGTAAGCCTCTGCCTTTATGGTAAATCTGCGCAACATCATCCAACGTAATGGGGCTTGAAACAGGGCTTCCCGATTCATTTTCCCCTAAAACGCGGAAATAATAATCCCTGCCTTCCCATCCGGAATTTGTCTGCTTTTCCGGCCAGCGAAAACTTAAAGTATATTGCCCTGGTTGGTCCGGATAAATAAGAGCGACATACTCTCTATTTCCCCGTATAAAGGAAGGTTCAACGAACCATTCTTTACCATCAGACTGCCTATAAATATACGCTTTAAACTTGAATTTATTTCTTATGAACAGCGGCATAGCAAGCGGCACTGCTACTTCTGCATCCGCATGCTGTTTCCAATCCCACTCTATTCCTCTGACAAGCGAAAAAGTCCTGCCTTCCCATTTAACCTGGGTTCCCTTTTGATCATACCAGATGAACGTAAATTCATTTATATCAGGATCACGTAATAATGCTTCCCAAATGCGCCGGTTTTCATTAAATATCAATGGCTGGTCATACGTACGTATCCATTCACCGGTTTTGCTTTTAACTCCCGCATGTACCATTCCCGGAGCTCCGACAGAAACACATACCGGCACACCCTGATTAACCACGCTCATACTTTCCGCATTATCAAATGTCCACACCATGGGAATAACATCCTTAAGATGCTCGAACGGTACTTTAACGCTTAAAAAACCCAGCAATTCTTTTTGTTGAGGAACAAGCTTAGCACTATTATTACCCATAACAAGATTGATACTTCTTAAATACTCTGTGGTAGCCGCAGGCCCCACCCAAGGCTGCTTTAAATATTTAGGCTTAATAAACAAAGTGTTTTTATAATGCAGCGGAAACTTATTCCTCATGCCTTGGCAAATAACAACTCCCAAAGGATAATCCAGAACAAGATCATCCTCGCCTGGAATATTAATATGGCCATTCTCCGGGAAATCTGCCAGGTAAATAAAATCACGCAGTGAAATTCCAAGAGATAAAGCTACTTGTTCCATCGCCGCCGCCTTATTTCTCGCAGTCAGAGGCAACTCCTGATAAGCCTTAGCTTCTTTATCCCAGACATATATTCTTTTCCCGTTCTCCAGAATCATGACCTTCCAAGAAAATAGTTTCTGGGTAGATTGTAACACCCGTTGCCCGACCCACGAGATATCAATATCACAACCGGTATTTAACCCGATAATACCGCCGGCAGCATCAATTTTCTCTAAAAGTTCCGGGATACCTTCAGCCAGAGATGACCAAAAATGCTCGCTCAACGTATAATCAAGATCCAGGAAAATAACCGGCACCTTACCTTTATCAATAAGGGACTGCACGTGTCTTTCTAACTTAAGCAATGCCTTTGCAAAAGACCCTGTTATCACAAACCGTTTGCCCCGGGAAAGAAACGAAAGCCTATGCACCATATACGCCAGATTAAACCTGCTCTTTCCATTACGGGTAAAAAACAACAGTTCTTTTTTGCGTAACAAATGCCTTTCGACAGGTTCCGGCGACACAAATTCATGCCAGGCAAAAGACTGTTTGACTAGAGAAACCACTGATTTATTTCTGTTTCGTTCATCTAATTCTATTAACGTCGGGTATTTATGGCTGTACCAGCGGCTCCCGTGGCGTTCACCGCCGGCCACCGGGACCAATTCACCCGCATGTTCGATAAAATCACGCAGGCAAAAGAACACATTATAACCGCTTTTAGCCATAAAAAGCGCCATCTTAATATATAACCTGCGTAAAACAGGGTCGGGAATAATATCTTTTAAACTCAATTCGTCATAGTTGCTCAAGAACAAGACTTCCGCTAATGCTCCCTGCGGATTTGCCATGACCCAACGCAATGAGTTATATAAATTGGATATCTTATGAGTTGCAGAATCATTTTTAAGCAATGTTTTCATAACATCGTCAAAATAAGTTTTTATTGCCACATAATCTAATTCATTATTCCAACTCCTGAAATAATTTCGGGGAACTTCGCCATACACCTCAAGTACAAAATAAATCTTTCTTCCATAGCTTTGGCGGGCATACGCAATAGCTTCAAACAATACTTCTTTTAAAAGCGAATGGTCCCTGCCTGCGCCTACTTTTGATTTGCATAGTTCATAGGCTAAATCAACCCTAAAGCCGTCAAAGCCAAGGTCAATACGTTGTTTTAAATAGCGCAAATACGCGTTTTTCCAGAAATCGTATTTCTCCCGTTCTTGCGTACTTCCATATTTCTCTCCCAAATCAGGGAATAACTGGTCTTGTGAATCACCCCGAAAATACAACAATACCTGTTTATCGCTGAAATGCCATACAATCCCGCGGCCAAAGCTACGGGTAATCTCCTGGTAATTCAAAGCGGTATTATCAATTACTTTATGGCTGAAATATTTATAGGCATCTTCTCTCAAACCTTCAATACGCCATCCATAGAAATCACCGAGAGCTTTTTTCCCGCGCTGATGCAATGCTGCAATGATACCCCGCAGCTGATAATCATCAATATAATTTTCAACATCAACGATCCCCCGGGGAGAGAATGGATTCCCGAATTGTTCACAGAACGTAACAGGGCTCTTCTTACTTCCCAGCCGATAGGTAACCTGTTTGGTATGATATCCCATGGGCAGCGAAAACTCATTACCATCAATTACCAACCTTAACAAAAGGTAAGAATCAGCCAGCACGAGAACACTTTTTACCTGCGTATTATGGATCCCAAATTCAGCTATCTTTTCCTCTATATGAGCACGTATTTTATCTTCATTCCATTGAGTGATCTCAGGATAGTTTAAGCCGTGCACCAAACGTGAGATATAGGAAGTCTTTAAAACATTAAAAAGATAGAACGAAACGGGAGTATTATTTATTGGAAAGGCATTGATAAGCTTCCTCGTTTCCCGGACAGCGATATTTTTGTTAATTACAAGCCTGGCTCCCTGAAGTCCTGTATCAACCTTTACCCGCGCGCCCAGGTCTGCAAGATTAACGCCTAATATTAAACCCAAATTATCCTCTTGTATCGTATTAAGCTTGCGATTAAACGCAGACAGTAACGTAGTGTCAAAACAAATATCTTCCCCTTGATCAAGTACCCACAAGCGATAACCACGCCCTTCCCAACCGCCATTTTCTCGATTCCCCGGCCATTGAAAACTCAAGGTATAGGCACCCAGAGCTAAACCATAGAGCATTACGACGTTTTCTTGCTTAGTCGTGGCAACAGAAGATATATACTGGTCCTGGCCTGTTAACTCTTGGCGTAAATATACCTGAAATGGATACAGATTACTAATCATTAAAATATGCCCTGATTTGAGAATGGCGTTTTCAGACTTTCGCTCTTCCCAATTCCACCAATCAATACACTCTGCGGGGAAGGTTTTGAGCATTTCCTCTATCCTTGCAATCGGCTCGACCTTCACAAGCGGGCTGGATGTTGATTTATTTAACCTTCCCACGGAAAACAACGCGCTCTGTCTTTGCCAACTGCGGATACTAACCAACGCACCTAAGAAAACAGGAGACTGGAGAGGAGAAGAAGACTCTTGTTTTATCTTTCCATAATCATATGATAAGGGATTAGTATCCGTCCCCTGCGGCATGGAAACCAGATACCCGGCGAGATGATGGGTATTGCCATTAATTTTGATCCGATAGGAAACTGTCGCCGTAGCCGCAGCATCAATGCGAAAGTTTGCCCGGTATACTGAAAATCCTGCGGGCAAGCCATATTTTACTTCCAGCCTCTTCATAACAATATCTGTTTTATTATCAAGCACAAGCTTTACTTTTTGGGCCCGGCCATAGACTACCACATCAACAAGGAAATCCTGGCCCTGGAAACGTATTTGCTTAAAACCGTCTCCCATCAACGGATTGGTCGTAATAAGCGCAGCAGTATTGTCCGGCAATAAGGGCACTTGCTTTATGAAACTATCCCGCTGTCTATAATATGCTAATTCTTTAAGCATCGACACAGCCTGCGCAGCCGGAACGTTGGTCTTAAGATGTGATTCATTCTGTAGTTCAAACAATAAATCTTCTATTGTCACCAGGGAGCGCGCGGTCCAAAAGCCTGAATTACCCGGCATATTGATAATGCCTTCTTCTCCTGAGCCGAATATATCCGGCATCATTAAAACACACATACTCGCATTGCAATCCGCCACTGAAGCAAGAACAGCAAAATGAAGGTGTCCGTTTAAACAAGACAGGTCAACCGGTGATTTCTGCGCCAAATATCCGTTTTCTTTTAACCAAGACACAACGTTTTCTTTTTCATGGCCACCTTTAAAATAATTCTTGATTGCCCCCCATTTCCCTTTTGCCTCCCAGAAGCAGCGTAACGTCACCGAATCATGTATCATAAAACAAGCGTAATCATGAGCGTTTATTTTAGGGAACCAATACGGATTATTATCTCCGATAAAATATTTATACCCGAAATAGAGCGGCCGAAACACCGAAGAGCCAAGTTCAAAAAGCGACTTATCAATTTCCTGAGGGACGACACCCAGATTTTCCATGACCAGAACTTTTCCCTGCTTCTGAGCTGCTGCCATAAACTCAGATATGATCTCTTCGCCCAACCCCATTTTAAAATAGCACCAGCGGATGCTATCGTCAGGCTTCAAGAACATTTCAGGATCCTTGATAAGCAATTCCAGATAATCTATTTCGCCGTATTCGCTAGGATTAAGCATGGAACATAAAAGCTCCTGTTTATGTTCAGTCGAGTACTGCGCGTACCAGCCACTTTCCTCGCGCTTAGCTGGAAGAGAAGCAAAATCTTTGCGTGCCGCAAGGATGACATGCGCATGCTGAAGATCATCCATGGAGCTATTGAACAACTGCCGCGCCATGCTATACGGTAAATTCTTTTTTAACCCTTCAAGAATTACCGCATATATGGCCTTTCTTTTCTCGAGGATGCTCATCTGGCTTTCGTATATCTTGGCGATCTCTTCCCATATCCCCATCCGAGCCAAGGTCATCTCCCATTTCGGATCATCAAACATATGATAAATCCTATAATACCCTAAGAGATGATCGATGCGCAGTATTGATGAAAACTGTAAAAAGAAATTAAGCCTTGATAAAAGAAGTTCCTTTGCCGCAGGGCTATTAAAATCAAGCAAGGGGAATTGCCAGTGTTGGGGAATATCGAGCCGGTGAGGCGGAGCGCCCTGGGTAAAATACCGCTGGTAGGTATCAGGGTCCATAACAAATGCCGCGGGGTTACACCAGACATCCGCGTATCCAAACGCGAAAGGCTGGTCAAGCATAATATCAACCTTAGTATCCCCCTCATAAGCATGTCTATTGACGAGAAATAATTGTCCGGTCAATATCCACTGCAAAAACGCTTCAAACTCTATTTCTTCCTTATGCAGCATTTTATAATACTCGATCATCTCCCGATCCCGTAATACAATATTTTTATTATCCCATTCCCGGAAATCATAACTCCCGAATTGTTTCGATAAAATAAAATACAAAATATGGTCGCTGAGCCAAAAATGGTTATCAGAGAGGTACTGCGTGAAAGAAGAGAAGATCGCGTCACAATATCCTTCTCGATAGCGGTTTTTAAAGTATTCGTAGGCTAATTTAAATACAGGGTACTTTAACGCCCTCGTTTCATCATTTTTTGATTTTTCAAACGCCTGCTTTCGTAAAGATTTTATGTCCGCGCTTAACCCCTCAAGCATCACTGTCCTTTCCTGGTGAGGAATATTCAAATAGTCCAGCATAGTATTGATACCGATATATACCGGGTCCAAATAATACGTGCTGGCAATATGGTACGGACAGTTATCACCGAGAGGATAATTCAAAGGAAGCAGCTGCAGCGGAGATAAATTCATGCCTTTTGAGAAATCAACGACTTTTAACAGGACATCAATATCTCCCGTACCCCAATCATGTTCACTTCTCCAATAAGCAAGCGGGGCAAAAACACCTAAAGAGCGAATACCCAGGAAAGGACGGGAAGCCGTATCGATTTGATATAAATCACTTTCACTGCCCCTTGTTCTTATGGGGCTGCTGCCACTTTCAGAAGAATAATACTGTTGTAAAGCATCTATGATCCCTTCAACCGGGATCAACTCCATCCCTATACCCGGCCGCACGTCCATTTCATACTTAAATTCATAAGCGGCCTTGGTTAACACAAACCCATAAATAACCTTTTTAGCCTCGGCACGCGAATACTGGGCAGAGAATAGAATCCCGGTCATTTCTTCTTTTTCTATCGTATCTAAATAAGCATCGACCCAAGCGCTCACTAATTGCTGCGTTAAGGTATTAACTTCCTGAACTAATGGATCATTCTTCTTTTCCAAGAAGTCAATTGACGCTTTATATTTTGCTTCTCCATTTATTTCCTGTCCGATCTCCTCTCCTTTAATATAACCGGCTTTGATCGCGTAGATCAGATGTTTGATGTACCCAAATGACCTTATTGCTCCTGCCACATCCTGCAAAGGAGTTTTCTTTTCCCAGCGCTGATGCGGGCTTGCCAACGGCTCTCCTTCCAGATCTATAATGATATACTGGCCTGTGGTACTGCGGAGTATCTGGCTAAAATGAAAATCACCATGGATACGCCCCTTGACTAAAGTTCGCGCACCGACTATTCCGCTTAAAGCAGCATCAAAACTGTCTTCGCAACTCTGCAGCCGTGATTTCACCGAATCAATTGTATCCGAACCTTTTGTTTCCCGGAGCAGACGGGTCGCTTGTTTCAAATACGTGCTTCCTCCGGAAACCCAGAGCCCCCTATCTTCTTGAGACGATACAAGGGGAATATATTTATCATCATTTACCCGCGCCAAAGCAATATGGAATGATGCCAGAGTTTGAGCCATTTTTTTCAGTTGTGTTATTGTAGACTGCTTCACTATTTCATTTTGCGCCGGCGCATGATTTCCGATCACCTGATCGTAACAACCCCAGATAACGCCACCCCCATCACCTTGATTCTCAATCCTCTGCATACATATACCTAAAGGCATTTCCACCTCACCACCCTTACGATAAACAACTGTCCCAAGTAACCGCGGAATAGCAGAATAACCCTGTTCAGTAAGCACAGATAAAAGCTCTGCTTCCGGATTAATACCAACTACTTTATATGTCTTATATAATACTTTGATACCCTGCCTTCCAAGAAGCGGGATTAACACATTTGAAGAAGGCAGTCCTAACGTATCAGTTTTCTCAATTTCAACTTCTTCGATGCCTGAGACGGCATTAAAATGCCTAAATTCAACGACATTATCATTGCGCGTCAAAATACTGGCTCCCCTGGCCATACACTCAAACAAGGACTGATAATAACTATCCGTATATTCCGCCAATACCAGACAGAGATCATTTATTTTATTAACATACATCCCGCCTAATTGCTTTATAAAATCACTATCGCTGATGCTGTTTTTACATCTCAAGACAAAGAAATCTTTTATTTCCAGAGCGTACTGCTTGCTATTGCCTTTATCAATAAACCATCTTTGCTGCCTTAACCATTCAACCTGCTCAATAATTATTTCAGGGAGATTATTGATAAGGCGTTCTTCTTCACTGCCGCTGATTGTCTTATACGGGTCAAAAGAGACATGGAGAGGGATAAAATAATTCCTCGAAACAGTTTCATCTCCAATTTGATACCCTGCGGCAATGATAAACCCAAAGATCAGCCCATCAACCGGCGCAGAAATCGGGGAAGACGAAATAAATACGGCCGCTGCGGCGATCCGGCCCCCACCAGCCACGGAAGGTAAACCAAATCGTTTGAACCGCAACGGCCGCAATAATTCCTTAACAATGCTTGAGCTGCTTTGCGCATGGATCGCAGATCCGGCAACCATATGCTCGGCTTCCGACAAGAATATGTCCCCGGTTTCGACTTTTCCTTGGACAGGAAGTAAGAACAACCGCGATGATCTTAAGTTAAAATTCTGCCCATACGCCGGGACTACTTTCTTCATCTGTGTGCCAAATAAAGCAAAAAGGCTTCTCAAATTTCCCGGCTTATTTTCAAGCGCGGAGAAAGTTAATTCCAGGACCCCGGGATATTTACGAGACCGATGAATTACCATTGAATAAGTATTATTACGTATCAGCGCTATGACTTCCTCGTATTGTTCCATGCTTATACTTTGCCAGGAAGAAATCAAATCATATTTTTGCGGAGGCATGCGCAATAAGACTGCACCTCTCCTCATGCCTTTCATATGGCCGGATACAATTTCAATATCAGCCACATTGTTCTTTGCGTAATGTTTGCCGGCGCTTTCACGGCTTAATTTATATACCCAATGCGGACGGTCAAACATTTGCTTTGCTTTCCAATCTTCCCGGGAGAATATTTGGACCTCGCAAGGCACACCTTCAATATTGATAAAAACAACATGCTCGTTCCATTGAGCTTGGATGCCTGCGAATTCCTTATTATGATGTTTATACTCGGGATTTTCTTCAGAAAGATCCTGCAAAGGGAAATTACTTAATAAATAACTCAAGATATGATACACATCATTCCTTTGCCTGCTGATGATCGTGACCCCAAAAACATCTTTCAACCTTTTGATATCTTTGTCATATTCTTTCTTTGTCATTGCCTTTTTCCAGCAGGTATAAGCGTCTTTCACGCGGAACAAAATCTCTTCAATAAAAATGGTTTTTCCTGCCAGGCCAAGCTGTATTTCTTCTGATTTTGCCTTCAGGAAATCCTGTGCTTCCAGGAAATTCCTGCCTCCCATAATTTCCTGGACCGCAGCAACAACTTGCTCATAGATATGCGTATAAGAAAAAACGACTTCCCTGAATTGCCGATCAAGGCCTTCTAGTTTCAAAAATTCAGCTAAAGGCGCGTAAATACAATGCACTTCATTTGCCCACGAGATCCTCTCCTCAACTGTCTCTAGATGCCTGCCGGAAGCAAGCTTATCGGCGAGCACCAATATGATCCCATGAACACCTGACAACATTAAAATCATACAGATATATTTTTCTAAAGCATCCTCACCTCTGACGATCCGTAAAGCAGGCAAAGAATTAAACCGCTGCATTAATACTACATAGTCTCTGGTAGCCTTATCATTAATATATTTTTTCTTTAAATACCTGCTTAAGGAATTAGTTTCCCTTGTCGGATTAATATGTATTAATAACGCGACAAGCGCTTGGGCATTAAACGACACATGATCCACGAATTCAACATAGATCTCCAAAACGTCCAGAATATGTGTTAATACGCTTAATCCGATTTCAAAATAGGCTGCTGCGTACCGAGGCGCGCTGATTGAAAGATAAACTTCCAGCGCTGCTTCAATATCATGGAGTGACAGGCAACTATAGGTAAGCTTAGTACGAAGGTTGATAAGAGAAGAAAGTAACCGGAGCATATTCTTATTATTGGACACCAGTGACTCTGCCGCGGTTTCTGATAATGATTTATGTTCTATCCCCAAGAATATCAAAATAAGCTTACTAGCCAGGGCCACTAATTGGCTTTTTTGCGGAAGGTCAAAATAGGCAGGATGAATAATAACGGTTCTAGAAAGTGCATCTAAAGCAATATATTCTCCGCCGGTGGATGACAGAGAAGTTGTGATCTCCAAAGCCCACAGAGGAGGCGCGCGCAAACTAAGAGGAGCAAACTTCTCCAGGCCATCTTTTATTACATGGTAATGTTTTTCATTATAGAAAGCGCCAGGAAGGCCGATATCAAAACCTTTGAGTTGTCTTTTGAATAAAACTTTATTCTTACCATAAACAGCTTCAGCCTTTCCTTGCGCCTTTTCTGGAATTTTAATCGGAGATGAACTCGGAATATCAGCTTCATCTTGTAAGCCGAACATTTCAATACATAAACGCCTTTTCTCTGCTTGAACGGTTAGATATTCCTCCACATACCCCCGGTGTATGCCATCCTCAAAAATATCCCCTGCAACATCCCGGTGGCCTAAAACCCTGATTTTATCACGGGTAACCTGCTGTACTATTTTTTGGTCATGTGATAATAATTCCTGAATACCAAAAATTCTCAATTCATGCCCGAGCCCTGAATAGCGTCGCTGATCCACCGGACACCGGTTCCATGGCGCTATTTCCAGAAACGCGTATTCATGGACAACGCGCATATCCTGCCCCAACAAGGAAACCTTAAGATTCACAAAACCTTCAACATCTATAACAGAAGGCTGTAACGAAAAGACAAGGTATAACTCCCCCGGCTCTTCTGCTTTACCCGTAAGAAAACCCCGATAATCATCTATATCCATGGTATGCTCAGCGCGCCACGCCCCCTGTATATCCAACCATCTTCCAAAGGATTCATCTGCCAATATCTTGAGTGCTTCGGGCAAGTTTGTAACCCTGACAATCGGCAATGATACCATATGCGCCTGAGCCGCGTTAGTATTCAATATAACTGCTCGCCCTGCGGCATACGAATAAAGACTCATAAAATATTTTTTAAGCTGATTATTATTTATTGCAGAGCTGCTGGAGCCGAAGGTATTTGCCACTACTTTATTCCTGCCGCTTTCTTTAGCTTCATAAAGCGCTCTGTCCGCCCGCTCAATAACATCCTTATGGCTGTCATCGATATTTTCTTTATCAAACTCGCTTACCCCAATACTGACCGTAACACTGATTTCAACGCCACGATGATTAAACGCATATTCCTCTATCACCCTCCGTATCTTTTCCGCCTTCACAACGGCATCCGCTAATTTACATGACAAGGCAAGGCAAAACTCTTCCCCTCCGTAACGGAATAATGAATCATTGGTACGGATCGAATCATGGATCAATCGAGAAACTCCCTTCAAGATAACATCTCCTGCTGTATGGCCATAGGTATCATTGACTTTCTTAAAGAAATCGATATCGAGCATCAGGATCGAAAGTTCATCTTTGCCTCTTCTGACGCGTGCAGTCCATTTCGGCAATTCCTCATCAAGGTACCTACGATTATAGGCGCCGGTCAAAGGATCCCGTATCGCCGATTCTCGCGCTTCTGCCTTTTCCACCAACGCTTTGCCTAACTGCTGGCTTAAATACCGGCTCATCCAAAGAGAATTAAGATATTCACTCACCAAGGAATAAGGCACTATACTGACAACAAAAAGATACAAGAAAGCAGGCAATACTCCGTATGGTAAGGTAATGATCATCGTGAGCGCTTCCAGCGCCATAACATAAACATAGCCGCCCAAAGTATATGACAAGAAGCTTCCTGTTCTATCAACTACGGGTAAAAGCATCTTTACAGGTTGATGCGTTAAAGATACCCTGCGTAAGATAGCAGAAACAATTTTATTGTTTATTTTATGCAGGATCAAAAGGGGAGACAAGAATGTTATCAGGATACGGGACAGTATCTTCTCCTGGGAGGCAGCAAGGATCGCCGGATGAACAACAATATTTTGAGCAGCATCTAAGAAACAAATACTCCCGTTATCAGCCTCTATTCCTTTATTATAAACTGTAATTACCTCCTCCAAACTGCGCACGACATATGCTTGTGTGGATATAATTACCGCAAGCAAAAGTATCGTTACAAAAACAAAAGGCAAATTAACAAAATCAAACTTATAGAAGCCACATAAAGCACCCAAACCAAGGCTCAAAAACGACCAGAAACGAGCATATTGCTTAAGCTTGCCTGAAGTAATTAAAGAATAAGGTGCTGCTGAACTATTATGTTCAAGCGCGCTGCTGGCAAAAACAGCATAAGCCCGATTACGCGCTGCCCAAGGACTGCCCTTCAAAATATATAGGGATTTCTTTAATTTGTCCGTGGAGTAATTCCCTGATCTGCTCGGCGCATTCATAGGTAAGCTCAAGCCAGCCGCCCGGTGATTTTCCCCACGCGTACCCCAAAGGCGAGAGGATAAACTCAAATACTGTTTGGCAATCAGGAACACATGTATAGACAACCACATCGCGGGAAGATAAAACCCTGAGCTGTAAGACCTGTAACTGACTGAATTGATATTGACTAAGCATCCGAAACCTCCTTGATTATTAGTATGGGCTGCGGAGTAAAGGCCCCCCACCAGCCACGGAAGAGGTAAGCCCAAAACATACCTCCGCAACCCAACTAAATTTGTAAACGTTTTCTTTTCAGCGTAAAAATTTTTCGAAATAGGCGAAGCAGAAACCCTTGTTTGCTGGACTTTCCTGATTAATGCCTGTTCAGGAATAACGAGATTGCCGTAAGGAATAACATCATATTCCTGCAACAAAACCACTGCTGATTTACCTGCCAATAATACGATTATTTTTTCATCATATGCCCCTGTTTTATCTAACTCCGCTCTCGTAACTATATCCACAATAATGATTATTTTCTCATCACAATTGATCCGGAAGAATATACGCCAATTATTAGAATCGATGCGGGCATGATACAGTCCAAAATGACTATTATCGATCTTTAAAGAACTCTTTGACCTTTTGGTTCCCGGCTGCTTTTTAAGCTGCTCGGCTAAATCATTTAACAGTTGTTCTTGTTTCCATTGGCTATTATTTCCACTATTCCTCTTGAGGAGATAAACCTGGAAAGTATTTTCGGCGAAAGCGATATTCTCAAGCGTATCCCACGCCTGAAAGACACCTTGAAAGATACCAAGATCAAAGCTGGTGAATCGGTCCATGATCGCATCTATAATATGTTTTTGAGAAGGGTCAAGCCACATGTATTGAGCCAAAAGCTTTGCCAGGCGCTCTAAAGGCAACTCTCCGCAAACTGCCGCAAGAAGTTCAACCATGTTTTCTTGATTCGCCTTGATATAGGACAAGGTGATATGTTCTGTCAAATTCTCTACCAAAGCTTTTGCCTGTTTCGCCGAAACGCGAATAACGGGTTTTCCCTGCGCGGCTGCTCTTGAAGCTTCCTGGCACACAGGAACTCTCGTCTTTTGAGCAACGCAAACACCAGCAGCAGCTTCAGACAAAACATCAGCCACTGCAGGAGCCAATATTTTCTGTGGGATAGGACTATTAAAGGCATCAAGCTGCCTCTGAAGCTTTTCTATTTCACCATTAATAACAAAGACGTTGCCTTGTAACTGTTTAACCCCACCTGCAAAAGTTTTTTCTTCCGCCTGCGCTTTCCGAATATCCTTCATTAAGGCATCGCGTTGCTTTACCAAATTCTTCCAAAGACGTTCCTTTATCCTTACTTCTCTTTGTTCTGAAGACGGCCAGAAAAAACGCAAAAACTTTTTCCAAAAAACAAGCCCTTCAGAATAAAGCCGTATTTTTGCTCTTACATCTGCCGTCTTTGCCCAGATCCTGTCAGCTTCGCCGGATTTTGTTCTATGTTCAGACTTTAAAGAAACGATTACTGCCTGAATGTTTTCCCATTCTTTGATTCGAACTGTTAAAATTTTTCCAATTCCATCTCTTTCTATCCCAAGTTCGCTTATCCGGGCACGCAGAGCATCTTCAACCACAATTGCCGAAGAGGATTTTTTCACGATTAAGATATGGGCAATATCTTTTTCTCCGCCACGGCCGATACCCACCACCGCGCTGTTCTTGGTGTAGGATTCACCCTGGTTCAATACATCTTCCAACACATACGTCTCGCCCCAGCCGATCCCCAGCTCCTGCACCGGCACCGTCACGTTCACCCAGCGCATCGCCCCGGATACATCGATGTTCACCGCCACGATCATCGCCTCAGACTTATCCATTGACCGTTTCATGAACACCACCATATAATGCTGGTCTTCCGGACGGTGCGCCTGGCCCTCCAGTTTGATGAACCGCACATCGTCAGACTGTAACGCCGGATGTTCTTTCCTGATCCGGTTGACTTTCGCGATAAACCCGCTGATGTCCGCATCATCATTCTCGTGCGCTTGCCTTATAACCTCCGGCCAGTCGTAGACCCGGTACTTCTCCGAATCGACATATTCCCGCACCCCGCCCTGTTCTACCTGGTTGTTCCAGCATAACTCATATACCGGCCCGTAGATCATCACGCTCGGCGACAATAACATCAACAAATACTTTATCTTGAACGCCCGTTCCAACTCTACCTTCGTCTTCGGCACCCGGCTCAACCAATTCGATAATATGTCAGGCGTATTGGCCGGCAATAACCCTCTTAAATATTCCTTTGTCTGGCACGTCGCTATCCCTGTCTGCGCGTCGCTGATCAGCTCCTCTAACTGCGCGCGGTCGTTCCGGGCAGGATAATTCGTATACGATAACTGGAACCCTGCCTTCGCCAGCATCCGCTGCGCCTTCGCGTTCGTCAACGCCGCAGATAAAAACACCACCTCAGGATTATTCTTATGGATCTCATCGATCAGCCACTGCCAGAACCGGAACGGGTTCTTATACGGGCTGTTCACCCTGAATATCTTCACCCCCTGAGCGACCCAGAACTCCACCACGCTCCTCAATTCCTTCCATAACGATTCCATGTCCCCGTTATTCTCAGGATAAAAGTTAAGCGGGTACACATCCTGGTACTTCTTCGGCGGGTTCTCCGCGTATTTGATGCTCTTGTCCGGCCGCAGGTAAAACCATTCCGGATGGTCCCTTACATACGGATGCTCCGGCGAACACTGGAACGCCAAATCCAGCGCCACATTCACTCCTTTTGACTCTGCCGCTTCCCTGAACATCCTGAAATCTTCGATTGTCCCTAAACCCGGATGCACTGATTTATGACCGCGGTCTCCTTCCACATCTTCATAGATGTTCCCGATCGCCCATGGTGAACCGGGATCATTCTCCCCTGCTACCAAACTATTATTACGCCCTTTCCTATTGCTTATCCCGATCGGATAGATCGGAGGCAAATACCATACATCAAATCCCATACCCGCGACACGCTCAACATCCTTGATCATCCCCTTAAACCCGCCGAACGATCTCGGGAACGACGCGTACCACGTCCCGAAACGCGCCACTTCCGCACTCACCATCACTTCCAGCGCCGTGATCTCATCTTCATACCGGTACACTAACCCCGCACTGTCTTCTACCTCGAAACTTACCTCATACCGCCCAACTTCTTCTGCCTTAAATGCCCCTTTCCACCGGTACACCCCATCCTTGCTTACACATTCCATCACCGTGCGCTGCCAATCCTCGCCCTGCCACTTCCTGCGGTACTTTAACATGACCCTCTTCGCGTCTATGATGATCGTATCTATCTCTATCTCGACTGTCTCTCCCACGATCCGCTTGACCGCGTACTCCCCGTCATTGACCATCGGCTTTTCATTCCATAACCATACCAATTTATCGTTCTTCACCACTTTCTCGCCCACCACCTTCAACTGCGGGCCGTAATTTTCATACCTGATCAGGTGGTCTCGTAACGGGTACTTCACCATCAATTCCTTCAACTCCTCACGGTCGGTGATCATACAGATATCTCCCGCGTATTGCGCTTCCATCTCTAATGACGCAATATGCTTATTCACCTTCAGCGCCTCTGCGCCCCCTAACCCGTATTCCGTGATCATCTGCTTTAATAACTCGATCCCCAGCAATACATCGCTCTTGATATCAGCGATCTCTTCCGGCGCCAGCACACAGCGTTCATGGATACTCTGCCTCCAGGTCTCTCCCACATTCACCCATGCCGATAGCGTATATTCGTAATCCTCAGGATCGTCTTTCCCGATATCGCAAACCCCCTGCCACCGGTACGCTCCGATACTATACATCTTCGCACCCTGCCACTGCTGCTGCCCTCGCCTGCGCCACCGCACTCTCGCGTCTAACTCCCAGTCTGAATGCGTCAACAGGTCCGCCCCGATCACTACCTGGTAATCCCCGCTTGACTTCTGCGATACCACTCCATCCACTCCTTCTACCACGATCGCTTCCTTTAATATCCCTAACCTATCCCTGAACGATTTCCCTGCTTCCTCTTTATACTCTGCCCGTCTCAGGATCTTCCCCCGGGGTTCTTTCTGCCCAAGAAGGATCCTCATCCGGTTCAATATCGCCTGGTCTAACCGCGCCTCCCCGATCACCTTGTTCCACCACACCTTTTGCTCTTCGCTCACCCGCCCTTTGATCAGATCCCATACCCCCAGCGCTCGGTGGTACGCCACGCTATCGCTCTCCTCGCACGCCAGTAAACTCAAAATCTGCCCCACAAACCATTTCCGCTGATTCTGCCCTTCTTTACAATGCTTCAGGATCCCGTAAAATGATACGATGAAATCCACCGCTTCCGCGTTCCTGCCCGCCTCACCGTTACCATACCATTTCAATACCTTCATCACCGACTTGTCTTCATCCCACTTCTCGATCGGCACACTTTCCAATAACCCCGCCTGATGCGTGATATACCCCACTCCCGCGCGGTAATGCCGCACAAACAACAACCGCCCTAACGCGCGCTCCGCCGCCATCACAAATCCCTCGCTCCCCGCGTTCGGCCGGTAAATGTCTTCCACAAACCGCAATGCCCATCCGTACTGCGCACTTCGGTACAACGTCTGCGCCGCGATACAGATCCCCTCGCTGCTCCAGGAATCTTCTTCTGCCCCTATTGCACTGGAGGCGGCTACAATTGCTGAAGATGCCTTATCTTGCAATTTCTTAAGCACGAAGATATGAGCAAGGGGCCTATTCTTACCGCCGCGGATGAGCTCAATGACCGCGCTGTCTCTGGTATACTTCTCTCCGGGATTCAACACATCAACTAATTCATATGACTCTCCCCAGTCGATGCCTAACTCTTCAATCGGTATTGTCGCATTCACCCAGCGTTCGGTACCTGAAGGATCAATATTTACGATGACCAGGACAACTTCATTCTTATCAACCGACTTCTTTATAAAACCGACCATATAATGCTGGTCCTCAGGACGGCGCTTCTGTTCTTCTATTCTGATGAAACGGATATCGTCTGATTGTAACGCGGGATGCTCTTTTCTCACCCGGTTGACCGCGGTAATAAAGCCGCTGATGTCGGGGATAGATCTTTCCTCGGGAGACTTCAAGGCATCTTCTTTTGCGGCTTGCAAAAATTCTTTACAGCGTTTTACTTCAAATTTCTCGGAATCGCGGTATTCCGTAGAACCGCCTTCTTTTTCTTGCATATTCCAGCATAATTCATACGCCGGCCCGTAGATCATCACGCTCGGCGACATAAGCATGAGGATATAGCGGATCATGAACGCCCGCTCGAGTTCTTCCTTATTTCTGGGAATACGGCTGAGCCACTCAGGGAGTATATCCGGAGTATTCGCCGACAAAAGCCCTCTGAAATATTCTTTTGTCCGGCAGGTCATGATCCCTATTTCCGGATTTAAAATAAATTCTTCCAATTGAGGCTTGCTATTCTTCCACGGATAATAGGTATACGATAATTGGAATCCCGATTTGGCTAAAAGCCTCATGATCTTGGCGTTGGTAAAAGCCTCAGCCAGGAAGATCGTCTCCGGATGTCTTTTATGTATCTCATCGATGAGCCAGCGCCAGAAGCCGTATGGTTTTTTATGAGGGTTATCGACCCTGAAAACGGTAACGCCCTGCTCGATCCAGAATTCAAACGCGTCCTTAATAGCAAACCACAGCGCTTCCATATCCTCGTCTTTTTCGGGATAAAAATTCAAAGGATAAATATCTTCATATTTTTTCGGAGGGTTCTCCGCGTATTTAATACTGCCGTCAGGCCTACGGTTGAACCATTCAGGGTGATCATGCACATACGGATGGTCCGGGGAATAATTACACGCGAAATCCAGGGAAACTTTAATTCCGACTGCTTGCGCCGCAGCGACAAAATCTCTAAAATCATCCATTGTCCCTAAATCAGGATGTACTGACTTATGTCCCCGGTCCCCTTCAACTGCTACAGAAATATTACCTATTGCCCATGGGGAACCCGGAGCACCAGGCTCGGGGGTAAGGCTGCCATTCTTTCCTTTACGCTTAGTCTCTCCGATCGGATGTATCGGAGGCAAATACCATATATCAAATCCCATCCCTGCGACACGATCTACATCATTTATCATCCCTTTAAACCCGCCAAACGACCGCGGGAACGATTCATACCAGGTCCCGAAGCGCGCTGCCACAGGACTTACCATTACTTCTAACGGCGTTATCTCTTCTTCATATTTGTATACCTGCCCGGCGATATCTCGGATTTCAAAGCTGATCTCATAGCGCCCCACTTCTAAAGGAATAAACTCACCCCGCCACCGGTACGCCCTGTCTTTATTAATACATTCCATTTCAACCGTATGCCAGAGAGTTTCTCCCCACTTTTGGCGATACTTTAACAATACCGATTGAGAATCGATAATGATCGTCTCCATCGTAGCAGTTATCGGCTCTCCTACGATCCGCTTAACAGGATATTCTCCGCCATTGACAACCGGAGTTTCATTCCATATCCAAGTCAATTGATCATTTTTGACGACTTTATTTCCCGTTACCTTTATCTGCGGGCCGTACACGTCATACCGGATCAGATGCTGGCGCAACGGATACTCAAACATCAATCCTTTGATATCGTCACTATCCGCAAGCTGACAAACGCTCTTGGAGTAATCCTGCCTTACCTCAAAACTGAGCTCACCTTGCGGTAAAGAAGCATTTTTATCCTCGAACTGCCTGATAAGATTATCGATCCGCGGAAGTTGACCTGCTTCAAAACAACGATCACTGCTCAATTGCTTTAACAACTTAATACCCTGCAACACATCGCTCTTAATATCAACGGTCTCTTGAGGAGCAGCCAGGCAGCGCTTGATAATTTCCTGCCTCCAGGTCTCACCGACATTTACCCAGGCTTCTATCGAATACTCATAATCCTGGGGAGCTTCTTGATCGATATAACAGATCCCTTTCCAGCGATAGGCTCCGATGCCAAACATAGAGGCTTCTTGCCACTGGTCCTGCCCTTTTAAACTCCACTTTATCTTGGCTCCTAATTCCCAGCTTTCATGGACCAGCATATCCACATCGATAATAACGTTATACCGGCCATCACCCAACTGCTCAACCCCGCCTTCCATATTATCAAAAACGATAGCTTCCTTTAAAATACCTAACCGTTGCCTGAAGGGTTTAACGCTTGCTTCATCATAATCTGCCCTGCGGATGATTCTTGACCGAACATCTCTCTTACCCAGGAATATTTTTATGCGGTTATTGATATTTTCTTCAAGCGGGATCCCGCTTACTATCTCATTCCAGAATGTTATATGTTCATCATTAACCTTAGTTTTTATTCCCAGCCATACGGACAATGCCCGTTCATAGGCAACGCTCTGCGGCTCTTCATTGGCCAGTATGCTCAAAACCTGCCCTATAAACCACTTTCTCTGCCGCTGTCCCTCTTTACGGTGCGCAAGTAATCCGTAAAAAGAAACCATAAAATCAACTATTTCATTACTTAATCTTTCTATCTCGGTATTACTTCTTCCCTCTGAACCATTCCCATACAATTTCAGGACATTAACGACTGACTTATCATCCCCCCACGCAGATATAGGAGCAGGATCCAATAAGTTAACCCTGTGCAAGACATACGCTACCCCTTCGTAGAAGTTCTTATCAAAAAGCAACCTTGCGAGGGCAATTTCCGCCGCAGGCACGAAGAATTCCGACTGCGCATTCTCCCAATAGTATTGGCTGAATCTCTCAGCCCAGGTAAAACGGTCTTTGGCATACCACAACTGCGCGGTAAGACAGAGTTTTTCAGCATCAAAACCAGAAATTGCCGAAGAGGATTTTTTCACGATAAAGATATGGGCGATATCTTTTTCTCCGCCACGGCCAATACCAACGACCGCGCTGTTCTTGGTGTAGGATTCCCCCTGGTTCAATACATCTTCCAACACATACGTCTGGCCCCAGCCGATCCCCATCTCCTGTACCGGTATCGTCGCGTTCACCCAGCGCATCGCGCCCGACACATCGATGTTCACCGCCACGATCATCGTCTCAGTCTTATCCTCCGAGCGTTTCATGAACACCACCATATGATGCTGGTCTTCCGGCCGGTGCTCCTGTCCCTCTATTTTTATGAATCGTACCTCATCAGACTGTAACGCCGGATGTTCTCTCCTGATCCGGTTCACCATCGCGATAAACCCGCTGATATCCGCTTGGTTATTCTCTTGTGCCTCTTTTATGATCTCTGGCCAGTTGTAGATCCGGTACTTCTCTGAATCCTCGTACTCCCGCACCCCGCCCTGTTCTACCTGCTGGTTCCAGCACAATTCATACGCCGGCCCATAGATCATCACGCTCGGAGACAAAAACATCAACAAATACTTTATCTTAAACGCCCGTTCTAATTCTACCTTTGTCTTGGGCACACGGCTCAACCAATTCGATAATATGTCAGGCGTATTGGCCGGCAATAACCCTCTTAAGTATTCCTTTGTCTGACACGTCGCTATCCCTGTTTGCGCATCGCTGATAAGTTCCTCTAACTGCGCACGGTCGTTGCGCGCCGGATAATCCGTATACGACAACTGGAACCCTGCTTTCGCTAATAACCGCTGCGCCTTAGGATTCGTCAATGCCGCTGATAAAAACACTACCTCTGGATTCACCTTATGGATCTCATCGATCAGCCATTGCCAGAACCGAAACGGGTTCTTATACGGACTGTTCACCCGGAATATCTTCACCCCCTGCACGACCCAGAACTCTACCACGCTCTTCAACTCATTCCATAACGCTTCCATATCCCCGTTATTTTCAGGATAAAAATTAAGCGGGTATACATCCTGGTACTTCTTCGGCGGGTTCTCCGCGTATTTGATGCTCTTATCCGGACGCAAATAAAACCATTCCGGATGATCCCTTACATATGGATGCTCCGGTGAACACTGGAACGCCAGATCTAACGCGACATTCATCCCCTTTGACTCTGCCGCTTCCCTGAAATTCCTGAAATCTTCTATTGTCCCTAATCCGGGATGCACTGATTTATGGCCGCGGTCTCCTTCTACTTCTTCATAAATGTTCCCGATCGCCCACGGTGACCCTGGATCATTCGCTCCTGCTACTAAACTGTTGTTACGCCCTTTCCTATTGGTTATCCCGATCGGATAGATCGGAGGTAAATACCAAACATCAAATCCCATTCCTGCTACCCGCTCAATATCTTTGATCAACCCACGAAACCCGCCAAACGATCTCGGGAACGATGCATACCACGTCCCGAACCGCGCCACTTCCGGGCTCACCATCACTTCGAGCGCCGTGATCTCATCTTCATACCGGTACACTAACCCTGAGCCATCTTCTATCTCAAAACTTACCTCATACCGACCAACTTCTTCTGCCTTAAATTTACCTTTCCACCGGTATACCCCATCCCTACTCACACATTCCATCACTGTCTGCTGCCACGGCTCTGCCTGCCACTTCCTGCGGTACTTTAACATTACCCGTTTCGTATCTATAATGATCGTATCTATCTCTACCTCTATTACTTCTCCTACAATCCTCTTTGCCGAATACTCTCCGTCATCTACCATCGGCTTTTCATTCCATAACCATACCAATTTATCGTTCTTGACCACCTTATCCCCTACCACCTTCAGCTGCGGCCCGTATGTTTCATACCTGATCAAATGGTCTCGTAACGGATACTTCACCATCAATTCCTTCAACTCGTCCCGCTCTGAGATCACACAGATATCTCCCGCGTACTGCGCTTCCATCTCTAATGACGCAATATGCTTATTCACCTTCCCCGCCTCTTCGCCCTCTAACCCGTATTCCGTGATCATCTGCTTTAATAACTCTATCCCCAGCAGCACATCGCTCTTGATATCATTGATCTCTTCAGGCGCAAGCACACATCGCTCACGGATATTCTGTCTCCAGGTCTCCCCCACATTCACCCAGGCCGTCAACGTATACTCGTAATCCTCAGGATCATCTTTTCCTATCTCGCATACCCCCTGCCATCGGTATGCGCCAATACTATACATCTTTGTCCTCTGCCACTGCTGCTGGCCTTTCCTTCGCCACCGAACTCTCGCGTCTAACTCCCAATCTGAATGCGTCAACAGGTCCGCTCCTATCGTCACCTGGTAATCTCCGCTTGCCTTCTGCAATACCACTCCTTCAACGCCTTCCACCACGATCGCTTCCTTTAATATCCCTAACCGCTCTCTAAACGATCGCGCACCATCTAACTCATATTCCGATCTTCTGTTGATCTTACCCCGCGGTTCTTTCTGCCCAAGCAATATCCTCAACCGGTTCATCACCGCCTGATCTAACCGAGCTTCTCCTGCTACTTTATTCCACCATACCTTATGCTCTTCGCTCACCCTCCCTTTGATCAATTCCCACACCCCTAACGCTCGGTGGTACGCCACGCTTTCTGTTTCCTCGCACGCCAACATGCTCAATATCTCACCTACAAACCATTTCCTCTGATTCTGCCCTTCTTGACAATACTTCAGTATCCCGTAAAATGATACGATAAATTCTATCGCTTCTGCGTTCCTCACTGCCTCTCCATTCCCATACCATTTCAATACCTTCATCACCGACCTGTCTTCATCCCACTTCTCGATCGGCACACTTTCCAATAACCCTACCTGATGCGTGATATATCCCACCCCTGCTCGGTAATGCTTCACAAACATTAACCGCCCTAACGCTCGCTCTGCCGCTGCCACAAATAACTCGCTCCCCGCGTTCGCCCGATATATGTCCTCAACAAACCGCCGCGCCCATCCGTACTGCGTGTTTCGGTATAACGTCTGCGCCGCGATACAGATACCTTCACTGTTCCAGCCCTGATCCTTTTCTGCCTCTATCGCACTCGAGGAAGACTGATAAGCCTTCTTGGACTCTTTGATCAAAACATTAAGCTCATCTAAAGCCTCAAATAAAGATACTTTCTGCTCATCGACGTAAACCGTATTCTTCTGCGCGCTAAACGCTTCATGAAGAGCGCCCGTCAATTTTGCCAAACGCCCTCCATTACCCAAAAGATCTTTTCTTTCAGCAAGCTCTTCTCCCCGGATCTTCCAGAAATAAGCCGGGTAGCCTTGAGGCCTTTGGCTCTCAGCAAGCAGCTTAAGCGCGGACCTGGTTTCTGACCAAAGATCGGGATATTTTGTTCTGTCTGTGTAATCTTCGTAAGGGCTGAAACGATAAGGAACACTGGCATTCATGTTAAAAGCTAAGGGATCTGAGAAATCTAATACCGGCCACTGCGCCATCACCGGCTGAATACTTGCAGTAAGAAGATGGACTAAATTCTCAAAATTATCTGAAAGTTTCTGGCGGGATATGCGCTGCAAACGATGATACAGCACCTTCTCTTCATTACGTATATAGGTAATATCATTCAACATAACAGGAGCAGGAAGAAGCTCTTTTTGCACGATTTTATTGGCAAAGCCTTCCGCAAAAGCTCCCAGGAACTTCTGCCTGCGGGCATCATCAGCCTGAGTTATTCCGGCTGTTTCTAGATCACGTATCAACTGAGAAACCATAGCCAGCATGATCGCGGTCGATTCACGGATATCTCTTAGGGTATCAACATCATTAGTACTTTCTTTTATATCCAGATAATCGCCCAGGTCTGCTAAACGGCCTTTGATAATATCAACGTTATAGAGGAAGAACTTATAGGTCTCATCCAGAGGCATAATCCTGACAGGAAGCGTCATATGCAAAATACGGCCAGAGCCCAGAATGATCAACAGCTTACCTGTCGCCAGAAGAGCAAAATAATTTACGCCCAGCCCGCGGAAGAATTCTTCAATCCGCGTATCGATCATACCGCTATTTTTCCACTCACCGATCAAGCTGTTTTCTTTATCTAACGCGTATTCCTGAAGCGCTTCTACCAACCGCAACGAATGTCCGCGATCAAGCCTGGTAAACCTGAGGCTTCCGGCAACTTCTTTCCCGTCGTTAAGAGCGCTGCCAAAAGAAAATCTACTAAAGGTGTGATACTGGCTTTCTCCTCCCAGTTCATTAAAACGCTTCTGAGCGAGCATACCTTCCGCGGAATAATCGACTATCTCTGTTCCTGAAGGAGATGGGAAAGACGGCTGGTATTTACTGGCAAACATTATGCCCGGTATTTCCAGGAGCTCGGTTACAGAAACTTCTTTTGATTGATTCCCGCGGCTCAAAACTAAACGGAAATTACCGGTTATATTTGCGCCGAAATGTTCCTGAAGAGCCTGAGTGGGCCCTTCCAGCGTTCCATCCTGACGGATGGTCACTACTCTACCGTCATGCACAAACTTATGCAGTTTAGGATTGACCGTGCCAAAAGCCTTGATATCAAAACGGCCAGGCACAAACTCTAAAGTATAACCGCGCGCCAAAGCCTCTACAAAATCAGCCTGAGAATCTATCGGGAAGAGCGCCCCTGATTCTGAAACACCCTGCACATAACCACCGTCTCCATACAAAAATGCTAATCTTCCAACAAGCCCTGGGAAAGTGCAGGCGTTCAATTGAATTGGCTGCCCATTATCAGATCGCAACCTCTCTATCCCTAAAGAACTTTCTATCTGCTCATCGGTCAACTGAACAATCTCTACTTCCACATCCATATTCTTTGCCAAGCGTTCTCCCATGCCTTGTGAAATAAAAGCATTGATCTCAGACATAAGCCTGATCTCTTCATTCTTGCGCAAAATAAATTCACGCTCGCGGGAAAATTGCAAGATTTCTTGATCAGTATCCCTGCCTGCGGAATATTCCTGCCAAAGCAGCTCTTCAGCCCTTAACCATACCTGATCAAGGCGCAAAGACAAGAGCTCTTGACGAGACAAAGATAAGAGCTGTTCATAGGATATTCCTTTCATCCGTTCGAAAGTCAGCAATACCATGTCTTGACGTTCAAAAAGAATTGTAAGGAAAGCGCGCAGAGCAGCTGTGGCCAGGCTCAGAGAAACATGTTCTTCTTGCATCGGAGAGAATACTGATTCAAAGCCAATATCCAAATAATCGCCGAGCTTCTGATAAGCCTCAAACCATTTCACCATCTCAATATCAAAATGTTTTACTGTCAGCGGATAGCTTTCCATTCTCAAAGCTGCCAACTGCCGAAAATCATCATTTGCTGCATGCTTACGGCTTTCATAATAGTGCTGCCAACGGATATGATCAGCTCTTAAAAACAAGTGAGGGGGAAACTTGCGCAGCTCATATTCAGGAAGCGCGATGAGCTTTTCAAAATCCATACGCCGTTGGCTTAAGTAAATAGCTAACTCAGAATCATTATTTTCTTTGAGTATCCATAAAAGCGAGATGAGCGTTTTCCTTGCAATAGCTTGTATCATGGAATTATCATCGTCGTAATCGAAGGTGACACTACGGCCGTTCAAACGGTACTTTTCTGCCATCAAGCCCATAAGTCTGACAATGGGTAAAAGAACCCTTTCATGAGGCCAACGCATCTGCTCAAGAGTTTGCAGCCTGCGCGCCTTGCGTTCAAAAGCATTAACACTTTCAGAGAATTCCGCATCCTTATACAATAGCTTAATATCCTTGACCGCTAATATATCTCCCACAACAAATATAATGGAACGACCATCTTCAAGCGTTAAGGAAGGAATGATCTTCGCGTAGAGTCCGGTGCCGCCGGCAATATGATTATTCCAACCGCTCACGCCCTGCCGGGTCACAAAAACATTCACCAAAGCATCACCAAGGATAACGCTCTGAGGAGGATGATTAAACTTAAGCCACTGTGAAACAATCGCATCAGAAGTAAGTACCGGGCTGCTGGATTTTTCTAAAGGATACGTTTTAGGATTACCGGTAAAGGGGCCTTGCATAACAACGAGCATCTTGCAACCCGTATAGATAAATCCATGCCCGGTGTTAGGATAAATGATCACTTTTTCGCCGGATTTAATTATTGTTGAGATTGGATTGTTCCAATTTGAATCGGTAAATGCAGCTTGTGATCTGCCGTTGACAACGATCAGAACTTCCATATAGTTATCCGGCTCGATATGCAGCTTTTCCGGTCCGTTGACAGTTTTTACGCCAATACCGATCGCGCCGGAAGGAATACTGACCGGATACATTTTTTCTGGATATATATTGGCAGCTCTGTAAATTATTGCGGATAGCTTATCTTGAGTATCCAAGATAAGCTCAGGATAGGCGACACCTTCAGGAGACTGACGAGGACGTTGTGTTAAATCAGGAATTATCTTTGAATCTGCCGGAGGGCCGCGTTTTAAATTTGCTTTGCCTTCTCTAATTATGGTAATAAATGAATCTCTCAATGCATATAAGCTAGCCGGCTCAAAAACTGTGATTATGTCCGCGGTATCTACGGTGCACATTGTTTTAGTATCTTTCAGAGTCACAACAAGGCTTCCAGTTTCTACATATACTACTTTTTGTGTACGCCCTGACAAAGGCAGCTGTTCCTTCTTTAATAGAAAAATAGTCTCTACGATTAACGGCAGTTCTTCAGAACTCTCAAACTCTTCTGCTTTCAATATTTTGGTAAATAGTACGCCTTCAATCGGGCTGCTGGCTATCAATCCCTTGTCTATAAAAAACTCTTTTCCTTCAAACGGCCCTTCCACGGCTTCAAGAAGTTTATTTACTGTATCATTGAATTTAACATTATGCCCGCTCAACAGAATGATCTTATCTCCTGGATATAAAGTTTCTACACTAAAAAGCGTATCATCCCGGTCAAAAACACGTACGCTTAAGCTGCCTTTTGTAGAAAATAATATCTTGGCCTTTTGTCTATCACGAGGACACTGTACTATTGCTTTATCCGCATACTTAGTTTCTGGAGGCAGTTTTACTCCCACGCCTATCGGAAATGAGGCTGTCGTGATTACATTGAATATCTGCGGCTCGATATTTCTCCTTAACACAAGACCTAGCAATTCACCTTTGTCATCATAGATAAATTCTGGAAACTGTATCCCATTAAACTCTCTTACAGGTAATTCTTCAGATAAGTTCCTCTGAACATTCAATTCAAGGGTTTGCCTTACGACAGAAACTGTGGAGGGCTCTTTAAAGCTGAGCCTAAAATCCTTTAAGCTAAGGACAGAATCTCCTTGGAACAATTCCGTTGACTGAGCCTTAGATTTAGGCAAGATATCCTTAAGCATTACTTTAGCTATACCCTTTTCCACAAATATAAGTTCCTGGTGAGGCATTCTAAAATTCTTCTCCGGGACAGAAACATCTCCCGCTACATAATCCTTCACCTCAAGCTGTAAAGATAAAGTAGCAGGAGTCACTCCTCGCTCATCATTTCTTGCAACTATTGCAAGAGTGTCCCCGCCTTTACCTATATGGGCACCCATCATCGCGCTGCTGGAACGATAATGAAATTGAGGATCAGTTTGAGTCTGAGCGAAGATCGCATCCAAACAACAACATTCAGGCAGATATATGCCATTATTGATATTCGCCCTGATTCTCCGCATTACCTCGCTGTTCCAGACCTGAGAGAACTCTCGAGCTCCTAATTTCTCACCCACGGATTCCCGAGGTTGATAATAACAAGGTGTCAAGAATCCGCGATGATTAACATTCGCTTCTTTTTGCAAGAAACATTCCTTATTTACTGTCTCTGTTATATCCGGATAGATCAATACGATATCTCTCTTTACACATTCTTCCTTCACGGCCGCGAGCATATTTTTAAGCTCTTTGCTATCATAATAACCTACTGTACCAATCTTAGAGGTCTGCCATTCAAAGAGCCTAAAAGCAAGATATTTTGCACCGACAGAAGCAATAAGAGCAGGCATATGAGCGAGTTTGTTAAAATTATACTGAGTAACCACACAATTTATCCAAAGTGGGATACTGGTTATTTCAGAAAGTCTTGTAAGATTTCGCAATACAGGATAAAGATCATGTCCCCTGATCGCCCGGTATGATACCTCATCAGGACCGTCTATACTTGCTTTCAATAAAGTCAACCCTGCATCGCTCAAAGCTTTTGCAAGTTCAGCCGTAAGGAGCGTGGCGTTCGTGATCAACTCCACTCCTTTACCTTGATCCATTATTGCTGCATGAGCAACAAAACCCGGCAATTCAGGATGAAGTGTCGGCTCTGAAGAACCGCAGAACTGGACCTTCGGTAAAGGATAATCATAGGAATCCAGAATACGTTTAAAATCCTGCAAAGGCAAATATGCAGGCTTCTCCTGCTTAATTTCTTTGGTTGAATGGAAACAGATGACACAGCCTAGATTACACTTATTGGACGTCTCTATCTCAAGCAATTCCGGCGCCTCGGCCAGCGGCATTTCTGACACAAACACTGCCTCAGAAGACTCCCAGCTTGTGATCTGCTGTATATCCTCAATCGGACTACTGGATTTCGCCTTCACCATCAACTCGTGTATTTTTACTTGCACATTTTCCTGTGTAAGAGATAAAGCGAATTCTTTCAATTCCACTAAAGCTAATTCAATCTTACGGCGATAAAAAGTCTCCACTTTCCAAGGAGTTGACCAAGGCTCAGATTCATCAGCACTATGATATTCCACCTCTTCCCCATACTCCTCAAAGTCCACCTCTGCTCCAACACCCTTACGCATATACCCTTTATAAACCAACTCCCTACTAGCATTAAAATAAGACTTTAAACAAGCTCCTCCTGTCCCTTCCCCATCGCTTCCCCATCGCTCCCCAGATTCACAAGTAATCTTGTAAACAGATTCCCGCTTAAAATACCAGTTTAAGAAATCTATGTTACGATTAATAACCTCTAATATTTTATCGTCCTTTTTATAACGCTGAATCACCTGTAACACAGTTATACCTAATTCACTTAAAGTTTTATATGCCCTTTCTTGAATGAACGAATCAGAACTACTTAGTTTCCAGAGATACCACTTAATTCTAAACTCTCCTAAAATCGGGCTGCTTGTTTTCCCTGAACTAAGATCAACGTTCTCAAATGCTACATATCCCACATGCTTAATGGTATATCCCATTCGCTGGAGTTCCCAAACAAGTGTATGGTAATCATTAATTCTGTCTGGATTAACTTGCCTTAACGCTGACACTCGTATAAAAGCATTACCTTTACCTTCTCCATGTACTATAGCCACACGCGAATCATCAAATTCAGCCAATAAATTAGGCACAAAAATTACAGTTTCTGACAAAATAACCGTTCCCGGCTCAACTATCTGTAATATCTCGGTATTAATATAGTGCAGATTTGAAAATAAACTTAGGATTGTATTATCTAACAACATATCTACTTGCTTTACTAACAAGTGGCTGTTCAATTTCTTGAATATACGCCAAATAATAAAAACTATACCCCATAAACCAACTATAACTAGTAATGCGCGGATCGGGCTGCCGGCAGATTTTGTTTTCGTCACAAATACCATAGCAGTAGTATTTTCATACTGGAACTTCCAAGTACCATCCGAGTTATACCACTTTACATCTTTACTCTCTGACAACATGCCGCCGTTAACAATACCTAATTCCTTCATCAGAAGAGCGGCTTTATTCATGGTTGTCCCGGTGCTCAAATCACCTGCTTTACGAGCTTCCCCATGGATCTCGACAGTGACTAAATTACCATCATTATCAATACCGATCAGATTCAAAGGATTGATACCTTCTAATAACTTGAGAATAACTTTGTTATTCTGCTGGTCGAGAACATACTGGCCTCTGGCAATGATATCACTTGTTTCTTTTACCCGCTCGTATCCCCAATCTCCAAACACCTTTTCAATTAATGCTTCTTTATATTCTTCAGCTAAATTATTTCCGAATACTAAAGTGTCTAATTCGGCTAAACCAAGTTCAACAGTTTCTCCGCCTGCCGCTAAAACTCTCTTTTTCTTATCCGTAGCCAACTCTGCAGTCCCAAAATACAGCTCGCGATATTTTTCAGTCTGTAATTTCTTAAATAACGGCAGCCTGAACAGCCAATTCATATCCGCGCAATCTAGCGCTACATCAGCAACATCTACAACCTGCCCATTGACTACCCTTCTTTTCAACGATTTGGCATATTTAACGTTTTCTATCTCTGATCCACCCAAACGATAGACCCTGGCGCCGACAAACTCTATAGAACCATCATCATGGACTATTTTCTCAAAGTTTCTAACTCTCACATCTTCAATAGACCAGCTGCCATTTTCGAGAATGATCAAGGAAAAATATATATCTTTTAACCATAAGTTCTCCGCATATTCAATTGTTTCTTCGGTATTAGTATATATTTTCCCGTTTACAAAAGTCCAGGAATAATCATTATTATAAAGGTCACCATCTAAGATAAGGTTAACCAACATTCTATCCTTATCTAATCCCTTTTGATATTGAGCCAATGCTTCTTCTATTGGTTTGCCTACAATTTTTGTAACATGCGCTTTGGGATCATGAGGCATAGTTGTTTCAACCACGCTGGTTTTTCTATTGAAATAATATCTTCCATTCGGAACTTTATTAACCCACATATCAACACTATAAACCTGAGGTTGGTACCGATTAACGGTATATTGTATCGGGCTACTGGAAACTAACTTTTTAGCTAATTCTTTCTTTCGTTCATCCATGTAAGCTGCGGCTGTTTGCATCACCATTTTCTTAGAAACTCTAGATAACTTTTTATCTAACCAACCGTTATAGGTATATTCAACAAGCCGCTCTATTTCTCCCCAGGTAAAAATAAGCAACTTGTAGAATTCCTCATAACTCATTGCTGCCACATCAGGGATATACGGCGCATAACTGACACATTTAACTGCTCCGAAATAACCTTTTTCCGCTTCAAAATCATGGGTAAAATTAGCCCATGTCCTTCTCTGTGAAATAGGCGTCTGAAGCAATAAAATACTCTCCGGCTTTATCTCCTTTTTCTTCAGAATAGCAATAATATTCCTCAAATTCGCTCCCGTATTAGTAGCTTTTCTATCCATCGGTAAGAAAACTTTCTTCGGCACGCCTCTCTCTACCATTATCTTCTTAAAAATCTGCGCTTCTGTCAGTTTCCAATCTTGATTACCCCATCTGCCTCTGGCTCCGGAAGTAATTATCTTAAATGCATAACCCTGCTTATACAGTTCAGCGGCAACTTCCGGGATTCGCAAATCAGGACTTCCCAACACCATCATCAATTCAACTTTTTCTAACTCATTTCTCACTGACAAGAAATTCACCACTCTCTGTAATATGCGCCGGTTGCGAGCTTCAGTGATCGCGCTGCTTGAATGGTTTAACGTCCTACCAATCGCTTCTATAGAAATAGCGGATGAATATATAGCCGGAGGAGCGCGAGGCATAACCGATTGGATCATACTCTTTCCAAACACTCTATTTTCACTATTTAAAACCTGATCTATAGCGCGTAAGGGTGAAGTCGAGCTTCTTGCTCCCACCAAACACCCAAAATCTTGTAACATGCGACCTGAGACCTGTTTACCCCGAGCTTGTCGAGGGGCGCCTTGTGACCTTTCTTCAACCGGGCCGTCAATACTCGCCTTTAATAAAGTTAATCCTGCATCCTTTAATGCCATACTAAGAGCAGGAGTGAGTAATATAGCATTAGTAATAAGCTCTATTTCTTTTCCGGAAGCCATTTTTGTTGCAGCATAGTGAATAAAATCCACCAATTGAGGATTAAGCGTTGGCTCTGAGGTGCCACAAAACTGGATGCGAGGAAATGGATAATCATATGAGGAAAAAATATGCTCGAAATGCTTTAAAGATATATATGCTAATTTTTGTTTACGCCAGTCATTGTTAAACCTTGAGCAAATAAGACACTTTAAGTTACACCTAATAGTTAATGCTATTTCCAGCAATTCTGGAGGCAAAGCCCATATTATCCCGCTGCTTGATTTGACCACAATTTCTAATCTTTCCGGCCTATCAGCAGATTCAAATTCTGCATAGTGAGAGAACGGCTTACCAGCATCCGGGTCTTCTACCTGTTCAAATTCTCCATAGTACGAGAATAGCTTACCAGAATCCCAGTCCTCCACAGGATGATAAACTACATCAAAGTCATAACCCCTTACAAACAAATCTTTTACTTGTTTAATATGCTTTTGTTCTATCAGATATACCTTATGCTCCAGATCTTGCGCCGCTAGTTTTTCTTCAATCTTAACTCGCCTTTCTGATTTTACCGGGCTACTTGAATCTTGTTGAAACGTGTTTTCATTTAATTTCTTAAAATAAACCAGGGTTCCATTAATCTCCTGTTTAGATAAAGAATTGATAAATACCGTCTGCCCGATTTCTTTAGGAATTACCATTGTAAGCTTGCCGCCCTTATGAGCTTTAGCTTTCTCTATACCATTCCATATTTCATTAAAATTAATTGAGACATCAAATAAAGGTAATCCCAAACTTTTAATCAAATTGACAATCCTATGGAAAACAAGAATTGGCAGAATACCTCTCCGCAATGCAATATAACTAGAGAACAATATATCTATACCTACCGCTTCTCCATGCAATAATGAATATCTACTCATATCTTCCATTTGATGGGCAAAAGTATGGCCAAAATCTACATGTCTCATTAAATCTCTTTCATAAAAGTCGCGCTGAAGATGCTTCAATAATTCAACAGCTGCCCGTTTAATAATCCCATCTTTCTTATGAAATGGCTCATTATTAATTAACTGTTTACCCCATTGTTCAATTTGCTCAAAAAGCTCCTTATCGGATACTATCGCTATTTTTAATATTTCTGCTACACCCGCCCTCATTTGTCTTGCATCTAAAGTACTAAGAAAAGCTGAATCGCTAATAACGGCATAAGGGGCATGGAAACTACCGACGAAGTTCTTATGCCCTTCATAGTTAACTCCCACTTTGACACCAACCGCTGCATCAACAAGCCCTAGCAAAGTAGTAGGAATTCTAATGTAATCTATTTGTCTTCTGTAAAGCTGAGCTGCTAATCCTACAACATCCATTAATGCTCCACCACCTATTGCCACAAAAATTGATTTGCGATCCCTTTTATCTTCTATTGCTTTACTAATCATTCTTAAAACTGAATCTAAATTCTTATTACTTTCTGCCCCTGCCCAAGGATACAAAGTGAATGCAATCTTATGTTTTTCTAAATAGTTCCTCACCGCATCTTTATATAAATCAAATATAACTTCATCAACGACAACTGTAATACTTCTACCTTCACATAAGGAAGCTAATATAGTATTCGTTTCACTAAATATATTTGTAGTAAAATAATTCGTAAATTCAATTTTTTCTGAAGCACTTGCTTCAATAAGCACACTATTATGCTGACCTGCTGACTCTTTTAAATCTCCTTTGTAAGCGATAAGAGATTGCTTTCTTGTTAACAGATGATTATCTACGTAATATCCCATTCCAATTAAACAATCTAAATCATCAGAATATCCTAACTCAACGAGAGAATCAACATAGTTTTCTTTTCTCCCATAAAAATCATGCTTATTAAGGTTTCTTTTCAATGACTCTATATAATGCTGACCTAAGGCGTTAGCAAAGCCACCAGTGATAAAGAATTTTTCTATTACTTGAGAACAATTAATGTGCACTATCGCCAAGGCCATATAAAAAGTGAACCTATCTAAGATTATCGTGGCGAATTTATCATTATTCTTGATAGCCTTAACTAACATAGAATTATCGATTATGGATGGGACACCACCACTTAACTTGAAGAGTAAAGAATTTTCAAATAGAATCCGATAACGTTGTTGTGCTGCCATTTTCTTTACTAACCTTTCAGCCGCCCTCCCACTCGCTACACTACCCAAATGGCCTCTTCCGCCACAATCACATAAAGAAGCATTGCGTGAAAAATCGACTTTCAAATGTCCAATTTCTCCAGTAAGCCCAGTTTTGTCCATTAACAACCCCTGCTTCTTATCATTTATCTTATTACTTACTCCAGAGCCAATTGTAACCAAACAAATCTTTTCAATATCTTTTTCGTATACATATCTAAAAGTAGCCGCACTATTATCGTTTAATACAAACACTTCCTTTAAATCAGGCATAGTCTTCTTCAGATGTGTGGCTAAATTATAATAAATGCCCTCTCCTGCTTTGCCCCACAAAGTAGCCGCACCAGTAATAAATCCATCGTTATTCACCGGTCCAGGAAAAGCAATGCCTACATAATTCAGTGTCTTGTTCGGATTCTCTAGCCTTAAATATTGGATTGTGTCGATTAATATACGGATTAACGTTTCCTGCATTTTCTCAACATCACTATTTAAAAGGAAAAAGTTTGGAGAATGTTCTTTGATAAAGCTAAAAATTCCTTTTGTTCTATTATAAATTCCTGCTCGCACTGAAGTTCCCCCGATATCAAAAACAATGATATCAGGATCCGAGTGAACGTAATTATCCGTTTCGCTTAACCTATAATCATCTATAGTATTTCTTAACCCAGTCTCCAAATCTACAAAATCTCTGCCCAATATTTCCCTGGCAATATCACCGTCCTGCTCAGAAGTAGGCTTGTGTAAACCAACCGGAGTTAATATGCCTGAGCAGTCCGGAGTAAACTTATATATAACATTAATCAATTGTTCAATGGCAAGTTGTGCTCCTGTTGCAATATCTATGATTCTTGGCGAATTAACATTAACGCCAATCTTAAATAATATTTCAATCAAATCATTAGAATAAATATAATTTCTTTCTTCATTAACTATTTCAATACCTTGAATAGAGAACCTTCCTCCCATAAGCCTTCGTACCAATCTATTTCCTGTAAGTCCTGGGCCATACACATTACTGATACGGACTATCGTCATATTGGAGAGATCGCTAGCAAACTTTTCTCCAAGTAATTTTGAAATATCGTAAATATTTACTCCGGGCGGAAGTTTATCTAATAAGGCCTGACTTACCGCTAATATTCTTCTTTTAACTTCGGCATTTAAGGGATCAAAAAAACATCCTATTTCTTTATTAAACATATCGTATGCAATCTGGATGAAACCCACTACATCTTTCCGGTTATAGAGCTGATAGACTCTTTGACTAGATGCATAAATTAATTTAATATCTCTATTAGAATCTTTTATTGCCTTCACAATCAACCCTGTTGCGAAACCATTTATTGCTAACACTAACGCTTTTTGTTCAGAACTAAATTCTTGACTCACCATTGCGCCAAGATGGTAAAATACTTTAGTAGTAGAAGACACCATCTCTCTTATTGTCGAGAAAGATAATAAATCGCCGATATAATACCTTATAAGTTCCGCGTCTTCTTTGAATCGCATGAGGGATTTTTGGATAGATTCTTCTCTTACGAGCACTCGTATTGGTAAATTTCTGTTAAGGATAAATCGTGCCAGCTCAGTTCCGATGTCACCAGTGTGCCCGGTAATAGTTATTGCTGATGATGACCATTTTAAAGTTAATGCTTTGACAGGTCGAAGAATCAAATCCACTTCGGAGTTCTCGAATATCTTGGTTTGAATCAATCTCATTCTTAACTCTTGAAATAAATTATTCAAATTTCTTCCATACATTTCTTTCATAGTAGCGGCAACCAAAGCCTCTATTGCTAAAATTGCCCCATCTTCATTCTTGGTTTTTAGTTGATACATCCCTATAGGTGTGGCTATTTCTTCTCCTACATTCACCATTATTGCGCCATTTGCATGCACACTTAAAGATCTATCAACCCCAAATTCTCCTGCATCGTCAAATATAAGCATTGATTTGTTGCTATTAATACCTAATGAAAATGCAGGGTCAAATATGATTGATTTTGTAATTGTATAGATACCTATTGCCCACAGATCACCCAGTCCGCTTAAACGATTAACAATAACTTCATAATTATAACCTAAACGTAAAAGTTCGTTGTTCAGCCTTCTAGCCACTGTCATTGTTTCAGATCTATTTAAATTTGCTTTTACAAATCGAATTCCTGGACGTTTTTTATCGTCTAACTCATACCATCCTTCAACATTAAGCATACCGGCAATATGTTCTTTCAGTTTTCTAGGGATAATTTCAAATTTAGTCACCCTATTATTATAAAATTTACAGTTTTCTGTGAACACATGCAGTTCTTTTAAGTTTATCAAAGGAATCGGTAGCCTTTCATCTAAAGCGGTATTAAAGAATCTCTCGTAGGTAGAGCCAGTTGCAATTATCAAACGCCTGCCATTATTCATAAGCCAATTAAGCCAGAAACATACTTGAGGCTTGAGAGTTCGGTTTTCCCCAGGGATGTATCTAATTAAGGTTTCATCGTAGTCAGCGATAATCATTTCAATAGACTGACCCGCTTTTCTTCTATTCTCCAATTCATTAAAAATTAATGCTCTTTCGTCTTCGGTTGAATTCACATCTATGCTTATCTCGACATTATGATTTACCGCAATAGGGGACTTATTTTTTACCTTAGCCAATGCTTCGGAAGCAACCATTTTTGTACGTGCCACGTTACTTTCTCGTGCCCTAACAAGCAATCTGTAGACGTTCTCTTTCAATTGAATATTAGATATACTATTAAATATATTGCCTAAATGAATACTAATCTCTTGCATAAGGGCAACCGGCAAAATATGAGGAATTGAAAACCTCTCAATTTCTGATAATACATCTTCATATATAAAACTAACCACTTGGTCGGTTAACCCAACATTTTCAACAGCTAAATCAAATAGTATATTGATAATTAAATGTGCCTTCCCTTGCATAGGACCAAAGATATCATTTAACTTTCCAGATTTTGTTACCTCAAAAAGCTGTTTATTTAGTTTGGGTAGGAATACTATCCCGTGGTTTTTAATCACATTGATTGCAGCGGCTATCACGAACACAGAAGGATACATTAGCTTATCGATAAGCTCTTCGGCTAGCTGAGAAACTAAGTTATCGCGGTGACCAATTTCATTTATAGCTTGCTCTACCTTAAGCGGCTCATCAGAACGGAATAATTTAATAAGATCATCGTCACTTATATCTGATAAAAAGAGCACATTTTTTTCTTGCACCTTGTTTAATATTTCCTCAATATTGACTTCATCGCTAGAAATTTTAATCTGACGCTCCCAGAAACGCTTTGTCCATCTTATCCCATGCAATCTCCATAAAGGAATAATTGCATTATGATATATTCTTACTAAACCGAATTCGGTTAACTCATTCAAAACCTCTCCCAAAACTTCGCTTTCTTCATGATTAATCTTATATTGCCACTGTTTTCTTCTATACAGGCCATCCAAGGTAATCACAAGTTGTTTGGCAGGTTCTGACAATATATACTGATGCGCATTATCCATAAAGCTCGCCAGATCTTGCTGATACTTATTAACTGAACTAAATCTAAGAAAAGCCTTCCCCAATAAAGGATCCAGTTCATTTAATAATAAAAGCAGCTTTACTCGTGCAGCGTTTCTTTCAAAAAATCGCATTGACTCCATAACATTGCTTTCTTCGGCCAGTTCCAAAATATCTCTAAACTTACCGTTTCTATAGATAACTATTTGCGGAATATCATTTAATTCATATTTAGCTTCGTAAGCCTCTAAATTTTCCGTTGATAATAATACGGGGGCGCTCTCATTAGTATCTGCAAGATTTAAGCCTTCTATTCTTAATAAACCAGAAAATAAAGTATTTAGCTTTGCTAATTGGACCTGACTCAACCCATTGATATATATATACATGTGATCAATATCACTGCCATAAAGCATTAACCCTCTAGTTAAAGAACATGGCATTACTTGTATTTTTAGTATCCCTGCTTCTGGATTAAGAATTTTTATTTGCCTTTCTATTTCTTTAACAGCATATTTCAAAGCACTCCAAACTTTGTCAGAGAAATTTATTGAGTATATTTTTTCATCGTAGGAATAATGATAGAAAGAATTTGAATGCACTCCAGTAATTTTTTCTATACACTCCTGCCCATTATAATTAGCATTTTCAATGGCAGAGACTACTCCTAATACATCTATTTGCTTATCTTTCAACGCTTTTATAACTCTTAGCTGTTCTTCTCCATTAATAACCTCTCCTGTAACTAATATTACACCGTCATCTTTAATAAGATTGTAAATAGAATATTCAGAACCACCTAAAGTAATATAGGTAATCACTTCTCCTGGATATCCCCTGGGTTCTGATTGATTCGTTACTCCTATGAGAGGAATCCGAGAAACCATTGAAGCAGCCAATGCAGGATATAACCCTGATGGCGTTAGTCCAAGTATATACAAACTGTTTCCTTTTTCATAATATCTCTTTCTTGCTGCACCTATATTCCCGACAATTTTACCTATTTCTTCGTTTATCATTTGTGCGAAGCAAGCATAGAAATCTGCATCCAATGCCATGGTCATACCCCTAAGCGGATGATCGACGAAATAGTGTTTCTTGCCACATTGCTCTTTTAAGGCATATGCAACTAATGGGATATCTCTATGTGCATTGAATTCTCCGAAAAATAATTGCTGATTACTATTTATTTTGATTTTCTTAAGTGGCAGGAACATTGGCCTTTCTAAGTTTGCTTTTTGGTCATAATCCATACTCCCCATTACGTAATAGTCTAATCCTTCCTCCCGTAACCTTACTCCGGATTCCACCGTAGATTGCAGAACTATCACATTCGCCTCAACCTTAACTCCAAGCGCATCCAAAGCTCTATTTGTATTAACAATGACATTACCTTTAGTCATTTCATCATCTACGACTATAGCGCCTGTGCCAGGATAAACTACCATATGAGAATAGTATTCTGGACTATCAATTGGAAGGTGGGGCTCTTCGACCTTAGTGACCACTAAATTACAAGTTTCAAAGTTAAAAGGTCGCTTAGTAAGTGTATCGAAAGGCAAGTTGAGCTTCTGTGCAAGAAGCAACCCTGTTATTAAGCCACCAGTATACTTACCTACCACTGACAATCTTTTATTGTTACTTCTATACTCGTTTAAGAGTTTGCTTAAAGAGAATGTTACTTCTAGTTCTTTTACAATTTCAGCAATCACTGCTTCAGCAATCACGGGCGATAAAATACGTATCCCTCCTTTAACGGGAATATCTTTCTTCAATGTATTGGGATGAAGTAAATTATCCGGCCGGAGGACAGGCGAATAAAGCATAACGGCTAACTCAATCTCTGCGTTTTCCAGTAAAAGCTTTATCTCCGCATCAGTGACTTGATCTTGTGAGTTTTTCCCTAGAATACTTTTAATCACCCACTCTATGTTATTTGTATATAATGCCTTCGCTTCTTGTTCAATTACCTTCAATGCATCGGGATGGATACTCGTCACATTAATCTTTCTTAAAACAAGGAGCTGGTTTATTGCATTATCAATACAGATTGAACTGCTAGCTTCTAATTTTTTTATTCTATATTCTTTATCCCTCTCCAAACCAAATCTGTCTTTAGTACTTGTAATCCGTACTTCAGTTACCTCCACTTCACCTAGAGGCATCTCGCGTAAATTGGCTATTGCTTCGAACAGTCTTTTAAATTCCTCTACACGTATATCTTTAACTATTCTTGCCATAGAAATATGCACCAGAGGTGTTCCTCTTCTCGGATCTACGAATGCCTTAGCTAATCTTTCTTTTAATTTAAAAAGATTGCTATCTGTAACATGTCCTTGTGCAAAAATAGCTCCATCTGGAGCTAAAGTTATGCCTTTATAATTAATCTTGATTATTCCGGTATCTCGTAGAATATTACTGATAATATGTACCACCTCATCACTGATAGAATAAATTCCATTTCTCTTTTTAAATGGCAAATCCTGAAAAATAGTAGTATGTAATAAGTTTGACGGGACAATCTGCAATATAGAGCAAATTCCTTGCAAATGCTTATTTATAGTGTCAACATTGCTGATCAATTGTTCGCTAAAAACTGGTTTAGTTATCATAAGTCCTGCTGAATAATATGGGATGTTTTCTATCGGTAAGGGGACACTCCTTCTTTTAACCATTTCTTCAGTAGCCTGCCATATTCTTTGATATGCTTCCTCTAAGATTAAGCGATTAGTAATTCTTAAGAATTTACTCGTATCTTTAACAGCAGGAGTTGTTACCGCGCTGCTTGAATGGTTTAACGTTCTACCAATCGCTTCTAAAGAAATAGCGGATGGATTTTTAACCGGGGGAGCGCGAGGCATAACCGATTGGATCATGCTCTTTCCAAACACTCTATTTTCACTATTTAAAACCTGATCTATAGCACGTAAGGGTGAAGTCGAGCTTCTTGCTTCCACCAAACACCCAAAATCCTGCAACATGCGACCTGAGACCTGGGACTGGCGACTAGTGACTGGCGACGTTTCTTTAACCGGGCTGCTGCTCTCACGCGCTTGCTTAACAGCTTCAGGTAACTCCTGCGTCAGGAATGATTTAACACGCGCTTTATCCGTGTACTTCGACATGGCGTTATAACTTAACTTCTGCTGGTCTCCTTCTTCTGATGGCGCAAGCGGCTGATTCTCGTAGTTGCTCATCCGCGGCCACATCCTGAAATCCCATAAACTGTGGCTGGTCTTCCTCACCTTCGTATCCACTCCCACCTGCACCATGTCCCCATTTTCCAGCTCTATATCTTCTATCACATAATTACCTTCTTTATTCACCTTCACTTCTTTGACCTTATTCAACACTTCTTCAAACTCTCCCCGCCGATCCATCAATACATCATACCCACGCAACAAACTCCTGTCCTTAACCTTCCCGCCTACTGTAAATACCTTACCAAACACTCCGCTATCTTCCCCTGCCTTAATCATCTTCAACCGGTACACATTCAACTCACCATTGGAATCTATATCTAACGGAACATTAACCCTGATACTCCCGCTCAATAATATCGTCTTGCCTCCTTGAACCATCTGACCCGTCAAATGATCAAACGGCAATCTCGCCTCTTCCCCTTCCAGCCACATCCTGCCTAACACTCTGCGTCTCTTATAATCCCGTTCCGTCGTGATCATGTTATACGTCTGCGCATCCCCAACCTTATGCGCCATATCTAAGTAACATTCCCTCTTGATAAACACATCCGTTGCCATGTTCCCTTTGGCCACATACACCTTCTCATTATGCGAATTTAACACATACGTCAATGACCCGCCTTCCGCGTATAACTCATCAGCGTATGAATGGATCACTACCGACCCCTTCATCAACTTTCCGCTCTTGATCACACTCGGCCCCATCACCACTACTCCTGCTTCTACTTCTACCCCGTCTCCTATATACGCCCGTTCATCGATGATACTTCCTTTGAACCTGCCCTCTGCCGCAGGAGCAGGAACATCCAACAACGCCCGCAATGCTTCTGCATTCGCATCTCCTTTTACCAACTGCTGGCATTTCTCTAAATACGTCGTATTCGCTCCCGTATCAGCGAATATCGCCTTTGCTCCCGTGTTCACAAACCCCAGCCCAAACTTATTCATCAACCTTTGCGAGATCTCCCAGATCTGCTCTATGTTTTCTTTTAGCCATTTCCCTTTCTTCTTATCATAGGTATTTGTAACGTATTCTTCTTTCTCAGTTGTCGCCGCTGCAAACAAATCCACTGCTGTATCCAACCCACACACTAAATGGATGTACCGTGGCCCTTTTACTCCCGTAACTTCCTTATACTGAGTACGTATCTCCTCTAATGCCTCGATCCTGATAAAATAATCCGCCCAGTTCGTCGGTATCTGCATCACTTCTTTTACCCGCCCGGCCACTATATCTGCCTCAAGCACTGCCCGGATCTCTTCGGCTACCTTCTTCAATTCCTTTTCTTTTGCTTCCTTCTCAGGGTCATCTTTACTGATCTCTCGTAACCCCTCAGGCAATGCTTCTGGCCAGAACTTCTGCAACCTTCCTTCAAAAGGCGCTTTTTCCACAAACCCTAACAGCTTTTTCCCATAGGTATCTCCAACCTCTGCTACCTTCGCTGTCCCATACTTGTTCAATTCATCGTTATGAATATCCAATGCCGATCCAATAAACTGGATCCCCTGCCCATCACCCAACTCCACTTCCCTCGACACCGCTTTGATCCCGTCATTCGATGAGATCAATAACCCTTTCCTCCCACCCTCAAAGTACTGCATGATCTGCTTGAACTGTTGCTCTAAATACGGCCTGCCGTTCGGCGCAGGTTGTTTCCCTTTGTCCGCGTACCCCGCTGGTGTTAACGGATAGTTACGCTTCCCTGTCCCTGCGCTTAAGATTGCCGCTATGTTCGACCATACTCCGCTCTCAATATGCTGCCAGTAGTCCTCTGCGTACGGGTGATTCTCGTATAAATCGTGTAATACGATATTCACGATCGCCGACCAGTTCCCCCCGATCTTATACCGTCCTTCTGTCGGCTGCACTACGATCTTGATCACTGCATCCTCAGGAATCACCTTACCTCGCATCTCTTGCACTAATTGTTGCGTCTCTGGATACGAATATTCATCAACCACTAAAAATACCACATCGTAATACCGCTCCTTTAACGCGATACTCCTGTCTAACGCCCTCGCTACCAATTCCTTCTGCTTATTGATACCGTAATGCGCGCTCTCTTCCCCATTTCCTCCCACAGGACTGCTCGACCGCGTCTCACTACGCGTTGCTATCAAGGCGCCGGGATCAAATTGTTCACTTATAGGTGAAGCCGCCCCGCAAACCGCAAGATGTTGATGCACGCGGTTTGCCCAGGAATTATCCGTCAACATCGCGTTCATAATTAAACGGTCAAAAGACTTCCTGTCTTGCCGATACATGCTGACTTCCGACTCAAGCGCCGCAAAAAGGGCGTCACTGTTAAATTCATTGAATACAAAACCATTGCCCCTCTCGATATTAACAGCTCCATCTAACACCGCGTTCTTTAAGCCGCCTACTGCCCTGACCACAGGTAAAGTTCCGTATCGCTGAGCGATCATCTCCGCTAAGCCGCAAGGTTCCCATTGCGAAGGCATGATCAATAAAGTGCCGGCGGCATACAACCTTCTGGACAACGGTTCATCCATACGGATATTCACACTGACAGCATGAGGATATTTCTTTGCTAGTGAGGTAAGCTGATATTGTAACGACGCATCCCTGCCATCTCCTAATACCACCAGCTGCATGCCTAAAGAATTTACCAATCTGTCAGCGGCCTCTACGACTAATTTTATGCCTTTTTGTTCGGTGAGCCTACTGACAATAACACCCATCGCGGCTTCCGGATCAATGGTTAAAGACATCTCTTGCTGCAAAGCTGTTTTATTTAAATATTTCCGTGCAAGAGAAGCTACATCGTAATTATAAACCAGGCACTGGTCGATAGAGGGATCCCAAAGTGAGTAATCGATACCATTAAGAATTCCAAATAATCGTTTCTGGGAAGCTAAATGCGCGAATATCCCTTCAAGACCTGCCCCAAACTCAGGAGTTTGGATCTCTTCGGCGTAACCAGGGCTTACCGTGATCACTTTGTTAGCGTAAAGCAGGCCAGCTTTAAGGATATTCATCCTGCCGAAGAATTCCAAGCATCCCGGGACAAACAGACTACTCTCTAATCCGGTACGATAAAATTCGGTTGCCGCGTAATCGCCCTGATAACCATATCCGGTATTATGCGCCATCATGATAGAAAGGGCTTCAGGAAAATCATTTCTAAATTTAGTTTTTAAATACACCGGGATCAGGGCCGTTTGCCAATCATTGGCGTAAATGACATCCGGCTGAATACCAAGCGCCTTGAGCGCGCCTAATACTGCCTGCGAGAATGACACAGACATATTCAAATTATAGATCTCTTCCAACCCATAAATAACCGGATACTGCTTATTTTCTACGAAATAAACTTTTACATTGTCGACCTGAGTAAGATAAAGCTTTGAACCGTCTAAATCCATACCCGCGGGCCGGATATTAAATTCATTGAGCCTTATTCTTTCATCAAGAGGAATAAACACGTGTACTTCATTGCCCTGCGCTGCGACAGCTTTGCTGAGGCCATTGACCGCGTCAGCTAAACCCCCGACTTTTAAGAATGGCGCCATTTCAAAAGCGGCAAAAACAAAAGTTTTCTTAATGGAAGAAGCGCTCCGGGCGGCTTTATGAAGCTGTGCAATACGCTGTGGATAACTCGACGGTGAGAATATGCCTTTTCCATAGGTAACCCTCGAGAACGCACCATCTTTTATGCCTGCTAAAATCGTATTTGCGCCTGTGTGTATCTTTTCTCCACGCTCATCGTCGACAACCGGCGAACTGCCGCGCGATTTATCAGTGGAAACGCCATAGTGGGCGAGAATCCCCTTCGATTCTTCCAATACTTCTTCTTCCCATAAGCGCTGTTCGGCTTCAAGCCTGCCTAAAACAGCTAATGCCTCTTTTCTTGAAGTTACGTTTTGTTTCACTAAGAGGTAATATTCTTCTTTATTTTTGATCAACAGGCTGTCCTGATAAGAGATCGGGTCAGAAGTATAATATTCCTGAGTGTCTAGGTCAACAAAATAAGGATCGGATACCGTGCCGGTCCTTATGGTCGGAGTAAATTTGATCCGGGCGCTGGGGAAAATAACCAAAACATAATGGCCATAGGGGATGACTTTTTCAGGAGAATTGGGGAAATACGCATCTTGCGCCCATTTATAATTCCTGGTTACAGAGCTAACGTTAAAAGGAGAATTTAAGATAGCGGTATCAGGATCACCCAAAACTTGCACTAACCCCTTATAGCCGATATTCCGTAATACCAGGCCGATACCTTCTTTACTGATCCTTTCAGCTTCCACGTCTTCAAAAAATTTATAATCGCTGTATACCGCAAGCTTTTCCTGCTGATCAAAGAAGCTCAAAGAAAAGATCATTCTTCCCATAAAATCATCGTTATACTCTATCTGAGCAGGAGGATTGGCTGTTTCTAAAATAAGCTGCGTGCCGAATTTTCCAGTTTCCTGCGCTAACCACAAGGTACCTGCAGCATGCCACTTCTTATCCAAAAGCTGATAGTTCCTTTGAACTTTCCCGTCAAAAAGCGTTATATCAGCTCCGGTATTACGCTCGACAGGTGAACCAGCTCGCACACCTTTTGATTGCACTAACACGCATGAATATACCAAGAGGTCATTAACCTCAAGCCAACTATGGGCTAAACTTATCGCTTCGGTATTAAAACCTATTCCTTCACCATAAGCTTTTATTGCCGTGAAATCAACGTACGAAGTAATATCGAGAGCGGTTCCTGTATTCATGCCGGCTAAAATCGAATCGATCGAAGCGCTCAATGAATACCGATACACGCTTGCAACTCCGGAAGGCTGGTATAAGAGATCCCTGACTATTTCTCCGTAATCTACTGTGATGACAAACCCTTTCTTCAAGACACTATATATGCCTTTATTCCATTCCTGCATTAAAAGGTTGACCGCGAACTCGCTTCCTTCTGGGGGCAGACGGCCGTCAAAATAATCCACGATCTCCTGGCGCGAAGGAATATCTTCTACTTTTCGATAAGTCCCGGAAGTATAATCAGCGTAAATCTCTTTTAATTCGCCATTTCTGGTTATAACCCTATGCACCGGGAAGGTATCAGGCAATTCATTAGAAATAAACATGCCGGTGATCGAATCATTCTTAAAAGGCAAGTCCATGGCAGAAGCATGAATAATCCGTGTTTTCTCCTGTAAAGCAATATTCCGGCTAACCCTCTCTTCGATCTTCTTGATCAATTCCGGGCCAAACTCAACAATAATATAGGTAAGCGCCTTATAAAACTCAGGATAATTTCTGAAGGATTTAAAAAGATTCTCCATAAGAACACCTGTCCCTGCTCCCATTTCTACAATAGTAAATGGCGCAGGAGCCCCCATCAAGTGCCAATATTCGTGCAGCTTGCGCGCAAATTCAACGCAGAACTTCTGATTAGTTACATTTGTTTCAAAAGGAATAACATCGGCAGTAGTGTAATAGCCTTTTTCTCCCCGTAACAGTTCTTCCTGCAACTGCGCAAAAGTAATTTTGGTATGGTCAAGAGGGCTTGAGCCTTGTTTCTGAAGGATTAAATCTTCAAACAAAGTATACGTATTGGGAACGGTATGTATTCTTAAGGTGTAATGTTGTATAAAATCATTGAATGCAGCCTGTTTTAATACTGCTATCTCCTGCGTCGACAAAGCTAAGAGCCGCGTAATCCCTTCGGCCAAGGCTTTCGGCGTCTGGTCATCCGCCAAAACGCCGTTTGCTTCTGATAAGGGATAGTTACGAATATCTTTCATCAATGAATCCGGCCCCCCTGAATTCTTCAAGGCAACAACCGGCACGCGCGATCTAAAAAACTCAAGGATGACTAAGCCAAACGGCTCATTCGTAGAAGGCACCAGCCCTACATCCGATACGGTCCGTATCGATTCAACATCGCTTAAGACCTTCACATGCTCATTGATCCAGAGAATATTGGGATGACGAGGTATTTCCTTCTCAGCCAAAACTTTCATCTCTTCACTATCCGGATTACTTGCCACTAAGACCAACAGGTATTTGCCCTGGTCCAAGAAACTCAGTGAGTCGAATAATACTTGCAACCCTTTTTGCCCGGATAATCTACCAACATAGCTAATAAGTTTACGTTTTCCTTCTTTAGCTTCAATAAGTTTTTCTTTTAACCCTTCGAACTTATTTTGATTCGATGCAAGGTGTTTTTCAAGATAGGCGTTTAATACTTCAAACGATCTCTCCCTGTTTAATTCTGGAATATCCTGTGCCTCAGCGGGAATTCCATGATAGACAGTCGTCATTTTCTTATCTAAGTCGGCTGAACGGGGATAATCATTTAACAGTAAAACCCCTTCTTCATATGCCGCATATTTCGGGCTTAAGCCTAATGCCGGCGCAGGATATGCTGCTTCAAAAGCCTGCTTTATTACCCTAAACCCTTCATAATCCTCTTTTGCCTTAGGTGTTATTAACCAAATTCCGTATTCCCTGGCGTATTCAGGGCTATAGGCGTATCCAGCGGCGGCAAGTTCTTCGAATAATCCTTGATACCATTGAGCATATGCCCGGCGGACTGCTTCAAACTTTTCAGTCAATAAACCTCTGACAAACTTTCCTTCTTCATTGAATTCTGGCTTAATATAACCTTGAGCCACTAATTCTTCAATCAATCCTTCTGCTTCTTTTCCTGCCAGCCAGGAGAAGTGATCCGCGTTTATCTTAACGCTGCCCTCTTTGTAAAACTGAATCGCTTCAGCCCCGTTACCTTCGGTCATGGCGACGATCCGGTCAGAGAGCAGCGCGTACATTGACTCAAATTTATTAGCCTGCCATTGTCCATAAATACCGAATTCCCTGCCATACCCGGAGCTAAAATCACCGGCTTTCCAATACTTACCCGGCTGGATACTATGGAACATGATTGCTATCGCCGCCTTCGGCAATAATTTCTTTAATAAGGGGACCACCCCGCCGTTATACCAGACCTGGATATACACCAGATCAACATCAGGATGCGCTTCTGATAAATACCTGACCATTTGTTCCGATAATGCTAATGCCTGCGGGACAGTTTCATAGCCGCTCACCTTTGTTTTCGGCGCGAAATACAGACGGATCTGAGAAAGCTCTGCTTTTGCTGATTCAGGAAGTTTGCCTTTTTCTACCAGGTATTCTCCTAAAGTTAATTCACGGCCCCAATATTTCTCATCAGCTGACCATCCTAATACCAAAACCTGGCCATATTCGCTTAAATAGGGAACAAGAGTCTGTATATATGTCCCCACGCCGCCATAGTGGAATTCAAAGCCTTCAGTACTAATGATCGCTATCTTTGTATCGGCAAGTTTTGCGAAGATCTTCTTATATTGCTCTCTTCCCGTTAGAATAAGTATCTTCCTGCCGTCTTCTTGTGAGGCCAAATATGTGGATAATCCCTGCTCTCTTATCACAGCAGCTTCAAAGGCGTTGAAATACATTGTCCCGGGATTACTCAAAGAGATCTTTGACGCGATATTCTTCAGATGTTCCCGGACGTAAATACTTGCTTCCACCTTTTCTTTAGCTTCACCATCAACTAATACTTGAGCGATGCCAACATTGTTTAAATATTCTCTCAGTTCTCCTGCCGCCTGAAAACTGCTGTCTTGCATGACCGTTTGAATCGACTTACCTATAACATGTACCGGCGAACTCGAGCTTCTTGCCCCGACTAAACAGCCTAATTCCCGCAAGATGTTTGCTTTCATGTTCTCGATCGGGCTGCTACTCTCACGCGCCTGTTTCACAGCTTCAGGCAATTCCTGCGTCAGGAATGATTTAACGCGCGCCTTATCCGTGTACTTCGACATGGCGTTATAACTTAACTTCTGCTGGTCTCCTTCTTCTGATGGCGCAAGCGGCTGATTCTCGTAGTTGCTCATCCGCGGCCACATCCTGAAATCCCATAAACTGTGGC
>JBAZTA010000001.1:0-646436 GCA_041662125.1 Candidatus Omnitrophota bacterium | reverse complement strand
CTACGGCCTTCCTGATGGCAAGCAGGTGATCCCTGTTAAGGCCATATCAAGCGATAACGAAGAAGAACGCAATATTACTCCCATAGTAACCAGAGAAACCAAATGATTGGTTAGTTGTGTCTCAAAAGCCATGAATGGCTCGAAAGGCGCAAATAGCTGATTATCCAAAAAAATGCATAAAGGATACCTTTGTTTAGTGTTGCATAGCCATTTACCGTTTGTCAGGCACCCTGAGCATGATGATTTTCTGGAAGAAGACTGGCTGTATGAAGCAATTACTGAAACGTACCTGCCGTTACTATGGGTTTTCGAAAAACTGGTTGAGGATAAGATAGATTTCAGGGTTACCATGTCGCTTACTCCGACGCTTATTTCGATGCTTAGCGATCCGCTCCTTCAGGAGCGGTACTTGAAGCATATTAATAAGTTGATCGAACTCTCTCATAAAGAAATCGAACGGACTGCCTGGCAGCAGCAGTTTCAGAATCTGGCGATCATGTATTTGAATAATTTCTGCCGGGCGCGCGATACCTTTGAGCGGTATAAACGTAATATTGTGACCGCGTTTAAGAATTTACAGGATTTGGGAAAATTGGAAATTATTACCTGCGGTGCTACGCATGGATATTTTCCATTAATGGATGCCTGCCGGGATTCTGTTAAGGCGCAAGTCAGGGTTGCGGTCAGCCATTACGAAAGTGTCTTTGGCAGGAAACCGCGCGGTATATGGTTACCGGAGTGCGGGTATCAACCCGGTCATGACGAGATCTTAAAGGAGTCAGGGATAAAGTATTTTTTTACTGATTCACACGGCGTTTTGCATGGCACGCCACGCCCTAAGTATGGGGTTTTTGCTCCGGTTTATTGTAAGAATACCGGGGTTGCCTGTTTTGCCAGGGACCTGGAATCTTCTAAGCAAGTCTGGTCGTCTGTTGAAGGATATCCGGGTGATTATAATTACCGGGAGTTTTACCGCGATATCGGCTTTGATTTGGAGTATGATTATATCAAACCGTATATTTCTCCTGATGGTGTGCGTATCAATACCGGGATAAAATATTACCGTATTACCGGGACTTCAATGCTCAAAGAGCCGTATATGCCGCAATGGGCAGCTGATAGGGCCGCCGAGCATGCCGGTAATTTTATGTTTAACCGGCAGAAGCAGGTTGAATACTTGAATGATTTTATACAAAAAAAACCGATCATTGTTTCTCCGTATGACGCGGAGTTATATGGCCATTGGTGGTATGAAGGCCCGATGTGGTTGGATTTCCTTATTCGTAAGATTGCCTGCGATCAGAAGACGATAAAATTAATTACTCCGTCAGAATACCTGGCGGAACATCCCCGCAATCAGGTTATAACGCCTTCGATGTCCAGCTGGGGCTGGAAAGGGTATAGTGAAATGTGGCTGCAGGGGCCTAATGATTGGCTTTACCGGCATATGAACGCCGCTTCAGAGCGGATGTCTGAGTTATCTCGCAGTTACCCGAATGTTTTTGGGATTACCAAGCGGGCATTGAACCAGGCATTACGAGAATTATTGCTTGCTCAAAGCTCAGATTGGGCATTTATTATGGGTACGGGAACTCACACCAGTTACGCGGTGCGTCGCACCAAAGATCATCTCTTACGGTTTAGCCGTCTTTATGAGGATATAAAATCAAACTCTATTGATGAAGAGTGGTTATCGGATGTTGAGTCAAAAGATAATTTGTTCTCCGATATCGATTACCGCGTTCATCAGTAGAATCCCGCGCCAGCGTTCTATAAAGAATCGAAGTTAAAGTCAGCGCATCCATAAGGGCTTTTGCACTTTGTTTAGTGATGTAGTATGGTAGATAAAAATAATATCCCACGGCATATAGCGATTATCATGGATGGTAATGGGCGCTGGGCAAAAGAGCGCGGTTTACCGCGGACCGCCGGCCATCGTATCGGTATTGACCGGGTCAAAGAGATTTTAATTGCCGCCTCAGAACTGCAGGTTGAAGTAGTGACCCTCTTTGCTTTTTCAACGGAGAATTGGCTACGGCCCAAGCAGGAAATCAATATGCTCATGCGGGCGTTTGATCGTTTCCTTGACCGTCAGATCGATGAGTTGACTCAGTATAATATACGGTTTAAGCTTATCGGTAAAGACGATCCCTTCCCGGGGTACTTGCAGTCTAAGATTAAAGAAGCGCAGCGTAAGACGCAGAATAATGGGGGGCTTATCCTGGCGTTGGCGGTTAACTATGGCGCCCGGGGTGAAATTATTGATGCTGTTAAGAGTATCGCTCTTGATGTTAAACAAGGGGCATTGGATATAGATGCGATCAATGAAGAGAAATTTCAGGGATATCTCTATACTGCGGGTTTGCCTGATCCGGATCTTCTTATCCGTACCAGTGGCGAGATGCGGCTGAGTAATTTTCTCCTCTGGCAGCTTTCGTATGCCGAGCTGTATTTTATTAAGAAATATTGGCCTGATTTCCGGAAAAAAGATTTAATTGAGGCGATCGAGGAGTATCAGAAACGCCATCGCCGGTTTGGCACCATTGGCGCTAAAAAGAAATAACCGCTCATTTTAGTTTCTATCCCGTTTTATTACAATAGTGAGAAAAGAACATGGTTGTTAAAAGGACAGTAAGCTCAATTATAGTGATCGCTGTTGTGGCGATGACCTTGATGGTCGATTGGCTCTGCGGCCTCATGGCGACCGTAGTTATCCTTGTCGGGCTTTATGAGTTTTTCACGATGCTGGAAAACAAGGGCATGCGTATTTATAAATATTTTGGTATGGGCATAGGAGCGATCATCCCGTTATCGATCGCGTTTCGGTTTGAGCCGACCAAAACCTGGGAGCTCTTTTTTATTGTTATAGCGTTATTATTCCTGATCATTATGCAACTCAAGCGCCGGCAACATTCCGGTACCATCGTTGATATTTCCATGACGATCTTCGGGATACTCTACGTGGCCTGGTTCGGCAGTTTTTTCGTTAAAATCAGGTATTTGCCAAACGGGTTATTGCTTTTGGCGGGGCTTATTATTATTACCAAGCTTGGAGATATCGGGGCTTTTTTAGTAGGCAGCCGTTTTGGCCGCTCTCCACTTATTCCGCGCATCAGCCCTAAGAAATCTGTTGAGGGGGCTATCGGAGGGTTGGTTTTCAGTATCGGCGCTGCGCTTGCTTCAAAAGTATTCCTGCCGTTTTCTTATGGGCACCTTGTTTTTCTCGGCGCATTCTTAGGGGCACTGGGGCAGGTGGGGGATCTTTCAGAATCATTAATGAAGCGTGATTGCCAGGTCAAGGATTCCTCGAATATAATCCCGGGTATAGGAGGAGTCCTGGATTTAATCGACAGCTTGCTTTTTACCGCGCCGGTTTTTTATTTTTATTTAAGTATTACGTTACCATAACGACTCTATGAAACGAATCGCGCTTTTAGGCTCAACCGGCTCAATTGGGCAGAACGCGTTGGCGGTAATCCGGCAGCATCCTCAGCGTTTTCGCGCGGTCGCATTAAGCGCTCATGCTAATATTGAACTTTTACGTTGTCAGATAAAGGAGTTTTCTCCGGAAATAATTTGTGTTACTGATGAAGCAGCAGGGGTTGCGCTTAATGCTCAGATTGGCCGTAAGCCCCGGCTTCTTATCGGCACGGCAGGTTTAACAGAGATCTGTAAAGATAAACGCGTCGATGCGGTGGTCATGGCGGTGAGCGGTTCAGAGGCGCTCCTCCCAATATTAAGCGCTCTTGATAATCATAAGAAAATAGCATTGGCGAATAAAGAGGCGCTGGTCATGGCTGGGCCGTTGATTATGCGCCGGGCACGAAAGAATAATGCCGCGATCATCCCTATTGATAGCGAACAATCGGCGATTTGGCAATGTTTGGAAGGGCAAGAACGCCGGGCGCTTCGGCGGATTTTGCTTACTGCTTCAGGCGGCCCGTTCCGGGATTTTACCGGGAAGCAATTAAAGAATATTTCAGTTTCGCAGGCATTGTCCCATCCGCGTTGGAAAATGGGCAAGAAGATTTCCGTTGATTCCGCGACATTAATGAATAAGGGCCTGGAGGTCTTGGAGGCTATGAGCTTGTTTGGCCTTAAGGCTGAGGAGGTTGAGGTCGTGGTTCATCCGGAATCGATCATTCATTCGATGGTTGAATTTATTGATGGGGTGGTGATGGCGCAGCTTTCAGTTACCGACATGCGTATCCCGATACAATACGCCCTTTCATATCCAGAGCGCCTGAAGACTTCCCTGCGGGGGTTAGATTTTGTAAAAATAAAGAGCTTGAATTTTACCGCACCTGATGTAAAGAAATTTGCCTGTTTGGCTTTGGCGTATCAGGCCGCGCGTGAAGGCGGCATCTGCCCGTGCGCCTTGAATGCTGCGAATGAAGTCTGTGTTGAAGAATTCTTAAAAGGAAATTTAACGTTTACCGGGATACCTGGGGTTATCGAAAAAGTTTTATCTCGTCACCGCGCTGTTGCCGATCCATCCCTGAATGATATTATGCATGTTGATTCCTGGGCGAGGGTTGAGGCAAGAAAGGTCATACAAAGATGATTTCAACGGTTGTTTTTATTTTAGTTATCAGTATCCTGATTGTCGTCCATGAATTCGGGCATTTTATTGCGGCTAAGAAATTAGGGGTCAAGGTTGAAAAGTTTGCCGTGGGTTTTGGGCCGGCTCTGTTTACCCGCAAAGGCAAAGATACCGAATATAGTATTTGCGCGATACCCTTAGGCGGGTATGTCAAGATGGCTGGCGATAACCTCCAAGACCGAAAAGGCGAGCCTGATGAATATTTTTCGCAGCCGCCGGGAGGGCGTTTCAAGATTATTTTCTTTGGCCCGCTGTTGAATTATGTTTTGGGATTTTTATGTTTCTGGTTTATATTTGTTGCGGGTTATCCGAAGCTTACCAGTACCGTGGGCAGTGTCTTGGATGGCTTCGGCGCCAAAGATGCCGGTATTGCTGCCGGAGATACCATTACCGCGATAGACGGTAAAGCTGTCCATTTCTGGGAGGATCTCCAGAATATTGTGCAGCGTAAAAGATCAGACACAAAAGTCAAGCTTTCTGTTTTGCGCCATGGCAGCTCTTATACGTTTGATGTTAGTATAAAGGAAAAATCAACCGATGATTTACTCGGCAAGAAACACACCGTCGGTTTACTCGGTATTACGCCTTCGGATAGCACAGAAATCGTCAAGCATGGATTTTTTGAGTCTGCCGGGTTTGCGTTAGAGAAAACCTGGGATTTAACGGTGCTTACCTATAACGCGATCTGGCGGATGCTGACAGGCCAAATGTCGATGCGTGAATCAGTAACAGGGCCGTTAGGCATGTTTTATATAACTTCAAAAGTCGCCCAATTGGGCATTATCGCGATCATCCATTTTATGGCGACCATCAGTATTAGTTTATGTATTTTTAATTTACTGCCTATCCCGGTATTAGACGGCGGGCATATTTTCTTATTATTGATCGAAAAGATCAAAGGAAAGCCGGTGAGCGAGAAATTGGAACGGGTGGTTACCCAAGCCGGGTTTGCTTTATTAATAACGCTGGTGGTTGTGGTCACGTATAATGATATCATCAGGTTATTCGGCGAAAGAATAGCAAAGTTCTTTCAATAAGGGTGTACGGGTATGAAGATCATCAGGCGTAAAACCAGGGTGGTTGAGATCGGGAATGTTGCAATAGGTAAAAATAATCCTGTTGCTATTCAGTCGATGGTAAAATGCCGGACCGCTGATATCGAGGCATCGGTTACGCAGATCAAAGCATTACAGGATGTCGGTTGTGAGATTATTCGTGTGGCGGTAAAGGATAGCGTAGATGCTCAGGCGATCCGTAAGATCAGGGAAAAGATCAGTATCCCCCTGGTTGCTGATATCCATTTTAACTGGAAACTTGCTCTGGAGGCTATTGAAAATGGCGCCGATAAAATCAGGCTTAACCCGGGCAATATTTATAAGAAAGAGCAGGTGCGTGATGTTATCTATGCGGCAAAATCTGCTCATATCCCTATCCGGGTGGGTTTAAATTCCGGTTCGCTGCCGCGAATACATCGTCGCTCTCTGCGTATCCCTGAGCGTATGGTGCAGAGCGCGCTTACGTATATCAGGATGATTGAGAAAATGGGGTTTTCCGATATTGTCGTTTCTTTGAAAGCATCTCTCATGCTCGATACTCTTGAGGCGTACCGTTTAATGGCAGGGGTTTGCGATTATCCGTTTCATATCGGAGTGACGGCAACGGGTTTGCCTTTACAGGGGATGATCTCCTCTAGTATTGCAACAGCGTCTTTGCTATTAGACGGGATTGGTGATACAATGAGAATATCCTTAACTGACGCTCCTGCGGAAGAAATTAAAGTTGCAAAATGCATCCTGGAATCTGTTGGATTACGGAATTTCGGGCCGCAGATCATCAGTTGCCCGACCTGCGGCAGGTGTGAAGTTAACCTCGTCAAAATTGTCAATGATTTGGAGAGGGCGTTGCACAAAAAGGCTTTAGATAAGGCGATGGATAAGCCAATGCGTATTGCCGTGATGGGCTGCGTGGTTAATGGCCCGGGAGAAGCTCAAGAGGCCGATATCGGCATTGCTTTTGGCAAGAAAGAAGGCCTTTTGTTTAAGCATGGCAAATCGGTTAGGAAGATCTCGCCTGAAAGTTGCGTTGCAGTATTATTAAAAGAAATTTCAAAGAGATAAGGGTTAAGCCTTATTATCCGCGTATGATTAAGAAATTCAAAGAAAAGATCCGTCAAAAACTGATCTCTGATTTTGCCAGTTTATTCTCCAAAGAGAAACTTGACGGGAAAGAATTAGAGCGCGTAGTCATCCAGATATTAGATGAAATTATCAGCCGTGAGCATGCGGTAATTTCCACGGCGGAACGCTTACGGATCATAGGTGAGATCATTGATGAATGTGTAGGGTTTGGGCCGATCGATAGTTTGCTCAATGACCCCTCGATAACCGAGATTATGATCAACGGCCCCAAGAAGATATACATAGAACGTAACGGAAAGACTGAATTAGCAAATGTTACCTTTGATGATGAACATCAATTAATGGCGCTGGTGCATAAGATACTGATGCCGACCAGGCGCCGGGTCGATGAGTCATATCCGTTTACGGATGTTTCTTTAAAAGACGGCTCTCGTGTTAACATTATTATCCCTCCGCTTGCTTTAGACGGCCCGGTCATGACTATTAGAAAGTTTCTTAAAGAAATCAATAAGGTTGAGGATCTTATGCAAAAAGGGACTTTGGATCAGCGGATGGCTGATTTCCTGGTTGCCTGTATCAAGGCAAAGGTGAATATAATTTTCTCGGGCGCAACCGGCGCAGGCAAGACTACAACACTTAACGTGCTTTCTTCGTATATTGCCAATGATGAGAGGATCGTCACTATTGAAGATACATCGGAATTGTGTTTGAACCAGGAGCATGTGGTGCGCCTGGAGACCCGCGTTCCGAATATTGAAGGAAAAGGAGAGATTACGGTCAGGGACCTTTTCCGGAATTCATTGCGTATGCGCCCGGATAGGATCATTCTTGGCGAAATACGCGGCGTTGAAGCCTTGGATATGCTTCAGGCAATGTGTTCAGGGCATCAGGGGTCTTTAGCGGTATTGCACGCGGATTCCCCTCAGGATGTTATTTACCGCCTGGAAACCTTGATCTTAACATCGGGAATAGCCGTAAGTATTGAAGCCATCCATCGTCAAATCGCGGCTTCCGTTGACCTGGTGGTGCAGCAGGAACAGCTGCATGACGGCTCACGAAAGATCACTCGTATCGCTCAAATACGGGGTTTACGCGATAAAGAGGTAGTGGTGGAAGATATTTTTAAGTATGAGATTGATTCGACACACGATGTGACGGGTGTTGTCAGCGGCAGATGGAAGGCAACAGGTATTGTCCCGGAATGTTTTTATTCATTTAAGAAGCGCGGGCTGTACCTCTCGGAAGAGATTTTCAGGCAAGACCCATAGAGTAAAGGAATTATGTTTTGGTCAAAGGCTTTTATCCCCACATTAAAAGAAACGCCTCAGGAAGCTGAATCTGTCAGCCATCAGTTGATGCTGCGCGCCGGTATCGCGCGGATGCTTATGGCGGGGGTGTATTCATATCTTCCCTTGGGCCTTAAAGTCCTTGATAATATCCAAAGGATTATCCGAGAAGAAATGAATTCCTGTGGAGCGGCCGAACTCTTGCTCCCGGCCTTACAGCCGCTTGAGCTATGGGTGAAATCAGGCAGGGATAAAGATATCGCTGAAGTCATGTACCGGTTTGTTGACCGCCGCGGCCGTCATGTATGCCTGGGGCCGACCCACGAAGAGGTGATCACGGATTTAGTGAAAGCACATACCTCTTCATACCGCCAGCTTCCCGTGGTCTTATATCAGATACAGACGAAGTTTCGCGACGAGATACGCCCCCGCTTTGGATTGGTGCGCGCCTGCGAATTTATTATGAAAGACGCCTATAGTTTTGATAAAGATGATGCCGGGCTTGATATAAACTATAAGGCGATGTATGCGGCATACGTAAGTATTTTTAAGCGCTGCGGCTTGAATATTGTGACTGTAGAGGCGGATTCCGGCGTGATGGGAGGTAAGGTCTCACACGAATTTATGGTGCCTGCGGCAATGGGGGAAGATGTTGTTTTGGTATGCCCTCAGTGTAAACGCGCCATGGCTTTTAAAGGCGAGGCCCTCTTGTGCCCGCAATGCGCAACTGCGGCAGAAAAAGTCAATGCTATTGAGATCGGCCATATTTTTAAATTAGGGACCAAATACAGCTCGGTTTTAGGCGCTCATTTTATTGATGCCGAGGGTAAAGAGCGTCCGATTATCATGGGGTGTTACGGTATCGGCGTTTCCCGGCTTATTGCAACCATTATTGAACAGAATCATGACGCGGCAGGGATCATGTGGCCGCGTGAGGTCAGCCCTTATAAATTGGTGATTTTACCGCTGGATATCACGGATGCCAAGATCATGGAATTTGCCTCTGGCGTTTATCAGGATATGAAGGCAAGCGGTGTTGAAGTGCTTTTTGATGACCGTGACGAGCGCGCCGGTGTAAAATTCAAGGATGCTGATTTGATCGGTGTCCCGCTGCAGATTATTATCGGTAAAGAATCGGTTAAGAAAAATACGATTGAATTGAAAGTGCGTAAAGATAATTCGAAGATCGTCGATGCGCCGGAGTCGGTTCTGCGCCAGGCAAAAGATTTATTGTCGTGACAAATGCCTGGGATGGAGGGGAAAATGAATAATCCGGAATTAATGCGTGAACTGGAAAGTTTATTGCGTGATTATTTACAGGCGCAGGCAATAGATTTGGTTGAATTGTTATATCGCTATGAAGGGGGGAAATTAGTTTTGCGGATACTGGCGGACCGGCCGTATGGCGGTATTAAACTTGATGAGTGCGCCCGGCTTAATTATTCGATTGGCAATCTGCTTGAGGAGAAAGATATTATTAAAGAGCGCTATGTCCTTGAGGTGGCTTCTCCGGGGGTCGATAGGCCGATGAAGGCGGTAAAAGACTTTTTGCGTTGTATTGACCGGGAAGCCCGTTTTTTCTTAAATGAACCTGTTGGTGAGAAAATAGAAATAGCAGGAATTATTAAACAAGCAAACCAGGATTTTGTCTTGATAGAGAGTGAGCGCGGTACTCTGGAAATCCCGTTATCAAAGATCAACAGGGCAAAACAGATCATTGATTAGGCCAGAGAGATATTATTAACAAAAAAAATAAAAATACGAGGTTGATATGAGTCAGGAATTATTAGCAATAATCGAACAAATAGAGAGAGAAAAAGGCATTAAGAAAGAGGTTTTGGTAAAAGCGGTTGAAAGCGCTCTTTTAAGCGCTGTCCGCAGGGTTATTGATGTGAAGCCGAGCGAAGAACTTAAGGTTGAGATTGACCCTTTTACCGGTAAGATACGGGCTTTTAAAGACCAGGAAGAAATTACCTCAATTGATTTCGGCCGCATAGCCGCATCCGCTGCCCGGCAGGTCATTATTCAGAAAATCCGTGAAGCAGAGAAAGATGTGGTTTTTAATGAATTCCAAAGCAAGGCAGGAGAGATTATCAGTGGTACGGTCTATCGTTTTGATAAGGGTAATATTGTCGTTGATATGCTGGGGAAAGCTGAAGGTGTCCTTTTAAAACGTGAACAGTCCTCTAAAGAGGAATTTAAACAGGGGCAGCGTATCCGTGCCTATATCGTGGAGGTTAAAAAAGACAATAAGGGCGCTCAGATCATTTTGTCGCGGCGTCATCCAAACTTTGTGAAGAAGCTCTTTGAATTGGAAGTCCCTGAAATTTATGAGGGTATTGTTGAAATAAAATCGATTTCCCGGCAGGCCGGGGACCGCACGAAAATAGCGGTCTGGTCAAAGAATGAAAAAGTGGATTCGGTTGGTGCTTGTGTAGGCATGCGGGGAAGCCGCGTTAAGAATATCGTGAATGAATTACAAGGTGAAAAAATCGATATTGTGCGTTATAATGATGATATTAGGGAATATATTAAAGCCGCGTTATTACCCGCGGAAGTTTCTGAAATAAAGTTAGACAAAGAAAATAAACGGGCAGAGATCATTGTCGCGGATGACCAGCTTTCTTTGGCTATCGGAAAACATGGACAGAATGTTCAGCTTGCTTCTAAGCTTATCGGATGGGAATTAGACATCCGCACGAAAGATAAGCCTGTAGAGGTAGTAGCGGATAAAAAAGAAGCGCCTGCGAAAGAATCAGCAGCCCCGGTGGAAACCGAAGCAACGGCTCAAGCAGCAGTAACTGCTTTAGAACAGTTGCCCGGTGCCGGAGAAAAGACTATTCAGAGCCTTAAAGACGCAGGTTTTACATCACTGGAGGTTATTGCAGGTGCTCAAATCAGCGATTTGACGAATATTAAAGGCATAGGAGAAAAGAAGGCGGAAAAATTAATTGAAGAAGCCAAGAAACTTACTGCTCAATGACCTTATGCCATATACTGTATGGTAAATTCAGCGCGTTTTACCGAAAGATGAGGAATTATGACTGAAGCAAAAAAAGAAAAGAATAAATTAGATGCAAAAGAAAAAACAAAAGCTAAGCCTAAAGCAAAGCCTAAACTTAAAGTTTCAGATGCAGCAGCGCTGGAAAACCTAAAAGCGAAAGCCGCACAAATGCCGGAAGCTAAAACCAAGAGTAAAGCGGCAAAGTTGTTATCAGCGGCTAAAACCGCTGTTACCAAGCGAAAGGCAGCGCCTAAAAAGAAAGTGTTGCCTTTGCCAGAAACAGCTGCTCCTGCCGCTGCGGTTAAGCCTCAGGCGCCTAAGCCGACGGTTATCCCGCCTGTTCACGTGCCTGCAGTTGCCCATCCAAAAACAGCGCATCCTCAGGAGGCGCATAAGCCGAAGGTTTTCCCCCAAGAAGCAGTGCTGCCAATAAAAACAGAGAAAACGATTAAAGAAGATAAACCTGCGGGAATAGAAAAACCCCTTGCGGTTAAAGAAGAAAATATCATCCCGGTTAAGGAGGAGAAAGCAGCGCTGGTTAAAGAGCAAAAGCCTGCTGTGGTAAAAGAAGTTGCTGTCTCTGCGCCGGTGCTCAAAGAATTAGAATTAAAATTTCCTATTATTGTAAAAGATTTAGCAATCAAGTTGCAGGAAAAATCATCCGGTTTAATTAAGACGTTAATGGGGCTAGGAGTTATGGCAGGCCTCAACCAGACGCTTGATGAAGTAGTAGTAGTTCAGGTATGCGCGAAGTATGGTTTTAGGATCAAAGAAGCGCCTTCCGCTGAGAAAACGATACTCGGGATTCACGAAGAAGATGATTCTCCGGGATCTTTGAAGCATCGTTCTGCGATCGTGACACTCATGGGGCATGTCGATCATGGAAAGACGTCTCTTTTGGATGCGATCCGTAAGAGCAAAGTTACAGAAAGTGAGCATGGCGGTATTACGCAGCATATCGGTGCTTACCGGGTAGAAATTCCTCATGGAGAGATCACCTTTTTGGATACTCCCGGCCATGAAGCTTTTACCGCGATGCGGGCGCGGGGTGCTAGTATCACGGATATTGTAGTTTTAGTTGTTGCTGCTGATGAAGGGATCATGCCTCAGACTCAGGAAGCGCTTGACCACGCCCGCGCCGCGTCAGTCTCTATCATTATCGCGCTCAATAAAATCGATAAACCGACGGCGGACGTTGACCGGGTAAAAAAGCAGCTCTCTGAATTAAACCTTGTTCCCGAAGATTGGGGAGGCAAGACAATCGTTGTCGGTGTTTCGGCTAAGACGGGGCAGGGTATTGATGAGTTGTTAGAGATGATTTTGTTAGAGGCGCAGATGCTGGAACTTAAGGCTAACCCTGATAAGCCGGCAAGAGGTGTAGTTATTGAAGCAAAATCGAATAAATATAAAGGCCCTGTAGTTACTCTCCTGGTTAAAAACGGGACTCTTCGCTTGAATGACAATATTATTGTCGGAAGTTTCTACGGTAAGGCAAAAGCGATGTTTAATGACCGGGGGCAGACAGTGCGTGAAATAGGCCCGTCGTTGCCGGTTGAGGTCCTGGGTATTTCAGGCCTGCCGCAGGCAGGGGAACAGTTCTTTGTAGTTGAAAACGAAAAGAAGGCTAAGGAGCTGGCAGAAGGACGGCAGGAAAAAGAAAAAGAATTGCAGATGCAACCGGTCAAGCGTTTAGGGCTTGAAGACCTCTATTCGCAGATCAAAGCAGGTAAGATTAAAGAATTAAAATTGATCTTAAAAGCTGACGCCCACGGTTCGCTTGAAGCGATCAAAGATACCTTGGGTAAAATCGTGTCAACTGAAATAAGCCTGGTTTATATTCATGAAGGGGTCGGCAATATCAATTCTTCGGATGTCATCCTGGCAGTCGCTTCAAACGCGCTTATCCTTGGGTTTAATGTTGTAGCAGACGACTTGGCGAAGGATTTGATCTCCCGGGAAGGCCAGGAAGTCCGCACGTACAATATTATTTATGAGTTAGCCAATGATATCAGGGCAGCGCTTGAAGGAATGCTTGAGCCGAAATTAAAGAAAGTTTTCTTGGGCAGAGTCGAGATCCGTAAGGTATTTAAATTGTCACGCTCAGGTATTATCGCCGGAAGTTTTGTGATAAAGGGCAAGGTTTTCCGTAATTCGCAGGTAAGCCTGGTGCGAAACGGAGAGGTTGTCTATGAAGGGGAGTTGTCCTCTTTAAAACGTTTTAAAGACGATGTGCGCGAAGTCGCCGAGGGGTTTGAATGCGGTATTGCTTTAAAGGGTTATGATGGCATCATGGAAGGCGATATCCTCGAAGCGTATCAGATTGAAAAAATAGCGCGTAAATTATAATCTACCTATTTAATGAAAAAGCGGATATTAAGCGGTATGCGCCCTACCGGGAAACTGCATTTGGGGCATTTGGTCGGCGCATTAGATAATTGGATCAAGTTCCAGGATCAGTATGAATGTTTTTTTATGGTTGCTGATTGGCACGCGCTTATGTCCGAATATGAAAATCCTGCCGGCTTGCAGGAAAATATCATTGATAACGTAATTGATTGGCTTGCCTGCGGTATCTCTCCCGAAAAATCAACTATTTTTATCCAGTCTCAGGTTAAAGAACACCTTGAATTATATATGATATTCTCTATCCTGACACCCCTGGGGTGGCTGGAACGCTGCCCGACGTATAAGGAACAGCTGCGGGAAGTCACTAACCGCGATCTAAGCACCTATGGGTTTTTGGGGTATCCGGTTTTGCAGGCAGCGGATATCGTTTTGTATAAGGCGCAGGTTGTACCGGTAGGAGAAGATCAACTGCCTCATTTGGAGTTGACCCGGGAGATTGTGCGCAAGTTTAACGGCCTCTATAAAAAAGGGGTTTTTCCGGAACCGCAAGCGCTTCTGACACAAGCCTCGCGGCTTTTAGGCCTGGACGGCAGGAAGATGAGCAAGAGTTATAATAATTTTATACTGCTTCAGGAAGAGCCGGAAAATATCCGTAAAAAAGTCCAGACCATGTTTACCGATCCGTTGCGTGTCAAGTTAAGCGATCCGGGCCATCCGGATAATTGTAATGTGCATAGCTATTACGCTGTCTTTGCCCCCGAGCGAAAAGCAGAGATCAACCTGTTATGCCGGGAATCCAAGATAGGCTGTACTGCCTGTAAAAAAGAATTAGCGGAAATCTTAGTCGCATTTTTAGCGCCGATCCAGGAAAAAAGAAAAGTCTTGCTTGCAGATAGAAACCGCGTCTTAGAGATCGTCGAAGCAGGTAAAGTAAAAGCAAACGCGGTGGCAGCTCAGACCATCGCGGAAGCAAAAGAATTGGTAAACCTTGATGAGCTATAAAATAAAGTTACAGTTGTTTGAAGGCCCGCTTGATCTGCTCTTGTATTTGGTCAAGAAAGACCATTTGAATATCTATGATATTCCGATCGCGCAAGTCACCGAACAATACATGAAATTCCTGGAATTGATGCAGGTGTTTGATTTGAATATCGCCGGTGAATTTCTGGTGATGGCAGCTACTCTTACGCAGATTAAGTCAAAAATGCTCCTTCCCGCGGAAGAAGCCCCGCAAGTCGAGGAAGAAGACCCTCGGGATGAGCTCATCCGGCAGCTTTTAGAGTATGAGCGTTTTAAAGAGATCGCGCAGGAATTGCGTCAGAAAGAGATTGACCAGCAGGATATCTTAAAACGCCCCAAAGGCCCGGATAAAAGCCTTACTGCGGTCACCGCGGAAGTCCCCGCGTATTTTGAAGCAAGTATTTTTGATTTGATAACCGCATTTTCTTCCGCGTTACAGGATGTGCCTAAAGAATTATTCTATGAGGTCATCCGTGACGAATTTACTATCGAGGATAAGATACACCAGATCCTCCATTTATTGTTGGTCGTGCCTTCGCTGCATCTTTCGGAATTATTCATCAAAGCAAAGAATAAATTTGAAATAATTGTTACCTTTCTTTCTATCCTGGAATTGATCAGGCTCAAAGAGATCATTATCCTTCAGAAAGAGGTGTTTGGTGAGATTGAGATAACCAGGAATAAGGAAAATATTATCCCGTATGGAAGGACAGAAGAAGCGCAAAATTAGTAATGAAAACTTACCTGACGGCTCTGAATATGATTATACTGATGCCGGTTCTCTTGTTGCGAAAGCTCAAGAACAACTGCCGTTTCCCTTAAGCACGGAGCAGGAGACCGAAGAAGATGTTGTTTTGAACCTCTCGCTTCGCCCCAACAAACTCTCGGAATTCATCGGGCAAAAAGATTTGGTCAGTAACCTGAAAATCTGCCTTACTGCCGCCAAGCAACGCAAAGAGCCGCTTGAGCACATTTTATTTTCCGGGCCGCCCGGACTGGGTAAGACCTGTTTAGCGCATATTATCGCTCATGAGATGCATTCCAAGGTTACCGCTACCTCCGGGCCTGCTATTGAGCGGGCAGGCGACCTTATCGGTATTTTGACTAATTTAGAAAAAGGCGATATCCTTTTTATAGACGAGATACACCGGCTTTCCAAAGTGGTGGAAGAATTCTTGTACCCGGCGATGGAGGATTTTCAGATTGATTTCGTCATTGATAAAGGGCCGTATGCCAAGACAATCAAGTTCAGGCTCAAGCCTTTTACACTCGTCGGTGCAACGACGCGTTCAGGTTTGCTGTCCGCTCCGCTGCGCAGCCGCTTTGGGATATTTTACCATCTTGATTTCTACGGGGTTGAGGATTTAGCAGAGGTAATACGGCGTTCCGCCAAGATTTTAAGCATTGAGATCGATAAAGAGGCGGCATGTGAGATCGGCAGGCGCGCGCGGGGAACTCCCCGTATCGCAAACCGGCTCTTACGCCGCATCAGGGATTACGCGCAGGTTTCCAATATTGCCACAATCGATCAAGCCGTTGCTTCAAAGACCCTTGATGCATTAGGTATTGATAAGGCGGGGTTAGATGACCTGGACCGTAAGGTCTTAAAATTGATACTGGAGTCCTTTGACGGCGGGCCGGTGGGTGCGGAGTCCTTGGCCGCAAGCCTCAATGAAGAAGTCGACACCATCGTTGATACTGTCGAGCCGTACCTGCTCAAGGCCGGCTATTTAAAGCGCACCTCCCGCGGAAGGTTAGCCACGAAGTTAGCGTTCGATCATTTCGGAATAAAATATAATAAAGAGAAACAAGAAGAGCTGTTTTAAATTTATTTACTATAAGGTAAGGTAACGGCTGTCTTGGTTTGTTTTTCGCAGGGACATTTGTCCTGCCCCAGCGTGGCAGGACTGCACTCCCTTCCAGCCCCTCGCTCTGCCCGATAATTTATAGAGGGGCAACCGTGCCCGCTCGGGGCTTCCAGAGGCCCTGCTCAAAACTAAACCAAGCCACCCGTTAGCAGTTAGTTCTAAATAAATTTTCATGACGTAGAGAGATTATAAATAGGAATAAATGAATCTGTTGGTTTTCGAGCGAATGTTGATTTTAGGCAAAGCAGCTTGAGCATTGAGGGAATCCCAAGGCCCCGCGAGAGCGGGGCAATCTTGGGATGGCGATGCTGTTTGAGTGTTTTTTGCTAGAGCAAAAAACACGAGTTCTTGCCTGCCTTTAGCAGGCAAGCCACCGAAATGCGAAAGATCTTTGCCGTAACCCAGATTCTGCCTTTTGTTTTACAAAAGGCGAATCTGCCCGAAGGGCCGGCAGTTTAAATCTTTTTAATGATTTAAACTTCTTGCCGGGGTAAAAATCAACCTGAGCGAGAAAAACAACAGATTCATTAAGTTAATAAATAAAAGAGAGTCTATGAAAATTGCATTTTGCGGTATTATATTATTCGTCTTGGCTATAGCTGGTGTTTGTTACGCAGGGTCTTCTTCAATGGGTGTTTCTGTCGAGATACCTGCGCTTGAGAGAAAATATTCCTGCACCTATGACAGGGTCCAGGCGGCAGCTGATAGAGGGGAAATTAAACTTAAAGACGCGGTAATCTTGCAGGCAAAACTGAAATTTGCGCCTGGAGCAATAGCTAAAGATTCTCCTTACGCGCCTTTGCCGGGAGAAAAGCTTGTGGAAGAGGAATGCGGCACGGGATTTTATAAACAAGTGCATCAGGTTTTCCCCGAGTTGAACAAAGCAGAAAAAGAGCTGTTGAAATCGTTGTCGCCGGATTTAAAGAGTATTATTGAAACGAGAGAAAAAGAGATGCCGGTAAGCTGAGGTGTATATGCAGGAATTAGGCAAGACATTGATCGTATTCGGGATAATACTGGTAGGCCTGGGGTTGCTGTTGACATTCTTCAATAAGATCCCCTTTTTAGGTAAACTCCCCGGGGATATTTTAGTCCAGAAAAAGAACGTTACCTTTTATTTCCCGCTGGCAACATCGATAGTGGTTAGTGTTATCCTATCGCTTTTGTTTTGGTTGATCAATCGTAAATAAGGATGGGATGAAATGAATAAAAGCAGAGGAGTCATACTACAGGTGATTGTTTTCACCTGTTTGCTTCTGCCAATTTCTTTTTCTTTCGCGCATGAGGTCAGGGTAAGGATAATTGAGGAGGCCTCTTCGCTTAACCTGATAATCAACGGGGTCTACAAGATCCAAGATGCTGATACGCAAAAGGTTTTGTCCCAAGGTAAAAACCTGAATACAACGGTGACCGTAGGAAAAAATAATATTTTAATCGGCAATACCCGTTCTCCTGCGCGCAAGGTTTATATAAAACCAGTCGATACTGATGCGCTTGCGATAAACGGCCGTAAATTTAAAGGAAGTATAGAGTTTCTTAAAAAAGATAACGGCTGTTTCGCGGTGATCAATTTTGTTGAATTGGAAGAATATATAAAAGGTGTTTTGTTCCACGAATCTTCTCATTATTGGCCCCAGGAAGCGTTAAAAGCGCAATCAATCGTCTGCAGGACATTTGCGTTGTCGCAGGTGCAGGAGAATGTCAAAAATGATTATGATGTCACCAGTGATATTTATTCGCAGATGTACGGGGGCAGTACCTCTGAGCGATATCGCACGAACAGGGCGGTTGAGGAAACAGAAGGCCAGGTCATAACCTACCAGGGAAAGATCTTTCCGGCATATTATCACGCTACATGCGCCGGCCATACGGAAAATGCGGCAGTTTTATGGAATACTCATATCCCGCCGCTTGAGGGAGTGGCGTGTGATTTTTGTAAAGGTTCGCCTCATTATAGATGGCATCTGGTTTTGTCAGAAAGTACCTTGAGAGAGAAATTAGCTCAGCGCGGGTATACGTTTAAAAAGATACATACTATTGCCTGCGCTGGTAAAGATAATTCCGGCCGTATAAGCGAAGTTGCGATACGCGGCGGTGAAAAGGGCGTCGTGCTCTCTGGTAAGGATTTCAGGAACGCACTCGGGCCGAATCTTATTAAAAGCCTGCAGTTTGAAGTCTCGTCAGCGGGAAGTGATTTTGTCTTTGAAGGGTTAGGCTGGGGGCATGGCGTAGGTTTTTGCCAGTGGGGAGCCTATTTTATGGCTAAAGAAGGGCGTTCGTATCAGGAAATACTCGCATATTATTATCCGGGAGCCGTTGTTTCTCCCCGGGCCCATAAAAATGAAACTCGCTGATTTCGATTATCATCTACCTCGAGAGTTGATCGCGGAATATCCTTTAGCCGAGCGTGACCAAGCTCGGCTTATGGTTTTAAACCGTTCCCGGCAAACAATTGAACACCGGATTTTTAAGGATATCATCGGCTATTTCTCTGCGGGAGACCTCCTGGTACTCAATGATACAAAAGTCCTGGCATGCCGTTTATATGGCAGGCGTTCGACCGGCGGTAAGGTCGAGATACTGCTTTTAAACCGTAAAAATGGCTTGACCTTTGAGGTGTTGCTTAAACCTCACCGGCTCAAGTTGAATGAAAAAATAGAATTACCTGACAGCGATATTAGTGCGGTTATTACCGCGAAAAATGAAGTGACTTTTTGTGCGCCTGATAGTAACTCTATCTATAGTCTCGGTGTTGTTCCTCTTCCCCCGTATATTAAGCGTAAGCCTGAAGCCCAAGACAGTATTGATTATCAGACCGTGTATGCCAAAAGTGAGGGGTCAATCGCTTCTCCGACGGCAGGGTTACATTTTACCGAAGCTTTACTTGCGCGTATCGCCGCAGGTAATGTGGAAATAGGGTATGTGACGTTACATGTGGGGCATGCGACTTTTCAACCGGTTAAGGCAGAAGATGTTATCAGCCATCGTATGGGAAGAGAACAATTTTGCATCAACGATGAAACAAAAACGAGCATTGACCGGGCTCAACAGGAAAAGAGGCGGATTTTTGCCGTTGGGACTACCAGTTGCCGCACGATAGAAACGTATGCTTGCGGTAAGCAAGAGGGGTATACGGACTTATTTATTTATCCGGGATATCAGTTTAAGCTGGTGAATTGTTTTATTACTAATTTCCATCTGCCGCGCACAACCCTTTTTATGCTTTCGTGCGCTTTCGCAGGAGAACAATTCATGAAACGCGCCTATCAGGAAGCTATCGAACAGAAATACCGTTTTTATAGTTATGGGGATGCGATGCTGATCGTGTAGATGTTTTATCGATAGGAAAAGTGTTGCCTCTGAGAGACTAATATGTTACTATTTGAGTGTTCATTCTCCTTAAGAAACCTTAAATAAACGCTGCATGTTTTAAAAGGGGGAGACCCTTACAATGCCCGGTTTTTTCGAAGAACAATTAGACTATATTCATTTTTTCTGCGCTGTGGCTTACCTGGTCTTTGCGACCATATGTTTTATCCTGTCTAAAGAGCAGTTTCAGAAGAGGTCATGGCATTGGTTAGGTTTTTTTGCCGTTTTCCAGTATATCCATGAGTTATTGAGTATTCTTTTAGGCCTGTTTGGGCAAAACAGGTTTCTGGAAATCAGCCAGGTCTTATTTTTGACTGGCTCATCTTTCTTTCTCATTGAATTTGACCGCAGAGGCCTTTTATTTATCCGCAAGAAAAGTTTTGGTTTATGGGTATATGTGCCGCTTGTGGTGCTCACTGCCGCAGGAGGGATGGGAGGGTTGATGGGGTTAGATGTTTTCTCCCGCTATTTGCTGGGAATCCCTGGCGGCCTGTTTGTTTGTTGGATCATTTATAAGTATTCAAAATCGGAGATCGATCCGTATTTACGCAATTGCCTTTTAGTTATCAGCGTGTTATTCGGGATTTATGCGGTAATCAATTGTTTTATGTCTCCTGCGTCATGGTTCATGCCTGTTCGCTGGGTTAATAGCGATTTATTTTTACGCCTGTTGGGATTCCCTGTGCATTTTGTGCAGGGAGTGATTGTCCTTATGTTGGCGCTTACCTTATGGGTCTACTCAGAAATTTCCCGTTGGTTTACTTTTAAAGCGCATGGCCATCCTGTTTACGCGCAGTTATCCCCATGGCTAATTTTGACGTTGATGCTGATAATTACGGGAGGGTGGTTTTTTATCAATTCTTTGGGTAATTATGAAAAGAACAAGCTTATCAGCGACGCTCGGATTGATATCTCTGATTCAGTACATAATTTAACGTCTGAATTGACAAAGACTGAACAAGCAGCCATGACGATCAGCGGTTCTCCCTGGATCGCTCCGGCATTAACTATCGGTTCCGCGGAAGAACTGGCGAAAGCAAATTCAGTCCTTGGCCGGTATCAGAGTGCTTTGGAAATGTCGGCGTGTTTCCTGCTTAATCAAGAGGGAGTAGTCATAGCTTCTTCCCATAGAAATAAACAGGATAGCCTGATCGGAAAGTCATTAGCAAGTTTGCCGTATTTTAAGAAATCGCGTGCGGGTTGGCCGGATCATTATTTTTCCTTGGATACGGTTTTAGGTGAACGTTGTTATTATGCGAGTTATCCGGTCCGGGATGCCGAAAGCAAAGTTATCGGCATTGCGGTTATTAAGAAAAGTATTGATTTGATCGAAGGGGCGTTTAAACAATTCCCGTATTGTTTCTTGATTGACGCGCAAGGTGTAATATTTTTGTCTAGTAAAAAGGAACTTTTGTTCCAAGGTTTATGGCCGATTCCTGCGCTTTCCATGTCTCGTTTAGCACAATCTGATCAATTCGGTAATAAACCTATCAGCATTCTGGGTCAGCAAATGTTTTCTGATGGAGATAAGATAAGCTTTAAAGGCGAAAATTTTTATGTGGTGCGGCAGTTAATTAATCGGGAAGGCTGGTCAGTAGTCCTCTTGAGTTCGACCCGGAGTTTTTTACAATATCGGTTGTTCGGGATCATTATTATTTTGTTTTTGTCTATTTTGGTCATGGTATTCTTTGTGGTGGTTCGCCAGAGAGAACATTTGTTAACACTCATTGCTACCGCTAATACTCAGCTTAAAACGGTTTTCAATGCCGCAACACAAGTTTCTATTATCGCAACTGAGATGCATGGGTTGATTACGGTTTTTAATTCCGGTGCTGAGAAGATGCTGGATTATCAGGCTGAGGATATGATCGAGATGCATACGCCTGAAGTTATTCATCTGGAATCGGAGCTTATTGCCAGAAGCAAAGAGTTATCCTGGGAATTTAAACGCTCGATCGCGGGATTTGATGTTTTGGTTGAGAACGCCCGGCACGGAACGCACGAAGAGCGTGAGTGGACCTATCTGCGTAGAGACGGGAAACATATTATCGTTAATCTTTCGGTAACAGCGCAGCGTGATACTGCCGGCCAGATGATCGGCTTTCTATTTGTCGCCACCGATATTACCGAACGCAAAGTCGCTGAATATGAGCTGCAGGAGCAGAAAGAGTTCTCTGAAAACCTGGTGCAAAATTCAGCTATGGCAACGTTCGTGATAAACGCGCAACACCGTGTCATCTTTTGGAATAAAGCCTGTGAACACCTGACAGGTTTGAGGGGCAATGAACTGATCGGTACGTCCAATCAATGGAAACCCTTTTATAAAAGTAAGCGTCCGGTCCTGGCAGACCTGGTTGTCGATGCCAACCAGGAGGGTGTTGCCAATTATTATAAGCAATACGGCCGCTCGACCCTGGCGTCAAACGGTTTACTGGTTGAAGGATGGTATCAGAATTTAGGAGGAAAAGACCGGTATATCCTTTTTGAAGCGGTCCCGATATATAATAGGAAAGGCGAAGTGATCGCCGCGATCGAAACGTTGCAGGATTTGACTGAACGCACGCTCGCAGAGGAAGTTCTGGAGCGGCAAACGCAGGAGTTGGTGCGTTCTAATACAGAACTGGAGCATTTTGCCTATATTGCTTCTCATGATTTGCAGGAGCCGCTGCGCATGGTATCGAGTTATGTGCAGCTTCTGGAAAAACGCTATAAAGGCAAGCTTGATGCGGATGCCGATGATTTTATCGGATATGCCGTTGACGGGGTAAATTGGATGCAGTCTTTGATTAATGCTTTGTTAACCTATTCGCGCGTCGGAACGCAAGGTAAGGAGTTTTCGGAGGTTGATTGTAACGCGGTTTTGGCGCGGGTGCTTACGAATGTCAGGGTCAGTATTGAAGAAACACAGGCAGTCATTTCCTATTCCCCGCTGCCAAGAATAGTCGCTGATAACCAACAAATGGAACAATTATTTCAGAATTTGATCTTTAACGCGATAAAATTCAGGGGTAAAGAGCCTCCGCGTATAACGGTGAGCTGTGAACGCCGGGATAATGATTGGTTTTTTACCGTGGCTGATAACGGGATCGGTTTTGAGCAGCAGTATGCCGAGAGGATATTTAAGATCTTTCAAAGGCTCCATTCTCGTAAAGACTATCCTGGTACTGGTATGGGCCTGGCGATCTGCAAGAAGATCCTCGAACGCCACGGCGGCAGTATTTGGGTAGAATCCCAACTCGGTGTTGGGACAACTTTTTATTTTAAGATCCCGGTTATGGAGAAAAAAAAGCATGCGTGAGAATTTGCCGATACCTGTGATAGAAGTTTTACTCATCGAAGATAATCCCGGCGATGTCCGCTTGATGCAAGAAGTCTTTAAGGATAGCTGCGTACGCAATAACCTCTGGGTTGCTCAGGACGGCGTTCAGGCGCTGGAGTTCTTGCGCCGTCAGGGCGTATATGAACATGCCGCGCGTCCCGCCCTTATTTTGCTTGATCTTAACCTTCCTAAAAAGGATGGCCGTCAGGTGTTATCGGAAATCAAAGAAGATCAGGAACTGAAAAGTATTCCGGTGCTGATCTTAACGACTTCTGACGCAGAAGAGGATGTGCATAATAGTTATGCTTTGCACGCGAATTGTTATATCACCAAGCCTTTTAACCTGGAGGAGTTTATCCAGATTGTAAAAATAATCGAACGATTTTGGATGGGGGTGGTTCTTTTGCCATCGACGAGGGCCTCAATGTAATGGATACAAAATCAATCAAGATCCTTTTAGTTGAAGACAATCCAGGTGATGCCCGCCTGTTGAAAGAGTACTTGTCTTTAGCCTCCAGCGTACGCTTTGAAATATCCTATGCCGGTAAGATCAGTGAAGCTTTGCAGAAAGTGGGAGAGACCCATTTTGATATTATTTTACTTGACCTGATGCTGCCTGATAGCACGGGATTAGAGACGTTTCATAAGATAAAGGGTGCCGCTGGAGGGATCCCGGTGGTGGTTATGTCTGGGGTCTCTGATGAAACAACAGCGATTCAGGCTGTGCAGGAAGGGGCTCAGGATTACCTGGTTAAGGGGCAGGTTGAAGGACACCTGCTTGTGCGCGCGCTGCGCTACGCGATAGAAAGAAACCGGATGCAGATCGCGCTGCGCAGCCAGTCGCTGGTTGATGATTTAAGCGGCCTGTATAACCGGCGCGGTTTTATGTCCCTGGCGCAGCAGCAGATAAAATTATCCCGCAGGACGAGGCGGGGATTCTTTATTGTTTTTGTTGACTTAGACGGCCTCAAAAAGATCAATGATACCTATGGCCATCTGGAAGGCGACCGGGCGTTGGTCACGGTAGCCAATATCCTTAAGAAAACGTTTCGTGAAACCGATATTGTCGCCAGGATCGGTGGGGATGAATTTATTGTCTTGGCGATTGATGCCGCGGATGATACCGCCGAGATTATTAGAAACCGTACCGAAGAAAATATTAAGGAGCATAATGCCGCTGCCGGCAGTATGTATCAATTATCGGTCAGTATGGGTATCGTTTCTTTTAATAGCTCAAGCGGGCCGGTCACGTTGAACCAATTGATGGAGCAGGCGGATCAGGCATTATATAAACATAAACGCAGCAAACGGGAATAATATGACTCGTAAAAAGATCAGTATTTTGTTGATTGAAGATAATCCGGGGGATGCGCGCCTGATGCAGGAGTTTTTGGATGCCGCCCCGAGCGCCCCGTTTGTTATGGAATGGGTTGATTCCCTGGAGAAAGGATTGGCGCGGCTGGATGCGGCTGTTGTTGATATTATCCTGCTTGACCTCTCGCTTCCTGACAGCCAGGGGATTGATACGTTTTTTAAGATTCAAAATAAAGCCAAGGGTGTGGCGGTTGTGGTATTGACAGGGCTCTATGATGAAGCTCTTGCCATGCAAGCGGTCCATGCAGGAGCGCAGGATTATTTAGTCAAAGGCCAGGCTGATGGTAATTTGCTGGTTCGTTCCATCCGCTATGCCGTTGAGCGGCAGCGTATCGAGGAACAGCTGCGTAAGATGAATGATTTTAACCAGTCTATCCTTAAAGCGCTGCCATTTGGCATGGATATTGTTGATGAAGAAGGCAATATCCTCTATTTAAATGAAAACCTTGAGTCTCTTTTTGGAAAAGAATCTGTGGGGAAAAAATGCTGGTTGATCTATAAAGATGATAAGACACAGTGTAGGGAGTGTACTTTGCGCAATACTATTGTCGTTGGGGAACTTCGCACTATCGAAGTCGAGGGTGTTGTGGGGGGGAAAATCTTTCAGATCATGCATGTCGGAATGATTTATGAGGGTAAGAAAGCGGTGCTTGAAATATTTAATGATATTACCGAGAGAAGGCGTATTGAGCAGATGAAGAGCGATTTTGTGGCTATGGTCTCGCATCAGTTAAAAACACCTGTTGGCGAGATACGCGGCTATATTGATAATATGCTGACAGGCCTGACCGGTGAATTAAACGCAAAACAAAAGCAATACCTTGCGGAGATGCAGCATATAAGCCTGCGTGCGTACCGTTTGATTGCCGACTTGCTTAATGTTTCCCGTATTGAGCGTGGGATCATTTCAGTCAAAATCCAGCCGGTTACGCTGCAAGAAATTGTTACTTCATCGAGCAGGGAATACCGCGAAGAAATGGAAGCCCGCGGCATTACGGTTGTCATGGAAGGCATGGAGAAGCAGATTACCTGTGCAGCAGATAAGGATAAAATGATTGAGGTTGTCAGTAACATCATTAATAATGCGGTTAAGTTCACTCCCCAGGGCAGGATTACGATACGGCTTAAAGATGAACAAGGATTTGGTTTTATCGAGATCGAAGATACCGGCGCAGGAATTTCTCCGGAGTTCCTCAACAAGATCTTTAAGAAGGAACAGGCATTGGGAGGCAGCCCTCGTTCTGAAGGCGGGGCAGGCCTGGGGTTATATATAGCTAAGAGCTTTATGCTTTTGCAAAAAGGGGATGTGTCCGTTCAGTCAGGGGTCGGAAAAGGAAGCAAATTTATTATTAAAATCCCGTTAGTTATGGTATAATAAAAAATAAGGAGGACGTATATGGAAAATAACAAAAATACTATTTTAATTGTCGATGATGAACCTGGTTTTCGCAGGATCTATATGGATGTATTGCAAAACGAAGGCTATACCGTTTTGGAGGCTGATGACGGTGTTAAAGGTATTAATATTGCCCGTTCTGAACAGCCGGGGTTAATATTGTTGGATATTGTTTTGCCTAGCCTGAGCGGTTTTGAAGTTTTAAAACGTCTGCGAGCTGATGATGTGACACGGGAGATCCCGGTGATCGTATTTTCAGTGCTCGGTGACCGCGAAACTATTAAGAAAGGCTTGGATCTCGGGGCAAATGATTATACCGTCAAAGGGTTTTATACTCCGCGGGAGATATTGAGCAAAATCCGTGATTTGCTGGTAAAATCGAATGTGAAGAAGAATTTGAATTATTATCATCTTTCGATGTATGAAGTTAAAGCTGACGCGGCAAAACTCCAGCAGGATATCGGTTTGTCGAATTCTTTTCAATGCCCGCAATGCAAAACATCGATGAACCTGGAACTTATTCCCGATTATACGCGCGCTGACGGCCACTGGTTTATTTCACATTTTGTCTGCCCTGATTGTAAACGGTCGTTTTAAAGGGCCAAAGGTATTTTTGCTACTTTTCTAAGAGATGGCTGACCAAAACAAAAGAAGGTATTATAGGCTTAAAGATGGCGTTAAGATATCATATACGATCACCGGCCAGCCCTTCGGTAAAGAATTCCAGTCATTGGATCTTGGAGGAGGAGGCGTGCGTGCATGGCTTCCGGAACGTATTTTTGCAGGGACTCAGCTTGATATAAGTTTATTGCTGCCGCAGGAATCACAGGATTTTAAGGCTTTAGCCCGGATTGCCTGGCAGTTGCCGGTGCCTAAGAAAGAAAAAAACGGCAAGGAATATTTTGAGACAGGGATTGAATTCTTAAGGATGGACCTTAAAGATAGATTGCAAATAATTCATTACGTGCATACGCGGATTAAAAAAGAAAATATCAAGTTTTAGGCTAGAGAAGGCTTTACGCATCCTCTCCATATAATCCTAACGGCAATAATTTCAAATACTTATTTCCTGGAAAAACTCAAAGTAGAGAAGATTTTGCTTATTTGTATTTTAGTGATGAGTTATTTATAGCGTTAATCTTAAAATATGGGTACTTTTACTCTCATACATCGCGATAAAACGAGTCAGGCGCGGTTAGGAAAATTAGTTACTCCGCATGGGGTTCTTGATACGCCTTGTTTTATGGTGGTAGGAACTCAAGCCAGTGTTAAGACACTTTCTCCTCAGGATTTAAATGATTGCCAGGCGCAGATCGCGTTATCTAACGCGTATCATTTATTCCTGCGCCCGGGAATGGATGTTATCAAAAATGCCGGAGGGTTGCATCGCTTTATGGGTTGGCATAAACCTATTCTAACCGATAGCGGCGGGTATCAGATCTTTAGTTTAGCGTTGTTGCGTAAAGTGCATGACGAGGGTGTTGAATTTCAATCGCATATTGACGGGATGAAGCATTTTTTGACTCCTGAAAATGTAGTGGGCATTCAGCAAGAGTTGGGTTCGGATATTATGATGCCGCTTGATGAATGCGTGCATTATCCCTGCGCTAAAGACCATGCGCAAGCCGCGATGAAACGCACGACTGAGTGGGCGCGTAGGTCAAAGGCCGCGGTGAGCGACCTTGTGCCGCCTTCTACTGCAGAAAGCAGTACACTCGCCTCTCCGATTAAGGCGAGGTGTGCGGCATTATTATTCGGCATTGTCCAGGGAGCGACCTATGAAGATTTGCGTAAGGAAAGCGCAGAGCAGATGGTTGAGGCTGGTTTTGACGGTTACGCTATCGGCGGAGTTTCAGTTGGCGAACCAAAGAACTTAATGTATACTATTATAGCTTTAGTGTCTGCATTGCTCCCTCCGGATAAGCCGCGCTATGCGATGGGGGTTGGCTTGCCTGCGGATATTATTGAAGCGGTTGAATGTGGTGTTGATATGTTTGATTGCGTGGCACCTACCCGCTATGGCAGGAATGGCACTGCTTTTACCAGCGCCGGAAAAATTACGGTTCGTAACGCTGCTTATGCGAAGGATCTTGGCCCGCTTGATAAACGTTGCGGGTGTTATACCTGTACCAATTTCACCCGTTCATACTTGCGGCATTTGTTTAATACCGGAGAGATTTTAGGGTTACGACTGGTTTCCTTGCATAATGTTTATTTTTATCTGGAGATGATGCGTCGGATCAGGGAAGCGATCTTGCGTGAGCGCTTTGCTGATTTTAAGAAAGAATTCCTGCGTGACTATGAAAATTGATATTATAACTATTTTTCCCGGGATGTTTGAGCCTGTTTTGAATGAATCGATCATTAAACGGGCGCAAGCAAAAGGAAAAATCACGATCGCGGTACATGATTTGCGGGAATATTCGCGGGATAAACATAAAAAAATTGATGATCGTCCTTTTGGCGGGGGGGCAGGTATGGTTATGTGCCCTGAACCTATTTTTAAAGCGCTCAGGTGCCTTAAATCGAGAACGACCCGCGTTATCCTCTTATCACCCCAGGGGAGGCGTTTGAATCAGGGAATAGCTAAAGAATTTGCCAAAGAAAAACACCTGATTTTAATTTGCGGCCATTATGAAGGGATTGATGAGCGGGTGAGAATTCATCTCGTTGATGATGAGATCTCTATCGGTGATTTTGTCTTGACGGGGGGTGAATTGCCGGCTATGGTATTTGTTGATTGCCTCACCAGGCTTATCCCCGGAGTTTTAGGAGATAAAAATTCCTTGAAATTTGAGTCATTCGAAGGTAATCTATTAGAGTATCCGCACTATACCCGGCCTGCCCGATATGCCGGGATGAGTGTGCCGAAAGTGTTGTTGTCGGGAGACCATAAAGCTATAGCAGTGTGGCGGCATCTTCATGCGGTTAAGAATACAGAAGAAAAAAGGCCTGACCTGCTGCCTCATGTAAAAACAAAAAAGAAGGGAGTAACACATGGATAAGATCAAACAAGTCGAACAGGAATACACAAAGAAAGATATGCCGGTTTTTGGCGTTGGGGACACGGTGAAAGTCATGACGAAGATCCCCGAAGGGGATAAGGTCAGGCTTCATCCGTTTGAAGGTATCGTGATCGCCGAAAAAGGCGCTGGAGTCCGTAAAGCGTTTACGGTCAGAAAGATCTCTTTCGGTGAAGGCATTGAACGGGTTTTTCCGCTCTATTCGCCGAATATCGAACGTATTGAAGTCTTAAGAAAAGGAAAAGTAAGACGTTCAAAACTTTTTTATTTACGCGGCAAGATCGGAAAGAACGCGACTAAAATCGAGGCTCGTGTAGAAAAAGGGGCGGTACGTACGTAGTGAGGCAACGTGCTCTATTACGAAAGAAAATTCAAGAAAAAAGGGTACTGTTCCATTATCGGAGTAGATGAAGTCGGTGTCGGCCCTTTGGCAGGGCCGGTTGTGGCGGCAGCGGTCTTGCTTAAGTCCTTTCGGTTTAAGAACCGTATCGATGATTCAAAGAAATTAAGTCCGCTGCAGCGAGAAAAAGCTTTTCTTGAGATCTTGGATAAAGCAGTATTCGGTGTGGGTATTGTTAATGAAAAGATCATTGACCGTTTAAATATCCTGGAAGCTACGCGTATCGCCATGGAGGATGCGGTTAATGACCTTCTTGAGAAGCTGGTTTCCTTCAAGAAAGAAGAGATGTATATTCTTGTTGATGGTACCGTTAAACCGCGTTTTGTTTTGCCTTTTACTAATATTATAAAAGGTGACGCGAAGTCTCAAAGTATCGCTTCTGCTTCTATTGTAGCTAAGGTTATCCGCGACCGTATCATGCAGGTGTACGATAAGGTTTTTCCGCAATACGGTTTTCTGCGGCACAAAGGTTATCCGACGAGCGCGCATCGGGATGCGCTGAAGAAATTCGGGGCAAGTAGTATCCATCGCACTAGTTTTAATTGTGTCTGACGCTCACCTATATCTCGGCAGGGCTGGAGAAGAGCAAGCATTACTTTTTCTGGCTCAAAACGGTTATAAAATACTGCAAAAGAATTACCGGATTAAAGCCGGCGAAATTGATATTATCGCCAGTGACGGTGGCATAATTTGTTTTATTGAAGTAAAAACGCGCCGTTCAGAGAGATGCGGCTTTCCTCAGGAGGCTGTTTCGAAGTCAAAACAACGGCAGATTTCCCGGGTGGCAGTTTTCTTCCTCAAGGGAAACAACCTCTTGCATAAAAAGGCGCGTTTTGATGTTGTATCCATCCTGGTGGCTTCTGGTAACGAAATACAGGATATCAGGGTAATAAAAAACGCGTTTGAACTGGATGACCGGTTTTCGTATTGAAACCTAACGTATGCTATCTGATATAGAGATCGTTCAAAAAGCCAAGATCCTTCCCATCGAGCGTATTGCCCGAAAAATAAGGATAGATAAATCGTTCCTTATTCCCCATGGTAAATATATCGCAAAAATAGATTTAAATGTGTTAGCTACGCTTTCCAAGCGCCGGCGCGGGAAATATATCGTTGTTTCAGCGATGACCCCTACGCCCCTGGGCGAAGGAAAAACGGTTACCACCATTGGCTTGTCTATGGCGTTAAACAAATTGGGGCAAAAGGCTTCAGCCTGTATCAGGCAGCCGTCGCTGGGGCCCGTATTCGGCATTAAAGGAGGTGCTGCCGGAGGAGGTTATTCCCAGGTCTTGCCGATGGAAGAATTTAACCTTCATTTCAGCGGTGATACTCATGCGGTCTCGCTCGCCCATAATTTGGCGGCCGCGTTCCTGGATAATTCCATATTTAAAGGTAACCGTCTGCGCGTTAATCCCCAGACCATGGTCTGGCGCAGGGTCATTGATATTAATGACCGGTCTTTACGCGTCATCAAGACCGGTTTAGGACTGGAGCAGGAAAGCCTGGTGCAAGAATCAGGTTTTGATATAACTGCTTCTTCTGAGGTCATGGCTGTTCTGGCGTTATCTACGGGGCTGCCGGATCTCCGTAAGCGTTTAGGCAATATTGTCCTGGCATATACTGATGAGCAAAAACCATTGACCTGTGATGATATCCGCGTCGCAGGAAGCATGGCCGCGCTTTTAAAAGAAGCAATAAAACCGAATTTAATTCAGACGATAGAACACACTCCTTGTTTTGTGCACGCCGGGCCTTTTGGCAATATCGCGCACGGAAATAGCTCCATATTGGCAGATATGATCGCTTTATCTTGTTCGGATTACGTGGTTACCGAGTCAGGCTTTGGCGCTGACTGCGGTGCTGAGAAATTCTTTGATATAAAATGCCGCGCCAGCGGCTTTACTCCTGATGCGGCGGTCATCGTTTGTTCGGTCAGGGCGCTCAAAGCTCATAGCGGCAGGTTTACGGTAGTAGCCGGTAAGCCGTTGGATAAAGAATTGACCAAGGAAAATATCTGCGCGGTGGAAGTTGGGTTATCTAATTTAGCAAAACAGATCGAGAATGTCAGATTGTTCGGTATACCGGTCGTGGTGGCAATCAACAGGTTTAATACTGATACCGACCAGGAAATAGATTTTGTTAAGAAAAAGACGCTTGAGTTTGGCGCCTGCGATTGTGTGGTTAGTGAAGTTTGGCTTAAAGGAGGCGCGGGAGGCCTTGATTTGGGAAGAGCGGTTATCCGGGCTGCTCAAGAAAAGAATAATTTCCATTTCTTATACCCGCTTGAACTTTCCTTAAAAGAGAAAATTGAAAAGATCGCTGTTTCGATGTATGGAGCAAAGGGCGTTTCTTATACTCCTGCGGCAGAAAGTAAAATAGAATTGTTTACCCGGCAGGGATGGGCGCAGTTGCCCGTATGCATGTCCAAGACGCATTTGTCTTTGTCTCATGACCCGTTGCTTTTGGGCAGGCCAAAGGATTTTATTTTACCGATACGGGATATCCGCGCTTTTATCGGCGCGGGTTTTTTATCTCCGTTATGCGGCTCTATTCAGACGATGCCGGGATTGCCCCGGCATCCTGCTGGAGAAAAGATCGATATTGACGATACCGGTACTATTACCGGATTGTTTTAATAAACAAATAAGGAGACAGCCGTGTATTATAATAAATCACTTAAGCAATATCTTGATGATTTGGCGGCAAAGAAGCCTGCTCCGGGAGGAGGCTCTGCCGCGGCATTATCCGCGGCCATGGGCGCTTCTCTTTTGAGTATGGTTGTGCATTTTACCGTGGGGAAACCAAGGTACGCTCACTATGAGCCAGAGCTTCAGGAGATCCTGAAAGTCTCTGAACGTTTACGCAAGGATTTCCTGGGATTGGTTGATTTGGATATCAAAGCCTATCGAAGTCAAGATCCGCGTAAAGCTTTGGATGTGCCTTTTATGGTCTGCCGGTTAAGTTGTGATGCTTTAGAAGTATGCCCTGAATTAGCGAAAAAAGGCAATGTTAATTTGGCCAGCGATGTTGCGGTGGCGGCGGCGTTATTGGAAGCGGCATTTATGAGCTCATATTTTAATGTAGAAATAAACTTAAAATGTTTGAATGATGAGGCTTTTACTGTTAATATAAAGAAAGAGTTAGATGAAAAAATGAAGAAGGTTAAGAAATTGCGGTTTAATACGGAGGCCCTGGTTGGCGAGATTATTAGAGGGTAAAGCTTTAGCGGAGAAGATTAAATCCGGCTTGCGCTTTGAGGTGGAACGCCTCAAAGCAGAGAGAGGGTCCCCTCTTATTTTAGCCAGTATTGAGATCGGCAGGAATGAATCAACTCAGATGTATACGAATGTCCAAAAGAAAGCCGCTCTATCCCTTGGCATTGAATACCGCCTCCATACGTTAGATAAAAATATTTCTGACCGGCAGCTAGAGGAATTTATCGCAGCGCTTAACGCTGATAAAACCGTAAACGGAATTATCGTGCAGATGCCTGTTCCGGCGCATCTGGACAATAAGAAGATAAGCGCAATGATCGCGGTGAACAAGGATGTGGAAGGGATGCATCCGGTACATATCGGAGGGATCCTGTTTGGCCGGGAAAAGATCATTCCCTGTACTGCTGCAGCTGTTATGGAGTTGATCAAAGAAACGCAGGTAGAGCTTTCCGGTAAAGATGTCGTAATCGTCGGGCATAGCGAGATCGTTGGTAAACCCTTGTGCCTTTTATTGCTGAACCGGCTTGCCACGGTGAGCGTTTGCCATATTGCTACCAGTAAAGCCGGAAAGCTCCGGGATTATGTCGGCAGAGCAGAAGTTTTGATCGTGGCTGTGGGAAAGGCGGAGTTGATACCGGGTGAATGGATAAAAGAGGGGGCTGTTGTTATTGATGTCGGGATCAATAAGGCGGGCGATAAAACCGTCGGGGATATCGCGTTTACGCAGGCAGAAAAGCGCGCCTCCTGGATTACGCCTGTTCCCGGCGGGGTAGGGCCGCTTACGGTTACCATGTTGATGCGTAATTTGGTTGAAGCCGCAAAGCTTGGCGTATAAGAGCAATACATAACGCCGGGTCCTCTTTATTTTTAAAAAGCAGTAATTCATGTATAATGGATGAAAAAGAATGAGGATGCATGATTAATACTCCCCTACGCCGATGGTTTATGAGCAGTGTTATTTTGCTTATGTGGTATGTTTCGGCATGTGCAAGCAAGCCCAGTTGGGTCGAACTCAATGATAAGGTCACCGAATTTTATCAGGCAGGGAATTTTCAGGATGCCGCGCCTTTGGCTGAACAGGCGTTAAAAGTCGCTGAGGAAACTTTTGGTATTGAAAATCCCAATGTTGTCCAGTCCCTGAATTCGCTGGCACGGATCTATGAATCGCTGGGCAGGGACGCGGAAGCTGAAAAATATTACCTGCGTACTATCGGGATGGCGGAAAAAGTTTTAGGCCCCGACCATCCGGATGTGGCAGCTTCTATGTATAATCTGGCCTGTTTTTATGACAGTCGAAAACGATTGCCCGAGGGGGAGACGCTGTACCTGCGTACTATCTCGATATGGGAAAAGTCTCTGGGCCCCGACCATCCTGAATTAGGGACGGTCTTGAATAATCTGGCATTACTGTATAATTCCCAGGCAAAATTCGATATCGCAGAATCGTTGTATAAAAGAGCTTTGGGGATTTGGGAGAAGTCGTTGGGGCCGGACGATCCGGCAGTCGCGCAGACCTTGAATAATATGGCGGTCCTTTATACGACACAGCGTAATTATTTTGAAGCAGAACCGTTGTATCAGCGCGCTCTTGCCATTATAGAAAAAGCTTTTGGGAAAGATCATCCCAATACTACGGTTGTCTTAAAGAATATGGTTGATTTTTACCGTAAGATCGGCCGTCAGGATGATGCGTTGAGTTTGGAAAAACATATACAGGAAATTGCCGCGAAAAAATAACCACACAGGGTAGAATGTTGTTAAAAGAAAAAATTCAGTCTGGGAAATTCCTGGTAACCTCTGAGATCGGACCCCCGAAAGGGATTCACACTATACAGATCTTGGCGGAAGCCGAACTTATCCGTAACCGCGTTGACGCCATCAATGTCACTGATTTGCAGAGTTCAGTAATGCGCCTGGGATCCCTGGCGGTCTGTAGCCTTTTGAAGCAGCGTGGTTTTGAGCCGATTTATCAGCTTACCTGCCGTGACCGTAACCGTCTGGCTTTGCAATCCGATATTTTATCCGCCGCGGCTTTAGGGATTGAAAACCTGCTCATTCTGACCGGTGACCATCCGTCATTAGGAGACCATCCCGAAGCAAAGCCTGTTTTTGATCTGGATTCCGTGCAATTATTACAGGTAGTTAAAGGTTTACAGGAAGGCCGGGATATGAAAGGCAACGCATTAGAAGGATTGGCCCCGAAATTCTGCGTGGGGGCAGTGGTTAATCCTGGCGCAGACCCGCTTGAGCCGCAGATCATGAAGATGGAGAAAAAGATCGCCGCGGGTGTTGATTTCTTTCAGACACAGGCGATATTTGATATCTCGGTCTTTGAAACATTCTTGTCAAAGACAAAGCATCTCAATGTTCCGATTATCGCAGGGGTTGTTTTATTAAAGTCAGCCAATATGGCGCGGTATATGAATAAAAATGTTCCCGGAGTATTTGTCCCGGAGATCTTCATTAAAGAGATGTCCGATACCTTGAATAAACCAGCGCAGGCAACGGCGATTGCCGCGCGGCTGATCAAAGAATTAAAACCGATGTGCCGGGGCGTTCATATCATGCCTATTGGGTGGAATAGATTCCTGCCTGGAGTTTTTGATGCGGCAGGTTTATAAATAAGGAAGTCATAATGGCAAAAATTGTTATCGTTGGGGCTTCATGCGCGGGCCACGCGGTGGCAACAAGGTTGCGGGAAATGCGGCAGGATTGCCAGGTCATACTGGTAACTGAAGAAAAATATCCTGTGTATGACCGCAGGCGTTTACTCGACTTTGCTGCGGGTTCCATAAAAGAAAAAGACTTATTCCTTTGCGCAAACGATTTCTATCAGCAAAGGAATATTGATTTTTTTAAAGACAGTAAAGTTTCCTCGATCAATACGAATAAAAAAACCATTCATTTTAAAAACAGGGAAAGTCTTGAGTACGATTTTTTGGTTATTTGTTCCGGCAGGAATTTTCTTCTTCCTGAGATTCCCGGGGTCAAGAAAAATGGAGTATTCAGGCTTTATTCATTAAGCGATAGCAAGAATTTCCATCAGTATGGCAGCGGGGATTCGGTTTGTATCGTAGGGTCAGGCCTGAGCGCAGAGCGTTTTGCTTTAGAGCTGGCGGCAAAACAGAAAAAAGAAGTAAAATTGATCTCTGTTGAGTTGCTCCATGAGGCGCGGGTTACCGAGCCGGCCTTGGCTGCGACAGCGCACAATCCTGATCTGTTAGTTTCTCAGGAAGCAAGTGGCCAGCCTGAGGCTTCTGCTCATGTGGAGCGTATTCAAAGCCGCGTTATTGAGATCATTGGCGAGTCTTCTGTGCAGGCGGTAAAACTCAGCGAAGGCAAGATCATCTGCGCCTCATCGGTTGTATTCATGGATGAATTAAAAAGTAATATTGATTTCCTCAAGAATGCCGATATAGCTATTAAAGATGATTTTATCGAGGTGGATGCAGGGATGCGTACGTGTCTGCAAAATGTTTTTGCCTGTGGGACAGTGTGTATGCGTCAGGATGCTGCCAGGGGGGTGAAGACTTGGGAAGAAGTGATCGCTGAATCAAAGCGTGTTGTTGAGAGTTTGATACAAGCATTAGGGAATTAGAAGCTTTCTTTTTGTTTTTAAGGCAAATTATTAATTAATTTTACTTGACTTTTACCCGTATTTTTTGTATATTACATACAAAGAATCTATGATGCTTACCTTAAATCATAAAAATATCCCACAAAAAGTTTTGTTAACTGTTTTACTCTCAAGTTCTCTTGTCGCTTTTGCGTATGCGCAAAACCAGCCAGAGCGAGTAAACGGTGATTTACCTTCTCGAACTATGCCGGCGCTTGCAGAGCAGGCTCGCGCATACCGTAGCCAGGGATTCCAATTACAGACAGCCGGAGATACTGAGAATGCATTAAAATATTATCAAAAAGCAGTAGAGATCGATCCTCTGTATGCTGCAGCGTATAATGATGTGGGTGTTATTTATGAGGCAAAAGGCGATATTTCCCGTGCGGAAGAAAATTATTTGAAAGCGGTACAGATAGATCCGAATTTTATCAGCGGGTATTCAAATCTCGCTTTCTTGTATGAGGGAAAACGAGACCTGAAAAAAGCGGAATATTGTTGGGATAAAAGAGCGAAGTTGGGCCAAGAAGGCGACCCGTGGACTCAAAAAGCTATCCAACGGTTACGAGACATCCATGTTATCTTAGGGGGGCATGGATACCGGGAACAGGAAATAATTGATTATATGGGAGAGATCTCTCAGAGGAAATCTCTCCTTCGAGAGAATGATAGAGAATTTGCCAAGGATATCTTTTCTAAAGCAAAACGAAGTTATGCCAAAAAAGATTATCCTGCAGCCTTTGCGCAAGCAATCAATGCGCAACAGTTTGACCCTGATAATGCTGAAATCGAAGCGTTTATTGTTAAAATCCAAAGAAGAGCATTGTCTCGATAGTAAACCACAAATTTTAGTCCCTACCATAACAATGAAATCCAGTGATTAGTTAATGGCCGATCAGCAGTTATATCTTATTGATGCTACCGCTTTTTGTTACCGGGCTTTTTACGGGCTCAAAGGGCTTGCGACATCCTATGGACAGCCGACGAATGCTGTTTATGGTTTTGTTATCATGTTGCATAAGATTTTAAAAGAAAGAAAGCCCGATTTTCTGGCGGTTTGTTTTGATGTTTCGCGGGATACCTTTCGGCAAAAGAAATTCACGGAATATAAAAGCAACCGCCCGCCTATGCCTGATGATCTTTCAAGCCAGATCCCCTTGATCAAAGAAATTGTTGCGGCTTACGGTATCGCGTTATTTGAAAAAGAAGGTTTTGAAGCTGATGATGTCTTGGCGACCCTGGCAAAGAAAGCCAAAGAAAAGAAGGTGTCGACGACTATTGTCAGTTCTGATAAAGATATCCTGCAGTTGGTTGATAATAATACTAAAGTCTATAGCCCTTACAAAGATAAAGGGGTATTTTACGGCGAAGCTGAGATTGTAGCGCGTTTCGGCCTGCACCCTTCCCAGATAAGCGATGTAGTCGCCCTGATGGGGGATGATGTTGATAATATCCCGGGGGTTCCCGGAATCGGAGAGAAAACCGCGTTGTCCCTCTTGAAACAGTTTGGTTCTTTGGATGAAGTACTCAAGCGCTCGGATGAGATTAAGTCGGTGAAGATAAGGACAGCCGTAGGTGAGCATCGGGAGCGTATAAAGCTCAATAAGGAATTGGCTGTTCTCCAGAACGGCCTCGACCTCGATTTTGAGCTTGATGCCCTTAAGCTTAACCATCCTGATTACCCGGCATTATTCCGTCTTTTTCAGAAATTGGAATTTAAGGCGTTTGCTAAAGAGCTTCCCGTGCAGGAAATATCCCTGAGTCATTCGGCAATTCCTGTTTTAACTGATACGGCGGCCAGCGACTTAGTTAAAGAGGGCACAGAGCTTATCCTTTACGCAAACCCTGACTCTGAGCTGATATTTTGCGTTCTTGATAAAGTTTTTTCTTTGAAGCATGAGAACGCCAAGTTTAAAGAGATCCTGGAGAACCCGCATATTAAAAAAATAAGCCATGATTTAAAGAAAACAAAGATATCATTGGCGCAGCGCGGCATTGTTTTAGAGGGGTTGTTCTTTGATACGATGATAGCCGGATATTTGCTGAATCCTTCAAAAGGGGAGTATGCGCTTTCTGACCTGGCGTGGGATTATTTAGGTAAGCCTCTTGCGGCTATTGAAGGGAATCTCCAGGAAGCGGTTGATTTGATCAGAGAGTTAAAACCCCGGTTAGAGAAAGAGTTAGAGGATAAATCACTTGATAAGCTTTTTGCCGGGATTGAAATGCCGCTGGTCGGCGTTTTGGCGCAGATGGAGCTTGTTGGAATTAAGTTGGATTTGGAGGTCTTGCGTAAGCTTTCGGTTGATGTAGAAAAAAGGCTTATCCAGTTAATCGAAGATATTTATACAACCAGCGGCAGCCAGTTTAATATTAATTCACCGAAGCAATTAAGAGAGGTTTTATTTGAGAAACTAAAGCTGCCGGTGGTCAAGAAGAATAAGACCGGTCCGTCTACAGATGAAGAGGTCCTGCGGACATTGGCTGCAACGCATCAGTTGCCGGCATTGCTGCTTGAATACCGGCAATTATCAAAATTGAAGTCAACCTATATTGACGCATTGCCAAATATGGTAGATGCGCGTACCGGCAGGATCCATACGTCATTTAACCAGGCGGTGACGGAAACAGGAAGGTTAAGTTCCAGTAATCCTAACCTCCAGAATATCCCGATCAAAACTGATATAGGGAAAAATATCCGGCGTGCGATTATCGCTTTGCATCCTGATAGTTCTCTGGCATCGTGTGATTATTCGCAAGTTGAATTGCGGATTTTAGCGCACATCTCGAAAGATGAACAACTTATATCAGATTTCAAGATAGGTAACGATATACACCGTATTACTGCTTCTTTGATTTATCAGAGAGACCCTTCTGTAGTCACTGAATCTATGCGGGATACCGCTAAGCGGGTAAATTTCGGTATTATCTATGGGTTGAGTTCATTTGGCCTTGCCAGAGATTTGTCGATTTCTCACGCCGAAGCGCAGAATTTTATCGATGCCTATTTCCTCCGGTACCCGAGGGTGAAACAGTATATTCAGGAACAGATTGCTTTGGCGCGTAAAAATGGTTTTGTAACTACTCTTTCCGGCAGGAGGCGGTATATCCCGGAGATAAATAATAAGAATCAGGGGATACGCCAGTTTGCTGAACGCCAGGCGGTCAATACTCCGATACAAGGCTCAGCCAGCGATCTGATCAAGTTGGCGATGGTCAATATACAGGCAGCGCTGTCAAAGCAAAGATTAAAGGCTACGATGCTGCTGCAGATACACGATGAATTGGTGTTTGATATCCCTCAGAAACAGATGCATCTTTGCGTGGGTATCATTAAAGATAAAATGGAGCATGTGTTTACGTTAGCGGTCCCGATAAAAGTGGATATAAAAACGGGTAAGAATTGGCTGGATATGCAGGAGTATCCGTAGAAAAATGATTTGCTGTAGGGGGAGTGTTGTCCTCGCAAATGCTGGTTAATGAAGGGGAGGGTTTCAGATGAAAATAGCGATATGTGCAAGTGAGGTTGTTCCGTTTGCAAAAACCGGGGGGTTAGCAGATGTTGCCGGCGCTTTGCCGCAGGCATTAGAAGCTGCGGGGCAGGAAGTCATAGTTATCATGCCCGGGTATAAAGCGATAAGAAATCTAAAGTCCATAAAGATAAGCAAGTCCAAAAGCGGCATGGCGTATTCTATAATCGGAGAGAATGTTAAAGTTTATTTTGTGGAAAACGAACAATATTTTAACCGTGACGGGCTTTATGGCGATAAAGCTGGTGATTATCCGGATAATCTCGATAGGTTTTCATATTATTCCCGCAGGGCGATCGGTTTATTAAAAGAGGTTAATTTTAAAGCAGATATTATCCATTGCCATGATTGGCAGTCGGCGCTGATCCCGGTGTATTTAAAGAATTTGTATGCTAATGACCCGTTTTACAAGGCAGCTAAGACAATAGTGACGATCCATAATATGGGGTATCAGGGGCTTTTTGCCAAAGCTGAGTTCCCTAAATTAGGCCTGGACTGGAGCCTTTTTAATATGGAGATGCTTGAATTCTTTGATAAAGTAAATATCTTAAAAGGCGGCATTGTTTTTTCTGATTTCGTCACGACCGTAAGCCCCACCTATAGCAGGGAGATCCGTACCAAAGAATTCGGTTTTGGCCTTGAGGGCGTGTTGTCAAAACGAGGAGAGGCAGTGCTGGGAATTTTAAACGGCCTTGATTACAATATTTGGAACCCTGAAAAAGATACCTTTCTTAAAGCAGTATATGCTTTTGATTCTATTCAGAGGAAGGCTGAGAATAAAAAAGATTTACAGGGGATCTGTAAACTTCCCCTTAAGGATGATGTCCCTCTGGTGGGTATTGTCTCACGGCTTGCCGAGCAAAAAGGGTTTGATATTTTAGCGCAGGCGATCGATAAGATTTGCAAGATGAATCTTCAGCTGGTGATCCTGGGGACCGGCGATTTAAAATACCATCAGATCTTGGAAGCGATGGTGAAGAAATATCCTAAGGTCATTTCGCTGCAACTAAAATTTGATGATACGCTCGCGCATAAAATATACGCTGGTTCTGATATTTTCCTGATGCCTTCTAAATATGAACCCTGTGGTTTGGGGCAGTTGATCAGTTTGCGCTATGGGACAATCCCGCTTGTGTTTAAAACCGGTGGCCTGGCAGATACGGTTACGCCTCAAAACGGCTTTATCTTTGATGAATATAGCCCGGCAGCATTGATCGCGACGCTCAAGAAGGCAACTGCTGTATTTAAACTCAAGAAAAAATGGCTTGCGCTTATTGAAGCGGCGATGCATGCTCAGTTTGCCTGGGAAAATTCCGCTAAGAAATATGTCCAGTTATACAAGAAGGCATGCGCTTCTGCCTAAGGGGAGAACAGTGTCAGTAGTACCTAACCAGAAGAACCCGCGTGTAAAAGTTGTTGTTGGGCTTACGGGAAGTTTCGGCAGCGGTAAAAGCAGTGTCGCCAGAGTATTTGCCAGCCGCGGAGCACACGTTATTGATGCCGATACGATCGCGCATTCCTTGATTAAAGCTCCTTGTGTTGTCTATCAAAGAATAATCCGGGTTTTCGGGAAAGGTATCCTCAAAAAGGATTTGACTATTGATCGCCGGAAACTGGGGAAGATCGTTTTTAACGATAAGGCGCGCCTATCTTGCCTGAACAGGATTATTCATCCTGAAGTCATACGCATGGTCAAGGCGGGGATCAAGGCGCATACAACAGGGGTTATTGTATTAGATGCGCCATTATTGGTGGAAGCAGGTTTGATGAAATTAGTGGATAAGCTTATCGTCGTGACCGTAAGCCCTGATACGCAGATCAAACGTATCAGGAAGAAAACCGGCCTCTTGCAATCGGAGATAAAAAAAAGGATTGCATGTCAAATCCCGCTTAAAGAAAAGGTTGCTTTGGCGGATTTTGTAATAGATAACGATCAAACAAAGAGTAGGACAAGAAAACAGGCGTTAGCGATTTTTGGCATCTTAAGCGCCGGCTTGGCCAACAAGCAAAAGAGTACGAAGATACGCAAAGAACAAGGGAGGAAGTAGTGGAAAAGTTGGATATTGGAAATTTGAAGGATATGAAAATCGTGGAATTAAGTAAGCTTGCCAGAGAGTTGAATGTGAATGGTATAAGCGGTTTAAAGAAGCAGGACTTGATCTTTAAACTGCTGCAGGCGCAGGCGGAAAAAGAGGGCCTTATGTTCGGGGAAGGTATTTTAGAAATTCTTCCCGAAGGATTCGGTTTCCTGCGCAGCCCGAATTATAATTATTTGCCCTGCCCGGATGACATTTATATTTCTCCGTCGCAAATACGCAAGTTTGACCTGCGCACCGGAGACACGGTCAGCGGCCAGATACGTCCTCCTAAAGAAGGAGAGAAATATTTCGCCCTCTTGAAGGTTGAAGCGGTCAACTTTGAGAAACCCGAAGATACGAAAGAGAAAATACTTTTTGATAATTTAACACCGATTTATCCTCATCAGCGGTTTATTCTGGAGACAAAGCCTGAGGAGATATCGATGCGTGTTATGAGCCTCTTGACTCCTTTGGGTAAAGGCCAGCGTGGCTTGATCGTCGCCCAGCCGTATAGCGGCAAGACCGTGCTCCTGCAAAAGCTTGGGAATGCGATCATGAATAATAATCCGGATGTGGTCTTGATTGTCTTATTAATCGATGAGCGCCCTGAAGAAGTTACCGATATGCAGCGTAATGTCAGGGGAGAAGTTATTTCTTCTACCTTTGATGAGCCCCCGGAACGGCATATTCAGGTCGCTGAGATTGTCCTGGAAAAAGCTAAACGATTGACTGAACATAAACGGGATGTCGTGATACTCCTGGATAGTATTACCCGCCTTGCCCGCGCGTATAACGCGGTTGTGCCGCACAGCGGGAAAGTCCTTTCAGGAGGTATTGACGCAAACGCTTTGCAAAAACCAAAACGTTTCTTTGGAGCAGCGCGCGCCATTGACGAAGGAGGAAGCCTGACCATCATCGCTACCGCCCTTGTTGATACCGGCAGCCGTATGGATGAAGTTATTTTTGAAGAATTTAAAGGGACCGGCAATATGGAGCTGCAGCTTGACAGGAATCTTTTCCAGCGAAGGATTTATCCTGCCATTGATATTAAACGTTCTAATACGCGCCACGAAGAATTACTCTTGAGGCCGGATGAATTGCAGCGGGTCTGGATATTACGAAAGGTCTTAAATGACCTGAATAATGTTGAGGCAATGGAATTGTTGATTGAAAAGCTTGCCAAGACTAAGAATAATGATGAGTTTTTGAATAGTATGAATCAGTAGTATTGAGTAACCAGTAACCAGTAAAGGAGAAAGAAATGAAAGACAAGATCCATCCGAATTACAAAGATAGTTCGATTGTATGCGCCTGCGGGGAAATTATTCAAACCCGTTCAACAAAACCCAATATCAGGGTTGAAATCTGCTCTAAGTGCCATCCTTTTTTTACCGGCAAGCAGAAATTTGTTGATTCAGCAGGCCGCGTTGATAAGTTCATGAAGAAATACGGCAAGAAATAAGTTTAAAGGATAAAGATTAAAGGTGAAATTCTAACTTGAGATTTTGGTTTTCCTTTATTTTCTTGTTTTAGCTTTTTACCGGGAATTTATTAATACGCCGAGATAAACATATGTTTGAACAATTGGAAAAACTGGAAAAGCGTTATCACGAGGTTGAGCTTTTGCTCGGGTCTGACGAGGTTGTTACCGATAAAAACCAGTATCAAAAACTGGCAAAAGAGCTTTCTGGTTTGCGGGCAGCAGTGTCATTATTCAAAGCGTACAAAAAGACATCGTCTGAATTACTCGATTTGGAGCAGATGCTGCAGGAAAAACATGACCGCGATTTTATTGAATTAGCACTTAAAGAATCAGAGGAATTGAAGGCAAAGAAAATTAAGCTGGAGCAGCAATTGCGCGAGGCATTGCAAGGCGAAGACGAAGATGCCGGTAAAGGCGTTATTGTTGAGATCCGCCCGGGAACCGGTGGCGATGAAGCAGGGTTGTTCGCCTCTGACCTGTATCGCATGTATGTGAAATACGCGGCAAAAAAGAATTGGTCGGTAGAATCCATGTCAGGCCATGAGAACGAAAGCGGCGGGTTTAAAGAAATCATCTTTAGCGTAAAGGGCAGGGACGCTTATAAAAAACTTAAATTTGAGAGCGGGGTGCATCGGGTGCAGCGTGTACCGGCGACTGAGTCGCAAGGGCGAATACATACTTCAACAGCGACTGTTGTTGTGTTATTCGAACCCGGTGAGGATACCGAGATGACAATCGACCAAAAAGACCTGCGTATTGATACGTATCGTTCTTCGGGGGCAGGGGGACAGAATGTGCAGAAGACCGATTCGGCGGTACGGATCACGCATATCCCGAGCAATACCGTGGTAACCTGCCAGGATGAGCGTTCGCAGTTGAAAAATAAGCATAAAGCGATGAGAATCTTGCTTGCCCGGCTTTTGGATGCAAAACGCCAGGAGGAATTTAAAAAAGTCTCTGAAGCGCGGCGTTCGCAGATCGGAACCGGCGATAGAAGCGAGAAGATCCGCACGTATAATTTTCCTGACCGCCGTGTTACCGATCATCGGATCAACTATTCTTCTTATCAGTTGGAATCGATCCTGGAAGGGAATTTGGAAGAATTCTCAGACGCTTTGATTAAAGCAGCGCAGGAAAAAGCTTAGGGACTTAAAAGCTCATGAATGAAGCGGAATTGTTGTTTTCTTATGTTTTACAATGCAGCCGGCCTTCGCTCTACCTGGATAAGGATAAGGTTATCGATAGGGTAGTTTCACGGCAGATCGCGGGTGTCCTAAAACGGCGGATCGCCGGTGAACCGCTGCAGTATATTTTGGGTGAGGCTGATTTTATGGGTTACGCAATAAGCGTCAGCCCTGATGTGCTGATCCCGCGGCCGGAAACGGAAATTCTGGTTGAGACGGTAATCAAAATTGCTGAAGAGATCTTTGGGCCTTCTGTGCGCCGGCATGAAAGGGTGTTCGGGGACCATGGCGCGTCTTTGCGTATCCTGGATATCGGGACCGGTTCAGGTTGTATCGCGGTATCGCTGGCAAAGATCCTATCTGGTGCGGCGCTTGAGGCGGTTGAGGTATCCCCTCAGGCATTGCGTATGGCTTCTCGTAATGCCGTCGCGCATAACGTTACGGTGAATTTTATTGAAAGCGATTTATTTGCTTCTTCCCTTTTATCCGGCCGGCGCTTCGATATCATTGTCAGCAACCCTCCGTATATCCCTTCAGAAGAAATCAAAAGTTTACAGCCTGAAATTTATTACGAGCCTTGCGTCGCTTTAGACGGAGGTGCTGACGGTTTGGATTTCTTCCGTAGGATTATTGCGGATTCTCCTGAGTATTTAAAAACCGGAGGTTTCTTGATTATGGAAATGGGATATAGGCAATCTGCTGCGTTAAAGAATATCCTACAAAATTCAGGAAAATTTGAGATAATAGAAGTAGTGAAAGATTATAGTAATATCGATAGGGTTGTGGTTGCGCGTAAAATAATTTAATACCAGACAGATAGGTTTAAAACGATGGATAAATTAATCATTGAAGGCGGTGTAAGGCTTAAAGGTGAAGTAACGGTATCCGGCTCTAAAAATGCGGTATTACCGATACTGGCGGCAACATTACTGACTGATGGCCCCTGTGTTATCAAAAATGCGCCTAATTTGAGGGATACGGTTACGATGCTTAAGATCTTGCGTTCTTTGGGAAAGAATGTTGAGATGGATAAGGGAAGGGTTTTAGTAACGGCGACCAAAAACTGCCCCTATGTGGCTGACTATAAATTAGTTTCGACCATGCGCGCTTCTTTTTGCGTCTTAGGGCCGCTGGTGGGGAAGTTAAAGAAAGCAAAAGTTTCTCTCCCGGGCGGTTGCGTCATCGGTATACGGCCGGTTGATCTTCATATCAAAGGCATTAAGGCGCTTGGTGCGTCTGTCAATGTTGAATCGGGATATGTGGTGGTCGATGCCCCCCGCTTGAAAGGAAACCATATTTATTTAGGCGGCGCATTTGGCTCTTCTGTTCTAGCGACGGATAATGTCATGATGGCAGCCTGCCTGGCGCAGGGCAAGACCGTGATTGAATCAGCGGCATGTGAACCGGAAGTTGCTGACTTAGCGGAATTCCTGATCAAGATGGGGGCAAAAATAAAAGGCCATGGGACGCCGACTATTGAGATTGAAGGAGTTAAACGCTTACACGGCGCTGACCACAGCGTTATTCCTGACAGGATTGAGACTGCGACATTCATGATAGCCGCATTGATCACCAACAGCGATATCATTATTAAGAATGCGTTGAGCAAGCATTTGGGCGCGGTGATTGATAAATTAGAGGAAACAGGCGCGCAGGTTATCAAGAAAGATACTACGATTTCCTTGAGGCTCAAGAGGAAATTAAAACCTGTGAATTTAACGACCTTGCCGTATCCGGCATTCCCGACTGATGCCCAGGCCCAGATCATGAGCCTGATGAGCGTAACTGCCGGCATCAGCGTTATTACCGAGAAAATTTATCCTGACCGTTTCATGCATGTCCCTGAATTAAACCGCATGGGCGCCAATATTCAGATAGAAGGGCCGCATGCGATTGTTCAGGGCGTAGGGCATTTATCAGGGGCGCCGGTTATGGCTTCTGATTTACGCGCATCCGCGGGGCTGGTGCTGGCGGGCCTGGTGGCCCGGGGCAAGACCTCGATTTCCAGGATCTATCATTTAGAACGCGGCTATGAAAACCTGGAAATGAAGCTGCAGCAGCTGGGCGCTCGGATCTGGAGAGAAAAAGAATAGAAGGAGAAATCCGGTATGATCCTGATGATCGATAATTATGATTCTTTCACCTATAACCTCGTGCAATATTTCGGAGAATTGGGCCAGGATATTAAGGTTTTTAGGAATGATAAGATAACGATAGAGCAGGTTAAAAAGTTAAAACCTCGCAGGATCGTAGTTTCACCCGGCCCGGGCAGGCCAGAAAACGCAGGTATTTCCTGTGCTGTTATTAAGGAATGTGCCGGAACAATCCCGATCTTAGGAGTTTGTTTGGGCCACCAAAGTATCGGTTATGTCTATGGCGGCCGTATTATCAATGCCAAAAAGCTGATGCATGGCAAGACGTCGTTAATATATCATAATGGTAAAGAAATTTTTAAAGCGTTGCCAAATCCATTTGAAGCAACCCGGTATCATTCTTTACTTGTTGAGAAAAAGAGCCTTCCTCAGTGTTTAGAGGTCATCGCGTGGACGAAATCCGGTGAGATCATGGGGCTTAAACATAAGAAATACCCTCTGTGGGGCGTCCAGTTTCATCCGGAATCTATCCTGACCAAATCCGGGAAAGACCTGTTGGCTAATTTTCTAAGATTATGATAGACGAGGCAATCAAACAGCTGCAGGAGAAAAAAGACCTGAATAGGCTGCAGATGGAAGAAGTGATGGAAGAGATCATGAGCGGGAAACTCGATACGCCGCAGATCGTCTCTTTCCTGATCGCCCTTGAAGATAAGGGCCAGACCGTGGATGAAATTACGGCGGCGGTAGTAGTGATGCGCCGTCATGTCCGTAAAGTCCCTGTTGTTGAGGGCATAGTTTTGGATACCTGCGGGACCGGCGGTGATCAAAAAGGTATTTTTAATGTTTCGACTGCAGTGGCTTTTGTCGCCAGCGGGTGTGGTATCAGAGTTGCTAAGCATGGTAACCGTTCAGTGTCCAGCCGTTCAGGAAGCGCTGATATATTAGAGGCATTAGGCGTTAACCTTAACGTGAGCCCTGAGAAATTAAGCGCAAGCCTCAAAGATATCAATATCGCTTTTTTATTCGCCCAGAATCTGCATCCGGCGATGAAATATGCTATGCCTGCCAGGAAACAGATCGCCCGCAAGACTATTTTTAATATCCTGGGCCCATTGACCAATCCTGCCGGGGCACGCCATCAGTTGGTAGGTGTCTATGAGAAAAGCTGGACTAAGAAAATAGCGCATGTTTTGTTACAGGTGGGTGCTCTGCATGCCTTGGTCGTGCATGGAGAAGATGGGCTTGATGAGGTAACGACGACTGCCGCCACAGAAGTTGCAGAAGTCCATAATGGTAAAATAGATTCTTACAGGATAACTCCGGAAGAATTCGGCTTTACGCGCGCGCGCCTGGAAGATTTGCGCGGCGGCTCCGCAGAAGAGAACGCGGCTGTTTTGCTTGATATTCTAAACGGTAAACCGGGCTGCGTGCGGGACCTGGTGGTTTTCAATGCTGCCTGCGCGATTTACGCCGCTGACAGGGCTGCCTCCATCAAAGAGGGTATTCAATTAGCCGAAGAGGCGATCGATTCGGGAAAGGCCTTGAAGAAACTGGAGTTATTAAAAGAATATTCACAGCGAGTGTAAGTATATGAAGAAAAACGATACTTTAAAAGAAATAGTATTGAAGAAAAAAGAACGGCTCCTGTTAGCAAAGCAGGCCTTGCCTGAAGAGGCGATAAAAGCCGCTCTTCAGGGATTAGCGCCTGTGCGGGGTTTTATGAAAGCGATTAATAAACCTCATACGATTTCATTGATCGCTGAAATAAAAAAGGCTTCGCCTTCCCGAGGGGTTATCCGCCAGGATTTTGACCCCGCCGGAATCGCGCGTATCTATAAGGATGCCGGGGCGCAGGCGCTTTCAGTATTGACGGAAGAAGATTTCTTCCAAGGCAGTCCCTCTTTTATTCAAGAAGTTAAGAATGCGGTTGATTTACCCGTGTTACGAAAAGATTTTATCCTGGAGCCCTATCACGTCTATGAGTCTCGCCTTCTGGGGGCGGATGCGATCTTATTAATTGCTGATTTGCTCTCTAAAGATAGCTTAGCAGAGCTGCTGCGGATTGCCTCAGAAGTGGGGTTGGAATGTCTCGTTGAGGCGCATACGGAAAAAGATTTAAAGAAAATCTTAAGTTTAAAGGCCCCGCTTATTGGCATCAATAACCGCGACCTGCATACTCTTGAGGTAGATCCTAAGACCATTGAGCGTTTATTTATACGTGCCCCTAAGGACAAGGTTGTGATCGCGGAAAGCGGGATCAAGAGCGCTTCTGAGGTCCTGTTTTTAAAGATTCTGGGAGTTAAAGCTGTTTTGATCGGCCAGGCTTTTATGGAGGCTGGGGATATTAAGCAAAAAGTTGAAGAAGTGATGGGATGGTAAAGGTTAAAATTTGCGGGATAACGAATGTGGCTGACGCGCGTGTTTCTGTGAAGGCAGGCTGTGATGCTATCGGCTTTGTGTTTTATAAAAAGAGCCCCCGGTATATTTCTCCGTATGAGGCTGCCGGTATAATAAAACAGCTGCCTGAACATACCCTGACCATGGGGGTATTTGTTAACGCGCGTGAAAAAACTATCCGCCGTATCGCCAGGCTCTGCAGCCTAAGTGTCTTGCAATTCCATGGCAATGAATCTGCTGAGTTTTGCGCTCGGTTCAAAGATTACAAGGTGATTAAGGCTTTTAGGATTAAGCATAAGCTTGATGAAGCAAAAATAGCCAGGTATAAAACAAGTGCGTATCTTTTTGATACCTATGTTGCCTCTAAGGTTGGCGGGACCGGCAAGCGGTTTGATTGGAAACTTATACGGCATCTGCGTGATTTAAAAAGGCCGATATTTTTATCAGGAGGTTTGACTGCGAAAAATGTCTTGGAGGCGGTAAAAGTCGCGCGTCCTGATTGGGTGGATGTTTCCAGTTCCCTGGAAATATCGCCGGGTAAGAAAGACCATGCGAAAGTAACGGCGTTTATTCGGTCAATAAGGAAAATTCCGGGTTGAGGCGCGTATGAAGAAATGTCCGCATTGTGCCGAAGAAATCCAAGATCAGGCGATAAAATGCCGGTTTTGCGGCGCTGATTTAGCGCGCAAGAAGAAGACAAAGAATTGTTTGATCGGTTGTTTGATAATGGTGTTCCTGGTCATTATTATGTTTGCCCTTTTGATATATGGCATTTACATTGTAATCCTGATGACATTCAGGAAATTATCGGGGAATGAGCTTGCTTTACCATTTGATATTCATTTGCCTTCCTGGATCAAGGGGATAGAGCAGAACGCCGCGAATATTTTTGCTTTGTTTCAAGAGTTCTTGCAGCGGATCAAGAACTCCCTTGGCTCGAACCAGAAATGGGTATAGGATTACTTTGATTAATTTGACACCTGTTTGTTTTTTACATATAATAGCGCATGTAAAGACATGAGGATTTTATGAGAGCAGATAAATCAGGATATTTTGGCGGTTTTGGCGGGACATTTGTTTCAGAAACGCTTATGTATGCCTTGCGCGAATTGGAATTAGAGTATCAGAAAGCAAAGCATGATAAAGCGTTTAAACAAGAGCTTGAGTATTATTTGAAAGAATACGCGGGCAGGCCGACGCCGTTATATCTGGCTAGAAATCTCAGTAACTACCTGGGTATTAATAAGATATATCTGAAACGTGAAGATCTCCTGCATACCGGAGCTCATAAGATAAACAATACCTTAGGACAGGTCCTTTTGGCATTACGGATGAAAAAACCGCGTGTTATCGCGGAAACCGGGGCAGGCCAGCATGGAGTGGCGACTGCGACGGTAGCGGCAATGTTCGGCCTGCAATGTGATATTTATATGGGCGAAGAAGATATTGAACGCCAAAAACCTAATGTTTTCAGGATGAAGCTTTTGGGCGCGCGCGTTATTCCCGTTGCCAGCGGTACTAAGACACTCAAAGATGCCATGACGCAGGCTTTGCGGGATTGGGTAACCAATGTCGCCCATACGCATTATATTATCGGTACTGTTGCCGGCCCTCATCCATATCCGACGCTTGTGAGGGATTTCCAGTCAGTGATCGGCACCGAGGCCAGACGGCAAATCATTAAGAAAGACAAGCGCCTGCCGGATTATCTGGTTGCCTGTGTTGGCGGGGGGAGTAATGCCATGGGATTATTTCACCCATTCTTTAATGATACGAAAGTAAAGTGTATTGGCGTTGAAGCAGGAGGTTTGGGTTTATCTACCGGAAAACACGCCGCGACACTGGTCATTGGCGATATCGGAGTGCTGCATGGATCAAAATCAAACCTCCTCCAAGACAGGTTCGGCCAGATAAAATCCACCCATTCAATTTCCGCCGGGCTTGATTATCCGGGGGTCGGGCCGGAACACGCCTATTATAAAAAGATAGGCCGCGCGCAATACGTAGCGGTTAATGACACGCAAGCTCTGGATGGTTTTAAGCTGTTGACACAGTTAGAAGGGATCATTCCTGCTTTAGAATCATCGCATGCGATCGCCTATCTTAAAAAACTTGCGAAGAAAATAAGCCGGAATTCCATTGTTATTGTCTGTCTCTCGGGAAGAGGGGATAAAGATTTAGGGATTGTTACTCAGAGATTACACGTATAAGAGGTATTGAGATCATGACAGGCCTTGAAAAGAAGTTCAGGGAATTGCGCGATAAAGGTAAAAAGGCGTTGATTGTTTTTATTACTGCCGGTTATCCTGACCTGGAGACAACCTACCGTTTACTATTAGAGTTAGCTGTTTCAGGCGTCGATATTATTGAGTTAGGCGTGCCGTTTTCTGACCCTATGGCAGATGGTTTGATCATTCAGGAAGCCTCTCAAGCAGCGTTAGCCAAGGGGGTTAATCTTAAAGGAATATTGGAAGTAGTCAGGAAGGCCAGAAAACATACGGCGATACCAATTTGTCTTATGACGTATTATAACCCGGTTTTTTGCTTTGGAGAACAAGCGTTTATCAAGGCTGCGGCTGACTGTGGCGTAGATGGGGTTATTATTCCAGATTTACCTCCTGAAGAGAGTAGCAGCTTGATCGCGTTTGAGAAGGAATATAAGGTTGATGGGGTCTATTTTGTCTCTCCGACAACGCCTCTTTCCCGGATGAAATATATCGCTGGTATCTCAAAAGGCTTTATTTATTATGTTTCGCTTGCCGGTGTGACCGGAGCGCGCGCGAAACTCTCTCTTGGCCTCATCAAGAAGGTGAGAATGCTTAAATCTTGTACCTCAAAACCTGTTTGTGTCGGTTTTGGGATCTCAACTGCCGAGCAGGTTAAAGAGGTTCAGTCGTTTGCTGACGGCGTTATTGTAGGCAGCGCGGTTGTCAAGAAGATCAAAGAAAATATCGGTAACCCGGCTTTAGTCAAACGCGTTGGCCGATTCATCAGATATTTACAAGGAAACCATGTATACTAAGACTGTTTTAGAAAACGGGATTACGGTTATTACTCATCGCATGCCGAAAATGCAGTCGGTGGCTCTGGGTATTTGGATCAAGGTAGGCGGCAGGTATGAGTCAGTTGAGAATAAGGGGATCAGCCATTACCTGGAACATTTGCTTTTTAAAGGTTCAAAGAAATATTCCTGCCAGGAGATCAAAGAATCCATTGAAGGCGTGGGTGGCGCGTTAAACGGATTTACCTCAGAAGAGGCGACCTGTTACCTGGTAAAATTGCCAAGCCGTCATTGGGATCTGGCGTTTGACATACTCTCTGATATGGTGGCAAACCCGCTGCTTTTAAAAAACGATATTCAAAAGGAACAAACCGTTATCTTAGAAGAGATTAAGATGTATAAAGATCTGCCGCAGAGCTATGTTTATGATTTGCTTGATGAGTTGATGTGGCCGGGTCAGGCGTTAGGGATGAGTGTTTTAGGCAGTGTCGAATCAGTCAGCAGGGTAGACCGTAAAGGCCTGTCTTGGTTCAAACAAAACCATTACGGCCCGTCCAATATTGTAATAAGCGCTGCAGGATTATTGGAACATGATGTGTTACTCAAGCGGGTAAAAAAAGTATTCCTCGGCCAATCGGGAACACAGAAGAACCAATGCGCTGAAGCGTTGCAGCAGCAAACGAGATCACACGTGAAGCTTTATCCTAAAGAAACAGAACAAACGCATGTAGCTTTGGGGTTTCATAGTTTTAAACGAGGGCACCCGTTAAAACATGCGGTTGGTTTATTGCATGTAATATTAGGGGGGAATATGTCAAGCCGCCTGTTTAACGAACTTCGGGAAAAAAGAGGGCTTGCCTATGAGATCGGTACGCAGGTAAAACGCTTCCAGGATACCGGGGCTTTTGTAGTGCATGCCGGTATTGATAATAAAAAAGTCAATGAAGCACTTGTCTTGATCATTAAAGAGCTTAAGCGGATCAGGCATGCTCTGGTAAGCGATGATGAGTTCCGCCGCGCCAAGGAGTTTTATTTGGGGCAGCTCATGTTGGCGTTAGAAGATACTTTGGACCATATGTTGTGGATCGGGGAATCAACTTTGGCAATGGATAAAACGTATACGCTTGAAGATGTTTTTAAGGAGGTCCGGCAGGTAAAACGCCAGGATATCCTTCAGGCGGCCCAGGAAATATTTCAACAGAGATGTTTAAATCTGGCATTGATCGGCCCGGGTAAGGATCAAGAAGCTGATCTTCTCAAAAAAATACAGTTAGGATAAAAATAGATGCACTTCATATTTTCCATCCCGCTGGTAGTGATTGTTTTGTCCGTGCTTTCGATTATTTCTTTTTTCTTGTCCGCTTCGGAAACTTCCATTATCGCGTTAAATAAGATACGGTTGCGTCATCTGGTAGAACAGGGTAAGCGTGGGGCTTTGGCCGTACAAAACCTGGTTACTAAACTTGATAAATTGATCGCTGCTATTCTTATCGGGAACAATTTTGTTAATATCGCGATTTCCGTTCTTATTACCGTGATCTTTGTCCAGCTTTTCGGGTATCAACTTGGTATTGTCTTGGCGACATTTTCATCGACATTTTTTGTGCTGGTTTTTTGTGAAATAACGCCTAAGATCCTGGCTACAAAAAGTCCGGAACGTGTTGCGTTGTTTATGGCGCCTTTTATGGAGTTGTTGATCAGGGCTCTTGGCCCGGTGATCATTATTTTTACCGGAATAAGCGATTGTATCTTGCGCTTGATGCGCATCCAGCCGGTTAAGCGTTCACCGTTAGTTACTGAAGAAGAATTGCGTATGATCATTGAAATCGGTAAGGAAGAAGGGGTTTTAAGTGATGAAGAACGCAAAATGCTGCATAAGATCTTCGAGTTTGGCGATACCAAGGTTGGAGAAGTCATGGTCCCCAAAACCAAGATGGTGGCGGTCGATAGTTCGATAAGCTCTGAAGCTCTTTTAAATATCTTTGTCGAACAGGGCCATGCGCGGCTGCCGGTCTATAGTGGTTCTATAGAGAATATCATTGGTGTGGTTTATGCCAATGACCTCCTTTATATTCTGCGCGATAAGAGGCTCTTTGTATTACAGGATCTTTTGCGTATGGTCTATTGTGTTGCGCCACTGGTGCGGGTTAATGAGCTCTTACGGAAGTTCCAGGCAGACAGAATTCAGATCGCAGTTGTGGTTGATGAGCAAAAGAATACTTTAGGAATGGTGACGCTGGAAGACCTTCTCGAAGAGATTGTAGGAGAGATTGAGGAAGAGAAGGGGAGTCATATGGTTAAGAAGAGATAAATATATTGACCTCTTGATTGCCCTGCTATATACTAAGGGAACGTTTGGGGGTGTTTCATTGACACTCCTGGTAACCTGTGATACGATAAGTAAACTTTCAATTACAAGGAGGAACCATGGCAGAAAAAGGATATTGCGTTAAATGTAAGAAGAGCCAGGAAATGAAAGATGAACAGAGAGTTACCATGAAAAACGGCCGTCCTGCAGCTAAAGGAAAATGCCCTGAGTGTAATACTGGCATGTATAAGATCTTAGGGAAGAAATAAACTAAAACGTTTTACCGTTGAATGTCATTTCAGGTGTATTCAAACGGCACTCCCGAGTGGAACAAAGATAACGTATCATTCGGTTGAGAAGGAGGCACGCTCTTATAGATTCTAAAGCTTTGTCCCAACGGATCGCTTTTATCGCGAAAGAAAAAAAGGCAGAAGATGTCATGATACTTGATATGCGTGCATTATCTTCCTTTTTTGAATTTTTTGTTATTGTCAGTGGCGCGTCCTTGCGTCAGGTCAACGCGATCGCCCACGCCATTGAGGATGACCTCACTCAGGAGAAAATAAAATCTTTCTCGCATATCCCCGCCCAGGATGAATCAGGATGGATCGTCTTGGATTATTCGGCGGTCCTGGCGCACGTTTTTTATAAACCCAAAAGAGAGTTTTACGCGTTAGAGCGGCTCTGGTCTGACGCAAAGAAAGTCCGGATTTCAAAACGCATTCCACGTACTGCAGCTCCAAAGTGATCAAAGAGTATTAAATCATAGTATTTCAAAGACGGTGGGGTATTCCTGCCTCATTATTTCTGCCGCGAATTCAGGTTTTGCATGGAAAAAAATATTCAAGATTCCCTTATTCGTATCATTAAGGATGCATTAGCCGAATTGTATCATGATACTGCGGCCCTTGATGAAGTGCCTGTTGAGTTGTCGCTTGCAACTGGTTTTGGTGACCTTTCAAATAATCTCGCGTTACGCTTAGGCAGCCTCCTGAAACAATCTCCCTTAACGATAGCCTCGCGTCTGGTGGAATCGATTGAGAAAAACCTTCAAAAGAGCTCGATTCATGATTGCATTAAACACATAAAAGTTGAAGGTGCGGGGTTTATCAATTTTTATCTGAGTGAAGATTATTTTTATCGGCAGCTTAAGCGTATTATCGTTGAATCAAAGGATTTCGGCAGGCAGAATATTGGCGCCGCACAAAAGGTGATGATTGAATTTGTAAGCGCTAATCCTACCGGGCCGTTATCAGTTGCGCATGCGCGCCAGGCTGTCGTCGGCGATGCTTTAGCCAGCATCTTGTCTTTCTTGGGGTTTAGTGTCCATCGGGAATATTATCTTAATGATGAAGGCAATCAGATCAATATACTCGGGAAGTCAGTAGCATTACGGCTTCAGGAATTAAAGGGCGAGAAAATTGAATTCCCTGAGAATTGTTACCAGGGTGATTATATCTATGATATTGCCCGCAAGCTTGCAACTGAAGATACGGTGATAGAAGATCCCGGTGAGTATGCCGGTCAGTATATCCTTACTATCATCAAAGAGGAGTTGCGGGATTTCGGGATCAGCTTTGATTGCTGGTACAGCCAGAAGGAGTTGCGAAAAGCAGGCAGTATTGAGAAAACATTTGAGTATCTCAGAGAAAAAGGATTCTTATTCGAGCAGGATGGCGCGCAATGGTTTAAATCAACGGCGTTCGCAGATGATAAAGACCGCGTGGTTGTTAAAAGCGACGGTTCTTATACCTATCTTGCTCCGGATATCGCTTACCACCAGAATAAATATAAACGGGGGTTTACCTGGTTGATCAACCTCTGGGGCCCTGATCATCACGGTTACATAAGCAGGCTTAAAGCCGCAGTGCAGGCTTTAGGGCAGGACCCGGGATCTCTTTCGGTTATCATTGTGCAATTAGCTTCTATATTTAAAGACGGTAAGCCTTTGGAAATGTCGACTCGCCGCGGGCAGTATATAACGTTGCGTGAAGTCTTAGATGAAGTCGGTCGGGATGCGTCCCGTTTCTTTTTTGTCATGCGCCGCACTTCAAGCCTTCTTAATTTTGATCTGGAGACTGCGAAAAAACAGACTTCGGAAAATCCGGTCTATTATGTGCAGTATGCCTACGCGCGGATCTATAACATTATCAAGAATAGCCCGTTTGAAATTACCGTTGATAGTTTTGATGCGGGTGTTTTAAAAGAAAAGGAAGAACTGCAGTTGATCAGAAAATTATGGCAGTTCTCTTTTATTTTGAATATTTGTTATAAGACGCTTGACCCGTATATGATGACTGTCTATCTGCAGGAAATAGCGGAAGATTTTCACCGCTTTTATGACCGTTGCCGTGTTTTAGGCAATGATGAAGCAGTAACACGCGCCCGTCTGAGCTTAGTGAATGCGACGCGCATTGTTCTGGGGATCGGCTTAGATTTACTGGGCATATCAAAGCCGGAGAAGATGTAGTTTTTAAAATAATAATCCTTATGCATACCCGCAAGATCTTACATATAGCTTCCCCTAATCGATCGCTGCGTGAAGGTTTAAGTAAAGAATTAGGGATCTCTTATACCCTGGCGCAACTCTTGATCAACCGTGGGATCGATACTCCCGGTGCTGCGGAAAAATTCCTTAATCCCTCACTCGGCGACCTTCTCGATCCGTATTCATTCCTCCAGATGCCTCACGCGGTAGATATTATCAGGAGAGCCGGTAAAGAAAAGAAAAAGATCTTGATTTTTAGCGATTATGACGTTGATGGGTTAACCTCGCTTACGTTGCTTGAGAGCACGTTTGCAAAAATCGGATTAGATACCTGCCACTATATCCCGGACCGGGTTAAAGAAGGATACGGCCTCAATAAGAAAGTTTTGCAGCTTGTTAAAGAAAAACAGGTTAAAGTTGTCATTACCGCGGATTGCGGGACTAATAGCGATGAGCAGATAAAAGAATTGCGGCATATGGGTGTTGAAGTGGTTGTGACCGATCACCACGAGCCGCTGGAGAGCCATAGCCACGATTATGCTTCAGCGATGATTAATCCGAAATCAGGTGATTCCGGATATCGTTACCGTGATCTGGCAGGAGTAGGCGTTGCGTATAAATTCTGCCAGGCCCTGAGTGAAGATGTCCTGGCTGAAGAGTTAGACCTGGTTGCTTTAGGGACTATTGCGGATGCGGTCCCTTTGACGGGAGAAAACCGTATCATTGCCAAAGAAGGCCTTGGTGTGCTTTTTAATACCAAACGGCTGGGCCTTAAAACGCTTATTGAGGCCAGCGGAATTAAGAATAAAAAGATTAATCCTGGTTTCGTGAGTTTTATCCTTGGCCCGCGTATTAATGCCAGCGGCCGTATCGATAACGCTGAGGTTGCTTTAAGCCTGCTGATGAGTGCGGATCAAGAAGAGGCAGAAAGGCTTGTTGAGACTGTAGAAAAACATAACCGTCAGCGTCAGAGAGTAGAGAGCACGATTTTAGAAGAGGCACAAGCTATTATCGATAAAGAAGTTAATTTTAAGGAACATAAAGTCATGGTTGTGGCAAAAGAAGGCTGGCATACCGGTGTCTTGGGTATTGTCGCGGCGCGCCTTGCGGAACGGTTTTATCGTCCGACTATTTTGATCTCTTTGGCTGAAGGGATATGTAAAGGCTCAGGCCGTTCTATTAAGAATTTTCATCTCTTTGAGGCTATTTTGGAATGTAGCGACCTTTTAGAAAACTTTGGGGGGCATCAGCATGCTACGGGGCTTTCTTTAACAAAGGAAAATATCGATCAATTCCGTAATAAGATCAATTCTTTAGCTCATGAGCGTTTAACCCTGACGGATTTGATGCCCAGTATTGATATTGATATGGAATTGAGCCTTTCAGATTTAGATGAAGCTTTTGTTCGCGAGCTTGAAAGGCTGGAGCCTTTTGGTATGGGGAACCGCCAACCCTTGTTTTTTACCGGGAACCTCCGGCTCAAAGGGCAGCCGCGGGTCATGGGCAGGGATACCTTGAAATTCTGGGTTACGGATGGGACAGTTACTTACCAAGCGATCGGCTTTGGTATGGGAAGTTTCAAAGATGGATTGCTTGCTGCGGAATATTTTGATATGGTATATAGCCCTGTTTTGAATAATTGGCAGGGTGAGGAATCCTTAGTTCTGGAGATAAAAGAGATATTCTTTAAATAAAAACCGCTCTTCTTTTAAGCTTTAGGCTTATCGTTTCTCGGTTGTACCTTTTTGATATTTCCTGTTTTGAGGCATTTTGTGCAGACATAGGCTCGTTGCGGATGATTATCGATTACTACGCGCATTTTCTGCAGGTTAGGCAGGAATCTTCGTAAGTGACTGCGGACTATTTTACTGCCGGTTCCGCCTTTTTTCTTAGCAGCACCTTTTCTTACAACGCTTTTACCCGTAAGAGGGCCTTTTCCACATATAGCACATTTTTTTAACATAGTATACACCCCAATTAAAAGATTTTGTTGTTAAATTAGATTATCCTTAGAAATAAAAGTATACTTGAAAACATGGCTTTGTCAAGGTAAAATAAGTAATTCCCGTCAAAAGAAAGCTATAGCGTTATTACTTGTTTTCTTTTCAGAAAGGCATCTTTTATTTGGATGAATAATAAAGATCCTCGTTTATTGCAATTCCCCCAAGTTTTGATCGTTGAAGCTTCTGCCGGTTCAGGCAAAACTTATGCATTAGCAAGGCGTTACATTTATCTTCTCATGCATTCCTGTGATGATAATCAGGCAGTCCCCTTACATGCTATCCTGGCGATTACTTTCACTAATAAAGCTGCTATTGAAATGAAAGAGCGGATACTGGAGTTGGTAAAGAAAATAGCCTTGGACGCATTTTCCAGCCCGCAAGAGAAGGTATTACTCCTTGAGTCATTGGATATTGATGAGGAATCGGCGCGTCAAAAGGCATTCGTGATCATGGAGGCGTTGCTGCGAAACTATAATTTCTTCCAGGTGCAGACCATTGACAGCTTTATTAATGCCATCCTTTGCGGATGTGCCTTCAAACTTGACCTCTCCGCAAGGTTTAAGACAGAAAAAGATTACCATGAGTATCTTGCCTACAGCTTGGATAAGCTTATTGACCGCGCTTCATCTGATCCTCAAATCTTTGGGCTTTTTAGTAATTTTCTTACCCAGTACATTTATATAGAAAACAGGGCAGGGTGGTTTCCCAAACAGTATATTTTAAGGATTATTACGGCATTGTTTTCAAAAAGCAACCGTTATGCGGGAGGATTCTTACGTACCAGCGCTACTGCTGAAGAATTGTTTTCTAGGAAAGAAGAGATCCAGAAGCTTTTTTACAAGCTTAAAGAGCTCCTTCCCGCAGGCACAAATGCAGCGTTTAAGAATAGTTTAAGTGCATTTTTGGAACGTCAAGACGGGCATTTCTCGCTTGAAAAAGTTTCTGACTTCTTTAAGCGTGAGGATGTCCCGGTCAACAAAGGCAATGCTATCCCGGAAGAGCTGCGTTTACTCTGGCGCACTATTAGAGTAAGCCTTGCGGGGCTCTGTGAACTGGAAGCGGTTTTCATGCTTAATTATTATGTCGCTATCTTCACCTGTGTACTTGACGGGTTAAAAGAAGCCGCTTGTAAAGACGATGTTTTATTCCTGGAAGCTTTGAATAAAGAAGCGCGTAGCCTTTTTGATGAGAAAAACCTTGGGCTACCTGAACTCTACTACCGCCTGGCTACCCGATTCAAGCATTTTTTGCTAGATGAATTCCAGGATACCAGCCGCCTGCAATGGGAAAACCTTTTTATTATGATCCAAGAGGCGCTCTCATGCGGCGGATCATTGTTTTATGTGGGAGATAAAAAACAGGCGATCTACCGTTTCCGGGGCGGGGAAGTAGCATTGATCGATTCTCAGAAAGAACGTTTGCGCGATTTTAATTTGATCGAAGAGTCGCTCACTACTAATTACCGCAGCCGCCAGGAGATCGTCACTTTTAACAATATGCTTTTTTCTCAAAGCAATCTCGGGAGGTTTTTACAAGCGCAGGCTCAGGCAAAAACGGCAGGTGTTGCATTAGACGAAAATGACTGTGAGGAAATTCTCGGGATCTTCCGGTCGTGCGCTCAGGAATCCCTTAAGAATAAACCCGGCGGGTTTGTGAAATCGGCGTTTATTGAATATACATCAAAAGAAGAACGTCAGGAACTTTTAAAACCTGCGGTGCTTGATCTCCTCCGGGAATTAACCGCGCGCGGTGTTTTGTCCCGGGATATCGCCTTCATTGTAAGAAAGAATGACCAGGTGGAGCTTTTGACTTCCTGGCTCTTGGAACATAATATCCCTGTTGAGTCGGAGAAAACACTTAACATTAAACAGAACTCGTATATTAAAGAATTGGTTAGTTTTCTTGTGTTCCTGAATTCCCCCATTGACAACCTTGCTTTTGCCTCTTTTATCCTGGGGGACATTTTCTCTCGTGCATCGGGGATCTCCCCTGAACAGATCCAGGACTTTATTTTCAAGCTGCACAACAGCTCTCAAGAATCGGGTTATCTCTACCGGGAATTCAAGGAGCGTTTCCCTGAGGTCTGGGACCGCCTTTTTGAAGATTTCTTTAAGAGTGTCGGGTTTGTTCCGTTGTATGAGCTGGTGGTCAGTATTTACCGCGGTTTTAATGTTGTGGAAAGATTCGTTGATTACCAGGGGTTCTTTATGCGTTTCTTAGAATTGATTAAAGAGGTTGAAGAGAAGAAACCGAGTATTCAAGTGTTCCTGGATTTTTTCGCATCTGCCCCTGATGAGGATTTGTATGTTACTGTCGCCCATACCGATTCAATAAAGGTACTGACTATCCATAAATCAAAAGGGCTGGAATTCCCTGTAGTCATTCTACCTTTCTTGGAAATGAGCGTAAAAGTTGAACACGAGGTTATTGTGCCGGCGCCGGAGGGCTTAAAATTGTTGTATCTGAAAAAAAGGTATACGGATTTTTCTGACTCATTATCCCGGATTTACCGTAATGAATATATCAAGGCCTTTATTGATGAACTCAATAGCATCTATGTCGCCACAACCCGTCCGAAGGACGAACTCTATATCTTTATTTCTCCTAAAACAGAGACAGGTTTTAATATTGCCAGCCTTCTTCTGCCGGAGAATAACCATGCGTATGGCTCAGTTGGCGATAGTAAACCAGCTTTGCAGGGGCAGCGTCCCTCTCCCCTGGAGATTGCGCCTGCGGCATATAAAGACTGGATCAATCTCTTAAAGGATGAGTTTATTGATGAGCATACCCTTGATTCCCGGACTGAGATCATCCGCGGTGAAGTGTTTCATTATATATTTTCCTGTATTGGCAATTGCGCGGGTTTTGATAAACAGGAATTACTTAACGGCGCTCTCCTGAAAGCAAAAATGCGTTTTCCTGTTATCGCTGACTTTACCCCGTATTCTTGTGTTGTGGCAACAGTATTAGCAGATAAGCGCTTTGAGCGTTATTTTAACGTAAACGAAGGACAGGTGTTTCAGGAGAAAGAGATTGTTGACCGCTCTGGGGTTACCAAGAGGCTTGACCGCCTGGTTATAACAGCGCAGGAGGCTTGGGTTATCGATTATAAAAGTTCTTCAGCAACCCAGGAGCGATACAGCGAGCAAATTACGGAATATATCGCAGTTGTCAAAGATATTTATCCGCATTTAAAAGTAAAAGGGCTTTTGATCTATTTAGACAGTTTGCACACAAAAGAGTTTACCTAAACGACAATAACGATTATGGGACATATCGAAACCTATAATTTATCCGAAGATTTTATTGAGAAGCTTGCCCGCTTTCTCGAGGATACATATGTCGCCGCGGGCAAGGATTTAAGCAGGGTCGCGGTTGTATTCGGAGGAAAGCGGCCGGCGCTTTTCGTAAAACGCGCATTGTCGCGGAAAATTAAGAAAGGATTCATCCCTCCCCGGTTTTTTTCTATTGATGAATTCATGGGCTATACATTTTCCAAAAAGACAGTTTTTGGTAATCTGTCTGATTTGGATGATTGTTATACGATTTATACCCTCACGCAGGGTATTGCCGGGGATATCCTTAAAGGCAAAGAAAGTTTTTCGAAGTTCCTTCCCTGGGCGCGGGAAATCAGGGCGTTTATTGAACAGCTAGACCTGGAGGATATCGCGCTTAAACCTTTAGAGAATATCCAGTATAAAGCTTCTATCGGCTACGATGTCCCGGAAACCATCAATTGTTTATTGACGAGTATTATTGCTATCCGTGAGGCGTATCACCGTGAACAAAGAAAAAAAAGCTTATATTCCCGGGGGCTGTTGTATTTTTCTGCCGCTGCCAGTATCGGCGAGGTCGAGTTTCCGGAATTTGACCAGATAATCTTTGCCGGGTTCTTTTATATGCATAAAACGGAAGAGCGTGTTATTAAACATCTGTGGGAATCAAAAAAAGCCACTCTTTTGTTCCAGGGAGATGAGGCCAACTGGAGCGTTTTAAAGAAAACCGCGCAGGAATTTTCTTGTTCCATACAGCCGCGGCAAAAAGAGGTTTTTTCCGGTAAACTTTCTATCCAGGCCGGCTTTGATGTGCATTCGCAGGTAAGCCTGGTACGCGAGGCGCTGAGTTCGGTCACTGATTTGGATAAGACGGTGATTGTCCTGCCGGCTGTTGAACATGTGATCCCGCTGCTTTCTGAGATTTCTTCTTGTGTCGGTGATTTTAATATTTCGATGGGGTATCCGTTGAATCGCAGCGCTTTGTATTCGCTTTTTGATTGTATTGCCAAGGCCCAGGAGACCAGAAAAGAAGAGCGGTATTATGCTAAAGATTATTTAAACGCTTTGAGCCACCCCTTAGTAAAGAATATTTTGGTTTTAGATCATCCGGGAATTGCCCGTGTTTTAGTGCATAAGATCGAAGAGATACTGTTGGGGATCGAGAAAACTCCTTTGGGAGGAAGCCTTTTTATTGCGCTCGCTGACCTTCAGAATTCACGGGAGCTCTATGATCTCGCCTTGGCAACGATGAAGAATATGGGCATTGAGGTAAGTTATGATGATTTGAAGTCAGCGGTTATGATGCTGCATGAACTTTTGTTTTCCCGCTGGGAGGGCTTAAACGATTTCCAGGGTTTCTCTGATGCCTTAGCGAAATTCCTTGAGTGTTTGATCAATAAAAGCCCAATGCGCAATTATCCGTTGAACCTGAAGATGGCGGAGAAAATGTTCGAGGTGCAGGAAGAGTTTAAGAACGCGGCGTTTCAAAAGGAACAATTCTCTCAAAATGATATTTTTAAGATCGTTAAGGATAAACTGGATACGGAGAAGATATCTTTTTCCGGTTCTCCTTTGAAAGGTTTACAGGTCCTTGGGTTATTTGAGACGCGGTCTTTAAACTTCGAGAATGTTATTATCATGGATGTCAATGAATCGATGCTGCCGAACCTGCAGATCTATGAGCCGCTTATTCCCCGGGAGGTCATGGTTAACCTGGGGTTAAACCGGCTGGAAAAGGAAGAGGAAATCCAGCGCTACCAGTTTAAGCGGCTGCTTGCTTCGGCAAAAAATGTTTTCCTGGTCTACCAGCAGGGAGCGGATAAAGAAAAAAGCAGGTTTATCGAAGAATTGATCTGGGAGCGTCAGAAAGAGGCTGGTACTATCGGCATTATGCCTATTGCGAAAGCCTGTTTTAAGGTGAATGTTTTATTGAAAAGGCTTGAGATTAAGAAAAAACCGCAGGTTATCAAGTGTTTGCGTGACCGGGAATACTCGGCTTCAAGCCTTAACACGTATATCCACTGCCCGTTACGCTTCTATTATCAGTATGTTTTAGGGCTTAAGGAGAAGGAAGACCTGCTTGAAGAACCTGAGGGTGCTGATATCGGCACCTTTATCCATGAGTTGCTGCACGAAACATTCCAGCGTTTCATCGGCAATAAGCCGCGCATTGACGATGCGTTTATCACGTTTTTCTTTGAAGCTTTCCAGAGGAAGTTCTCGCAGGAATTTGAAAAGAAAATGAAATCTGACGCCTTCCTTATCAAAGAGATCCTTATTTTTCGCTTGGAACGCTTCCTGGAGAATGAAAGAAAAAGAGACATCCAGCGAATTATCGGGTTGGAAGAATCCTTTAAGACGGCAATTCGACTCTCTTCGGGGCTGGTTAAATTTCAAGCGGTTATTGACCGGATTGATGTTACCGCAGATGGTACTATACTTGTGCTTGATTATAAGACCGGTAGTGCTGATATTCTGCCTTCTTTGGATGAGCATGTGGCGCAGCAGGTGCTTTGGAGCAGGCTTACGGTTAAGCATATCCTGAAATCAATACAGCTGCCGTTATATCTTTTTCTGGTTGAAGAAAATAAGGAATATAAAAGGAAGACGACCAATGCCTGCCTTTATCTGATCAAGGAACTGGGAAAAGATCATGGTTTGCGTATGCTTTTTAAGAATGAAGAACAGCTTTTGTCTAAAAATAAAATAATGGGGGCTTATATTTCGGCGCTGGATTTTATTATCCAGGAAATCTTTGACCCCGAAGTCGCCTTTAAGGCGGATGAAGAAGACAGCCGTTACTGTGAATATTGCCCGTTTGTGTATTTATGCAGGTAGGGAAAAGTAGGAATAATGAAGGGGAAAATATGGATGTAGCGCATACGCTTGATTGTCTTTTGTTGTTTCCTCCTCCCGGATTTCAATTTACTATTCCCGAACTTGGCCTTCCGCAGTTGAGCGGTTTTCTGAAGAAGAATGGCGTGGCAGCCGAAGCGTTCGATCTCAACATTGTTTTTATGAATGAATTCCTCCCTCGTTACAAAAAGCTTTTTTCAGACCGGGTTAGTTCCCGTATTGCTTCCCGAGGCGGCCATCCACTGTTTCGTTCTATCGATAAGGAAACTTTTATTGAGCTTGATTTTAAACGGTGTTTTCTTAATACCTATAATTTTATCCAAGAAGAAAGCATGCGGCTGCTGGGTGAATTAGTCAGTATTACCAATAATGAATACGATATAAGGAAAATGGCGGTTCTTCTTAAGCAGGATGACCCCTTGTTTGATTTTTTTCTCCAACACCATGTTTTTGCTTTGGCGCAAAAGGCAGCGGTTGTGGGATTTTCCGTGTTAACGCCGTTACAGTTAGGCAGCGCGCTGTATTTTTCCAGAAAAATAAAGGAGCGTTTTCCCGCAACCCGTATTGTTATAGGCGGGGCATGGTGTATTTGTTCGAGGGCTGAGCTGTCAAATTTCAAGCAGATCTTTGATTTTGTCGATTTCGTCGTAAACGGGGAAGGAGAAGTCCCTTTATTGAGTTTGATCAATGCGTTAAAAAAAGGCGCGCCGCCTCAAGAATTAAGATCGATTAAGGGGTTAGTTTTCCTTTCAGGCCGATCACTTATTGATACCGGAGATGCAGAGATAGTTCCTCTCAATGATTTGCCGCTGGGTGATTTTGACCATTGTATCTCCAAACACGATGTTTCTCGTGCGTTACCGGTATCGACCACAAAAGGCTGCTATTGGCATAAGTGCAGGTTTTGCCACCATATCAATGATAAGACGATCATGCGTCAGAAGAGTGTTGAGAGGATTATCAATGAAATCGAAAGCCTGCAAAAAAGGTATTCCCTGAAGGCCTTTACGTTTGCTGATTCCTCAACGCCTGTACCGCTTTTATTGAAAGTCGCTGAGCAGATCATAAAACGTAAAATCAAGGTTCAGTGGGATTGTTTGATCCGCGCGGATTACCCGATAACACCTGCGGAGTTCTTATTGTTGAAACGCTCGGGCGCTACTTTTATGGCTGTTGGTCTTGAAACTTCAAACCAGGAATTCCTGAATACGCTGCGTAAAGGCATTGACCTTCTTGCATTAGACCGTTTCCTTGATTCCGCCCTTGAGGCAGGCATGAAGATTGATTTATTTATTATGAGTTATCCATTCCAGGAAAAAAGGGAATATATTGAGACATGGGAATATGTATTGTTCCGGAGGGAGAAAATATCCGGTATTATTCCTCAGTATTTCGCTTTTGGCAGGAATACCTCTATTTATTCTCATCAAAAAGGCTTCAGGCTGAGGCAGCCGGAGACAAACGCGTATGATACCCGGTCGTTTTCCTTGCCGTATTCTTCTGAAGGCGGAATGCTTTATGATGAATTTATCAGCTTAAGCATTGCCTATGCGGATAAATTCAATGAGAAGCGGGATAATTACGAAATCACGAAAAGGATCGTATCTTCCAAAAACAAGAAATATCTTTTAATCAGGCCTCCTACAATGCAAGGGGAAGGGATGGCTGATCTCTATTCTGAAGAACCCGCTGGTTTACTTAAAATCGGGGCTTTTCTAAAAGATCGCGGGCATCGGATTAGCCTTATTGATTGTTTGGCAGACTGTTGGGAGGATACTTTAAAGGAATCCTACTTTTTTAAATCGGTGCAATGCGGTAATTTTGCGCAAGAGAAGAGAAAAAAGAAATTGTATCGCCGGGGTACCCCTTTGGTAGAATTCTTAAAACGTCTTGAAGCGGCAGGTGAGCCTGATGAGATCTTTATTACTTCGCAATTCACTTATGAATATGATTTTGTTCGCCAGATTGTTACGGCAGCTCAGAAAAAGTTTCCCGGAGCGGTTATCTGCGTGGGAGGGATTTTAGCGTCTTTATGCGCTCCTCTTGTCAGGAAATTGGGGGTTGAAGTGTTTGTGGGTGTCTTTTATCACGCTGATAACTATCAGGCTAGTTTTAATTTGCTTGCCAATTTTTCTAAGAAAATGGCAGTGATCAAATTCAGCCGCGGCTGTGTTAATTCATGCACCTACTGCGCGGTTCCCTTTATTGAAGGCAAGAAAACATATTTTCGTTCTCTTGACCTTGTTATGGATGAGATCAGGCAGAAGTATGAGAAGTACGGTGTCCGCACATTTACTTTCTGGGAATCCAATGTTTTCGGGGCCAAGAATACCTATTTTGATGATTTTCTGCAAAGGCTTATTGATCTCAAGTTCAAAATGGAAATTGAATTTCCTGAGGGGCTACAGCCAGATTTTATTTCTAAAGGTGTGGCAAGGAAGTTGTTGCGTGCGCATGTAAAACAAGTTTGTCTTGCTTTTGAGGTTTCTGCCCGTTCGTTCCCGAAAGTATACCTGCGGCCCCGAGGGAATACGGGGTTCTATACGGCGGTTTCAAATTTAAAGAGTGTTGGCTGGTATAATCCTGCGCTGCGGGGGATGTCTCTGCGTAAAGCTGAAAAAAGGAGGCCGCGCATGTATTTGCGCGACAATCAGCTTTCGGCATTTGTGCTTATCGGCTTGCCGGATCAGAGCCGGCAGGAAATAATTAATACCATTATCGAGTTATGGAAATGCGCGGTAGCGGTTAAGTTTAATGCCTTTACTCCTATTCCGAATACCGGGGTATTTAGGAAATATGAGTCTGAGTTTTCCTCTCGTAGTTTGAGCGAACTTCATCCTTCTGTATGGCCGTGCGCAAGCCCCGAGTTGACTACTGATTTTCTTGAAAAGGTTTTTACGTATAACTATACCAGTTCTTTTTTTGAGTCGAAATCTAAGTTTTTGCTGAAAGAATTTAAATCGGCGTTAGCGCCGTATGTCAGGCCGGTCAGTTTTAAAGATATAAGCGCGGATATGCATGCGATCAAGGCCCGGAAAAAAGAAACATGTGGTTTTGAAGTGATTGACTTTAAGATAAGGCAAGAGGATATTGACCTTGCCGCGCTTAAACAAATAAGGCGCTATTTGTCTTTGCGGCGCCGGCATGGTGTGTTTTTAGTCTATAAGCCTATACCGAAATGTTTGTTGGATTTCGGCGAGTCTTGGTATACTTATTATGTGCCGCGTGATTGCGACTATTGTTTAAAGATCACTTGTCAAAAAAGAGGTAAGAATGTTCCCGGCAGAAAGTTTTGCCGCGGCTGCCGGCACTTGAATGTTACCTGTAAAGCATGTTTTTTTGAGGGATGAGAGCGTGCTGATTACATAAGAGATGATCATGAGCCTGCGAAATAAATTTTCTAAGCATGAAATAGTCCTCGTAAACCCGACGAACCCGGACCCGGCGCCAAATTACTTCGGCCCTGCGTATGGGATCAGTTTGATTGCCGCCTCTTTGCTTAAAAATCATATCCCTGTCAGTGTCTATGATTTTGACCTTGAGCCGGTGCCGGTGATGCTTAAAAGCTTCAGGCGGATACTGAAAACCAGGCCCCGTTATATCGGTATCACCATTCAAAGCTGCACGCGCGGACCGGTCTATGAGTTGATCAAAACGATAAAAGATGCCGCGCCCCTGGCAATCATTATTCTCGGTGGGCCGTTTGCGACAGATAAATATGAGTTTCTCCTGAAGCATTTTCCGGTTGATTATATCGTTATCGGAGAAGGCGAGCAGTCCTTTCTTGAATTAGTCTGCTGCCTTAAAACAAAAGGAGGGGATATCAGCGCTATTGATGGGATAGCGTATCGGCAGGGCAGAAAAGTGTTACGCACCGAAGATCGGCGTGGTATTACCGACCTGGATTCCCTGCCATACCCGGCATTTCATCTTTTTAGCGGATTTCAGGATAAGATCAACTGTTTGGATACTATTTCAGCCAAAAGGAACTTTATCCTGGGGAAACGTTGCACGAGCTTCCGCAACGCCCTTTTATTGCTTTCTTCCCGCGGCTGTGTGTATAGCTGTAATTTCTGCCCGATGAGTAAGGTGATCCAGGACAAAATGCGGTTTCATAGCCCTGAGTATTTTGTCGCGATGGTCGCTTATTTCCATAAAAAGTTCAAGATTAAGAATTTTGTCTTTGGGGATAATTTCTTTACCCGGGACAGGCGCAGAGTTATCGCAATATGTAAAGGGATCATGCAAGCAGGGCTTACCATAAGCTGGACGTGTATGACACGTTCTGATTCGGTTGACGCGCCCTTACTTGCTTTTATGGCGCAGGCCGGCTGTTTTGAGATATCGTATGGTTTAGAGAGCGCATCGGGAGAGATTCAACGTTCAATTGGCAAGAACCTCGATTTAATTAAGTCGAAAAAGGCTTTAAAGCTTACCGCGCGAGCGGGGATACGTACCGTGCTTATGCTTATGGTCGGGAATTTGGGTGAAACAGAGGAGACGATAAGGGAAACCGCCTATTATGTGCGTGATTGTAATCCGGACAACCTTTTAGTGAATATTGTCAAGGTCTATCCGATGACGCGGATCCATGATATCTTTGAAGAAAGAGGTTTGCTCCCGAAAAAGTATTATCTAGGTTCCAACCATTGTCCTCCTGCTTTTACCCTTGAGCATAGCGAAAAAAAGCTTAAAGAACTATCTAACATGATAAAGCCCCGGATGAGTATCATCCAAATTTCAAATACCTGTAATAATAATTGCGCGTTTTGCTCGTTGGTTAAAGAAAGCCGCCGGGTGAAAAAAAGCCTCAAGCAGATAAAATCTGAGTTAGAGCTTGTTAAGAGCAGGGGGGAGTATGTTGTTTTGGCAGGCGCAGAGCCGTTATTAAGAAAAGATATGAGGGATATATTGCGCTATTGCGACGAATTGGAAATGCATAACCTTTTCTTATACACCAATGCGCGTATGTTATCGTATCCGGGACTGGTTAAAGTATTGAACGGTTTTACTTCTTTAGAAAAAGTTATCATCCCTTTTTTTGGGCTGGGGCCTGTCCATGATCAGATAAGCAGAGTCCCCGGTTCTTTCCGCCAGGCAATTACCGGGATCAGGAATATCAGGGAAAACGCGCGTTGCCTTTCTATCCAGGCGGATATCGTTATCACTAACGCTAATCTTGACTCGTTGTTTGAATGTTGTTCGGTTTTGCTCAAGCTGGGTGTTGATGAATTACATCTGGTTTTCGTAAGCAATTCATTAGGCCATATTCAGGTTCCAAAAAACGCTCTTCCTGCGATATCGGAAGTTATGCGTCAGCTCCAGCGGATATGCGTTGAGCTGCCGGAATTCATCCAGAAATTGTATTTTGAAGGGTTTCCTTTATGCTCATTAGCTCAATTACGCGCGCGCGCTTTTGAGCCATATCGTCCGTTTGACGAAGTCATTACGCTTGGGAGTGCCTTGCGTGAGTGTTCTAAACAACGTTTGTCAAAGAAACGCAAGTTTAAATTTTGCGCATCATGCAAAGAAAATGGCTGGTGCGAAGGAGTCTGGTCCGCGTATGCCCGTAAATATGGAACCCGTGAATTTCACGCGCTTTAAAGAGCCGTCAAGCATCCGTAATGTTGCTTTATTGCTTACTACCCGCTGTCCGCTGTCCTGCCGGTATTGTTTTCTTAACCGCACTCAGCCGGATATGCCGGAAGATGTTTTGAAGAAGTCTATTGATCTGTTGTTTACTTCTCCTGAGAAAAAAGTTGAACTGCAGTTCTTTGGCGGCGAGCCTCTTATGCGGTTCGACCTGATCCAGAAAGCACTGTATTATGCGGGCCAAAGAAAAAGGGCTACCGGTAAAAGAATTACATATTTACTCACTACTAATGGCCTGCTCTTGGATGAAGAGAAGATCGGTTTTTTGACGCGGGAAAAAGTCGAGATCATGGTCAGTATCGACGGCGCGCGGCTGACGCAGTTAAAGAACAGGCCGATGATAGGAGGCAATAAAGAGTATTTCAATACGGTACTGCGTAATATCGGCCTGTTGAATAAGCATAAAGCCCGGTATTTTGTCAGTATGGTGGTTTTGAGCGAAGATATCCCGCTTATGCGTAAAAATATTGATTTTCTCATCAAAAAAGGGATACGGCGTATCTGGATAGCGTATGCGTTGGGGCAGAAATATTCGCGACAGGATTTTCTCGGATATATTACAGAGCTCGGGTTTTTGTTAAAATCAGTGCATGGACATACCGCGCGGATCATAAATTTTGACGTAGATTGCGAACCGGTTTTTTATTGCCCTCAGATCAGCATAACTGCCTCAGGATCGATATATATCGGGTGTGCGCTGGTATTGGAGAGGGCATACCCGGAATTAAACCGTATTTTTTATTTTGGCAAGCTCGATGACTGTAAGGATTTGACAGCTTTAAAAATGACTAAAGGTAAGCAGGCAGCGATAATCCGTAGATACGCCCGGAGTTTGCATCAGAAATTTATGCATATTCTGTATATGGGTATTGCCGCAGAGTTTTTATATAAATTCAATCATTTGCGCCAAGAATATTCCCTTTTCGAAAAACAGCCTCGCGCTCAGAGTATCCATGCCGGCTGGTATCGCTCTTTCGGTAAAGTTTCTCTGATGATCGGCCCGGGTATGCGTGAAGATGTTTTGAAGAAGTCTATTGATATGCTTTTTACTTCTTCGCAAGAGAGCTTTGAACTGGAGTTTTCCGGAGCAGAGCCGCTGGCGCATTTTGAAATGATCAAGGCAGCTCTTAGTTATGTTCAGCAAAAAAAGAAGTCTTCCCGTAAGCAGGTTTCTTGTACGCTGGTTACTGGGGGGTTGTTTTTAGACGAAGATAAAATTAATTTCCTGTTGCGGCACCGTGTTTTATGTCTTTTGAAAATAGGTGGGGGTATCCACGCATCAGTAAAGAATATCGCCTTTAAGCGGCAGATATCGGGATTAATAAAACTTTTGAAGAAAAACGGCAGTGATTTTGGGGTTATACAGGACGTGCCTTTTTTGCATCTTGAGGGTTTTGAGGAAGATATTTCTTTTTTGATCAAGCAGGGGGTCAGGAAAATAAGATTTTCTTATGATCCCGGTATCTTGTATGATGCTTCTTCTGTAGCCTGCGCCCTGGTATCTCTTTTTAAAATAAGCAGAGACCTTTATTTTCGTAAGGGCGTTTCGATATTGAACTGTGGAATCCCCGGCGTTTTTGGAGCTGCCTCAACTGATATTACCGTTGATGGGCAAGGAAAGGTGTATCTCTGCGGCAACCTTGTTTTTTCTAAACGTTTCCGAAGGCTCAAAGAAGCCAGTCTTATCGGCGATGTTGGTTGGTTGCGTCACAATAAGATTTTTCTGTGTGATCTTGACACCGCATTATTGCGTGTCATCAATGTATATAAGCGCGGCTCGCGGAAAAAAGAAATTGTCGTGAATAGCCTTATGCGAGAGGAATTGTTCCGGGAATTTTTTCACTCAGAAATGTATTTTCCGATTAAGCAGCCGGGATGCAAGGAGGCGCGATGCTTGATTTAACAGTAGATACACAAGCCTTGGCTTTATCGCTTAAGGGAAGAGCCAGTAGTGACTTGTTGAAGGCTACCTCTGTAGGGGAAGTTTACATCATGTTCTCGCTTCGCTGTAACCTGCGCTGTAAAGTTTGCTCATGGTGGGGGATCAAAGGGCCGTGCAGAAAAAAAGGGTTTCTTAACAAATATAAAGCTTCTTTAAGCCAGGAAGATTTGGAAAGATTCGCACAAGAAGTAATGGCGTTTCATCCTAAAACAGTGACTTTCTCCGGAGGGGAACCATTGTTGTCTGCGCACTGGTACAATCTGGCTCAGTGTTTCAAAAAACAAGGGGTGCGGGTTTCTGTTACCACAAACGGAGTCTATCTTTTAAAAAACATGGATAAGGCTGTTCGGGTATTAGACCAGGTTAGCCTCTCCCTGGGGGGGCCGCCGTCGATCCTTCATCTGATCAGGGAAGATTCTCCCGCTCATTTTAAGACGATTGTAAAGGGCTTAGCCGCCCTTACGCTGTATAAGAAAAAGCATGCAAACCGCCCGCGTTTAAATATGTTATATACTATTTCAGACCTGAGTTATGCGCATATGGGAGAGTTCATTGCATTCATGCAGAATGCCGGCATTGCGGTTGACAATTACCATTTTCAGCATTTGATGTTCATAAACCGGCAGACATTGAAAATGCAAGAAAAGTTCTTGCGTGATAAACTTAATATTACGGCGCTTGAGCTTTGGCCGGGATATACCTATTCTCCGGGGTATATTGATTTCTCCCGATTTATTGCCGAGATCAGGAAAGTTAAAAAGCTCCGCGCGGTATCTTTTAGCCCTGACCTGTATCCGGATGAGATAATCCCGTATTATAAAGATAACCGGGGAGCCTTGCATTATTGCCGGTATTGTACAGCTCCCTGGCATCAGGTCAACGTTATGCCTAATGGCGATATTTATGTCTGTCACGATGTTTTTATCGGAAATATCAAGGAGCATTCATTTTCAGAAATCTGGAATGGCAGGCAGGCGCAAAAGGTAAGAGCCTTGTTTTCCAAGAGCCTTTCTCCCGGTTGTAAGGGGTGTTTTTATCATTATGCGGAGAGAGCACAATAGCGCAGGGTTACACATGTTGATTCAGGAAAAAAACCGAAAGAAAATAATCATCATTCAGTTCACCCATGCATGTAACAATGCGTGTTTTTTCTGTGAGGTTGCTCCTCAGGGCTATAGTAACAAAAAGTTTGTATTGGCAGAAATCAGGCTTGCTGCCGGGCGTGGATATAAGAGCCTTGATTTGAGCGGGGCAGAACCTACCATTAGCCCCCATATATTCGAGTATGTCCGCGAGGCCCAAAGGCATGGTTTTACGAACATAACGCTTTTTACCAACGGGAGGATGTTTTATTATCGTGATTTCTGCGAGAGGATCATTGAGGCGGGCTTGACCAAGATAATTTTTTCTCTTCATTCGCATAAACAAGAGAGTTATGAAAAAATTACCGGGGTAAAGGGAAGTTTCGCAGAACTCCTGCAGGGTATTAAGAACCTTCGCGGAAAAAAAGTTGAGCTGGGGGGGAGCCTTCTGGTCCACCGCTATAACATTACCGGTGTCCATAAAACGCTCGATTTCTTCGCTGCCAGAGGGCTTCATTTTTTTATGGTAAGCCCGGTAGTGCCTTCAAATCTTGATTTTACAAACGAAATCGTTATTGATAAGGACAGGATGCTTGACTATAACGATATCCGCAGATTAGGGAGGAACCTTTCTTTAACCCGTTTTACTTCAGGGGCGCTTCGTTTTATCCCCCCGTGCCTGGTGAGAGGCTTACATAAATTTAAAATCACAGGAAACGCAAATTTAGGGAACATTAGGCTTGTCTTTGAAAACGGGAAACAGAAACGATTGGCTCCACTTATTAAAAAAATGGTGAGTAAGAAGAATGAGTGTGCTGGTTGCAAGGATGCCTTAGGCTGTGATGGAGAGTTGCATACTATAAATGCTGCTCGTAAATATCTGGTTTTCTGGTGCCTTGCTGATTTACATGCCGGGCTCACCAATTCAGGTAAGGTAAGGGCGATATTGCGGGACAGTAATTCGATTTTCTGGTCAAAAGGCTTCTTTGTGGGTGATACGGTGGAAGGCGATCAGGGGCCAAAAGCGTATGCAGCGTATAAAAAAGCCTTTTCCGATTGTGCAGAGAGAAGAAAGATCACACATGTTTTGGGAAATCATGAGTATGTCTATAAAAACAAGAAACCTCAAATTGCGTATTTTCGTAAATATCTTTCAAATAATCTGTTCTCGTCTTTTGAGGACGGCAACATTTGTTCCATTATTTTGCCGATAGACGCTTTTCCCTCTCATAGAGAATTGGTTGCTGCGGATACGATAACAGAGGAGACGTTTAAGAAGCTGATGAGTATTTTGAACAAGAAAGTTGATTTTATCAGGATTGTCTTCTCTCATTACCGTATTGATTTGATAAAAGTCGGCAAAGCCGGTTTGCCGCTTACTCAGCTTTTACCTCGGCAGTTAATGCCTGAGATCTGGGTGCATGGGCATGGTGCGTCAGGAAGCCTGAGAAGGCAATATCCGGCAACCTGTTTTATCGATTGCGGCCAGGCAATCCATACCATGCAAAGCAAATTTATATTATTCCGTGATTCTTCCGCGTCCCTTATTATTAAGACCCGTGATCACGCGGCAGGAAAGTTTATCGGCAAGGATATTTCTGTTAAACTTAACAAACCGTATATACGGGTGCTGCCCGATAAATAATTTTACCAAGGCCGAAGCCTTAAAATATTATGAGCATATTACCTGATCTCAAGACCGGCGTTAGGAAAATCAAGGGGGAGACCGCGATCCTGAATGTGACTTCATTTTGTAATGCGTCTTGCCTGTTTTGTTCAGAAGGCCGGCATACGCATCCGGTTAATGTCGATTTGAGTGTTATCAAGCAAACGGTGCTGAAACTTAAATCGATGGGTATTGAAGCGATCAATTTCATGGGGGGGGAGACGACGCTGCGGGAAGACCTTGAGGAGATCTTGAGGTTTATTCATCGTCAGGGTATAAAGACGTATTTAGTCACCAATGGCATTAAGTTCGCTGACCGGGTATTCGCGCGCCGGATATTAAAATACCTTGATTCTATTGAAATTTCCGTGCATGCTCATGATAGATCGATGTTTCGCGCCCTTATGGGCGTGGATGCATTTGAAGAATTGATCCAAGGGATAAAAAATATCAGGGATTATAGCAGTACGATGGTTATTTTCTTTAATTTTATTCCAAATTCGGTTAATTTTCCTAAAATACTTGCAGTTTTTAAGCTGTTGAAAAAGCTCTTGGGAAGCAGGGATTTTCTGGTGCATATAAAGACGCTTAATCTTGAAGGGCGAGTCTTTGAAAATCCGGGGCTTATGCCGGATTACAATGAGTTTGCTGGTTACCTTCAAAGAGCTCTCAAATACGCGTTGAATAACGGCATTGGTGTTGTCATAAGCCGTTTCCCGCTTTGTTTGTATAGCGGTTTTGAACATCTCTGCCTTGAGCTGCCGTTGAAACTAAGAAAAAACAAGATGTTTTTTAATAATAATCAGCTCTTGGGAAAAAATACATCTTTTAAACCAGGGCCTACGGTGAATTATAACCAGAATGCTCATAATCATAAAGAATGCCTGAAATGCAGCCTTGCCATGATCTGCCCGGGGATTGATACGCAATATTTAAAAGTCAGGAATAATACCGGTTTTCTGTCTGCGCAAGATAAACCATTAAGTAAAATCATTAAAAAAATGGCTCAAGACAGCCTTTTCTTTAAATTGGATCATTATTATCATGAATATCCTTTTGAGCTCAAGTTAGATTATCCGTCACTGATTCCCGGTAAAAGAGCTAAAATCTAGGTTGACAGGCTTAAGGTGAATGTTATAATAATTTAAGATACTATATAATAGGCTCTCAGCTACATATATAGGTAAAGAAGGCGGCTGAAGAGCTAAGGGTAAATATGCAGAATAACCAACAATCAGGCCAGGGACCGGAGCCAGATCCGCGTAATGCAGAACAATCCCGGATTGATTCACAGGAACAACTCCGTTTCCTGCAGGTTATTATTGATGCGATCCCCATTCCTATTTTTTATAAAGATACAAATGGCAGGTATTTAGGGTGTAATCTTGAGTTTGAGCGTTATGTCGGATTGTCAAAAGATGAGCTTATGGGTAAGTCGGTTTTCGATCTTTTCCCAAAGGATTTAGCTGAGATTTATCATAAGAAAGACCAGGAATTATTTAAAGAAGGCGGTATTCAGGAATATGAGAGCTATGTTGCTTCTAAAAATGGAATCAGGCATAATGTGGTCTTTTATAAAGAGACATTCCTGAATGAAGAAGGCCTTACCGGAGGATTAGTGGGAGTTATTTTTGATATTACCGAGCGCAAGAAAATGGAAGAAGCTTTACGGAACTCCCGGGCTGAATTGGGAATTCGGGTAAAAGTACGCACCGCAGAACTCAGCAAAGCTAATGAAGACCTGCATCTTGAAATTGACAAGCGTATCAGGGTTCAGGAAGAGTTAGACGCTGAAAGGAAGTTGTTTATCAGCGGGCCGACCGTCGTATTCAAGTGGAAAGCTCAAGAAGGCTGGCCTGTGGAATATGTATCGGAAAATGTATTAATGCAATTCGGCTATGAACCGGCTGATTTTATGAAAGGTAAGATACTTTACGCTAGCCTTATCCATCCGAATGACCGCAAAAAATTGGAAAAAGATGTCCAAGGGCATAGTAAAGAGGGATCAGGCTGTTTTGATGAGGAATACCGTATCCGTTGCGCTGACGGGCTGTATAAATGGGTGCATGTTTTTATTGTTGTTCCCCGGGACAGTGACGGAAGGATTACTCATTATCACGGCCATGTGAATGATATTACAGCATATAAGCTTACTGAGGAAAAAAGAAAATCATCGGAGTTGCAATATCGTATGACGCTGGATTCTATGGGGGAGGCTGTCTATGTTGTAGACCGCCAACTGCGTATTATTTTAGTTAATAAGGTTTTTACGCAGTGGAATAAGAATTTTAAGATAAAATCTCATGTTATTGGCAAGCACTTATTTGACGTTTACCCGTTCTTATCTGAAAGCGTGCGTGAAGACTATCAAAAAGTGTTTAAAACCGGCAAGATCATGGTTGCGAAAGAAAAGATTAAGATTAAAAATAAGAAGTTTTCTACGGAAACAAGAAAGATCCCTATTTTAGAAGGCGGTAAAGTTGCAAGGGTAGTTACGGTTATTAAAGATTTGACAACGTGTAAGTAGCTGATAATTATTATTGAAAAAAGAACATCCAATCAGTTATATTTTTGCGGTTGTGATAAAATAAAAGTGGCGATATGAAGAAAATTCAGGGATTATTCTGGTTTGTTGTTGTTGCGATATTCTTAAACGGCTGCATGAGCGTTCGGGGAAGTAGCCGTATAGGTAATGCCAGAATCATGGACGCAGAGAGTGGTACGTTGAGGTTAGAAAAACGTGCTTTTTTCCAGGAAAGCTGGCGTGTTACTTACAAGGTTATATATGGCATGGGGCTCATTCGCTTGCAGGAAGAGAGCGCCGGTAGGATCGAAGCATTGATTAAAGATACCGATGTTATTGTTCAGGTAAGCCAAGTAAAGCCTCAGAGAATACGGATAGAAATAAAAGCCGGAAAGAATCTTCAACCGAACCCCGAACTAGCAATGAAAATAGCTCAGAGAATCAAAGAACAATGGTGAGACTTTTTTAATCAGCCTTCCGTTTTAAGTTTATCCTCATAAGGGCCTTTGAGCAAAAGGGTTGTTTTGTTCAAGGGTTATAACCCTAAGAAACCAAATGCCTTAAGGTAAATGTCAGCCTTGAGAGCTATTGATTGAATCTCGATGGAATTCTTGAATTTACTGCGTCAAGAAGCTTTTGAGTGGTGCAAGGGGAGGTCTTGGCTGATCCGTTTGCCTCTTTTGGTTTGGTTTGCGTATTGCCTGGCCCGTTATCTCATGAACCCTTTGTATCATTCTGTTTTTGACCTGTTAAACCTGGGGATACATGAATTGGGGCACATGATTTTTGCTTTCTTAGGCGAATTTATAGGTGTTTGGGGAGGGACTCTCGCTCAGTGTTTAGTCCCGGTTTTTGCTGTGTTTAATTTCTACCGTCAAAAAGACTTTTTTGCTATTTCGTTATCTTTTGGATGGCTTGCGATAAATCTATTCGGAGTTGCCACATATTTGGGTGACGCTCGTGCTATGGATTTGCCGTTGGTAAGTCCGTTTGGCAGTGATAATCCTATTATCCATGATTGGAATTATTTATTGACTCGTTTGGGAGTTTTGCGGTTTGACGCGGTTTTTGCCGGGGGATTGAGGATTATTGCGGTTATGGTCATGCTGGTATGCCTGGGTTCAGGCGCGTGGCTTTTGTGGCAAATGTATAATAACCCTCAAGAAAGACGATTTAATAGAGGATAAGGCCAGAGGAAGCCGTATGCACAATTTTATTGCTTTTAAAGGGTAAAATAAGTATACTACTATCTTTATTCAGCTGTAAAAAGAGTTTGCAACTTAAGGAAAGTATGTTATACTTATAAAATTAATTTAGGTTAACAATTTATTAACTCTAACAGGGGGGTTTATTTTGCCATCAGAACTAATTAAACAATTCTTGGAGGCAGGGGTCCATTTTGGCCACAAAGTTTCACGGTGGAACCCTAAGATGAAGAAATTTATCTTTGGCCAGCGCAGTGGTATTTACATTATTGATTTGGAAAAGACAGAGGAATGTTTCAATAAAGCCAGGGATTACTTGCTGGATATAACCTCTAAGGGCGAGGTAGCGCTGTTTGTCGGGACTAAGAAACAGGCTCAGGAAGTCATCCTGCAGGAAGCAATCCGTGCCGGTATGTATTATGTTACGGAACGCTGGCCGGGAGGCTTGTTGACTAACTTTGCGACCATCAAGAAAAGTATTAACCGTCTTAAAGAAATTGAAAAAATGAAAGAAGACGGGACTTTCCAAAAGTTGACGAAGAAAGAAGTGGCATTGCTTGAGAAAGAATTAGCAAAATTAAAGAAAAATTTCTCCGGTATTGTCATGATGGAGCGGATGCCGAAAGCCGTCTTTATCGTCGATACTAAGAAAGAAGAAACTGCGGTCAGAGAAGCGCGCCGGTTAGGAATTCCGGTTATCGGGTTTATCGATACCAATTCCAACCCTGATCTTGTTGATTATCCTATCCCGGGTAATGATGATGCGACCAAGTCGATCGGTTTAATTGCCCGGTTACTTGCCGATAGCATCATTGAAGGGCGCAAGAAATTCCTGTCATATCTTTCAGAAAGCGGTGTGGCTATCAAGGCTAAAAAAGAAGATGTTGCGGAAGCTCCTGTGGTTGCCCCCGAAGAGGAAATAAAAATAAAAGAGATCGAAGAAATTGTTGAAACAACAGAAAAGCCTGAAGATGATCAGAAAGCCGGCAAGAAAGTTCGCAGTAAGCCCGTAGATGATAAGGCCAGAAGTAAAAGGAAGGTATAGTAAAATGGGAATACCGGTTGAAGCAATTAAAGAATTAAGGAATTTAACGAATGCCAGCGTCATGGATTGTAAGAAAGCGTTGCAGGAAGCCTCGGGAGATTTAAAGAGGGCAGTTGAGTTATTACGTAAACGCGGCATGGAGATTGCGGCAAATAAGCAGGGCAGGTTAGCCAAAGACGGCCGGGTTGAAGCGTATATCCATTTAGGCAGTAAGATCGGTGTCCTGGTGGAGGTTGATTGTGAGACCGATTTTGTGGCTCGCAGCAGTGAATTCTGCCAGTTTACTAAAGACCTTGCCATGCAGATCGCGGCATGTAATCCTGTATATATCAAAAGGGAAGATGTCCCCGAAGATATTTTGAAAGAGCAGGCCGATAAAGAAGGGTTTTATAAAACCAGCTGTTTATTAGAACAGCCCTTTGTTAAAGACCCCAGCCTTACCATAAAAGATTACCTGACGAGTTTGATCGGTAAGATTGGAGAAAATATCCTTATCCGCAGGTTTGTGCGTTATAAAGTTGGCGTTGCCGAATAATGTCTCATCCTATCTATAAAAGAATAGTCTTAAAGATCAGCGGCGAAGCCTTGCAGGGCAAGAAGCTGCACGGTATCGATCAGACAGTCCTTGTGGCTATTGCTCGCCAGATAAAGGAGATACGCGATTTAAATGTCGATGTCGCGTTAGTCCTGGGAGGAGGAAATATCTTCCGCGGCCAGGAGAATACCGCTTCTTTAGGCCTGGATATGGATAGGTCGGTAGCTGATTATATGGGGATGTTGGCGACGGTGATCAATGGCTTGGCTTTGCAGAATGTGTTGGAGAAGATCGGGATCCCGACCCGTGTCATGACGGCTATTGAGATGCAGCGGATCGCCGAACCCTATATCAGGCGCCGGGCAGTCCGTCATTTAGAAAAGAAGCGGGTGGTTATTTTTGTTTCCGGGACAGGGAATCCTTATTTTACGACGGATACCGCCGCGGCACTGCGCGCAATGGAACTTAACGCTGACGCGATATTAAAAGCCACCAAAGTAGACGGGGTATATTCCGCTGATCCCGTGAAGGTTAAGGATGCCAAGAAATTCGTCCAATTGAAATATATCGATGTGTTGAAAAAAGGTTTGAAAGTTATGGATGCGACAGCAATCAGCCTGTGCATGGATAATAAATTGCCCATTGTGGTGTTTAACCTGAATAAAGAAGGCAATATCAAGAGGGTTGTTTTGGGAGAGAAGATCGGGACCGTGGTAAGGGATTAGTTTTAGGCTCGAAGAATTTAAAATAAGGGGGCTTACAATGACTGTCAGAGAAATTTTGCATGGAAGCGAAGATAAAATGAAGAAAGCTATCGATTTTGTGATGCGTGAATTCTCTGAAATACGTACCGGCAGGGCAAGCCCCCATTTGGTTGAAGGGCTGCATGTTGATTATTACGGGACTCCTACCTTGATCAAGCAATTAGCTTCAATTTCTGTCCCTGATGCTCATATGATTGTCATACAGCCATGGGATCCTTCTGTAATCGCAGAGATTGAAAAAACGATCCAAAAATCTAAACTGGGGATTACGCCGATGAATGACGGGAAAGTTGTCCGGCTTTCAGTTCCTGCGTTATCACAAGAAAGGCGCCAGGATCTGGTAAAATTGGTGCATAAAATCATTGAAGAAGGAAGGGTTTCCCTGCGCACGATCAGGCGTGATTCAAAAGAATTGTTAGAAAAGGCTGAAAAAGATAAGATTTTATCAGAAGACGATAAGTTTAAAGGTATAGACGAACTTCAGAAAATTGTTGATAAATATATCGCGCGCGTAGATGAAGTGCTTAAGAGTAAAGAAAAAGAAATAACTGAATTTTAAGTTTTAAAGATAAATTCGGGCCTCTAGCTCATCTGGTAGAGCACCACACTTTTAATGTGGTTGTGCCGCGTTCGAGCCGCGGGAGGCTCACTAATTTTTTCTGTGCTACGCAGGGGAAGGTAAAGATTGTTTCCGCCCGGACTAACTGTTAATTACTCGTTACGTGTTACTGGTTACTCGTTACATTTTCTTGCGGGCGGATGGCGGAATTGGCATACGCGATAGCCTTAGGAGCTATTGGGGCAACCCTTGGAGGTTCAACTCCTCTTCCGCCCATAACTATGCCCGGGATCGATATTTTTGATTTTAGCCTGAGTTTTTCTTGCGGCAGGATAAGCAGTAAAAGTAACACATAAGGAAGGAGTTTGGCTCCATTATTTTTTCGTGGAAATAAAAATGTTTCCCCGACGGGAAAATTTAAGAATTCATAGATAGTATCGTGATAGCGTTGAGAAGAGGAATCGCTCTAAACCTAATAACATCATCTATGTTGTATGACGCGGGAGTAGCTCAGTTGGTAGAGCGCTACCTTGCCAAGGTAGTTGTCGCGGGTTCGATCCCCGTCTCCCGCTTTTTTTCTTATAATCGACCTAAAACCGCTTTGCATAAAACGCGTTTATAATTTTAAAACAAAAGGAGTAATGATGAAGATTTTGGACTTCTTATCTAAAAAAGCTATCCTTTCCGATCTCAAATCGGTGAAAAAAGAAGATGTCGTGCGTGAACTTGTCGACGCTTTGATTAATGCCGGTGATATCGAGAAAAACCATCGCAATAAGATCGTTGACGCGCTCATGGAACGCGAATCGTTAGGGTCTACGGCAATCGGGCAGGGGATAGCTATTCCTCACGCGAAATCAGAGGCAGTCAGTAAATTGGTGGGCGCGTTCTCTCTTGCAAAAAAAGGGGTCGATTTCGATTCGTTAGACGGAGAGCCGGTCTATATTTTCTTCTTATTAGTCGCGCCTCAGGATTCTGCTGGCCCGCACCTCAAGGCGCTCGCGCGTATCTCGCGCTTGTTTAAAGATAAATATTTCCGTGATAGCCTGCGTGCCTGTACTGACGATAAGGCTATTATTAAAATCATTACCCAAGAAGATGATAAACTCTAAGGTCAAGTGGCTGACTTTAAGGATTAAAAGTGCGATCAAGTGGTTGTATCCGGGTATAGGAATTAAGCGGTGGATTGGGTTAGGGGCTTTTGGAATACTGTTATTGATCATCAGTTCAAGCCATTTGCGCAGTGAAGAACTCTGGATTATCCAGGCATTAGATATCATCGTTGTTGTTTCAAGTATTGTTATTTTAGTATTAGCGATTAAGCGGCTGCTTCGTTCTTTTATAACGGCTTTCATCCCATCGTTTAAAGAAAAAGAACTGGTGGATGTTTTATACCAGCGTAAATTCTTAGGGCACGGCCCTAAGATTGTAACGATAGGTGGCGGGACCGGGCTTGCGGTCCTTTTGTCCGGGCTTAAAGAATACACGTCTAATATTACCGCTATTGTGACGGTCGCCGACGACGGAGGGTCTTCCGGCAGGTTACGTCAGCAGTTTGATATTCTGCCTCCCGGTGATATCCGCAACTGCCTGGTGGCGCTGGCTGATGCTTCGACCTTGATGCAGGATTTGTTCCAGTTCCGTTTTGCGCAGGGTTCAGAACTCGAGGGACATAATTTCGGCAATCTTTTTATTACCGTTATGACCCGTTTGACCGGAGATTTTGAGAAAGCGATCAAAGAAACCAGCAAAGTCCTGGCATTACGCGGGCAGGTTATACCTTCGACGTTAAACAATGTCACTCTCGTTGCCCGGCATAAGGACGGCTCTATTACTGAAGGAGAATTTAAGATCCCCAAGGCTTTAAAACCTATTGAAAAAGTTTTTTTGAAGCCCGGGTATCCTGAGGCAACTCCTGAAGCGATACGGGCCATCGAAGAAGCAGACATTATTGTCTTGGGCCCTGGTTCATTGTTTACCAGTATCATTCCTAATCTGCTGATACGGGAAATAACCGAAACGATCGCGGGTGCCAAGGCGACAAAGATATATGTGTGTAATGTTATGACTCAACCCGGTGAAACTGACGGCTATGCCGCGTCTACCCATGTCAATATGCTTTTACAGCATAGCCATCCGAAAGTCTTTGATTATTGCCTCGTTAATAATGGGAAGATCCCCGCTTCGCTTTTGAAACGCTATGAAGCGGACAATGCGTATCCGGTCGTCGTTGATAAAAAGAATATTGAAAGTATGGGGTATCGGATCATAGAAGAAGATATTGTCGCCACCAACGACGTGATCCGTCATGATCCGGTTAAATTGGCTAAGTTTATTTTTAATTTTAAAGAAGAACTTTGATCTTTTTCGATGTTTCTTTTTGATCAAGAGCGAGAGGGCGGGGAGTATGCCAGTTATTAGAAAAAAAGTTGTGGTTCAGAACAGCCAGGGGTTACATGCCCGCCCTGCGGCAGTTTTTGTTCAGATCGCCAACAAGTTTGATTCCCGGATTAATGTTATTCGCGATAACGAGAAAGTTAACGGTAAGTCTATTATGGGGATCCTTATGTTGGGCGCTGAAAAGGGAAGTGTCATCGAACTGGAAGCTGAAGGAACTGACGCGGAGCTTGCGCTTGAAGAATTAGAAAAGCATATTGCCAGCCAAGAGTAAATATAATGATAAAATTACAAGGTATTCCCGCTGCTGCCGGCATTAGTATTGGCCCCGCCTATAAAATAGGCAAGGAAGAATTTGCTATTACCAAGCAAAGTATAGCGCCGGAAGAAATCCCCTCTCAGATTCAGCTTTTCGAAGAAGCATTGATACAGACTCGTAAAGAGATCATGGGTCTGCAGTCTAAGATTTCCAATGATATCGGGCAGCAGGAAGCCGATATTTTTAATGCGCATCTTCTTGTGTTGGAAGACCGCATGATCATCGAAGAAGTTATTTCCCGCCTTAAGAAAGAATATATCAATGTGGCGTATATCTTTTCCGAGGTTTTAAAGAAATACATCGATGTTTTCTCTAAAATAGAAGACGAGTATCTCAAAGAGCGCGCTGCAGACGTTAATGATGTCGGCAAGCGGATCCTGCGTAATCTTCTGGGAAAAGAGCAAAAAGGCTTGCAGGATTTGAAAGAACGCATGATTGTTATCGCCCATGATCTTTCTCCTTCAGATACTGCCGCGATGCATAAGCAGCTGGTCAGCGCTTTTGTTACCGATATCGGCGGCAAGACCTCTCATACGGCGATCATGGCTAAATCGCTTGAAATTCCCGCGGTTGTCGGAGCGGTAGAAGCGATGGCAAAGATTAAAAGCGGCGATATGTTGATCGTTGACGGCAGCATGGGGATTGTTATTGTCAATCCCGATGAAGAAACGCTGCGGATTTACCAGCAGGAAGAACAGAAATTAAAAGGGATCATTGAACGTTTTTATACCGTCAAAGACCTGCCGGCGGTTACTCTTGATGGCAGGGCCATTCAGATAAGCGGTAATATAGAGTTTCCCGACGAGGTCCCTTCGGTAAGGCTGCACGGCGGCCAGGGTATCGGGTTGTACCGCACTGAGTTCTTTTATATGAATAGAAAAGATTTACCGTTGGAAGAGGAGCATTTTCAGGCGTATAAGTATGTGGCAGAGCATATGGCGCCTCATCCGGTTATTATCCGCACCTTGGATTTGGGGGGCGATAAGTTTTTGTCGCAATTTGAGATCCCTAAAGAGATGCGCCCTTTTTTAGGCTGGCGGGCGATCCGGTTCTGCCTTGCCAGGCCGGATGTTTTTAAATTACAGCTGCGGGCGATATTGCGGGCTTCTGTGTTCGGGAAATTAAAGCTTATGTACCCGATGATCTCCGGTATTGAAGAGTTGCGTCAGGCAAAGAAAATATTAGAAGAAGTTAAAGAAGAATTACGCTCCAAAAATATAGGTTTTGATAAAGATATTGAAGTAGGCGCTATGATCGAAGTGCCTTCGGCGGCAATGACGGCTGATATTCTCGCGACTGAAGCTGATTTCTTCAGTATCGGGACAAATGATTTGATCCAGTATGCGCTGGCAGTGGATCGGACCAACGAAAAAGCAGCCTATCTCTATGAACCGATGCATCCTGCTGTGTTACGCTTGATTAAGAACGTTATTGACGCCTCTCATGCGGCAAATATCAAAGTAGGGATGTGCGGTGAAATGGCCAGTGAACCGGCATCTGTGCTTATATTGTTGGGATTAGGTTTAGATGAGTTTAGTATGCCGCCTCTGGCGATCCCGGAAATAAAATACATCATTCGGTTGATCACGGTAAAGAAAGTGCAGGAAATTTCCCGCCGTGCTTTAGAGTTGTGTACCGGAAAAGAAGTTGAGGAATACAGCCAGTCAAAATTACGTGAAATCCTGGGATAATGAAAGGTGCCCTTAAGGTTTGGCCTGGAACCGGTATACAGAGGCTTTAAGGGGGTTTTTGTCACAACCTGGGTCGAAGGAAGGTTGTTTAATAATAATATCTTGATACTCATTTCTATACGTATCGGGAGCAATCCTGCTTTACAGTAACGGCAGGTGCAGGTAATCTTACGGCTTTTAACGGTGCTTATCGCGTTTTAAAAAAGGCTTGGTAAGGTATCTGCTTATTAAGGAGTAGCTATGACGATGAAAAAACATTATTTTACTTCAGAATCGGTCGGCGAAGGCCATCCGGATAAGGTTTGCGACCAGATATCCGATGCTGTTTTGGACCAGGTGTTAACGTCTGATAAAGATAAAGAAAAAAGCAGGGTTGCCTGTGAAACGTATGTTACCATGGGGCTTTTGATCGTTGGAGGAGAAATTACCACGACCGCGTATGTGGATATACAAAAGCTCGCCCGCAGGATAATCCAGGAAATCGGTTACACTGATCCCAAGTATGGATTTGATTATGAAACCTGCGCTATAGTTAATACGATCAATAGCCAGTCTCCTGATATCGCGCAAGGGGTTAATACCGGAGGAGCCGGTGACCAGGGTATAATGTTCGGTTATGCGTGCCGTGAAACTGAAGAGCTTATGCCTCTTCCTATAATGCTATCGCATAGATTGGTGAAACGCATGGCTGATGTGCGCAGGAACGGGACTTTGAAATATTTAGGCCCGGATTGCAAATCGCAGGTTACCGTCGAATATGAAAATGATAAGGCGCTGCGCGTTGATTCGGTCGTTCTTGCCTGCCAGCACACCGAAGATATTTTAGATAAAACAGGCCAGCATATTACTGATAAAGCGCGGCAGGAAATGATCGAGGTGATCGCCAAGCCGGTTTTGACCGCATTAATTGATAAGCATACGAAGTATTATGTGAATCAGACGGGGAAATTTGTTATCGGCGGCCCTCAGTCAGATACCGGGATGACGGGGCGAAAGATCATCGTTGATACCTATGGCGGTGTTGTTCCGCATGGCGGAGGGGCTTTTTCAGGAAAAGATCCGACTAAAGTTGACCGTTCCGCGGCCTATATGTGCCGTTATGTTGCCAAAAATATCGTTGACGCAGGCCTGGCGGATAAATTCATGGTGCAGTTATCCTACGTTATCGGCTATGCAGATCCTTTGTCAATTTTTGTCAATACTTTTGGCACGGGAAAACTTTCTGATGAGAAGTTCGTAAAGCTTATCCGTGAGAATTTTGACCTTACTCCCGGTGGGATCATTAAAACATTAGACCTGCTGCGTCCGATATACCGCAAGACAGCTTGTTACGGCCACTTTGGAAGGAATGAGCCGGAATTTAAATGGGAAATAACGGATAAATCAGCTGTATTGAAGAAACAGGCAGCGCGCTTATAAAGAATTCCGGGTCCATTGACCATTAACCCGTATCATTCTAATACTATACTTAAAAGGGAGCTCGTATGAAATATGATGTTAAAGATATGAAGTTGGCGAAAAAAGGCGCGTTACGGATTGAATGGGCGCGTAACAATATGCCTGTTTTAAAGCTTATTGCCGAGCGTTTTAAGAAAGAAAAGCCGCTTGCCGGATTAAAAGTCGCCTGTTGTTTACATGTGACTACCGAGACTGCTGTTTTAATGGAAGTCTTAAAAGCCGGAGGTGCCCAGCTTGCTCTCTGCGCGTCTAATCCATTATCGACACAGGATGATGTCGCTGCTTCTTTAGCGCAAGATCTTAAGATCGCTGTGTTTTCCATTAAAGGGGAAGATACCTCGACGTATTATAAACATATGGAAGCGGCCTTAGGAATAAAACCTGAGATGACCATGGATGACGGGGCTGACCTTGTCAGTTCTATTCATAAGCGTGATCCTGCGGTGCATAGCAATATTATCGGCGGGACCGAAGAAACGACAACCGGTGTCATCCGCCTGAGGGCGTTAGCAGAAGAAGGAAAGCTGCGTTATCCTATCATCGCCGTTAATGACGCCCAGACTAAGCATTTTTTTGATAATCGTTACGGGACGGGACAGTCGACCATCGATGGCATAGTCCGCGCGACCAATAAATTAATAGCCGGCAGTACGGTCGTGGTCAGCGGTTACGGTTGGTGCGGCAGAGGTGTTGCCATGCGCGCCAAAGGCATGGGTGCCAATGTTGTTGTGGTGGAAGTTTCGGCGTTAAAAGCTATTGAAGCTGTCATGGATGGGTTTGGGGTCATGCCTATTAAAGATGCTGCTAAGATCGGAGATATTTTTGTGACGGTCACCGGCGATATTAATGTTATCCGTAAAGAACATTTCCAAACCATGAAAGATGGGGCGATAGTCTCTAACTCCGGGCATTTTAATGTTGAGATCGATATCCCCGGGTTAGAAAGCCTCGCGAAGCACAAAAGGATGATACGCGATTTTGTTGATGAATATACGCTTAAAGACGGGCGCAGGATTTATCTTTTGGGGGAAGGCCGGTTAATTAATCTTGCGGCAGCAGAGGGCCATCCTGCAAGTGTCATGGATATGTCTTTTGCCAATCAGGCGTTCAGCGCTGAATATATCAGCAAAAATTATAAGAAATTAGAGAATAAAGTTTATGGGGTCCCTCAAGATATCGATACCAATATTGCCCGGTTGAAATTAAAGTCAATGGGAGTCAGGATTGATACTTTGACTCAAGAGCAAAAGAAATATTTATCAAGCTGGGAGATGGGGACGTAGGTGACGGGTCGGGTTTAAAAAAAAGGGGAGGAGTGTATGCGCAAGCAAAAGGGTATTTCTGTAGCGATACTCGCTTTACTCATGTCTGTCTTTACAGGCTATTGTTTTGCCGCTGAAATTGAAGCGGATTCCCGGATTACCCGGGTAATGATTTATCCCGGGCAGGCCTTGTTGACCCGTCAGGCACAGCTTTCCTTAAATCCCGGAGAATACAAAGTCGTATTCCCTAATATCATTCCCAACGTCGATGAAAATTCTCTCAGGATCACCGAAGAGGGAAAAGCTACGGTCAGGATATTAGGCGCTCAGCTTAAGAAAGAATTCCTTAAAGAAACTCCTTCCGAGCGGATAAAACAACTGCAGGATGAAATCCAAAAGTTAGAAGATGAACGTGCAGGGGTAGCTGACCTTAAAAATGTCTTCCAGGAAGAAAAAAGTTTTCTGGATTCGTTGCGTTTTTTCTCGCGGGAGCAATTGCCGAAAGATCTGATCACTAAAATGCCTTCGGTTAAAGATTTAGATGATACCTTAAAGTTCCTTGATATAAAGTTAAAAGAAAACATTTCTTTGGTCATGGATTGCGAGATCAAACTGCGGGATGTTTCTTTGAAGATCGATGCTTTAAAGAGAGAATTGGCGCAGATAGCAGGGCCGGTGCAAAAACTGAAGCGTTCGATCGTGGTTGATGTCCAGGTTTTGAAACAGGGGGTTGTTATTCTAAACTTGTCGTATTTGGTCAATGGCGCTTCCTGGCAGCCGATTTACGATGCTCGGGCAAACTTTCAGAACTCAGAAGTAGAGTTAGTGTCGTTCGGGATCATTAAGCAGAATACCGGGGAAGATTGGCAGGATGTTGATATCGTTTTGTCAACGGCAAAGCCGTCTATAGGAGGAAATCTTCCGTATGTGAGCCCTTGGGTATTGCGGCCGCTTCAGCTGCATTTTGAACAACGCGCCAGAAAGATGGATGCGATGGCTCCTACGATGCAAATGAGCGCTTTTGAAAGCGATGAAAAATTAGGGGAAGATGGTGCGGTCGGGGGATTACAAAAAATGAAGAATGAAGTTGCTTACGCCGTGGCAGAAGAAAAAGGCGTGGCAGTGGTTTATACATTGCCCCAGAAAGCCAGTATTAAATCCGACGGTTCAGACCATAAATTGGCGGTTTCTTCACAAGTGTTGAAAGCGGATTTTGAATATTCCACCTATCCGCGTAGTATACCTGCTGCTTATTTGGGAAGCCGGGTCACGAATGCGAAGGATCTGCAGCTCCTTGCCGGCAGAGTAAATATTTTTTTAGATGGTGATTTTGTCGGTACTTCCAATTTGGGCGCTACCGGGCCACAGGAAGAATTTGACCTTTATTTGGGTGTTGATGAGAATGTGAAGGTAAAACGCGAGCAGATTGAGAAAAAAGTCGATGAGACCATGATCGGAGGGATCCTGTCGCCGACGCGTAAAACCACATTTAAATATAAGCTGACAGTAGAAAATTATAAATCGAAAAAAATAAAAGTTAAATTGTTCGAGGCGATGCCTGTTTCTGAAGATGACCGGATCAAGGTTAAGCTCGGGCAGGTTTCAGCGGAGCCGAAAGAAAAGAACTGGCAGGACAGAAAAGGTGTCTGGCTCTGGGAGTTGGAGTTAGAGCCGAAAGCCAAGAAAGAAATACTGTCGAATTACATCGTCGAGCATCCGCGCGATATGCAGGTTGAAGGATTATAAAAGAGTGGTGTAATCGGAGGGAATGGTGCCGATAAAAAAGATCGCAGTCTTAACAACCGGAGGAGACGCGCCGGGGATGAACGCGGCAATCCGTAGTGTGGTGCGCAGCGCGCTCAATAAAAACTTGGAAGTGGTGGGTGTTTCGCGCGGTTATGCGGGGTTGATCAATGATGACCTCAAAATGATGGATCATCGCGCGGTATCGGGGATCATTAATTTAGGGGGGACGATCTTAAAGACAGCGCGCTGCCCTGAGTTTCATACTTCTGGTGGGCAGAAGCGGGCGTATGACACTATTCAAAAGCATAAGATCGATGGTTTTATTGTTATCGGAGGCAATGGTTCATTTGCCGGGGCCCACAGTTTTTATAAAAAATATAAAGTTCCTTGTATTGGTGTCCCGGCTTCTATAGATAATGATATACGTGGCATTGATGTAACTATAGGATCTGATACTGCGGTCAATACCGCGCTTTTGGCGATTGATAATATCCGTGATACGGCGACCTCTATGGAACGGGTTTTTGTCGTTGAAGTTATGGGCAGGGGGTCCGGTTTTATCGCTCTCCAGGTTGCTTTGGCAGGCGGTTGTGAAAGGGCTTTGATCCCTGAACAGGAATTTGATCTGGAGGAGATCTGCCATGAGATCGTTGAAGGGAATTTACGGGGTAAAATAAGCTGGATCATAGTTGTTGCTGAAGGAGCAGGGTCGGCTCCTGATATAGCAAAGCAAATAAACCAGATCACAAGCCTTGAAGCACGCGCGGTTGTCTTGGGCCATATCCAGCGGGGGGGCCGCCCTACCGCCTATAGCAGGACGCTGGCACTGATCTTAGGAAAAGCAGCGGTTGATTCTTTGTTACAAGGCCAGAAAGATAAAGCAGTAAGCCTCAATAACGGTGAAATTGGTACCATTGACTTTAAGCGTGCGATTGCCAAGAAAGATTTAAAAGTTAACCGGCTGGTTAATTTAATTAAAGTATTAACATAAGTTAAAAAGTAAAAAGGTGAAAATAGGGAGGAATACATGGGAAGAAAACCGTTGAATATTGATACAATTGTAATGGATCTGATCATGAATGATGACATGGCGCACAAGCGTGTTGTCGCAAAGAAAATATCTGACCTTGCGTATAAAAAAGGGATCTATCTTTCAAGTATCCATGAATTTTACGCGGCGCGTGGAAAAGGGGAAATGAGCGGGTTTACCGTGCCGGCGATCAATTTGCGCAGTATGACTTATGACCTGGCGCGGGCGATATTCAGGGTGGCTAAGAAGAATAACGCGGGGGCGTTTATTTTCGAGATAGCTAAGTCTGAAATGGGATATACCGCGCAGCCTCCGGTAGAATATTCAGCGGTTATTCTGGCAGCGGCGATCAAAGAGTCGTATGCCGGCCCGGTATTTGTCCAGGGCGACCATTTCCAGGTGAACGCGAAGAAATTCCAGGAGAACCAGGAAAAAGAGATCGAAGGCCTCCAGTCGTTGATCACCGACGCAATAGGCGCCGGATTCTATAACATCGATATCGACTCCTCGACGGTAGTTGACCTTTCAAAAGCGGATGTAAAAAAACAGCAATATTATAATTATGAGGTTTGCGCTCAATTGACGCAATTTATCCGCCGCATTGAACCTAAAGGCATTACGGTCTCCGTCGGTGGAGAGATCGGAGAGGTAGGCCATAAGAATTCTACGCCTGAGGATCTGCGCGCGTTCATGAACGGATATACCGAGCGTTTGCGCAAAGGGCTGACGGGGATCAGCAAGATCTCCATTCAGACCGGGACTTCTCACGGCGGCGTCGTATTGCCTGACGGGACTATCGCGCAGGTAAAACTTGATTTTGATACGCTTAAAACTCTCTCTGAGCTGGCACGCAAAGAATTTAACATGGCAGGGGCTGTTCAGCATGGGGCATCAACCTTGCCTTCAGAAGCATTTCATAAATTCGTGGATTGCGATGCCGCTGAAGTGCATCTGGCGACTGAATTCCAGAATATGATTTATGACAGCAAAAATTTCCCGAAAGAACTAAAAGCCAAAATTTATGAATGGCTTAAAGTAAATGCCGCTTCAGAAAGAAAAGAAGGCCAGACTGATGAGCAATTCTTTTACACCAGCCGCAAGAAAGCGTTAGGGCCGTTTAAGAAGGATATCATGGGGTTGCCTCAGGCCGTCAGGGATGCGATCGCCGGCGAGATAGAGAACAGGTTTGAGTTCCTGTTTAAACAGCTGGGCGCCGTCAATAATAAGTCAATGATCGATAAATACGTGACCTTAAAGCGGGTGATTGTGCGTAAGCGTAAACAAGGCGATGAATTGCATCATGATGGAGAAGGCGCCGATTAGTTGGCCCCTCCATGGTAACCTACCAGGAGATACCTATGCGGAGTGATAAAATCAAAGTTGGTTTAGAGCGGGTCCCGCATCGCGCGCTGCTGCATGCGACGGGGTTGAGCAGAAAAGACCTCGCGCGCCCGTTTATCGGGGTAGCGACATCGTTTACCGATTTAATCCCCGGCCATATCGGCATGCGTGATTTAGAACGGTTTATCGAACGCGGTATCTGTTATGGAGGGGGTGTCCCGTTTTTCTTCGGAGTCCCGGGTATATGTGACGGCATCGCGATGGGGCATTTGGGGATGTGTTATCCTATGGCGCTGCGCGAGATCGTCGCCGATACGATTGAAACGGTCTGTCAAGCGCATCAGCTCGATGGTATTGTCTGCCTGACTAATTGCGATAAGATCACTCCCGGAATGCTGATGGGTATCACGCGTTTAAATATTCCGGCGATCATAGTGACTGCCGGGCCGATGATCTCAGGCCGTTATAAACAACGCAAGCTTGCTTTTGTGCATGATACGTATGAGGCTTTAGCCCGCGCGAAGAAGGGCGATATCTCTCAAGAAGAGTTACGCTGCCTGGAGATGGAAGCATGCCCCGGAGCAGGTTCCTGCCAGGGGTTGTATACGGCTAATACGATGGCTTGCCTTACTGAAACCTTAGGTATGTCGCTGCCCGGCTGCGCGACAGCCTTGGCAGTTTCCGCCAAGAAACGACGGATCGCAAGTGAAAGCGGGGAGCGTATCGTAGAACTGGTGAAAAAAGATATTAAGCCGTTGGATATTATTTCTGAAGAATCTCTCCATAACGCCATCGTTGTTGATATGGCGCTGGGAGGTTCCAGTAATACGATCTTGCATTTGATGGCGATAAGCCATGAGGCTGGAATACCTCTGGGGTTGAAGGCGTTTGATAAGATCAGCAAAGAAGTTCCCCACATCACGAACCTCGAGCCGGCGGGCCCGTATTTCATGGAAGATGTGGAATATGCAGGCGGGATACCCGCGGTTTTGAAGCGTTTAAAAAGCAAGTTGAATAATACGCTGACATTAAGCGGCAAGAAAATATTCAGTATTGCCGACAGCGCTGAGATTTTTAATGAAGAAGTGATTCGTCCCTTTGACCGAGCATATCATGCGCAGGGAGGTATTGCGGTCTTATTCGGGAATCTGGCACCCAATGGTGCCGTGGTAAAACAGTCGGCAGTAAGCCCGGCGATGATGCAGTTCCAGGGAAAAGCCCGTGTTTTTAACCGCGAAGAAGAGGCTATGGCGGCAATTCTTAACGGGAAAATAAAAGGCGGAGAAGTGATCGTTATCCGTTATGAAGGCCCCAGCGGCGGGCCGGGTATGCGTGAGATGCTTGCGCCGACTGCTGCGATCGTCGGCATGGGCTTAGAGGATAGTGTTGCCCTTATTACTGACGGTAGATTTTCCGGCGGGACCAAAGGCCCCTGCATCGGCCACATTTCTCCCGAAGCGTCTGCACGGGGACCTCTTGCGATTCTGAAAAACGATGATATAATAATTATTGATATACCCAAAAGAAGATTAGAAGTTGCATTAAGTAAACAGGAAATTGAAAAACGGTTCAAGTCTTGGAAACCTGTCCCGCCTAAGATTACCCGAGGATATCTTTCTCGTTATTCACGGATGGTCAGTTCGGCGGATAAAGGCGCAGTTTTAAGTTAATAGTGATCCCCCGACAAGCTCGGGGCAAGAAAGCAAGAGTAAAAAGTCAAGGTATGTTGGCTTTTGACTTTTGAGTTGAAAAATGATAGGTGCCCAGATATTAATAGAATGTTTAAAACGTGAAGGGGTAGAAGTGATGTTTGGCTATCCCGGAGGACAGGTGCTGCCTATTTTTGATAAACTCTATGATGCTGATATAAAGTTTATCCTTACCCGCCATGAACAGGGAGCGGTGCACGCGGCTGACGGTTACGCGCGTGCCACGGGTAAAACAGGCGTGTGTTTGGCTACTTCCGGCCCCGGCGCGACAAACCTGATTACCGGTATTGCTAACGCCTATATGGATTCTATTCCTTTGGTGGCTATTACCGGCCAGGTGAAATCTTTTCTTATTGGTAATGACGCATTTCAGGAAGCCGATGTCACCGGTATTACACGCCCGATCACTAAGCATAATTATTTGGTTAAGGATGTTTTAGATTTGGCCCGTATAGTCCGGGAAGCTTTTTATATTGCCTCCACCGGAAGGCCGGGGCCGGTGGTGATCGATATTCCATCAGATATTCAGATGCAGGACTCAGTTTTTGTCTGGCCTGAGGTGGTGGATCTGCGTAGTTATAAGCCCACGTATTTTGGGCACCCGGGACAAATAAAGAAAGCCGCGCAATTGATCTCGCAAGCTAAGAAACCGCTTATTTACGCCGGCGGAGGGATTATTTCCAGCGGCGCTCATCTGGTGTTACGGGCATTGGCTGAGAAAATCAAGGCGCCGGTTACCTGGACATTGATGGGTATCGGGGGATTCCCGGCGACGCATAAATTATCTCTGGGGATGCTGGGCATGCATGGGACCGCCTACGCTAATCACGCAGTAATGGATTCGGATCTGATCATTGCGGTGGGCGCTCGGTTTGATGACCGTGTTACCGGAAGGACTGATACATTCGCTCCTCATGCAAAGATCATCCATATTGATATTGATCCTTCTTCTATCAGTAAGAATATACGGGTCGATGTGCCGATCGTAGGGGACGCTAAGAATATACTGGGGGAGATCGTTGAACAGCTTAAGAAACTCCCTGATACGACAGAATGGCTTAAGTCTATTGAGGCATTAAAAAAGAAGTTTCCCTTACGCTATAAGGATGATGGTAAATTGAAACCTCAATATGTGGTCGAACAGATCTATGCGGTTACCAAGGGAGATGCGATCATTACTACCGAAGTCGGCCAGAATCAGATGTGGGCTGCGCAGTGGTATAAATACGACCATCCGCGTACTTTTGTTTCTTCCGGCGGACTGGGGACTATGGGGTTTGGATTCCCTGCGGCGATGGGGGCTAAAATGGGCAATCCTGAGAGAACGGTTATTGATATTGCCGGTGACGGTTCGATCCAGATGAATATCCAGGAGCTGGCTACCTGCGTGTACAATAAAATAAATGTGAAGGTCGCTATCCTTAACAATGGGTATTTAGGAATGGTGCGGCAGTGGCAGGAGCTTTTTTATAAAAGGCGCTATTCTCATGTTTGTATTAGTTCTCCTGATTTTGTGAAATTGGCGGAAAGTTATGGCGCGGTAGGTATTCGTGTCACTAAAAAAGAAGATGTGCGTAAAGCAATTGAGAAAGCAATTTCTATCGATAATACCGTCTTTATTGATTTTGTCGTGGAACCGGAAGAGAATGTTTTCCCTATGGTTCCTGCGGGTGAAGCGATTAATCGGATGATCGAAGGCTTGGCATAATTGTTTTACGGGAGAGGTAGCGGCGAATGAAACACACTATATCAGTATTAGTCGAAAACAAGTTCGGAGTCCTGGCGCGTGTGGCGGGATTGTTTAGCGCGCGCGGATATAATATCGCTTCTTTAGCGGTCAGTGAAACGCTTGATCCGTTGACTTCTTATATGACGATCATCGTAGATGCCAAAGATGAGGCTGTTTTAGAGCAGATCAAGAAGCAGCTTAATAAATTGATCGATGTGGTTAAGGTAACCGATTATACCAAAAAAGAGCATGTTGACCGCGAGCTGATTTTAGTGAGAATTACCTATTCCTTAAAAGATAAGAATAAATTGGAAGCCGTTTTGAATAAGTTTGTCGCTCAACTTGTTCGTGGTAAAGCTAATACGGCAATTATAGAAGCGGTGGGGGATCAGGTGCAGATTAAACAGTTGCTTGAGTTATTAAGCCCCTATGGCATACAGGAACTTGTCAGGACAGGGCGGTTAGCGATCGGAGTCGAGTAGTATGAGCGCGAAAATCAGGCTGGTTTCATCGATAGAAAATGCCCCTTTGATACATAAGTTCTCGATCCTTTTTATCGTTATGTCTCTCGTTCCGTTTTTAGTGATCGTTTATTTGTTTTGGCAGTTTAGGTCAACGGGAAAGATTACTCTGGATGAAAATACATTTTTTATGCTTATTGTTTTTCTTGGGCCGGGGGCATTAGTGGGTTTTTTTGCCATGCGTAAATCAATCATGAAGATCCAGGTGTTGACGCAGCAGGCAACCAAAAGCCTTGTAAAAGATATTCCCGGGTTGGCAAATCCTGCGTCTATCGATGAAAACGAGATCACGCAACTGACCAGGGCATTCAGCGAAGCTACTAAGAATTTGGAAGGCAATATTACGCGCCTTGAGGCTTCTAAGCGGACCATGCAGTATGTGTTGTCAAAACTGGCAGTAGGGATGACTTCGCTGCAGACCATTGATACTTTTTTAGAATTGATCGTCGAAATAACTGCTAATGCTTTAGATGCCCGGGTTGGCGTTTTGATGTTGCTTGATGAAGAAAAACAAGAGTTATACCTCAAAAATATTTCCGGAATAGGCAGAAATGTTGAAGACATCCGTTTAAAAGTCGGAGAAGAAGTTCCTGGTTGGGTGGCAAAACATAAAAAGCCGCTTTTAGTCCCTGCGTTACAGAAAATAAGTAATCAGTCTGACGATGATATCTTTAGCCCTCCGTTACTGTGTTCGCCAATGTTGTATCAGGACAGGGTGATCGGAGTTTTATTGGTGTCCGGCAGGATCACGGGAGGAAGTTTCGCGGAAGATGAGTTATTAATTATCTCAAACCTTGCTTCTCAGACAGCGATCGCTGTTGAGAATGACAGGCTTCATTTGGACGCGGAGAAGACGTATTTGGAAACAATTTCTGCGTTGGCAATGGCGGTCGAGGCGCGGGATCATTACAGCCGTGGCCATTCCGACCGGGTTTCTCAATATTCGGTTAAAATAGCGGAGAAATTGGGTTTGGATGCTGATACGATCAAGAATATAAAGGATGCGGCAGAACTCCATGATATTGGGAAGATCGGAATTACCGATGATATCTTGCGGAAATCAAGTTCTTTGTCTGACGAAGAAATGGATATGATGCGCAAGCATCCGGTGATCGGTGAGGGGATTGTAAAGCCGGTACGTTCACTTGCCCGTCTCTGTAGTATTATCCGGGGGCACCATGAATGGATGGATGGAAGCGGCTATCCTGATAAATTAAAAGACAGCCAGATCCCTCTGGAGGCAAAAATACTTGCGGTGACGGATAGTTTTGACGCGATGACAACTGACCGTCCGTATCGTAAAGGGTTTAGTGCTGATGTCGCCAAAGAAGAATTACGGAAATATATTGGTGTGCGTTATGATAAGAGAATAGTAGAAATATTTTCCGAAATAGTATAGAAAACAAGGTTAATTCGTTCGTACACGGTATGCATGGTATAAGGTTTGTCTTAACAATTGTTTGAGCCTGAGTACAGAAAGGAAAAAAATGATTAAAGTATATTATGATAACGATGCAGATCTGAATATGTTAAAAGATAAGACCGTGGCGATTATCGGCTATGGAATTCAGGGCCGCGGCCAGGCGCTGTGTTTGCGTGATTCCGGTTGTAAGGTCGTTGTTTCTGAAATGGCCGGTACCACGAATTTCGAACAGGCTAAGTCAGACGGGTTCAGCCCTGTTTCCGCGGAAGAAGCAGCTAAAACCGGCGATGTGATCCAAATATTAACTCAGGATCATGTTCAGGCAAAGGTTTATCAGGAATCCATTAAGCCGAATTTAAAAAAAGGTAAAGCGCTTTGTTTCTCTCACGGATTTAACATTCATTTTAAACAAATTAAGCCTCCGAAGAACGTTGATGTTTTTATGGTAGCTCCGAAAGGGCCGGGAGCGCTCGTGAGAAGGATGTATGAGGAAGGCAAAGGTGTCCCGTCATTAGTGGCGATATACCAGGATGCTACCGGCAATGCTTTGAAGATCGCTCTGGCATATGCCAAAGCGCTTCGTGCCACAAAAGCCGGCGTTATTGAGACCACGTTTAAAGAAGAAACAGAAACCGACCTTTTTGGCGAACAGGCTGTTTTATGCGGAGGGGTCAGTGAATTGATCAAGGCCGGGTTTGATACATTAGTTGAAGCCGGATATCAGCCTGAAATCGCTTATTTTGAAGTCTTGCATGAATTAAAACTCATTACTGATTTAATTCAGGAATATGGTATTTCAGGAATGCGCCGCCGGGTTTCTAATACTGCTTGTTACGGAGATTTATCGAGAGGCCCGAGGGTGATTACCGAGAAGACCAGAAAAGAAATGAAGAAGATCCTTAAGGAGATCCAGAAAGGCAAATTTGCCAAAGAGTGGATCAAGGAGAATGAAACAGGCAGGGTTCGTTTTAACGGTTTATTAAAGGCAGGCGATGACCACCAGATTGAAAAAGTAGGCAGACAGCTGCGGGAAATGATGCCCTGGATGAAGAAATAGGGAATATGCCATGTGTTTGAAGAAAATAGTATTATCGTTAGTAGTAATGATTGTTCTTGGCCTTTCCGGCGGAACGTGTTTAGTCCCTGTTCAGGCGAAATCAGCCGTTTATGATAATAAAACGATGGGGATCAGTTTTAGTTCTCCTGACGGGTGGGTAGCTACCTCGGGAGAGACTTTTCAGGGTATGATCACCAAAACCATCGATGATATTACAAAAACCCCTGATCAAGCCGCTCAACGGATGGGGGTCTTAACCGTATTCTCTCAGTATCCTCTCAATACAAAGAATAAATCGAATCCGAGCATAACGTTAGTCGCGGAATTAATTAATGCTTTAGGCACAGAGTCAAAAGTGGATTATGCAAAGAAATATTTGAATACCATAAACGTCATGGGTAAAAACATGAAAGTGGTAAGGAATCCAAAACCAGTCACGATTAATAAGTGCGCGGGTGTGACGTTTATGTATGAATCAACGGTAAATATGGGGACTTTGGATATTAATTTGAAGTATTTAGTATATATCTTCTTTAAGAATAACATTAGTTTCACGATATCTTGCGCAGATAAATCAGAAACTTTTAATAAGAATATAAAATTGTTTGAGACTTCAATTAAGACATTTACGATGAGGTAGAATGGAAAAGATAGTAGTTTTTGATACAACACTTCGTGACGGGGAGCAGGCACCCGGCGCAAGCTTGAACCAAAAAGAAAAGTTGGAGGTCGCCTCCGCCCTTGCGCTGCTTGGTGTCGATGTTATTGAAGCGGGGTTTCCTATTTCTTCAAAAGGAGATTTTGACGCGGTTCGGGTAATTGCCAAAGCGGTCAAGGGTGCGGTTATCTGCGGTTTAAGCAGGGCAATTAAAAAAGATATTGACGCAGCATATGAAGCTACGCGCCAGGCCAAACGCTCCCGTATCCATGTGTTCTTGGCTACTTCTAAGATCCATATGAAATATAAACTCAAGAAAGCAGAAGATGAGATCCTGCGCCTGGCGGTAGAGTCAGTCAGTTACGCAAAGAAATATTGCCCTGATATTGAATTTTCTCCCGAAGACGCTTCGCGCACTGAAGGTGGGTTTTTGTTCCGGGTGGTGGAAGCGGTCATTAAGGCGGGCGCAAAGACGGTTAATATCCCGGATACGGTAGGTTATACTGAACCAGAGGAGTATGGCGCGTTGATCAAAGCAATCAGGGAGAATGTCCCGAATATTGATAAAGCGGTCATTTCTGTCCATTGCCATAATGATTTGGGGCTGGGGGTGGCAAATTCTTTGGCGGCGATAAAGAATGGCGCCCGTCAGGTCGAATGTACCATAAACGGTATCGGTGAGCGGGCGGGGAATGCTGCGCTTGAAGAAATTATTATGTCTTTGGATACGCGAAAAGACATTTATAAAAATTTACAAACAAACATCAATAAAAAACAGCTGTATAATACCTCTCGCCTTGTCAGTAAACTGACCGGGTTTGTTATTGCTCCCAACAAGGCTATTGTCGGAGGCAACGCCTTCAGGCATGAGTCAGGCATACATCAGGACGGTATTCTAAAAGAACGTTCCACCTATGAAATTATTAAACCGGAAGATGTCGGTTTTTACGGTGAAGGGATCGTTTTAGGAAAACATTCCGGCCGCCACGCGTTTGGTGAGCGCCTGAAATGTTTGGGGTTTCATTTAAGCGATGAGGAGTTAAATAAGGCTTTTGAGCGTTTTAAAGAAGTCGCCGATAAAAAGAAAGATATCTATGACGATGATTTACGGACCATTGTAGAGGACCAGATACGGGTGGTTAAACCCTTATGGCAACTGGATAGCTTCGTGGTTAATTCCGGGACCAAGGTCACTCCTGAGGCGACGGTGACCTTAAACAAGAAAGGTAAGTTGCTTAGCGGCGTGTCTATCGGGGATGGCCCGGTGGACGCGTGTTTCAAGGCAGTCGATAAAATAACGCAGAATACCTTTAAACTGGAGGATTTTCGCTTAGAAGCGGTGACTTCCGGTAAAGACGCTTTAGGGCAAGCCAGCCTTACTTTGAAGGCAAAAGCTAAAAGTGTCGCGGGCAGAGGTTCCAGTACTGACATCATCGATGCAGCAATACGGGCATATCTGGATGCAATTAATAAAACGGAGATGAGATGAGCGTTCCTGAAACATATGGTTTACTTGGGTATCCGGTAAAACACAGCGTTTCTCCTGCGATGCATAACGCGGCTTTTCAGGCACTGCGCATTAATGCTAAATATAAGCTTTTTGAGGTCCAGCCTGAATTGTTAAGTTCGTTTTTGCAGTCGACTGCTAAAGAAAATATCCGCGGTTTTAATGTTACCATTCCGTATAAAGAAACAATGGTTAATTATGTGGATCAGTTGAGTGAAGAGGCAAGAATTATCGGTGCGGTCAATACGGTTAAAGTAGTTGCAGGCAGTACCATGGGACATAATACTGATGCGTTAGGGTTCCTGAAACATTTGATGGATATTTATCCTAAAAGCCTTTATAATCAGGCCGTCTCAGTAATAGGTGCCGGGGGTGCCGCGCGCGCGGTCGTACAGTCGTTAGCTGCAGAGGGGGCGGGCAAGATCCTGATTTATGATATTCAAAAAGAAAAAGCAGAGAGCATTGTCAATAAGATTACCGAGAACTTCGAAGTTTTCAATATTGAAGTTGTTGATACCATAGATATGCTTCTTGAGTCTGTTCCTGACCTGTTAATTAATTCCAGCCCTGTCGGCATGAATGAGTTTGATCCTCTTTTAGTGAATGTAAATAAATTATCACCGTCAACTTTTGTATATGATTTGATCTATAACCCTCAGCAGACCAAATTACTGCAGTTGGCTCGGACGAAAGGCTGCCGTTATTCCAATGGTTTGGGTATGCTTCTGTACCAGGGGATGTTATCATTTGAATATTGGACAGGCCTGAAACCACCGGTTGAAGTAATGCGCAAAGCCCTGGTTGATGAAATAGCAAAACATAAATGATCGAGCAGATCTTTACCTTTCTTTTTGGAGCTATTGTCGGCAGTTTCTTGAATGTCTGCATTTATCGGATGCCGCTTGAGCAATCGATTGTGGTGCCGGGTTCGTTTTGCCCGAATTGTAAAAAACCTATTTCCTGGTTTGATAATGTTCCTTTGATAAGTTATCTGGTTTTAGGGGGGAAATGCCGGTTTTGCCGGAAAAAGATCTCACTGCGGTATTGGATTGTTGAGCTTGTGACCGCGCTTAGTTTCTTGTGGTTCTATAATCTCTACGGATTTAGTTTTCAAGCTGGTTACTATATTATTTTTGTGGCAGGCCTAATTGTGGCAACATTTGTGGATATCCAGCACCGGATCATTCCTGATGAGATATCTGTGGGCGGGCTGGTCGTCGGTTTTCTCATTAATGCGGGGCGTGGATTACACCTGGATCCCTGGTCCTATGATTTTAATCCTGCTCTGCAGTCTTTCCTCGGTATAATCATCGGCGGGGGGATCATTTATTTAACCGGGTTTCTTTTTGACCTGGTTTATTTTAAAATACTCAAAAAAGGCCCTATCCAGGGAGAAACCGAATCTATGGGGGGCGGAGACGTTAAACTCCTGGCGATGATCGGGGCGTTTCTTGGTTGGGAAAAAGCAGTGATTACCTTCTTTCTCGCACCTTTCTTTGGCGCCATAATCGGTGTTGTAAATCTCCTGGTCAAAAAAGACCATACCATTCCCTACGGGCCGTTTTTAGCCCTGGCAGCGATCATGTCGATGTTCTGGGCAAATACTATTATCAGCCACATTTTTCTTATTCCCCGATATTAATTTGGAAGCCACGGCGCAGGTCCCGAAATTTCTAAGATTTGTTTAGTTATGAGGTAATATGGCCGTATTGCAGGGAACCGAATTTTATATTTCAAAGCGCATCGGCAGGGCAATTATGGATTATGCCATGCTTTCCGACGGTGATAAAATCGCCGTTGCAGTCTCAGGCGGTAAGGATAGTTTGAGCTTGCTGCGTGTTTTAAACGACCGCAAGAAATTCGTCCCCATTAAATATGAAATTCTGGCAGTACATATTGATATGGGATATCCACGCTCCTGTGCGAAAAAATTGGAGAGGCTGTTTAAAAAAGCCGGTATTGCCTACCACATCGAGAAAGTCGATGTGCTTAAGAAAACCAAGCGTAAAGATATTAATTGCTTCTGGTGTTCCTGGAACAGGCGGAAAGCGCTCTTTCGGGTAGTTGAGCGTTTTGGCTGCACTAAGCTCGCCATGGGGCATCATAAAGACGATATCATTGAAACCATTTTGTTGAATTTATTCTTCCAAGGTGAGATTTCCGCGATGGCGGCCAAACAAGAGCTTTTTGGCGGCAAGATCACGCTTATCCGTCCGCTGGCGTATGTTGAGGAAAAAATGATCAAACGTTTTGCCAAAGAAGAAAAAATCCCTCATGAAACTTGCTTGTGCCCTCATGCTGCCACTTCTAACCGCACAAAAATGGGTGTTATTATCGAGAACTTGAGAAAAATATGCCCTGATGTAAAAACGAATATCTTTCGCAGTGTCAAAAGGATAAAAGAGGATTATTTGCTTTAGCAAAAGAGTGGTATAATCGTATTGAAGCAGCCTTAAAATTAAACGTAAAGGACTAAGATTATGATGTGGGTGGTTATTGTCGTTGTTGCTGTGGGTATGGGAGCGATCGTCGCTTTGCTTATGAAGGTCGCCGGGCAGATGAATCAGCAGTTGAATGCTGTCACCCAGCAGGTCAATGAACGTTTAAAAGAGACTGCGCAAGCCTTACAGGATGCGCATAAGACAGTGGGAGAGCGTCTTGATTCTGCCACGCGCGTTTTTGGCGATGTGCAGAAGAGCCTCGGAAGGCTGGAGGAGACTCATAAACAGATCTATGAGATCAGTAAAGATATCTCAAGCCTTCAGGACCTCCTGCGCGCGCCGAAATTCAGGGGTGAGTTAGGCGAGACGTTGTTGGGGAGGCTTTTAGAAGATATCCTTCCTAAGGAAAATATCAAGCTGCAGTACCGGTTCAAAAGCGGCGATATTGCCGATGCGGTGATTGTTATCGGAGGCAACTTTATTTCTATTGACGCGAAATTCCCGCTGGAGAATTTTAAGAAATTTTCTGAAAGCCCGTCTGAGGATGAGAAAAAATCGGTGTATCGCGTATTTGTGCGGGATGTAAAGAAACGGATTGATGAGGTTGCCTCTAAATACATTTTGCCGGGAGAAGGGACATTTGATTTTGCGCTTATGTATATACCGGCTGAAGCCGTTTATTACCAGATCAACCAAGATGAGGAATTATGCGCCTACGCTCAAGGGCGCAAGGTGATTTTTGTTTCTCCGAATACTTTTTACGCTTATTTGCAGGCTATCCTGCATGGGTTGCGGGGTGTCAATATCCAGCGTAATATCCAGAAGATCCTGGCTGAATTAGGCGGTATTCAGATCGATTTTAAGAAATTCCAGGGTGATTTTGACCTCGTGGGAAACCATCTGTCTAATGCTGCCACGAAATATAACGACGCGAAGGTGAAGTTAGGGAAGTTTACTGAAAAGCTTGCTTCTACTGCTCAGAGGCCGCAGGGAGAAGCGCAAACTGAGGAGTTAAATGACACAGCAAAATAATTTACCTCATCCGGGGTTGGCGGCAGTGTTTTCTTTTATTTTTAACGGGTTAGGGCAGATCTATAATGGCCAGATAGGTAAGGGGCTCTTTATTATCTTTATTTCAGCGCTCAATATGCTTGTATTTTTTGTGGGGAGCTTGCTTATCGGCCTGTGGTTATTGGGTAAGGTAAAAGGGATAGCGATCGTGTTCCTGGGAACAAGCCTTTTTATCGTTGGTTTGTCTTTAATCTGTGTCGTGGGTATTTTTAGTATTTATGATGCGTATAAAGTTGCAATTGAGAAGAAATAATTATTTCATGAACACAATACTTCCCCCTACCCTTAATGTCCGTGTTATCCCGAAAGCAAGCAGGAACCTGGTTAAAAAAGAAAATGATCATATAAAAGTCTATCTCACTAAATCGGCTCAGGGAGGCCAAGCGAACCGGCAGTTGATCGAGCTCTTGGCTGAGTTCTTGAACGTGAAAAAATATCAGCTTGAGATTATAAGCGGCCACAAAATTAAAAATAAGATTATCCGGGTTTGCCTATAAGCAATGCGAGCATACGATTTTATTCAAGAAGAAGAATACGACTTATTTTCTGACCTGCTCAGGGGAGAACTTGTTTGCGGCTTTAGCAACCGCTCTCACCGCAATATGTCTTTCGTGTATGGCAACGGCAGGGAAAAGGCGTGTTTGAACCGCAATGAGTTTTTGATACGCCTGGGGATTGATTATCAGTCTCTTGTGGCGACAAAACAGGTCCATGCCAGCCGTATCCGGTATGTTGATTCCTGGGATAAGGGCAGTGGCGCGTTATCGTATCAGACTTCAGTTATGGATACGGATGCGCTTATTACCGATTATCGTAATGTGCCGCTGGCGATCTTGAGCGCTGATTGTCAGGTTGTATTTTTGTATGATCCTTGTGCTTCGGCTATTGGTTTGGTGCACAGCGGTTGGCGAGGCACTCAAGAAAGAATCGTCGTTCAAACAGTGCAGGCAATGAAAGAGAAATTTAATACTCGGCCCCAGGATTTGTATGCCGGGTTAGGCCCGTCAATCAGGGCATGTTGTTACGAGGTTGGTGTTGAATTTAAAGATTCCTTTCCTGATGATATCATAGAGAAAGGCAGCCGTTATTATCTTGATTTAGCTGAAATAAACCGCAGGCAGCTTGTACGTTCGGGCCTCAGGGACATTAATATCTTTGATAACGGCTCCTGTACCTCGTGCCAAAATGACCGGTATTTTTCTTATCGCCGGGAAGGCGCATCCTGCGGCAGGATGATGGCAGTCCTCATGTTGAAATGACCACCTTAAAAATTAAAGAAGTATATCAAAAAGAGCTTTCAAAAGGTTTGAGACTCCTTGAATGAAGCTTTAATTCATGGTAAAATATTATAAATAGAACTTATTGTAACTATGAATTTTATGTATTGCGTAATCCTGGTAACAGCCTCAAATAAAGAAGAAGCGCGAGAAATAGCGTCGGGATTAATTGAAGCCCGGCTTGCTGCCTGCGTTAATATTATCGATGCTATAAAATCTGTCTTTTGGTGGCAAGGGAAAGTTGACCGCGGTAAAGAAGTACTTTTAGTGATTAAAACAAAAAAAGCGCTCATCAAGAAATTGATTAAGAAAGTAAAGTCATTGCATAGCTATGAAGTTCCTGAGATTATCGCGTTGCCGATAATTGATGGCAGTAAAGAATATTTGAGGTGGATCGATGAATCTCTCCGGTGATACAATCGGGTATGTGAGCGCTTTCCTGGGTGGAGTCGTTGTCAGTTTCTCTCCGTGTGTGTATCCGCTTATCCCGATCACCCTGGGTTTTATCGGGGTTAAAGCAGAGGGGTCCCGCTGGAGGGGCCTATTTTTAAGCCTGATTTATGTCTCGGGTATCGCGATTACGTATGCGACCTTGGGTTTATTTGCGGCGCTCAGCGGTAAATTGTTTGGCCGCGTATCGTCCCATCCTCTTTCGCCTTTTATCCTGGGCAATGTTTGTATTATTTCCGGTTTATCGTTTTTGGATGTGGTGCACTTTAATTTTGCCGGTTTGCAGTTGCACAATAAAATAAAGAATAAAGGCGGTTATATCGCTGTTTTTCTTCTTGGTTTAGCTTCGGGTTTAATTGCCGGCCCTTGCACAGCTCCGGCATTGGGCGCTATTTTGGCTTTGGTCGCAAGCAGGCAAAATATAGTATATGGAGTTTCTTTGTTGTTAGTTTTTGCCTATGGCATGGGGTTTTTATTGATTTTAGCGGGGACTTTCGGAGTCATGTTTTTAAGTTTTCCGAAAGCTGCAGCCTGGATAGTTCGGATAAAAAAACTTGGCGGTTTTATTTTAATCGGCGCGGGAGAGTATTTTCTCCTGCAAGCAGGGAGGTTGATGTGGTAAGAAAGATCTTGTCTGTTTTTTTGTTTTTAGTGTTGATACAGGGGGTTATTTTCGGCTTGGAGCCTTTACAATCGAAACCGGGGGTAGAAGCTGCCGGTGTATCGCTTAAGGATTTAAATGGTACCATGGTATCGATAAGCGGCAATGGTGATAAGCCGGTTTTGTTATTATTTTGGACCACATGGTGCCCGTATTGCCGTAAAGAATTAGGGCGAATAAATTCGGAATATGCCACGTTAAAGAATCAAGGATTAGAAGTGTTTCCGATTAATGTGGGAGAAAACCAGGCAAAGGTCAGCGCTTTTGTGAAAAAAAATAATTTTACATTCCCCGTCCTTTTGGACGAAAATTCTTCTTTATCCGGTAATTATAATGTCATGGGAATACCTACGTATATCCTTCTTGATAAGAAAGGTGTTGTTAAATCGAAAAGTAATTCTTTCCCGCAGAAGGAATATAAAGCGTTACTTTATTTATAGGGCGATTATTTCCTGATTACGCATATTCATGGCAAACCCTGCGATTAAAAATGAAATTGCGAAACTTATTGCGCAATGGCAGCAAAGAAATATTGCCGGGTTCTTTTGCGAGGATAAGCGTGAAGCCCTGGAAATGATCAAAACATTAGTCCCTGCAGTTGTATCCGTCGGAGTTTCAGGGTCGCAAACGTTGGAGCAGCTTGGGGTTATAAATGAATTAGAAGCCGGCGGCAGGAAGGTTTTTAACCAGAATAAACCGGGGATCTCCCGGCAGGAGAGTTTAGAATTAAGAAGGTTAGGGGCAAACGCAGATTATTATCTTGCCAGCGCTAATGCGGTAGCAAAAACAGGCGAATTAGTTTTCTTGAGCGCTTATGGTAATCGTACCGCAGGTGTTGCCAACGCCAAAAACGTCATTATTGTCTGCGGGATCAATAAACTCAAGGATGATCTGCCTTGCGCGATTCAGCGCGCGCGGGAATATGCCACGCCGCTTAATTGTAAGCGCTTGAATTGGAACAGCTTTTGTTTAGAAAGCGGAAATTGCCGCCAAGAACGTTGTCTTGCTCCGGAATACAGGCGTATGTGCGCTCAGCTTCTAATTATTGAAGCGGAAGTGGCTGCGGATAGGTTAAAGGTGATTTTGGTTAATGAAAGTTTGGGGTTTTAAATATTACTATGGAAGAAAAAAAGGATTTTTATAAGTTGATAGAAGAGATTTGTGAAAAAGATAAGCGCTATAAGCCCGACGCCTATGAATTTGTCATGCAGGCATTATATTACACCCAGAAGGACCTTAAAAAAACGAGCCACATTACCGGCGGGGAACTTACAGAGGGCATCCGTAAATTTGTTATTGAGCAATACGGCCCGATGGCAAAAACAGTGTTTTCTCATTGGGGGATAACCAAGACCCGGGATTTTGGTAATATTGTCTATTGTATGATTGAGCAGAAGATGCTTTCTAAGACAGAGACTGATTCCCTTGATGATTTTAAGGATGTCTACGATTTTGAGGCTGCTTTTGGCAATGTGTTCAGGGATATTGTGATAAAGGATATATAGCATGATCACCAAGAAAATAATCGAATTCCTGGAAAAGCGTGAATTTATCAGCGTGGCGACTTGTGATTTTGATGGCCATCCTAATGCTGCGCCAAAGTTTCTTTTAAAAGTCGAGAACAATTTTATTTATCTGGTTGATTATACGCTCAGTAAGACCTGGGAAAACCTTAAGATTAATCCTAAGGTTTCTCTTTCTTTTGTGGATACTAATTCTCTGAGCGGCTTTCAGGTCAACGGCCCTGTTGAGATACTCTATAAAGGCTCCCAGTATGATAAGATCGTTCATGAATTAAGCGAACGGATCGTCAGCCTTTCGGCTAAACGGATTATTGAAGGGCTTTACCGGGGACAGAAACATGAAAATTTTGAGATTGGTATTCCTGAGAAATGTGCTATATTTAAAATTAAAATTGAAGAAGTTACCGAGATCGGCCCGAAAGGCGATTTAAAAAAAGAGCGCTTATAATAGGAAGAAAGGATCCACGGATATGTTTGATAAGATGAAAGCATTGATGGATATGCAAAAGAAAATGCAGGAAATGAAAAAACAGCTGGAAAATACGACTTTTGATGTACAGAGTTCCAACGGCTTGATCAAGATTACCATGAATGGCGCCCAGGAGATTACTGATATTAAAGTCTCAGGTGACCTTTCGAATATGCAGGAGGAGACATTAGAGCAGGCGATGAAAGATGTTTTTACTAAAGCAATTAAGCAATCACAGGTGGTTGCTGCTGAGAAAATGAAGAGTGTTGCCGGTTTTAACCTCCCCGGATCAACCTGAGTTTTTCTTGAGAAAATGAAACAATACGAAGATTTACAGGCTACTTCTTTATATTGCGACCGTTGCGGCAAGTCTATGCCGGTGCGGGAAAGGTTACTTTTGATTTTACCCGATGGGTACCTGTATGAGTATTGGTGCACCAGGTGCAGTAATGTGGTTGGGGATAAGAAAACGAAATTGAGTTTGGAAGACCGGAAGCTTTTGCGGTAGCGTGGGCGGCTTTCTGCGGCAAGACCGGGACTTGAAATGTGGTTTTTTATTATTAATAAGTCCCGGTCTTGAAATAGAGTATCGTTTTAAGACCCGGTCTTATCTATAACTTAAAAGTTACATGTCAAGACCGGGTTTTTTTAAGCGGGTAATTGGAATTGCGCCGCACTTTGGCTTATCGGATGCCAAGTGCGCGCTTTCTGCGCAGGTGTGCGGCTTTCTGCCCAGAAAGGGCGCACCCAGCATACCTATTTAGCTGGGGTGCTGCGCAACACCCCGCGCTAATTGGTATTGCGCGGGTGTACGGCTTCCTGCTTACACCCGGCGCTAATTGGAATTGCGCCGGTGTGCTGCTTTCTGCAGCAAAAAATCAATTGACAAGTGTATCCAAAAGTAATAAGATAAAAATCTGTTTTTACCCTCCTACGCAAATCGACAAGTAAAGTAGCGGTGTTGCTTCGGAGGGGTTCGCTCTAAGAAGCAAAAAGTAAGGAATCCCTGACTTTCGTTTGTAAGGGTTCCACTGCAAGAGAAAAGGAGTTTAGATATGAAAGAGATACGCATTCATGCCCGCGCGGGGCAAGGTGCGATAACCACGGCATCTTTATTAGGGTATGCTTATTTTCATCAGGGCAGTTACCCTTACGCTTTTCCCCATTTTGGCGCGGCACGTATGGGCGCACCCATGAACGCTTTTGTGCGTGTGGATTCTAAGCCGGTGCGGTTACGAAGCCAGGTTTATGAACCTGATTATGTGATTATTGTCGATTCTACCTTGATGCGCGGTTTTAACTGTTTTTCAGGGTTGAAAGATAATGGTATTGCTATTGTTAACGCTAAAGAAGGTTTCCAACTTCCTAAAATAAAGGCAACACAGAAAGTCTATTGTATTTCCGCCAATGAGATTGCCATGAAAACAATCGGCAGGCCGTTAGGTAATACTGCTTTGCTTGGAGCTTATGCTGCTGCTACCGGAGAAATTAGCTTAGATACTTTAGTTGAGGCAATAAAGAAGAGGTTCGCGGGTAAAGCCCAGGCAGGCAATATTGATGCTGTGAAACAGGGCTATGAGTTTATCAAAGCAAAATTATAGGAGAATTGACATGTTTGGTCCTCTTGTTTCAAAGCCAGGTTCAAGTAAGAATAACAAAACAGGTTCATGGAGGGTTGAGGTGCGCCCCAAATTCCTTCAGAAGAATTGTATTGCCTGTAAGTTGTGTGTTTTAATTTGCCCGGAGGCATGCATTGAAGGGGAAGAAAAGAATACGTATCGCTGTGATTTTGCTTACTGTAAAGGGTGCGGAAGCTGCGCGGTGATTTGCCCTAAAAAAGATATCGAAATGATAAAAGAGGAAGAAAAGGATTAGATATGAAAGAATTTCTAGAGGGTTCATTAGCGGTTGCAGAGGCAGTAAAATTATGTAAACCCGGCGTTATTTCTGCTTATCCGATTACGCCTCAGACGCATATTGTTGAAGAGTTAGCTCAATTTGTGGCAGACAACGAACTCAATACGCAGTTTGTCAATGTCGAATCAGAGCATTCAGCGGCGTCGGTTGTTTTGGGGGCTGTAGCGACGGGAGTCCGCGCGTATACCGCGACCAGTTCTCAAGGGTTATTGCTTATGGCGGAAGTGGTTTTTAATATTGCCGGTATGCGGCTGCCATTAGTCATGACGTGCGCTAACCGGGCTATTTCGGCGCCGATCAATATCTGGAACGACCAGCAGGATTCGATTTCCGTGCGTGATGCCGGTTGGATACAATTATACGCGGAAGATAATCAGGAAGCAGTTGATCTTCATTTTATCGGCTATCGCTTGGCTGAGGATAAATCGATCATGCTTCCCGTTATGGTTTGTATGGATGGGTTTATTTTGACGCATGGCATCGAAACGGTCGATATGCCTTCACAGGAGCAGGTTGATAAGTTCCTGCCTCCTTACAAGCCGTTGTATAAATTGGATGTTGAAAATCCGGCGACACTCGGGCCATTGGCTGATCCTGATTATTATACGGAAGCACGTTACGCGATCCAAGAGACGCAGAAGCAGGCCTTGGAATTGATACCGAAGATCACCGCTGAATTCTCAAAGGTTTTTGGCCGTACCTATAACGGGCTTATCGAAGAATACCGGACGAAAGATGCCGAGCGGGTGATCGTAGCAATGGGGTCTGTCTGCGGGACTGTTAAGGATGTTGTTGATGAATTGCGGGCAAAAGGTAAAAAAGTCGGATTGCTTAAGATCACTTCCTATCGTCCGTTTCCTTCAGCGCAGATCTATGAAGCTTTGAAAAATATCCCTAAAGTTGCTGTTCTGGACCGGGCATTGTCTTTAGGTTCGTATGCGCCGCTTTCTTCAGAGATCAAGGCTGTGTTTTTCGGAAAAAAGAAACAGCCGGGGGTGATCAGCAGTTTTGTGGTTGGTTTGGGCGGGCGCGATATTACCAGGAATTCGATTAAAGAGGTTTTTCGTTTGCTTACGCCGAAAGAGCGTTGTTTGGAATTTATTGATTTAAAACCAGAGTTATTAAAGGAAAAATATGAGTAAACATTTATTTGTCAGTGGCCATACCGCATGTTCCGGTTGCGGGCAGTCAATAGCGGCGCGTTTGGTTGTTGATGCCAGCGGCCCGAATACTATCGTAGCGAATAATACCGGATGCCTTGAAGTATTCTCTACTAAATATCCTGAGTCTGCCTGGGGAGTCCCGTTTATCCACTCTTTGTTTGAAAATTGCGCCGCAGTTGCTTCTGGGGTAGAGGCAGCTTTACGTTACTTGGGGAAAAAAGAGGGGATCAATGTTATTGCCCAAGGCGGTGACGGCGGGACAGCTGATATCGGGTTACAAGCGCTTTCCGGCATGCTGGAACGCGGGCATGATATTTTGTATGTCTGTTATGACAATGAAGCATATATGAATACCGGCGTTCAGCGTAGCGGCCTGACGCCTTTTGAGGCGAACACATCAACGAGCCCTATTGGCAGTAATTCTGTGGGGAATCTGCGTCCTAAGAAACCAATGCCTGAAATCGTCCTCGCGCACGGGATTCCCTACGTTGCTACCGCAACAGTAGGTTATCCCCAGGACATTCAGCGTAAGGTGAAAAAAGCATTATCCATCAAAGGCCCGAAATATATCCAGATCCATGTGCCGTGCCCGTTGGGGTGGCGCCATGAATCGAAAGGGACTTTTGATATCGCGAAATTAGCGGTCGAAACTGGTTTATATCCGATTTTTGAATATGAAAATGGGGTTCTGGTTTCTAAAAGGCAGATCAAATGTCTCCCGGTGGAAGAATATTTGAAGACGCAGGGAAGATTTAAGCATTTGTTGAATAATGTTGACCTGGTCAAGAAGATCCAGGAAGTCGCTGATAATAATATTAAAAAATATAACCTTAAGATAGAAGCTGTGCCGCCAGCGGCTTAAAAAGGTTATATTCATTCCAAGGGGGGATAATACAATGGCAAAAGTTAGCGTTGATGCTTCGACTTGTGTTGGTTGTGGTTTATGTGAGCAGGCTTGTCCTGAGGTTTTTGAAGTCCAGGGTGATGGTATAGCTCATGTGAAAGCCCAGGTATGTTCAACTCATAATCTCGCCGAAATAGCCGAGCAGTGCCCGGTTAATTCCATAAAAGTAAGTTAAGGGCCGTTTTAAGAAAAAGCCCTGTTTTATATCGTGATCCGATACGAAAACAGGGCTTTTTCTTTTTTCTAAACCGATTTATCCTGCCTGCGCCTTTTTCATTAATTCTTCGGCAAACTTTGAGAAATCATTTTGTTTCTTTCCCGACAAAAGTTTTTGCGTAAATTCCTCTTTTTCTGCTTTAAACTTTGTTTCATCAACGGGTATCTTCGATTTTGCCTTGATGATGAAGTACCCGGACGGGGAATCGATGACCGCGCTGAATTCGTCTTCTTTTAATGACTGCGCCGCGGTATAGAATTCGTCAGAGGCGCCTATGTTTTCGATATAGCTGCTGAATTTAAAAGGGGCGGTTGTCCCTGATTTTAGCCCTGCGTCTTTACTGATCTTGTCGAAATCGATTGTTTTAAGGCTTATTTTCGCGGCATCCCGGAGTATTGTTAAGCAGTTTTCAGCTTTTGTTTTCGCGATATTCTTTGCCTTGTTTTTAATAACAGTTTCTTTTACCTTTTCTTTTATAGCTTCAAAATCGGGAATGTAAGGGTCTTTTCGCTCTTTAAGCTGGAATATATAGAATTTTTTATCGAAGGGGATGACGTTTGAGATTTGCCCTAGATCAAGTTTTGAAATGATCGAAGTAATCTGAGGGCTCCAGCCGATTCCCGGAATAGGGTCTACCTGGCTGAATAGTCCTGTTTCCTGGATGGTAAGGTTTAATCCTGATACAGCTTTTTCCAGGCTTTTCTCTTTGTTGATCCTGGTGGTAATATCATTTTGCTGGTTTTCGTTCTCAAAAACAATGTAGGAGGTGTTGAATGAAAGCGGTTGCTTAAAAGAAAGCGAGTTCTTTGAAAAATAATCCTTTAATTCTTCATCGGTTGCTGTGGCCTCTTTTGTAAAGTCAGCGTATAGGCTGGCGATATAGCTGATGCTTATTTGTTCGTTTTCTTTCGCGTAGGCGTCTTTGACTTCCTGATCGCTCACGGTTACGTTTTTCGTAATAGTTTCATAAAGTTTTGCTATCGTCAGGTTTTGCCTGGTTTGTTCTTCAAATATCCGGGGTTGGGTGCGGAATACATATTGCAGTATGTATGCGTATGCCCGGTTGTCAAACTGTCCTTTGTTTTGAAAAGGCGCAAACGCCTGAATAAAATCGACGACTTCTTTGTCGCTGACCTTTATTTTGCGTTTGCCTGCTTCGCTGATTAAGACCAGCCGTTCGATTGCCTGCCTTTCTAAATTCAGGAATTTCTGCATTTGGTCAAAACTTTCTCCAAATTGGAGCAGTGCCTGGTTGCGCACCGCTGCCAGTGAATCCTGATAGGCGGCATAAGGAATGTCCTTTCCGAAAATCTTAAGGGAGAAGCTTGTGTTTTCTCCGGGGTTGCGCACCATGCTGCTTGAGCCCCAGAAAATAAACGCCGGAACGATAATAATTGCTAATATAATCCAGATTGTTTTCTGGGTTTTCTTGTTACGTAACAGCTTAAACATTGAAATTCCTCCCTGTGGGCAAGTATCGTGAAGTTTAGATGAGTGTGCGCTTATGTGTCCTCTAAGCGCTTGAAAGCTATAAAGATTTATTATAAGGGAAATTTTAGTTTTTGCAATTTTTTCTTTACAAATTATTACACACCTTGTATAATAACATGCCGTGTTAAATTTGGCATCATTGAGCGTTTTTATCCGGTGATGGTTTATTCTCTTTTAAGTAAGTCCCACGCCTGTGGCTAACAGTAGGATGCGATGAAAAAAATATTAAAACTCGGGCTCCCTAAGGGGAGTCTTCAGGAGTCGACATTCAGGATGTTTAAGAAAGCCGGTTTTAATGTTTCTTTATCGTCTGAGCGTTCGTATTTTCCTTCGGTCGATGACCCGGAAATAGAAGCGATTTTATTGCGGGCACAGGAGATGTCTCGGTATGTCCAGGAGGGGGTTTTGGATTGTGGTGTTACCGGAAATGATTGGATCATGGAAAATAAGTCTTCAGTTTATCGTATCACCGATTTAATGTATTCCAAGCAGAGTTTAAGCAAGGTCCGCTGGGTTTTGGCAGTTCCGGAGAATTCAGGGATGAAAACGGTCCGGGATCTGCATAATAAGCGTATTGCTACCGAGCTTGTCGGTGTCACCAGGGATTTTTTCGCCCAGCATAAGGTTAAAGTCGATGTGGAATTTAGCTGGGGAGCGACTGAAGTCAAGGTAAGTTCTGGCCTCGTCGATGCTATTGTGGAGCTGACAGAAACCGGCAGGAGCCTGCGGGCGAATAAATTAGTTGAAATCGCCACTATCTGTGAATCAACCACGCAATTTATCGCCAATAAGACGGCGGTTAAAGATAGCTGGAAGAAGGATAAAATGGAGCAGATCTCTGTTTTATTAAAAGGGGCGATTGCTGCTGAAGAAAAAGTCGGTTTGAAGATGAATGTCAGGAAAAAGGACCTTGCAAGAGTTATCGCTGTTCTCCCTGCCTTAAAGAATCCTACCGTTTCAGGGCTTTCTGAAACGGGGTGGTTCGCGCTGGAGACGGTGATTGATGAAAAGGTTGTCAGGCAATTGATCCCCGAATTAAAGAAAGCCGGAGCAGAGGGGATCATTGAATATCCTTTGAACAAGGTAATTTATTAAGATTGTATTATCGAGGAGGAAGTAATGCCGTGCGGTAAGAAAAGAAAAAGACAGAAGATCAAGACGCATAAAAGAAAAAAGATGCGTCGCAAGCTGCGCCATTTGAAGAAGAGAAATTGGAGCTAATTCGTAGATCGAAAGAACGCCCGTTTAGCTGATAAGGCAAGAGGTTTGTCTTAAAAGCGCGGGTTCTCGAAGAAATATTTTGTTCTTCTTAGGTACTTTGTTTTTGCCTAAAAGGATCATAAAAATTCGTTGGGAATACGCTATCACTGGCGTGCCGGTGAAGCGTTCTTGAGTATGCTTCCTAAGTTAAAAAGACGCGTTTCTTTATTCTTATGTTGCCTTTCCATAGCGCTGTGCAGTTCGACAAGCGTTTTTGCGTTAGATAAACGGTTATCGCTGACCCTGACTCATTATATTATGGCTTCTATGCATGAGCAGTCAGGCGATACCGAAGAAGCGGTTTCTGAGTATAAAAAAGCCTTAGATTTAGACCCCAGGAATGCTTTGATCCATTTAAACCTGGCGCTTTGTTATTTAAGGCAAAACGACGCTTCCAAAGCTACGCTTGAGCTAAACCTTGCCATTAAATATGATGAGGAAGCTATAGAGCCGCATGCTGTTTTGGCGCTCCTTTATTTTTCTCAAGGCAAACCTGACCTGGCTACCGTGGAATATGAGATCGCGCTTAAGAATGCCTCCAAGATCGAGCCTAAGAATATAGACGTTTATAAAAGTTTAGGGATCGTTTATCTGCGTCAGAAGAAGTTTAAAGACGCTCAAAATACCTATCGGCTGATACTTGACTTATCACCTGCTGATAGTGAAGCGCATTTTTACATGGCAAATATTTATGATGAGTTAAAGAACCGGGATGAAACTATCACGGAGCTCAAGAAAGCTATTGAATTACGCCCTGATTATGCCGAAGCGTTAAATTATCTCGGGTATCTTTATATTGAAGAAAACAAGAATTTTGATATCGCTGAAGGGTTGATAAGGAAGGCTCTGACTCTTGAGCCTGAAAATGGGGCATATATTGATAGTTTAGGCTGGCTTTATTTTAAACAAGGCAAATTCATCGACGCGGTCCAGGAATTAAAGAAAGCCAGCACGTTATTAGAAGACCATGTTATCTATGACCATTTAGGGGATGCTTATTTGAAGCTCCAAGACCGTCAGAACGCTAAAACAAGCTGGGAAAAATCCTTGATCATAGATTCAAAGCAGGAGCAGATTAAGCAGAAATTGGATAAATTGAATCAGGAAATAACTAAAAATGGGTCTGCGCCGGTAGTGCAATAATATGAGCGCAGGGCGTTTGAGAAATAATTATTCTGATGGCGTATTCCGACACTAAGATTAAAGAATTAGAAGCTAAAGCAAAGCAGGTCCGTAGATTGATCGTTTCAATGCTTGCTAAGGCAGGTTCCGGCCATCCGGGGGGCAGCCTTTCGGCGACGGATTTGATCACCGCGTTATATTTCGCGGTGATGCGTCATGACCCTAAAATTCCATTGGCTACGGATAGCGACCGTTTCCATTTGTCAAAAGGGCATTGCTGTCCTTTGTTGTACGCGGTTCTTGCTGAATCGGGGTATTTCCCTCTTGAAAAGCTTATGACGTTACGGCAACTGGGTTCTTTGTTGCAGGGGCATCCTGATCGGCGTACTCCCGGGATCAATGTCGCGTCAGGTTCGCTCGGGCAGGGGTTATCAATTGCGGTTGGCATGAGCCTGGCGGCAAAGATCGATAAGAAAGGTTACCGCGTTTATTGTTTGATGGGTGACGGGGAAATACAAGAAGGCAATATTTGGGAAGCGGCTATGGCTGCGGCCCACTACCATTGCGATAATCTCTGCGGTATCCTGGATTACAACGGGTATCAAATCGACGGTATGACAAAAGATGTTATGAACCTGGAGCCGGTTGTCGCAAAATGGCAGGCATTTGGGTGGCACACCATTGAAATAAACGGCCATGTAATGCAACAGGTCTTAGAGGCGTATGATCAGGCGCAGTCCGTAAAAGGAAAGCCGTCTATTATCATCGCCCATACAATTAAAGGCAAAGGGGTTTCTTTTATGGAGAATGTGGTTGATTTCCACGGCCGTACCCCCACCAAAGAAGAAACCGAACAGGCGTTAAGAGAACTTGCATAACTGAGATGGAACAATTATACCAAAGAGATGTATACGGCCAGACATTAGTCGAGCTGGGTAAAGAGAATAAAAACATCGTTGTTTTAGATTCTGATTTATCCAGTTCCACGCGTACCGGCTTGTTTGCCAAGGAATATCCCGAACGTTTTTTCAATATGGGAGTTGCTGAGCAGAATATGATGGCTGTTGCCAGCGGCCTGGCAAGCTGCGGGAAGATCGTATTCGCCTCTACCTTCGCGATATTTGCTACCGGCAGGGCCTGGGATCAGATCAGAAATAGTATCGCCTATAATAATTTTAATATTAATATTGTTGCTACGCACGCCGGTGTCAGTGTCGGCCCGGATGGGGCAAGCCACCAGGCGTTGGAAGATATCGCGCTTATGCGCGTGATCCCGAATATGAATATCCTGGCTCCCTGTGACGGCCCTCAGACACGCGAAGCAGTGATCGCCGCGGCTCACAACAAAGGGCCGTTTTATGTCCGTTTAGGAAGGCCGAAAGTTACGACCATTGAAAATAAAGGGAAATTTCAGTTAGGCCAGGCTCAGGTTTTGACCCAGGGTAATGATGTCGCGATCATTGCCTGCGGGATCATGGTTCATGAAGCCTTAGTTGCGGTGGAGAGCCTGCTGAAGAAAAATATTTCGGCACGTTTGATCAATATTCATACCATTCGCCCCCTGGATGCCGAAACGATCTTAGCTGCGGCGCGCCAGACCAAAGGGATCGTCGTATGTGAAGAACACACGGTTATTGGCGGCCTGGCTTCAAGCGTTGATGAAGTGGTGGCTGAGAATCATCCTACCAAAGTTATCCGCGTTGGAGTAAGAAACAGGTTTGGCCAATCCGGCCAGCCGGCTGAACTTATGAAAGAATACAACCTTACCAGTGCCGATATAGAAAAAGCGGTTTTTAAAATAATTTCTCCTTAATATAATCTAAATATAATCATACGTCCATGGGTCAATTACATTCAGCGCTGAAACTGCTTGGTTCCAGAGGCGTGGAGGTCAGTTGTTACGCGAAACTTAACCTTTTTCTTGAGGTTATTAAGAAACGACCTGATAATTACCACGAGATAAAGACTCTTTTTGAGCGGATTGACCTGCATGATACTCTTATTTTATCTTCTTTGCCGGGCAAAAGAATAGAAATTAAATCAAATCATCCGGGTATCCCTAAGGATAGTTCAAACCTGGCGTATAAGAGCGCTCAATTTTTGCAGGAGAGCTTGAATATCAATAAAGGGGTTATGATAAAGATTACCAAGCGTATTCCTGTAGGCGCCGGGATGGGCGGAGGGTCAAGTGATGCCGCCGGGGTTCTTTTAGGGCTGAATCACCTTTGGAAACTTGGGCTTACGCGAAATAAATTAGTTGCTATAGCCAAAAATATCGGCAGTGATGTGCCTTTTTTTATGTATGATTCCCCTTTTGCTTTAGGAAGCGGCCGCGGAGAAAAGATTAAACCGGTCCATTCGCTTAAAGCTACGGGTTTGTGGCATGTTTTGGCTGTCCTGCCTTTGCATGTTTCTACGCCGCTTATTTATAAGAAATGGGATCAGTATTTTGGGCGCCCGCTGAGGTTGACAATCCCTAAACAAAATGTTACAATATTGTGTTCATTATTAAAGAAAAAAGACGTTGCTTTGATTGGAAAAGCTCTCTTTAACAGCTTAGAATTTGTTACGGTAAAAGTCTATCCTGAAGTAAGCCTTCTGAAAAAAAGATTTGCTTTTTTAGGGTTACGGCCCAGTTTAATGTCTGGAAGCGGGCCGTCGGTTTTTGCTCTTGTTCCTTCTCAAAAAGAAGCTCGAATATTTTCTCGCCAGCTTAAGAGAGAAAATCAGTTTTTACGTGTGGCGGTAACAAGGACGATTTAAGGGCCACCCCGCGCTTATAGGTAATGCGCGGGTGTTTCACTTTCTGTGAAAGGGGTGCTACTATGGATATAACTGAAGTTAAAATCTTCTTAAGGGAGTCACCCGACAAGAAACTAAAGGCATACGCTACGGTTACTTTTGATGATGTATTTGTAGTGAGGAATATCAAGGTTATTCAGGGGACAAGCGAATTGTTTATCGCCATGCCCTCTCGTAAGATTAAGCAGTCCTGTTCGAAATGCGGATTTAAGAATGAAGCGCGTTCGAAATTTTGCAACCAGTGTGGAGGGCAGTTAAGCGTACCGGCCCGTCCTGTGGGGCCGGATGCAGGTGCATTCGCTCAGTCAGAACATAAGGATATTGCTCATCCGATAACACAGGCTTTCCGTGAATCTCTGCAGAAGAAAGTCCTGGAAGCATATGAGACAGAGAAAAAGACCGGTAAACCCAGTGAATTCGGGGATGCTGACTTATAGATTATAATGTTATTTTGGGATGTCGTCCAATGGTAGGACACGAGAATTTGGGTCTCGCTATCATGGTTCGAGTCCATGCGTCCCAGTTCTGCTTCGCCCATTGATAAGTTAAATGATGGTAGGGCTACGCAGGAACTTTTCTGCTTCGCCCATTGATAAGTTAAATGATGGTAGGGCTTCGCAGGAACTTTTCTGCTTCGCCCATCAACATGTAAAGCTGCGGTGGGGCTACGCAGGAACAATTCTGCTTCGCCGTTAAAAATGTAAAACCTCGGTGGGGCTACGCAGGAATTGCGTATGTATATTGTATATATTTTAACAAGTAAGAAATATCCCCTTAGATATTATATAGGCATTACTCAGAATTTAGAGCGTAGAATACAAGAACACAATAGTGGGGATTCGTTATACACAAAACGCTATATGCCGTGGGGATTACAGACATATATTGCGTTTAAGCGTAAGGCCCGCGCAGAAGAATTTGAGAAATATCTTAAATCAGGTTCAGGGTTTGCATTTTTAAAACGAAGGTTTCTTTAGGCGAAGCAGAACTGTCTCTGCGAAGCCCCACCGGAATTTTTCGTTTGAAGGGCGTAGCAGGACAGCTATTACTTATGAAAAACATCGCAGCAATAATATTGGCAGCAGGTAAAGGCACCCGGATGAAATCAGAGGTGCCTAAGGTTTTGCATAAGGTCTGCGGCAGGCCGATGCTTGGGTATGTCCTGGATCTGGTCGCGAGTTTAAGAATAAAGAAAACCGTTACTGTTTTGGGGTTTAAGGCCGATGATGTCAGGGATTTTATTGGTAATGCTTCTCAAACCGTGATCCAGAAAAAACTCTTAGGCACTGCCGATGCCGTGAAAGAAGCTTTGCCGCTTTTGAAAGGTTTTAGCGGTTCGGTCATCGTCCTCTATGGCGATATTCCGTTATTACAGAAGCAGACGATCGCGAAATTGATCAAGCGCCATGCAGATTCTGGCGCCGCGGCTACCATGTTAACGGCTAAAATTGAAAAACCCGTTGGGTATGGTAGGGTCCTCAGGGACGCGTATTGCAGTATTTACGGGATCGTTGAGGAAAAAGACGCTGATGATTTCCAGAAGGGAATTAAAGAAATCAATACCGGCATTATTTGTTTTGATATGAAAAAGCTGGTGAGTGCCCTCAAAAGAGTTAAGCCGAACAACCGTAAAAAAGAATATTATCTGACCGATGTTATCGGGATCCTTTATAAACAGGGGGATGTGATTGAAAGCGTGGATTCACCGGATGTTCTTGAAACTATGGGGGTTAATTCCCGGTTAGAATTGTCCAAGGCGCAAAAAATCATGCAGCAGCGTATTAATGAAGAATTTATGAAAGCCGGGGTAAGTATCATTGACCCTGACTCGGCCTTTATCAGTTATGGAGTAAAAATAGGGCAGGATACTACAATTTATCCCTTTACAGTTATTGAAAAAAATGTTAAAATTGGAAAATCCTGCAAAGTCGGCCCTTTCGCCCGTTTGCGCGAAGGCACGGTTTTAAACGATGAAGTTGTCATAGGAAACTTCCTGGAAATTTCCCGTTCTGCATTAGGGTCAAAAACTTTAGCAAAGCATTTTTCTTATATCGGCGATTGCCGTATCGGAAAATCAGTTAATATTGGGGCAGGCACGGTTACCGCCAACTACGACGGGACGCATAAAAATATCACCGTTATAGAAGATGGGGCGTTTATTGGTTCTGATACGGTGTTAATCGCTCCCGTGCGTATCGGGAAAGCGGCTAAGACAGGTGCCGGATCAGTAGTGAGGCGGAATCATCATGTGGCTGCGGGGCAGACTGTGGTCGGCGTCCCTGCTCAACCCTTGAAGGCAAAAGCACAGATACATAAAAAGTGAGATCATTATGGATAAATTAGCAGTATTTAGCGGTAATGCCCATCCGGCTTTAGCCAAAGATATTTGCAAATACCTGAAGGTTAATTTGTCTGACGCGTTTGTTTCAAAATTCAGCGAGGGGGAGATCCGGGTCAAGATAAATGATAATGTCCGGGGGAAAGATGTTTTCCTCGTGCAGCCGACCTGTCCTCCGACGAATGATAATTTGATGGAGCTTTTAATCATTATCGATGCTTTAAAGAGGGCATCCAGTGACCGCATTACGGCGGTTATTCCCTATTTCGGCTACGCCCGCCAGGACCGTAAAGATCAGCCGCGGGTGCCTATTACCGCAAAACTTGTTGCCAATTTGTTAACGACGGCTGGTGCTGACCGTATCTTGACGATAGATTTGCATGCCGGCCAGATCCAGGGTTTTTTTGATATCCCGGTAGACCATTTGCTTGCAGTTGGTGTTTTTGTCGATTATTTTTCAAAAGAAAAGATCAATAACCTCGTTATCGTTTCTCCTGATGTCGGAGGTATCAAAATGGCGCGCGCATACGCCAAAAGGTTTGGCGCGGGGTTAGCCATTATCGATAAAAGGCGGGATTCTCCCGAGAAGACGGAAGTAATGCATATTTTAGGCGAGGTTGAGAATAAAAACGCGATCATTGTCGATGACCTGGTAGCTACCGGCAGTTCGTTGATCGAAGCTGTGGAGGCGTTAAAGAAAGCAAAGTGTAAGTCGATCAGCGCGGCGATAACCCACGGTGTCCTCTCCGGCCCGGCTCTTGAGCGGATAGAGCAGTGTTGTGACCTTAAAGAACTGGTTATTTCCGACAGTATACCGCTCGCTGACCATAAAAAGCACCCCCGGATTAAAGTTTTAGCAATGGCTAGCCTTTTAGGCGAAGCCATCAAGAGGATTCATAATGAAGAATCGGTTAGTTCTTTATTTGATTAAAGTAACCAAAAGCATAAAACTTAAGAAATCACGGTAATGTAATTCAAGGTATGAAAGGAAAAAGGAAGCCATGGAAGAGATAGTCTTGGAAGCAGAGTTACGCGAAGAAACAGGCAGAGTTAAAGCGAAAGATTTGCGCCTCAAAAATTTTATCCCGGCGGTTGTTTATGGAGAAGGTAAAGAAGCCCAGCCGGTGAAGGTTGCCTATCGGGCATTGCTGCACCTGCTGCACGAGCACAGGCTGGAAAATGTGGTCGTTACCCTTAAGATAAAAGATGATAAGAAAGCAAAAAACCGGCCTTGTTTGATCAAGGATATTCAGCATCATCCGGTAAAAGGCGATATCATCCATGTCGATTTTCATGAGATCTCTTTGACGAAAGCTATCAAGGTGAGTGTCCCTGTCACGGTCAAAGGTGAGGCTCCCGGTGTTAAATTTGAAGGCGGTTCACTCGAACATATCCTTTGGGAGATTGAAATTGAGTGTTTGCCGACAGAGATGCCTGAAGATATTCAAGTCGATGTCAGCCATTTGAAATTAGGTGAGGCTATCCATATTAAAGATGTGGTATTCTCCGCGAATATTAAAGTTTTAAATGACCCTGATTCGATCATTCTCTCAGTTGCCGCTCCGATGAAAGAAGAAGTTCCTGTTGAAGGTGTTGAGGGCGAAGAGAAGAAAGAACCTGAAGTTATTAAAGAGAAGAAGGAAGTCTTGCCTGAGGGTAAAGAGGCGGAAGGTAAAGAGAAAAAACCGGCATAAGAAGCTGCACCGGCGATTGGTTGGCGTAGGAGCATCATGAAATTAATTGTGGGGTTGGGTAACCCGGGTATATGGTATGCTCATTCCAGGCATAACATTGGTTCTTCGATAATAAAGGGTTTGGCGCAGCACTATAAGCTTGCGTTAAAAAAAGATAACGCAGTATCGGCATTAAGCGCAAAAGCCGATATTGAGGGGCACCTCGTGGTCGTGGCGGTCCCCGGTACCTTTATGAACCTATCGGGCAATGCCGTCGGAGCTCTTCTGCGTAAGTACCGGGTTAACCTCTCTGATCTTTTGATTGTCTGCGATGACCTTGACCTGGAGTTCGGCAGGCTCAGGATCAAAGCGTGCGGCTCCTCTGGCGGCCAGCGCGGCCTTAAGTCGATCATTGACTCACTCAAAAGCCAAGAGTTCGCGCGCCTTCGTGTTGGTATTGACAGGCCCGGCAAGTCAGAAAAAGTTGTTTCTGATTATGTGTTATCTTCTTTTTCGAGGGCAGAGAAGAAACAGTTAGATGAAGTAACGGCAAAAGCGATAGAGTGTTGCCAAATGTGGGTTCGTGATGGTATAGATGTAAGTATGAACGTCTTTAACAAAAAAGAAAAAAAACAAATGAAAGGAAAGCAGGAATGAATAAGTATGAAGCGATGTTTATAACGAAACCTGATTTATCCGACGAAGAACGTAAAAGCCTTTTTGCTCAAATTCAGGATGCGGTTATTAAGAATAACGGTGAGATTACGCAGGCAGCCGTTTGGGGAGAACGAAGGAAATTGACATTCCCGATCAAGAAATCGACGGAAGGGGTCTATTACCTGATGAATTTCAGCGTTGCCCCGGGTGCTATCGTAAAAATAAAAGAAATATATAAATTAAATGAAAATATCCTGAGGCTTTTAGTTTCAGTTTTGGGCAAAGCGTAAAATCGTTAATGTCGTTGGTCTGGTTGATATCGTTAGTTTCGTTTGCCGATATTGACGCAGGGATACATACGCGCGTATCTGTGGCGAGTTTGATAGTATTGGTTTAAAGGAGAGGATTATGGCCAGTTTCAATAAAGTATTGTTGATGGGAAATTTGACGAAAGACCCGGAGTTGCGCTATACTCCTCAGGGTACGGCTGTGGCGAATCTGCGCCTGGCGGTGAACCGGAAATTCAAAGATAGAAACCAGGAGTTGAAAGAAGAGGTTTGTTTCATTACTGCTGTTGTCTGGGATAAGCAGGCAGAAACATGCAATCAGTATTTACATAAAGGAAGCCCTCTTTTTATCGAGGGCAGGCTTCAATCCCGTTCATGGGAAGATAATGCGGGGAATAAACGCAGCGTCATTGAGGTGCGGGTGGAACGCGTGCAATTTATAGGAGCGCCTTCCGGAAAAGCAGCGCCAGTCGAGTCATCTGAAGAACCGCGACAGGAGCATGCTACAGAGACAGCATGGGTAGACGAAAGTGAGGAGAAATCAAATGAGAATTAAGCCTAAGAAAATCATGAAAAGGCCGGGGTCTTTTTTGCCGATGAGGAAAAGATCGTGCCGGTTTTGCGCAGAACGAGTAAAGAGTATAGATTATAAAGATATCAAATTGCTGGAACTATTCGCGCGGGAGCGCGGGGGGATTATTTCGACGCGTAACACCGGCAATTGCGCCAAGCATCAACGCAAGATCACCCAAGAAATTAAAAAGGCCCGTTTCCTGGGGCTTATGCCGTATATCAAGGCGTAATTGACAGAATGCCTGCGGGTTGAGCGGTAAGGATACGCTCGCCTTAAGGATAAACCAGTGAGAGAGCCAATGGAAGTCATTCTAGAAAAAGATGTTCCCGGAGCGGGGAAAGCGGGTGCCGTCGTTAAAGTCAAAGACGGGTATGCTTTGAATTATCTTATCCCTCGCGGATTAGCGGTTGCCTCTACCGATGCCAATCGCAATAAACTTCAGCAGGAAATACAGCGCAGGAATATTCAGCAGGAAAAGTTAAAGCAAGAGGCAGAGGCGCTTAAAGAAAAATTGGCAAATGTATCGTTAACGCTTCCTGTTTTAGTCCATGAAGGGGAGAAGTTATACGCCAATGTCACGGCGCAAGATATTTCCCGTGCTCTTAAAGACGATGGCTTTAATGTTGAGAAAAATCTTATTGTTTTGGATGATCCGATCAAGGCTTTAGGCATTTATGAAGTAATGGTTAAATTGCATCCTGAGGTCTCCACAAAAATAAAGATTTGGATCGTGAAGAAGTAACTAAAAAACATGCCTAAAGAATTATCTGCAGACAAACTCCCGCCGCAAAATCTCGAGGCTGAAATGGCAGTTTTGGGCTCTATGCTGATGGATGATGAGGCCATTGCTGTGGCTGTTGAAGCTTTAGATAAAACTTCATTTTACAAAGATTCGCACCGCAGGATATTTGGTGTTATATCGGACCTCTACGGCGAAAATAGGGCAGTTGACCTGATCACCTTGACCGATGAATTAAAACGTTTAGGCCTGCTGGATGCGGTCGGCGGAGTCAGCTTCCTGACAGAATTAGTAAACGTTGTCCCCACTGCCGCCAATATCAGCCACTATGTTTCTATCGTTAAAGAGAAAAACACGCTGCGCGGCTTGATCAATAACGCGACAAAAATCGTTTCAATGTGTTTTGAGAACGAAGGTAATGTCGATGAGCTGGTTGATACCGCAGAGACTTTGATCTTTGAAGTGAGGGACCACCGCGCCCAGGGTGCCTGCCTTCATCTTAAAGAGATCATTAAAGACAGTATTGAGACTATTGACAGGCTTTATCAGAAAAAAGCGCATGTCACCGGTATCCCGACGGGATTTATAGAATTCGACATGAAGACTGCCGGTCTGCAGCCTTCTGATTTGATTATTATCGCCGGAAGGCCGTCAATGGGCAAGAGCGCTTTGGCTTTATGTATGGCTGAATACGCCGGTATTGTGGAAAAGGTTCCGATCGCGTTTTTTAGCCTGGAAATGTCCAAGGAGCAGCTGGCCCAGAGGATGCTCTGCGCTCACGCGAAAGTAGACGCCCATAAAGTGCGTACCGGGTATCTTTCTACGTCTGATTGGCCGCGTCTAACCGCGGCAGCGGGTAAATTATCAGAGGCTCCGATCTTTATTGACGATACTCCGGCTATCTCAGTGATGGAGTTGCGCGCCAAAGCCAGGCGCTTAAAATCACAGTATAATATACAGCTTATTGTCTTGGATTACCTGCAATTGATGCGCGGCAAATTAGGCGTCGATAACCGCCAGGCTGAGATCTCAGAGATTTCTCGTTCTTTAAAAGCGCTGGCGCGAGAACTTAATGTCCCGCTTATCGCTATCAGCCAGTTGTCCCGCGCCGTCGAATCCCGGCAGGACCACCGGCCGCAGCTTTCCGACTTGCGCGAATCCGGCGCTATCGAGCAAGACGCTGATGTCGTGGTCTTGCTTTTAAGGGAAGAATATTATAATCCGACGCCGGATAACCAGGGCATCGCGGAGGTCATAATCGCTAAGCAGCGTAACGGCCCGGTGGGTTCGATGAAGCTGACGTTTATCAAGGAATATACCAAGTTCGAAAATATCATTCAAGGGGAATAACCCGGCAAAGAAAATAGTTTGCATTTCGAAAAGATTGTGATATATTAAATAAAATTAGGAACGTAGGTTTCTGGTTACAAAGTGTTTACTGTTTTTTACGATAGCACCCCGCGCTTATAGGTATTGCGCGGGTGTTTCACTTACTGCTACACCCAACGCTTAAAAGGAATTGCGTTGGTGTTTCGCTTACTGCGAAAGGTTTGCATACTATCGATGCCTAAAAGAATATTTCTGGTTTTTGCCTGTGTAGCCGTAAGTTTTTTTTCTGCTTTATCTCCTATCCAAGCGCAAGTGCGCGATAATGATCAAACAACAGCTGCATCCCTGTCTTCTGAAGCTAAATTAGTCACTGCTTTAGACGTTGCCGGTAATAAATCCATAAGCACCAATACCATATTATCAAAAATGAAGACCCGTGTCGGCAGCCCCTATCAGGAAACGGTCATCAATGACGATTTAAAACGCCTATACCTTTTGGGTTTCTTCAGTGATATTAAGATCGATACTGAAGATTACCGCGGAGGGGTAAAGATCATTATTTCTCTGGTGGAACGCCCCATTATTGAGAAAATCACCTTTTCCGGCATAAAGCGGCTGGGAATGAAAGACGCCAAAATTAAAGAGGCCTTAAAATCAAAAGAAACGCAATACCTGGATTATCCGAGTTTGGCTGATGACCTTAAAGAGATTAAGAAGCTATACGAAAAGAAAGGGTTTAGCCAGATAGAGGTTAAACATGATGTTTCTATCGATAAAGAAAAGAATAAAGCCCGCGTAGAATTCAGCGTGTCAGAGGGGAAAAAGATACGGGTAAAAGAAATTTTTGTTGAAGGCAATAAGAATTTTACCGACCAGCGGATCTTAAAGATCATGAAAACTAAGAAGGCCTGGCTTTTTAACCCCGGGGCTTTAAAGGAAGATGTCTTAAAAGAAGATTTAGAGCGTATCAAAGCGTTTTATCACAGGAACGGTTTTATCGATGCCGTGGTTGAAGATGAAGTCAGGCCGGACAAAGTAAGGCCGTTTTTATACTTGAGCATTAAGATTAAAGAGGGAGAGAAATTCCTGGTCGGTACGGTTGTTGTCAAGGGCAACCAGGATGTTAAGGAAAGCGAGATATTCTTAAAAATCAAAGGTTCTATTCCCGGCAAGGTCTTTAGCCAGGAAATATTACGTGATGATATTACGGATATCCAGGGGTTGTATTTCGACCGCGGGTATATATCGGTGCAGATCCAGGAGGCAACATCGTTAAATCCTAAGACCGGGCGTATCGACATTATCCTGACCATCGTGGAAAATGAGATCGCCTTTGTTGATAAGATAAAGATCAAGGGCAATATTAAGACAAAAGATGTGGTTATCCGCCGGGAATTAAGAATAAAGCCGGGTGAGCGTTTTGACGGCGAAAAGCTCAGGAGAAGCAAAGAGCGTTTGCAGAATTTGGGGTTCTTTGAAGACATTAGTTATGATAAAGAAGATACTTCGATCCCCAACAAAAAAGATTTAGTCGTTGAGGTTAAAGAAACCAAGACCGGCTCCTTTAGCTTTGGCGGTGGATATAGTACGGTTGATCAATTCCTCGGGTTCATTGAACTTGAACAGAAGAATTTTGACTGGAGAAACTTTCCTTATTTTACGGGGGCCGGGCAGAACCTGAAGCTTCGTTTTTCCGCGGGTACTGTTACCGATGGTTTTGACCTGAGTTTTACCGAGCCATGGATGTTCAATCAGCCGATTTCTGCCGGGTTTGACCTCTATAAACATACCCGTAAACGTGAATCAGATATCGGCTACGGGTATGACGAGAATATTACGGGAGGGGACCTTCGGATCGGTAAAGAATTATCCGAATATGTCAAAGGTGATGTTAAATACCGTTTTGAGAATATAAAGATAGGCAATGTTGATGATTCCGCCAGCCAAGACCTCAAGGATGAAGTCGGGCAGAATAACTTGAGTAGTATGGAATTTGCTCTTTCCTATGACAGCAGAGATAATGTATTTGATACGAATAAAGGGGATCTGCTCTCTGGCTCATTCGAATGCGCAGGGGGGCCTTTTGGCGGCGACAAAAACTTCACCAAATTTTACGGCAGGGCATCGCATTATATACCACTGTTTCGTAATTCAAATTTAGAGTTACGCGCGCGGGTCGGTACGGCCAACGCGTTTGGGGATACAGAAAAAGTCCCTATTTATGAGCGGTTCTTCGCGGGCGGGGCGTATTCCATACGTGGTTATAATGAGAGAAAGGTCGGACCGATAGACATAGCAACAGAGGATCCTTTAGGCGGAGATTCATTGATGATCGGCAACCTTGAGTATACGTATCCGCTTTTTAATTTCTTTAAAGTAGCTGCGTTTTATGATGTAGGGAATGTTTGGAGTAAGGCCGGGGATATGGGCGACGGCGGTTTTAAATCGGGTGTTGGTGTGGGGGTGAGGATCAAGACGCCTATTGGCCCGATCATGCTTGATTACGGTATCCCGTTGAATAAGGAGCCTGGTAAAGAAACTAAGGGAAACGGCCGTTTTCATTTCAGTATGAGCCACGGTTTCTAAAAGGTATCTTTGATAGTGAATATGAGTTGTACAGTAGTGGATTTTCCCGCATTCAATGGTTAGCGCGTAGATGATTCCACCCGAAGTAATATTTCGAAAAGATACCAGCGAGTTGTTTTGAGTATTTGAGGATAGGGAGCATACGTTTACCGTATCAGTATTAACAAGTTAAGCGTCTAAAACAAGATCTGGCTGCGGTAAGCAAGCCAGGTGTATGAAGGAGGATGGGGTAATGAAGAAGGTAACAGTGTTTGTGGCAGGAGTACTCTTTTGTTTAAGCCTGTTTTTAGGGAGCGCTGCAGCAGCTGACAAATTCGCCTATGTTGATTTAAGCAAGATCTTCAGCGAATACGGAAAGACAAAAGATTATGATAAGAATTTAGGGGATAAACAGACCAAATATGAAGCAGAACGGGACAAAATGGTCAATGATATTAAGAAATTCCAGGACAAACTGAATTTACTGAATGAAAAAGAAAAAGAGACCAAAAAGGGCGACTTGGAGTCAAAGATCAAAGGCCTGCAGGATTTTGACCGTCAGAATCAGACAGATTTACGCAAAGATCAAGACGAACGGATGAAAGAGATCTTAAAGGATATTGAAGAAGCAGTCAAGGGATACGCGGAAAAAGAAGGCTATACCATGGTATTCAATGACCGCGTGTTAGTATATCAGTCTAAGAATATGGATATTACAGATAAAATCGTTGAGATCGTCAATAAGGGTTATAAGAAATAAAAAAGCGTATTACCAATTGGTTTTTGTTTACCCCACAACCATCAGGCATTTGATTTGTTCTCGCGCCTTGTTGGTTGTGGGGTAAAATTTAAGAAATGGCTGCGTAAGGGATCATGAAAAAAACCTTAAAAGAGATAGCATCGTTTCTTAACGGTGAAATTATCGGGGATGGGAATACTGTTATTACCGGAGTGGCCGGTATTGAGGATGCCGCAGCGGGAGATATAACATTTATTGCTAACCCCAAGTACCGGGCTTACCTTGATAAAACAGAAGCTTCGGCGGTCATTACCTCAAAAGACATGACCCAGGCAGTAAAGCCGATCATTCGGGTCGATAATCCTTCGCTGGCGTTCGTTAAGATCGTTTCTTTTATTCTGCCTTCGGAGGAAAAAATTCCGCAGGGCATACATCCGACTGCTGTGGTCGGTAAAGATGTGCGGTTAGGCAAGCAGGTTGCGTTAGGCCCGCATGTTATTGTTGAAGACGGAGTTTCTATCGGAGATAAAACAGTCATCTGGGGCAATAGTTATCTGGGGCATCAATCGACGATAGGCCGGGAAACTATAATTTACCCGAACGTTTCTATCCGTGAAAAAGTTTCTATCGGCAACAATGTTATCATTCATAGCGGCACGGTGGTTGGATCTGACGGATTTGGGTATGTTACTGTTGAAGGAACTCATTACAAGATACCTCAGGTAGGGATAGTTATTATTGAGGATGATGTTGAGATCGGTTCAAATGTTTCCATTGACCGGGCACGCTTTGATAAGACGGTTATCGGCAGGGGAACAAAAATAGATAACCTGGTGCATATCGCTCACAATTGTATTATCGGAAAAAACTGTTTAATTATAGCGCAGGTTGGTATTTCAGGCAGTACGAGTATCGGTAATAATGTCATTTTAGCCGGGCAGGTGGGGCTGGTGGGGCATATTAAAGTCGGGAATAATTCAATTGTTATGGCGCAGTCAGGTGTGAGTAAATCGCTTCCCGACGGCAGTGTTGTGTGGGGGACTCCGGCAAAGCCGGCCAGTATCGCTAAACGCGTGAGTGCGAGCATGCAACAATTGCCGCGTTTATTTGATACGATACGTGAGTTAAAGAAGAAAATTGAGGAATTGGAATCAAAAGTAAAAAACATAGAATAATCGTCAGTTTCGTTATACAATAGAAGGCAGCAATAAAGGAAGAGAAACTCATGAATAAACAACACACTATCGCCAGGGAAGCGCATATAAAAGGGGTCGGGTTACATACCGCCAATAAGGTCAATGTCACGTTTAAACCTGCTGAGGTTAACGCTGGAGTGAGCTTTGTGCGGACTGACCTGCCGGACCGGCCTAGTATCAAGGCGAGCCTTGATTCATTGATTCCAAAGGTCTCCAGCATCCGCCGCAGTTCTATCGGCCTGGGCGATATTCAAATATATACTATCGAGCATTTAATGGCCACGCTCCAGGGCATGGGAATCGATAATATTTGTATTGAAATCGATAACAATGAACTCCCCGGCATGGATGGAAGCGGTTTAAGTTTTTTTGAGGCATTGACGCAGGCAGGACTTCAGGAGCAGGATGCCCCGCAGCAGTTTTTCGCGATCAAAGAACCGATATTCGTCGAAGATGATTCCTGTTCGATCGTGGCATTGCCGTCGGCGGAATATAAGATCTCCTATACGTTAAGTTATAACCATCCGCTGCTTAAGTCAGGATTTCTGGAGTTGAGTATTACTCCGGAAACTTTCAGGAAAGAACTGGTGAGCGCGCGTACCTTTTGCCTTGAAGAAGAGGCGCAGGAATTGCAAAGGCAGGGGGTAGGCAAGGGGGCCAGTTACGAGAACACGCTTGTCGTCGGCAAGAGCGGTGTCATTAAGAATAAATTGCGTTTTGAAGATGAATTTACGCGCCATAAAATATTGGATCTTTTGGGTGATTTATATATTATCGGCCATCCGATAAAGGCGCATATCATTGCCTTAAAGAGCGGGCATTCTTTGAATCTGAAACTGGTGAAAAAGATATTGCAGCAAAAAGAAAAGTTCGCGACGGTGGGGATTAGTACCAAGTATCATCCTGAAATGCAGGGGGAACTCAGTATTACGGAAGTCATGAAGATATTGCCGCACCGTGAGCCTTTTCTTTTTGTCGATAAAATAATTTCTATGGAAAAAGGCAAGCGCGCTGTCGGCATCAAAAATGTCACGATCAATGATTATTTCTTCAAAGGGCATTTTCCCGGGAAGCCTGTCATGCCCGGCGTTATTATTCTTGAGGCTCTGGCGCAGGTAGGGGGTGTAATGCTCCTTGCCCCGGAAGAGAATAGAGGAAAGATCGCTTATTTTATGACGATTAATAACGTTAAATTCAGGAAGCCGGTTGTACCGGGAGACCAGCTTGTTCTTGAAATAGAAGCGGGGAAAATAAAATCAAGGACCGGCCAGATTTTTGGCAAGGCATTGGTTGACGGTCAAGTAGTGGCAGAGGCTGATTTTATGTTTGCCTTTGGCGATTCGTAACCATTATAACGCAACGAAGTAATAGTATGGATAAAGGTATACACGCAACTGCGATCGTTTCTAAAAAAGCGCAATTAGGCAAAGGTGTTTGTGTCGGCCCGTATAGTATTGTCGAGGACAATGTTGTCTTGGGGGAATCTGTTACCATAGGCGCCCATTGCGTTATTCAGGGCAATACGAGTATCGGGAAAGGCACACAAGTTTTTAACAGTGTTATTATAGGAAGCCAGCCCCAGGATCTAAAATACAAGGGGGAGAAAAACTTCTTAGAGATCGGCGAAAACAATATTATCCGTGAATTCTGCACTTTTAATCCGGGAACCGGCGAAGGCGGCAAGACTATAATCGGCAGTAATAATCTTTTTATGGCGTACTCTCATGTCGCTCATGATTGCAGGGTTGGCAGTCATTGTATCATTGCTAATAATGGCACGCTTGCCGGCCATGTAACAGTCGAAGATCATGTGATACTGGGAGGATTGGCGGCGATTCATCAATTCGTCAGGGTCGGTAAACTTTCAATTATTGGCGGTCTTTCTAAGGCGGTGCAGGATATTCCGCCTTTTTCTACCTGTGACGGCCATCGCGCGGTGGTATACGGTTTGAACGTTGTTGGTTTAAAAAGGAATGGTTTCTCCCGGGAAGCAATACTTCAGTTGCGCCAGGCGTTTAGGATTTTGTTTAATTCCGGCTTTTCAGCAAAACACGCGATTGAGAAGATAGAGGATTCGCTTAAGCCGAGTGATGAAATCACGTATCTGGTTAACTTTGTGAAGGATTCTCAGCGCGGGGTAAGCCATGCGAGCCGTGTCAAGCGAAGCGATACTGACCAAGAAGAGCAAAAAACTTCCGTGTAATCTCAGTTTATCTCATAGTCGTGACTAACAATTAAAACGTATGGATAAAATCGGCCTCATTGCGGGAAACAGGCGGTTTCCTATTATATTTTCAGAAGCCGCGAAGAAAAAGAATTGCTCGATTATTGCTGTTGCTATTAAAGGGGAAACTTCCCGTCAATTAAAGAATCATGTCGAGCGTATCCATTGGATCAGCTTAAGCGATTTTCGGGCGATGTTTGAGATCTTTAAGGTTGAAGGGGTAAAAAAGATCGTGATGGCCGGTCAGATCAGCCCCTACCGGCTTTTTAGCCGGGAAGTTAATCAAAATATTGATTTGAAGAATTTGCTTGAGAGCATAAAAGACAGGAAAGCTAATACAATTTTTGAAGCGATTGCGCAGCGGTTAAAAGAATCCGGATTTGAATTAATAGATTCAACGACGTTCATCGATGATATGCTGCCAAAGAAAGGTGTTTTGACTTCTCGGGAGCCGACTTCCGCGGAATGGGATAATATCCGGTTTGGCCAGCCAATTGCAAAAGAAATTGCCCGGTTAGATATTGGTTTGACCATCGCGGTTAAGAATAAGGCGGTAGTAGCTGTGGAGGCGCTTGAGGGGACTGATAACTTGATCAGGCGTGCCGGTAAGTTTACCCGTGGCGGCATGGTGATAATAAAGGTAAGCCGGCCTAATCAGGACATGCGTTTTGATATTCCGGTCATTGGGTTTAATACTGTTAAAACCCTGATACAAGCAGGTGCCAGCTGCCTGGCTATTGAATCAAATAAGACGCTTTTTATAGATCAAGAAGCTAGTATTAAGCTTGCGGATAAGAAATCCGTGGCAATAGCCTCGGTATAAGAATGGCTTACAGTAATTTTACTTGACAAGAATTATGTTTTCCTATAAACTATTCCCAACAAGGAGGTTATGATGGCAAGAATGGTCAGGGCAAAAACAACGTTGAAATCAAAGACAACGTCGCAATCAATTACGAAAACCAAGTCTAGTGAAATGTCTTTTAAATTGTTTGCTCCACAAGCGGCAAGAGTAAGTGTCGCGGGAAGTTTTAATAATTGGGATACTTCTTCATTTATCGGTAAAAAGGATTCAAAAGGTAACTGGATAGTTAAGGCAAGTTTGAAGCCAGGTAGTTATGAATATAAGTTTTTTGTTGATGGATCATGGTTGCTGGATCCTCAATGCAAGTCTAATGTTTGCAATTCATTTGGCACACAGAATTCCAAGCTTATTATAAAATAATAGTATATTTCCCCACTTTTTCAGATTGATTTAAACGAGCTTTGAAAAGGTGGGGATTTTTTTGTCTTTATGGTATAATGGTCAGGTAATTTCCAGGATCAGGTGGTCCGTTATTCAGGAGATCAGGGGAGAAGATAGCAAATGAAGTATATTTATGGGCCGTTAAAATCACGCAGGTTGGGACTTTCTTTAGGTATCAGCCTAACTCCTTACAAAATATGTAGTTTTGACTGTGTTTATTGCCAGTTGGGTAAAACAACGGTTAAAACGATAGAGCGCAAAGATTATTTCAGCGCTGATGAGGTTTTTGCGGAGCTGCGCTTATGGTTTCAGTATAATCCTGAAGAGGCAAAGCAGCTCAATTTTATTACTTTTTCCGGTTCAGGCGAGCCGTTATTGCACAAGCAGATCGGCGAGTTAATAAATCAGATAAAAAAATTTACCACGATCCCTGTTGCTGTTATTACCAACGGTTCATTATTGAGTCTATCTGAGGTCCGCCAGGAACTTCTTGCGGTAGACCTGATGATCCCCTCGTTAAATGCGGTGACTCCTAAGGTCTTTGAAAGAATTGATCGGCCTGATCCTTCGATAAAAATAGAAGAGGTTATTAATGGATTAATAGAATTCCGTAAAGTATTCCGAGGAAAGATCTGGTTAGAGGTAATGCTGGTCAAAGGAATAAATGACGATATGAGCCATATTAAGAAGCTCAAAGGGGTTATTGAGAAAATAGATCCTGACCATGTCCAGATTAATTCTCCGGTGCGCACTACCGCGGAGAAAGATATTGAGCCGGTTGATACGGAGCATCTAGAAAAGATCAAAGTGATCCTGGGTGATAGGTGTGAGATTATTGGTGGATACAGTAAAATGACGCGCCTGTAGCTCAATTGGATAGAGCGATAGCCTTCGAAGCTATGTGTTGCAGGTTCGATTCCTGCCAGGCGCACATAGATTTTATCCTTCGACGCATTCGCCCTTCTACGCTAATCGACAAGTAAAATTGCGGTGTAGCTTCGAAGGGTTGCGTTGAATAAAAGTATGTGGAGTTTGTCTTCCTACGCCCTCCGATTACACTATGCCAGTATTGAAGGTATCAAACCAGACAAAGAATAATTTTAGTATTAAGCTTATTTTTCCTTGTAGGCTTAAGTCGTCTTACTCTCTGTCGAACTTTACGCCTCCCCTTGGTATGAGTTCATTGGCTTCTTTTTTAAGGCATTATGGCCATTATGTTGAGCAGGAAGACTTTAATATGCGAATGAATCTGCATAATAATGGAAATGCAGATATCGGGCGATTTAAGATTGAAGAAGCACTCCAGATCCTTAAGACAGGAAATTTTAAGTGCAGACTGGGTTTTTTCGTTGATAGATTAGTAGATTCATTGTCTCTTGGTACGAAGTTTAAACTTATTGGATTCTCAAATCTTGCATCCGACGGTTTTTACTTCTCTTTATTGCTGGCTCGCAGGATTAAGCAAAAAACAAATACCCCGCTAGTTTTTGGGGGTTCTTTTATTACCCTTTTCGGGCATCTTTATCCCGGAATACTTGATTATGTAGATTATATGATAACAGGTGACGGCGGGGAGCCGTTACTTAAATTGATAGCGTATTTAAACAATGAAATTCCTGTTTCTGAAGTTCCCAACCTGATTTATAAAGAAAACGCTCAACTAAAAATTAACCCGAAAAAGTGCTATCCTCTAGAAGGTGTTTTTCCCCCTGATTATACAGGTTTGCCTGTGGATTTATATAGGGTCCCTCAGTACGGAAATAATATGAGAGTATATTACCAGCTATCCAGGGGATGTTCAGGGAAATGCAGTTTTTGTTCGTTTAGGGGCGGAAGAGAGAAACTGGAATTTAAATCATATGATAAGATACTGAGGGAATTAAAACAGCTCAAAGAAAAAAATAATAGTAACTCCTTTATTTTTTGTGATAACGCAATAAATATTTCTAATGATTTTCTGGAAGGGCTCTGCAATCTTTTTATAAAGAATAACTTAGATATATCCTGGTTAGCGAATGCAAGAGTCGATAATTTCGACCGGCATATCCTGAACAAGATGAAACAGGCTGGTTGCCGGGCTTTATCTTTTGGCATTGAGTCGGGAAGCGACAGAATATTGAAGATGATGAATAAAGAATCTTCATTCTCGGAAGCATCTCAGGTTTTGAAGGAAGTTTTTGATGCAGGAATAAAAAACGAAATTTCTTTAATATGTGGTTTTCCTCAGGAGAGACAGGAAGATATTAAGCAAACCATTGAATTTGTAAGAGAAAATGGCAGATTTATTTCTGTTATAAGGCGCCATATCTTTTTCCTATATTATGGCAGCGATATATATTCTAACCCGGCGAACTATGGTATTGAAAATTTAACGCCAATGCCGGGGTATCCCCATGTTTTTCAATATGATGAAACCGCAGGATTAAAATGGAAACAAAAATGGAAACAGCAGAATAATTCTAAGAAACAGTTAAGGAGAATTTGTGCATTCTCTCGCGTATCCTTTGCTTTTAACGCATTGAAGGAAGGATTCTATCTATCGTCAAAGAGATAGTCCGGTTAGATATCGGCTTGACGGTATAATAAGTAAATGTTATAATTGTAAAGCTAAATTTAATGCAAAATTGGGGCCATTAGCTCTCCTCCTACGCCCATCGACAAGAAGAATGATGGTAGGGCTTCGGAGAGATTCGCTCATGGACAATAAAATAGATTGGGGCCATTAGCTCAATTGGCGGAGCAGGACACTCTTAATGTCAAGGTCGTAGGTTCGACTCCTACATGGCCCACTTTTATCCCCATTATCACCATGCTCAAGAGTATCGATGGTTAGAAAGAAATACCAGTTAATCGAGCATACCGCGGATATTGGGATCATCGTTACTGGAAAAGATTTAAAAGCGTTGTTCGCTAACGCAGCGTCAGCTGCCTTTGATATCGTTGCAGAAAAACGTAAGGCAAAGACAAAAATAATACCCAAAATATTTTATTCTGTAAAACAGGAAGCTGAAGATCTCCAGGAGCTGCTCGTTAACTGGTTAAATGAGTTGTTGTTTTTGTCAGCGACCAAAGAAGTTATCTTTGTTGATTTTACGATAAAGAAATTGGCTCCTTGTTATCTTGAAGCAGATGTTGCAGGTTATGCAAGTATCAATTACCGGTTTAAGGCCGAGGTTAAAGCAGCAACGTATCATGAATTAAAGATAGAGAAGGCCCGGGCCGGTTGGAAAGCACAGGTAATATTTGATTTGTAGGTGGAAAAATGTCCGGTTTATGGAGCGGCCCGTTAGAGAAGATCGATGATTACCGTTGGCGTATTCCTCGGTCATATCTTCCGGGGATGCGGGTGCCGGGGATCATTTATGCCGACGAGAAGTTATTAAAAGACATCCGCAACGACAAGGCTCTTGAGCAAGTTGCGCATGTGGCGTTTTTGCCCGGCATTGTCAATGCATCTTTAGCCATGCCTGATATGCATTGGGGATTTGGGTTTCCCATTGGGGGTGTGGCTGCGACTGATATTGAAAATAATGGAGTGATTTCTCCGGGTGGTGTCGGTTACGACATAAATTGCGGTGTCAGGCTTCTGAAAACGAATTTAGAGTACAAAGATATAAAAGATAAGATCAGGGATATTGTCCATGCCCTTTTTTCATATGTGCCAACGGGTGTCGGTTCTAAAGGCGATATCCGGGTCAGCCAGAAAGAAGAACAGGATATTTTAGTCCATGGTTCAGGTTGGGCGGTCAAGAAAGGGTATGGCACAGAGGAAGATTTAGAGTGTACTGAAGAGAATGGCGCAATTGATGGCGCTGACCCGCAGGCGGTTAGCGATCGGGCGTATGAACGAGGTAAGGCGCAATCCGGGACGCTTGGTTCAGGAAATCATTTTTTAGAAGTTCAGGTTATTGATCAGCTCTATGACAGGGATGTATGCGATGAATTTGGATTGGATCTCGGCCAAGTTATGGTCATGATCCATTCCGGTTCCCGGGGCTTAGGCTATCAGGTCTGCGAAGACTATGTTAAGAACATGGTGCATTGCCTTGCCAAATATCAGATCAATGTCCCTGACCGGCAGCTTGCTTGCGCGCCGGTTAATTCTTCCGAAGGGCAGGCGTATTTAGGGGCAATGAAATGCGCAGCGAATTATGCCTGGGCCAATCGGCAATGCCTGATGTATTTGACCCGTAAGGCCTTTGAAAAGGTTTTTGCGCAGTCATGGCAGAAGTTGGGGATGTCCTTGATTTATGATGTCGCCCATAACATTGCGAAGATCGAGAAATATACTATTGACGGTAAAGAAAAGAAATTATGCGTGCATCGTAAAGGTGCTACGCGCGCCTTTGGCCCGGGTCATCCGGCTTTACCAGAACGCTACAAGAAGACCGGCCAGCCGGTGATAATTCCTGGAGACATGGGGAGAAATTCCTATCTTCTCGTTGGCACGCAAAAGGCGATGGATGAAACGTTTGGTTCTACCTGTCACGGCGCCGGGCGGCTTATGTCACGGACTGCGGCGCTTAAATCCATAGACCTTGGGAAATTGATGAAAGAATTGGAGTCAAAAGGGATCGTGGTGCTGGCGGAAGGTAAAGGCACTATCATCGAGGAAGCCCCGCAGGCATATAAAGATGTTAATGATGTGGTGAATGTGGTGCATAACGCGGGAATCGCCAAACGTGTCTGCCGGATGCGACCACTTGGTGTTATTAAAGGCTGAGGGAGTCCTGAGCTTGTCGAAGGACGGCTGTTAGGGGTTTATTAAAGGTTAGAAGCGCGTATTGCGTATTGAGTCTAAAAATACGCAGTGAGGAGAACATGTTAGATATAAAATTCATAAGAGAGAATCAGGAAGCAGTAAGGAAAGCGTTGCGGGACCGTCTTTCGAAGTTAGATCTTGGCCAGGTCATTGAAATCGATGATGCCCGGCGTAAGATTCTTATGGAAATTGAAGAATTGCGGTCGCAGCGCAATAAAGCTAACGATGAAATAAGCATTTTATGTAAAGAGAAAAAAGACCCGAGCGAAAAGATCTTTTCTATGAAAGGGATCTCTGAGCAGATCGACCGCACCGAAGACTTCTTGAAAGTAGAAGAATCAAAATTAGCAGGGATAATGTTGATTATTCCGAATATCCCTCATGCGTCAGTGCCGGTAGGGGAGCCTGAAGCGGCCCAAATCGTGCGTTCCTGGGGAACTCCTCCTGTGTTTGATTTTAAGCCGGTGACTCACGTTGAGTTGAGCCAGCGGTTGGATATTATTGATTTCCCCCGGGCGACAAAGATCACTGGTTCGAATTTTGTCCTGTACAAAGGCTGGGGCGCAAAATTAGAAAGAGCGCTTATTAATTTCATGCTTGATTTTCATACGCAAAAGCACGGGTATACTGAAGTGTCTCCTCCTTTTTTAGTGAACAGGAAAACCATGACCGGGACCGGCCAGCTTCCTAAAATGGAAGATGATATGTATAAACTTGCCAATGATGATTTGTTCCTGATCCCCACAGCCGAAGTTCCCGTTACCAATATCTATAGCGATGAAATACTTGAAGAAAATGACCTGCCGAAATATTTTACCGCCTATACGCCTTGTTTCCGCAGGGAAGCCGGTTCATACGGTAAAGATACCAAAGGTTTGATGCGTGTGCATCAGTTTAATAAAGTAGAAATGGTGAGGTTTGTTAAACCTGAAAACTCATATGATGAATTAGAAAGCCTGGTTAATAATGCTGAAGAGATCCTGAAAGCCTTGGGGTTGCAGTACCGGGTAAAAGTGCTCTCAACGCAAGACCTCAGCTTTGCTGCCAGCAAGTGTTATGATTTGGAAGCTTATGCCGCAGGTGCGGATAAATGGTTGGAAGTCTCCAGCTGCAGTAATTTTGAGAGTTTTCAGGCGCGGCGCGCGAATATCCGCTTTAGGAAAAATGACACTAAAAAGCTTGATTTTGTGCATACGCTTAACGGGTCGGGTGTGGCGACAGCGCGCACCATGATCGCTCTATTGGAAAATTATCAACAAAAGGACGGTTCCGTAATCATCCCGGAATGTTTACGGCCGTATATGAATGGAACGGATAGAATTTCCTCGTAAAGGTGGTGAAGATAAGTTTTTAGAAGACCTGAAGATCGACTCTGGGAGGGTCGGCGGTGGAAGTAGCGGTATGTCAAAGATACCGGGCGTTTCTAATAAGGTCTTCGGTATTATCAAGTTTATCTTAGGATTGTTCCTGTTGCCGGTGGTATATGCGGCGACTCGTTCTTTCTTGAGTGAGCTTGTTTTGATCGACAGCTTCTTGCAGCGTAGTTTTTGGTTGGGGGTTGTTGCGTTTGTGATCACGTATTTGTTTATTTATGAGCCGGCGATCATTTATCGTAAAGGCCACCGGTTAGTTGAAATTATTTTTAGTTTTTTCTCTCCCCTTGTCAAAGTCGCGCCGTTCTTGTTGCCGGTTTATGCCGTGATGATATTTGTGCTTTATCTTATTGTTTCGTTATTCGTTAAATCCCCGGAACTTGTTAATAATTTTCTTTCCCTGTTTGGGTTTAGCGCAGCGCTGCATTTGGTTTTTAGTGCCAAGTCAATGCGTACGAAACAAGGCGATTTCTTTAAAGCTAATTATATATTTGGATTTTCATTCATTTATTTATTAAATATCGCGTTAATCGCGGTATGCTTGAACCTGGTTTTCGATAAGTTTTCGCTGGTTAATTTTATGAATTCGACTTTTAAGCTCACGCAGAACCTTTATAGCGAGGTTTTTACGCAGTTGTTTGTCCCAAAGTAGAGAGTAATCTTAATAAGACCGGGACTTGAATTGTGGTGTTTTGTTATTGGTAAGTCCCGGTCTTGAAATGTAGCTATAGATTAAGTTCAAGTTTGTCTCTTGCGTAAGCTGCGGGACAGAAATTTATGCAATAAATTTCATGGAGGCGTGGCAGAGTGGTTGAATGCGGCGGTCTTGAAAACCGTTAGGTATCGCAAGGTGCCTCGAGGGTTCAAATCCTTCCGCCTCCGTTTTTCTTCCTCTATCGAAAAACCATCCCCCGTGAGGAGATGGTTTTTCGAAACATTTAGAAGAAGAAAAACGGACTCTGGCTCGACATCCGGCGAGCCAGAGTACTATTACGAAGCGCCGCAACCAAAATAAGCTCGCAACATTCAGAAGAAGAAAAATGGATTTCGGCGAGGCTCTGACGAGCCGGAATCTTATGCGACAAGCCGAGCCAGAGTCTAGCCAGCCATAGAACTTCTCATCTGATCCAAGTTATTAATTACCAGTCATATGAAAACAATAAAATATCTAAGCCCGGAATTGATTTCTCCCGCCGGTGATTGGCCTTCTTTGCAGAGCGCGATAGATGCCGGCGCAGATGCTGTATATTTCGGGGCAAAAGAATTAAATATGCGCTTAGCCGCTGATAATTTTGACTTACTGGAGATGAGTAAAGTAATAGCGTTGTTGCATAAAAATGGCAAAAAGGGGTACCTGACAATAAATACCATTGTTTATGAGAAAGAAATAACTAAGGTCAAAAAGATTTTATTGCGGGCCAAAGATTGCGGGGTTGACGCGGTAATAGCCTGGGACATGGGAGTGTTGTCGCTTGCCCATGAATTCGATGTCCCCGTGCATCTTTCAACGCAAGCAAGTGTTTCAAATTCTCTTTCCTTGCGATTATTCTCTCGTTTAGGGATCAAAAGGATCGTTTTAGCCCGAGAATGTTCTCTTGCCGATATAAAAGATATTATTGTTAAAATAAAAAAACAAAACCTTGGTTGCGAGATTGAAGTTTTTATACACGGAGCCATGTGTGTCAGTATATCCGGCAGATGTTTGTTGTCAGAGTATTCTTTTCGTAAATCAGCTAATAGAGGTGAATGCTTACAGCCTTGCAGGAGGGAATATTTGATAAAAGACGTAACAGGGCCAGATGAGTATATTGTCGGGAAAGGATATTGTTTAAGCGCGAAAGATTTATGTACTATTGATTGTATAGATCAACTCATTGAGGCGGGGGTACGTGCTTTTAAAATCGAAGGCAGGATGCGTTCTCCGGAATATACTTTAGTAGTAACGTCAGTTTACAGGAAAGCCATTGATGCATTTTTTAAAGGGGAACTATCCGTATCGTTAAAGAAATCTTTACGTAAAGAATTGGAAACGGTTTTTAACAGGGGATTTGACAGCGGTTTTTATTTCGGTGAGCCTTCCGGCGAGGAAAGCCTTTTGGGGGCGCATGGCTACGAAAAGATTTTCTTGGGGGAGGTTACAAACTTTTATAACCGTATCAGCGTGGCGGAGGTGATATTACGGAACCAGGGGCTTTGTGAAGGCGATGAGGTATTGATTTTCGGAAAATCAACTGCGGCTTCTTTTTTACGGGTTTCTGAATTGCAAATAAAACATCAGATGGTCAAACAGGCCTATAAAGGAGACTTGGTAGGAATAAAAACTGCCCTTCCCGCGAAACCGAAGGACAAAGTGTTCCTTTGGAGAAAACGCACGGATTAAACTTAGAGGGTTAATATCAGCTGCTACTTTTTTTTAAATTTTATGGTATAATTAAACATGTCGGCTTTTAGGCACAGTAATTTTCTTTTTTGAACAATAGGGTGGAATTGGGTGCACTTAATAAAAGAAGAGTACGGAATATTATTCTTAATCTCCGGGTGCGCAAAGGGATTGAGCGCACCCGTTACATAGAGAGAGATTATAGTGTTTGTAAAGTTGTTTGATTGCCTGAAAGGAGAATAGTATGTATGACAATCTGGTCCCCATATCTGAAGTTATTAAACTTGTTTTATTATGCTTGAACCCGCTTATTTTTATAATCGGGCTGGTTATGTTTTTAGTTAATGAAGAGAGATTTAGAAGGTTAGAGAAAAATTTTGATCATGAGTTGGGAATAAAACGAAAATTGGTGCCTAGTCTTGAAAACAATATATTTACGTTCCACGAGTTTTTATTAAAAAAGAAAATGATAGTAGGGATAGTTTTCGTTATTTACGCGGTGCTTTCATATGTAATTTGGATGAGTTAGTAAGATTCCTGATACTAGATTAAGTGAGATTTTGCCCCTTGCTTAAACACTTGAATATTTCTAAAAATTTCTAGATGGGTAGCGGGTGAATTTTTAGAAATATTCTGCGTAAGCTTCGGGACAAAAATTTATTGCATAAATTTTTGGAGAGGTACCGAAGTGGTCATAACGGGCCGCTCTCGAAAAGCGGTTGGGTCGTAAGGCTCACGCGAGTTCGAATCTCGCCCTCTCCGTAAATTTTTTCTGACAAAGAAAAAAATTACGGATGCCGCAACGAGCGTAGCCGAGCGATAAGCGAGGCAGCGAGTGCGGCGCCGTAACCAAAATAAATCGGGGACGTTTAAACGTCCCCGTTTCTTTTAGGGGAGGGACAGGCGCAATCTGAGAGAAAAAGCAGGTGCGAGATTAGCTTTGCAGACGGTGCTAAATATGATAGGATAAAAGCATTATGCAAGATACGAAAACAGGCATTATTTATCGACAATGGGCTGTTTCATCCCCTCAGGCAATAGTATTGCTCATTCATGGCCTGGGTGGTCATAGCGGCCGGTGGGGTTACCTGACACATTTCTTCCAGCAGCACAGTATTTCTTCCTACGCGCTCGAACTTAAAGGATTTGGCGAAACAAAAGATTTAAAGGGCCACATAGATACTTTTAAAACCTATTTTTCCGATATCTTCAGCCTCTATACTATCATTGGGCGGGAAAACCCGGGTAAGAAAGTCTTTCTTGTCGGAGAAAGCCTGGGAGGTTTGATCGCTTTCAATATGGTAATACTCAATCCTGCGATCTTTGATGGGTTGGTTTGTATTTCACCGGCATTTGCCAGCAGGCTTAAATTCAGCCCTTTAGAATACATCAAGATCTTCTCTGCGTTCTTTACTAATCCGCGAAAACAATTTAAAATGCCTTTTGACGCTCAAATGTGTACCGGTGATGCCGCCTATCAGAAAATGATGGACCTTGATCCGCGGGAACACCGCTTAGCAACGCCGAAACTGTTAGTGCATAGCTTGTTTTGGCAGTTGCGCGCCGAGTTATTTTTGTATAAGATCAAGATCCCGTCGCTCTTTCTTCTTGCAGGGGAAGATAAATTAGTTGATCCGAGAATCAGTAAAATGATCTTTAAGGCTTTGACGATAAAAGATAAAACATTGATCGAATATCCGGATAAATATCATGCGCTTCCCATAGAATCAGGCAGAGAACAGGTTTTCGAAGATATGCGCGTTTGGCTTGAGAAAAGAATTACCCCCACTTCGTAATCATGCGCACTCAGTGGGATTTGCCGCAGAAGGCGGCATACCGGCGCAATTCCAATGTGCGCCGGGTGACGCTGAATAAAGCTAATAGGTGCTCAAGAGGGCAGGATGAAATATATTCTCGCGATAGACCAAGGGACGACTGGCAGCCGGGCAATAGTCTATGATAGAGCCGGCAGGACAGTTGCCAGCGCTTACCGTGAATTTAAACAATATTTCCCTAAACCCGGATGGGTCGAACATGATGCTGAAGAAATATGGGAGAGTGTTTATGAAACTATCCAAAAAGTTTTAAAGAAAGTCCCTCAAGGTTCGATTGCGGCGATCGGTATCACGAATCAGCGTGAAACTACCATTATCTGGGATAAGAATACAGGCAAGCCGGTTTACCGCGCTATCGTCTGGCAATGCCGCAGGACCGCCCCGCGCTGCGACGAGCTTAAAGCGAAAAAAGGGGAAGCAGAATATTTTAAAAGAAAAACAGGCCTTCCTATTGACGCGTATTTCAGCGCGACAAAAATAGAATGGATCTTAAAGAATGTGCCGGGGGTTCGGGAAAAAGCGAAGAAGAATGAAATTATCTTTGGCACCAGCGATACCTGGATCTTATGGAAGCTTTCCGGCGGCCGGGCGCACGCAACCGATTATACCAATGCATCCCGGACTATGCTTTTTAATATTGAAACATTGGATTGGGATGAGGGCATAGTAAAGAAATTCGCTATCCCCAAACAAATGCTGCCTGTGGTCAAGAAATCTTCCGGTTTATTTGGCTGGACAATAAATTTAGGAAGGCTGCCTTCCGGGATCCCGATCTCAGGCATTGCCGGCGACCAGCAGGCTGCGTTATTCGGGCAAGCTTGTTTTGAGCCCGGCACGATAAAAAACACCTATGGCACGGGATGTTTTATGCTTTTAAATACCGGCGCAACGCGGCCTGTTTCAAAAAACGGGTTGATAACGACGCTGGGCTGTGGTGCAGAGGGAGAACCTGTTTATGTGTTGGAAGGAGCGGTTTTCATCGCGGGTTCAGCGATACAGTGGCTGCGGGATGGGGTCAAGATACTCAGCGCTGCCGCGGAATCGGAAAAACTGGCAATATCCTTAAAAGATAACGAAGGGGTTTATTTTGTCCCGGCGCTCGTGGGGCTGGGGGCTCCATATTGGGACCAGAACGCGCGGGGGAGCATCTTTGGTATTACCCGCGGCACAACCAGGGCGCATTTCGCGCGTGCCGCTTTGGAAGCTATGTGTTACCAGGCCAAAGATGTGCTGGATGCGATGCAGAAAGATTCCGGGCTTAAAATAAAGAATATGAAAGTCGATGGAGGCGCTGTTAAGAATGATTTTCTTCTGCAGTTCCAGGCGGATATTCTGGGTATTGATGTGATAAGGCCGGAAGTGATTGAAACTACTTCTTTAGGGGCAGCCTACCTTGCGGGCTTGGCAATAAAATACTGGAAGAATACCGGTGAAATAAAAAAGTGCTGGCAGAAAGATACGATATTTAAACGGAAGATGTCTCCGGAAAAAGCTCTTGGTTTTTATCGGGGATGGTTAAACGCGGTTAACCGTACGCTCTCGAATTATCCAAAGAAGTAAGGTGAGGTTTTATGGAAATATTTGATGTCGCGGTTATTGGCGGAGGTGTGGTGGGCACAGCAATTGCCCGGGAACTTTCGCGGTATAAGCTGACAATAGCTTTGCTTGAAAAAGAAGAAGAGTTGGCGTTTGGCGTTTCCAAATCGAATTCCGGCATTATTCATCCGGGGATACAGCATCCAAGCGGTTCTTTAAAAGGACGTTTATGCGTGCAGGGAAACCTCTTGATCAGGCGTATTGCGCGGGAATTAGGCGTTGATTTTCAAGAAGTAGGCGAGTTAGTAGTTGCGTTTACGAAAGAGGAAATTAAACGGCTCCACGCGCTTAAAAAAGAAGGCCGCCTGTTGGGAGTGCCGCGTTTAGAGATCGTCGGGCAATCCTGGCTAAGAAAACATGAGCCGAACTTGAATAAAAAAGCGCTTGCTGCGTTATACGCGCCTACGGCGGGGATCATTAGCCCCTATCGTTTGGTATATGATCTTGCTGAAAATGCCGTGAAAAATGGTGTACGTATTTTCTTAAAAACAAAAGTAGAGAATATTTTTTGGTTCAAGCATCCTCAGGCGCAGTTTAAACCCTATTTTGAGATCATCAGCAGCAGGAAAACATATCAGGCGCGCTATGTGATAAATGCTGCCGGCCTTTACGCTGATGATATCTCGAGGATGGTCGGGTGCGGCGATTTCACGGTCACCGCGCGTAAAGGAGAAGAATTTATCTTAGATAAGAAAAAGCAGTATTTAACCAACCATTTGATCTTTCCTTTGCCTACCAAGACAAGTAAGGGCATTTTGATCATTAAGACTGCTGACGGCAATCCTATGATCGGCCCCACTGCTGATATGGTCGAGGATAAAGAGGACCTATCGACGACTGATGCAGGGCGCAGGAAAGTCTTTGCGTCAGCGCGTAAACTTGTGCCCTCTCTTGATGAAAACGATATTATCGCTTATTTCGCCGGTTTGCGGCCGGTTGTCGGCGATGACTTTATCGTCAGGCATGAGGATGAAATGCCCGGGTTTATCACTATCGCCGGCATACAATCGCCTGGATTGACCGCCTCTTCTGCTATCGCTCTTATGGTCAGCGGCATTTTAAAGAAGCACGGCTTGCCGTTAAAGAAAAAAGCGGTTTTTCATAAAACCCGCGAAAAAACCACGCATCTTTTCGCTATACCTTTTTCTGAAACTAAAAAACTGATCAAGAAAGACCAAAATTATGGAGATATTGTCTGCCGTTGTGAGATGGTCTCTGCCAAGGAAATAAAAGATTCTATTAACCGGGGCGCTCAGACACTCGATGGGATAAAATTCCGCACACGAGCGCAAGCTGGCAGATGCCACGGGAGCTTTTGCACGACCAGGATCATGAAGATCCTTTCCGAAGAATTAAAAATACCTTTGACTGCCGTGACTAAGCGTGGATGCGGTTCAGAGATCGTTATAAAGGACAGAGCCAATGATTAAACGCGATTTAGTGATTGTAGGAGCAGGCCCTGCGGGTATGGCAGCCGCGCTTTCCGCGTATGAATCAGGGGTCAAAGATATCCTGCTTTTAGAACGAGACCAGTTTCTTGGCGGGATCCTCAATCAATGTATTCACCCCGGTTTCGGGATCAATTATTTTAAAGAGATATTGACCGGCCCTGAGTATGCCGACAGGTTTATTAAGAAAGTTAAAACCTTAAAATCCATCGAAGTAAGTTTGAAATCATTTGTGGTGCGTATGACAGGCAATTTAGTATTAACGTATTTAAAACCGGGAGTATTAGAGGAGATCAGCGCCAAATCAATAATCATGGCAACCGGTTGCAGGGAACGCACGCGAGAGATGGTGCATATCCCCGGGACACGGCCGGCCGGTATATTTTCCGCCGGTTTAGCGCAGAAATTGATCAATATTGAAGGTTTCTTGCCTGGTCGTGAGGTCGTAGTAGTTGGCTCAGGCGATATAGGGTTGATCATGGCGCGCAGGTTTATATTAGAAGGTGCCAATGTCAAGGCAGTTGTTGAGATCCAGGAACAAAGCCGGGGGCTCCTGCGTAACCAGGTGCAATGTATCGAAGATTTTGATATCCCGATGTATTTGAGCCATAAGATCTTAAAAATTTACGGCAAGGACAGGGTTTCAAAAGTACGTGTGGTTAAAGTTGACAACCAAGGCAATACTATCGAGGGGACTGAATTTGATATCACCTGTGATACGCTTTTAATTTCAGTGGGTTTAATTCCGGAAAATGAATTGATCGAGATGGCAGGGGTTGCTCTTGATAAAAAGACGAATTCTCCTGTCTCCCGGGAAGTCAATAAGACGTCTATCCCGGGATTGTTTGTCTGCGGGAATGCCTATAAAGTCTATGATTTGGTTGATTCGGTGACCAGCGACAGTGAATTAGCAGGCTGTTTGGCCGCGCAATATATCAGGAGTTTGAAATGAAAAAAAAACTTACCTGTATTGAATGCCCGAAAGGATGCAGCTTATTGGTTGAGATCGAGCAAGGCAGGGTCAAAAGAGTAAACGGCAATCGATGCCTCAAGGGAGAAAAATACGCTTGTGTGGAGATTGAGCATCCGATGCGGGTTTTGACTTCGACTGTTGTGGCTGGCGGGTTATCAATAAAAATGGTGCCGATAAAAACTGACCGTCCTATCCCGAAAACAAAAATAAAAGAGGCAGCTTGGGCAATTAAAAAGATCAAAATAACTAAACCGCTTAAAACAGGAGATATTATCTGCAAAAATTTCCTGGGTTTAGGAGTGAACATTATTTCCTGCCGCGAAGTTTTAACAAGACCCGGTCTTGAGTTGTAACTTTTAGTTATAGATAAGACCGGGCCTTAAATTATTACCCATAATCACCGAATTTTGGTATAATAACCTTTCACTACACTAAATCCCACAAATAGCTTAAATTAACTAAGGAGGAGTCATGTTCCGGGAAAAAATTAAGGTATTAGACTGTACTATTCGCGACGGCGGATTGATCAATAACCATGATTTCGATGACCGTTTTGTCCGCGCGGTCTATAAAGGAGTTTCTGAAGCCGGTGTAGATTACATGGAAATCGGGTATAAAAACTCCAAAAAGCTTTTTTCAGCTGAAGAATACGGCAAATGGAAATTCTGCGAAGATGAAGTGATCAAAAAGATCACTGACGGCATCAAATCAAAGACCAAGATTTCAGTCATGGTTGATGTTGACCGTGTTGACGTTGATGATATCAAGAAAAAGAAAGACAGCCCTGTTGACATGATCCGGGTTGCCGCCTATGTCAAAGATATCGATAAAGCGATATTCCTGGTGAACAACTTCGCGGATAAAGGGTATGAGACCTGCGTCAATATTATGGCGATTTCCCGCGCTCTGGATAATGAATTAAGCGAGGCGTTGCATCAATTAGAAGAAGAATGTAAAGCAGGGACTATCTATATCGTTGATAGTTTTGGGGCGTTATACCAGGAAACAACGGAATTCCTGGTCAAGAAATTCAAAAGTATCCTTAAAACCAAAGAGATCGGCCTGCACGCGCATAATAACCAGCAGCTTGCTTTTAGTAATTCGATCGAGGCAATTATCCATAATGCCAATTACATCGATGCCACAGTATATGGATTGGGAAGAGCAGCAGGGAACTGTCCCTTAGAGCTTTTGATCGGTTTCTTGAAGAATCCGAAATTCGATATCAGGCCTATCCTGGATTTAATATCCAAAGAATTCATTCCCCTACGGGAAAAACTGGAATGGGGCTATATTATTCCGTACGCGATCGTCGGCATGCTTGATGAGCATCCCCGCGCGGCAATGGCGCTTCGGGACAGCGACAAAAAAGAAAATTACCGCGAGTTTTACGAGAGCCTGGTCGCTCATGACCAGGATTAACGATGGATGTCGCGCGTTTTAGAAAAGTGCCCATTATGGGCATCATGCGGGGTGTTAGGCTCGATGAGATAAGCCCTTTGGTAGAAACGGTGATTGATTCCGGTTTAGAAACTATTGAGATAACCATGAATACCAAAGATGCCGTGGCAGTGATCAAGCAGGCAGTTGAGGCCGCAGGAAAACGTTTGATGATCGGGGCAGGGACGGTATTAAGCATGGAGAGTTTAAAGTCTGCCCTCGATGCGGGCGCGACGTTTATCGTAATGCCTTCACTTGTTGCGGATGTCACTGCTTACTGCAAGCAACATAAGATCCCGGTGTTCCCTGGAGCTCTGACTCCCCAGGAGATCTTTAATGCCTGGCAAGCCGGGGCAACGATGGTAAAAGTTTTTCCTGCGAAGTTCTTCGGGCCGGATTATTTTAAGGAGATCAAAGGCCCGTTTAATGAGATCGAGTTATTGGCATGTTCCGGGATCAATCCGGATAACATGAAAGAATATTTCTCAAGCGGCGCCAGCGCCGTAAGTTTTGGCGCCAGCGTTTTTAAAAGAGAGTGGTTAGATAAGAAAGATTTCGCCAGTATCGGTAAAAGTATAAAACAATACCTTTCGGAACTCACCTCATGGTCACACAACTCACCATACAAAACTTCGGGCTGATTGATAATTTATCTTTGGAATTCTGCGATAAATTAAATATCCTTACCGGCGAGACTGGCGCGGGCAAATCTATCATTATTGACGCGCTGCGTTTTGCTTTAGGCGACCAACTGAATGCTTCACAGATACGTAATCCCGCTCTTTCCTGCACGGTGGAAGTCGTTTTTGAGTTGGCGGATAAAGAGTTGCGGGAAAACGAGGATTTCTGCGAGTATTTGCCTGATGGTGAGAAGGGCCTGATCATTAACCGAACGCACGCCCCTGACGGTAAGAAGAAGATCAAGGTTAATGGTTTTGCGGTTACTCTGTCGCAATTAAAAGAATTAGGCAACCACTTGGTTGATTTTCATGGGCCTAATGACCATCAGATGCTTTTGTCGGCTGATTCGCATCTGGCGATCCTTGACCGTCTCACTGATTTTGGAAAGTTAAAAGAAGAATATACCGGCCAGTTCAAAAAGTATTCTGAACTGCGGTTAAAACTAAAAAATCTGCATGAAGCCGCAAGTTCCTGGGAACGCGATTGTGATTTGCTGGGACATCAGATAAAAGAATTAGAGCAGGTTCCTCTTGAGAAGGCAAAATATGAACACCTGCTTCAGGAGCAGACTAGGCTTAATAATGTTACCAAGCTCTATGAATGCGCCAGCCTTTTATTGAACGCGCTTGAAAATGACGATTCGGGAGTCGCGCAAGGTTTAAGCCAGGCGTTTACTCCCTTAAAAACGTTAAATAAGATCGATAGTTCGACTGAGAAGTTTACGGAGAAGCTTAACCTCATCCAGGAAAACGCGCAGGAGCTTATTGCGGAATTAACTAGTTATCTGGAGAGCCTTTCTTTTGAGCCGCAGGAAGCAGCAGAGATAAATAAGAATTGCGATATCTATCAGGATATTATGCGTAAATACGGGCCGGGGCTTGACGATGCGGCGCGGTTTTACCAGGAGGCTAAACAGAAATACGATCTCTTGGCGAATCTGGAACAAAATGACGCGGCGTTACGGCAGGAGATACTGGAGCTGGAAAAAGAATTAAAGCAGGTTGCGCAGAAAATATCAAAGCAACGTAAGAAAGCGGCCAAGCTTTTAGAGGAGACGATAGAAAAAGAATTAACGGAATTAGGTATTGTGCATGTGCAGTTTGAATGCAGGATCTCTAAGGTTGAATTAAACAGCCTGGGAGAGGATGGGGTGAGTTTTTATATCAGCCCTAACGCCGGCGAAGACTTAAAGCCATTGGCTGAGATCGTTTCCTCAGGGGAAGCAGCGCGGCTTATGCTTGCGCTTAAAAAAGCGTTGACTAAAGTCGATCCGATACCGGTATTGATCTTTGATGAGATCGATGCGCAAATTGGCGGAAGGTTAGGCACTATTACGGGCAAAAAACTTCAGGAAATTTCCCGCGACCGGCAAGTCATCTTGATAACGCACTTGCCGCAGATCGCATCTTTTGCGGACAATCATTTTCGTGTTTATAAGAAAGTAAAAGATAATCATACCACGACTATTGTTGATCTCTTGAGTAAAGAAGAGCAGGTCAAGGAAATGGCAAAGATGATGAGCGGGGAGAAGGAGAGCAGTATTTCCCTGGCTCACGCTCAGGATATGCTGGCAAAGGCTAAGAAATAAGGTTGTTATGGATGAGCAGGAATATGCCCGAAAGTTAGAAGAGCAGTTTAAAGAGCATGAGCAGTTGTGTCGGCGCTGCGGTATGTGCTGCGGGTTGTCTGACGGGGATCCCTGCGCGCAACTCGCTGATGTTGGCGCAGGCCAGTATACCTGCAAAATTTACGATAAGCGTTTCGGGCTTCAGAGGACGGTTTCAGGAAAAGTTTTCCACTGTGTGCCTATCAGGGAAAATCTCAAGTTTGAATCCACCTTTTCCGGCTGCGCGTATTATAAGACCGGGACTTGTAAATAAGACCGGGACTTAAACGATTGTTTTTTATTATTGATAAGTCCCGGTCTTGAATTGTCTGAAAGGTAACTTAAACATTTGCTTTTTCCCTGGAATTCTGGTATTCTTAATCTACGATAATCTGAAAAAGACCGGGTCTTGAATGAGTCAATAAGACCGGGACTTGAACGATTGTTTTTTATTATTGATAAGTCCCGGTCTTGAGATGTTGTAATAGATTAAAATAAATTTTTGGAGAGGTGGCAGAGTGGTCGAATGCGCGCGCTTGGAGAGCGCGTGACTGCAAGGTCCCAGGGTTCGAATCCCTGCCTCTCCGCCATTTTTTGAAGTGAACCGTCCGACGAGAACGGGTGGCGGTTTTGATCTGAGTTGTCATGGACGCGAACCCTAAAGATAATAGGAGTCAGCGATGAAGCAGTGGTACGAGTCATTATTTGAAAATTACGCCAAGAAATACGACAAGGAATGTTTTGTCCAGGGGACTGTTGGCGAATGTGATTTTATCGAGCAAGAAATAAGCCGGGATAAATCGCTAAAGATCATCGACATCGGTTGCGGCACTGGTCGCCATTCGATCGAATTGACAAAAAGAGGATATAGCGTAACTGGTGTTGATTTATCCGAGTCACAGCTTATATGGGCAAAGGAAAAAGCAAAAGAACTTGATCTGAACATTGATTTTCAGAAACATGACGCCAGAAACCTTCCCTTTGAAGGCGAGTTCGATCTGGCGATCATGCTCTGTGAGGGCGGTTTTTCTTTAATGGAAACGGATGAGATGAATTTTGAAATATTAAAGAATGCGACAAAGGCGTTAAAAGATAAGGGCAAGTTTATATTCACGACATTGAACGGGTTATTTCCGCTTTTTCATTCCGTCAAAGAATTTTATGAGTCCGCGGCCAAAGAAGGCAATTCAGCGTGTAAAAATTGTTCTTTCGATCTGATGACGTTCCGGGACCACAACACCGTCGTGTTCGAGGACGATGCGGGAACTAAAAAGGAATTAACCTGTAACGAGCGCTACTATGTGCCAAGTGAACTCACATGGCTTTTAAAGACGCTGGGGTATAAAAAAATCGATATTTTCGGCGCCAAGCTCGGGGCGTACTCAAGAAACGACAAGCTGACGACAGGGGATTTTGAGATGCTTGTTATTTCTCAAAAGTAGAGATTATTGTTCCGTTAGCGTCAAACCAGTATCAACGAACTGGTTTGACGCAACTTTTAGAAGAAAAACAGCGGATTCCTGCGAGACATCCGGCGAGCAGAAATCTTCACCCAAAATAAACCATACGGTTATTTTAGAGAAGCTAAAATGAAAAAAGTCCCGAAAAGTAAGACTTCACAATCCGCTATTGCCGCTAACCAGGATATTGTAGGACTGATCACGACACTAGTTGAGAAGCTCGTCTCACTTGAGACAAAGATAAATGCCGTGCTCAGCCGTCTTCCGGAGAGGCCGGTTGAAGTGCTTCGGCAGCAGCCGAGCTTGAGTGTGCCTGCTGAACGGCCCAAAGATCACAGGCAAATGTTTCAGGTGATCTGCGCGGATTGCGGCAAGAATTGCGAAGTCCCGTTCAGGCCGAGTGTTGGCCGGCCGGTCTATTGTAAGGAATGCTTTACCAAGCGTAAGACAGGCGGCAACCTGGCGTCGCGGGTAGAGGTGAAATCTCCCGAAGCATCTCCCGTGCAAAAAACTTCACCTGAGAAACCACCGGTAGTCAAACCCACAAAAGCGCCTGCAGTAAAGAAGAAACCGTCTGCAAAGAAGAGGAAGAAGTAGGCAGCGAGTGCGGCTCCGTTACCACCATAACATTTATCTCTTATGTCTTCCCGCTTTCCCACTTTTATCATTCTAATATTGATCGCGTTATCATCGCTTGCCTGTGAAACCATTCATACAGGTGTTTTAGGGGATATCCCTACCGGAATGAAACCCTCCAGCGCCTTGAATGTCGGTGATACTTATAGCGATCCTCTTAACCGTTTCAGCTTGAAGATCACTGATGACCGTCACCTCGTAGTCAAACGGACTAAAGAAGGGGTAGTTTTTGAAGGTAAGGCCATTGACCGAGGCGATATTATCTACGCAGTCTTGGTGTATGAGCTGCCTTCTGATATGAAAGGGACTGATTATGGTATCCTAGAGGCTACCTGGGACGGGTTAGTTGAAAAAGCCAGGGCAGCTGGAGGGACGCTGATTGCTATCGATAAGCAGAAGTCGGTTAAAAACGGCTTGCCATATTTAGAGGCCTATTATCGTTCGGAACGTGGTACAAATTCCTTGAAACGGGGCTATATCAGCCGTTTCGTTAAGAAGGATAACCGGGTATATAATATGTATTACTCATATGTTTCCATGTATCAGAGCGCTTTTGATACTTCGATATATAACTCCGTAGAATCTTTTGCTGACCTTAAAGAGCCGGCTGCAAAGTTCTTTGAAGGTGTTCGATTCGAATAGAACCGTCCCCATTTATTTATGTCTAAAAAAATCCTAATCCTCAATGGCAGTCCGAAAAAGAAAGGAAATACTGCTAAACTTGTTGAATGGTTTGCGAAGGGCGCACGCTTAAATTCTGGGAAGGTTGAAATAATCCGCGTTGCTTCGCTTAAGTTTAAATCCGCTGGGTGTATATCCTGCAGGTTATGCCAGAAGCTCAAGGAGTATGAGTGCGTTATTAACGATGACGTTAAAGAAGTCCTTAAGAAAATGGCTCAAGCCGATACAATCGTTTTTGCGACTCCGCTTTATTTCTACGGGCCAAGTGCCCAGCTTAAGCTTGTCATAGACAGGATGTTTTCTCTATATAAATGGAATAATACTACAAATACATTTGAAACTCCGATGAGGGGAAAGTCTATGATTCTGTTATTGAGCGCTTACGAGGATATAGGTTTAGATATTGTCGAAAAACAATTTAAACTTATAGCCGACTATAGTGATATGAAATTCCGTTCTTTTCTTGTAGGGAATGCCAAAGAATCAGCAGAGATTGTTAAGTTAAAAGGAATACAGAAAAGGGTAATTGATTTTGGGAAAAAGTCATCAAGGTGATGGTATTCAAAGGGGGGTAATTAATAATGAATATTCTACTGATATCTTCTAGCCCGCATAAGCAAAAAAGCAGCACATTCCTCTTAGCGGGTGAAGTTTTACGAGGGTTAAAGGAAGAGGGGGTTATTTGTGAGACGCTGCATCTGGATGATTTCAAAGTGTCTTTCTGTAAACACTGTGAGGCCTGCCATAAAAATCTCTTACGCTGCTCATTAAAAGATGATGTGCATGTGATTCTTCAGAAGATGTTGAATGCCGATGGGATAGTCTTGGCTTCGCCTAACTACATAAATCAGGTGACCGCATCGATGAAGGCGCTCTTTGACCGATCGGCGCATTTCATCCATTGTAAACGCCTGCTTAATAAATATGTGGCAGGAGTCGTGTCTTCCGGTAGTGGCCAGAATAAAGAGGTCCTTGATTATATGGCGTTTTACGGTCATACGTGTGGAGCGCAATATTCGGGAGGCGTTTCTGCTCTCCGGCAGTTTGGCGAGGATAAGAAAGCCGAGGCTTTCAAATTAGGCAAGAAGCTTGTCTCTGACATTAAAGAGAAAAAACTCTATTCTGATCAGATGCAAATCATAGAGCAGGGGAAGCAGCACTTTGCTCGTATAATTAAACTCAGGAAAGACGATTGGCAAGAAGAATACAAATATTGGGCTGAAAAAGGTTGGCTGTAAAAATGAGGCATTATTATGTTTCAACTTGGGAATTTTAACACGTCAAATTTATTCGCCGGTCTTATTTTTGGTTCCATTGGGCTTGGTGCGTTTATCTGTGGGAAGAAAAATAGATTAAAAAAATTGATAGAGCTTTAGAGGATTAGCCGAACACACAAATATACGCAATAATTAGGAGGAATCCTAGAAGCTGTTGGTAACCTTCTAGAAAAAATAGGGGACGTTTTTGTTTTTCTTGAACTAAGCTGTAATTCCGTGAAAAAAGGTGACAGTCACAAAGTGCGTGACAGTCACCTTTTTCCTTTTTACTTATAATAGGCCTCAATCCAATACCCTCTACCCCCAAGATTTAAAACAAAAATTCTTGAAACTTTTTGCTAGTTCAAACGTTTAATATAATAGGAGATAGTTTAAAACAATTTTGTGGTTTAATATCAGCCTTTTGTTAGGAATGGAGGGAGGAAAAAGCATGGCATTTTATTTATCCGCAATGAAAAAGAACCCCTTGCCGCTTATACTGTTTATTATTGATGCTTTTTTGATGGGGGGAGGCGCAATCGCGGTTATAACATCTTTTGTAATACTATTTTATTTCCTGCCTAAAAGCGTGGCAGGTTTCATAGAAAAAGACAAAGAAAAATTCAAGAAATATTCAATAAGGTTGGTGATTTATATGCTTATGGTAGTGGCGATAATAGCAGGTTTGTTTTTGAATAACAAATTCGCAGAATATAAATCAAAGTTTATTGTCGCCGCGTTAGAAGAATATAAAGCTAAGTATTCGCATTATCCTCCAAGCCTGGATAAGCTCCTGCCTGAATTTTTGACAAAGATCCCCCTGGCTAAATATAGTTTTAATGGCCAATTCAGATATGTTAGTTTTGAAGATGATGTACATTGGTTAACGTTTGCATCCTTCCCGCCATATGGCTCGGCTAATTATAAATTAAAAGAGAAGAAATGGTTTTATCAAAATTATGGGTGTGGGAATCTCAACATTTTTATCTGCTGCTTTTATTATAGTGGTTTTCGCGAATGGTTAATTTGGATAAATCCTAAAATCGAAGACGCCGTCGGTGAACTTATAAAAATCACTCAAAACCATAGACGCTTAAAACCACGAAACCATAGAACCATAGGCTGCTGTATGGAACCAATAGTGTCGTTTTAACTTTTAAAACAATTCTTTTGTCGAAGCGAGCAAGAAAAAAGTGACAGTCATAAACACCGTTACAGTCACCTTTTTCCGGGCTCGCAATGGCACGTTTGCATCCTATCCATTATAGATAACCTCATGCATAGTAAAAGAATTGTTGTCTAATTCTCTGCACGCGATATAATTAAATATAGCGTCTGGTTAAGGTGTTGCGCCTCAGGAAATCAAGCCATTTAAAAGAGAAGGGTTTACTGTTATTGAATGGGGCGCACTCAGTTAAAATAAAAAATAGTGCGGGTAATGCCGGTGACACATCTTTTGATTTTTTTTAGATAGTTATCGAGTTCTGACACTGTTTTTCTTTTGTTGAATGGGAGGGTTGATGGAAAAAGATGCCCCCAAAATAGGGCAGCGAATACTCGCTGGTTTGAACAGCTTTGGATGTTTTTTGATCGTTTTCTTGATTTTAAGCCATATAGTGTTCTTTTCCGGAGTTATTAAGTCTGCCTCCGGCGTAAATCCCTCCCGTTATTTTTCTGTTTTACTGATCGAGAAGACTGGTTCAGTAATTCCTTATCAACCTTCCATAGTATCTCTGGGTGAGTTAAAGCAAGCGATACGGCAAATAAAAGATTATACCTTTCTTGTCCCGCAAGGTTTTGATAAGAAGCTCCAAGCGCAGCTTAAAAATGGATATTTTCATGTTAAGCGCATGAGAGATGGTTCTCAGCAGATACAGGTGCAGCAACCTTCTGAAGGCGTTATGTATTCGTGGTATGAAGCTCAGGATAAAACAGTCATTCCAAAGTATGAAAAGGTTTGGTCTGAATCCGGCTGTGCAATGTTGTCAATTCTCGTATTCATTGCTGCTCTTATTTTAAGCCGGATGATAATGAAATTTATCAGAAAAAGAGTTAAGAAAAATAGAAGCGTCCCCCATATCTCCTTCCGTCGAGAGCCAAGTAAGTTTTAGGCTTGAGTAGTAGGAGATTCGAACTAAATAGTGTTATTTGATAGCCTGTATGGTTAATGGGAAGACGCAAGTCGAAAAATTAATAATGCCCTCAGATATGGCCAACAGCAGTACGCTTTTTTCAGAAGCGTTATTCGAAAATCAAGTTTTTAAAAATATTTCTGCCCCTCGACAGGAAATTTGTTGTAAAGAGTTCTCGGGTTGCGTTTTCAAAGACTGCGATCTCGGGGAATGCAATTTTTCTAACTCATCGTTTACCGATTGTACATTTAGCAGCTGCAACCTTTCAAATATAAAAATCGATAACTGTCGTTTTCGAACTGTCGTTTTCGAGGATTGTAAGATAGTTGGCGTTCTTTTTGAGCGAATCAATCCATTTCTTTTGCGCTGGATATTTAAGGAATGTAAAATTGAACTTTGTGATTTTAGCGGCCTTAAAATGACACACAGCCAGTTTATTCAATCTTTTATCCGCGAAACTGATTTTATTAATACCAATCTTCGAGAGTCTAGCTTTGCCGGTTCCGATTTACAAGGGAGCAAATTTCATAATGTCAATTTAGAAAAAGCGACTTTTGTAGGTGCGAGGAACTATTACATTGACCCAACAGTCAATCGGTTAAAACACGCAAGATTTTCTTGTCCTGAGGTCGTGTCTTTGCTCGCAGCGTTCGATATCAAAGTGGAATATTAATGTCAGAAGGTATTGGCACGGCGGCATTAAATTTTGCTCTATGCTATAGATTCGGGTTTTTATTCAATATCGGGATAAAACACCCTGCCTCTGCAACTCTTTGTTTTATATTGAGTTGTGGAGCGTTTTTTGATTAAATCGAGTATAAATAAGAAAAAAAGGGATGCTCCCTATATGAAGAAAATTTTATTGGCATCGTTTATTATCTTAGCATGCGCAACAACTTGTAGAGTTACTGCCGAAGATGCGTATAGGACGGCGGCAATCAGTGATAGCCCTGCTACCATAACGCTTGACTTCGCGAAAGAAAAAGGTGTCTACGCCAGGCAGTTATTCAGCGACATGGATTCGCCTTTTGTGGACCTGGAAGCATACAGGCTGCTTAAAGAGTCAAACTTTACGCTTGTGGCAAATATGGATCGCGATATCAATCCTGCTAAGGCAAAGGCAATCGCGGATTATGGCTTCCAGACGCTGGTATTTTATGACCAAAGAAAGCCTTTGGCGAAAGTTGAGTTGGAGAGACAGGCCCAGGAGTTTCTTGATAAAATCGATACGCTTAAGAAAATGTATCCGGGTTTCGACGTAAAATATTTTATATTTGCCAATGAACCGGATTTACCACCTCCTCCTGGCGGGTTTCCCGAAGGGCTTACCCCTTTTTGGGATGGCACAATGGAAGATCTTTTCAAAAATTATGCCATCTTTGCCAACTACATCAAGCTAAACAAGCCTGATGCAATGGTAGGCGGATTAGGCTTTGCTAATGCCGGCAGCAGGATATGGATACAAAGATTCATCGAGTACGTTGACAAAAATAAAGTGCCTTTGGATTTCCTTCCTTACCACTGCTATTCCTCAGCGATAAAGCCCTATATTGAAGGGTTAAATTCTGTCAAAGAAATACTTAAAAGTTATCCCGGATTAAATCCTAAGTTAGCTGTTACTGAGCTTGATATACGAGCTTTGATGGTTCCCAATGACCAGCCTTATCCGGAAATGGATATGGCCTGGAAAGCGGCGCATAACATATTAGCCATGCTTTTTTTAGCTGACCGCGGAGTATGGATGGTTATCGATTTCGGAGGGCCTTCGTGTGACACTGAAAACATCGCTAACTTTCTGTGGATTAAGGCTGATGGAACGAAGAAACCGGTTTATTTTGCCCATCAGGCTTTCAATAATTTAATGGACACGGTCCAGATTGAACAGGAGGGAAGTAATTTTGAGACCTTCGGGGTAGCCGCGGGAAAATCAAGAGATAATGATTCCCTGACCGTTGTAATTGCTGGTTATGACCAGTATTCTTTGCTGCCGCATCTGACTCAGCCTAAACCTCCGCCGTTTGTGGTATCTGAAAACCTTCTCCCTCCAGCGCTCCAGTTACCGGAGCATGAATTACAATCCAAAGACGCCAAAGTTTATAAAAATTATTCGCTTAATATAAAAAATCTTCCCTGGAAAGATGCAGATACTCTGGTTATTCAAAGATATGTTGTAGACGATACCCATGATCTGACTTTCGTGGAAACTGAAGAAATAAAAGGCGCTTCGCAAATAGTCATAAATAAGGATATAGGCTTGCCGCAGGTGCAGCTGATTAAAGTTTCCAGAAAGAAATAAAAAAACCGTATCTAAAACTTATCTATCCAAGAATATCGTATCGTAGTATTATAGATATCGTAGACGTTGTACGTAATTAATAGTGATTATACGAGACATTGGGAGGAAATCTATGTTCTGGGAAGTCATTGGTTTTTCAGCGGCGTTCTTAACCATGTTTGGTTTTCTGCCGCAGGTAATTAAGATTTACCGCACTAAATCTGTAAAAGACCTTAGTTTGCTGGCTATTCTACAGTTTATGGTTGGAGTTTTTCTCTGGTTGATTTACGGGATCCATCTCAATAATTTTGTGATAATTCTGGCTAATAGCGTAACGTTCCTGATCCTGGTCGTGGCTCTGGGTTTGTTTATTAAATATAGCTCGCCATCCAGCAGGAGTTCATAGTTAAGTAGTTACGAACTTTAACCAAACTACTTTTAATAAAAAGGTGTGGAAAGTATGACGGCATTTATCGCATCTTTTTTGTTTGTCGTATTAGCGGAAATGGGAGATAAGACTCAGCTCCTGGCAATGGCTTTTGCGAGCCGATATAGCCCTGGCAAAGTTCTGCTCGCAGTTTTCCTCGCCACACTTCTTAACCACGCTCTTGCAGTAGGAGTCGGGCATTTTTTAACTACCGTTATTCCCTTAGATATCATTTCATTTGTCGCGGCTTTTTCGTTTATAATCTTTGGTTTATGGACTATCCGTGGAGACAAACTTGAAGGAGAAGATAAAAAGGAAAGCCGGTTTGGCCCCGTGATAACCGTCGGTATCGCGTTTTTTCTGGCTGAAATGGGAGATAAGACACAGCTTGCCACAATCAGCCTTGCGGTTGAATACCAGAATATGCTTTATGTGCTGATGGGTACGACTTTGGGCATGGTTATAACGGATGCTCTTGGTATAGCGATCGGTGTTGTGATGCGAAAACATATGCCTGAGAAGGCAATAAAATGGATATCAGCAGTTATTTTTATATTATTTGGTCTGGGCGGTATATATAGGGTTATCTCGCCTCGATTGCATTTCAGCTATACGTGGGGATTTATTATACTGATAAGTGGCTGTACGGTTTACGCAGCGTATTCCATCTGGCGGCCCAAAGAGGCAGGTAACGATCAATGAAGAATATTAAAGAAAAAATAGTCCTTGTTTTATTCGCTTTGGCTTTCTTTTTTATGCATAACTTATCCGGCGATGCTTCTGCTATGACTTTTCCCGGGTCAATACGTTTTTCAGGGCTTAAACGCACCTATCTTATTTATATACCACCCTCCTATGATAAAACTAAATCAATGCCGCTTGTAATTGCTTTACACGGAGGCGGTGGGACAGCTAAACATATGATTAAACTTACGCTTGGCGGGTTTAATGCGTTGGCAGATAAAAAAGGCTTTATTGTAGCCTACCCGGACGGGATAGAAAAGAATTGGAATGACGGCAGGAGCGCTCAAGAAACAGGATACCGGGCGCATCGGGAGAATATAGACGATGTCGGGTTCATATCGGCATTGATCGATCATTTAATTGAAGAATTTAATATTGACCCAAGACGGGTTTATGTTACAGGAATGTCAAACGGAGCAATGATGTCTTACCGCCTTGCTTGCCAGTTATCTGAAAAGATAACTGCTATTGCCCCGGTTACCGGCAATATCCCGCAAAACTTATGTGCTGCCTGTTTGCCATCAATGCCGATCTCAGTATTAGCTATCAATAATGTCGAGGATCCCCTTATGCCATGGGCAGGAGAGGATATTTCCGGCCCCTTGGGATTCAAGAAGTTTGGGAAAGTGTTATCAACATCTCAGACTATCAGGTTCTGGATAAACCATAATAACTGTTCGCCAATGGCAGTTATTACTCAGGAGCCTGACCGGGATCCGCACGACGGCACTCGGATCAGGAAAGAAGTATATGGTAACGGTAAAGAGTCGACAGAAATAATCCTTTATGCTGTTGAAGGCGGGGGGCATACCTGGCCGAGCGGATATCAATATCTCAACGAAAAATTTGTCGGGAAAACAAGCAGAGATATTGACGCCAATGAGGTGATTTGGGATTTTTTTGAAAAACATTCGAGAAAGTAATAAGGTTTTTATGCACGAAACAAGATTCATGCATCAAATATTCACGGTTCTGGAAGAAACGTTGAGCGAAAAGACGGCTTTGGCTCAGGTTACGGTCAATGTCCGTTTAAGTCCTTTGAGCCATGTTTCTTCCGGGAATTTGCAGGCAGCTTTTAAGGAATTATCTAAAGGAAGGGATCTTAAAGGTGTATCGCTTAAGGTTCTGGCGTTAGCGCTGCCCTTAGTGTGTAATACCTGTCACCGTAGGGTTATGATCAAGAAAAAAGTGTTTGCCTGTCCTTCCTGCGGCAGCGCGAATATTACTATTAAAATGGATAAAGAATTCTACGTGGAATCTATAAATATCAAACGCCATGAATTCTAACTCTAATCCCAAGAATACATTACCACTCCAAAAGGGTGTCCGGACTTACACTAAAATAACCCTTTTAATTCCCACCTGGCAAGGTATAATATCAGTAATACCTGTTGTTAAAATCAAGCCTTGGAACGTTGCTTGGAAATAGTATTCTTTCTTACCGTAACTTTCCCTTATTGCCCAGAATTTATTGTTTTTTTCTAAATCCATAGATAATCAAAGAAATCATGAGAACATTCTTAAATAACCAGTTGGATTATATTTATTTGTTCTACGGGTTTGCTTTCTTTTTGTGCGCTGTCTTTTGTTGGATAGTGATCCGGCAGGAAAAGTATCATCTTAAATGGAAATGGCTGATGTTTTTCTGCCTTGTGCACGGTTCGTATGAATGGCTGGAGCTTTTTTCTGTAGGGTTCGCGGGGAACCCTCTTTTAATAAAGGCCAGGCTTGTTTTTCTGGCTATTTCTTTTTTGCTGCTTATTGAATTTGGGAGGTCTAGTTTTGTATCATGTGCCGGGAAACGCCCCGGACGATGGATATATTTTCTTTTATGCCTGTTTATCCCCTTAGGGGCGCCTGCCGGAATTCCGGGATTAAATGATACGGTCCGTTATTCTTTATGTTTCATGGGGGGGATAGGGACGGCATGGGTGGTTTACAAGGTGTCACGGTCACAACCTATCGGAAGCCGGCCGCTTTCTTATATAGCTTTTACTTTGCTATGTTACGCACTATTCGGCGGCCTTATTGTCCCTAAATCTTCTTTTCCAATAGCCGCTGTTATTAATAATAATTCTTTTTTCGCGATTGTAGGTTTACCTGTTCAGTTGTGCCGCGGCGTTATTGTTTTATTGATGACGATAGGCATTTGGAGGTATTCTCAATCTTGGCGTCAGGTTGCAATAGGTATTAAAAAAATCAGGCAAATAGACCGTAGCGTGCTTTGGATGGGGATTCTGTTGTTCTTTGTTTTTATAAGCGGCTGGGTTTGCATTGAATGGGGCGGTAAAAGAGAAGAAACCCGGCAGCGTAATTACTTGCTTAATTTGACTAAAGCTACTGCAGGAGCGATAAATCCTATCCGTATCCGTAATTTATCCGGGACTCCTGCTGATGAGAAGGACAATCCTGATTATGCGCGTTTACGGCAGCAGCTTGTGCAGATTGAACAAGCGATTTCTGATATTCGCTGGATTTACCTTATGGGAAAGAAAGACGGTAAGATTTTTTTTATGGTTGATTCTATTGCTGAAGATTCTCAGGACCATGCAGTGCCGGGAGACCCTTATGATGATGCCCCTCTGGAGCTTCATGCCTTATTTGAATCGCCAGCATCAAAGGTCGTGGGGCCGTATAAGGATACGTGGGGTAATTTTATCTCCGGGTTTGTCCCTGTCTATGACTTTGTCACTCATGAATTGGTGGCGATAGTTGGTATTGATGTGGATACGCATTTAATCAAATACAGCGTGGCGATGCACCGGCTGCCATTTATTGGATTGACGTGTTTTCTGTCTTTACTGATCTTGAGTATTTTCTTATATCAACGCAGTGTTAATGATTTTACGAATCTCTTAGTCAATAATGAGGCTATACTTCTTGAGGCTCAAAGGCTTGCTCAAGTCGGTAATTGGAGCTTTAACCTGGTTACCTGGGAAGTTTTGTGGTCAGAAGAAATGTTTAAAATTATGGATGTGCCGCGTAATGTTAAACCTACGTTTGCATTATTTCAGGAAGTTATTTACTCTGACGACCGGCAGTCTTTTAACATTAAGATTGAAGACGCTTTAAGCTTGGGGGGCGAGCCTTATTTCGATATGGAGTGCCGCATTCTCCATAGTGACGGAGAAATCCGTAATATTTCGGTCCATGCCGCAATTGTACGCGGGATAAGCGGCAAGTCGTTAGGGGTATTTGGCACTGCTCATGATATTACTGAACGTAAGTTTTCTGAAGCAAAGATAATGAAATCATTGCAGGAAAAAGAACTGCTGTTGCGGGAAATAAACCATCGTGTTAAAAATAACCTGCAGATAATCAACAGCCTTTTTAATCTTCAGCTGCGTAAGTTCAATGATGAGCGGTTCAGAGAAATTATCAGGGAAAGCTGTTTACGGATACGCTCTATTTCCCTGGTGCATGAAAAGCTGTATGAATCCAGTGATTTTGTAAGGATTAATTTTAAGGACTATGTTACCAGCCTCGTAGGGAATATCACAGACTCATTTAGTGTTGATCCCGATAAGATAACGATCCATATCCTTATTGGCGAGGCGGTTGTCTTGGATATTAATCAAGTGTTGCATTGCGGTTTGATCATTAATGAACTGATAACTAATACTTTTAAATACGCTTTCCCTGAGCAGAGGAAGGGGAATGTCAGGATTGAGTGTAGTTTAGATTCGCAACAGCACTATGTATTAATTCTTAGCGATGACGGCGTGGGGTTACCTGCTGATATTGATTTTTCTTCCGTTAAGACTCTCGGCCTTGAATTAGTCGCTACTTTGGCAGGGCAGTTGGGAGAAATTGAGTTGGTAAGAGGAAACGGCACTCTGTTTCGGATCATTTTAAACAAGGCCGTGGTTATTTAAGGGTTTCGGTTAAGGTCCGAAAGAAGGAGTAGACAGTATGCTTTCAGATAGCGCATTACAAAATTTAAAAGGCCTTTCAGAACTTGATGTTGTGGCACGGCTAAAACGAGACGGGTATAATGAATTACCGTCATCGAAAAAGAGGGGGTTCTTAAAGATCATTGTCGAAGTTTTTAAGGAGCCGATGTTCCTGCTTTTAGTAGCTTGCGGGGCAATATATCTGATTTTAGGGGATATGGGAGAGGCGATGTTGCTTTTGGGTTTTGTTTTTGTCGTTATGGGCATTACTATTTATCAGGAAGGAAAAACCGAAAAAGCCATAGAAGCGTTACGGGACCTCTCCAGCCCTCGCGCGTTGGTCATACGGGAAGGTGTGCATAAAAGGATCTCCGGGAAGGAAGTGGTAAACGATGATATTGTTATCGTGCAAGAAGGCGACAGGATCCCTGCCGATGCTGTATTGTTATGGGGGATAAACCTTTCGGTTGATGAGTCGTTGTTGACAGGAGAGTCGGTACCGGTGCGTAAACTGCCGTCGGAAAAATTAGATTTAACGGGCAGCCGCCCGGGAGGGGATGACCTGCCGTATCTTTATTCAGGAAGCCTTGTTGTCCATGGGCAGGGTATTGCCCGGGTCATCGCGATAGGAAGCCATACTCAGATGGGCAAGATCGGCAAAGTCCTTCAGTCAATAGGGAGTGAACCCACACAGTTACAGAAGGAAACCGGAAAATTGGTCAAAATAATTTTTGTCATTGCCATTATCCTTTGTTTTATAGTTGTTCTTATATACGGTTTTATAAACGGAGAATGGCTTAAAGGGATTTTATCAGGGATCACGTTGGCAATGGCGCTGTTACCCGAAGAATTTCCTGTTGTTCTGACGATATTCCTTGCTTTGGGTGCCTGGAGGATCTCAAAGAAAAATGTTTTAACACGGAAAGTTTCGGCGGTTGAAATGCTGGGTTCTGCTACTGTTTTGTGTGTCGATAAAACAGGGACCCTGACGCAAAATAAGATGTCGGTAAAAAAGATCTTTAACGGCACGCATTTTTGCGATGTATCTTTAGGAGTGAACTCTTGCCTTGCTGATGAGTTCCATGAGGTAATGGAATACGGTATTTTGGCCAGTAAGAAGGATCCTTTTGATCCTATGGATAAAGCATTAAAAGATTTGGGTTATCAGACGTTGTTTAACACCGAACATATCCATGAAAATTGGCCGTTGATCGAAGAATACCCGCTTTCGCAGAAGATCATGGCATTGTCGCATGTCTGGAAGACTCCTGATGGCCGTGGGTTTGTCGTTTCCGCTAAAGGAGCTCCTGAGGCAATCGCTGATTTATGCCATTTAAGCGAAAAAGAACGGCAATCGCTTTCCGATAAGATCCAGGTTATGGCTCAGGAAGGCCTTCGCGTCTTAGGTGTTGCCAAGGCTTTTGTCGATAAGGAAAAACTTCCCGTATCACAGCATGATTTTAATTTTACTTTTCTCGGGCTCATCGGTTTAGCTGACCCTATCCGCTTAAGCGTTCCTTTGGCAATACAAGAATGTTATCAGGCAGGCATACGCGTGGTAATGATCACGGGTGATTATCCGGCAACCGCGCAGAATATCGGCAAGCAGATCGGCCTTAAGAATTATGATTACGTGATCACGGGAGAGGAGCTGGCGCTTTTGAGCCGTGAAGAACTTAAAAAACGTATCTCTTTTGTTAATGTTTTCTCGCGTGTTGTTCCGGAACAGAAATTATTAATTGTCGAGGCGCTCAAAGAAAATAATGAAGTTGTCGCAATGACAGGAGATGGTGTTAATGACGCGCCGGCCTTAAAATCGTCGCATATCGGGGTGGCGATGGGGGAACGGGGAACGGATGTTGCTCGCGAGTCTTCTGACCTGGTTCTTTTAAAAGATGATTTTTCCTCTATTGTTGAGGCGGTGCGCATGGGCAGGCGTATTTTTGATAACTTAAAGAAAGCCATGGCATATATTATCAGTGTCCATGTCCCTATCGCGGGAATCTCTTTGATCCCGGTGCTTGCCGGCTGGCCGCTTATTCTTTATCCTGTGCACATTGTGTTTCTCGAACTTATTATTGATCCTGCTTGTTCTGTTGTGTTTGAGTCTGAAGAAGAAGAAAAAAATATTATGCGCAGGCCTCCGCGCCAAAAAGGAAGTGTATTGTTTAGTAAAAGATTATTTATTTTAAGTTTCCTGCAGGGGGTGTTTTCTTTGGTTGTGGTCGCGTTCGTATTTCAACTGAGCCTTCGGCTTGGAGAAACAGTGGGGACTGCGCGTACGTTAGCGTTTGTTACTTTGATTATCTCAAATTTATGCCTTATTCTTACTAATCGTTCGTGGTCAAGAAGCATTGTCGCTTCTCTGGTAGTTGCAAATAAAGCGTTACTTTGGGTTATAGCCGGCGCAGTATCATTTTTGTGGTTAGTCGTTTATGTCCCGTTCTTTAGGAAATCGTTTCATTTCGAAGTATTGCATGGTATTGACCTTTTGATCGCGTTGAGTGCCGGGATATTGAGTGTTATGTGGTTTGAGCTGGTTAAGTTCATTTCATATAAGAATAAAATTGAATTAATGAAGTCATGAGGGGGGTGTGATCTAGAATAATAGAAGTGTAAGTCTTTTATTTCCAATATGTTTTGTGTGTGGATAAAAGTTTTTTTACTCTGGGCTTGTAATTATTGAAGCCGTCTTTTTCAAAAAAGACGGCTTTTTATTTCTAAAAAGTAATTGCCAAAATATCCATAAAGTATTTTTTCTGGTTTGAATCAAATTAATTATGTCTTTCTTTTAAAGAAATCGTCGGAAATGCCGATAAAATAAATATGTGGAGCAAAGATAAAGATTAGCGTTTAAAATCAAGGGTATTCCATGAAGTGTCGAAAGCAAAGCGTAATAGTTGGTGTGGTATTGAGTTTATGTTTGTTTCTATTTATACGGCAGGTTGAAGCGCAGGCCAACAATAAAAAACCTGATGTTCAATATAAGATCGGGGTTTTAGCGACACGTGGTAAAGATGCCTGCTTAAAGCAGTGGCAAAATACAGCGCAGGACCTGACTGATAGAGGAAACGGCATTTCTTTTATTATTGTCCCGCTTGAGCTTAATCAAATATTTCCGGCTGTGCGTCAGAAACAAATTGATTTTATTATTACTGACCCGGCTGTGTATGTAGAACTCGAGGGTTTTTATGGAGCTCAGCGCATCGCGACATTGAAGAACCGGTATTTGAATAAAGGATATACGGTGTTAAGCAGCGTGATCTTTACAAGGATGGAACACAAGAATATTAAAAATCTTAATGACCTCAGGCATAAGGCGTTTATGGCGGTGCATATGGATTCTCTCGGCGGTTGGCTTGCCTCATGGCGTGAACTTAAAGCCCATAGAATTAATCCGGCAACTGATTTTAAGTCGTTACGTTTTGGAGAAACGGATGATAAAGTTGTATATGCTGTGTTAAGCGGTAAAGCTGATGCCGGAAGTGTTAATTCAACTATACTTGAACGTATGGCAGCCGAAGGAAAAATAGATATCGAGAAAGTGCGTATTTTAAATGAAATAAAAGGCTGGTGGCAAGGCAGCGATGAAGTGCCGTTTTTTCACAGTACCTCCTTATATCCTGAATGGCCTTTCGCGAAATTAAAACACGCGCCTGCTGAGGTTGCTGAGTACGTCGCCAGGACGCTGCTTTCGATAAAGCCGGATGATATCGCGGCTGTTACCGGAAAATATGTAGGCTGGACCGTCCCTTCAAATTATCAGCTTGTTCATGACTGTATGAAGGAATTAAAAGTAGGGGTGTACAAAGATTTTGGAAAAATTTCTTTGCGGGACGTATTAAAAACGTATTGGTACGGGATAGTGGCTGTATTCATACTTCTGGCAGGCATGATCTTTGTTATTATTCATATGGTCAGTTTGAATAGAAAATTAAATCAATCTCAGTATATATTGAAAAATGAACAGATAGCGTTGCGTAAAGAGCGCGATAAGGCTCAAAATTATCTTGATATTGCCGCGACTATTATCATCATTATAAATCGTGACCAAACAATAAGCCTGATTAATAAAAAAGGATGTGAAGTCTTGGGGTATCCTCAGAAAGAGATTATTGGAAAAAACTGGTTTGATATGTTTATTCCCGCGGATATACGGGAGGAAATTAAGGGCGTTTTTGTTAAAATTATGTCGGGAGAAACGGCAAGTGTGGTTAGCTATAAAAATAAGGTCTTGACTAAAACAGGCGCAACGCGGATCATTGCGTGGTATAGCAACGAACTGCGAGATGAAGAGGGTAAAATTATCGCTTCGATAAGTTCCGGGGAAGACATTACTGATCAAAAGCTGATGGAAGAAGAGCTCAAGCATAAGGTTCTTGAGCTGGAAAAATTTAACAAATTTGCTATAGACAGAGAATTAAAAATGGTTGAATTGAAAGAGAAGATTAAGTGTCTCGAAGCAGAAAGAGGCAATTGTGGTGTTGCGTTAGGAGAGAGAAAATAATGCAGAAAAAGCAATATAAGAGAGGCATCCGGTTTAAGGTTACTTTGTTGATGACTATTGTCATACTGGTAGTAATGGTGCTGGCGCTCTTGGTGTGCTATTTTTGGGGTTTCCTTTTTTTGCAGAATACAATACAGGATGACCGCGCGAAAATGGCGAATTTACTTTCAGAATCATTGAGTCACGTTTTCGATGACCGGATAAACGATTTGAAATCATATTTTCAGGCAGCGATCTGGATAAAAGAAATTAAAGAATATAATTATCTTTTAGAATTATTGCCCGCGCAGGAACGAGAAAAGCTTTTTGTGGAACTTAATAGGACATGGGCAACATTACAGGGATATGACCCTTTGGTTAATCGTTATTTGGAAGCCCAAGCGCAGGGGAATTTAAGCAATATAATGGAGAAAGTACCTGCTGTGAGAAAAATTGTGATAACCGACCGGTTTGGCGGGTTAGTTGCTTCTTCTCGGTCGTCGCTTGATTATTACCAGGGAGATAAGGTTTGGTGGAAGCAGGCGTATAACAACGGCGCCGGCCGGGTTTTTATCAGTCAGATCAAATACAATCAATTTTCGCTGGAAAAAATGATTTCTTTTGCAATTCCGATTTTTGATAAGTCAAATATAGTTATTGGTGTTGGGATGGCAGAGATCAATGCGAATGAATTTCTTGTTTCTTTGAATAATGTGAATATAAGCCAGGTTAGGTACGCTTCCCTTGTTGACCGAAACGGTGAAGTCATGTTTAGCCAGAATGCGCAACTTGAACATAAAATGATTTCCTCTGACGTTAATTTTAAGCAATTGCTTAACTCTCCAAAAAAATTCCTCATCCTGAATCACACGAAAGAAAGCGATAAGATGTATCTGGCGTATGCAGAAATTGATAACCTTTTTCTTCTGGCAAATAATCAGTTTTGGGGAGTTGTGATCAAGGAAGATGCTCGCCAGGAGTTTCAGATTTTGCGAAAATTAATTTTACAGATGTTGCTGGTCGCATTGATTTTAATGGTTATATCCATTCCTGTTAGTTATGTTTTTGCGGAGGGTATAGTTCGACCGATAAAAAAGTTTTATGACGCAGTCCAGCATATCTCAGAGGGTAATTTTGACAACCAAATCGAAATAAAATCCGGCGATGAAATTGAATTGCTTGCGGATTATGTCAATAAGATGACGTTAACGTTAAGTAAGACATTGACCCCTATCCGTAATCTCGATAAAGAAGTCGCTGAGCGTAAGTTGCTCGAGGAGGCTGAGCGGAGCCGTATTGAGCGGGTTATTATGTTCCAATCTGTTTTGTTGCAATTAGCCCGCAGAGAGTTTATTGATCAAACGAGTGATGTAAAGCGGATAACCGAAATCGTTGCCGAGACCTTAGGAGCCGCAGGCGTGAGTATCTGGATGTTTAGCCATGATCAAACGACGCTTGTTTGTGTGGATTTTTATTCGCGCCAGAGCCATGCGCATGGAAAAAAAGATGAGCGCCTTGTTAAAGATTATCAGTTGTATTTTGAGTCTTTAAGAACTAATCGTATTATTGCCGTGCATGATGCCTCTAATGATGCCCGCACGGAAGAATTAAGCAAAAAATATTTATTGCCTTTTAATATCGTTTCGTTGCTTGATGTTCCGATACGATTGCGAGGTGTGTTGATGGGGGTTTTGTCCATTGAACAAACAGAAACCATAAAGAACTGGTCGTTGGAAGAAGAAAATTTTGCGGCTTCGATAGTAGATACGATTGCGCTTACTTTAGAAGCCTCTGAACGTAAAAAGGCGGAATTAGAACTTTTAAGTCAAACAGAGGAATTGCGGATACAAAAAAAAGAACTGGAAGATTCCAAGCGGGCACTCATGAATATTATGGGTGATATTACTGAACAGCGTGAAAAAGCACTTTTATTAAAGGTCATCGCGGAGAGCTCTTCTAAAGCAAAAAGTGAATTTTTAGCCAATATGTCGCATGAGATCCGCACTCCTTTGAACGCTGTCATTGGATTTTCCGAATTGTTAAAAGGCACGATCCTTGATGATATGCAGCGGGATTATCTTTCGACTATCAATGAAAGCGGTTCAGTGCTCTTGACGCTGATCAATGATATTTTGGATATCTCCAAGATTGAGGCAGGGGAGATTAAACTGGAAACCATTGATTTCAACTTGATGAATTTGGTTGAAAATGTTATTCGTATCGTGAGTTCAAAGTTGAAGGGTAAAGAAGTTGAGTTATTTTATAATTTTGATGAGCATATCCCGATTGGATTTCAAGGAGATCCGACGCGTATCCGGCAGATTATCCTTAATCTTTTGGGTAATGCGATAAAATTTACCGAGACCGGAGAGATAACAATTTCTGTAAAGCTGGATGAATCCAGCTCCCCGGGAACCTCAGATTTTCTTTCGATAAGAGTTTCGGTGAAGGATTCCGGTGTCGGTATACCAAAAGAAAAACAGTCGGATATTTTTGACGCGTTTACTCAGGCAGACACTTCGACGACGCGCAAATACGGCGGAACCGGCCTTGGGTTGTATATATGCAGGAATCTGGTGGGATTGATGGGAGGAAAGATTTGGGTTGAGTCTGAACCTGGCAAAGGCAGTGACTTTATTTTTACGCTTTCTCTGCGCAAGGCCCCTCATATGAGTGAAAAAGAGATCACGCTTGCGCCTCTGGATACATTGCGGGGCAAGAAAGTGATGATAATTGATGATAATGAGCATTCGCGTTATATTATCGCATCTTTTTGTCAAGAACAAATGATGCAGGTGGTTTTTCGCGCCACTGGCGCGCTTGAGGCATTGAATTGGTTGTCTCTGCAGGCTGAATTACCCGATGTTATTATTTCCGATATACGGATGCCGGGTATGGATGGTTATACCTTTGCAACAGAGATTCGCAAGAACGATCAATATAAAGCTGTCAAGTTGATCGCAGCGACAAGCGATGTTGTCCCGGGCACCTCACGGTTATCGCAAGAATGCGGTTTTGACGCGTATGTTGTTAAGCCGGTTATCAAAAGGGATTTTGTGCGGATTATTCAGGCTGTTTTCGGAGATAAACGGCAAACCAGGAATATTATTACGCGGCATGATGCTGAAGAATTGACCTTAAAAGATTTACGTGTTTTGGTGGCAGAAGATAATATCGTAAATTTAAAATTGATTACGACTATTCTCGAAAAATTCGGATGCCGCGTGGGAATCTCGTCTCACGGTAAAGAAGTAATTGAGAAGCTTTCGCACGAGACATTTGATATGGTGTTGATGGATATTCAGATGCCGATTATGGGAGGAATAGAGGCAACAGAGGTTATCCGTAAGCAGATTAGTAAAGATATCCCGATTATCGCATTGACCGCCGCGGCGATGAAAGAAGATAGGGATAAAGCGCTTGCATCCGGAATGAATGATTTTATTACCAAACCAATCAATATAAATCAACTTAAAGATACGCTTGTGGCCTGGAGCAATCGGGTGGCGTAAATTAAGGTTTTTTCTTTCCCTCCTTTTTTTTGATGGAGGTTTTTTTATTTTAGTGGTACAATTAGTGTTTGTGAAAAAGATCTAACCCTTTGTAGGTAAATATGAGAATAAAGTTTTTTGGGTTGAGTATTCGTGTGTTGTTTTTGCTGGCAGTATGGGGTTATCCTTTTGCCGGGCATGCGGAAAAAGTTTCTTCAAAAGATTCGCAAGCTCTTGAAGGAGAAATACTCTCGATCAGCCAGGAGTATATCGGGATCAAACAGATATTAAATAAAAAGGATGACGGCGCCTCTCAACAGAGAGGTACAATATTCAGCGATGACAGTTCTGGCGTATCATACGACTATAAAACGGCTTTAAAGGATATAGAAAAGCATATAAGGCAGAAAAATTACCAGAAAGCCGGGGAATTGTGCGATTCCTTATTGCGCTATTATGGTGATAACCGGCAGGTCCATTATTTGCGCGCGCTTTTAAACCAAAGAATAGGGGAGTTGGAGAAAGCGATTAATGATTACCAATTCCTTATTGAGCATCAATTGGCTGATGCCAAGGTTTACAATAATTTAGCAAGTATATACGCTCAAAAGGAAGATTTTGCGAAAGCAAAGGATCTTTATATCCGGGCGATACAAGAGAATTACGGAATGGCTGAAGCGCATAATAACCTGGCGGACCTTTATATGCGGGATGATGAGTTTAATTTAGCTATGGGAGAATACGAAAAAGTGGTCGCTTTAGAGCCGAATAATACAGGGGCGCTCTATAATTTAGGTGTTATATATGCAAAAAACCGGGATTACGCGCAGGCACAGGAAAAATGGAAAAAAGTTTTATCCTTGCGCCCTGAAGATACATTAGTCCATAACGCCCTTGATAGTTTGGAAAAGCTTGTAAAAACCAAGCAAAAAGAGGAGTAAGGTGCATACGAGAAGAGGGTTTAATCTCATAGAATTATCAGTAGCAGTCGCCATTATTGCTGTTTTAGCTGCCGGTGTTTTTTATTCATATATTCATATTACCAATAAAGCGATTAAAACTGATGCGATTGTAAGCATTAAGGCGATTCGCGATGCGGAGAAGGCTCACAAAGTAGAGTCAGGTTCTTTTGTGGCGGCAGATAATACCGAAGAGATTAATAAACTTTTGGAATTAAGTATACGGCCGCACTATTATGAATATAGGGTAGTAAATGTAACTGATGATGATTTTGTTGTCATAGCCAAACGTATCGGCCGTGATATAGATTCGAATAGCGTTAATACTGACTCAAGCGTTATTGTGATGAATGGCGGGGGTGAAGTGTTGCCTTCGGGGCCATACGTTGGCGGCAGCGGCGGCGGGGGTGGAAGTAGTAGCAGTGGAGCCGATGATAGCGGGACAACCTCGAGTGGAGGTGGTGTAGTGAGTGGAGGAGGGAGCACCTCCGGAGGCAATGGTACTAGCGGAAGCGACCCTGGCGGCGGCAGTAGCGGTGGTGGCGGCGGGGGAGGGAGTTCGGGCGGTGGCGGCGGTGCTGATGATGGTGCTGATGATGGCGGCGGCGGGGGCTCTGAAGAAAATGCCAGTATTTCAATAGCTTTAAATATATTGCAGAGTTCAGCTTCCGGCGCAGATGAATATGCTTTGATCCAAGATGAAGCTATCTCAGTGATATTTGATGATTTCACGCAATATGGTTTGTCTTCAGATGTCATGGCTTTTTGGTGGGGGATAGTGCAAATACCATATATGTAAATCAGGCGCTTCAGTCCGGGACTCCTGATGAAGCGATTGCCTCCCTTATTGCTCATGAAGCGACACATGCAGATTACGAGTACAATCCGCAAGAATGGATCGATAGTACTTTAGCGCTGCATCCTGAACTTACTTTAGCTGACCTTCATATCCCTGGGAATTCTATCGACCAGGAATATCACGCTTTTGAGAACATGATATTGGTGTGGGATGAAGTAAAAGGGGATAAGACAGATACGAATATGGATAATTGGGCATCCGCGTATGCGCAGGGCGAAGATTTCATGAAAAACACGATCCGGTTTGTATATACCGGCCAAATGTTACCGGAATATTGATTGCCAGGAGAAAATAATGAAAGGTATGCTGAAGATCGTTTTAGTGATAGGGGTGATTTCTATGGTTACTTTCTATGGTTGTTCTGGAAACATGAAATATGAAAGATACTCCAGCAAAGACACGGAATTAAATGTTACTATGGACTATATTTCCGGCTGGATGTTCAGTGAAAGCCGGGGGGCAAAGGGGAGTTACGCGCAAGTCACTTTCTATGAGCCGGAGAGAAAAGATAAATCGATTAAAGCCGGCATTGTGTTTATGGTGCAGGAGAGTGCTCAGCTTAAGCTCCAAACATTGAATATTGAAGCTTTTGCGGATGATTTGCTGGAGAAAAGAAAGAAACTTCAGGATATGAAGGTATTGTCGCGCGCAAAGGCTCAGGCTTTAGGGCACGATGCCGTTACTTTTGTGATATCGTATAGAATGTTGGATAAATTTTACCGTATGGATGCCCAATTGGCGCCAATCCAGGAGAAAATAGTGCTTGTGAAGATCAATGATAAATTTTATACTATCAGATATCAGAATGTGGATAAAGAGTTTTCCCGGTTTAATAAGGCCTTTGATCATATTGTTAAGACGATTAATTTCAAAAATTCAAAATAACATAAAACTATCCTTATTTATTCAGTCTTTCCCAAACAAAAGCCGGTTAGGATAAAATCCTGCTTTACAGCATAATGAAAAATAGGTATAATTAGAATTCGCGAATTTTAGGTAAGATTCATGCGCCTGTAGCTCAATTGGATAGAGCACTTGCCTACGGAGCAAGTTGTTACAGGTTCGATTCCTGTCAGGCGCGCTTTTTATTTCAAGGTTATGGTTCGTCCTCCTACGCCCTCTGACAGGTAAAATGATGGTAGGGCTACGGAGTGATTGCGCTGGATAAAGCATGTATGGAGCTTAATTCCTGTCAGGCGCGTAATTTTATTTGACAAATTCAAGAATTTATGGTAAATTTCTTCTGTTACGGTTTCGTAGTAACCGAGTAAAACTAACATAGAACTAAGCTATAGACAAAGATGTCTTCTGGTGCAATATGCTAGAAGGCATTTTTATTTTTAGCGGCTTTTTAAGCGGCGGATTAATATCATGATACTATCAGCAGTCCTGGCCCCTTTACTAGGGGCTTTTATATTACCGTTGGTTGGGAAGTTTTCTAAACCAGTAAGAAACATCCTGGCATTGCTGCTTGTTGTGTTTCCGCTGGCTATTTCTCTTGCCCTGGCGGCTTTTGTCTTAAACGGCAGGGATGTTACCTCGATCCGTATCCTGCCTTTGGGTTTTAATTTTATTTTTCATGCTGACGCGCTGGCTGTTTTTATGGCGGTGGTATCTTCCTTGATCAGCGCGATCATTGTTATATATTCATTTGGGTATATCAGCCATTATGATAATCAGAATGAATATTATATGATGGTGGTTTTATTCCTGGGCGCGATGATGGGGCTTATCTACGCGGGGAATTTGATCTTCCTTTATATATTCTGGGAAATAACCGCTATAGCGAGTTGGCGCTTGATTGGTTTTTTCAGGGCAAAGACAGATGTTTTAAAGGCGGATAAATCGTTTTTGGTCACCATATTCGGCGCTCTTATGATGTTGCTGGGATTTGCGTTGATCTATCAACAAACCGGGTCGTTTGACCTTGCGGTTATCCACGAACGTTTTAAGGGAGAGCCTATTTCAACTCTTGCCGTTGGATTAATTCTGATCGGTATATTCTCTAAATCAGCGACTTTGCCGTTTCATACCTGGCTTCCTGATGCCGGCGTTGCGCCGTCACCGGTGACCGCGCTGCTTCACGCGGCAGTTTTAGTCAAAATAGGCGTTTATGCCTTTGCCCGTTTGTTTGTGGTGACGATCCCGCTTCTTGATTATTGGCATTCTGTTATTCCGTTTATAGCAGGTATCAGCGCTATCGTTTCGGCCGCTGCGGCATTGATCGATACTGATCTAAAGAGGATCATCGCGTATTCTACGATCAGCCAGATCGCGTTTATTTTTCTGGGGCTTTCCATTGGTAATGAAGTAGGTATCGCAGGAGGATTATTATATATTTTTATGCATGGGCTTGCGAAAGCTGGGCTGTTTTTATGCGCGGGTATTGTGGAGCAAAATACTAAGATTAAAGATATCACTCAATTGGGTGGCTTGGCAAAAACTATGCCGGTAACCGCGATATCATTCTTGTTTTGCGCTTTTTCAGTCATGGGGATTCCTCCCTTTGGAGGTTTTTTCTGTAAATATATGGTTATGGCTGGAGCCTTACAAGGCGGGCATCTTTTTCTTGCGGGCATGTTTTTATTCGGAGCATTCTTAACGATACTTTATCTTCTGAGAGTATTTACTATGGTTTTCTTAGGAGAAAGCAAAACTTCAGAGGCAAAAGAAGGGGACCCGGTAATGGTTTTTTGTGTCGCCCTGTTGGCAGTTTTATCTTTAGCCGGCGGGATTTTTATTTATTACCCTAACCAGGTTGTAACAAATGTTGTTCAACAGATGCTGGTGATGCATAAATGACAAATAGCATTTTACTATTACCTATATATGTGCCTTTATTCTGTGGTTTAGTTGTGCTTGCTTTGAGGAAAAGCCAGAGAGTAAAGGAAGGTATCACTTTTACTGCTACTGCTATTAACTTTTTGTTTGCTATTTTACTATTTAAACATGATATTGTTGTGTCTTTACCTTGGGCTGGCTTTGGTATGGAGTTTTCCCTGAGGCTGTATCATTTCAGCGGATTTATCCTGCTGGCTGTCGCGTTCTTTAGTTTCTTGATCTCTTTATATTCAGTGAGTTTTATGCGTAGTAAAGAGAAGTTGAATCAGTTCTATTCATATCTTTTACTTTCTCTTGCTTTGGTAAATGGCGCTGTGTTGGCAGATAACCTGATTCTCTTATTGTTTTTCTGGGAAGGGTTGCTTTTGACGCTTTTCGGCATGATCGCGATAGGAAATAAAGGTGCTTTTAAAACTGCGGTAAAAGCATTGGTTATTGTCGGCATATCAGACCTTTGTATGATGGTTGGCATCGGTTTGACTGGACATCTTGCCGGGACGTTAAAGATTTCAGAGATATATGTGCCTGCCAATACGATAGGAAGCGTTGCGTTCGTTCTGCTGATGATCGGGGCTATTGCCAAAGCGGGGAGCATGCCGTTTCATAGCTGGATACCTGATGCGGCGACGCAAGCGCCTCTGCCGTTCATGGCTTTTTTACCCGCGTCTCTTGAGAAATTGTTGGGGATCTATTTTCTCGCGAGGATCTCATTGGATATGTTCAAGCTCAATGCCCATTCTTGGCTGAGCACGCTTTTGATGGTGATCGGTTCAATTACGGTAGTTTTAGCGGTCATGATGGCATTGGTCCAGAAAGATTATAAGAAATTACTTTCTTACCACGCGATAAGCCAGGTCGGGTATATGATCTTAGGGATCGGGACATGTTTGCCGATAGGTATTGTCGGCGGATTATTCCATATGATCAATCACGCGATGTATAAAAGCTGTTTATTCCTTACCGCTGGATCCGTGGAAAAGGCTGCGGGGACAACTGACTTGGAAAAACTAGGCGGTTTGGGGAGGAAGATGCCGGTTACGTTTATTTGTTTTCTTGTGGCTGCGGCTTCTATTTCAGGAGTTCCTCCTTTTAATGGTTTTTTCTCCAAGGAGATGGTTTATGACGCGGCGCTGGAACGGGGAGCCTTGTTTTACGTAGCGGCGATCTTAGGCGCGTTTTTTACCGCGGCTTCATTTTTGAAATTAGGCCATGCCGTATTCCTGGGGCAGCTTAAAGATGCGCATAAAAATGTGAAAGAATCAAGCCCGGCGATGCTGGTGCCGATGATGCTTATCGCAGGCGGCTGTATACTTTTTGGTGTTTATAATGTTTTTCCGCTGCGTCATTTTATTCAGCCTATTCTAAGCGTGCAGTTGTTGAATGTCCCTGATTTTTCCGGTTTCCCGAGCAATGGGATGATCGTTTTGATCACGGTCCTGGTATTGGCGGGCGCGTTGTTCCATCATGTTACCAGCGCCAAAATAATGGGGGGAGGGCATAAAGCCGCGGAACATATCCGTCATGCTCCCGTGTTATCAGGTATTTATGACCGCGCCGAGGCGCGTTTGTTGGACCCGTATGATATTGGATTAAGAGTAGTTCATGCGATCTGCCGTGTCGGATGGTGGATTGACCGGGCAATTGACAGTGTCTATGACCGTTTTTGTGTTTCCATAAGCCAAAGATGTTCAAACGTTTTGCGCAGCCTGCATAACGGTAATTACGCGCTTTATATTATTTGGGCGCTCATTGGGTCTGTGGCCGTCGTATTCTATGCGTTACAATAAACCGGGGAGAAAGGTGTTTCTCCGGAGTTCGCTGTTGATGAGGAGGTTTTAAAAAGTGTTATCATTACTTATCCTGCTACCGTTATTCATAGTCGCAGTATTAAATCTGCCGTTTAAAGTTATTATGAGACGGCTGGCGTTTTGGATGGCGGCAATAGTGTGTTTTAGTCAGTTGTTTCTGGTTCTTGTACATCCTTTTTTATTCTGGAGCGCTATTCCCGATCCTCTGGGTCCGTTTTTTTCCTTTAAACTGGCGTTGGACCATATAACGCTGGTTATGCTTTTTTCCATCGCGATTGTCGCGTTTGTAGCGTTTCTTGTCGGCAGGGTTACCATTATTGATGAGGTGAGCAGATTTAATTTTATTAACCTGGTATTGATCTTGCTCATCGGTATGAACGCCACGGTACTGACAACCGATATATTTTCGCTTTATGTATTTATGGAGGTGACCGCGGTCGCTTCTTTTACGCTTATTGCTAAGAAAAAGAATATCCTGGCTCTGGAAGGGGCGTTTAAATATATCATCCTTTCATCGATAGCGACTGTTTTAATGCTTGCGGCAATCGCTCTTTTTGTATTGGTATCCGGTGGGACGACGTTTTCAGCCATATATGGTTCTTTCAGCGATCCGGCGAATAGTTTCTTATTGAAACTTGGCGTAGGATTATTTTTATGCGGGTTATTCATCAAATCCGGGATCGTTCCGTTCCATGGATGGCTTCCTGACGCCTATTCCGCGGCACCCGCTTCGGTTTCTACGCTTTTGGCAGGCATTGTCACGAAAGTCTCCGGAGTGTATGTTTTGATACGGTTAGTCATTTCCGTATTTGGAGTGACCCCGTCAATACAGAGTATCTTGATGTTTACCGGGATCTCTTCTATTATCATTGGCGCACTTGCCGCGCTTGGCCAGAATGATTTTAAACGGATGCTGGCGTATTCAAGTATCAGCCAGGTTGGTTATATCATACTGGCGTTAGGGGTAGCTACCCCGCTTGCTCTGGCTGGCGCAGTCTTTCATCTCTTTAACCACGCGATCTTTAAATCGCTGCTTTTTATTAATGCCGCAAGCCTTGAAGAAAAGCTGGGTACGACGGATATGGATACAATGGGCGGATTGTCAGCGCGCATGCCGGTAACCGCCACGACATCAGTTATCGCGTTTCTTTCTACGGCAGGGGTCCCGCCTTTGTCAGGTTTTTGGAGTAAACTGATTATTTTTTTAGCGCTGATGTATGCAGGGCATTATTATTATGCGGCAGTAGCTCTTTTAGCCAGCGTTATCACGTTGGCGTATTTTCTTTCTATGCAGCGTAAAGTTTTCTTTGGCACGTTGCGCGAAGGCTTTGAACAGGTAAAAGAAGCATCAGGGTTAGTCGCGCCGCAGGTGATTCTTGCAGTGATAATTATTGGGGTCGGTTTATTGTTCCCGATAGTTTTAAACACGTTTATTTTACCGATAGGAGATATGTTGCGATAAAATGGCACTGAATCTGGTTTTACTTATACTCCTTATTATTTTGGCGTTGTGGACGGTCATGACTACCCGGTTGGTCAGGTCGGTTGTCGGCCTGGCAATGACGAGTGCCATACTTTCTATTATTATGTTCCGCTTGAATTCGCCGTTAGCCGCTGTTTTTGAGCTTTCGGTTTGCTCAGGGTTAATCTCGGTCATTTTTGTTACAACCGTTAGTTTTACCCAGCGTTTGACTCAGGATCAATTGATCAATCGGCAAAAAGAACGTTTGGGGAAATTCTGGTATTTACCTTTTATTGTCATTCTGGCTGGTATTTTATTAAGCCAGGTTAAAATACCGCTGGTTCTTACATCATCATCGAGCGCCTATGAACAAGATGTCCGTAATGTTTTATGGAATTTGCGCCATTTTGACCTTTTAGGACAGGTCGTCCTGCTTCTGGCAGGAGCGTTTGGCGTAGTTGTTCTTTTTAAGGAGAAGAATCAATGAACCCTCTTTTTAGCCAATTATTCTGGCCGTTCAGTATTTTTGTGATCCTTTTATTTATTATCGGATTATATTGTATTCTGGCTACGTTTAACCTGCTCAGGGCGATCATTGGTGTGGAGATCCTTATTAAAGGTGTTACGCTTCTTATTATTCTTGTCGGCTATATAACCGGCAATATGGCGTTAGCGCAGACATTGGTTATTACCTTGATCGTTGTCGAGGTTGTGATCATGGTTGTTGCCGGTGGCGTGATCCTGTGCATTTTCAGGCATAATCAGACAATTGATACACGCAAATTAAATAATTTAAAAGGATAGAGGCAATGTCCGAAACATTATTATTAACTCCTCCGGTAGCTTTTTTAATCGTATTTGCCGTAGTTTTATCGGTATCGTTTTTGTTGTCGAGATTAGCATTTCGTAAAGCGAAGAGAAGCAGTGATTCAAAAAAGGCGTATTCCTGCGGGGAGGATTTTAGCGGCCACCTGATACAACCGGATTACAGCCAGTTTTTTCCCTTTGCTTTTTTCTTTACCATGTTGCACGTTGTTGCTCTTATGATCGCGACGGTTCCGACGGAAACGTTAGAGACTTTTGCCATTGCCGTCGTCTACGTCCTGGGTGCGGTCATCGGTTTGTTTATTCTTTTAAGGAAGGACGATTAATATGGGGATGTTAAGCAAAATCGTTAATTGGGCGCGTATCAAATCTCCCTGGATCCTGCATTTTAATACCGGGGCTTGTAACGCCTGTGATATAGAAATTATTGCTTCTCTGACACCTCATTATGATTTAGAACGTTTTGGGGTCGTTTTAAAAGGGACTCCACGCCATGCTGATATCTTAATTTGTTCCGGGCCGGTCACCAGGCAGATCGAAGATCGGCTGGTGATGATCTACGAACAGATGGCAGAACCTAAGTTTGTGGTAGCTGTCGGTACCTGCGCCTGTAGCGGAGGCGTGTTTAACGGCTGTTACAATGTTAAAGGCGGCATCGATACGGTTTTACCGGTATCTGCGTATATCCCGGGATGCCCAGCCAGCCCGAAAGCGATCATTGATGGTGTGGTAAAGTTACTGGGAAGCCTTAAGGAAGAGCCGAAGAAAAAAAACAGCGTTGCCGTAAGTCAATAAAACCAAAAGGATAGGAAATGTCTTTAGAAGAAAATATTAAAAATGAGTTAGAGGAAAAATTCCCGTTTTTAGCGTCTGCGATAGTGATTAAGAGGCAGCGCAGGATCTTTGTCGATATCCCCCAAGAAAATTTTGCTGAAGTTTTTAGCTATCTTATTATGAAAATGCAGTTTTCCATTCTTGTGGCAATCACGGGGTTGGATGAGGGGAATAATATGTTTGGCGTGATGTACCATCTCTGCAGGGAAACAGGCCAGATGTGCATCGCGCGGATACATATCCCCCGGGAAAATCCTTTGATAAAAACAGTAACGAGCTTTTTCCCCAGCGCTGAAGCATATGAGCGGGAGATGGTTGATTTGTTAGGGATACACGTTGAAGGCTTGGCTCCGGGGCATCGTTATCCTCTGCCGGATAACTGGCCTGTAGGAGAGTTCCCTTTGCGTAAAGAGTGGAAACTGGAAGCCCGTCACGATATAAAGGAGAATCCACATGTATAAATCCGGAGATGTTCGTATACCGCTGGGGCCGCAGCATCCGGCATTGAAAGAACCGGAAAGCTTTATGATCACGCTGCGGGGTGAAAAGATAACCTCGATCAATATAAAGATAGGATATAATCATCGCGGTATTGAGAAAGCCTGCGAAGAACGTACCTATATTCAAGATTTGTATCTTATCGAGCGGATCTGCGGAATTTGTTCGCATTCGCATTCAACTTGTTTTGTCCAGGCAGTCGAAGAGATCGCGGGGCTTGAGGTACCTAAACGCGCTTTGTATATCCGCACGCTCGTGGCTGAATTAGAACGGGTGCATAGCCATTTATTGTGGTTAGGAGTGGCTGGGCATGAGATCGGCTTCGATACGTTATTGATGTATACCTGGCGCGACCGCGAGATCGTTATGGATATTTTAGCGCAATTAACCGGCAACAGGGTCAATTACGGGATCAATACTATCGGAGGAGTGCGGCGCGATATTTCAGATGACCATAAAAAAGATATCATGAAAGCGATGGATACCTTGGAAGAAAGGACAAAATATTACGTTGGGGTGGCTCAGGAAGAAGTTACTATTATTAAACGTTTGTCGGGAGTCGGCATTTTGAAATATGATGATGCGATAAAATTAGCCGCGGTCGGGCCGACGGCGCGCGCTTCAGGCGTTAAACGGGATGTCCGGCATGATGATCCGTACGCGGCGTATGGAGAACTGGATTTTAAGGTTATCACTGATACCCGCTGTGATGTCTATGGCAGGACCGTGGTGCGCCTTTTAGAATTGATGGAGTCCTATAAAATTATCCGTCAGGTTATTACTAACCTTCCTGAAGGGCCGGTGACGGTTAAAGCCCCGAGGAAGATCCCTGTGGGAGAAGCGGTAAGCCGTTATGAAGCCCCGCGCGGCGAAGATGTGCATTACGTTAAGTCTAATGGAACGGATAAGCCCGACCGGGTAAAAGTCAGGCCTCCGACGTTAGCTAATATTCAGGCAGTATCTCATATGCTTGAGGACCGCTACCTTGCGGATATGCCGATCGTGGTCGCGGCGATCGACCCGTGTTTTTCCTGCACAGACCGGATGATCTCGATCCATAATTTGGACAATCGAAAGAAAATGACGATCCCCTGGGAAGATCTGCACGTTCAGAGTATTGAATGGCATAAGAAGCGGGGAATCGATTTCTCAGGGTTAAACAGGAAGTTAAGAAAAATAAAGATCAAATAGAAAATGTTAAAAATATTGTTCCAAATCTTGGTTTTTCCCGGTATATTGTTTCTGTTTGTTTTCGCCTTGGCAGTGGAATTTGTTGACCGCAGGATTTACGCGCGTATCCAGAACAGGATGGGGCCGCCGTGGTATCAGCCAATAGCCGACTTTATTAAATTGCTGGGGAAAGAAGAGGTTGTTCCCGAAGAGGCTGATAAGACTGTTTTTAAGGCAATGCCAATTATCGCGCTTACAACCTCGATAACCGCGTCTTTTTATATTACCTTATGGAACACCAAAGCGCTTTTTTCCTTTAACGGGGATGTAATTGTTGTTTTATACCTCTTAACCATACCGACCCTGACTTATTTTCTTGGTGGTTGGTATTCGCGCTCGGTTTACGCGATGATCGGGGCGGTCCGTACGCTTACCCAGCTTTTTGCTTATGAAGTCCCACTTTTTATGGCGATACTGGCATCAGCGCTCCTGGCTAATACATGGTCATTGAGCGAGATAGCGTATTTTTATAGTAAGCATCCCTGGTATTGGATGTGTAACCTGATGGGATTCGCTATTTCTTTGATCGCGTTACTGGGGAAACTTGAGAAAACCCCGTTTGATATCCCTGAAGCAGAAACAGAAATTGTGGCAGGCTGTTTTACGGAATATGGGGGAAGGCTTCTGGCGACATTCCGTCTGGCAATAAATGTGGAAATGGTGGTGGGGGCGTCTCTTTTAGCAGCGGTATTCCTGCCGTTCGGGTTAAATCTGCCTGTGGGCATAAATTTTATAGTGTATATCGTAAAGATAGTTTTCATAGTAAGTTTACTGGCTATTTTACGTTCGATCTTTGCTCGTTTGCGCCTTGATCAAATGATCAATTTATGCTGGAAGTATTTTGCGCCTGTGGCGTTCCTGCAGGTGTTATTTAACCTTGCTATTAAAGAGTTTTTTGTAAAATGAAGAAACCGGGAAAGATCCTTAGAGAAGCGTTGCGGTATCTGGTGAGAAAGCCGGTTACCATCAATTATCCCAATCAAAAGCATGCAATGGCAGAAGGGTTCCGGGGAAGGCTGCATTTTACCGCGGAACTTTGTATTGGTTGTAAGATGTGTATGCGCGACTGCCCTTCAGGGGCTATCGTTATCGATAAGATCGAAGATAAGAAATTTATTGCCCAGATTGATATGGGGAAATGTATTTACTGCGCGCAATGTGTTGATACCTGCCCTAAAAAAGCCCTTGAATATACGGGGCATTTCGAGTTAGCTCAGTTAAAACGCGACAAGTTAAAGGTTACCTTTCATGCAGTCTCTCAAGAAAAAACTAAAAAATAAACTAACAGGTGCTCGCCGGATCGCGGTTTTGGGAGTTGGTTCTGATATCTGCAGTGATGATGTGGCGGGCATGCGGGTGGCTTCGCTTTTAGAAGCTCACCTTAAGAAGCGCCGGGGGAAAATAAAGTTTAAATTCTTTGCCGGCGGGACTGCTCCTGAGAATTTTACGGGAGAGATCAAGAAATTTAAGCCGTCTCATTTGATCATTATTGATTGCGCTGATTTTGGCAAGAAACCGGGAGTGGTGTCGATATTCGGGATAGAGGATCTCGGTGGTATAACTTTTAGCACGCATCGCCTGCCTGCCAATATTATGGCTGATTACCTGATGCAGTCAGTGCAATGTGGTTGTCTTATTGTCGGTATCCAGCCCAAAACCCTTAAATTTGGAGAATCGCTTTCCAAAGAAGTTAGCCGATCCGTTGATTCGCTCGTTAGTCTCATGGGTGAATCATTGAGTACCCTCTGATATAAGGTACAAAACCATTGAAATAGTATCCAATTGTGAGTATAATAATCCACCTATAACGATTTTTAAAAAAGTCATATATGGCAAAAGATCATCATATTGAGTTTATGCGGGAAGCCTTGAAAGAGGCTCAGCGCGCCTTTGAAGAAGACGAAGTGCCGGTAGGCGCGGTTATTGTTCATGAAGGAAGGATCATTGCCCGGGGGCATAACCAGGTTGAACGCCTTAAAGATCCTACAGCTCACGCGGAAATGCTGGCTTTGACCTCCGCGACGAACGCGCTTGCGACAAAGTGGTTGAATGGCGCTTCCTTGTATGTTACAATTGAACCCTGTAGCATGTGCGCGGGGGCGCTCGTCCTTGCGCGGGTAAAAACTGTGGTTTTTGGCGCCGCTGACCCCAAAACTGGCGCCTGCGGGTCGGTTACCAATATCATTAATAATAAAAAGTTGAATCATCGGATACTGGTTAAGAAAGGTATCCTTGAAGAAGAGTGCGGTTCGTTATTGAGCGAATTTTTTAAGAAGAAAAGAGCCCAGAGAAATTAAGGGTATTTCATAAATCTTTTGGAGAGGTGGCTGAGCGGTCGAAAGCAACTCACTGCTAATGAGTTGTCCTGGGAAACTGGGACCCTGGGTTCAAATCCCAGCCTCTCCGTTTTTCTTCCTATAACGAAAAACCATCAATCAAAGAAGATGGTTTTTCGTAACATTTAGAAAAAGAAAAACGGACTCTGGCGAGACATCCGGCGAGCAGGAATCTATGTTGCTCCGACGAGCCTGAGTTTAAAACCATATAGAGCAGCGAGTGCGTCGCCGACAAAAGCATTCCTTGTCAAAAAAAAGGGACTATCACTTCCGTGATCGTCCCTTTTTGATTAAAGTAACTGTCACAAAGTAAAGCCCGGGTTTAAACCCGGGCTGCGGTTGTGGGTAATTTTTATAAAATCGATTCTTATACTTTTTTCTTCGGTTTTTGCTATAATAAGCTTTGATGATGCCGTAGAATTATAATCTGTATTTCTTATGCGGCGCGAATGAGTAGGTGTTTGTAAAGCTTCTAAGCTAAAAGGAGGGGAGTATGTACAGGAAAGCGTTGGTAGTATTGATGGTGGTTAGCTTTGTTTTTGTGTGCGCATGGTCTATGCCTGTTTTCGCGGAACAATCTAATTCCACTGGTGAAGATTTGGTAATTGATGAAATTCCTGCAAACGATATGATTGAAGAAACAGAGTTGCAGGGGCAGGGTATACAGAAAAAAGAAGACCTCTTAAAACTCAAAGAAACTGATCCTGAGAAATTCAATCAGATAATGAATCAGCGAAGGGACCACTTAAAAGATTTGAAACAGAGTGATCCTGGGAAATATCAGCATATCATGGATCGGATGCAGGAGCGTAAGCAAATGCAAATGCATAATTTAAAAGAAAACAATCCCGAGAAATATCAGGAGATCATGGAAAAGCGCAAAGCGCGTTTGGGAGACAAGGCAGAAGATGTTCGGGACCGTAAGGAGGATTTCCGCGATAAGCGGGAGGATATCAAAGACAAAAGAGAAGATATCAATGACCGCCGGGAAGATGTCCGTGACAGGATAGAAGACAGAAAAGACAGGCTTGAAGATATCAGGGATAAAAGAGAGGATGTCCGGGATGCCTTGCATGATGGAGGCAAAGCCGATAAACTGGAAGATATCCGCGACCGCCGTGAGGATATACTAGATAAGAAAGAGGATGTTCGTGACCGAAAAGAGGATCGTAGAGACAAAAAAGAAAATGTTTATGACCGCAGGGAAGACAAAAAAGATCGCTCTGAGAATGTCCGTGACAGGAAAGAAGATGTCCGCGATAGAGGTAATAAAGCGAGAGGTAGAAATAGATAGTCGGATACATATGAAAAAAATAATGGTAGTAACTGCAGTTGTTCTTTTCATGGCGAGCGTAGTAGCTTTGGCTGCTGAGCTTACCGGTAAAACTGACGAACAGGTATCTGTAGCTGAGCAAGAGAAGCCCGCGCTTAAATTGACTACCCAAAGTAAACATTTAGACAGGGAGATGACGAGGTCTTGGGGTAATCAAAAAGGGTTCTTTATTATGAAAAACTTATCAATAATTGATTGGGAGCAAGCAAAAACAATATTACTAAGGGAAGAAATCAGGGACGGGAAACAGTATCATACCGGCTGGTTGACGATTTATACTGTAAAAGGCGCTCGGTATTTGACGAAACAGCCAAGAATTGATTTACTTTTTGATTTCTTAAAAGAAAATAAACTGAGTGCCAAAGGGTTTGGGACGGAATAATGAGTAAAGGGGAATGACAAATTTTTTACCTTTTTTGTCGATTTCTGCTATAATGAAAATGTTATAATTATTTTTACCTTTCCTGAATTCTTGAACGTTCAACAAATACTTAGCTAAAAAATGGCTTATGTCGTATTTGCGTTAAAATGGCGGCCGAAAGGTTTTGCTGAGATCATCGGACAGGATCATGTTGTCACGACTCTCAAGAATGCGATCCAGAAAAACAGGCTTGCCCACGCCTATCTGTTTGCCGGGCCGCGCGGCGTTGGGAAAACATCTACCGCCCGGATCCTGGCGAAAGCGCTCAATTGTAAAGAGGGGCCCACGGAGAATCCCTGCGGGAAATGTTCATCCTGCCTTGAGATCGCAAAAGGCCAAAGCCTTGATGTCCTTGAAATAGACGGCGCTTCTAACCGCGGGATCGATGAGATACGGGCATTGCGGGAAAATATTAAGTTTTCTCCTACCCAGGGTAAATTCAAGGTTTATATTATCGATGAAGTCCATCAGATCACCGCTGAAGGGTTTAACGCGTTATTAAAAACCCTGGAAGAACCCCCTCCGTTCGTTAAATTCATATTCGCGACGACCCACCCGCATAAAGTCATGCCGACTATTCTGTCACGGTGCCATCGTCTTGATTTTCGCCGGGTATCAGTGATAGAGATCATTGTTCAGCTTGAGAAGATCGTCGCGGCAGAAGGGGCAAGCGTAGACAAAAATGTTTTGTTCGCCATAGCCAAAAGCAGCGATGGTTCTTTGCGTGACGCTGAATCGATCCTTGATCAGTTAATATCATTTGCCAAGGATAACGTTTCCCTTGCTGATGTTACATCGATGCTGGGGCTGGTGGAACAGGAAATTTTCTTTGTCATGGCTGAGCATATTATTAAGAAAGATGCCGCCGCGGCACTCCGCTTATTACATGAGATCATCGATGAAGGCAAAGATGTTGGTATTTTTCTGACTAATTTTATCGAGCATTTCCGCAATCTCATGGTTGCTAAAGTTACGCAGGCGGATGCTGAGCTTATTGACCTTCCGGCAGAACTTTGCCAACGGTTATTACAGCAGTCCCAGTCTTTGCGGTTAGAAGAAATATTTAGCGCTTTTACGATACTGGTAAATACTCAGGAAATGTGTAAGAGGCTGGATTCAACGCGTATCCCGCTTGAGGTGAGTTTAGTGAGGTTGGCAAATAAACCGCCACCAGCCGGGGAAATTTCTCCTGCGGCAGAAGTGCGTAAAGAGTTACGGACGCATAATTCTTTTGTGCCGGCAAAAGCTCCCGTGGAAAAGCAGGAAATAAGGCCCGTGAAAGAAGCAAAACCCGAGGAAGAGCCAAAACAAGAACCGCCTCGCGCAACAACGGTTGTTTCCCTTGAGAATATAAAAGAAGGTTGGCAACGGACCATTAGCGGTTTAAGCGAAACCAAAATGTCGGTAGCGACCTATTTAAATGAAGGCGCGGCGGTCAATATGCAGCATAATCTTTTAACGATAAGCCTGCCGAAGAATTGCTCGCTGCATAAAGAAGTCCTGGAAAAAAAAGAAAATAAGATGTTGATCGAGAAGAGTTTTTCTCAATCATTTAATGCTGCCTTAAAGGTGTATTTTATCCTGTCTGAAGAGCAGAAACAGGAACATAATAGTATGGATAACCCTATTGTCAGATCAGCGATGGATATGTTCCAGGGCAGGATCGTGAAAGAGAATTTTTAGATGGCAAACTATACTGTATCAATCGAGAAGCTCATTGAATGTTTAATCAAATTGCCCGGACTGGGCAGGCGAAGCGCGGAACGTATTGTCACGCATATTTTGAATGTTCCTGTTGATGAGATCAAAGGCCTGGCTGAGGCGATGGTCAAGGTTAAGGAAAATGTCCGTTTTTGCCGCATATGCCATAATTTAAGCGAACAGGATGAGTGTTCAATTTGCCGTAACCCAAACAGGAATAAAGGGGTTTTGTGCGTGGTTGAGAAGCCCAATGATGTTATGGTCTTTGAAAAGACGGGCAGTTTTCATGGCGTCTACCATGTGCTTCTGGGGGCGATTGCGCCTCTTGAAGGCAAGGGACCGACTGATCTGAAGATCGATAGTTTGCTGGAACGGATCAAACAGGAAAATATACAGGAAGTCATACTTGCTACGGATTCAGATACTGATGGCGAAGCAACTGCAATGTATTTGACGAAATTGATTAAACCTCTGGGTGTGCGGCTGTACCGCATCGGGCTTGGCCTTCCGGTCGGCTCAAACCTGGAGTTCGCGGATGCCGCTACTCTTTCCATGGCTTTAGAAGCCCGCCGAGAAATCTAATAAACCCATGATATCGATAACTAATCTTTCAAAGAATTACGGAAAGAAAGTACTTTTTGAGAATATCTCTTTAAGTATTAATCGCAATGAAAAAATAGGTTTGATCGGCCCCAACGGGACCGGTAAGAGCACGTTATTTTCTTTGATCCGGGGAGAAGACGAGCCGTCTGGCGGGGAAGTTAATGTCATTAAGAATATCCATATCGGTTATCTCCCGCAGGAGGCGCATTTTGAATCGCATCGGACGGTCCTGGGAGAATTAGTTGAAGGTGATGAACGGATCGTGCGTTTAAAGAAAGAAAAAGAGGAGCTTGAAGAAAAAAATGAGGCAGGCTCTCAGCAGTACGGGGAAGTTTTGCATAACCTGGAAATCTTAGGGTTCTTTGAAGTGGAACATAGGGCTGAAAAGATACTCATGGGCTTAGGGTTTAAGGAGCGGGATTTTAACCGTCCGATAACTCAGATGAGCGGCGGATGGCAGATGCGCACCTTATTGGCAAAGCTCTTGACCTGTCAATATGACCTCTTGTTGTTGGATGAACCGACCAACTACCTTGATTTAAATGCCGCGTTGTGGCTCAAGGATTACCTTGCTTCTTTTGACGGGACGTTTATCATGATCTCGCACGATAAGGCTTTTTTAAACGATGTTACCAATTACACGCTTATCCTGGAAAACGGCTCGATCTTTAAGGTTCAGGGTAATTATGAGCATTATGAGCAGATCAAAGATGAGAAACGTAAGTTCCTGCTCAAACAATTCAAAGAGCAGGAAAAGAAACGCGAGCAATTGGAGACTTTTGTCGCCCGTTTCCATGCTCAGCCGAATAAAGCCGCTTCCGTACGTGCCAAACGCACGCAGCTGGAAAAGATGGAAGATATTACCGTCCCGCCTGATCCCCGGGAAAGTATCGGCGACTTCCATTTCCCTGAAACTAAACGCAGCGGTTACCGGGTGATGGCTCTTGAGAAAATAGCCAAGTCTTACGGTGAGATCGAGGTATATAAAGGGCTTGATTTTGAGATCATACAGAATGAGAAAGCGGTTTTAGCCGGTGAGAACGGCGCGGGGAAATCGACGTTATTGAAAATACTGGCCGGAGTTGTCCCTATTGACGGCGGCAACCGTATTGTCGGCCATCACGTTGATGTCGGCTATTTTTCTCAGACACGGATGGATGTTCTGCATCCGGAAAATACGGTTTTACAGGAAGCATATTCCGCGGCTCCCGGCTTTATGCCTGAGACAACCATCAGGACTATACTGGGAGCGTTTTTATTTACCGGTGATGATTCCGATAAGAAAGTAAAAGTGCTTTCAGGCGGCGAGAAGAGCCGTCTTATCCTGGCGAAACTTTTGATCAATCCGCCGAATTTGCTGTTGCTTGATGAACCGACCACGCATTTAGATGTTGATGCGGTTGAAGCGCTCGTGCGGGCTTTACGGGATTATCAAGGAACGCTGGTATTCATCAGCCACGATATTTATTTTGTGCGGTCAGTCGCCAATAAGGTTTTTGAGGTTAAAGACGGTACTATCAGGAAGTTTGCCGGTAACTTCGATTATTACTTGGAGAAGCGGGCAGAAGGGGTCCGGCTGGAAAAAGCGAACGCGCGGCCGTTTGTTGAACCTCGCCAGGCTAAACTCGATGAGGAGAAAGAAAAACGCAAGCTTGAAGAAAAACGCCAGCGCGATGAAGAAAAAAGGCAGAAGAACCATAATTCCAGTATCCATAGCCAGATCAATAAATTGAATCAGGAAAAAGAAAAGCTGCAGATCGAAAGTTACGCCAAGGTGCGGGCAATGTCTGATATTAAAATATTCCGTGATGAGTTCACGGTTAAAGAATACGGACGGCGTTTAAAAGAAATAGAGAAAAGGGTAATGGAAGTTGACAGCGAGATCAAGTCTTTGAAAGAGAAGTTGGTTTGAGTTTTTTAATGCAGGAGCGTTTTGGTATTATTTTTCTGGTTGTCATGCCAGTCGGATAAAGCATGCTCTTGGTTAAAATAAAGGTATATTTCTTGAGCGGTAAGTCGCTGAGTCGGGCAGCGGTAATAAAAGGCCGTTTTTGAGTTTTCCTGGCTATTTTCTTGCGTGATACTCAAAGGTTGTCCGTAGCGAGCAATTATTTCTTCCTGGGAACTGCCTATCTGAAGTTTATTCTTTTCAAAGTCTTTCCTTAAACGGTTAAATAACTGTTCCTGTTTTTTTAGGTAATGTTTAGTTTCTTTTTGTTCAGCGGCCAGCCTTTTTAAGGTTAAAAGGCCTTCATAATTGAAATCAGGCGAGAGGCATCCGGTAATAATAATCATGATAAGCGGAACAATTATTTTAAGGGTGCGCATCATTGCTTTTTCCTTCCTAAAAGGTTTAATTAAAATTATTGTATTCTAAATCAGGGTTTGACGCAAGAGTTAATCGTCCCTTGTAAATACGCCTGTCTTTTTTCTTCGGGGAAGCGCTCGATAGCGTAGCGAAGCATGGTGCGAGGCATTTTTCGGTAGTGGTCCTTCAAAAACTTTTCTTCAGTAACGAGGTCGCGTTTTCCTATTTCCCGCAGCATCCATCCGAGAGCTTTATGCATTAAATCTTCTTTATCATTGAGGAGCTGTTTGGCGATCATCAGGGTGTCATGGTATTGGTTACGCCTGATGAAATAAAAAGTAGCTATTATCGCGATCCGTCTGTCCCAAAGCAGTTTTGAACTTGCCAGTTTCTGAAGGATGTTTTTATCTTTGCCTTCTAAAAAAGCCCCGACGATGTGGTGAGCGCTTAAATCGACAAGGTCCCAGTTATTAATATACTTGGTATGTTTTAAATAGAGATCATAGATCTTTTTTTTCCCGTAATGGCCAGCTTTGGTGAATTGAAAGATCAGGATAAGCAGGGCAGCTAAGCGTTCTTCGTGAATGGGAGATTTTAATAATTGGATAGTATCATCAAGGCTGGCATCTTGATATTGCCGGGATACTTTTCTTATCTGAGGAACCGTTACCCCGATAAAAATATCTCCTTGCCCGTATTCGCCTTTTCCTGTTTTAAAAAAGCGTTGTAATACCGCTTGTTTCTCTTTGCTGCTGAGGGTTTTTAAATGAGACTGTATTTGTTTTATCATCTTGAGGTGATTTTGAGAAGCGTTAAAGCTCCAAGTATCGTTATGAGTATGCCGATATATTTACGTAATCGGTTTATCGGGAGAGTTTTGACGGTTATGGCGGCAACGGGGACTGCGATGCTTGCGCTTACTACTAAGAACCCGGTTAATTTCCAGTCGATCGTTTTTCCCATAACAAGATATAGTATAAATCCAACTAAGCAGGTGATCGCTTCAGCAAACGCGGTTATCCCGACCGCGTTCTTCGCGTTTACTCCGGAAAGGATCTGGCCTCCCATTAAAAGAGGCCCATATCCGCCTCCGGAGATCCCCTTGTTGAACGAGGCAAGGAAACTGATGCCGATTATTTTTGACCAGGAAAAGCGAATAGTTTTATTTGTTGTGTAGAGGATAATGAATCCCATGCTTATTATTAAAAGCCCGATGTAGAGTGTTAAAAACCATTTCGGGATGTGTAAAGCAACCAAGACTGATATGGCCACTCCTATGGAGCTGGAGAGGGCAAGGGGGAGTGCTATTTTAAGGTCAGGAGATCTAAAGCGCAGATCGACATTACGCAGGTTATGATGGAATACGCATGCCGCGATATCGGTTGCTAACTGAGAGACTAAAATAGCGGGGATGATTGTAAGCGGGTTATACCCGATAAGGATGAGCAGGGGGGTAAGCGCGGTGCCGTAGCCCATCCCTAAGGCGGAATCGAGGTATTCGCTCAAAAACGCTAAAATTCCAACGCTAAAATTCACAAGAATAGAGTGGTTGTTTGAGTTAATAATTGAAAAGGTCACTGAGCTCGTAATGTTTTTTTGTAGCTTTGTTGAGCGCGTGAATGATCTTGAATTGCATATGAGGCGTAAGCCTTCTGCCTTTGATGGCGCGGGCGACCATTTTATGCGAGAGTTGTTCTGTTGAGCTGCTTACCAGGTCATGGGGCTTTAGCCCATACGCAGCCATGACTTTGCCAAGTGGCTGTTCCCCATGCTCTCTTTTAATATCAGTATCCATTTAAGAGCCTCATAGAAATATTTATTTTCTCTTATTGTATCATTAGGCAAGAGGGATGCAATAAATATTCGGTGATCGGTGATTTGTAAGAAGGTTAAGGTTAAACGGGGGTTTTTGTTTTAAATCCCTCCAATGCTTCATTAAGCGATTTGTCGGTGCACATAGATAAAAGCATTATAATTGCCTGGTTATTGGCAAACGCGTTCATAAAAGCATCTTTTTTGCAGAACAGGTTCATTCTTTTAATCTGATTAGTGCTTGTAATTCTTATGCGCTGTTCGAAGAGGGCAATTGTATTATCAATTTCTTGCTGGTTACCTTTATTTAGCCAATAGATGTTTAAATACATCCTTCTGGCTATTTCTTCTCCGCTCATCAGCGGAACAACATCGAAATAGTATTGCCAGAACCTTTTTCCTATTTGACAATAGTGCATTAAGCTTATCATTGAAATAAATCTTAAGGCTTCCTGGATCGGGGTATCCGCGACATGGTATATGCTTGTATCTGGCCCTTTATAAACCGCAGTAATCTTTTCAAAAGAAGCATATTTATCTACAACCTCTAACAACGGTAATACAGGCCGCAGGGCATCGCATAAGTCATTTTGGTTCTTTAACGGGCAGAATGGGCATCTTTGGAAGTCTATGCCTGTTTTCACGTAGTCAGGTATTTTTTTAGGGTCGTTCCAATATTCCTTTGTCATCATCTGAATATTATCTCTGGTTAGTTCCACGCGAGTTGAATCGGGGAAGATAAGGTAAAGGCCTTCTTGCGCGAAATTGTCGAAAGATATATTGAGCGTTTTATCTTGCATGTGGCCTCCTTGTGTTTATACTTTTGTCTAAAACAAAAAGACTTCTAACTTATACTATACTTATCGACTTGTCCTGTAGAATCTTCACGAAAATTACTAGAAGGAATGCAACTACTAAAAGAAAACAAGAATTTGTTTAATATTTTTTTAATTGTGATATAATCTCGTTATATGAGGCTTATTTAAAATCAATCTCTTGAGTAGAGGGAGGGTTTACATGAAGATGACGGTCAGGATAAAGTTGCTGGGAGGATTTTGTATTGTCCTTAGCCTTATGCTCATTATGGGGCTGGTGACGTATACAATGTTTGCTAAAGCAGGGGTTGTTACCGCTGATGTTGACAAGAGCACGGAGTTGAACACCTTTTTCGTAGAGAAAGAAGTGGACCATCTTAAATGGGTGGCAAAATTATCCGATCAATTCTTGCTCGGGAAGCTTTTTGATGGAGAGCTGGATTATCATAATTGCGGATTAGGTAAATGGTATTATTCCTTTGGGATTGATAAAATTAAGAGCCCGGAATTGAAGAGGTTATTTAAGGAACTAGAAGATCCCCATCAGAAGCTTCATGGAACAGGCAAACGCATTAAAGAACTTTATGCCCAGGGCGATGTAGTGGGGGCAAAGGATATTTATGCCAAAGAAACTAAAAAGTACGCAGCTGAAGTTCAGGATTTGCTTACGCAGATGCGTAAGATCTTTTCAAATAAAGTAGAAGCCGATAAAGGCTTTCTTTTTACGCAAATGGGCACTACGAAAATAACCATCGTTGTGATCTTGTTTATAGGGATTATTCTGGGAGTAACAATAGCCCTTTTAGTCGCGCGCGGGATAACCAATCCTCTTCAGATTTTGGGACGCCTATTAAGGAAAATGGCTGCGGGTGACCTGCTGCAGGAAGAAATAAAGGTATTTTCAAAAGATGAATTAGGAGATTTGGCGCAGACTTTTTCGGTAATGAACCGGGGCCTTGCGGAAATGGTTGTTAAGGTGCTCAGTAGCGCCAATAAAGTGTCATCTGCTTCTCAGGAGATGTCGTCTTCTTCACAGGAGATGAACGCGTCTTCCCAGGAGATTTCCAATGCGATCATGCAAGTGAATAAAGGCGTAACTATCCAGGCTGAAAATGTAGCAGAGACAGCGAAGATTATGGAAAGATCAGCGGTGAGCCTTAAGCAAATGGTCGCCAGCGCCCAAACAGCCAACCAGACCATAGATAATACCTCTGCCCGTCTTGAACGGGGAATGATCGTTGTTCAGGAGGCGACAAAGAAAATCGAGCAGTTAAGCGAGACAGTTTTAGAAACTACTAAGGTTGTCCAGGGGTTAGGAGAGTCTTCGAAAAAGATCGGCGATATTACCGAAACCATTACTTCTATAGCCGACCAGACCAATCTCCTGGCATTAAATGCGGCTATTGAGGCTGCCAGGGCAGGTGAAGCTGGACGTGGTTTCGCCGTTGTTGCTGAAGAGGTCCGTAAACTCGCCGAAGGTTCTGCGGAAGCAGTACGCAAGATCGGCACGCTGATTAAGTCTATTCAGGCCGAAACCGAGAACGCAGTAAAAGCAATTCAGAAAAGTTCCTCACAGGCTGGGGAAGGTAAAGCGCAAATTTCTGATATCAACGGCATTTTAGTAGAAGTCAACAAAATGGCAGGGGAATCTTCGAACTTGGCGAAAGAGGTGGTTTCTGGCGGCCAGGAGCGCGTGATTGAAATAGAGCGGGTGCTTAAGGCAATAAAGGATATTTCCAATATTGCGCAAGAATCTGCTTCTGCGACTGAAGAAATAACTTCCAGCACCGAGGAGCAGACTGCTTCAATGCAGCAGTTGTCTGCTTCAGCACAGGAGCTTGCCCGCCTGGCCATGGATTTGCAAGAATTGGTAAGTAAATTTAAAGTATAATACAGTATAAATAAAAAAGCCCAACTATTAAAAAACAGATGGGCTTTTTTATTCTAACTCTCCGCGAGCAGATTGTTTTTGATAGTAATGCAACGCGAGTAAAGCCATAGCTGTGGAGAATATATCCTCTTTTTTGTTATCCTTTCCTGCATAATATCCTCCATTCCAAGCTCCATTTGGCTGCTGTTGTTTCAATAACCATACTATTCCTCTATATATGGCGGCCAAATCAGATTTATCCGGAGAAACTAATAGGGCATTTAAGGCTAATGCTGTCCTTAATTCTAGTGATGGGGATTGTTCAGATTGCTCTTCGAAAGAACCATCAGTATTCTGAAGATGCTTAATGTATTGGACAGCATTTTTATAGACTACGCTTTCATTTTCTCCATACGCTGCTAATGCTTTTAATATAGGAAAAATCGGATAAAAAGAAGAGTCGTAATATAATGGGGTTCGGCCCCATGAACCGTCTTTTTTCTGTTGCAGATAGATATACCCAACAGCATTCTCTATGCTATTCCTGTCAAAAGCTTCCTGGTCCAATAACGCATTTAAGGCATAACCTGTAACCGAAGGGAATGTATTCCATGGCCGTTGTATATAACCAACTTTCCACGAGCCATCTTGATTCTGCTTTCGTGACAAAAAATCCATAGATTTTTTGACATCCTCTCCGGTTAATGTCATAGCCATGATAACAACGGCTGTCGTTTCAAGACAGTAATCTGATTGGGATGTCCCGTATTTAAAATTAAAACTCCCGTTTTTATTTTGAGCTGATTTCAAAAATCCTTTTGCCCTAGCCAAAACTTTTTTATCACCGCCTCCAATGCTTAACATGGCATATAATACATTTGCTGTCTCCCACACATCAAATCGATTATCATTCCGTAAACTTATTGAGCCATTATAGTTTTGATTATGGTTCAGATATTTAACTCCCTTAATAACTGCAGACTGAATATCCCCACCAGTAATTGAAGTGCGGCTTTTTATGCTGACGCAACCTGCCAAGAAAGGTAGCGAACAAAATACTATTACAATAATAGCAAATGCTTTTCCTTTTCTGAACAATCGTACTCCTTAATTAATTATTTCTCTTAATTTTTGTCTTGCCGTGTCTTCAAACATAACCCGCTACAATATATTCTATCACAGAGGATTAAGAAATCAAACTCCCCGGAAAACCGCGGGGTTGGAATAGGGCGGCGTTAGACAATCTGGGCGCGAAGATAGTGGAAGACTTCATCCATCTGTCCGGAATTGGAGGCGCTGATTTTGAGTAGTTGGGCGGCTACCTGTTTGTGTAAATGAGCGGAGCCCATGTCGTCGAGTCGCTCGTAGATGCCCAGCCGTTTTCCCAATGTGAAGTGAATGCGGTCTTCTTCCGGGAGAGAAAGATAGCGATCCATGATGGCCAAGAGATGAGGTTTGTCCTGGGGTAATTGGCCCCGGACTTCCATCAGAAGGTCAACGGCATGATGATTGGCGTAGTGACTGGTAATGCCGCTCAGATTCTCAACCAGCAAGCGTTGTTCTTCGATGATATTCTTCTCGGTCTGCAGGGTGTATTGCCCAGCGGCCATTTGTCGAAAAAGTCCGGAGCCGGGTTTGACTCCGATGGTGAGAACCCGAATGAAGTGAGGGTTGATCTCACTCAAAACCTTGGCCGTTTCACGAGCGTGTTCCTCCCACAATTCCTGTCCGCCCAGGCCGAGGATGATGAATTCTGAAATAGACATTCCTGCTTCCTTGGCCCTGCGACTGGATGTGGAAATATCGGCGGCGGTTGCGCCCTTGTTGACTTTTTTCAATACCTTATCCGAGCCGGATTCCATACCGCAATAAAGTTTGTTCAGTCCGGCAAGGCAAATGTCCTGCATTTCCTGGATTGATTTACGGATCATGGTTTGAGCGCGGCCGTAACTACTGATTCGCTTCAGTTTGGGAAATGTCTGCTTCAGGAAGGCCAGAAGCGCGAGGAGTTCGGCGGTTTTCATCAGGAAGCTGTCGCCATCCTGCAGGAAGCATGTTTCAAAGGTCTGGTCTCCGTAGTACTTTGCCGCGGCGACGATGTCGCCCTTGATCTCCTCCAGCGAGCGCAGGGAGAATTTCATATCCTTGTAATTGACGCAAAATTCGCATCGATTCCAGGGACAGCCGCGTGTGGTACGGATCAATAGGCTTTTGGCTTCGTCCACGGGACGAATGGGGCCCAACTCAAATGGGACGGTATTCATAGTTTTATTATAATCCAAACAAAAAGCCGTTGCAAGTTTTTAACTTATAACGGCTTAAGAAGTTAACTACCTTTCGCGTGAGCGCTTGAAAATTTTTTACAGGTATGGCATCGAATCCTAAACGGCGGTGAGATTTCTCACAGAATACGCTCGAAATCTCCCTCGCCAGGATTCGATGTTAAATAAAAAAAACCGCCATAGAAATAGCAGGTTTTATTTTAACTCCCCGATACGTTCTCTCAATATAACTATTATAGTGATGAGTTTGAATTTCTAATTAAGAGAACGGCTCACGGACAGAAGCGGTTATTCGCCGTATATGGCGGCGATTATAATGCCTTTAATCGGTGCTTCAACCAAACCAAGAATAGTCCAGTAAATAACAACGCCAGTAGCCACCGTCATAAAAGAATAGGTTGAAAACATCCCCGGCAACATACCAACAGCCCAAGCGCATAATCCGAAAATTAGGCCTTTGGTTAATTTGTTTTTCCCGGGGATGCCTTTTTGAAGTAATGCATAAACAACCGCGAGAACTATATTGAGCAAGAAACTTCCTATGTAAAATGCTAAACCGGGCGGGCCATCCATCGGCTTCCAAACATTTATCGGCTCAAGCTTATATACCCAATTAAACAACCATCCACAGGTAATTCCCGCAAAGATAGCGCTAAAAATTGAAACTACCAGCGAAGCAATAAGTATTTTGTCTATTTTCATATCTATCACCCCCTTGAGTTATTATTTTATCAAAAACAAAAACCCGTTGCAACAAAAATTGCTGCAACGGGTTATAAAATTGGCTCCCCTTGGTTTAGAGCATCAAACCATCCCAATAATTCTTCCAAATACAATTCACGGTTGCAAGAAGAAAGATCTATAGGCACCGCGCCTTGGGGCGCTCCCATAATTTCCCCTACACCAGTCGCCCCGCTTGGGAGCGTGGCTCCTTTGGCGCTCGCTAGGCCGCTCGCTTCCAGCTAATGCTGTGCGTGTCCGGCTCAGCTTGCGGCTGGGGCTGGGTGGCGGCAGCCCCAGCCGGCAGCGTCCTTATAGCGTATCTAAAAGCTACGGACGTCCGCTTGGTTCGCCTGTGAGCTACCAAAATCTTCCTTGACCGGCGAGCCGCAAAGCCTCTCACAAGTAAAGCTTGAGAAACAATCTTTCTCTCGCCTATGAATAATACCTCGAGCTTTATTGTATCCAACTTCGATTGACGAGAAATTAATTATTTTACCAAAATTATGATATAATAATTTATCTAAGCGGAGAGATTATAGAGGAGGTTAAAAATGGAAAATAAATTTTTTAAAGTAGATTTACATATTCATACTCCAGCCTCTAAATGCTACAAGGGGAAAAAAGATGAAGTTGAGTATCTTAGTATTGCTAAGACGGCTAAACAAAAAAACATAAAAATTATAGCCTTCACGGATCATAATTCAATTGAAGGGTATAAAAAATTTCAAGAAATCAGAGAAAATCTTCAAAAACAAAAAACCATTCTCAGTCGCATAAAAGATTCTAAACAATCAAAGAAAGAAACAACGAGGATCGAAAAGATCTTAAAAACTTTCCAGGATATACTAATCTTACCTGCTTTAGAGTTTGAAGTTTCAAATTGTGTTCATTTCTTGGTGATATTCGATGAAAAAACTTCCGTTAAACAAATTGAAAGATTCTTAAGAGATGGGGGTTATGATGAAGATCAATTTGGTTTAGAGGAGCCAGCTAAATGTTCGAGTCTTGACATTCCTCATTTTTATGATGAATTAAAGAAAATGAATTGCATCATAATTTGTTCTCATTTTGATTCCAATAAAGGTGTTTACAACGTTATCCCTGCAGGCACACTTAGAGCACGATGTTTAAGTTCCGAGCAATTAAATGGCGTTGAATATAAAAGTGAAATAACGAGAGATAAAATTTCCAGTGTTATAAAATCTGCTAAAGAATATTCAAGGAAAGTTCCTCTCGCCTTTGTAAGGTTTAGCGATGCTCACGATATTTCTGAAATAGGCAGAAATATAACTTATATAAAATTGGAGAAAATTGATTTTGATTCATTAAAAAAAGCGTTTGGGAATGCAGCCGAAAGTATCTCGACCGAATATCCCGAAGTACAAAAGATTTTAGAAAAATTGATATCTTCCGAATCGTCCTTCGGCATAGAAAATCTCTGCGGGGATAATAAAGAACTGCTTAAAAAAACCGTTTGTGGATTACATAATTCTGGAGGTGGATATTGTATATTAGGAGTTAATAGCGATAAAAACAAGATCGGCCTAGATATAAGTGCAAAAAACGAAAAAGAATTAAGTACCGAGATAAAGAAATACTTTGATAGTATACGGGCATATCTCGATGAAGTTGTAGCAGAAATAGATTTAGATGCTAATGTTTATCCACTCTTAAATAAAAGAATAATAATCTCCTTGCAAATAAAAAAAGGAGATAATTTCGCTACTTTAAAAAATGATAATTGTATTTACACAATTAAAAATAAAAGCTAGTTACACTTTCTTTGGATGATTTTCAAAAGATAGTGGAAGGTAAAACTATTACTTTCCTTGAGGCGAAAATAGGCAACAAAATTAATAGAATTGAAAATCAGGTAGACTCAATAAGAAATTTTCTTAAAATCATTCCTGTTCTTAGAAAGGTAGAGAATGAATCCATTTATTTGCACGATGTAATTAATAAGCCAGAATTAATAGATGGAACTAAGCTTTCGAAAAAAAACTTAAAGATATTCGAAACGTTTAAAAAAAATTACCCTAACGGAGTGTCTCGTGGCGATATTTTATTTTTTGATCAAAAAACTTCGCCGAGGTTGAGTGATGCATATCTACGGTTTTCTTCTCCACTTTCAATTGTTGGTTTGCCAAAAATGAAACTCAATAATGCAGAAACAATATACCTCATTCCGGGAGGAGCAATATTCTTTTCAAAAATAAAATATCCTATTTTTACCAATAATGCTTTCAAATTTGCAGTATCTTTTTCTTCCAATGCTCCCAAAGAATATAGCACCAAGTTTATCGCGTGTTTTTTAAAATCCTCTCTATTATTAAGCTATTGTATCAATACATTTGACAACCTAGATATTTTTATGCCAGAGGTTTTTAGAAAAATATTAATCCCGAAAGTAGACTTTAATAATCCAGAGAGTGGTCTAAAAATAAAAAGAATAGAAAAGATTCTCGATGAAATTCTTGTCTTTGAAAATAAATTTTGCTCAATTAAATGCCCGCATGATTTAAATATATATTGCCAAAAAGTTATTTTGCATAATATGCATATAGATAAACTTGCACATGAAATTGACACTATAATTTATTCTTTGGTGAATCTTTCGAGTAGCGAAATCGAAATTATAGAATCGTCTCTAAAAAATAATCGGATTTACTTACCTGCGCAACAAAAAGCACAAAGAGATAAACAAAACAATCCATAATTTCAATTATTCTATTAATAATCACTTATTCATAGGTGAGAGAAAGATTGTTTCTCAAGCTTTACTTGTGAGAGGCTTTGCGGCTCGCCGGTCAAAGGAAGATTTTGGTAGCTCACAGGCGAACCAAGCGGACGTCCGTAGCTTTTAGATACGCTATAAGGACGCTACGGCTTTTGGCTGGGTGGCGGCAGCCAAAAGCCGCAGCAAAGCCGAACACGCACGGCATTAGCTGGAAGCGAGCGGCCTAGCGAGCGCCAAGCGCAGGCCTGCCCCAAGGCAGGCCGAAGCGGATGAATACAAGATACGGTAGCGGGCGACCTAGCCCGCGGTGTCTATAAATCCTTCTTTTTAGAACCATGAATTGTATTGGATAAAACAAAGGTAATGGTTTGTTGATCTAAAAGACGAGGAGCCATACTTAGAATAGCCCTACTCATATGAGTAGGGCTATTTTTTTGGAAATGTGCCTGAACTGTTGGGTTTGCGGCCGCCCGCGCCCGGCCGCAAACCCCGCTCTCTTCAAGAGGAGCGGGATTTTTAACTTTTCTAAAGAAAAGGATTTATTTGGTGGGTATTATTACCATATCACACCCTCAAACGAATCGCTTGGAGGCGGGCGAAATAAAAAAGTTAGATGAACATTAATAGTATCTACTTTTCTTGAACCTTTGACATTATTATTACATTTTTTACATAAAACTTGAAGATTAAGAGGGCTAGTTTCACCTCCATGAAATCTAGCTATTATATGGTCATTTGTTATATCTACTTTTGATAATTTCTTACCACAACCATAACATTTATGTCCATAAAGTCTGGCGATTTCTCTTTTAGTCTGCCTTGATGGTTTTTTTCTCCTTGATGCAGAAATATCAAAATAGTCCCCAAAGAATTCACTATCCACGTAAAAATCATCCTCACTATATTGTAATGGGATTGAACATTTTTCGCAACGAAGCAAAATATCATCACCTTGCCGTAGGATTCTTGCAATGTTTCTAATTTCCTTTTCTGTTAAACCTACTTCCCATGCGAGATCACTTCTCCAAGTATGCGAACAAATATGAGGAGGCTCAATTGGAAGTTCTAAGAAATTAACCATTGATAAATAACAATTACCGCACACAGGGGTTAGCACTTTCGCCTGAAGAGATGTCATAAAATCACATGATCGTTTTCTTAACTTTACATATTCCTCTACGGCGCTTTTCCTTCGAAGATCCGCCAAAAGACGGTAAAATTTATGCGAGGGTGGCTTTATTAGCATTTATTATATATGGTATCCTCCACAATAAGGACAAATAAAATCAGAAAATAATACTTGGCTGTAACCCTCATAAGGACACCTAACGTCCTCAGTTTCTACTTTTATGCCCTCTTTACTGAAAAACTCTTTTAGTTCGTTCTTTAGTAGATTTAAAGCTTTTAGACAGAGATAAAATTCTTTTTTTGTAAAACAATTTATATCTAGTTCCTTATTTTGCTTTGAAGGATGTAGGTTATTACGTAGTTCCACTATTTCGTTTAAAAGACGTGCCAAGTCCTTGCTAATTAAACCGCTTCTTTTAGCTTGCCCAACCAAACTTGGAAATCTAAAATTCTCTGGATCCCTGCCTCTTAGCGTTCGCAAAGAAACGAATAATAAATACTCTAGTATATTAGTAATATTAATCACTAGGTCTCTTATCAAAGATGACTTAATTACTCCATAATAGGAGCCTGACTCTAAAAGACCTATTTTTAAATCAAGATATTGTATTTGATAAGCTAAATTTCGTTTACGAGTGCTATATTCTAAGAAATGATATTCGGTGAGAATTTGATTTATTGTTTTTAATTTAGGCATGCGATAGATTGGAATCTATTCCCCCAACAATTTATCTAAAGAAACTTCCAAAGCAGAAGCAATTTTTATCACCGTTTCAATTTTGGGATTCTTTATGCCTCCGCTTTCTAGTTTTATTAGCGTATGGTAAGAAATATTAGCTTTTCTTGCGAGCCCTTCCTGAGTTAAACCTTTTCCTTTTCGCAGTTTTACTAAATTATTTAGAAACATATTTCTCCTTGACTTGTATTGTAGTACTATGTATCATAATGTATAGTACGTGATTTTGATATCTGTCTTAATTTTAACTCTAAGGAGGGCATTATGCAAGCTAAATGCGCTATATATACCAGGGTTTCTACCGATAACCAAGTCGAAGGAGAATTTAACTCCTGCCAAGCTCAAGAAGAGAAGATCAAATCCTTCATTAATAGCCAAGAAAACCTTTTTGTTTCTAAAGTGTACACTGATCCGGGTTTTACTGGCGCTAATATAGAGCGTCCGGCGCTCCAAGAAATGCTGAGAGATATGCAAGAAAACAAAATTAATACTGTTATTGTCTATAAAATAGACCGGCTCACGCGCTCGCCCAAAGATTTCTACGCTCTTATGGAGATTTTTGAGCAATACGAAATCGACTTTATCTCTATTACCGAAAGATTCGATACCTCTACCCCATCGGGTCGTCTTCTGCGTAATATTATGCTTACCTTTGCGCAGTTTGAGCGAGAATTTACAAACGAAAGAACAAAAGATAAGCTTTTAGAACGGGCAAATAAAGGAATGTGGAATGGCGGAAGTGTCCCATATGGCTACAAAGTAATAGATAAGCGGCTGGTGCCGGATGAACAAAAAGCGCAAAAATTAACAGAGATTTTTGCGCTTTTTGCCAGCACTAGCTTCTTAGCCGAAGTTTATAAGACCCTAAAGAGAAAACAATCTTTTAATAACAAAGGTTTACCTTTTAGTAAAGCGCATTTACAGAGCATTTTAAAAAATCCGGTTTATCTAGGCAAGTTCAGATATTCCGGGAAGGTTTATCAAGGAATGCACCAGCCGCTTATCTCCGAAGAGTTATTTAGCCACGTTCAGCCGTTCTTTAAAGATAAGGCGCGAAAACTACGCCTTTATAAAAATTATACGCTTTGCGGATTAGTTAACTGTACAGAATGCGGCTCCAAAATGACCCCCTCGCACACTAATAAAGGAAATATGAGGCGGTATTATTACTACCGATGCACGAAGACTTTTAAGCAGGACTGGCGTGCTTGCTCTATGCGGCAAGTTAACGCTGATAGGTTAGAGAGTTTTGTAATTGATAACCTCAAGCGGATTTCCTTAGATACTAACTATATTGATAGTTTGATCTTCAAGCTTAATTTTGAGGGCTCGCGCGTTCGCCAAGGACTCGAACCAGCTGAATTATGCTCTGAAACTATCCAGAAAAGCTTAAAAGAGTTCGTGGATTATTTAGAAAAGGCGAGCAAAATTGAGCAAGCTTTGATAATGAGGAAATACATTAAAGACATTCTTTATTCCAAAGAAGCCATCCAAATAAATCTGTTTTGCCGACCAGTTAGCGACGAGAAGCAAAGCCTTAAAAATCCCGCCCCTTTTGAAAATGCTCGGGTTTGCGGCCGCCCGCGCCCGGCCGAAAACCTCGCGATTTTGTCCGCCGCGCAAAAAAATAGAGCTACTCATATGAGTAGCTCTATTAAAAATATGGCTCCCCCAACTGGACGAACCGCTAACCTCGTCAATCAGTTTATCAATCCCGCTACATAAAAGGCGGGAGAGGGGGTATTTATTGTCTTTGAATGATCCTTTACCGGCACGACCTCAACCAGAGCCTTTTCTCCGGAAAAACATTATAGATCAAGCGCTCGAATACCACAAGTATTTAAAAACGGATCCTCCGCGATCGTATTTGCACGTAAGCCGGTATTTTGGTGTTACCCGGGCCCGGGTGTCGCAGCTCTTAAGCCTCCTCAACCGGCTGCCTCCGCAATTCATTCGAAAGATGAGGGGCTCCCAGGACCAACAATTGATTAAGGCATTTTCCGGGAAAAGACTGTTAAAAATAATCGGCTCAAAGAAACCCGGGCAAATGACCTCTCAGCTTAATAAGCTCCAAGAAAAGCTTCAAATTAAATAAGCGGCTGACTATCTATATTATCGCTTACCTTCGTATCTGGATTATCGCGCAGATATTCAACTCCATTTACCATGATTATGTTATATCCTGGCAAATAACCGAGTTTACACAATTTTACCGCCTCTTCCCTAGTAACAATCCTGCCATCGCTTAATTTGTAATGCGTATTGGCGCCTGTATCATTTTCCCTTCTGCCCACTATTCTAAGAGCCATAAACCCTCCTTTTTCTGAACCGGTTTCCAACGATTCAACCATATTTTCCGACATAACGTTATAGCCTTAGTTCCGCCAACATCTTCTCAATAACCGCATCTGAAACGGACACTGAATAATAGATCGCATCGATCTCGCGCTTTTTCTCTTTCTTGGCGATACTCCAGTTATCCCGGATCGAAGCCTTAGTAATCGGCTTGCGGATTTCCTTCTGTCCGATCAAGTGATTAATCTCCGCAGCTTTAAACTTAAATTTATCCATCAGGACCGCCAGGTCATAGAAATCCCGGTACCGCGCGCGGTCGCTAGAAGCCCTTATCTTTTCCGCGCAGATCTCTTTCACATCCATAACCTTAACTTTGGTTTTAACTCCCCAGGCGTTCTTATATGTAATATCTTTGGCCGGAAGGACCACGTTTTGCATGTAGTCAATTTCAACCTTTAAAGAGTTAGGCTGATTTAAAGGCCCGGCATATTTTAGCCTCTCAATCTTGATAGTCGCTCCGGAAACGTATTCCTTTTTAACCTCGAGGAAATCCTGCGACTCCAGGACCGCCTTTACCTCCTCAAGGGTAATATTTTTGTCTAAAGAGGTAAAATCAAGATCCTCCGAAAATCTGGATTGTGAAATATAACAGTGGTGTATAGCCGTTCCGCCTTTAAATACTATCTTATCCCGCAAGGGCGATCCGTAGATGATTTTTGAGACTACCGCTAAAAGATAATCCTTTTCAGCCACGGCTAAGGGATACCGCAACTGCTGCCGGTTGATTGTTTCTAACTCTCTTCTGGTTAATAGATTAATTTTCATTTAAGACTTGAAGTGCTTATGGTAATAAAGGCGCCACTTCGCGTTAAACTTTTTGCTATCCTTAGTCATGTATGTACTATTCTTGGAATCTTTTACAAGAGCGTGAATACGGCTTGAGTCTATGGAGAGCTTGTCCAATAAGAATCCCATGATCCGCTTTACGGCCATGGTCTGCTTTTCGCAAAGTTTATTCATCCGGGCAAGATCAATACTCTCCTTGTGGTCTTTGAGCTTCTCCAGGACCAGATCTATGGAGTAGACATCCCTTTTGAAAGAAAGGATATCTAAAAGGGCCTTTTCAGCTGTGGCAATGTTAACCAGGTGATTTTCAATCCGCTGTTGCTGCCAGCCGTAATAAAGCTCTTTTTTTGTTTTGACGAATTGATACCGGATGCCCTGGATTTCTTTTGTGGCGCGCCTTTTTAGCGAAACGGAAACGATAGTTTTAAGTTGCTGATCAAACATACCATAGTGCTGTAAGGCTGCCTCAAAAGAAACGTATGACTCTTTTTCTAAGAGCTGAGCGATCCTGTAGACAGAAAGAGTGGTAAAGCCGCGGGATTCAAGACTTGTGATGGCATAGGTACCTTTTTGGATCCTCACCAGCCAGCCGTTATTGGACAGCTTATTGGCCAGGTTCCGGATCCCCTGGATGCTTATCTTGTTCTTAATGATGCTCCGGATCTGATTAAAAGTAACCACGATGCCGTATTTAGCGACAAGGGCCTCAATAAGATGGAGCTCTTTCTCTGAAAGTATAGTCCTTTTCGTAGCCATAGAATACCCTCATTTGCGTTATTATCTATACACAATATATACTATTCTAAGCTAAAGTCAAGGGAATTTTTTGAAGAGCTAGGCGAGAAGGCTTGAATATTTCACGTGAATTAAAATAGGGTGCGGGGAAGTGGAGTTTTTATTTTAAATGGAGGTCTCCTACCTGCTAAGCCCATTTACTTAGCAAGCCTCTATAGCGGCCAAAAACAAACGCTACGAAATAGGGCGATCTAAGCCCCGGGGCCCCCGCATTATTCCGCACAACTGATCAAGTTGAGATCGTACGCGGATTAGATAATTGCTTAAAACCTAAAAACTGCCTGGCATTGACTTCTACAATGCCCTTCTTTGGTGAAATTCTCCCACTCAATTAAGGTTTTCAAAGATAAAACCTCGCAAGGGTACCTAGATAGCCACCTGAGCGGGTTCGTGGCTCCTAGGGGCTCTTAGGGGGCTAGAATCGATTTCCGAGTTTAAAAGTCCGCTCCCGGGTAAATTATTGATGCCTCCGCTAATACCCCTGCGCCTTGAATTGGTGCCAAAACGATATGGGAACAAAGAGCAATTTTCCTCTACACAATTCCTAACAACTGTCGCATGCCCGGCCGAACATTCCAGGCATTTGGCCCGAATTGCTTTGAGTGGCCGGATCTGAATTATCTTCTTACCCTTGTCGCATAGCATCTTTTTGTTTTTTTTCCCGTAATTTTCCGACTTCATTCTCAATAATATCCATTGCCTCAATAAATTTCTTCGGCTGACTAATCCATCCTCCGTCATTCGGCAAATACCCCTTCGTGTATTGAATATAGGCCCGGATATATTCAAGGCTTTCTGCCGTGACCAACTGCACCGGGCAGCGTTGAAATTCCCAGCCATCAATATTCCATACTCCGGGGATAAGAGAATCTTTCTCGCATCCCCATTCGATCTTCGCCGCATCTGAACACTTGCGGCAATCTAACTTGTTGTCACTAAGCCAGACTGCCAGTTTTAGTTTTTTGTTTCGTCCTCAGTTAAGCGGTTTTCATTCAAGATTACCTCCGCGAGTTCATCGACAAGCGCCTTAGAGAACATTGACATTTGCCGATCGGTGGCAGCCATGTAGTTTTTTGAACCAACCGGTACGCTTACAGTATCAAACTTAATCGGCTTATTGGTTTCGGGATCCGTCATATTCTCTACTTCTTTAAGGCCAAACTTAACCGCCAGGTAGTTACGTCTGCTAAGATTATAACTTGCCTTGGCAATTTCGGCTGAGTTCTTGGATTTAATTTCAAAGTTGGTTACCTGATCATCGATATAATGATTCAGGTTGTGGTCCAGGAGTCCGATGTGAAAAATAGTCGGATTTTCTGGTGATGGATCATGTTTTGAAGCGTATTTCTTTGTTGCGTTGATGTTCACTGCGGTAATCATTTTACTTCCTCCTTAGGTTTGTCCGGTTATGGCCGGATCTGTTTGTAATAACGATATGCTGTTTCGTTTTCCTCGCTACTTAAGATTATCTAAAGCTTTATTGACTGATTTATTAAGAATTGTGATCCTGTCCCCCTGCAAACTATTCCACGTATTATAAAAACCAAGTCGCGGCTTAATCACCACTTTATTCAAAAGAATATATAAAGGCTTAATCGTATGCCGCGCGCGGTTAACCCGGCACAGATAAATATGATTGCGGATACGGATAGGTTGAAGTTTTTTCCCCATATTATCAAGCTTATAATTCTCTTTTAAGTGTCCCGACTGCCTAAACATTTGACCTTGAGAAGGAAGCGGGATGGGCATCATTCCACCGGGGGAAATAGTCCCTCCGCGCTCATGGATACCGGCAGCTTTCGAAGCAGTGTATATCTCAAAGCTCATGTCCAGTGGTGAACTTGTTGAGCCGGAAAGAATTTCTCCCGTTCTCTTGGTTGTCATTGATCTATTGCTAATTTCGATTCTTTGCCCTTCAAGCCGGCGCTTAAACCAATGGAAGAGCCCCTGAGGACGTGCGCGAATCCCAGGAGGACCGCTTAATCTCCGTTTATAGAAGGCCTTAAAGAAACTCCGGCTGATATGATCCATTCCGTCTGCAAGCTCAAACTTAAGCTCCTGAGGAAAAAGTCTCATAGCCCTGTTAACCTTGGTGGTGTTAATTCCAACCTTAAGATTTAATTCATCTGACATAGGAACCCCCCTTACGGATTACCATCGCTTGATTCTCCGATTTTGTTATTGAATACGCTGTCTATTAACTTCTTGGCATTAATTTCATTCTTAATCTGTTTTCTGATTTTGTCCCAATCCTGATCAATTGTCGAAGCGGCCTCTTTAATAAATTCAGCTGCTTCAAAATGAATATTGTATATATTTGACAGCCTCTCACATAGAAGAGAGATAATTTTATATTGCACACAGAAGAAGTAAAGTTGCTGTTCATAGAGCGCGCTTAATTCTTCTTTTGAATTCTTTTTCTCTTTATCCGGACGCGAAAGCACCCTTCGAAACATTTTAAGTTTTAAACAAAGCGCTGATCCTTCTTGCATGAAGTCGTCCTTTTTAACAGTATTGTTTAATTTTCTGTCTAACCCCACGATTACTTATAATAGCATCTACTATTATCCCCTCGATTTGGCGTTTATGGCGCAAAATATCAGCTGCATCGAAAGCTTTGACAACTAAAATAGGAGTAATGTTAACCGCTTGTTGATTCGCACCGCCACCTTTATTTAGCCTATCTAAAGTTGCCTCGCCCCCGATTGCTGCCATGCCTTTCCGAGAGAGAATACCTTCGCCAGTTTGCGCGATGATGGGAACTTCGTCACTGGCCAGGGCCATGCCTTCATGGGCGCGGCGTATACTCCCGCCGGCATGCATTTTTTTAATCATGCCGCCTTCGTGAAAAAGTTGTCCTATTGGAATACCAAAAAGCGTTCCACTAGACCCAGCCAATATTGTTATTGCTTTTATCATTAGTATCTTAGCGAATACATCGGCCAATATTCTTAAAACTGTATTACCGAAATTGGCAAACATCTCCTGCGCGCTTTGCAGCTGACCAGAAAGAGCATTAAAGAAAAAATCACCCATGCTCTGCTGCATTGCTCGGGCAGTACCAGCAACAATTTCTTTCACCGCATTAAACTTCTCTTGGGCCTCGTCTTTCATCGCGGCAAGTTTTGCTTTTAATTCTTCGATATTTAAATCAGAATTTCCTGCATCTTTTATGAATTGGAAGGCGCCTTTTGTAGCTTTAGCTAGATTATCCGCACCCCAGGCAAGACTACCCTGACCGTCTTGCCATATACCGAACATCTGTTCCAACCCGGCATTAGCTAAAGAGAGTTGATAATTAAACCCCTTCTCGAATTCATCAGCTACACTCTTTATCCCCTGGCTTATGGATTCAAATACCTTCCTAGTGGGACCCGGGATCTTGGACAAAAGGGTATAGAATCCCTGAAAAACCCGTATCAACAATTCAAAAACCTTGAATATGATCATATACACGTCTGCAAGGGCCGTCGCAACAAGGTATAGTGCTGTTTCTATAAGGTTTAAAATTGGGATAGCGACTACCTTTAGCTGATCCCATAGACTGATTAATACAATGAGTGAAGCAATTATTATCAAAAGAACTTTTTGAACAGGAGAGATGGCGGCCAGTATCGCGCCTAGCCCAGCTGTCTGCTGGACTAATTTCATCATTCTGCCAGTGAGATTCAGGACTACTCCGGCTAAGGTTCCGTAAACTCCGACCATCATGACACCTTGCAACACCGCAGTCCTGGTTTCAGGTGACAATTTTGTGAAGGCTGAATAGAGATTCCCCAGAATATTTGTGAATTTCTGTACTATAGGTACGACTGCCTCAGCGATTTGTACCTGAAATGCGGTAGATACGGCAGTAAGGTTCTCCATCTCTTTTTTTACGGGTATAGAATATTGAGCTGCATTTCGTAAAGCGAGAACGAAGGGTCCAGTGATCGCGGCGCCTAAAATAGTCATGTTTCTGCCCAGGCGTTCAAATTTCTGCCCAAGATCCCCAATCTCATTAGCCACGGATATAAATTTGCTCATTGCTCCCTGTATCCCTTGGAGCCTTTTTGATATCTCGTCCTTTAAAGTCATCCTAACTTCGAGTTCATGGCTCGACATTTTATTTACCTCCTAATTGTTTAAGCTCCGCGGGAGTAAGCTTCCATGCAGAGCAAATCTTTTTAATAAGCCGCTTAAAAAACTTTTCGGTATCTTTCTTTTCAAAATATGATTCAATCGGTTTCTGATTCTTCATCTTTTAATCCCGTAATTAACCGCGAGTTTTTATAAAACTTTGCACGGTTTTCCCGCATCACTTTCTCAAATATTTCTCCCGTATTAAACATATTACATACCTCGCCAATTCTGTCTTTTAAAATTACCCGAATCGCAGCTGGTTCTTTCCCATGTAAAACCGGCGGGAGTGAATTTGCGAGACCTAAGAATCCGTTTTTTAACGCCAGACTAGTTATTACGAGATTCCGTTCTACTGAACTACGATAAACTAATTCGCCTCGTTGTTGTTTTAAGGTTATCTCGGCTAATTTTGCTTTATATTCGCGGTATTTTGCTTCCCAAAACTCCTTGCCTCTGCCTTTTTCTGTTTTTTTCTTTTCTCTCAACAATAACCATGAGCGAATCTCAATAGGATCGTATTTCCCATGCGGGGTAACCGGCATGCCTTCTTTAATCAAACGTTGCACCGTACGTACAGTCCGACCTAAAAGCTTGGCGATTTGCTCTTGACTCTCAATAAGAATAGGGGACGCGGGCGATTCCATGGACTCAAGTTCTTTGAGCTCAGACTTTGTTAGGCTCGGTGTTGACGACTTGCCCATAGCACCTTTTTCCACTAAATGTATGTGCCTACGTTTTTTCATTAGCTCAACTATGTTTTGTTTCTTCTTGTTTAAATTATCCATTTTATGCACACATAATCCGGTTGACAGGCATTTCGTAAGTGGTTAAAATATCAATACCTACAAAAACCGGCCGGAAAAAGCCTGCATGCTCGAATCATGTGGGCTGCCCGGTTGTCTTCTGCCGGGCCCGGTCTAAATACGACATTTTAATGTCGCCTCATGTCGTATTCGGAACGTTTGAAAACTATTCAATCCCGTCATCCCGTCGACGGACAAATCACAAAACACTTATTACTGCAAAATAGCAAAACACGACCACGACATGGCAAAAAACGATTTTACGATCTTTTGATAGTCGAGGTCTCTCTGACCCGCATACCCATACGGCCAGGGGAAGGACCCATTTTTTGTAAGTAAACATTTCTTCCCCAGTCTTGCATGTCTTTCTTAACATATTTATATCCACCCCGTATCCTGCCTTTACCATGTCCTAACCATCGCTATTACTTAGGGTTACATACTGCCCTATGATGCCTTACTATGCGTGTCTATTTCTTGTGAAATATTCAGCGCCTTAAACTCTGTATCAACTGAGACGTTGGTTAAGGCACTGTTATGCTTCACAATCACTCCGCGCACATCATCCAGCATTTGATTGAAAGTGGAGAGAGCGCAATCAGCATGCTCATCTAATTTGATTCTAATCACCACCCGATCGCTAAAGGCGCCGATCATCTTTTGTAGAAGACCATGCTTATATCGTATATCCCTTAGCGTCTTACATCTATGATGCCAAGACCTGATACTCTCGAACATGTTAACTCCTTGGATCAGCCGTTGCCCGCAGCGCATCAATGAGTCCACAGCCATGCGTGCGCTGGTAGATCCTTGCCCGGTCAAGATGCGGGAGCTTCTTAACATCCTCCGGGTTCTTTTTATCTGAGTTGAGTTCTTTAATTACTGCGTGCACTTCATTAATAAAAGTATCCAAGGTCGCACCCTCACCAATCACTTTTAATAGAAGGGGCGCAATTGGATCAAGGCCTATAGCGGAAAGGTTATTGCGGGCATATCTATAAATCTCTAATACTCGAGAACGTTCTGCCTTAGCACCGGCATTAACGGATTCACTTTGTAAAGTTGTAACTAAGTCCGGCCGTTCTTTCCTGATCTGATCCGCGGTTAATTCTTCAAACAAACTATCAGCCTTTAATTCTGCCTGATACTTTCTGTATCTCTTAAGAAAATTCATTACGTATTCTAATGCCTCAGGATTTTTAACGATCTTGTCGAGAACTTTATTAAAGACTTCTGACATCTCCGGATCTGATTCGGAAAGTATGCTAAACATACCGTCGTTTGCTGCCGGATCATCCACCACGTCAACACCCACAAGAGACTTAATACGTAATACCGGCGGCAATCCTTTGCCTTTTTCTTCAAGGCTAAACTCGCCTAAAACAGCCGAAGTCCCGAAAGACTCCGGATCGCTCTCCGCAAGGTCCATGACATAATTTGCTAGATCGCCTTTGGGGGCATCGTGGGCAGCTTTATTGATATATAAATCTGCCCGGGCAACATCACCATCCCGGTAAAAGTCCTTCATCCTCCCCAAAAATGTCCCTATGCCATCGGCAAATAATGGCGGGTGGCCGAACCTTGATTTAACACCAGCGCTTGATTGAGAGTTACCGGCTAAAACTATTTGATCAAGGGTCGTGTCATCAATTGTCCAAGCCCTGTCATCTTTAACTTTTCCCTTAGTCATCACTGCGACCCCTTTTATAAGGCCGTGGGATTGATCATCTTTGTATTTACGGTCAACTCCGGACTTACCACGCTTGATTCCATAGCTTATTCCAAAACGGTTATTTGTCATTGTGTCTGTAGTCATTTTTCTCCTCGCTTTCAATATCTTTGGTTAAAATATTTCACGTGAATTAATCCTCTTGATATCCCGGGTACTTATATCCGGGAGAACCCTTACCGGATCCCGGGCGTTTTTCGCCGATTACATAATAAGACGGCTCAAATGTTGCTTCAACGGTGCCCAACATACCATTACGGTTTTTAGCGATGATCACTTTAAAATCACTGTGTTCCTCATCCTTGCCGGAATAGAAGTAAGGCCAATGCAGTAAAAGCACCTGGTCCGCAATTTCTTCTAAGGCGCCGCTAGCTTTTAAATGCCAGAGTTGCGGCATTCGTTCTCTATCCTCCATGGCGCCGCGATTAATCTGACTGATCATAACTCCGGCCATATTTTTGCTTACGCAAAGTTCTCGGAATTTAAGGATGTAGTCATTGATTATTGACAGCCGGTCAAACTCCATGTTTCGAATTGCCTGAACATAGTCCAAGATGATCACATCGGCCGGGATAGACTCAATGAGCTTAAAAACCTCATGGATAGTGCTGCCGATTTTATACATGGGAATCAATGGTAAGTCTTTTAAAAATTCACTAAACTCTTTGGCGCGCTGCTCATAAGTATGTGGGTTTATTAAAAGTTCATAGTTAGATATCCGACAGACTTGGCAGAACAGCCGCTCAACCAGCTGTTCCGGGCTCATCTCCAAAGAAAGGAAGTGGGTACGGAATCCTTGCTTAGCGCATTGGTAAGCCAGCTGCAGCGCAAACGTTGTCTTCCCCTGAGAAGTCCGGGCGCCGACAACCATCATTTCCTTGCGGTGCAGGCCCCAAACCTTCTCCGAAAGAGCCGGAAGGAAGGGGATCTCTATTTCAGGGGTGCCGGTTCTTTTTTGAATCTCAAGCCATGCTGCCGACCAAACATCTTGAATCGGCTGGATGCTGAGTACTTTCGAGCTTTCCATTGTTGTCCTCCGCAACTGAAACCAATTTATAAGTGACGCCTGATTTAACCGGGAAAAGTCGCTCTTTGATTTGTTTGATCTCGCTTACGATATCCTCAATAACCATCCGGTTAACCTGCCGGTATAATGGCTTATGAAAATACTTTAAATAAAGCGTCTCAAACTCCGGTAACGTCTTTTGTAAATATGCCAGATAAGTCCGGTCCTCGCGAATCCATTCTCTTTTTAACTGCGCAAATACGTTATCCATTAATAACTCTCCCGGCAGCTCCTAATGGTTGTGGCTTCGTAACCTCCCGAGACTCTCCGGGGAAGTCTGATTTATTCCGGCTGAGCCAATTCACCGCAAAGCGCTTAATGTTCTTTTTAGGCTTATCGGGATTTGAAATAAGCCAAGCCTTCATTTTATTAAGCTCCGCGGGTAAATTAACCTGCGGGAACGCTTTCTTTACCTCCCCAAGCCATTCCGGTTCAAGCGCATTAAAAAAATCATTCACTCGTTTGATATAATCCTGAGCTGGTTCTTTTGTATTTAATTCTTTTAATGAATCTTTTATATATACACACGAACTATCGTTCGTGTTCAGACCGGAACTCCTGTTCGTCTTGACACACGAACACTTGTTCGTATCTGAAATCCATTTATGATATAAAAATCTGTAGCTTTTTTGCCCCCTGTAGCCATCCCTAGCAGAAATAATCAGCCCCAAAGACTCCAATTCTTTTAAATAATCCTGGACTTGTCTTGCCGTAACTCCGAGTTCATTTGCGATACCTTCTTGCTTTGGGTTGCATATTCCTTTTTTCCCAGCATACTGACATAAGCGCGCATAGCAAAGCTTTGCCCCTGGGCTTATCTCATCTTTTCCATCCCGGATTAATAACCAATTAGGCACAAAAGCCCCATTAAAATGCATCCAGGGATTAATAAAGTTCAAATTATTTGTATTTTCCATATCTATTTAGTGGCCGGGGTAGGGCTTGCGCCTACACCTCCGCACTTTAAAAGGGCGGCGTACTTCAATTGATACCACCCGGCCGGTTACATTTCCAGGTTCCACCGAAGCCGCCCGGAACACTCCGGACGTAAGCCTCGCGCACCTGCGCCTCGATTTCTTTCATTACCGAATTATTCTCCGGATAAAAAATATTGACTATCCTCCTGGTTGGTAATTCCCTAACCGGGTATTTAAGACACACACCCGCTCGATAAAACCCTATAGGAACTTCAACCTCCCGGCATTGCAAAACATCGTTTACAACGAACGAGCAGCGCGCAGCCACACCAGCGCTCCGGCCCACATCATAGAATCTGATCCGGCTAAGCTTAATATGGGGCAATTCACTCTTAACCGCCACTTGGCAGCCGGTGATCTTCCTCCGCATAGAAGAGAGCAGGTTGTTAAACATTTACAAGTGTCCTTTCCTTTGCAAGGTTAGCTGTAATCTCTTGCCGGATATCCTTCATGCCGAAAATCTCCGGTTCTGTTGGTTCCCTCCCCAACAGTGACCGCAACATGACAACCCACGCCTCGAATATTTTCTGATAGCGATAATCCCGGTCCGGTTCACTATCGATATCAGTAAACTTGACAGTGATTCTCGGCGGATTTCCGAAGCGGCGATAGAAGTTTTGCTGTGCCGTGCGACCCATGTTAATTCTTTAACTCCTGTTAGCTTTTATGTACAGCTTCTTCAATACGACCAAGCGACATATTCAAAGTTCCTGACAAATTCTCTAACTCCCTCATCGAGATCGTAATCGTACCGTCCCTACCGTCCGGCGCCCCTGCCAGTAGATCTTGAAGCTTATCTCCAACCAAAGTAAGCGTTGGCAATTCTAACCGAATATTCTCTAACCCAATAACCGGATTAACCATTTTTTCCTTACTCATTTTCCACCTCCTCAGTTATATTGATGCTTCTCACCGGAATCACATCAAGACGTGGCCGGGTTATAAACCGCACCACCCAACACCAGAACCTAAACGCAACATTGCCCGATATCTCTGTCCATGCCATTTGTTGCCGTATGAGCAAGAAGACGTATTTCTTGATAACCCCGGAATCCTCGCCAGACAAAAGCGAAAGTAACTCATCTCTGCCGGGTAAGCGCCAGTCCCTATGGCCGGCAAAATCAAGCTGCTCACAGAATTCCTTTGCCTCCCCGAAATAGAAATCCTGAACATTCTCCGGACAAACATCAAAACAGACAGCATCAGGATCAGAAAGCCACATAAGGCCGGTAAGAGTATCCATTACCGCGCCGTTGCCCTTATCAATAAACCGCCAGTTTTTAACGTCTTCTGCCATGGTTTATCCTCTTATTTAGAAGCTTCTGTCGATGCGACCTGTTCCCGGGCCTTGGTCAAAATTTCCTCAACTTCAAGGTCGATATTTTTGTTTTCATTTATTGCGATCAACCGATCAAGTTCGGCCCCCTGACTTATTACGGAATCCTCCAGAAGTTTCTTAGACTCAACAGCCGCCTGGTCGACTAAATTCTTATATTCACTGGCATGATCCTGTCCATCGGGAAAACGATCATTGAAGAGATATGAAATAGTAGAGAGTAAATCCGTAAGATAAACCTCTCCGCGCAAACAGTTATAAATAATTTCCGCCTCAAGCACAAGTGCGCCGAGTTTTTTACGTAGATCCTCTTTCGCTCGCGCCTCTTTCGGCCGGAGAGCATCTCTCCGCGATTTTATATCTGCGCGCTCTTCTTTTACCGCTGCCAATAAATTTATACGATCCCGTTTTAAAAAAGCTTCATACCGTTTTGGCATGCGCTCTGCCATGGTTAACTTTTTATCCGCCGAATCTTCCTCTGCTTGAGTAACTGGCTTGCCGGAAAGTTTTTTACTAAAAACCTCAGCTGCTTCGGCTTCGGCTTTTTCAATAACTGATTTAAATCCGGGTAAGTCATTCTCCAGACGAACAATCTCTAGCGCTATTCCCATTGATTTTTGCTCACTCATTTTTATCCTCCCTTGTGGTTTTACCGGATTTCCCGGCTTGGTTGTTATAAATCTTCTCCGTCGAAATATGAAATCTGTAACACGCCGCTTGTGCCACCTGTGCGGATAATCTTAAAATTCTTCAGCTGCGCCAAAAACTTAAACTTTAGATCATCTCCTGATTTAAGTAGGTGTCCTTCGGAAATGGTAGGATCTACTCCATCGAGGCGATATCTCATGTCGCCGCCCTCCGAAGTGATATAGGCCGCTGGCGCCGCGCTTACTCCGCCTGGGGATTTGATTGTCTCAGGATCATAATTCGCCAATGTTAATGTTTTGACTGAATCATCCACCGTTATAGTCTCAAAAGCGATTGCTCTCATTTTAAAATTCCTTTCTATCGAGTCTCATAAAAGCCGCGGCGCGCAAACCGGCAGCCGTGTTGATAAAAGTAAACAAACCCTCGGCAATCTCTCCTAAAACCGCCCGATCCCCAGTACCTGAGGCGTAAAATTTCTCAAAACGCACAAGCAACTGCTCCCATAGGATTTTTAACTTAAAGATATTTTCGAGCATCTTCTCCGGATCCGGGTCCCGGGACAGGGGGACTTCAAAAGCATACCTCCCCATGGCTTTTTCAAAAAAATCAAGAATGGAGAGATCCTGAGTTGCGTCCATTAAGGCAAACATATTTAGTGCTGAATAACGATAAGGAAGATGAGGGTTTGCGGCGTTGTAAAGTAACTGTGGGCTGCAGGAGATTTTTGCTGCTATTTCTTCTACGGAAAGTTTATTAGAGGGTTTTAAAACTGTCTTCTGAAATGCTATTCTAAAATCGCGCTTGGCTTCAGATGGTGTAAGCTTTTGGATTTTCTCTATCTTTACAAAATCCTGGTTTGTTGATATTCTAACTTTGTGGGTTTTAAGAGAACCCATATCTTCCTCCTTGGCCCGGCTGATACCTGGGCCATTTTTTTATATTGCAATAAATTCATCTACAGGTATACCGAAATACTTTGAGACAAGATATGCCTGTGAGATTTTAGGCTCAGTTGCTCCAGTCTCCCAATTAATTAAAGTAGGCCGACTAATTCTTAGACCAACCTTATCTAATTCAAAGACTAAACCGCTACGAGTAATGTTGTTTTTTTCCCGTATTCTTTTAAGAAATTTATGGTTAAACATTTTAGCCTTTATTTTATACACCACATCTATAAAATCAGTGTAATGTATAAAATAGGAATTGTCAAGGGTTTTTAAAAATAAATTTACACTCTTCACCAGTTATGGTATATTAGTGTACATAAGGAGGCCGAATGGAAACTTTTGGAAAGTATCTAGATATTTTATTGAAATCAAAAAAAATCACTAAAGCTACTCTAGCTCGCGGATTAAAGTTAAAGAGGCAGAATTATATCACTAATGTTATTTCTGGGTTACATACTCCCACCCTAGAAAGGGTGGAACAGATATCAAAAATTATAAATTGTAACCAGCAGGAAAAGGCAAAACTTATAAACTTGGATATTGAGGATCGCAAAAAAAAGAATTCAAAGAAGTATGCTACACAACCTACTTACCCCGAAATCAGGAACTTACTTCTTAACCGCTATTCAAATAAAATTGTTCCAAGAACAATAGGCGGTAAATATGCCAATCTCGATGAAATAAAAACCGTTATCGTTGCTTATCCTTTCCATATTATTGAAAAAATAATTTTACAAGAAATATATAATCGTCTTGTGGAATTCAATGACGTGCCATCCGTGCCATTGAATTATAGCCCCCTTGAATATTTCAATATGCTTACAGCCGAAGGGAAAAAACAAAGGATTGAAAAAGCCGGGGTTCGATGGGCATACGATAAAACTCACGAAATTATTGCATTTAAATTTGACAATAATAAGCTCTACTTAAAATTTGTTTACCAAGAAGAATCTCCAAGGCTCGCGAGATTAAGAGAATCCTTATTGGATTTATATAAAACTTTCGATCAAAAGGGTGATTCCAAAGAAAAGATTGAAAAAGTAGTTATGCTTGATCCTAGACATAGAATTGAAGAGAAAATCTTAAGTGAATTAAATAAGAGATTACCGCCAAAATCAAAGGTTAATACATTTGAACAATTCGTTTTTAGACCCAAGGAAGACTTGATTAAAATGTTTAATGAGGCGAATTTAACCGGATGGGGTTGTCGGGTAGAAGCTGACTTGCTATTTTTAAAATTTAATAAGGATGACCCGCTTACTTTCAAACTTGCATGGCAAGAAATTGATAAAAAGAAATAAGAATTACCTGAAAGCTTTGATTAAAACCGCCTCCGAAAGTAAGCTCCTTACCAAAAACACTCCAAATCCAGGTATTATTATTTCTGTACCAATCAAATGTCCTTATTGCAAATCACGCAAAGTGCGCTGCTATGGGGCTGATAAACCTGTTTTGTATTACAGGTGTTGGGAAATCAAATGTCGGAAAAAGTTTAAGGTAATTGAAAAAGAAAGTATTGAAGCCGCGGATAGCGCGTTATTAAATGCATAAAAGCACAGAAAAGAAAAAACGATTCGTCATATATACCCGCTGCTCCACAGATGAGCAGGCCCAGGGGGACTACACAACGCTTGATGTCCAGGCCCACCACTGCAAGAATATGCTCGATGCGCTTGGATATGACTCCGCGCGAACGATAAAAGATGATGGTTACTCCGGAAAAGACTTGAAGCGGCCGGGGATGCAGTCTATCCTTAAAGAGATCACTCCGGGAAATGCAAACAGAAGCTTTGACGGCATTATCTTCCTTAAGCTTGACCGCCTCACCAGGAATCCGCGCGATCTCTACGCCCTCATCGACCTCTTCAAAGAAAATGATATCGACTTTATCTCTGTCCGGGAAAACCTTGACAGCTCAAGCGCAATCGGCCGGGTTGTAATCGGGATTATCGGGCTCCTCTCCGCATTTGAAAGAGAGTTGACCGGCGAACGCGTAAAATCCTCCGCATTGGCAAGACTACGCCAAGGTAAATGGATGGGGAGCCGGTTAGCTTATGGTTATAAACGTATCGCTGATGGTGCGCCTCTACCAAACGGCCGGCAACCTCACAAGATCGTAATCGATAAACCCCTGGCAAAGGAACTCCGATCAATATGGGGAATGGCCGCGGGTAATAAATCACTTCTGCTAATATGCAAGGAATTAGAAAAACTAGGTATAAAGAGCCCGGAAGGAAAAGCTTGGCGTAAGCAAAGCATTCTTAACATTCTCCGGAATCCTTTTTATAAGGGGTACATGCGTTGGAATAAAGAACTGCACAAAGGAAACCATGAATCTTTGATAAATACTGATTTATGGGACCGGGCAAATAAGATGTTAGGCGCGAGACTTCCAAAACATAGATTTGCTGTTAAACCAAAAACTTACATCTATCTTTTAGAAGGATTAATAAAATGCGGAAAATGCGGCAGCCGGTTTATATCAACTCATTCACTTAACGGATCAAGCGGGAAATTCTATTACTACGTTTGTGGCCGGACAAAGCAAGGATTAGGCTGCGATAATAAACCTCTCCCGGCACAAACTTTTGACCAAGCCGTAATTGACTACCTTAAGAAATCCTCATCAGATCCCAAAATACTCCTCCGGGCAATTCATCAAGCCATTACCGAAGCTAAAGAAAAACTAAGCCGGACAAATAAAAACCTCCGCAATGCCGGTAAAAGGCTTACAGAATTAAAAGGCGAGGCTGGTAAGCTGCTTAATCTGGCCACCAAGGGGATCATATCCAAAGGGATAACCTATAAAAGCCAAATGGAGAAGGTTGAGCAAGAGATATTGACCCTAGAAGAGCTAATTGACAAGCTCAATGCTCAAAAGAGCGTTGCGAGTGCCACGATTGATTCAAGCAGCCTCATCCAGGATACTATCGTTATTGCCGGAAAAAACCTCGCTACAATGCCTCCCGAGGCCCAAAAGAACATCATTCAATCGTTGATCAAGGAAATAACTGTATACGATGATAGATTAGAGATGGATTTATTCACCTCCGCTAAAACATCCCTACAACAACCCCACCCCGGCGATAACCTCACCAAAGAAAAACGCCTCACTTCGAAAAGTAAGGCGTTAACCACTAACCGTAAAGGTTTGCGGATTCGTAAAGATTGGCTCCCCCGCGAGGACTCGAACCTCGGACCCAGTGGTTAACAGCCACTTGCTCTACCAACTGAGCTACAGGGGAATTGTAATGAAGTATTTTATATTAAAATTAGTTTTAAATCAAGCAAAAAAATTACCGCAGAAAGCGGTATACCCGCGCAATACCGATTAGCGCGGGGTGTAAGCAGAAAGCGGTATACCCGCGCAATACCGATTAGCGCGGGGTGTGAGCAGCACCCCAGCTCATAGGTATGCTGGGTGCGCCCTTTCTGGGCAGATTAGATTTTAAGACCCGGTCTTATCTATAATTCAGAAGACCTGTCAAGACCGGGTCTTATTATCGCCAATCGATTACCATATTTCTTCTTGCTATAAGAGCCAATATTAGGTAGAATTATAGCCATATTATAAGGAGGGTGTTTGATGAAATTACTTTTTAGAATTACCGCAGCCGCGGGTATGTGCTTTTTGGTGTTGAGCAGTGTTTCTGCTCAAGACCGCCCTGTGTTAGATACATTGATGGACAAAACAATGGAATTTTACCAGGCGGGAAAATATGCCGAAGCTGAGGTTGAGGCAAAAAAAGCAGTCGAATTAGCGGAGAAAACTTTTACTCAGCCGATGGAGCTTGACCCGTATTTAGACGTCCTATCCGCGATTTACGTCGCGCAGTCAAAATTCTCTGAGGCTGAACCGTTATATAAAAAACAATATGAAATATTAAAGAATACCTTAGGGCCGAATGATCAGGAAACAGTAACGACCATGAATAATCTGTCGTTAGTTTATAAGGACCTGGGCAGGTATAGCGAATCGGAAACCCTTTTAAAGGAGCAGTTGAATATTATCGAAAAGGAAGCAGGGAGCAGTTCTGTGGAAGCTATCGCGACTCTGCATAACCTTTCAGATATTTATATCGCGCAAAAAGAATTTGCCAAAGCAGAACCGGTGTTAAAACGGGTGCTTACGGCGTATGAAGAAAAGTTTGGTAAGGAAAATCCCTCGCTTGCTGATCTCTTAGGAGAGATGGATGATCTGTATCAAAAACTTGGGCAGCAGAATGAGGCTGCCATATTCAAAGCGCGGCGGGAAAAACTCAGTCTCACGCAGCCGCAGTCAGGAAAAAACAAGGAATAAAGGCCTTTGTGTAATAATTTGTCCTTGACCTTGGTTTTTCGAAGCGGTACAATAAAATCCATGCAAGCATCTTTTCAGACAAAAAACCTTAATTTTCTGATTGAGTTCAATAACAGCGTGACAGCTCAGGCGGTTATAAAGGTTCTTCCTTTGCAGGTGAATGTGTCTCGATGGGGAGATGAGATTTATTTCCCTGTAGGTATCGAAGCTCCTGTTTATGACGCTACCGTGAATGTGAGCATTGGTGATGTCGCATATTGGCCTGAGGGAAAATCGGTCAGTGTTTTTTTTGGCCGGACGATCGTGGGAGAAATTGACCAGCCTATTCCGGTGAGCCCGGTTGTGATAATCGGTAAGACTTTAACGCTTCCTTTTGAATTCAGGGATATTCAGGAAGGCCAGCTTATCAAACTTGAGGTTGTGTATCAGGGATCCGCTGCAATTAAGTCTCATGATGACGGCAGGAAGTTGTCTCAGTCAGAAATAGATGTGTTGGTCAAAGAGCTTTTGGCAGAGAAGATGCGGAAGATACAGATTTAAGAAAAAAGGAAAGAATCAGAGGATGGAAATATGAATTTTGAAGAGATAAAGGCAGCGGTGAAATCCGGAGGCTTGAATACGCTCAGGGGAGAAAATGAAGAGTACCTTGAGGGGGTGATCGTCAAAAATAATTTGGATCTGTTCCTTCAGAAATTAAATGAAATTTTTGGCGCTCCTGCATGGCCTTCAACTTCTGAATTATCCGCAAAGACAAAAGAGATCATTGATTCCCGTGGGGGCCTGATGAAGGGCCAGACGATGTTTCTTTTAGAGCAGGATGGAACCGCTATTTTTGTGATGTTATGGCCGTGGCAAGACGGTATTCATATAACCATAAAATTAGCCAAGCAATAAGCCTAAAGCGGACAACCGGGTGAGGGCATGGAACAGAGCATCAAGAAAGTATTGATCGTATCTTCCGAGAAAAACCTGCTCGATGTGCTTAATTTCTGTTTTGACGGTTGGGGGTATGAAGTCCATCTCTATGATCATACCCTGCAGGATATTGCCCTGATCAAAAAAATCGCCCCGGATGTGGTGATTGTCGATGTCCATTCAGCCAATAAACCGCAGCTTGAAATCTGCCGCCTGATTAAAAACGATTTTCTCACTGCTTCTATCCCGGTCATCACCCTTATCAATAAACGCCAGCTTCGCAGCCACCTCTTGAATATTAAGCAAGGTGTTGATGATTATTTGATCAAGCCTCCTGACCCTCTTGATCTGCGTGTGCGGGTGGAAATGGCGATCAAGCGTTCGCAATATAGTTTAAACGCGCATCCGTTAACCGGGCTTCCCGGTGGAAGGATCATTGAAGAAACGCTGCAGGAAAGGCTTAAGAAAGAGGCCCATTTTACCTTTGGATATATCGATATCGATAATTTTAAATATTTTAATGATGTATATGGGTATGTCAGGGGCGATATGGTTATTATGCAGACCGCCTATACACTCTATACGCTTATAAAAAAATTGGGGAATCATGATGATTTTATCGGGCATATCGGAGGCGATGATTTTATGTTTATTACCACGCCGGAGAAGTATAAGGAGATTTGCCGGCATTTTATCGCTTCTTTTGACCGGTTGGCGCGTGCTCATTATGCTGAAGGCGACAGGAACCAGGGGTTTGTAGTCACCAAGGACCGAACGCATAAGATTAAGCAAATGCCGTTGATGAGTGTTTCTGTGGCTTTGGTTAATAAGAATAATAGCCTGGAGTTTAAGAGTATCCTTGAGATCAATGACCGTATCGTTGAGATCAAACGTTACTTGAAATCGATTGCGGGGAGTAAATTCATGGCTGACCGCCGGGATTTAACCGGTTTGGGAACGCGTGATGTTGAATCCCAGCAAAAGGAAACAGAGGGTGGACTAAAACAGGGCAAGCTCTTAGGCCAGCTTTTGATTGAAAGGAATATGATCTCTTGCGTTCAGCTTGATGAGGCGTTAAAGGCCCATTGGAAACGGGGGATTATTCTTGGTGAAGTTTTAAAGGAGTTAGGCTATATTAAAGAGCGGGAATTAGAGGAAGTTTTGAAGTGCCAGGAGCATGAGTTAATTGCGGTAAAATCTCCGAATAGGATTCAGTCGTTTTTACCCGCGGAATAAAAAATACTTTGCGGTAAATTAAAGCATATTCTTACCAGGGAGGATTTCATGTTTGAAGCGGGAAATATCATGACCAAAGAAGTTGTTACCGTCAATAAAGGTACCCTTATTTATGAAGCAATGCGTTTATTGCTTGATAAGCATGTGAGCGGCCTACCCGTGGTTGATGACCATAACAAGCTTGTTGGCATTATCACGGAAAAAGATATGCTCAGGATCTTGATCGATACTGAGAGCAGCGTAAATAAATCAGTGGCTGATTACATGATCAAAAATGTGAAGAGTTTTACTCCCGAGGATAGTATTGTTACGATATGCGAATTCCTTATCCAGAATAATTATCGCAGAGTCCCTATTCTTGAGAAGGGCATATTAGTCGGCATTGTCTCAAGAAGGGATATTATCAGTTTTATTGTAAAGCTGCGGTCGGAATGTCTCGATAAGCCAAAACAGTAATTGAGAATTATAACTCTCGCCATATCAGTACATATCGTATCAAAATTATCCAGAATAATTTTTTGTGAATTTTTTCGAGTATGTGCCGATAATTATAAAAACAAGTGCTCGGGGATCGGTATTGGCTGCGAATAGATATTTTATAAGTAGGTGAACTTTAAGGAGCGGTTTTATTATGTCACAATTGATAGAATATTTAGTATCCGAAAAAATGATCACAGAAGAGCAACTGCGGGATGCTCTTGCCAAGCAAATGGGCGCTAAGAGCCCTATTCATGAGGTGCTTATTGAAATGGGGTTCATTAAAGAAGAGGACTTGTTGCATATAGCCGCGAAAGTTTATAATATGCCGGTTGTGAACTTAAGCGAAGGAAACTTTGATTTATCAGTTTTAAAATGTCTTCCTTGTGATACGGCTAAGCGATTTGGCGTATTTCCGATCGGAAAAGAGAATGATATGCTAATCCTTGCGATGAGTAATCCAAAGGATATTATTGCTCTTGATGATTTAAAGTGCATCGCCAAAATGGATATTAAACCTATTCTTAGTTCTAAAAGCCAAATTTCTGCTTGCATCGCAAAATATTACCAGCTTGATGATAGCCTGTATAATGTCCTTAAGAATATTACCTCCGAATCGGAAGTCAAAATCGTCCCGGATGAGCATAGAAAAGTTGATACTGCGGAATTGAACAGCTTAACAGACGGTTCTTCAGCAGTTGTAAAATTAGTTGATCTTGTATTAAATGACGCGGTGAAGAACAGGGCTACGGATATCCATATTGAACCGCAGGAAACGCAGGTTGAGATACGCTACAGAATCGATGGATATTTGAAGAATATCATGGAAATACCATCTCATATGCTCAATAAATTTGTGGCGCGTATTAAAATATTATCCGACCTCGATATCTCGGAAACCAGAAAGTTCCAAGATGGCAGAATGAGTGTTTCATTCCATGATCGGAAAATTGATATCCGGATTTCAATTATTCCGACGTTCTATGGCGAAAAATTGGCGTTGCGCCTGCTTGATTCGGATATCTCTAAAATCGAAATTAATAAGATTGGCCTCCAGGAAGATGATTTGGTTGCTTTTACGGAGGGGGCAAATCGCCCGCAGGGGCTTATTTTAGCTACGGGCCCTACCGGCTCAGGAAAAACCACAACATTGTATGCGGCGCTTAACTACATTAGGAACGAAACAAAAAATATTATGACGATTGAGGATCCGATAGAATATCTCATGCCGGGTATTAATCAAATTCAGCTTAATCCCGCCAAAGACATAACCTTTAGCAGCGGTTTGCGAAGCCTTTTGCGGCAGGATCCTGATGTGATCCTGGTAGGAGAGATCCGTGATAAAGAGACCGCGGAAATTGCCTTTGGCGCGTCGCTGACAGGCCATTTTGTCCTCTCGACCTTGCATACCAATAATGCGGTCGCCTCCGTAACCAGGCTGTTGGATATCGGGCTTGAGCCGTACTTAATCGCCTCTTCAATAATTTTGATCGTCTCTCAGCGATTAGTGCGCCTCGTATGCCCCCATTGTAAAGAAAAATATGTCCCGTATCCTAAAGCAGTGGAGAAATATAAGTTTTACATAGAAAAATTCGGTATAACTGATTTTTACCGGGGGCACGGGTGTGAAAAATGTTTTTATATGGGTTTCTACGGCAGGATAGGTATTTTTGAGATATTAAGGATTTCTGACTCGATACGCAACCTTATTTTTACGAAAGCCTCTGAAGATGTTATTTTCCAGGAAGCTCGGAAACAGGGATTTAAAACGCTGGCTGAATCCGGCCTTGAAAAAGTAGCGCAGGGGATAACGACGTTAGAGGAAGTTGAGAAAGTCGTTGATATTTGTAAGGAAGGCGAAGTGCTTGATAAATCAAAAAGCAGCAACAAGGCGCCAACTATCCTTGTTGCTGACGATGATATTGTTAATCAAATGATCGTGAAAAAACATTTGAGTACTGCCGGGTATAATGTTATTGAGGCGCATAACGGAAAGGAAGCTGTTTTGCTGGCGGTAAAAGAAAAACCTGATATAATTATTATGGATGTTACCATGCCTGAGATGGATGGATTTGAGGCCACAAAGATTTTACGCTCGAAACTTGAAACTGCCGTTATTCCGGTGATCATGTTGACGGCAATCGAGGATAAATCCAGCGAATTAAAAGGTATTGATATCGGCGCGGATGATTATATCACCAAGCCCTTTGATAAAGAAAAGCTTTTGGCGCGGGTTAAGATGCTCTTGCGTCGGGAATATCAGCGTAAAGGGTTAACGTTGGTATGAGTCATGGAGATCTGCGAAAAACATATGCTTGAAACAATTGCGAGAAAAGTCTTAGTTGTTGATGATGAAGAAGAAATTGTTGAATTGTTAGGAAATATCTTGAAACGCGCTCACTATGACGTTGTTACGGCAACGTTGGGACGCAAGGCTGTGGAATTAACAAGGCAAATAAAGCCTGATATTATCTTATTGGATGTGTTGTTGCCTGATATTCAGGGAGGGCAAGTAGCGGCGGAACTTTCTCTCGATCCGGCAACTTCAGAAATCCCGATAGTTTTTGTCACGGGGGTTATGAGCGCGGATGCGAAAGATTTCCTCGGGACAAAGCTCGGAAAATATTTTTTGATGCTCAAGCCTGTCAGTGAAAAAGATATTTTAAAGAAAGTCAGTGAAGTGCTCGCCTTAAAAGCAACCCCTCAATAAAAAATATAATCATTCACGTAACCCTCTATCGATCAATGATTTTCATTAAAACATTGACAGGTAATGAATTTATGTATAAAATATACTTGTGTGATCATAAAAAGTGTGTAATTTATTGTAGCTAAAGAGGTAACCGCAAGAATGCAGTTTAAAACCCGGATAAAACGGGGGCATTCCCAACAATTGGCTTTTTCCCTTCATTTAAAATCAATCCTTGAATTTATTCATCCAACAGCCATGCGTCAACAGTATACTTATGCTTCATGAGTGATATTGGTTTAAGAATAAAGAAACTTAGGCAAGAAAAACATATGGCACTTAAAGAATTAGCCGCTAAGACAACCTTAACCTCAAGTTTTCTTTCTCAATTGGAAAACGGTTTGACGTCCCCTTCGGTTGATTCACTGCGTAAAATAGCGGACGCCTTGGGCACGACTGTTGGCGATTTCTTTAAGGAAAAAGAAAATAAGGAATTTGTGTTTATCCGTAAGAAACGGGATCCTCGGTTTGCCGTGCCTCCGGTTGAGCCGATATCAAATTATGAGGTTCTGGCTTCAAGTATATTGGATATTAGGATGCTTCCCCTCCTGATGCGGCTTAAGAAAAATGAAATATTAAACGCGGACGCCTGCCCTAAAGGGGAAGAATTACTGGGGGTTGCGCTTAAAGGTAAAATTGAAATTGCGGTAAACGGTAAACAGTTTATATTGGAACCGGAGGATACGATATACCTGGTAACTCCTGTGTTTAGTTATTGCAAGAATGTGGGCGAGGAAGATGTTTCTTTTTTGTGGAATGCGTTACGCGTTTAATATGTCCTATCGTTAGGCCGGCGTTGTGAGGACTGTTTTATGAAATTAACCGAAGCACTCATGCACAAGGAGGTTGTATGATTGAGCGTGATGGGGCAAGGGGTACCTTACGGACTTCGCGTCAAGAGCTTTCTTCTTGGTGTGGTTACGGGGTTGAGGAGGCATATTCCGGGAAAGACCGCCGGTGTTATGCCCGCGTTAAAGATTACATATTTATTTTTTGTTATCCCGCAGACAGAAGATCGATTTTGATAGAAGCAACCACGAGGAATTTAAGTGCTGAAGGGTTATGTTTTGATACCGATGTGTTTGTTCATAAAGATAGAGAATTGTTTTTGGAAATGTATGTGCCGGTAGACTATTATAAGCGGGTCTTGGAATCTATGAGTATTAAAGCGCGGGTGGTATGGCAGGAGTTGTTGGTTTTTCCCCAAGGTTCAAATAAATGGAGAGTCGGTTTAGATTTCATAGCTATCAATAAAGAGGACCAGGAAAAAATAGCGAAGTATGTGGAAACAGGGTTTGTAGACCGCAGGTAATGATTATCAGATAAGCAGGCGTGTTGATATAAAAGCCTGCTTATTTTGTAACTATGTAATTAAGCTAAAGTAAATATAGTTTAGTGACGATAAATATAGTGATGAGTCATATTTATTATTTGCTTTTTTTGGGATGAAAAACCGATTATGAAAAAACAGGAAAACTGCAAAAGGATAGTATCTAAGGGCAAAAAATCGTTTAAGGTGCGAAGTACATTAATTATATCAGCTGTCTTAGGTTTCATTACATTAGCCGGGGCGCAAGACACATCAAATTATAAAATAGGTGTTTTAGCAGTGCGTGGAAAAGAGCAAACACTAATGCAATGGAGCCAGACTGCGCGCTATTTAACAGACAAATTACCGGGAGTAAGGTTTTCTATTGTGCCGCTTAGTTTCTCAGAAGTAGGTCCTGCTGTTAAGAATAAAACAATTGACTTTATCATCGCTAATCCGTATCAGTATGTTGAAATAGAAACTTTGTATGGCGCACAAAGGCTCGCTTCTATGAAGAAAGTCATTCTCGGCAAAGAAGTTACCAGGTATGGAAGTGTTATTTTTACGCAATCTGGCCGGCGCGATATTGTCATTTTATCTGATTTAAAAAATAAAAAGTTTATGGCGGTGGATAATACTTCTTTTGGCGGATGGTTAGCTGCCTGGCGTGAATTAAAGGAGTACCATATTGATCCTTTCCGAGATTTTGTTCTTTTGGATTTTGCCGGCAGTACAGATACAGTCGTGTATGCCGTACTACAGGGAATAGCTGATGCGGGATGCGTGAGGTCAGGGATCTTGGAGGAAATGGCCGCGGAAGGAAAAATTGATATTCGAAAGCTTAAAGTTATCCGTGCGGGAACACAGAAGAAAAATATTCTTAAAAATAATGAGCCTTTTTTATGCAGTACCAGGTTATATCCTGATTGGGTATTTGTCAAACTTTCCCATGTCTCGACTGCTGTGGCAGAAGAAGTTAATCTGGCTCTTTTTGCGATGCCTTCGCTTGACCCTGCTGCTTTAAGCGGCAAGTATGGAGGCTGGACGATCCCTCTTAATTTTTCCTCGGTTCATGAATGTCTTAAAGAACTGCGGATCGGGATATATAAAGACTGGGGTAAGTTTACCTTGTTTGATGCAATACGAAAGTACCGGTATTGGCTGGAATTTGTTACTGCGTTATTTTTGGCTCTTTTTATATTTTCCGGTATGCTTTTGCGCGGGAAAATGTCGTTAGAACAATCACGCAAGAGGTTAGAAAAAGAAATCGGCGTTCGTAAACAGGCTGAAGCAGAACTTGAACAACAGCATGAGTTGTTGAGGAAAGTCATGGAATCGATCGTCCTTCCGCTTTATGTGATTGATGTTAAAGATTATACCGTAAAAATGGCAAATCAAATTGCCTATAAAGGGGTACTGGGCAGCAACGTTACTTGTTTTTCTGTGAGCCATAAAGCAAAGGCTCCTTGTGAAGGCCAGCATGTTTGCCCCATGGAGGAAATTAAGAAAACAGGAAAATCGGCGGTGGTCGAACATGTGCATGAAGATGAATATGGGAACTCCCGGATATTGGAAATCCATGGGTATCCTGTGTTTAACGAACAAGGTACGCTTGTGCAGATAATTGAATTTTGTATGGATATTACTGAACGTAAGAAGATGGAAATAGAGTTATTAAAGAGTCAAGCGGAACTGCTCTTAATTTTTAATAACGCGCCGGTCATTATGCTTTTGGTCGATAAGGACAGGCGAGTTTCCAGGGTCAATCAGTTTGGCCTCGATATTACTCAAAGAAGCCAAGAAGAGGTCGTCGGGCTTCAAGGAGGAGACATCTTGAGTTGTATTTATGCGTTGGATGATCCTCGCGGCTGCGGCTATAAAGAGTTTTGCGCAAGCTGTATTGTGCGTCAAACGGTTTTGGATTCCTTCGAGACGGGGAATAATCATAGGCGAGTAGAAACAGAGCTTACCATTAAGTCTAAAGAGAAAATTGAGCTCAAATACTTATTATTGTCAACAACGGTTATTGTTTATAACAGCGAGAAAATGGTTTTGGTTTGTATTGAAGATGTTACAGAGCAACGAACTATGTTGGGTGCGCTTAAGGAATCAGAACGGCGTTTTCGGGAAATTATGGAAAACAGCCAATTGATCTGTGTCATGTTTGACACTACCGGGTGTGTTACGTTTTGTAATGATTTTTTTGTTAATCTGACCGGCTGGCAGCGGGATGAAGTTATTGGCAAAGACTGGTTTTCGTATTTCATCCCTCCAGCAATAAAGGATAAGATTAAGCCGATTTTGATCGGAGATATACTCAAAGGTGATATTCCTGTTTATTATGAGCATGATCTTATTACCCTGTTGGGAGAAAAAAAGAATATTCTTTGGAATAGTACGGTATTACGTGATGCGCAGGGTGTCGTAATCGGAATGAGCAGTATCGGAGAAGATATAACCGAACGTAAAAAGGTTGAAATGCAAATTCTTGAAAATGAGGAGCAGCTGCGATTGGCGCTGGAAGGTTCGAAAATGGGGACGTGGCGTTGGATGATAAAAGAACAAAAAGTTACCTGGGATAAGTATATGTATAGGATCTTTGGTTTACCTCTAGATTCATTCGGGGGAAGATTTGAAGATTTTATCTCGTTCATCTATCTCGAAGATAAAAAGCGCGTCGTTACCGCGATAGATGCCTTGATCAAAGAACGTAAAGAGTTTGACTTGGAATATCGTATCCTTTGGCATGATAATAGCCTGCACTATATCGCAATCAGAGGAAAGGTGTTTTATGATTATGATGGCGCTCCTGTTGCGATAAACGGTGTTTGTCTTGATATCAGTGAACGTAAGAAAATCGAAGAAACGTTGCAAAATAAGATCGAAGATCTGGAGAAGTTTAACCGTTTTGTGGTTGATAGGGAGTTAAAAATGGTCGAACTTAAGCAAAAAATAAAAGAATTAGAAAGTAATAAGAGTGTTGTTTAATCACTTTTAGTTGAATGTAAAGGCCAGGGTAAGGATGAATAGGCAGCAAGCAAGAGAGGAAGACGTATAATGGTTCGTTTCTTTTTAAACCAGCTTGATTATGTATTCTTTGTGTATGGCTTGGCGTTTATTATTTTAGGCGCAGTCTGCCTGATTATACGTTTAAATGAGAAGTCGTGTTTTGCCTGGGGTTGGCTGGGAGTATTTGGTTTTATCCATGGGATAAACGAGTGGTTTGATATGGTATTGTTAAGTGTTAATCCCAGTATCATGGTTAAAGTGCTCGGGAAGTGCCTGTTGGCAGCTTCTTTTATCGCGTTGTTTGAGTTTGGAAGAAAGAGCTTTCACGCTTCCGGAAAATTCCGGATTACTTCTTGGGTGTACATTCCTTTGATTGCTTTCGCTGGGATTGGTGGTTTTTTTGGATTAGCTGCATTTGACGTTGCGTCTCGCTATTCGATCGGCTTAAGCGGTTGTGTACTATCAGCCGCTGCATTATGGCAACTGGCAGAACGCAATGATAAAAGTCTTTTGCGTTCCTCTCAGTCTGCCGGTATAGCCATGGCAGTATACGCGTTTGCCACGGGATTAGTTGTTCCTCAAACAACCTGGTTTCCTGCTTCACTCATTAATTATAATAGCTTCTTAAGAGTTACAGGATTCCCTGTGCAGTTACTCCGCATGGCCTGCGCTGTGGGTGTAGCATATGGGATTTGGAGATATGCAGTTGTGTTGCAACAGGATCGGCGTCGCGCCATGGAGAAACAAGATGTCGATTATCTTAATGCAGTGTTTACTATTCTTACTGCTTTAATTCTGTTGGCAGGCTGGATTTTAACCGGTTTAGAAGGTAGTAAGAAAGAAAGGATGTTGGGCCAAGAGTTATTTTTTGATGCCAAAACAGTCGCATGCGTTTCTGTTGAAGATGGAATTAAGGAGTTGACTGGGTTGGCCAGCGATGTTGACAGGATAGAGTATAAACGGGTGAAAAAAGAGTTTCAAGCTTTTCGTTCGATCCATCCGTTCTATCGGTATATATATATCTTGAGGTATAAAAGTGGCAAGGTGTTTTTTCTTGTTGATTCAGAGATGGAATCATCCCCTGAATATTCTCCTCCTGGAGAAATTTATAAGAAAGCTTCCGGGAAATTAAAGAGGAGTTTTATTTCCGGCAAGCCGTTTCTTGAAAGGCCGATTAAAGGCCACGGGGGGGCATGGATCAGCGCGCTGGTACCTCTTCGGGATAACGCATCAAGTAAAATTATAGCAGTCTTGGGGATCGATGTTGACGCTGCTTTTTTTCAAAGGCAGGTGTTTGCTTTTAAGACAATATTTATCTTCACTACTTTAGCAGTGGTTTGCTTATTAATACTATTCTTCGTGATACTGCACTGGTATAAAGAGACTAATGCAAAGATTTTGCTTTCGCAATCACGGTTTAAGACGATCATTCATACTTCGCGGGAAGGCTTCTTGGTTTTAGACCAGGAAGGCAGATTTCTTGATGTCAACCAGTCATTCTCTCAAGAGCTTGGTTATCGCCGTGATGAATTGCTTACTATGAAGATGAACGATATTGAAGTAATGGATAATCAAATGTCTATGCAAAAAATGATTGCTTCCCTTGATCAACAGGGATATGGAATATTTGAATCCAGGTTCCGGTGTAATGATGGCAGGGTTATTGATGTGGAAACCAGTATTAATTCACTCAAGGCGGAAAATGGGGTATATTGCGCGTTTGTGCGCAACATAACCGAATCTAAGATTAACCAGAAAATTATCCTGGAACGTTTAAAGTTTGAAGAGGGGATAGAATTATGTTCGCGTTTATTCTTGGGGAATGAGCCTTACGCGCAAATCATTGAAAAAGCATTGAAACTGATTCTAACGCTTTCTAAAGCCAACCGGGTGGTTGTTTTCGAAAATAGTGGTTCTCAAGACGGCCTCTGCATGAATTTGCGTTTTGAGTCTTTTGCTGCGGATGATCTTAAGGAAGTTGGTAACCGCGGCCAAATAAAGATCGCGTATAAAGATGTTTTTAGCCGTTGGCAGGAAGAGATGGCAAAAGGAAACTTTATTATGGGAAATGTTAAGACTTTCCCTGAGAGTGAACAGAAAGTCTTAAAGGAGCAAAACATCGCTTCCTTATTAGCGATTCCCCTGCATATTAAAGGGCAATGGTATGGGTTTATAAGCTTTAATGTTTTTCACCAAGAAAGAATTTGGCAGCAGAACGATATCCTTTTATTACAAATGTTTGTTGATATGATGGGAAGTTATATCGAGCGAAAATGCACAGAAGAGGAACTGCTTTCCCGGGAAGAACGCTACCATATGCTCTTTAATAATGGCACTGATGCGTTTTTGCTCTATACGATTCAAAGTAACGCAATGCCGGAGCGTTTCATCGAGGTTAATGATGTTGCTTGTAAATTGCTTGGTTATAGCAAAGATGTGATCCTTAAGTTTTCTCCTTCGCAAATTGATACCTTTGCGATGTCATTCGATAAGGAGAAAAACATGAAGGAGCTTTTAGAAAACAAGCATGTTTTGTATGAAACAGCCTATGTTTCCCGGGATGGCAAACGCCTGTCTATTGAGATTAACGCTCATTTATTTTCTTGGAAGGGGATGGACCTTGTTTTGTCAGTTGCCCGGAATATTAGCGAACGTAAGAAAACAGAAGCGGCGTTGTATATCCAAACGGCAGCTTTAAAAGAACGTACCAAAGATATGGAGAGCTCACGATCAGCGTTAATGAATATCATGGAAGATATAAAAGATGAGCGTAAGAAAGCTGATGATTTACGTTTAGAGGCTGAGAATGCCAATCGAGCCAAGAGCCAGTTCTTGGCTAATATGTCCCATGAGATACGTACGCCGATGAATGCGGTTTTAGGTTTTACTGAGCTTATGGAAACGACCCGATTGGATGATAAACAGCGGGAGTATATGGATATCATCCGTAACGGCTGTGAGGTTTTATTGAATCTGATTAATGATGTTCTGGATATTTCCAAGATAGAGTCGGGAGAAATAAACTTTGAGTATATTGATTTTGATTTCGAGTATTTGATAGAGAGTGTGATTAAAATCGTCAGTCCTAAAGTCAATAATAAGAAGGTGGAACTGGGATATATTTTTAGTGAAGGGGTCCCGAAGTGTTTTAAGGGAGACCCGACCCGGATCAGGCAGGTATTGTTGAATTTGGTGGGCAATGCGATAAAGTTTACGCAGGAAGGTTATATCGGGGTAAGTGTAAATTTAGAAGAACAGTCGGCGCAGGAGTGGATAGTGCGGGTGTCTGTTAAGGATACGGGGATAGGGATAGCCAAAAAGAATCAAGGGATAATATTTGAACAGTTTGTGCAGGCGGATTCCTCAACGACGCGCAGATACGGAGGTACGGGTTTAGGGTTATCAATCAGTAGGATGATTGTGGAGTTGATGGGAGGTAGGCTCTGGGTAGAGTCTGAAGAAGGGCAGGGCAGTGAGTTCATGTTTACCTTGAAGTTAAAAGAGGCGGTGGGGATAATCAGCCAGGATATTTCTCTGGTATCATTGGATACGCTGGCAGGTAAACGGGTGATGATGGTTGATGACAATCAGTATTTACGGCAAATAGTGAATATGTATGTGGAGGCGGCGGGGATGACTATGGTGAACTTGAGTGTTACAGCTGAGGATGGGGTAGCCTGGTTGAAAACGCAGACAGAAACTCCTGATATTATTTTGTGCAATATCATGCTCTCCGGAGGAATGGATGGGTACGCGTTTGCAAGAGAATTGCGGAAAGAAGCCAGGTTCCAGAAAGTGAAACTGATTGCGATCACTAGTGACGCGGTTCCCGGGCAAGCGCATCTGACAGAAAGCATGGGGTTTGACGCGTATTTAGCCAAGCCGATATTGAAGCGCGATTTTATCCGGATGATCCAGGTGACGTTGGGAGATAAACGGCTGGAGAGTGCGATTATAACTAAGCATACCCACGAAGAGTTATCCTTAAAAGGGTTACGGGTTTTGGTCGTTGATGATAATGAGATTAATTTAAAACTTATTTGTATGATGTTGAGCAAATATGGTTGTATCATTGATGCCTGCGGTGATGGTAAAGAATCGCTTGCTAAGATTAAAGAAACCCTCTATGACCTGATATTGATGGATCTGCAGATGCCGGTCATGGGAGGCGTTGAGGCAACACAGATTATCAGGAGGGAGTTAAATAAAGATATCCCGATCATAGCTCTTACTGCTGCAGCCATGAAAGAAGATGAAGAGCGGGCGCTTGCCTCAGGGATGAATGATTACCTGACAAAACCCATTGATGTGAATAGATTAAAAGTGGTATTACGTAAGTGGGGAGAAAAAGAGCAGATAAAATGCTTATAACTTTTAGGGAGGAAAACAAGTATGTCGCTTTCTGCGGCGTGTTTCACTTACTGTTTCACCCCGCGCTAAGAGGTACCCAGCCTAATTGGTGTGGCTGGGTATGCCGCTTACTGCGGCAGAATTGCGCGGGTGTTTCGCTTTCTGCGAAAGGGGGGTAAGGGGATGGAAAAGAGTGAAAAACAAAAGATATTAGAGGAGTTAGGAGGTATTACGGAGGATTTTTATAATGAGTTGCTCGTTTGTTTTATTTCCCAGACACAAAACTATCTGGTGGAATTGCGGGGGATTTTAGGCAGCGAAGACTTCGCCAGAATAGCAGCGATCGCTCATTCTATTAAAGGATCATCGGCTAATTTGCGGCTTAATACTATCCAGCAGATAGCCAGGGAAATAGAAGTATCTGCGAAAGAGAAAAAAGATAAAGTCGAAATCGGCAATCACATACAGGCACTTGAGGCAGCATTCTCAGAAATGAATAGTGTCGGTTAGAAAAAAAATATCGTCGATTGATGTTTAAAAATGCTTGGCTTGTGACGTCTGCAAAAATTTGTTTGGACGCAGATTAGCTTTTAGTATAATATAAAATTAAGCGCGAGAGATTATAACTGAGTAAGCAATGGTTCTTGTCGAAGGAGTGAGGGTGCGATAATGGAAGCTGTTCTTGAAAAAACCTGTAACATACTCGTTGTGGAAGATGATTTAGTCAGCAGCCTGATGATGCAGGAAATGTTAATTAACTGGTTGTTTGAAGTTAAGGTTGTTAATTCGTTGAACGGAGCGTATGAGGCATTACGGATGGACAATTTTGATATTGTCCTTTTAGATTTAAATCTTCCTGATAAAGAAGGCATGGACACGTTAATCGATTTGCACAATAATTATAAAAATATTCCGATTGTTATTGTCACCGTAATAGATGAAGAAAAAGAAGGGTTGAAGGCTTTATCGTATGGGGCCCAGGATTACCTGGTTAAGGGCAGGTATAATATCTATACGTTAAAGAAAACGATCAATTATGCAATTGAGCGCAAAAGGATCGAATCTGAATTGCGCCGTTCGCAGGAAGAATTGGAAAAGCGCGTTCAGGAACGCACACAAGAATTATGGCAGGCCAATAAGCTTTTGCAGTTAGAAATAAACGAACACCAAAAGACCGAAAATAGCCTTATAGAAAGTGAAAAAAAACTTCGTACCGTATTGGAAGCAGTGAAGGAAGGTATTACCTTTAGCGATGATGAGGGCCGTTTTTATATTTATAATTCTGAAATGGAACGCCTTACCGGTTATTCAATGCAAGAAGCAAACGCATCATTAGATTTTAGTAAACTTTTGTATCCTGATCCCGTTGACAGGTCAGGTGCCCTTGATGGGCTTACTGATTTAATTAATAAAGGCTCAAGCCGGGAAGTTGAATCAAAGATTGTCAGGCAAGATAAACAAAGTATATATGTTTTGATCTCTTCTACTATTATTTACTACGGCGGCCGGCGAATGTTTTTAAGCGTCTACCGGGATATTACTGAACGGCGTAAGGCGCAAGAAGCTTTGTGCAAGGCGCATGATGAGCTCGAAGAGAGAGTCAGGGAACGCACTCAGGAACTCGCTCAGATAAACGAAGAATTAAAGTTTGAGATTACGATCCGCTATCAGGCGCAAAACCGCCTGCAGGAAAGCGAGAGCCGCTACCGCCTTCTGGCTGAGAACGTCACCGATGTCGTAATGCTTGCTGACCTTGATTTTCATTGGCTTTATATAAGTCCGTCTGTGGTTAACCTTATGGGCTATAGTGTCCAGGAAGCAATGCAGAAGCCAGTGAAAGAATTATTGTCTGCTGATTCCTACGAGCTATTTAAAAAAAGTTTTAAAGAGGATATGAGGAAGAGAGGAAATTTTCCGCGTTCAAGGATATTAGAACTAGAGTGCCGGCGTAGCGATGGCACGAGTGTTTGGCTGGAAGTAAGCATTAATGCGATTTATAATGCGCAAGGAGAGCCTTTCAGGCTTATCGGGGTCGCCCGCGATATCAGTGAACGCAAGAAAGTCATGCAGGAAATAGTAGATTCTCTGCGTGAAAAAGAGATCCTTTTACAGGAAGTGCATCACCGGGTTAAGAATAATTTGCAGATAATTTCCAGCCTCCTCAATTTGCAGTCAATGCGGATTAAAGATAAACAGGCGCTGGAGGTCTTTCAGGAAAGTAACCGTAGTATTAAATCAATGGCGTTAATTCATGAAAAACTGTATAAATCGTTTGATTTGTCGAAAATCGACTTTCGTGAATATGTGTGTAGTTTAGCCGAAGAATTATTCAATTCCTATAACGTAAACGTTTCGTTGATAAACATTACTATTACTATAGATAATGTTTTTTTTGATATTAATACCGCGATACCATGCGGTTTAATGATCAATGAATTAATTTCCAATACTTTAAAATATGCGTTTCCCGGGGATCGATCAGGCGAAATTATCATCAGCCTTACCGAGCAATCCGATATGTATGTTTTTGTTTTTAGTGATAATGGCGTAGGGTTGCCCGGCAATATTATGTTTCCCAATGCCGAATCTTTGGGTTTACAATTGATCAGTAGCCTGGCGAATCAGCTTGACGGTACGCTGGAGATCGACAGAACTGCTGGAACCCGATTTACGATTACTTTTAAGAAACCGCATACGTTAGTTAGGGTATAATACTATGGAAAAGGCTAATATTATTATTGTCGAAGATGAAAGTATTGTGGCAATGGATATCAAATACCGGTTGGAACTTATGGGTTATTCGGTGGTTGCGACGGTATCTTCAGGTGAAGAAGCGGTTAATAAGATCATGGAATTAACCCCTGATTTAGTATTGATGGATGTTGTTTTAAAAGGCAAGATGGACGGTATAGCGGTGGCGGAAGCAATACGGCAATTTTTTAATGTCCCGGTAATTTATCTGACCGCCTACGGCGATGATAAGACTTTGGAGCGTGCCAAGATTACCGAGCCGTATGGTTATATTTTGAAGCCTTTTGATGGGCGGGAGTTGTATACAACCATAGAGATGGCGTTGTATAAGTCAAAGATGCAGAAGGAGTTAAAGTCCAGCGAAGAGAAATACCGCCTTTTGGTCAATACGCTTCCCAATGTGGTTTTTAAGGGATATGCGGATTGGACAGTTGATTTTTTTGATGATAAGATTACGGCGGTGACTGGTTACGTAAAGGCAGATTTCGATTCCCGCCGGTTAAAGTGGTCTGATATCATAGCTGAAGAAGATTTAGAAACGGCAAAAAGAATATTCGCCCATTCTTTAAAGACATTCAGGTCATATATCAGGGAATATAGGATCAAAACAAAAGACGGATCGATGCTTTGGATTCAGGAGGCAAGTCAGATCGTCTGTGATAAAAAGGGAGAAATCAATTTTATTAGCGGGGCGTTCCTGGATATTACTAAACGCAAGAAAGAGGAGGAGGCGTTAAATAAGATTAGCGAGTGTTTTTTAACTTTTGGCTCTGACGCAGGCGAGAATACCGGTAAGATTGTTGAAACCGCGGGGAACATTTTAGGAGGGGCAAGCGCATTCTATTGCAGGGTAAAAGGAGCTTTTCCTTCGTTTGTGTATCAATGGAACATCCCTGTTGGTTTTAACGCCGTAAGCGAGCTGGGAAAATATTTTTGCCGCCTGTTTCTTGATAAAAACTTAAATACTCCTGTCGTGTTCCATGATTTCGCTGACACGTATGCCCAAGAATTTCCCGATAGTAAAAGATTCAATATCAACACTTTTCTGGGGTGTTCGGTTCTGGTTAATAAAAAAATAGTGGGAATATTGGCTGTTTTATATAATAAGAATCAAAACTTGAGTTTAAATGACCTGGAAGTTTTCTCTATTCTTGCCCAGGCAGTCAGTATAGAGGAAGAGCGCAGTTTTGTGCAGGAACAATTGATCCAATCGTCAAAGATGGCTGGTATCGGTATACTGGCAAGCGGTGTCGCTCATGAATTTAACAATCTAATCGCGATTATGCGGGCTAAGTCCGAATTAGCGCTCCTGGAACCCAGCGAGCGCAATAGTAATGACGCTTTAAAGAGCGTTATGGTCTCGACGGAGCGCGCGCAAAAGATAACCCAGAGCCTTTTAAATTTTTCGCGTAGGGTTAAACCGGCCTATGAATTAAGCAACCTTGCAGTTGTAATGAATGAAACATTACAGCTGTTAGAGCGTGAATTGGAGAAGCAGCGTATTACGGTGGTACGGAATTTTCAGGAAATCCCGGATATGGAAATCGATGTCGGGCAAATCCAGCAGGCCTTCTTGAATTTACTGGTCAATGCAAAAGAGGCTATGCGTAAAGGCGGGGTATTGACTATAGAATTATTTTTAAAAGGTGAGGATGCGATAATAATTATCAAGGATACCGGAACGGGTATAAAACAAGAATTTATAAGCAGGATTTTTGAACCGTTTTTTACTACCAAAGATTCTCTCGTGGAGAATGCCCGTCGCGGGATTGGCCTGGGGCTTTCTGTTTCTTTAGGTATCATAGAAAATCATGGCGGAAAGGTCAATGTTGATTCAAACGATACGGGGACGTGTTTTACTATTAAGCTGCCGAAGGATAAGTCAAAGCATAAAAAGGAGAAATAGCCATGGAAGAGGAGCTCAAAATATTGATTGTTGATGACGAGCGGGAACTATGCGAAGCGCTTAAAGAAATACTTATTAAGGGCAATAAATATTCGATTGATACTTCTGAGTCTGCGGAAGAGGCGATACAGAAGATCGAATTAAACCACTTTGCTTTGATTTTATGCGATTACAAATTAGGGGGGGATAAGACGGGATTGGATGTTTTGTTCCGGGCAAAGGAAAAAGACCCGAATGTCATTACGATACTGATGACCGGGTTTGGGACTGATCAGCTTGCGGTGCGGGCGGTTGCCGAGGGGGTATACGATTATTTAGTCAAGCCGTTCAAAAGTATTTTGGATGTTAAGAATGTCGTTGTACGGGGCATGAAATATTATATCCTTTTGCAAAAGTACGATGAGAAATTGGCAGATGAGGAGTCGCAAAAAGAACTCTTAAGGGAAACGCTGGAAAAAGCAAAAAGAACGCGTGAAATTCTTAAGATGCTGGTTAATAAAATAGGGGCGCATTCCGGCGAGGATATCGAGGGGGGTGATATGAGCGGGTTGTGACATTAGGTAATCCTTCATTTTTTCTATCCATCCAAAATCATCCAATCAAGGTATTTTCTTTTTTCGTTAATTCCGTTAGTGTCCTTACGAATAGTCAACGCGGCTAAAACTATATATATTTCTCAAGTTATTGCACAAAATGACGATAATATACTATAGATAAGGCTATTGCTGTCATAAGGGGATACGGATATGTTACAGACAGGGAATGATATTTTTACCATAGAAGAAGCAGCAGACTTTTTACGTATCAGTAAACGCTCGGTGTATCGGCTCCTCAAGGTTGGGAAAATCCCGGCTAAGAAAGTAATGCATAAATGGCGTTTTGAACGGGAGCAGTTGAGGGAGTGGATACGCGCGGGAAAAGATACTGCCAGTTAAAGCTAAATTTTTTTATGGATCAACACCTATAAAGAATGCAAGAGTAACATAACAAGGGGGAGGTATGAAGAAAAAAAAGGTACTTTTAATCGATGATGACAAAGCTTTTGTGCTTTTTGCAAAGAGTTCATTGGAATCAACCGGCGCCTTTGACGTAACCGTAGCTGCCGGAGGGCCACAGGGTATAGCTTTGGCTCAGCGGGAAAAACCGGATGTCATTTTGTTGGACCGGCTGATGCCTCAGATGTCCGGTAAAGTTGTGGCAGAGAGCCTCTCGGAAGGCCCCGGCACAAAGCAGATCCCGGTAATATTCCTTACTTCCATGATCAGCAAAGAACAGGTGAAGTCAGAATCCATTATTACTATAGACAGCCAGGATTTTATTGCCAAAGATATCGGGGTCCAAGGGCTTATTAATTGCTTGACTGATTTTTTTAAAGAAAAAGGCTCTTGCGGTAAAATAAATCTTCTTACATGAGGTTTAAAAGATGGTAAAAGCTCATATTTTGGTTGTTGAGGATGAAAGTGTTGTGGCAATGGATATTAAATATCGGCTGGAGAATTTAGGATACGATGTTTCTGCCACTCTATCTTCGGGTGAATCTGCGATAGAAAAGATCCCTGAATTTAACCCTGATTTGGTATTGATGGATGTGGTCCTCAAAGGCCAAATGGACGGCATTGAAGCCGCGGAAAGAATAAAACAACTTTTTGATGTCCCGGTTATTTATCTTACCGCCTATGGTGATGATAAGACTTTAGAGAGGGCAAAGATCACCGAGCCGTACGGGTATATCCTCAAACCCTTTGAAAGCCGGGAATTATATACGACGATTGAGATGGCGTTGTATAAGTCAAAGATGCAGAAAGATTTGAAGGCAAGTGAAGAGAAATACCGCAGGTTAATCAATACGCTGCCGAATATCGTATTTAAAGGATATGCTGACTGGTCGGTTGACTTTTTTGATGATAAAATTGAAAAAATCAGCGGTTATGCGAAAGATGATTTTAATTCCCGGAGGCTCAAATGGTCGGATATAATCGTTACCGACGACTTGGAGCCGGCAAAGGAAATATTTGCGGAGTCTTTAAAAACAAATAAATTGTATATCAGGGAATATCGGATAAAGACCAAAGACGCGGTGATCGTGTGGTTGCAGGAAAGCAGCCAGATTGTTTGCAATAAACATGGCGAGATTGAATTTATCATTGGCGCATTCCTTAATATAACCGAGCGTAAAAAAGCTGAAGAGGCGCTCAAAGAAGCCCAGCAGACAATCATTTATTCCGAGAAGATGGCGGCGGTAGGCAGGCTTTCTTCCGGGATCGCCCATGAGGTAAAGAATCCTTTAGGGATTATCCTCGGCGGTGTCGAATTCCTCAGGAATAAATTACCCGCCAGCGATGAGGATGCCTTAAGTGCCATGGATAAAATAGAGAAATCCGTGATGCGCGCCGATGACGTGATCCAGGGGCTGTTGAAATTCTCGCGTCCATCGGAAGTCAGAATTGAAGCAATCAATATTCATGAGTTGATCAATGACGCTGTCTCGTTACTGAAATATAAGGCGCAGTTAAACAATATAAAGATAGTGACCTCTTTTACGCAAGAGCCGGTATCATTGGAAGCGGATAAAATGCAAATTGAACAAATGCTGTTTAATCTGCTGGTTAACGCCTGCGAAGCAGTATCCGCTGGCGGAGTGATAAATATTACATCGCATTTACAACGTTTTCCTGATCCTGTCACCGGAGATCTTTTTTGTACCATTACCGTTATGGATAATGGCGAAGGGATTTCGAAAGAGAATTTGTCAAAAATTCTTGAGCCGTTCTTCACGACCAAACGGGATAAAAAAGGGACGGGGTTAGGCTTATATATATCAAAAATGATTGTTGATAACCATAAGGGTTTCTTGGATATAAAAAGTGAGCAGGGCAAGGGGACTGAAGTCGCGGTGAGTTTGCCCTTAAATTAATTATAATAAAGAGGAGGTTATTGATGAAGAGGATCCTTGTTATCGACGATGAGAAAGATTTTTGTTTTTTTCTAAAGCAGAATTTGGAGAGCTCGGGAGATTTTGCTGTTGAGGTATGCAGCAATGCTTTGGAAGGATTCACGCAGGTACGTAAATTACATCCGGATATGGTCTTGTTAGACGTGAGGATGCCGGGCATGGGCGGGGGCGATATCGCCACGGCAATAAAGGAAAACCAGGAAACCAAAGATATCCCGTTCGCATTCATTACGGCACTCAAGGAACAATTTAATTTGAAAAACAAAGAACTTTCTGTTTCGGGAGAGCTTTTTATCACCAAACCGGTTAAAATCAAGGAGTTGGTTAGAATAATTGATACGTACACAACATAGCGCAGGGGCGCATACCAGCCTTTCCTAATAAGGATGGGTATAGCGCAGGGGCGCATACCAGCCTTTCCTAATAAGGCTGTGTATAGGTGTGCCGTTTTATACTTTACACCCCGCGCTCATTGCACCTTGGCTTATCGGATAGCCAAGTGCGCGCTTTCTGCGCAGGAATTGCGCGGGTGTTTTGTCTTCTACAAAAGGGAGGGATTTAGGATGAAAAGGATTCTAATTATCGACGACGAAAAAGATTTCTGTTTTTTTGTGAAAAAAAATTTAGAATTAACGGGAGATTTTATGGTTGAGACCTGTAGTGATGGTCAAGAAGGGGTTGCCAAAACTAAAGAACTGCGCCCGGATATGGTTTTTTTGGATATTATGATGCCGGGTACTAATGGCGCCGATGTGGCGGAAGCGATTAAAGGTAATGAAGTTACCCGAAACATTCCCATTGCTTTTCTTACTGCTTTGGTTAAGGAAGAAGAGGCAAAAAGTAATCAACATTGGATTGGGGGAGAGTTTTTTGTCGCAAAGCCAATAAAGATCAAAGAGCTCATAACCGTTATCAATGAGTTGGTAAAATAATTTGAAAGGCGGGTATGCCCGATGTGGAGAGGTAAAATTAAAGTCCTTATTATCGACGATGAGAAAGATTTTGCTTATTTTGTGAAACTCAACCTGGAATCAGGCGGTTATTACAAAGTGGTGCTGGCTCATGATGGTTCTGCCGGCCTGCGGCTGGCAAAATGGACAAAACCCGATATTATCCTTCTTGATATTATGATGGCGGGAATCAGCGGTTTCGAAGTGTTGGAAAAGCTTAAAGCTGATAAAGGGACCATGTCTATTCCTGTATTGATGCTTACCGCCCGCAATGATGAGGACTCAAAAGAAAAAGCATCTGGTTTATACGATGACGATTATATCGTTAAGCCTGTCGCAAAAGATATGTTAAAATTAAAAATAGAGAAGGTTTTATCCCGGCATAGTGCATTGAAAGTATAGTTTTTTACTGCTGCATAAAAGTCGTGATTTACGTTCGTTTAAAATTAGTGCCGTAGATGTTTGCTATGGCACATTTATTTTGCGGTAATGATTTTTTGTTATGGGTAAAGGAGCCAGGAGATGGGGCGAAGTTTCGAGCAGGATAATGTCGAAGGAGAGTGCTTAAAGATTTTCCTTCAGTCAGCGCAGGAGATGCTGAATGAATTGCATGAGAAAGTGGTTCTTTTGGAGAGTTGCCGTGAAAACCGTGATTTTATCGACATAATTTTTCGTTTATTCCATACACTCAAGGGCAATGCTTCATTCTTGGGGATTGTTGCAGTCCAAAATATTGCTCATGCATTGGAAGATCTTTTAGCGGACTGCCAGCTGCGTCAGGGTAGCATCGACAATGTGTTTTTTGATATCATCTGGGAAGGCATTGGATTGCTTGGCAAAAATATTGATTCTGTAAAAGTTGGTAATATCCCTGTTGAAGAGAGTCAAGAAGAAAAAGCCTTGATCGCGCGGGTAAAAAAGAAGGTAACCGATGATGCTGCAACTTTTAAAATAGTTGAGCCCGGGAAAGATAGTCCACAAGCGCAGAAACAGGATAGTAATCAACCGATGGTGAATAAAGAATCAAGTTATCGTATTGAAGAAAATAAAATAAATGAACTTTGTTCTTCGGTTGATAAACTGGGTAAAATAGGGGCAGCGTTTTATCAACTTGAAGATAAATTATTAGAACCAAATATTCCAACTGAGTATCGGTTGGAATTAAAACGAGCGATTGGTAATCTTACGTGTTTGTGCCAGGATATCTCTGGGCTGCTTGTGGGGATAAAACTTGTTTCTCCGGTGACTTTTATGGAAAATAGTAAATCGTTGATTGTGGCGTTAGCGCAATCATACCATAAAAAAGTCAGGGTAGAAATGCAATGCCGGGATATGTTGATAGAAAGAATAAACCTGGAGGTCCTGGAAAATGTTTTTATTCATCTCGTGCGTAATTGTATCGGCCATGGAATAGAGTTTCCTGATGAACGAACTCACTTGGGTAAACCGGAAGAGGGATTGATTAAGATTGATTTATTGGATGACCAGGAGAAATTGGTAATCAGGATTTCTGATGACGGCAGAGGGGTTGATTTTAAAGCGTTAAGAGAGGCTGCGTATGCAGACAATAAGATTACCAAAGACGAACTTGAGCATTTATCAGATGATGAATCGGCAAAACTTATTTTCCTGTCGGGTGTTAGTACAAGTAAGTCGATAACAGATATTTCCGGGCGAGGCATGGGAATGGATGTAGTCCTTCGTATTATCCAAAAGTATGCCGGGGAGATTGTGGTAAAGTCGCAACTGGGTAAGGGGACGGTCATTGAGTTGAAATTACCCAAGAGCCATCGGCCGAGCGTACCTTCGTAAATCGCCGCGAAATCATTTCATTTCCTCGATGAAAATCAGGCATACCTATTAGCTAAGGTGCTGCCCAGAAAGGGCGCACCCAGCATACCCATTAGCTGGGGTGCTGCCCAGAAAGGGCGCACCCAGCATACCCATTAGCTGGGGTGCTGCCCAGTAAGAGCGTGAACAATATAGTATAGTATGCTATAATACTGAAAATAGAATGGCTTTCTATGTGAGGCCCGGCAAAAGAAGTAAGAAGGTGAAGGAGAAATGATGGAAGAAAAAGAATCTTATCCGGCATCAGAAAAAGGGTTTCTGAATGATTGGGTGACCATCTATAAGGAAATGACCAGGGATGGGATAAAATTTTCTTTTAAAGACAGCCGTGAATACCGCCTTGCCAAGGATCAGTATACAGCAACCGGTTATGATAATTTTATGGCTTTGGCGATTGCTATCCGCGACAGGCTTGTTGAACGGTGGATTATTACACAGCAAAAATACCATAAAGAAAACCTGAAACGGGTTTATTATTTTTCGATGGAATTCTTAATCGGCCGCCTTTTGACAAATAATATATTAAGTTTAGGGGTTTGGGATGAAGCCAGGGATGCCATGGAGGCTTTGGGTTTTAATCTTGAAGAACTGCGTGAGCAAGAACAAGACGCGGGATTAGGCAATGGCGGCCTTGGGCGGTTAGCTGCCTGTTTTCTCGATTCCATGGCAACGCTGAGCATCCCGGCGCATGGTTACGGCATACGCTATGATTACGGTATTTTTCATCAGAAGATAATTAATGGATATCAGGTGGAATTGCCGGATGAGTGGCTTAAACTTGGCAATCCCTGGGAATTTGCCCGGCCTGAATATTCCGTTAAGATCCATTTTTATGGTAAGACGCAGATGTTTAGCGATAAGACAGGGAAACTGCATGTGCAATGGGTTGATACGGAGGATGTTTTAGCGATGCCGTATGACATACCGGTTATTGGCTATAAGAACAATATTGTGAATACGCTGCGGTTATGGTCAGCCCGGGGTACTGAAGAATTCGATTTTCGTTATTTTAACCATGGAGATTACGAGCGGGCGGTTTATAATAAGGTATTTTCAGAAAATATTTCCAAGGTGTTATACCCGAATGATATCGTTGTTCGCGGTAAAGAATTACGGTTAAAACAGGAATATTTTTTCACCGCAGCTTCAATTGCCGATATCCTGCGCAGGTTTAAAGCTGAAAATACCGATGTCAGGAAACTCCCTGATAAAGTAGCGGTCCAGTTAAATGATACTCATCCTTCACTTGCTATTATCGAACTTTTACGTATCCTCATTGATGAAGAATCTTTGGAGTGGGATACCGCTTGGGATATTACGACGAGAGTTTTTGCCTATACGAATCATACCGTTTTACCTGAAGCATTGGAGACTTGTTCGGTTTCGCTTCTTGAAAACCTCCTGCCGCGTCACCTGCAACTGATTTATGAAATAAACCGCCGTTTTTTGCAGGAAATATCATTACGGTATCCGGGAGATCTTGAGCGCCTCAGGAAGATGTCTCTGATCGAAGAGGGGGATCAGAAAAGAGTGCGCATGGCATTTCTTTCCATTGTCGGAACGCATTCGGTAAACGGTGTTTCCCGGTTACATTCGCAATTATTGAAGCAGGAACTGTTCAAGGATTTTTATGAATTCTCACCCGAGAAGTTTAACAATAAAACAAACGGCATCACGCAGCGGCGGTGGCTGTTAAATGCCAATAAGCGGTTATCCGGCTTAATAAGCGAGGTTATCGGGGAAAACTGGCTTACTAATTTCTATGCATTGGAAAAGCTTTTGTCGTATAAGGATGACGCTTCTTTCAGGCAACGATGGTCCCAGTCTAAACGAGATAATAAGAGAGTGCTGGCAGACTATATTTATGAAACAACCAGTATCAGGGTTGATCCCGAATCTTTGTTTGATGTTCAGGTGAAGCGTATTCATGAGTATAAACGCCAGCTTTTATTCTGCCTGTATATTATTTCACAATATTTGAAAATTAGAAAGAACCCTTCTGATCCTGTATTACCGAGGACGTTTATTTTCAGCGGTAAAGCTGCGCCTGGTTATATGATGGCAAAACTGATCATCAAGTTTATTAATAATATGGCGGAAGTCATTAATCGGGATACGGGTATCCATGACAAACTAAAAGTTGTGTTTCTTGAGAATTACCGGGTTTCTCTGGCTGAGAGGATTTTTCCTGCCAGCGACTTGTCTGAACAAATATCGACTGCCGGGATGGAAGCTTCGGGTACCGGTTGCATGAAATTCATGGTGAATGGGGCATTGACCATTGGATCTTATGATGGAGCAAATATTGAGATTGCCGATGCGGTCGGTAATGATAATATTTTTATGTTTGGGTTAAAATGCAATGAGATAAGGCAGTTAAAGTTAAAAGGATATAATCCAAGGGAATACGTTTTGGGTTCGCCGCCCCTGGCAGAGGCGATTAATTTGATACAGTCTGATTTTTTCTCTGCTTTTGAGCCGGGTATCTTTGAGCCGATTGTTGAGGCCCTCTTGAATGCGGATCATTTTTTTGTCTGCGCTGACTTTGATGCGTATTGCGCGATGCAGGAGATCGTCACGCATACATATACTAATCGGGATGAATGGACGAAGAAATCGATTATCAATGTTGCTTATGCAGGGAGGTTTTCCAGCGATCGGACTATTCAGGAATATACCCGGGATATTTGGAATGTGCCGTGTAAGTAATAGTAGGAAAGAAAGTTATATGCCAGTATATAAAGAACTTGACAAGTGGTTGAAAATACTATACTTTATATCATTAGGAGTGGTAGTTTTTCCCTGGCAAGGATATATATAAGGAAGGAAATTTTTTTTGTCTTCTTGGTTTAATGTGGTTTAATTTAGTTAAGTTTAGGTTAATATTGAATGTAATTGCCGCATAAGAGGATTTATAAAAAAGGTTACTTGACTATTTATGAAAATTATCGATTTAGCTAAGAGATTAGATACCAAGGTGGAATATGTCCTTAAAATTATTCGAGAAACGGGTGTAGAGGCAAATAGCGGTGAAGATGAATTGGAGATTTCTACTATTTCTAAGATTGTCCATGATATCTATCGGTTGACTTCGGGAGTTAATAAAAAAGCGCAAGAGAAAAAGCTTGATCCAAGTTTGATAGATTTAGCGTTGCATTTAAATGCCGAGCTCGATCAGTTAATTGCCGAAGCTCGATATCATGGCGTCAAATTAAATGATTCCGTTAATGCTGGTAATACGGTTATGCCATCATTACCCCTATCGGTTAAAGCGAGGAAAGATGCGCATACGGAACTCGCTTTATTAAGAATGCAGTACGTTATAGCCGGTATTATTGTATTTTTTAGCATAGTTTTTCTTTTACTGTTCTGTTTCACGCTGTCCTGACGATGAACAGTAGTATGCCGTTGCGTAACAGCTGATCGCAGGATGCTTGGCATGATAAAATAAGGGGTTTTGAGTTCGTCATTACATGCTTGAATAAGATGTTTTGTCAGAAAAAATACTTCAGTTTTCCCTGGAAGGAGAGCGATTGATGGAGCATGAAAACCAAGAAGTCGGAAAGCAGCTCTGGCGTGATTATAAACAATCACAGTCGAAACAAGCGCGAGAAGCGCTCATTATGCATTATTTATGGTTCGTGAAGTATATCGCCGGAAGAATCGCTATTAAACTGCCGGAGCATGTCAGGTCTGAAGATTTATTTAATAGCGGGGTAATCGGCCTTATCGATGCTGTTGAGCGTTTTGATGACAGCAGAAATAATTCTTTTAAGACATATGCATTTACCAGGATACAGGGATCGATTATTGATGAGTTGCGCAGCCTCGATTGGGCGCCTCGTTCGTTACGCAAGAAAGCCAGAGCCATTAAGAAAGCATCGCTAATATTGGCGCAACGGTTAAACCGTCAGCCCGGGGTGGCGGAGATTGCCAAACAGTTGAAAATGCCCGTGCAGGAGGTTTCCAAAATACAGGCAGATATGAATGCCGTATCGCTTCTTTCGTTGGATAAAGTATTATCGAGTAATGATGATTCGGAAAAAGGGGTTAGCAGGTTAATGATCGTTGAGAGCGAAAACGCGGTCAATTCTAAGGTTGTGTGTGAAGAAAAAGAAAAATTGGAATTGATCACAGAACAAATTAATCTGCTGCCAGAGAAAGAACGGCTGGTGGTTACCTTGTATTATTACGAAGAAATGACGCTTAAAGAAATTAGCGAAACGTTGAATTTGTCGGAGTCGCGTGTTTCACAATTGCATTCACAGGTGATGCAGCGTATCCGCGCGGGGATAAAAAAACTATCCGTCGTTTTGGTTTAGACCGCATTGTATTTTTATTGTGTGTCAGGCGCCTACGCTTTACTATTGTTTAGTTTTGTGTTACTATAATCCTGCCGTTTTTAGTCACATTTCTTTTTATTTCTCTGGTAGAGAGGGTTTATTGCGTCCTTAAGGCTTAAAGCTGATTGAATAATCATTGGATAGGCTCGCATCGGGATGCAATTTGGGGAGAGGTATGACGTTAAGAAAAAGTGAATTTATTTTTGTTGGCTTGTTTTTTCTGGCTTTGGTTTTGGCAGGCTATATCCTGATTCATTCACGCAATGCGGTAAAAATAAATATTTCCGGGAAAGCAACCGATAAGACTTTTGCCCTTCCTGAAAGCATTACCGCGGATCAGAATATATGGGTGCCCCGGGAGAAGTCTTTTATAGCCGGTGTATCGTTTTACGGTAATGTTTCCTGGGAAGAATCGCTTCACGATAAGGCGTTGTTTTTTTCTTTGTTTAAGAAAACCGGGTGGGGATATGCGGAAATTAGATTTAAAGAACCTCTTGATTTATTAAAGAACACCTTTTCTGTTTCCGTGAAAGGTAAAAAAGGTGTCGAGAGGGTTAATTTTTCATTAACCGACTATAATAAATGGACTTCTTTTAGGACCGAGATGGCTGGCAGTATATTAACGCCTCAATGGCAGCAGATGAACATTGGCGCCAAAGACTTAAAGGCTATTACTGGCATCGATAAAAGCAAGGTTGTCAGCATTAAGGTGATCATTGACAGGGATTATTTTGAAGGCCCTGAACAATGTGGTATTTATCTTAAGGATATCTCTTTTTCCTCGGAATAACCCCTTTTGGTAGCTAAAAACTCCTGAAATTAAATTACGTTTAATTAATTTATGAGCAGTAAAATTAAAAAGCAAATAAGAGTAAACTTTTTATTACATATGCCGTAAAGTAATGTAAGGGAGATGCGTAATGAGTAATATCCGGAGAATTATAGGGGATGGGGAAATATCGCGGTATGTCGCGGTATTGAAATCGATACCTGCGGTTGATCAGGCAAGAATTGATGAAGTACGCAACAATATAAAAGCAGGGAAGTATTTCTCTGAAGATAGTGCATATAAAACAGCAGAGAAGATGATGGAAGTGTTGAATGATCTTGATGCATAAACCGGCCTCTTCAAATCCTGTTTGTCATGATGTCCTCGCCTCTTGATATGTGATACGCGGTTACCTAAAATGCGCTTATTTTATAGGGTAAATTTAATTTATTGAGAAATAGTTGACTTATCGGCTAAAATAGCTTATAATCTCTAAATAGGTAAAATAATTAATTGATAGTAGTACGAATGAAACGGCTTGTTTCTTGAGGTGGCAAGAGTATGCGCCTTGAAGAGAAAAAGGGTTTCTGGGGTACTCAATTGAATAATGAAGGGGGGGAGTAAGATTGGCTTTAGTTAAAGATAATAAACAAAAAATAATTGAAACTTATAAAATGCATACCAGGGATACTGGTTCTGCAGAGGTTCAGATTGCGCTTTTGACGGAGAGGATAAATCTCTTAAGTGACCATTTTAAAAACCACAAAAAAGATTTCCATTCACGTCGCGGATTGTTAAGCATGGTAGGAAAGCGGCGTAGGCTCCTGGCGTATCTTAAGAAAAAAGATAATGCCAAATATCAGGGACTATTGGAAAAACTCAATCTAAGAAAATAATCTGAAGTTTTTTCTCGCCTAATAACATAATCATAACACAAGGAAAAGAACATTATGCAAGCGAACGCAAAAAAGATTAAATTTGGAAAACAGGATATGGTTTTAGAAACTGGTAAAATAGCCAAACAGGCTAATGGGTCGGTTATGGTGCAGTACGGGGGGACAGTTGTTTTGATCACTGCCTGTATTTCGAAAGAAGCCAGGGTAGGAATGAGTTTTTTCCCTTTGACGGTGGAATATCAGGAAAAAACCTATGCTGCCGGCCGTATCCCGGGAGGGTTCTTTAAGCGGGAAGGCAGGCCTTCGGAAAGTGAGATCTTAACTGCCCGTTTGATTGACCGTCCCATCAGGCCGCTTTTTCCAAAGGGGATCTTGAATGATGTTCAGGTCGTAGCCGTTGTTTTATCGAGCGACGGAGAAAATGACCCCGATATCTTTGCGGTTAACGGCGCATCTTTGGCGTTGGGGCTTTCTGATATTCCTTTTAACGGGCCGCTAGCGTGCTGCCGCGTGGGAAGAATCAATGACCAATTTGTTCTTAATCCGACGTACGCTGAGTTAGAAACTTCAAGTTTAGATGTTGTGGTTGCCGCTCATGCCAACGGTGTGGTTATGCTTGAGTCTAAGGCGCAAGAGGTCTCAGAAGAATTATACATGGAAGCAGTTACTTTTGGCGTTGAGAGCCTGCAGGAGATCTTGCGTTTTCAGCAGGAAATTATCCGTGAGTTTGGCAAGCCGAAGTTAAAGGTTGAATATAAAAAAATAGACCCTATTTTGCTCAAGAAAGTTGAAACGTTAGCGCTGGGGCGGTTAAAGGAAGTATACGCGTTAAGTAAAAAAGAAGAGCGTGAAGAGGGCGTTGATTTGTTATCGAAAGAATTAGAGGCAACACTTACTCCCGATGGATACGTATCTGCGGATATCAAAATGGCTTTGGTGGAAGTGGAAGAATTCCAGATCCGTAAAAGGATATTAGAGGATAGCGTTCGTATAGATGGAAGGAAATTTACAGAGATCCGTCCGATCAGCTGTGAGGTTTCTCTCTTACCGCGGACCCATGGTTCCTGTCTTTTTACCCGGGGGCAGACGCAGAGTTTGTCGGTTACGACACTGGGTTCCGGTGAAGATGAGCAGATGGTTGAAGCCCTGGAAGGGGAAAAATATAAATCGTTTATGCTCCACTATAATTTTCCGCCGTTTAGCGTTGGAGAAACAGCTCCGATGCGCGGCCCCGGCCGTCGTGATATCGGCCACGGCGCGTTGGCGGAGAAAGCGCTTTTAGCAGTTATGCCGACTAAGGACAAATTCCCGTATACCGTGCGGGTTGTTTCTGAGATCCTGGAGTCTAATGGCTCATCAAGTATGGCGACGGTATGCGCGGCAAGTTTATCTTTGATGGACGCGGGTGTTCCGATAAAAGGTATTGTCAGCGGTATTGCCTTAGGGTTAGTTAAAGAAGGCGATAAAGCTGCGATTTTAACCGATATTGCCGGCCTTGAGGACCATTTTGGGGATATGGATTTTAAAGTGGCAGGGACCAAAACCGGAATGACCGCGGTACAGTTGGATTTAAAGATCGATGGTATTGATTTAGGCCTGCTGCAGCGCTGTTTGGCGCAGTCAAAAGAAGCGCGTCACTTTATTATCGATAAGATGTTTGCGGTACTCAGTGCTCCGCGAGTTGAGTTATCGGCATTCGCGCCCCGTATCAGTGTTTTGAAGATTAATACGGAAAAGATCGGTGAGCTTATCGGTCCCAGCGGCAAGACGATTAAAAAGATCATCGCGCAAACAGGAGCCTCGATTGATATACAGGATGACGGGACGGTTTTAGTTGCTTCGATTGATGCAGCGAAATCAGCGCAAGCCATTCAATTGATCAAAGCCATAACCGATGAAATCGAGGTAGGCCGTATTTTTCACGCGAAAGTCAAACGGGTAGTGCAGTTTGGCGCTTTCTGCGAAATAGCCCCGAATAAAGAAGGCTTGGTCCACGTTTCTGAATTGGCAGATCAGTTTGTCAAAGACGTTAATTCTGTTGTTAAGGTTGGCGATGAGTTTAATGTTGTGGTAATTGGTGTTGATGATTTAGGCAGGATTAATCTCAGCAAGAAAAAAGCAGAAGCGAAATAGCCGATTAAGGTGAAAGAAAAACGACTCAATGAGATCAAAGGTGTTGTTTTAATAGCAATAAGCCTCATTGTATTAGCCAGCTTACTATCGTTTAATCCTTACGATCTGGGTTTCTATACGACTCATCCGAATATCCCTCCTAAAAATCTGATCAGGACATTTGGCGCTTATTTGGGGTGGATATTCCTTTTCCTCTTTGGTTGGTCAAGCTATATCATTCCTTTAGCGATCCTGTGGCTGGGTAAACGACTCTTTAAAGATGAGCCGTTTGGCTTGCGTTTATCCGGTATTGCCGGTATCTTTGTTTTATTGTTCTCCCTGAGCTCTTTAATAGGGGTTTTCACTGTCAGTAATGAAGCGGTGAAGTTTGGCCGCGCAGGTTTTGTAGGTACAATGATTTCTAATGCCGTTATTGCCTATTTTGGGCAACTCGGAGCCTGCATTTTATTTGTGACGTTTATCCTTTTATCTATCGTTTTGGTTACCGAGATACTTTTATCAACGTTCTTTAGTAAAGTAGGAAAAAGATTTAAGGCTATGGGTGGCTCCCTGGGGAAGTTAAATGCCGGCATTAAACAAAAAGCATCGTTTCTTAAGCCTGCCCAGGGAAAGAGAAGAGAATCAGCCGGTTCGATGGTTAAGCCAAAAATAAACGTACCGGAAGAAATAGAGAAAGAATCCCAAGCTAAATTTGCCGCGCCAAAACTTAAGATTAAAGAAGCGCCTGAGATGGCCAGCGAAGTTAAGGCCCGCATTGAACCGGTTAAGATCGGTGATTATCGTTTGCCTTCCATCGAATTAATGGATTCGCCCCCTCCTTTGGAAGCACGGCATATTAAAGAAGACCTGACTACTAACGCGCGTATTTTGGAAGATACTTTGGCTGATTTCGGCATCGCGGTTAAAGTGACCGATATTGAACGGGGCCCTATTATTACCCGCTATGAGCTTGAGCCTGCGCCGGGAGTAAAACTGAACCGCATCGTAGCTTTGGGGGATGATATCTCTTTGGCGATGAAGGCGCAGTCGGTAAGGATCGTTGCGCCGATCCCCGGTAAAGCGCGTGTGGGAGTCGAAGTCCCTAATTCTCAGAGTACCTTGGTTTATTTAAAAGAAATACTTGCTTCGCCTGAGTTCCAGAAATCGCAGTCGAAATTAACATTAGCTCTGGGGAAAGATATCGCCGGCAAACCTGTTTTTGCTGACCTGGCAAAAATGCCGCATCTTTTAATCGCCGGGACAACCGGTTCAGGTAAGACCGTTTGCGTTAATACGTTGGTATTATCGTTGCTTTTCAGGTCAACACCTGCTGAACTTAAATTTGTAATGATTGATCCGAAAATGGTAGAGCTGGCTCCGTTTAACGGCTTGCCGCATCTTTTATGCCCGGTAGTGACTGATGCAAAAAAGGCGGCGATCGCGCTTGGTTGGGCAGTCGGTGAGATGGAGGACCGCTATCGTCTTTTAGCTGAAGCGGGTTCCCGAAATATCGAAGCGTATAATGAGAAAAATACGCTTATGCCTTATATTATTGTTATCATCGATGAGTTCGCTGATTTGATGATGGTGGCACGGGACCAGATCGAAAGCGCTATTACGCGCCTGGCCCAGCTGTCTCGCGCGGTAGGAATACATTTAGTTTTAGCGACGCAGCGGCCATCAGTCAATGTTATCACCGGTGTCATTAAAGCTAACCTGCCTGCGCGTATCTCATTTAAAGTCGCCTCTAAAGTTGATTCCCGGACTGTATTGGATATGAATGGGGCGGATAAACTTTTGGGAAAAGGAGATATGCTTTTATTGCGGCCGGAAGAAGCAAAACTGACGCGTGCCCAGGGAGCGCTGGTTTCTGATAAAGAAATTGAGAAAGTCGTTTCTTTCATTAAACAGCAGGGGGATCCTGTATTTAATGAAGCCATCTTAAAAGACCAGCAGAAATCTTCTATTTCTGAAGGGCAAAAAGATGAGATGTACGATGAAGCGGTCAGGATCATTATTGAGAGCAATCAGGCATCGGTGTCTATATTACAGCGGCGCATGCGCTTGGGATATACGCGTGCCGCCCGTATCATTGATATGATGGAGCAGGAAGGGTTAGTTGGCCCGTATGAAGGAAGCAAGCCTCGCAAGCTTCTGGTTGACCGCGACGCTTGGCTTGAAAAAGATATCTTGAAAAAGGAAAAATAAATGGAATCTGCCGGAAAGCGCCTTAAAGAGTTGCGGTTAAAGAAAGGTTTGAGTCTTGAAGATGTCCACAGAAAGACAAAGATACAACTTAATCTTTTAAAGTCCATTGAAGAAGATAACCTGGTTAATTTAAGCCCGATATATATCAAAGGGTTTTTGAAAATTTACTGTCAATGCCTGGAAGTTGATCCGAAAGACTATATTGCTGATTATAAAGAACCTCAGATAGCAAATATTGTTCCTCAGAGAAAAGAAAAGAAAGAATCGTTTTCTAAAAAAGCTGCGTTTACGATAGCGTTCTTGAAGCCTTATTTTAATCGAAAGACTCTGAAAATAACGGGAATTGTTTTTGGTATTGGTTTGGCGGTATTTTTGGTCAGTAAGATAAAGATTACGTTGCCTAAGCGCGATACACAAACCAAGAAAGTCGAGCGAGTTGTTGCGCCTGTTGTGAAGTCTCAAAAGAAAAATCCTCCTGTTAAAGTTGCCGCGCCGAAGGTGCCGGTTACCGTGCCGTCAGGAGAGCAAAAAGTGCCTGTTTCGGCAACGCAGCCTGAGCCGGTCAAAAAAGAAGCGCCTGCTGGGATTCGATTAGGATTGCACGCTAAGGATGATTGCTGGGTCCAGCTTAAGATTGATGGAAAGACGGTGTTCCAGAATATTTTGAAAAAAGGAAGGTTTGAAGTCTGGCAGGCAAAAGAAAGAATAGACCTTTTTTTGGGAAATGTCGGTAATATTGAATTGGAGTTAAATAGTAAGGTCATTCCGTCATTAGGTAGAAAAGGACAGGCGCTTAAAAATATTGTGATCACCAAGGACGGTTTGCGAGTCGACAGATGAAACGCCGTAGTGTTGGGATCTTAAGCCTGGGTTGCCCCCGGAACCTCGTTGATTCGGAGCAGATATTACGGCAGCTCTGCCTTAAAGGCTATTCTATTGTGGATATGCGCGATGCTTCTATCGGCATTGTTAATACCTGCGCGTTTATCGAGGATGCCAAGAAGGAATCAGTCGAGGCAATATTAGGCCTGATCGATCTCAAGAAACAGGGTAAGTTAAAGAAAGTTATTGTGTATGGTTGCCTGGCCCAACGGTATAAAGACGAATTATGCAAAGAGTTGCCTGAAGTCGATGCATTTATTGGAAAGATTTCTTTAGATCCCGGGCTGAATGCAGAAAAGGCAGCGTTTGTTGAACGCGATAAATTTTCTATAACTCCCCGGCACTACGCTTATTTGAAGATAGCGGAAGGCTGTATCAATAATTGCAGTTATTGCGTGATCCCCCGGATTAAGGGGCGTTTTACAAGTGTCAATGAGCAGGCATTGTTGCGCCAGGTAGCGCAGTTGGATAGCTCGGGGGTAAAAGAACTCAATATCATCGGCCAGGATATCAGTGGCTACGGTATTGATTTAGGGGGAAGTTTTCGGCTGCCTGAGTTACTACGGTCGATATGCGGGAAGTCAAAACATATTCCGTGGCTGCGCCTTCTTTATTTATATCCCAGCCGTATCAGTGATGAATTATTGGCGGTGATTAAAGATGAACCGCGTATCTGTAAATATATCGATGTGCCGTTGCAGCACATAAACGAGCGTATCCTGCGATTAATGAACCGTAATACCGGCAAAAAGGATATCTTAAGGCTCATTGAGAAAATACGTAACGTGATCCCTTCGGTAACATTACGGACATCGGTTATCGTAGGGTTTCCTTCAGAGACTGATAAAGAGTTTAAAGAACTGCTTCGGTTTATTAAATCGGCGAAATTTGAAAAGTTGGGGGCATTTATGTATTCCCGGGAGGAAGAGACCCCCGCTTTTGATTTCGATAAACAGGTCCCTAAAAAGATAAAGGTAGAGCGGTTTAACGAGGTCATGGCTTTGCAGCAGGAAATATCCCTGCAGAATAATGAGAAATTCATGGGGCAAGAACTGCCTGTTTTGATCGATGAAAAAGAAGATGATTATTACCTGGGTAGAAGCCAAGGTGATGCTCCTGAAGTTGACGGCTTGATTTATATCTATCCTTCAGAGAAAAATAAGCGGATATTTGTTCCCGGAGATTTCGTAAACGTACGTATTCACGATACTTTGGAATATGATTTAGTGGGAACAGTATCAAACTAAGCTAAAATATGAATATAGCCAATAAAATCACTGTCTTACGCATTTTTTTAACCTTTGTTTTCATTTTTTTCCTTTCGTTCCCTTTTAAAGGGATATGGGTTTTTTGGTCAAAGATCGCCAGTTTGGCAGTTTTTATTTTTGGCGCTTTATCGGATTATCTTGACGGCAGGATCGCGCGAAAGAAGAATATGGTAACGGATTTCGGCAAGCTGATGGACCCGATCGCCGATAAGATCTTTGTCCTGGCGGCATTCGCGGCATTTGTGCAGATGCAGATCATTGAGGCCTGGATGTTTGTCATTATCATGTCGCGTGAAATATTGATCATGTCGCTTCGCTTGTTCGCGTTGAATAAAGGCAAGGTGTTATCTGCCAGTAAGGCTGGAAAACAAAAGACGTTTTCGCAGATGATCTTGATATTTTTTATTTTAAGTTTTATTCTTTTGCGTGAAATCCGGGTAACATTCTTTACCTGGAATCCCGCCTGGGAGCAATTCTTCCGCCAGGGTATATTTGTTTTAATGTCTTTGACCGTAATACTTACGTTGTATTCCGGGCTGTCATATCTTTGGGAAAACCGCAAGATCGTTACCCGGTTGTAATGAGGTGTCACAGGGAATTCTTAATAAAGGTATCCAGCACTTTCTTTTATCTCGGATATGTGCCAAAAATGCCTGGAACAGCTGCCAGCATTGCCGGCGCCTGCCTCTATTACCTGTTTTGCGGTGATACTCTTTCCTGTTTGTTTCTAACGGCGGTATGTATTATCTTGGGATTTCTGGTGAGCGGGAAAGCAGAGAGGCTTTTTGCGCGAAAAGACGCATCGCAGATCGTTATTGATGAAGCCGCGGGGATGCTGGTAAGTTTATTCTTATTGCCTTGCGATATCAGGATAATTATCGCGGCCTTTGTTTTATTCCGCCTATTCGATATTTTGAAACCTTTCCCGTTAAAAAGACTGCAGGAGCTTCCCGGAAGCCTGGGTGTTATGAGCGATGATCTGCTTGCGGCTGTTTATACCAATTGTATACTTCAGGTGGTAATCAAATTTGCAATATATAAGGCTTCGTAGACAGGCCCGCCAGGGGTAAGGGTGCTTTTGAACAAGGTAATCTTTGAAACAATCATTTCCGGCTTTTCTTCTTCAAATCTCTGATTCACGTTTTCCATGATTTTAACCAACAGGCTTCTGTTGAGGCTTGATTTTGTCCTGCCAATCGTCATATGGGAGGTAAAAGGCCTTTCTTCGGGAGAAAAACCGCTTCCCTGTAACGCTGTTTCGAGTTCGCCGGCGATTTTCTGCAGTTGTTCTGTTCCCAAATCAATGCCCACCCAGATAACCCGGGGAGATTTGGCGTTGGGGAAAGCGCCTAATGAGGATAAGCGCAGCTTAAAGCTGGAGTGGCGCTTTGAAACGGTATCGAGTATCTTCGTAATGGCATTTTGTTGTAATAGTTCGATTTCTCCGAGAAATCGCATTGTTACATGAATATTATGGGGTTTTACCCAGCTTATATCAGCGTTTGATCTGCGTAATCCTTTTTGCAGGGCAGCCAGGAAGCCTTTGATTTCTTGTGGGATTTCTATAGCTATAAAAGCTCTCATTGGTTTATGTGTAAAAACCTCTTTAAAATAAATAAAGTTTTACTCGTTGTTTTTTTCCTTATTTGAGCCCTTGTTCCAGAGAAGGAAAATCTGGCGCATAGGTTTTTCTGTCGGGAATTTAGCGCAATAAAAACAGTGCCAATGGGTTTTCCTGAAATTGCTCCGGTAGGGCCGGCTATCCCGGTTATTCCTATGCCAAAATCTGTTTTTGTCAATTTTCTGACTGAAAGAGCCATGTGTTGTGCAGTTTCTGCGGAAACCGCCCCGTAAGTTTTAATTAATGCGTGTGGGATATGCAGCAGGTTCTCTTTAGCTTTATTGTTGTAACTGACAATCCCTGCGAAAAAATAGCGGGAACTGCCGGAGAGGCTGGTGAATAAGGAAGAGACTAATCCTCCTGTGCATGATTCTGCTACGGCGAGAGTCAAACGGTTTTTAATGAGAAATGTATGTATTGCTAAGAGAGTGGGTTGCATTGATCTATTTGATGGCTTAGGTGGATCCTTATAGGTAAAAAAGCCTATTTCGGTTTTCTTACCTATATTATAGTTGTTTTATACCGGTTGACAAGACAAGATTTTGTGGTATACTTACTGAATTGATCTTCGGGGTAAGGTGTAATTCCTAACCGGCGGTAGCGCAAAAGGCGCACACCGGCGTTTCCAATAACGCCGGGTGTAATAGCCCGCGAGTATTCTGCACAAGCAGAATACAGATCTGGTTAAATTCCAGAGCCGATGGTGCCACAGAAAGTGGCATACCAGCCAATCATTTATGGCTGGGTGCTGCGCAGTAGGTGGTTAAAGTCCAGATGAAAGAAGATTAAGGTATATTCTATTACCCGAAGATTTTCCTTCGGGTTTTATTTTTATAGGTGGTTTCACTATCCTGCTTCGCTCGTAAATAAGAAAAGTTGCGGTGGAGCTACGCAGGATAGTTCGAACCGACAGTAAATGATAAGAGTAATATAAGAACTAGGATTACGTATTTTCTCACTATCCTGCTTCGCTCGTAAATAAGAAAAGTTGCGGTGGAGCTACGCAGGATAGTTCGGCCCGATAAGTTAAATTACAAGAGACATCTTACGTCGCCAAAAGGCGACGTAAGATGTGGCCTCACTATGTTAAATTCGATCCCGGAAATATTAGATGATTTAAAAAAAGGCAAGCTGGTCGTAGTTGTAGATGATGAAGACCGTGAGAATGAAGGCGACCTGGTTATGGCAGCCTCGTTTGTTAAGCCTCAGGATATCAATTTCATGGCTTCCTATGGCCGCGGGCTCATTTGTATCCCTATGGAGGAAGAACGGCTGTCTCAGTTGGATTTACAGCCGATGCAGGAGACGCGCAGATTAGTACGACAGTCAGATTCATTTTCTACTGCTTGGATGATCTCTGTTGATGCGGCAGTAGGGGTGACAACCGGTATTTCGGCATTTGACCGGGCGCGAACCATTGAAGTGCTGATTAATCCACAGTCCAAACCGGAAGATTTAATCCGGCCGGGACATGTTTTTCCTTTAATGGCGCGCCGCGGCGGTGTTTTAGTCAGGGCCGGACATACTGAAGCGACGGTAGATATGATGCGTTTGGCAGGGCTTTATCCCGCGGGGGTTATTTGTGAGATCATGAACGATGACGGGTCTATGGCACGCCTGCCGCAGCTTTTAGCGTTTGCCAGGAAACATAGTCTCAAGATATCTTCAATTGCTCAGCTGATTGAATACCGCCGCCGTTCTGAACGATTGATCGAGCGGGCTTCTGAAACTGTCCTTCCGACTGAATACGGTACGTATCAGTTGATCGTGTATAAAGACCTCACCCGTAATCAAGTCCATGTTGCTTTAGTAATGGGTAATTGTGAAAGCCAGCCGGTAGCAGTCCGTGTTCATTCAGAATGTTTGACCGGTGATGTTTTCGGGTCGCTGCGTTGTGATTGCGGCAGGCAGCTTAAGACCGCGATGCAGATGATCGAGAAAGAAAAAAAAGGTGTTATCCTCTATATGAACCAGGAAGGCCGCGGTATAGGATTAGTTGATAAAATACGCGCATATAATTTGCAGGATAAAGGGATGGATACTGTTGAGGCAAATGAAGCGTTAGGCCATAAAGCGGATTTGCGTGATTACGGAATCGGCGCACAGATATTGGTTGACCTGGGGCTTAAGAATATAAAGCTTATTACGAATAATCCTCGTAAGATCGTGGGGTTAGAGGGCTATGGATTAAAAGTCGTGGAGCGCATTGCCCTTGAAATTGAACCAAATCCCCTTAATTATAAATATCTTAAGACAAAAAAAGAGAAGCTCGGGCATCAGATTACGATTACCTAAACTGTCCGGGGTTTTAAAAATGGGGAATTGAATCTAAGGAGGGAATAAAAGATGATGAAGATAATCGAAGGTAATTTGATAGCTAAAAACAAGAAATTTGCTGTTGTTGTCTCTCGCTTCAATGATTTTATTACCAAAGAATTGGTTGCTGCCTGTATTGATACCTTGGCCAGGCATGGAGTTGATAAGGATGACATTTTGGTTACCTGGATCCCCGGAGCTTTTGAAATTCCGGTTACCGCGCTTAAGTTAGCTCAAACCAAGGCTTATGACGCAGTTATTTGTTTAGGAACAATTATCCGCGGTTCTACGCCCCATTTTGACTATATTGCCGCAGAGGTCTCAAAAGGTATTGCCAGCGTTTCCATGAGTACCGGTATGCCGGTTATTTTTGGTGTTATTACCGCTGATACTATCGAACAAGCCATTGAACGTGCCGGGACCAAAGATGGTAATAAGGGCCGGGATGCCGCTTTGAGCGCTATTGAAATGGTAAACGTATTTACACAGATAAAATAAGGTAATAGGTTATTATGCGTAAACGCACAAAAGGCCGGGAATTCGCGCTGCAGATTTTATATCAGATCGATATTACCCATGATCAGTATGAGGCTGCTTTGAATAATTTCTGGCAGGTTCATAGTGAAGAAGAAATTTATGATGATGTGCGTCAGTTTACCGGAGAATTGGTAAAGGGAGTTGTTGAGAATTTAGCGTTAATTGACGCAAAGATCGCGCAATACGCTGCGAATTGGGAACTTAACCGAATGGCTGTTGTCGATAGGAATATCCTTCGCCTGACAAGTTTTGAACTTTTATTCCGAGATGATATCCCTCCAAAAGTAGCGATCAATGAAGGTGTTGAGCTTGCTAAGAAATATTCAGATGTCAACGCCGGTAAATTCGTCAACGGTATCCTGGACAAGGTTAAACTCGAAAAGAATAAATAAAATCCCCTTACCTATGAAATTCGCTGATCTACATTTACATACCGTGTTTTCTGATGGGACATTTTCTCCCGAAGAACTCATCCGGCAAACAGAAAAAGCGGGCCTTTCGGCTATCGCGGTCGTCGACCATGATACGGTTGAGGGTATCCCCTTAATAATTGAAAATGCGCTCAAGTATGGTATCGAAGTTTTACCGGGCATAGAATTGACTGCCCAGTATGAGCGGCTTGAAGTGCATATCCTGGGGTATCTGTTTGATTGTCAAAATCAGGCATTACTCCTGCAACTTGAGTCTTTGCGTAAGATACGCGTTGAGCGGATTTATAAGATAATAGAAAAACTGCACGGTATCGGTGTTCGGTTAGACCCTCAGGCGGTATTTGCGCTTTCCGGTAACGGTACTGTCGGCAGATTACATGTTGCCAGGGCTCTGGTTAAAGAAAAACTGGTAAGTTGTGTTGAGATGGCATTTAAGAAATATATCGGTGACCGTTCGCCCGCTTATGTGTCTGGTTTTAAGTTGTCTCCTGAAGAAGCGGTTTCTTTGATCAAAGGGGCAGGAGGTATCCCTGTTTTGGCACACCCGTATACGATTACGCATGATGATACCCTTTTAAAGATTATTGCATGCGGTATCATGGGATTAGAGGTCCATTATCCGGAACATTCTCAAGCAATGGTTAATTTTTATTTGCAATTGGCGCACAAGTACCAATTGCTGGTTACCGGCGGTTCAGATTGCCATGGGAATGCTAAAGCCGCGGTCAGGATCGGGTCAATGAAAATCCCTTATGAATTAGTGGAGAAATTAAAACAGGCGAAAGACAGCCTGATAGAATAGGTAAAGCTTATGAGTATAAAACGAGGCCATGAATTTTTTATGAAAAAAGCTCTTGCTTTCGCGTTAAAAGCTAAAGGCTCGACCAGCCCGAATCCGATGGTGGGGGCGTTGGTAGTAAAAGACGGCCGTATTGTGAGCAGCGGTTTTCATGAGAAAGCCGGACTTGCGCATGCGGAAATAATTGCTTTGGATAAAGCAGGTAAAAATGCCCGGAATGCTACGTTATATGTTACGCTTGAGCCGTGCGCGCATTTTGGCAGGACCCCTCCTTGCGTTTCCCGTATCATAGAGAGCGGTGTTAAAGAAGTGGTGGTGGGCATGATCGACCCTAACCCGTGCAATAACGGCAGGGGTATCGAGCTCTTAAGAAATAATAGAATAAAAGTGGAAGTAGGGGTGCTTGAAGACAGTTTGAGAAAAGTAAATGAGGTTTTTATCAAATATATCACGAAGAATTTACCGTTTGTTACGGTCAAAGTCGCTCAATCTTTAGACGGCAAGATTGCCGCTAAAACCGGTGATTCCAAATGGATCACTTCAGATAAGTCCCGTGTATACAGCCATCGTATCAGGAAGAATTACGATGCTATTATGGTTGGTGTTAATACCGTATTGCGGGATAATCCCCGGCTCAATGCCTGGTTTTCCAAGCATCAGCCGGTTAAAATCATTATTGATAGCCAATTGAGTACTCCGCAAGACGCGAATATCTTTTTAGATAAAAGTAAAGTGATCATTGCTACCGTTCTCGCTAAAGCTGGCCAGGAAATAGAGAACAGAAAGATTTTGGCACACAAGGCAATGATCCTGGAAGTCAAAGAAAAAGTCAGGCAGGTTAATTTAAAGGATTTGATGAAAAAATTGGCAAAATTAGAAATTACCAACGTATTTGTCGAAGGTGGCGGGACGTTGATCGGTTCGTTATTTGATGAGGGGTTGGTTGACAAGGTTTTGTTTTTCATAAGCCCGAAAATCATTGGCGGGAAAGATGCTATCAGCTCGGTCATGGGGCAAGGAATATCACGCGTTGATAAAGCAATCAAGCTTAAAAACGTAAAATACAGGCGTATCGGCGAGGATATCTTGATCGAAGGTTATGTTTAATGAATAGACGGTTCGGAAATAAGGTTAAATAATCTGGGATAGTTTCATTATCCTGCTTCGCTCGTTTACAAACAAAGCTGCGGTGGAGCTACGCAGGATAGTTCGGCCCGATAAGTAAAATGACAGGAGACATCTTACGTCGCCAAAAGGCGACGTAAGATGTGGCCTCACTATGTTCACAGGAATAGTTGAAGAATTAGGGCAGGTTAAGAAAATTGCGCGGTGCGGGAATGTTGCCGTGATAACCGTTGCAGCAAAAAAGGTAATTGCCGATACTAAAATTGGCGATAGTATTGCTGTTAACGGTGTTTGCTTGACCGTTGTTAAGATAGAAGCGGATGCTCTTAGTTTTGATGTTATGTCTGCGACACTTTCTTTGACCAATTTGGGGACATTGAAAATTATGGAGAAGGTGAATCTTGAGCGCAGCCTGCAGGTTGGTCAGCGCTTATCAGGGCATTTTGTAAGCGGGCATATTGATTGTGTAGGCATTATACGAAAGAAAAGTCACCGTAATGATACGGTGACTTTTGAGATAGCGGTTTCCAGAGAAGCCGAGAGTTTTATCGTCTCAAAGGGGTCTCTCGCTGTTGACGGGATCAGTTTGACAATAGCCAGCAGAAAAGCAAATTGTATCAGTGTAAATATTATCCCCCATACTTTGGCATTGACAACGTTAAGTTTTAAAGGCCCTTCTGCTCAGGTTAATATTGAGTATGATATGTTGATGAAAAAACAATCCTTAAGAGCAGTAACTGCTAATTCTTGCTAAGGGGTGTGATTTCTGGTATACTTATAAACCGTATTGATGTATAAATTTCCATAGTAAATAAGGAACTATCCGGATTTGTAACGGGGCGTGGCTCAGTTTGGCTAGAGCGCAACGTTCGGGACGTTGAGGTCACAGGTTCAAGTCCTGTCGCCCCGATTCTTCTTCGCCCATCAATAAGTAAAATGATGGTAGGGCTTCGAAGAATAGCCGGTTCCCTTTTTCATAGATTTTGATAAGAAAAAACCTTTCTTTTGGTTTTGACTGCGTGTATAATCCAGCCTTTATAAGTTTTTTATCCTTAAATACCATTGTCTCATGGAGAAGCAGATTCATGTATTGTATACCGGTAAAGTCCAAGGTGTAGGATTTCGGTTTACGTCAGAATCAATAGCCCGTTCATTGCAGGTCAGCGGATGGGTTAAGAATCTTTCTAACGGCCAGGTTGAAGTTGTTGCAGAAGCAGAAGAAGAGCTGTTAAAAGATTTCTTAGCCAGGATTAATCAAGTTTTTGCCCGTTATATCCGGGATACGCAGGTTGATTGGCAGGACGCTACCGGAGAATTTGACACCTTTGAGATCGGGTATGAATAACCGGGTGCATTATGCGCTATGGGATAATAAGCGACATCCATTCTAATCTTGAAGCGTTCCAGGCAGTCTTGCAGGCATTACGTTTGGAACATATTGATGAATATTTGTGCGCTGGAGATATAGTCGGATACGCGGCGGATCCTCAGGCATGTATTGATATAGTTAAAGATTGTGTACGTATCACGGTTGCGGGGAATCATGATCAGGCGAGTGTGGAACTCTTTTCTGATTTTCATTTTAATCCTTACGCTCAAAAAGCGATATCCTGGACAAAAAAGAATATTTCCGCTAGTGGTCAAGATTTCTTGCGGTCATTGAAGTTAACATACCAGAATAAGGATTTGACTTTGGTGCATGGGAGCCTTGCTTGCCCGGGTGATTTTAAATATATATCAGATCCCGGGATGCTGGAATCAAGCTTTGATTTAATGGAAGGTAATATTTGTTTTCTTGGACATACTCATGAGGCAGGTATATTTATTCAAGATAGTGCGGGGAAAAGAGCGTATCAGAAAACCGGTTCGCGGAGAATAGAAAAGGGCAGTAAATATATTGTTAATGTCGGCAGTATAGGGCAGCCGCGGGATTCTGACGCTCGGGCTTCGTATGGCATATACGATACTGATACCAGACAAGTTACGCTTAAACGCGTGGATTATGATGTGCATCTTGCAAGAAAGAAAATTATTGAACGAGGGTTACCTTGCTTTTTAGGAGACCGCCTTCTCGTCGGGAAATAGCGGTGGTGGAATTGCATTATTGAACTACGATCAATGACAGAAAATATAAAAAAGAGAATAGAGAAACTCCGCAGGGAAATCCGCCGTCACGATCATTTGTATTATGTTGAATCTGACCCTCAACTTTCAGACAAAGAATATGACGATTTGATGCAGCAGCTAAAAAAACTTGAAGAACTGCATCCTGAATTTAAAAGTAATGATTCACCGACAGCCAGGGTCGGTGGCGGAGTGCTTAAAGGCTTTAAGACAGTTAAGCATAAGCAAAAGATGGTATCTTTGGATAATAGCTATTCTTTTGAAGATTTGAAAGATTGGGATGTGAGGGTATGTAAGGGATTACGAGCTTTTGACACAAGAGAGTATGTGGTTGAACTTAAGATCGATGGAGTCAGCGTTAATCTGACCTATGAGAAAGGAACCCTTCGTGTCGGCGCCACCAGAGGAGACGGAGAAACCGGTGAAGATGTCACAGAGAACATTAAGACCATGCGTTCTGTTCCCCTGGTGCTTTTAGGGCAGGATATCCCGGATTTTATTGAAATACGCGGAGAAGTTTATATTGACAGAAGGAATTTCCTCGAGCTCAATAAGCAAAAAGAAACCAATGGGGATGTCCTTTTTGCTAATCCGCGTAATGCAGCCAGCGGATCTTTGAAATTGTTGGATAGCGGGATGGTCGCAAAAAGAAAGCTTGAGTTTTTTGCCCATTCCCGGGGAGAATTCCGCGGTGTTACGGTTAATTCTCATGAGGAGTATTTTAAAAGGTTAAAGGAGTGGGGGGTCCGTATTAATCCGCATTGGAAGCTTTGCAGGGATATTGATGAAGTCATTGCCTATTGCCTGGGTTGGCAGGAAAAAAGAGAAGCTTTGACGTATGATATTGATGGCATTGTTATTAAAGTAAATAGTTTTACCCAGCAGAAAGAATTGGGTTTTACTTTGAAAAGCCCCCGGTGGGCTATGGCTTATAAATTTCCGGCGCGTCAAGCCACGACTGAAATTCTGGATATCAAGGTCAATGTGGGCCGTACCGGCGTTATTACTCCGACCGCAGAGCTTAAACCTGTTGAATGCGCGGGGGTTATTATCAAAAATGCAACACTGCATAATTTTGATGAGATCAATCGTTTGCATGTTAAGATCGGTGATCGGGTTTTAATTGAAAGAGCAGGCGAAGTTATTCCTAAGGTCGTTAAAGTGGTTGAATCCCGGGGCAAAAAAATCTTCTTGGTTCCTGAAGTCTGTCCGGTATGTTCAGGTAAAGTTGTAAAAGAGAAGGAAGAAGATGTCGCCTACCGTTGTATTAATCCGTTGTGTCCGGCTCAGCTGGAGCGAGGGCTTCTCCACTTCGCGAGCCGTGGAGCGATGGATATCGAAGGCATGGGAGAATCGGTAGTGAGCCAGCTGGTAGCATTAAATTTAGTAAGTAATTTTGCCGATATTTATAAGCTTACTCTGGAAGATTTGTTGCGGCTGGAATTATTTAAAGATAAAAAAGCCCGCAATTTACTCATAGGGATACAAAACAGCAAGAGCAAGCCGTTGTCGCGGTTTATATACGGACTTGGTATTCGCCATGTCGGCCAGAAAGCGGCAGATGTGTTAGCCGGCCGTTTTACGGCCATGGATAATATCCTGGCCGCAAAAAAAGAAGATTTTGATGCGATCCCTGAAATCGGAAAAGTGGTAGCTGCGTCTCTGGTCAATTACTTCGCGTTGCCTCAGACAAAGAAATTGATCGAAGCTTTGAGGCGAGCGGGTGTAAACTTAAAAGAGGAATTAAGGAAAATAACCTTGACGCCTTTAACGGGTAAAAGTGTGGTTTTTACCGGAGAACTTGTTGGGTTGAGCCGGCCTCAGGCAGATGAGGCGTTGCGGCTGGCCGGTGGGATCTGTGCTTCCAGCGTGAGTAAGAGAACGGATTTTGTCGTTGTTGGGCAAAATCCAGGTTCGAAATTGGATAAGGCGAAGAAATTAGGGGTTACGATTATTGATGAAAAAGAATTTGTACGTTTAATGGAGGGATAATGTATAGTATAAGGAGAGATAAATTTTCCAATATTTTCGTTTTTGGGGTGGGAGTTGTTGTTATATGTTTGTTAACCTGCGGTTGCGAGGCTTTTGTGCGTAAGTTTACCCGCAAGGCTAAGAAATCAGAATTGCCGCAGCAAGAGATGGTTCTTGAGCCTGTTGTGTATGACGTGCCGAAAAGCCCAGCGCAAGAACGCTATCGGCAAGCGCTGTTATTCTGGAAATCATGGCACGGAGAATTGATAGATTCTTTGTCGGGCCATAACGCAAATCAGAAGCGGCAGGTCAATTGTGTCAGGGAAGCTATTGCAAATCTACAGCAGATGCGCTCTTTGCTGAACAGCCAAAAACAGGCGCTTTTGGATGTCTCTTTGGCCTCGATGCGTGAGCTTGAGGTGAAGGTGGCAGGTGATACCTATGGGAATAATGTGTCCACGCTTCGATTACTGGCGGAAAAGATTAAAAGGAATATTTTAAAAGATCTTTCGTACAACAAAATCAGTAAGGATATTGTAGAGGATACGGGGAAGAAATAGGGTTTCGCTGAATAAAGCTTTAGGGTGCTCAATGTTATTAGAAATCGTCTGTGTGGGGGAATTACAGGTTAATTGTTATATCCTTGCCTCTAAAGAGGGGGCGGGCGCGATTATTATTGACCCCGGCAGCCAGCCGGACAAAATTAAAGAGGTATTGCTGCGGCATAAATTAAAGCCGGCGTTTATTATTAATACGCACGGGCATTTTGACCATATTGGCGCTGATGACGATTTTGATGTGCCTGTTTTAGTCCATTGTAAGGATGCCCCTCTTTTAAAGGACCCGTACCTTAATCTTTCCGCGTTTTTTTCTTCTGCTGCCGTAAGCGTTGCTTCGGAAATGCGGGAAGTAAAAAACCATGAAATAATAGCTTTGGATGATATAGCGCTGGAAGTCTTAGAAGTCCCTGGGCATTCTCCGGGGGGAATGGCGCTTCTTTTAAAAAGCCCGCATACTAACATGGTATTTACCGGGGATTCTTTATTTTTTCAGAGTATCGGCAGGACCGATTTCCCCGGGGCAAGTGGTGCAATGCTTATTGATGCGATAAAGAAAAACCTCCTGACATTACCTAATGATACCGTGGTCTACCCCGGCCATGGCCCTTCATCGACGATCGGGCAGGAGAAATCAGGTAACCAGTTTTTTTTCGATGCATGAACTCATTGATGTTTTTCTGAATTACTTATCGGTTGAACGCGGCCTTGCGCAGAATACGATTCTTTCCTATAAAAATGATCTCATGCTCTACTTGGATTTCCTGAAAAGTTCTTCTGTAGAGACGTTATCGAAAGCAACGCGCAACAGCGTTTCAAACTTTATGTTTTCGCAGAAAGATAAAGGGATCTCGGCTAATTCTATCTCTCGAAGGTTAGCTGCCATACGTATGTTCCACCGGTTTTTAATGAGAGAACGCATCTTGAAAAATGATCCTACAACATTAGTCGATACGCCCAAATTATCCAAGAAGATCCCGGAAACGCTTTCTTTGAATGAAGTCGAAGCATTACTGAGTCAGCCGTCGCTTAGAGATAGGCAGGGGATACGGGATAAAGCTATCCTGGAAACCTTATACGCGACAGGAATGCGTGTTTCGGAAGTATCCAATCTGAAGACTGATGATGCTACCCTGGACGTAGGCTTTTTGCGTTGCATCGGCAAGGGCAATAAAGAACGGGTTATTCCATTAGGCAAGAAAGCGATTATAAGCCTTATCCGGTATAAAGAAGTTAGCCGTAATCAATTTCTGGCACCATCTCTAAAGTCGAAGCAGCCGGCTGGGAACCCCGGGGCTTTGCCCCTCGCAGGAAAAAAGGATACTGAAAATTTATTTTTAAGCAGGTTTGGCAGGAAAATATCCCGTCAATCCTTATGGAAGATCATTAAGCGGTACGCCCGGCAGGCAAGGATCAAAAAGACGTTGAAACCGCATACTCTGCGGCATTCTTTTGCGACACATTTATTAGAGCGGGGAGCTGACTTACGTTCAGTGCAGGAGATGCTGGGGCATTCTAATATTTCTACGACTCAGATTTACACGCATATTAATAAAGACAGGCTTAAGGCCATACATAAAATGTTTCATCCTCGGCCATAGTGATTGAAGGACGGATAAAAAGAAAAATGAAAGAGTATTTAAAGCGCTTGCCGCCAGATATCCTGGAGATTATTCTTTCCGCTCAGCAAGTAAGTACTGAGTTGGGTTACCGCGTCTTTTTGGTCGGCGGATTCGTGCGGGATCTGATCTTAGGGGTTAAGAATTTCGATGTTGATATCGCGGTTGAGTCTGATGGTATCAGGTTTGCCCGTGCCTTAGGTAGTAAGATCGGGGCTAAGGTCATCGCTCACCGCCGGTTTGGAACAGCGACACTCATCATAAAACCTCACCTTAAGGTCGATATTGCTACAACCAGAAAAGAAGACTATCCGTATCCTGGTAGTCTTCCGGAAGTCAGGGCAGGAGTGTTGGAAGATGATTTGGTGCGGCGGGATTTTACCATTAATTCATTGGCAATTAATATCTCTGTTCGTGATTTTGGAGTTTTGATAGACGTTTGCGGCGGTAAGAGCGATGTCATGGCAGGTAAGATACGTGTTTTACATGAACAGAGTTTTATTGATGACCCGACGCGTATCTTACGGGCGATCAGGTTTGAGCAAAGGTATAATTTCCGGATAGAACCCATAACTTTGGCGCTTTTAAAGGGGGCGGCAAAGCAGCGCATCCTGCAGCGCATCCAACCGCAGCGCCTGCGTGATGAGCTGATCCTGATCTTAAAAGAACGATTTCCCCTGAAACCGTTGAAACGTATCCGGGATTTACGATGTTTGGATTTTATCAGCCCGCACCTTTGCCTTGCTCCCGGGACCTGCCGGCTTATTTCCGCAATTGATAAAGAAGTTGCTTGGTTTGCCGCGAATCATAACCACCGTCGGCACTTGGATGTCTGGGTAATATACCTGATAGCGCTTTTGGAGCATTTGGGAGAAGCGCAGGTAAAATCGATTTGTGAAAAGTTTGTGTTTCGTAAGGCGGAGGGGAAAAAGATATTAAGTTTTAAACAGTTCCGGCCGCAGTATTTCCAGATGTTACGTAAGCCTAAGGTTAAGCCAAGCCGGATTTATAAGTTACTGGAGCCGTTAAGTTATGAAGAGATTATTTTGCTTCGGGCAAAATATAAGAATAAGAATTTTCGGCAGTATCTCGATGAATTTATCAGTATCCATAATGAGATGCGCATTGCTGTGTCTGGGCATGATTTGCGCGGGTTTGGGGTATCGCCTGGCCCGGCATACCAGTACATCTTTAAAAAAGTTTTAGAGGCCCGCCTGGATGGTAAGTTGCATACCAGGCATGAGGAGTTAATGTTTGTGCGCAAATTAGCAAAACTTGCCCAGAAAGGGCACACCCAGCATACCTATTAGCTGGGGTGCTGCGCAGTCGATAATCCTTCACTTGTGTTATTGGCTCGTATAAGAGTTTTTTTTGTGGTAGAATTATACCATAGAGGAAAAGTAATTTCTTAGATTGCCGAAATAAGGAGATAAACGTATGTCCAGGCATGATAAAGTTCAGGAAACGTTGAAACGGGAAATAAGCATTATTCTGCAGAGCGAGCTTAAGGACCCGCGGCTTGGTTTTGTCACCATAACTAACGTAGAAATGGCAAAAGATTTGCGGTTTGCTAAGATATTTTATAGCGTTTTAGGGCAAGATACTGATCATCAGAAGACCAAACAAGCTTTGGATTCTAGTTTAGGGTATATCCGTAAACTGATTGCCGAACGAGTGCAGTTACGCTTTACCCCGGAAATCGTTTTTAAAGAAGACAGGTCTTCGGAATACAGCTTTCAGATCCAAAAAGTCCTTGATGAAATAAAAAAATCTGATACGGCGTAGGGAAAAAGGAGACAAGCGCATGGGGTTACAGGAAGTAGCTTCTTTTATAAAAGAGAACGATAATTTTCTTGTCACCAGCCATATGAACGTTGAGGGAGATGCACTTGGCTCTGAATTGGCATTCTATCGTCTTTTGAAAGCGTTAGGCAAGAAAGCGGTTATTGTTAATGAAGAATATCCGCCCGCTGAGTATGCGTTTTTACCGGATGCCGGCCTTATAAAAAGATTCGACCGCAGCGCGCGCAAAATAAAATTTGATGTATTTGTCGCACTTGATTGTTCTGATCTTAAACGGACCGGAGAAGTCCATACCCTTAATAATAAAGGAAAGCCGGTTTTGAATATTGACCACCATGTGAGTAACCTGCAGTTTGGGGCAGCTAACCTGGTTGATGCGGGAGCTTCTTCATGCACGGAAATTATTTTTGCATTATATAAACAAATGCGCGTCCCTTTAGACCGTCAAACCGCTCTTTTATTATACGTCGGTATATTAACTGATACGGGTTCATTCCGGTATTCTAATACGACCAGCCGCACGCACCGGATAACCGCTGAGCTTTTGGAATATCAGTTGGATATTCCTCAGATCTACAGTAAATTATATGAAAATATCCCGTTTAAGGATATGCAATTGTTGAGCAGGGTTTTACCTTTTATGAAGCTTGAATTTCAGGGGAAATTGGTTTGGGTTGCCGTAAAAAAAGAAATGCTTAAAAAGCAAATCAGTTCTGGCGGTGGTTTTGATCTTTCAGAGCATATCCTGGGTTTTGCCCGGTCCATTAAAGATATTGAAGTCGTGGTATTATTTAAAGAGAACCTGCAAAAAAGAAATGAAATACGGGTAAATTTTCGCTCTCAGGGGGGCGTGGATGTTAATGCCGTCGCCCGGTTTTTCGGAGGCGGAGGCCATAAGACCGCAAGCGGTGCTACGATTCCCGGGCCTCTCGATGATGTAAGAAGAAGGGTCCTGCGTAAGCTTAAGAGCAGTCTGCAATAAATGGATGTATTCTACCGTTTATCCCAATTAAAACAATATCCTAAACCAGTTGTCGCTATCGGTGTTTTTGACGGTTTGCACCGGGCGCATCGTCAGATTATCCGATACGCGCTCAGACGATCTCGGCAAAAGGGCGGGACCGCACTGGTGATTACGTTTTATCCGCATCCTCGAGGGAAAGAGAGCATTTATTCTTTGGCGCACCGGTTGAAATTAATCGAGGAACTCGGGGTCAAGGTATGTGTTGTCATCCGTTTTACCAAAGCTTTTGCCCGCATGAAAGCGAATGATTTTATAGAAAAAATAATCATAAAAAAGATCCGGGCAGAGGCTGTTTGCGTGGGAGAGGATTTCAGGTTTGGGAGAAATGCCGGCGGAAATGTCGCGTTGCTGCGCGCGTATGCTCGGCAGGGGCGCTATACCTTAAAAGTCTTTGATGTTATTAAGGTTTTCGGCCGAGGGGTCAGCAGCACCTTTATCCGTTCACTTATTCTTTCCGGAAAGCTGCCAGAGGCCAAACAGCTGCTTATTCATCCGGTGAGTGTTTTTGGGAGGATCGTGCGGGGGTCGGGTGTGGCTACAAAGCTGGGTTTTCCGACGGCAAATGTCTCTCCTCATCATGAGATTATTCCCCCTGCCGGTATCTATGCCGTGAAGATCCTCTGGCAGAATACATTATTTAACGGTATCTGCTATATTGGCAGAAAACCGACATTTCAACTCAATACGGAAAATTCTCTTCATGTCGAAGTCCATATATTTGGCTTTTCCCGGGATATATACGGGGAATACCTCGAAGTCCAATTTTTCAAGAAGATCCGCAACGAAAAGAAATTTTCTTCACCGCAGGCTCTGAGCCGTCAAATCATCCGCGATATTGATCAGGTTAAAGCGCTTTTTGCTCTCCACTAAGCTATACCACAATATATCCACACAATAGCTTTATCTACTACTATACCTAGTATTACCAGTAATTTATGTATTTTTTAACTTGACAACGGATCAATTATTGTCTATACTTTTGATACAAAGTGGTAAAAGGTGGTATAAAGTGGAAGGGATGTACGTATGTTCTATGGAGAATATGTTCATTCTATAGACCGTAAGGGCCGGCTTATTCTGCCTTCTCGATTCCGCGAGGTCGCAAAGGGGAATTTTATTGAGAAATTCTTTGTGACGCGAGGGTTAGATAAATGCCTTTTTATGTTTGCGGAAGAGGAATGGCGCGCGCAAGAGCAGAAATTTAAAGCTGTTTCTTTTACCAAGCAGGAGTCGCGTATTTTTAACCGTTTGTATTTCTCAGGCGCCATCGAGGCCACTCCCGACCGGCAGGGCAGGATTTTACTGCCGCAATATTTAAAGGATTATGCTGAAATTAAGAAAGAGATTATTGTCGTCGGTGTTTCAAACAGGATAGAAATCTGGTCAAAAGACAAGTGGGGAGAGTTTTATGGTAATTGGCAACAGTCGTTTGAACAGATCGCTGAAAAATTAATCGAGCCCGCCTGAGGGCTCTTAGTTTAAAGATAGAATCGTGGAAGAGAAATTACATACGCCCGTAATGCTTACGGAAGTTTTGGATTATTTGAATTTAGCTCCCGGTAAAATCATTGTTGATGCAACGGTAGGTACCGCCGGCCATAGCATTAATATCATTAAGCGCATTTTACCCGCAGGTAAGCTTATTTGTATCGACCGGGATGAAGATTCGCTCAAGCGCGCAGAGGAGCGTTTGTCTGATTACCGTAAGCACTGTGAGTTTGTATATAGTAATTTTCTGGATCTCGATACGGTCCTTGATTCCTGCCAGGTGCAGAAGGTAGATGGTTTTGTTTTTGACCTGGGTATTTCCTCGTATCAGTTGGAGGATCCCGAACGGGGGTTTAGTTTTCAGAGCCAGGGGCCTCTGGATATGCGTTTGGATAAAAACAGTTATATCAGTGCGTATGATTTGGTAAATAATCTGAATGAAGATGAAATATCGACTCTTTTATGGGTTTTCGGCCAGGAGCGCTGGCATAACCGTATTGCCCGATATTTGGTTGCCGAGAGGCAGAAACATCCGATCGCAACAACGCAACAATTAAGCGATATTGTCGTTAAAGCAATCCCTCCGCGGTACCGGGGCCACCAGCGTATTCATCCGGCTACCCGGACGTTTCAGGCAGTGCGTATTGCTGTTAACCGTGAAATAGAAGCGGTGGATATCGCGATCAATAAAGCGATTGGGCGTCTTTCTCCCGCAGGGCGGATATGCGTGATCGCGTTTCATTCATTGGAAGACCGGGCGGTGAAGGTAACGTTTCGTAAGGAAGCAGCATGCGGGCGGATCAAGATCATTACTCCCAAGCCGCTTACCCCGTCGCAGCAGGAAGTATCGCTGAACCCTTCGAGCCGGAGTGCAAAGTTTCGGGTTGCTGAGAAGATTTTTGTTTCATAACCTTTAACCATATGAAGCTATCCAGGTTTCTTATCATCGCTGTTTTCGTAACTTTTTTCTCTGTCTTGTATGTCTGGCAACAAACGGAGATTATCCGTCTTGCCTATACCGGGCAGAAGAGCCAAACCATATTTCAGGATTCACTTGATAATAATTCTGTCTTACGATATAATTTAAAGCGTAAAACCTCCCTGATCAATATCGGCAATAGAGTCGAAGGGTGTAAAGATTTCCAAATGCCTGAAAGCTATTGTTTGGTTAAATTAGCTTCTCAAAAAGAGAATTTCGGATTAGTGAGCCGTGTTCAGCCGAAAAGTGAGAATGTTTTAGCCCGTCTTTTCGGCATTAAGATGCAGGCACAGGCGCAAACTATTGAGGCAGGAGCCGGCATTCCGTCGAATCGTTCTAAATATTTCGGTAAAAATTCACAGAACCGCGATCTTAAGATTTATAAAGTAGCAGTGGAATAGCGCTATTGTGATTAACATATTCCTTTAAACATATATCAGGGTGTATATATTCAGTTATCGCCGCAAAGTTAAGGCGGTATTCTTATTATTCCTTTTGTTTCTTGGCGTATGTGCCGCCCGCGTTTTCTACATTCAATTCTTCCGCAGCGCATATCTTGCAGAAATCGCCCGAAAACAACAAAGTTTGTTCGTTGAATTAGAGCCTCGGCGCGGGACTATTTATGACATAAATATGCGGCCGCAGGCAGTTAATCTGGCTGTTGATTCGTTTTATGCCTCGCCCCGCGATATCCCTGCAAAAGATAAAGAAATAATCGCTAAGAAATTAGCGCCTATCCTTAATACCACTGCGGAGTTTTTAAAAGAAAAATTAACACGTAAGAAATCGTTTGTTTGGTTGTCGCGTAAAGTAACTCCCCAACAGAGCGAAGAGATCAAGAACCTTAAATGTAAAGGTATTGGTTGGCTTAAGGAAAGCAAACGATGTTATCCGAATTCATATTTGGCCAGCCATATTGTTGGTTTCTCCGGCTTGGATAATACCGGTTTGGATGGCATTGAGTTATGTTTTGACCGGTATTTAAAAGGGAAAGACGGATGGTCGTTAATCATTCGGGACGCCCGTCAGAAAAAGTTAGACCTCTCTGACAAGATGGTTGCTGCTTCTGACGGCAATGATATCATCTTAACTATTGATGAGGTCATTCAATATATCGCCGAGCGGGAACTTGATAAAGCTTTTAAGAATTACAATGCGCAGGGTGCGAGCATTATTGTTATGAATCCTTATACGGGGGAGATCCTTGCGCTCGCCAACCGTCCTACCTTTGATTTGAATGAGTACTCTGGATCTCACGCTGATCTCAGGCGTAATCGCGCGATATGTGATTTGTTTGAGCCCGGTTCAGTCTTTAAGATCGTTACTGCTTCTGCCGCTTTAGAAGAAAACAAGGCTTCTGAGGAAGATAAATTTTTTTGCGAAAACGGGGCATGGCGCGTGGCTAACCATGTTTTGCATGACCATACGCCGCACGGTTGGTTGAGCTTTCGCGAAGTCTTTGAACAATCCAGTAATATCGGAACGACTAAAGTAGCGCAACTTTTAGGCGGCGATATCGTGTATCGTTATGCGAATGGTTTTGGTTTTGGTTCAAAATTAGGGATTGATATTCCCGGCGAGATCTCAGGGATGCTCAAAGAGCCCCGGTTTTGGTCAAAGAATTCAATCGCCGCGATACCCATAGGGCAAGAGGTCGGTGTTACCTTGTTACAATTATGCGCGGCGACTTCCGTTATAGCTAATGGCGGCAATTTGATGAAGCCGTATATCGTAAAAGAAATCAGGGATCCTCTGGGCCAGCCGATTAAGCGCTTTTTCCCTCTTTTGATCCGTAAAGTGCTTTCTGCCGATACGGCAGCCCGTATCAGGAAAATACTTACCGGCGTGGTTGAAAGCGGGACAGGCCAGTTGGCAAAAATCCCCGGTTTGAGGGTGGCTGGTAAAACAGGGACCGCTCAGAAGTTGGAGCCCAGCGGGGCCTATTCACACAATAAATTTATTGGTTCTTTTATCGGTTTTGCTCCTGCTGTAGATCCGGAGGTTGTGATTGTCGTTACTCTTGATGAGCCCCATCCGTATTATTATGGAGGCGTTGTTGCCGCGCCGGTATTTAAGAATGTCGCGGCGGATGTTTTGAAATATTTAAAGTCAACCCAGTCATATGAGAAAATTGCCGCGTTACATGAATCTGAGAGAACTCGTTAGATCAATAGAGCAGTATTGTGACACATCTGCTTTGTTTCGGAAGCCATCTTTTAACGTGCCGGTTCGCGGGATAAGCTGTAATTCAAAAACGGTTCAGAAGAATTTTGTTTTTGTCGCAGTGCAAGGGGCTCGTAAGAATGGCAATGTGTTTATTCAAGAGGCACTTCACCGCGGGGCGTCTGCAATCGTGTTTAAGCCTGCGGCTGGTTTGCGTCCTTCTGTGCCACGGTATTCTTCTCAAAAAACAAAAGCGGTATTTATTGAAGTTACCGATACGCGTAAAGCAGCGGCGCGATTAGCTGCTGAATTTTATCACCATCCGTCTTCAAAAATGAAAATCACCGGTATTACCGGCACCAATGGTAAGACGACGGTTTCCTACCTGATAGAAGCAATCCTGAAAGAGTCGGGGGCTACTCCTGCGGTGATCGGAACGGTTAATTACCGGTTTCAAGATTGCCTGATCCCGTCGAAAAATACGACTCCGGGGCCGTTTGAGTTGCAGGCAATGTTTGATACTATGGCCCGCCGCGGCGTTGATAGTGTGGTGATGGAAGTTTCATCGCACGCCCTGGACCAGGAGCGTTGCGACGGCATAGATTTCTTTTCGGCGGTTTTTACTAACCTCACGCATGACCATCTGGATTATCACCAGACTCTCAAGAAATATTTCCACGCTAAATCGAAGTTGTTTAAAAGATTGTCAAGCCACGCGGGCGCGGTTATTAATAATGATGATCCATATGGCAGAAAACTAAAAAGATTAACGCAGGCGAAGGTTATTACCTATGGCATTGAGCGGAAATCAGATGTTATGGCGCGTGATATCTCTATGGATATGGGATCGACCCGGTTTACGCTTTTGGTCCCGGGTGCCAAGATGCAAATAAAGTCCGCACTCATTGGCCGTCATAATGTGTACAATATACTCGCTGCGGTTGCCTGGGGGATCCATGCGGGGCTGGATGTCCGGGTCATGAAACAAGCGCTTAAGAAATTTAAATCTGTGCCGGGGCGGCTTGAGCGGGTAAACTGCGACCGTGATATATGTATTTTTGTTGATTATGCCCATACTGATGATGCGCTTAAAAACGTTATTGGGGCATTGCGCCAAGTCGCGCAAAGAAAGATTGTTGTTGTTTTCGGCTGCGGAGGTGAGCGTGATAAGGCGAAACGCCCGAAAATGGGCAGAATAGCTTCCCTCTTAGCGGATTACGTGATTATTACCAGTGATAATCCCCGTTCTGAGGATCCTGCCTTGATCCTGGATGATATTACTGACGGGATCACAAAAGATAATTATTGTGTGGTTGCTGACCGTTGTGAAGCTATAAAGAAAGCTTTATCCATCGCAGGCGCAAAAGATATTGTTTTGGTAGCGGGGAAAGGGCATGAAGATTATCAGATATTAAAGAATACCGTTGTAGCTTTTGACGACCGAAAGGTGATCAAGAAATGTTTACAATTGATGAACTAAGAGAAGCAACCGGCGCCCGCGTTCTCCAGGGCGGCGGAGGCGGTAGCATGAAAGGGGTTTCAATCGATTCCCGGACGATTTTGCCCCGACAGGTTTTTATTGCCATCAAAGGCGATAATTTTGACGGACATGATTTTATTGATGCGGCGATTAAGCAAGGGGCTGGTTGTATCATTAAACAAAAGGGTAACCCTGTTCCTGAGAAAATACGCCGTCAGTCATCAAGAACGGCAATCCTGGAAGTTGATAATACGGTCAAGGCGTTAGGTGATATTGCCTGTTTCCACCGTAAAAGGTTTTCGATCCCTGTTATTGCGGTCACCGGTTCAAACGGAAAGACGACGACCAAAGAAATGATCTCCTGGGTTTTGTCTGAGCGTTATAGCGTATTAAAGAATGAAGGGACTCAGAATAATCATATCGGGTTACCGTTAGCTTTATTGAAATTAACCAGCCGTCATGAGATCGCGGTTTTAGAAGTCGGGACCAACCATTTTGGGGAAGTGGCGAACCTTGCGAATATTTGCCGTGCTTCGATCGGAGTCATCACTAATATCGGGCCAACGCATTTGGAACATTTTCATGATTTAGCGGGAGTGGCAGAAGAGAAATATTCATTGATCAAACATTTAGAATGCCCGGCTCTTGCCGTGTTGAACGCTGATGATGCTGCGTTATATCAAAAAATCATTGCTCCGGGGGAGGATGTTTTGAGCGTCGGTTTTGGAGTTTCTGCATCCAGCGATTTTACTGCTTCTGCCGTGAGCTATGCTGGCGGAAAATTGCGGTTTTGCATGCGCCACCCGAGAGCCACATCTTCGGCTGCCCCTGCCCGTAGAAAATATACATTTACTTTAAATACCTTGGGATATTATAATGTATCTAATGCTTTGGCGGCTATTACTCTTGGCCGTATCTTTGGCATGGGGTATCCGGATATTATCGCGCGTTTGGCGAGTTTCAAATTCCCGGATAAACGGCTTACACTGAAGAAGTTCAAAAATATAACATTTATTGATGATTCGTATAATGCCAATCCTGCATCGTTGAAGCAGGCTTTGGATGCGTTGTCTCATTGCGCGGCGCGGGGCAGGAAAATCTTTGTCATGGGCGATATGCTGGAATTGGGCAGCGGTAAAGCATTGTATCATGCAAAAGCTGGAGAAGAAGCAACGCGCGTGTGTGATATTATTGTTGCCGTAGGCCAGCTTTCGCGTCTGGCGGCCCAAGCTGCCCAGAGAAGCGGTTTTGATAGTAAGAATATATTTACCTGTGATTCAACATGTCAGGCGAAAGACATTTTATTTAAAAAGATATCCCCGGATAAAGATGATGTTGTTTTAATCAAGGGGTCTCGCCTCATGAAAATGGAAGACCTTTTTAAATAACTGAGAGCTCACTCGTATGTTGTATTATTTGTTTTACCCCTTACATGATGTCATCTCCTTTTTCAATATATTCCGTTATATAACCTTTCGAGCCAGCATGGCAACGGTGACCGCGTTTTTTATCAGCCTGCTTTTGGGGCCGTTGATGATCAAGGTCCTTACGCGTTTATCGATTGGGCAGAATATCAGGAAAGAAGAGAGCGCGAAGTTATACGATTTGCACAGCAAAAAACAGGGGACTCCGACCATGGGTGGAATTTTGATACTCGTGGCAATTTTTGTTTCTATGGCGCTGTGGTCAGATTTTTTAAATAAAAATGTCTTGATCGTTTTGTTCGGCACGTTGTGGCTGGGAGTGACCGGTTTTATCGATGATTATCAGAAACATATCAGGAAGTGCTCTCGAGGCTTAACGGCGACCTCAAAATTTACCAGTCAGATCATTCTCGGGCTGATCATCGGGACCATCTTGTTTTTCGATGCGAACAATACGACCCGATTGGATATCCCGTTCTTGAAAGATGTTTCCATAAATTTAGGGATGGTTTATATTTTATTTGTCATTCTCGTTATCACTGGTTCCTCCAATGCCGTCAACCTTACTGATGGGCTTGACGGCCTGGCGATCGGAACGGTTATCATGGCGTCAGTAGCATTCGGCGTTTTATGCTATGTTTCAGGCAATATTAACTTCAGCGAATATTTATTTATTCCCTATATTAAGGGGAGCGGGGAATTAACGGTATTTTGCGCCAGTATTTTAGGGGCCGGATTAGGGTTTTTGTGGTTTAATTGCCATCCTGCTTCGATTTTTATGGGTGATGTCGGTTCTTTAGCGCTGGGAGGCGCATTAGGGATCGTAGCACTCCTGATTAAGAAAGAGCTCTTACTGGTGATTGTCGGCGGCATATTTGTTGTTGAATGTTTATCAGTCATTTTGCAGGTCGCATCATTTCGCTTGACCAAAAAACGTATATTTAAGATCGCGCCCATCCATCACCATTTTCAGTTCCTCGGCTGGCAGGAAAATAAAATTATTGTCAGGTTTTGGATCATAGCCAGCCTCTTGGCTCTCTTGACGATCGTAACGCTGAAAATCCGCTAGGGTAATGGCGGGCGGGTATATCGATGATTAATACACAGCAGTATAAAAATAAAAAAGTTTCTGTGGTTGGTTTTGCGCGCAGCGGCCTGGCCTGTGCTAACCTGCTTTATCGATTGGGCGCAGAAGTCAGCGTAACGGATAGTAAGGATGATGCGCAGACACGGCTTAATGTTTCCCGTTTGCTTTCTCGGGATATTTCCTTTGAGCTGGGCAAGCATACTCCAGCAATAGTAAAGGGGAGGGATTTGGTTGTGGTTTCCCCGGGCATACCTGATGAGGCAATGCCCTTGGTGTGGGCAAAAGAATTCGGGATTCCTGTTATTAGTGAAATAGAATTTGCCTGGTCGCTTTGCCCGGCGCGCGTCATTGCGGTAACCGGTTCAAACGGAAAAACAACCGTGACGACGTTAATCGGTGAGGTGTTGAAGAAAAAAGGAGAAAAGGTCTTTGTCTGCGGTAATATCGGTAACCCCTTTTCCGGGGAAGTCGATAAAATGCAGGAAAGCGATTTTGTTTCTCTTGAGATCAGTTCGTTCCAGCTGGAGAAAATAACGACTTTCCGGCCGGCTATCGCGGTGTTGTTGAATTTTTCTCGCAACCATCTTGACCGTTACAAGGATATGGATGCGTACCTTCAGGCTAAGAAACGTATTTTCTTAAATCAGGGGGTATCGGATTATTTAGTTTTAAACCGGCGTGACCCGGTTTCTGTTGCGATTGAGCGGGAAGCCCGGTCACGGATCGTATATTTTAATGAAAACGATGACTTTAATCCGAATCATTGCGCTGTTATGGCAGTCGGTTCTCTTTTAGGAATAGAAAAAGCTTTGATGCAAGAAGTTTTTGCTGAGTTTAAAGGGGTGGAGCATCGTATGGAAGTTGTCGCTGAAATAAACAAGGTCAGGTTTATTAATGATTCAAAGGCTACGACGGTTGATTCAGCCATGTGGGCGCTTCGTTCGATACCCGGGCCGGTGATCTTAATAGCCGGAGGAAAAGATAAGGGCAATGATTATCGGAGCATCCTTGATTTAGCCAGGCAAAAAGTAAAGCATGCGATCCTGATCGGGCAAGCTCAAGAGAAAATGAAGCTTGTTTTCCAGGGGCAATTGCCGGTGTATGCGGCAGCGAGTTTGCCAGATGCGGTGCGTCTTGCCTATACCTTGGCAAAGGCAGGTGATAGTGTGTTATTGTCTCCTATGTGCGCAAGTTTTGATATGTTCACTGATTATGAACATCGCGGCAGGGTGTTCAAACAGGCAGTCGCAGAATTAGCAAGACGTTAAAGTATTATGCGCGTTATCCGGATTAAATTATTTATCACGACCATTATTTTGATCTGTATTGGCATCGTGATGATTTACAGCTCTTCCTGTATCTATGCCTGGGAAAAATACGGAGATGGTTTCTTTTTTTTGAAGCGGCACATTATTTTTCTGCTCGTGGGAGTGTTGCTGACGTTTTTTATTATGGCGATTGATTACAAGAAATTAAGGTTGATCGCCAAACCTTTTTTATTAATTGCTTTTGGTTTACTGGTATTAGTTTTGATCCCGGGGTTAGGCAGGGAAGTGTCAGGCGCCCAGCGTTGGTTCCGTTTTAAATTCATCAGTTTTCAGCCTTCGCAATTAGCCAATATCGCGGTTATTATTTATATCGCGGATTTTATTGTCCGTAAGAAAGATGCTTTACGGTCTTTTGTTTGGGGTTTCCTGCCGATTATGTTGATTTTAGGAGGGAGTGTGTTGTTGATGCTCCTGCAGCCTGACCTGGGGACATCCCTGGCATTGGGGGTAGTAGTTTTTGTAATGCTTTTTATCGCTGGCGTTCGGATGACCCATCTTATGTCCGTGGTTTTGGCGGGGCTGCCGCTTTTATATGTGTTGATATTCAGTGTTCCTTACCGCAGGATGCGTATCATGGCGTTCTTGAATCCCTGGGCTGATCCGAAGGGGAGCGGTTTTCAGATCATTCAATCACAGATAGCTTTAGGGTCAGGGGGGATATTCGGCGTAGGGTTAGGCCATTCGAAACAAAAATTGTTTTTTCTTCCCGCAGCCCATACTGATTTTATTTTTTCCATTATTGGTGAAGAATTGGGCCTGATCGGTACCATTGGGGTAATTATCCTGTTTATTGTTTTCGTGCATCAGGGGCTCAAGGTCATAAAATACGCGCCGGATAAATTCGGTTATTTCTTAAGCCTGGGATTATTGTTAATGTTAAGTATCCGGGCAATGGTTAATATCGGGGTTTCTTGCGGGGTATTACCGACTAAAGGGCTGCCGCTGCCTTTTATCAGTTATGGTGGATCTTCGTTTATTTTTGACATGATTAGCGTCGGTATTCTGATGAATATTGCCCGCGCGGGCGAATATCCTTAAGGGTAGAATTCAAGGCGTAATTACCATAGGTAGCTTGATATGAAGATTTTAGTTGTTACCGGAGCAAGCGGCGGGCATATTTTTCCCGCTTTAAGTTTTTTAGATAGCTGTAAAAAACGCCCCACTTGTCCTGAAGCTTTATTAGTTTTGCCGCGCGTCAGTATTAAGCGGCATCTTGATTTGAGCGGTTATCGAACGGCATTTATTTCCGTCGTGCCTATCGGTAGGAAACTGACCCTTCAGAATGCCGCCGCGCTGCTGCAATTATGCCGTGCTTTTTTTGAAAGCCTGGTAATCCTTATTTCTTTTCGCCCGGAACTGGTGGTTGCTTTTGGCAGTATTGTTTGTATCCCCATTGTTTTCTTCGCGCGTTTGGCGGGGGTTAAAATCATGCTGCATGAGCAGAATGTGGTTCCGGGAAAAGCGAATATGTTCTTAGCCCGGTTTGCTCATCGGATCGCTGTTTCCTTTGAGAGGACAAAAGCGTTCTTCAAGAACGCTGGCCATAAGATCGTCGTAACCGGTAATCCCTTACGCTCGGGTTTGGTTCGGGTTGACAAAAAGAAAGCGTTGGAGTTTTTTGGTTTTGAATCTGGATTAACGACACTTTTAGTGATGGGGGGCAGCCAAGGCAGCCACCGGATCAACCTTAGTTTTTTGGAAGCTATTGCCGCGATGCCCGAAAGGGAGAAGCTGCAGGTTATACATCTTGCCGGCTCCGGGGATCTTGAAACAGTGCAAAAGCAGTATCGCGATTTAAAGATGCGCGCCAGGGTTTTTGCTTTTATTGAATCAATGGAGTATTCCTATAGTGCATGCGATTTTGTCGTCTCGCGGGCAGGAGCTACTACGCTGGCGGAACTTCTTTTCTTTGGATTACCGGCGCTTATTATTCCCTATCCTTTTGCCTACGCGCATCAGCGGGAAAATGCTTCTGTCCTGGCAGAAGATTTAGGCGCGGTCATTATTGAAGAACAACAATTAAACGCTTCGCGGATGCGCACGGTGATTGCCGATTTCCTGCGCCGTCCTTTAAAGAACAGGACACCTTCGTTTGATGCAGAAAGTCATATCCGCCTTAAAGCTGACGTGACTCTTGTTGCTGAGGCGTTTGGACTGCTTGAAAGATGAAACGATTATTTTTTCTCTTGTGTTGTATCACACTTACGCATTCCTTTGCGGTTTGCGCAGAGCCGGCGTGGCAGCAGGCAAAGAGCACGCATTTTATTGTTCATTATAAGAATGCACCTCTTGATTTTGTTAACCGCTCGATTGAGAAGCTGGAAGCCTGTTATGATAGGATTACGGAAAGATTAGGGTTTCGCCGTTATAATTTCTGGCTTTGGGATAACCGGGCGCTGATCTATATCCATGATGACGCGGGAAGTTTCCATGCTGCTACCGGACAGCCGTCCTGGGTAAGCGGTGCAGTTCGTCCTCAGGAGAAAATCATCCATACCTTCACCAATGCGTCAGGTTTTTTTGAATCGCTTCTGCCTCACGAAATGGCGCATATTATTTTCAGGGAATTTGTTGGTTTTAATAACCGCGCGGTTCCCGTTTGCCTGGATGAAGGAGTCGCTTCTTATCAGGAAGCATCCCGGGTCGCTTCAGCAGGGCAGCTTATCAGAGAAGCAATACGCATGAACGTATTTATACGTTTTGAAACGCTTGTGCAGTTAAACCCGCAGATGATGGGGGATCAGTCTGTGGTTCAGTTGTTTTACGCGGAGTCAGTCAATGTGGTCGACTATCTCATACGAACGTTTGGGGCGGATAGGTTTGTGTCATTCTGCCAGGCGTTACGGGATAAGCAGGACCTGGTGAGGTCCTTGGCAAGCACCTATAGTTTCGGGAGTGTCGCGGAGATGGGTGATGCCTGGATGCGTTCTCTTACCAGTAAAAAATAACAGTAGATAAGAAATGACCGGACAGAAACAATATCATTTGATCGGGATCGGCGGTATTGGCATGAGCGCTATAGCGTATCTTTTGCTTGGCCGCGGTATTAAGATCAGCGGGTCTGATTGTAAGGCCAGTAAAACGACCGATGCCCTGAGGCTTGCGGGTGTGGAAATATTTATCGGGCATAAACCCAGCAATATCGATGGTGCGCAACTCATTATTTATTCTTCCGCGATAAAAGAGGATAATCCAGAGTTTCAGGAAGCGGTTAAACGAGGGGTGAGCGTGATCAAACGCGCCCAGGCGCTTGTTGATTTAATGGCAGATAAAACGGTCATCGCGGTTACCGGCAGCCACGGGAAAACCACGACAAGTTCTCTTATCGCGTACCTCTTATTGGAGGCAGGGCTTTCTCCGACAATAGCAGTCGGAGGCATTGTTAAGAATATCGACACGAATGCTTCGTTCGGAAAAGGGGATTTCTTTGTGGCTGAGGCGGATGAGTCCGACGGTACTTTTTTATATTATAAGCCGCACTACGCAGTCATTACTAATATTGACAGGGAGCATTTGGATTATTACCGTGATTTCGCGCATATCATTGAGGCGTATAGTGATTTCATGGGGCGTATCCGCGAGGGCGGCCTTCTGATATCTTGCTATGACGATGATAACCTGCGGCGTTTGGCGGCTGACTATAAAAATAAATATGTTTTGTTTGGCCTTGATGAGCGCGCAGATATTTATCCGCGCAATATCCTGTTTAAAGATTTAACCTCTTCATTTGACTGTTATTATAATAATACGTGCCTGGGGCGGATTCATTTGGCGCTGGGAGGCAGGCATAATATATCTAATTCTTTGGCGGTGATCGCTCTGGGAATGCATCTGGGTATTGGCATGGATGTGATTAAAAATGTCCTGTCGAACTATAAAGGCTCCTGCCGTCGGCAAGAGATCAAGTTTCGAGGGGACGGGTGTTTGGTTATTGATGATTACGCGCATCATCCGACTGAGATCAAGGCAACGTTGTCTGCGATTACTGCTATGCCGCGGGAGAGGATCATCGCGGTATTCCAGCCGCACCGGTATAGCCGCACACAATTACTTATGGATGAATTTTGCGCAAGTTTTGACGATGCTGATTATGTGATTATTACTGATATTTATGCTGCCAGCGAACCTCCCCGTGAGGGCGTTGAGGCGTCTGTTATGTGTGATAAGATAAAAAAGCGTTATCCGGATAGAGAGGTACATTTTGTCCCGAAAGACCTGATAGTCAGCCATTTGCTTAAGATACGTGCTGCGGGAGATCTGATTATCACTTTGGGGGCAGGTGACATTATCAAGGTTTGCGATGAATTGGTGGAAGAACTTAAAAGGAAGCGTTAAGAAACAGGAGCCGCTTAAAAAGCATACCAGCTTTCGTATCGGGGGGCCGGCGCGTTTTTTTGTCGAGCCGAAAGATAGTGATGACTTAAAAGCCTTGATTGTTTCTTTAAAAAAACATACAATACCATTTTCAGTAATAGGTGGCGGCAGTAATCTTTTGGTTTCTGATAAAGGCGTTGAGCGGGTTGTGATATCGTTGAGCTCACCTGCTTTTAAAGAATTAGATTTTCAGGCAGGCGTACTTGATGCCGGCGCGGGCAGGTGGCTAGGCGAGATCGTTATGGCTGCAAAGAAGCGGGGGTTCTCGGGGCTGGAATTCTTAAGCGGGATCCCGGGAACGCTTGGAGGGGCGCTCGTGATGAACGCGGGGATTTCAAAGAAGTCGTCTTTCGATTGCCGCGCAGCAATAAATATTGGGGATTTAGTGGAAAATGTTACCGTAATGAGTTATAATGGAAGTTTAAAGGTAGTGTCGAAAGAAGATATTACCTTTGGTTATCGCAGGTCAAGTTTATCGAAATATATTGTTCTTGGCGCGCGGCTGGCCCTGCGCGAAAAAGATGCGAGGGAAATTTCAAGAATTATGCGGCATTATAGAGATTACCGGCGTCAAACCCAGGACCTTTCGTTTCCTTCTGCGGGGTGTGTTTTTAAGAATCCTCAATCATATTCTGCAGGCCAGTTGATCGATTCCTGCGGTTTAAAAGGGGAACATATCCGCGATGCGTATATCTCGGGAAAGCACGCTAATTTCCTGCTTAACCGGGGAAACGCGAAAGCATCTGATGTCCTGGCATTAATGGGATTGGTAAAAAGTGCCGTGAAAAAGAAATATAAACTAACGTTACAGCCGGAGATCAAAATATGGCAGTAACAATAATCTAAAAACATGAGCAGAGAATCTAAATTCGGCAGGATCGGTATATTAATGGGAGGCCCGTCTACGGAACGGGAGATCTCTCTTAAGTCAGGCAAGGCGGTGTATGAAAGTTTGAGTAAGGAGGGTTGTTCTGTTGTCCCGATCGATATTGTGTCGGACGATATCCCCGCGAATGCCCGGTTGCTTAAATTAGAGCACCTTGATTGTATATTCTTGGCGTTACACGGGCATTTTGGAGAAGACGGGATCCTCCAGGGTTTATTGGATAACTTGAAGATCCCGTATACCGGTTCAGGCGCTATCGCCAGCAGGCTGGCAATGGATAAAATCGCTTCACGCGAGATTTTTGATGCGCACGGGTTAGCTACCCCGCGATATGTGGCGTTGGATCAAGGGTTGAGCGCTGCGAGTTTGCAGCGGATCAGTGAGCTTCGTCTGCCGCTGGTGGTCAAGCCTGCTACGCACGGGTCAAGTATCGGCTTATCGATCGTTGACCGCAGAGAAGATTTAGAAAAGGCGATAGAGTTTGCTTTCAGTTATGATAGCCATGTCCTCGTTGATGAATATATCCATGGAAAAGAGCTTACGGTAGCCATTCTTGATAATAAAGCACTGCCGGTCATTGAGATTATCCCAACTCATCGTTTTTTTGATTTTGAAGCTAAGTATAAACCGGGGCTGACTCAGTATAGAGTACCCGCACAGATCGATGAGTCGCTGGTTCATAAAGTGCAGGATGTGGCATTATCGGCTCATAACCTTTTGGGGTGTTATGGGTGTTCCCGGGTGGATATTATTTTAACAGAGGATCATATACCGTTTGTGTTGGAGGTTAATACGATCCCCGGTCTTACTGAAACCAGCCTTTTACCGAAGGCAGCGTGGTTGACCGGGATGGGATTTAATCAGCTTTGCACAAGGTTGCTTGAATTAGCTTATGAAAAAGTCTCCCAAGTTTCAGGGGTTAGTTTTTAAATATCTGGTTTCTGCGGGAATGATTTTTCTGGCGTTATATGCTTTGGGAGTTTATAGCCTGCGGTGGATAAGAAATTGCGATTATTTTTTGGTCAAAGATGTTATTGTTAACGCCAACAAGCCGGAAAATGTTTCATTCCTGAAAGGCAGGAACATCTTTGTTCTTGATTTAAAGAAAATAGCCCGGCATGTCTCTGAGTTATATCCGGTTTATAAGAAGATCAGGATAATAAGGATTTTGCCGAACCAGTTGTTTGTTGATTTGCAGGAGCGTATTGCGTTGGCTGCCGTTAAGCTGGGGCGGTATTATTATGTTGACAGGGAATTATCGTTGTGGGATGCTGATTTTCTGCCGCAAGATCCCGATTTGCCTATTATTGTAGGGCTGGAAAACAGGCTTTCTTTCCCACATGTCGGGAGTCAATATCATATTCCTCAGCTTGCTTTTGCTCTGGATATTATTCAGGCAACGCGTGGGGACAGGGTGCTCAAATCATACCGGATCGCCCGTATTGATATAAAAAAACCAGAGATGATTTCTTTTTTTATCCCTATTGCCAGCCGGCCGAGCAACCCTCAGAGCGAAAATGAATTAACGATGCAGGATTTGGAAGTCCGGATTAATTCCGGGAAGGTCGATGAAAAGATAAGTATTCTGTCCGGATTATTTACGCAGTTTAACAACGATTTAGCTACGATTCAGTATATAGATATGCGGTTTAAAGAGCCGGTGATACGATTTAAAGATAAGTGAGGTTTTTTTAAAGGCTATGCTTACGAATTATGTTTGTGCCGTGGATATCGGCAATAGTAAGATTTCCGCTGCCGTGGTTGTAGTCAAGAAAAAGCGAGTGGTTGATGTTTTTTGTGATACGGTGGCTTCTCAGGCTGTTAAAAATGGCGCGATTGTTGATTCTGTTGCCTTGGTCAGTGGTGTGAGTTCTTTATTGAAAAACCTGAAAGTAAAGTCCGGGATCGCGATTAAATACATTTACGTTAACCTTTCCGGTAAAGAAGTCATTACCAGGCATAGCCGGGCGATCCTTCCGCTTATTGAGCGCGGCAATAAGGTCATTACCAATTCAGATATTCAAAAAGTCAAGGAGCAGGCAGTGATCCTGGGGTCCAACCTTGATGAAGAGATCATCCATGAGATCCCGTATAGTTATAATATTGATTCCAAAAGCAATTGTTTAAATCCGTTGGGGCTCTATAGCCATAAATTAGAAATCGATTTATACCTGATTTGCGCGCGATTATCGGCGTTACAGAGTTTCACGCATGCGGTTAATCAGGCCGGTTACGAAATAAAAGACCTGTTTTTCTCGGGACTTGCGACGAGTGCAGCTGTGTTTTCTCCGGAAGATAATCATGGCATGACCGTATTTTGCGATGTCGGCAGTGATATTACCGAGTTGTTGTTCTTTCAGGATGACGCTCTTAAGATCATCGAGATCTTGCCGGTAGGGGGCAATGATTTTACGCTGGAACTGGCGCGAGAATTAAAGATCTCTTTTGATTTTGCCGAAGAGATCAAAATCACGCATGGCGTTATTGATGAGAGGCCCGAAACGAGCCAGGATAAAGAAATCCTGATTAAAAAAGATACTGTGTATAACCCGATAAAATTAAAAATGGTTACCGATTGTCTTACCGCGAAAGCAAAATCATTTTGCCAAAGCCTTTTAGGCACGATAGAGAAACATATGCCTTGTACTGGAGTTGACCGGGTTGTCGTTTGCGGGAGGGCTTTTCAGCAGGAGGGGCTTCTTGAAATGCTTGAGAAGGTATTGGGTGTGCCAACACGGCTCGGAAGGATTGTTAATCCTGATTTGGCAGCCGCAATCCATAAACAGGGGAATCTCTCGGGGCAAAAATATTTATCCTATCTTGCGGCTTTGGGGATCATTTGTTTTACTCAGCGAGAAAGTAAGCCTTTGGCTTTGCCGGCTATCCAGCCGTCCCGGAATCCATTCCTGAAAACAATCAATAAAATCAAAGATATCTATCAGGAATACTTTTAATTGACCCTGATAATTTATAGTATATAATATTCCAGTTAAACCATTTTTCTGTGATCGTTTTAAAGCCGGCTTTGTTTAAAGATGATTAAAGAAAATATTGCTGGAATAAAAAAGCGGATTTCTTTAATCTGCGCCGGCGCCAACCGTGATCCCGAGAGTGTCGCGATAGTCGCGGTTTCTAAGGGCAGGGATATTGCCAGCATTGAAGAAGTCGTGGCTGGCGGTATTACTCATATTGGCGAAAACAAAGTACAAGAAGCGCTTTCTAAATACAGATCGTTATCGCCTATCACCTGGCATATGGTCGGCCATCTGCAAACCAATAAGGCAAAAGATGCGGTCAGGATTTTTGATCTGATCGAGTCAGTCGATAGCCTTCGCCTGGCAGAGGAAATTGACCGGCAGGCAGCCAAGATCCATAAAATTCAGGATATTTTGGTTGAGGTGAACATCTCCAGGGATAAATCAAAATTTGGAATAAGGCCTGAAGAGGCCGTTGAAATCGTCAAAGAAATTTCTGGTTTCGGGAACATCCGTATAAAAGGTTTAATGGCGATTGCTCCGATCGTAGATGATCCGGAAACGGCGCGGCCGTATTTCAAGAGAGCGAGAGCTTTGTTTAACGAAATTAACGATATTCATCAATTAACTATTCTTTCTATGGGCATGAGCGGTGATTTTGAGGTTGCAATCCAGGAAGGCGCTTCTCTGGTGCGGCTCGGCAGAGTCATTTTTGAAACCGGTGTATAATAATCGTATAAAGGCATGAAAAAGCAGATTGGTATTATCGGTTATGGCAATATGGGAATGGTGATAGGCGAAAGGCTTAAACAGCATAAAGATCTCTATGAATTGTTCATTTATGACCATGATTTCAAAAAGACCGATCAAATTTTAGATGTTCAGGTGGGGAGTAGCGCGGTAGAAGTGGCAGATAGGGTTGTCGCGTTGATACTTGCGGTCAAACCTCAGGATTTTGACGCTCTTTTAGGAGGAATCAAGGGGCACACACACGATGTCCTTGTTATTTCTATTGCAGCCGGGTTACGTATGGAATATATCGAAAAGTATTTAGTCGATGCTCGCGTTGTCCGGGTCATGCCAAACATGCCTGCCCGTATCGGTAAAGGCATTTCTTGTTTATGTGCAGGCAAGTTTACCAGTGCTCAAGATTTACTTTTTGTCACGCAGTTATTTAATCACTTGGGAGAGACCGTGGTTATCCCTGAATATATGATGAACTCAGCAACCGCGATTTCCGGCAGCGGCCCGGGATATTTTTATGATTTGCTGATTAAAGAAAATATTAATTTAAAGAAAATGGATGAGGTTAACCGTTTCAGCTGGGAAGTTTTTTTCCCCCGTCTCTTAGCGGCAGCAAAAAATATCGGGTTTAATGAAGAGCAGGCCCAGGTGTTGTCTCGGGCGACTGTTGAGGGAAGCCTGGGAATGCTTAGCGTAACAGGGCTTTCCCCTCTGGAATTACTGGCTCAAATTGTTAGCAAGGGGGGAACGACTGAAGCTGCTTTACAGGTTTTACATAGCGGCGCAGGATTAAAAGAGGCGGTGGAAGTAGCTCGCAGGCGCGCTGAAGAACTGTCAAAGAGGATCGATTATACGGAAATGCAGTAAGATTTGGAAGTACTTGTAAAAAGGAGCACGGTATATGCGCATCGGTATTATAGGTGGCAGCGGGCTGTACAACATTGAGGGGATCAAAAAAGTTAAAGAGCGCATCGTTCATACACCGTTTGGAGAGCCTTCAGATGCTTTTATTACCGGAATTTTAGAAGGCAAAGAGGTTGTTTTTCTTCCCCGGCATGGAAGAGGGCACCGTATTTCACCGAGTGAAATAAATTACCGCGCTAATATTTTTGGCATGAAAAAACTGGGGGTTGAACGGATTATTTCAGTTACTGCCTGCGGCAGCCTTAAAGACCATTTGGCTCCTTTGGATTTTGTGGTAGTTGACCAGTTTGTTGACCGTACGAATCAATCCCGTGAGATGACGTTCTTTAGCGGCGGAATTGTCGCTCATATGGTTTTTGCGCATCCGATATGCAAAGAATTAAGTTCAATGGTTTATGCCGCGGGAAAGAAAACAAAAGTTACTATTCATAACGGCGGTACGTATCTTAATATGGAAGGGCCGGCGTTTTCTACGAGAGCCGAATCGAATCTTTATCGCAGCTGGGGCATGGATGTTATTGGTATGACCAATATGCCTGAAGCAAAGCTTGCCCGGGAAGCTGAAATATGTTATTCGACGCTGGCGGCAGTTACCGATTATGATTGCTGGCATCCTCATCATGAAAGCGTAACGGCGGAAATGGTGATAAGGAATTTGCAGAAGAATATTGAAAACGCGAAAAAGATTTTGTCCTTTGCGATACAGGGCCTCCCGGAGAAACGTAGTTGTGGTTGTGGGGCTTCTCTTGAGTACGCGATTGTGACCGACAGATTACGTATCCCGGCGAAAGTTAAGAAAGATTTAAAAATTATTATCGGAAAATACATTAAATAAAGTTTAACCTTTTTTGCTTACTTACATGGATTATAAAAACACTCTCAATTTACCAAAAACAGATTTTCCCATGAAGGCTGACTTGCCGAAACGCGAGCTTTTGCTCCTGGCGCAGTGGCAGCAACAGGATATATACGGGTTTATCCGCAAGAATTCAAAAGGGAAACCGAAATATATACTGCACGACGGCCCTCCGTACGCAAACGGCGATATCCATATCGGCCATGCGCTTAACAAAACGCTCAAGGATATCGTGGTGAAATATCAGACGATGTGCGGCTATGATTCTGCTTATGTTCCCGGGTGGGATTGCCACGGGCTGCCGATCGAACACGCGCTCCTTAAGGAACTTAAAATCCATAAGTCGCAGATAGCACAACTGGAATTCAGGAAAAAGGCCCATGCGTACGCAATGAAATATGTCGTCAATCAGCGGGAGCAATTTAAACGGTTAGGGGTCTTCGGTGATTGGGATAATCCGTATTTGACATTAAACCATGATTATGAAGAAGCGATAGTAAGGTCATTTAATGCGCTTTACAAAAAAGGGTATATCAGCCGCGGCCTAAAACCCGTGAACTGGTGTTTTAAATGCGAGACAGCGCTTGCCGAGGCAGAGGTGGAATATGATAATCACAGTTCTCCGTCAATCTTTGTGAAATTCCGCTTAGATGATAACCAGGATTTTAAAAAAGACAGCTATCTGGTTATTTGGACTACGACGCCCTGGACTTTGATTGCTAACGTAGCAGTAGCTGCTCATCCTGACCTTACCTATGTTTATGTGGCAACAGATTTCGGGAATCTGATCCTCGCCAAAGAGTTATACATGGGTGTTTTGGCAAAAGCAGGAGGAGAAACAGGGATAAAAAAGAATGAAATAGTCAGGGAAATTTCAGGCAGGCAGCTGGAAGGATTGACGTATGAACATCCCTTAGGCTTGAGAAAAGGACAGGTTGTTCTTGCGGGCTATGTTTCTAAAGAAGAGGGCAGCGGCCTCGTGCATACCGCGCCTGGCCATGGGAGCGAAGATTATCAGACCGGTTTAAAATATGGTTTAGAAATAGTGATGCCTGTGGATAGCCACGGCAAATTTGAAGCTGTTGCCGGAGAATTTTCCGGCATGAACGTTTTTGATGCCAATAAACCTATTATAGAAAAGCTGGCAGGGTTAGGTTTGCTTCTTGCGGAAGGAAAGATCCAGCATTCGTATCCCCACTGCTGGCGCTGCAAGACGCCGGTAATTTTCCGCGCCACAAAACAGTGGTTTCTTCTTATTGATCATAAAGAAACAGGATATGAGCAGACGTTGCGAGAGAGGTTATTACGGATAATAGAAGAGGATGTTACCTGGATCCCTCAGTCAGGCAAAGAGAGGATAAACGCGATGGTGGAGTCCCGGCCTGACTGGTGCCTGTCGCGGCAGCGCTATTGGGGCGTGCCGGTTCCTGCTCTTGTATGTGTGAAATGCAAAGAGGAATTTTTTGACAGCCGGATCATAGATATTTTTGCCGAGTTGAGCGCCAAAGAAGGCTCTGACTGCTGGTTTTCGCGCGATATCAAAGATTTTATACCTCAAGGCCTGGTATGCCCTTATTGCAAATCAGAAGAATTTTCTAAAAGCCCTGATATTCTTGATGTATGGTTTGATTCAGGGGTAAGCCATCAGGCCGTGGTGAAGAAGCGGCCTGAACTTGGAGATACGCCTGTCGAATTATACCTGGAAGGTTCCGATCAGCACCGGGGGTGGTTCCAGTCATCCCTGATACCCTCAGTTGCCATAGACGGGAAAGCGCCGTTCCGTAAAGTCTTGACGCATGGTTTTGTCGTTGATGGCGAAGGCAGGAAGATGTCAAAGTCGGTCGGTAATGTCATCTCTCCGTTTGATATCATTAAGAATTACGGCGCTGATATTATCAGGTTATGGGTGGCTTCCAGCGATTATAATGAAGATATCCGGATTTCAACCCAGATCTTGTCGCGTTTATCGGAAGCCTACCGGAAGATCCGTAATACGATCCGTTTTATGTTAAGTAACCTGTATGATTTTAATCCGGAAACAGATAGGGTTGGCCCTGAAGATTTGCGGAAAATCGACCAGTGGATATTGAGCTGCCGGGAGCGCGCCCTTGTGGATGTTAGCGCTGCATATGAAAAATTTGAATTTCATAAAGCGTATAAATTAATTTACGATTTTTGTAATGAAGATTTATCCATGTATTATTTGGATATGGTTAAAGGAAGGCTTTATACCTATAAGGCTGATTCGCCGCAACGCAGAGCCGCTCAAACTGTCCTGTATGAGGTTTTACATGTTTTAGCCAGAATGATCGCTCCTATCCTAAGTTTTACCGCTGAAGAAGTCTGGCAGCATATGCCCAAGGAGAAGAAAGATTCCGGGCTTCAAAGTATCCATGGATCTGGCTGGCCGCAGGTTAATCCGGTTTTTGCTCATCATGAGGAATTGCAGGTAATAATGCATTTGATCCCGGATATTACAAAATTACTTGAAGAGAAACGGGTTGAGGCTGTAATCGGAAGTTCGTTTGACGCTAAAATAAATATATTGACAAACGATGAAAACCGGTATACATATTTAAAGGGATTTGAGAAGGATCTCTTAGAGATTTTTAAAGTTTCACAGGTCGAAGTGACAAAAAAGAGTAGTTTTGAAGGTACATACGCAGTAAGCGCACGTTTCCCTGATATCGCCCTTACCGTAGTTAAAGCCAAGGGTGAGAAATGTCAGCGCTGCTGGAATTATACTCCGGATGTCAAAGATATCCCGGGGTATGAGCTTATCTGTAAACAATGCGTACAAGCTATAGGAGGAACGTAAATTGAAAAAGAAATTTAACAAGAAAGAGTTAACAGATTTCAGGAAGTTTATTCTTAAGAAGAAAGACGAGATCCTTGATTCGATCAATCATATTTCAGAGGAAACATTGAAAAAGTCCCAAAAAGATGCTTCCGGGGATATTTCCGGTTATTCCTATCATATGGCTGATGTTGCTACCGATACCTATGACCGGGAGTTTTCCTTAGGGCTTGCTTCTAACGACCGTGAGTTGTTATATGAGTTAGATGATGCCATGAAGAGGATAGATGATGGCATATTCGGGGTTTGTGAAGATTGTAAGGTCGTTATTTCTAAAACAAGATTAAAGGTGATCCCTTACACTCGGTTTTGCATTAAGTGCCAGGAAAAGAATGAGAAAAAGTAAGGTATGCTTTTGATGATCTTTATCATCGTTTTGCCTGTTCTTATCTTTGATCAGCTCACCAAAATAGTTGTTATAAAGAGTTTATCATTATACCAGTCAATTCCGGTTATTAAGGGGATCTTTCATATAACGCTTGTTCATAACCGCGGGGCAGCGTTTGGAATCTTAAAGAATCAAGTCCCTTTATTCATTATAACTTCCCTGTTTGCCATAGGTTTAATATATTATAATCTTAAGGGTGATAAGCATAAGAAACCTTCTTTGATGAGTGTTTCTTTGAGTTTTATCCTTGCCGGTGCGATAGGAAATTTAATCGACCGGATCATTTTTGGGCATGTGATTGATTTCCTTGATTTTCGCATATGGCCGGTCTTCAATATTGCCGACAGCGCTATTACGGTAGGAGCGGTATTGATCGGGTATGCGATATTGTTTAAGAAAACAGCTGCCTCGAAGTAAATTTAGCGTACTGTTCTTCTCACTATAACTACCTTCTATGAAAGAATACACTCTTACCGTATTACCCGAAAACGCTGGAAAACGGTTGGATATGTGCCTGATGGATTTTTTTGCTAAAGAAAAACTTGGTTTTTCCCGCATGTTTATTCAGAAATTAATAGCTCAAGGCAATGTTTCCCTCGCTCAAGAGACGGCTCTTAAAGCCCATGGTAAAGTTAAGGCCGCAGATGTGATTACGGTATGTGTCCAGGATAAGGAAGAAAGCCTTTTGCAGCCGGAAGATATCCCTATTGATATTATTTATGAAGATAAAGACGTTGGAGTTATTTATAAACCAACGGGGCTGGTAGTTCATCCGGCACCGGGTAATCTTGAGCATACCTTGGTGAATGCGCTCTTACATCATTTTAAACAGTTGTCTGACATTAACCCTCAAAGGCCGGGTATTGTCCATCGGCTTGATAAAGATACTTCGGGAATATTGGTCGTCGCAAAAAACAACCTTGCCCATCTGGCATTATCGAAGCAATTCGCGCAACATACGATTAAGCGCCATTATGCCGCTTTGGTGAAAGGGCGGATGGAATTTAATGAAAGTATTATTGAATTGCCCATTGGCCGCCATCCTGACAAAAGGCAAAATATGTCCGTTAATTTTGGAGAGAACACTCGATTTGCCAAAACGTATTATCGCAGCCTAAAACGAAGTAAAACTTTCAGTTATCTAGAGTTAGAGCCTTTTACCGGCAGGACTCATCAATTGCGGGTGCATCTGGCTTATATGGGCCATCCGATTTTAGGGGACAAGAAATACGGCCAAAATAATCAGTTTAGCCGTTTAGCCTTGCATGCGCGGTCTCTGGGGTTTACTCATCCGGTTACGGGCAAGTTTATAGAATTCTCCTGTGATATTCCTCAGGAGTTTAAGGATTTTATTAAGCTTGAGTTTGATAAGGGATAATAAATCCCTTGCTTTTTTGAGAAGAAATGATATAGTAGTCCGAAGGTCAGAAAAAAAGGAGGAGAGTATGGGTAGTAGAGGAAAGACTTCCGTAATAATTTTAATAGTTTTAATCTTAATTTCTTTGGGGTTAGCGGGAGGAACGTTTTATTTATTGCAAAATGAACGTAATGAAAAAGTCCGCGTGCAGCAGCAATTAGAAGCCGTAAAAGCCAAGGAGCTTGAAGTTTTAGAAAATCTCAAAGCAGCTAAGAAAGAGATAGCTACTCTGGAAAATAGATTGCAGGAAGCCCGTCTTCAAAGCGAGAAAATCACGCTGTCTTTAGAACAGGAGAAATCTGCAAGAAAAGATGCTCTTTCGCAGATAGACCAGATGTATGCTCAATTAGAAGAACAGAAGAAGTCTAAAGCTTATTTGGAGAAAATGTTTTATGAGACTTCAGATGAGCTTTCTAAAATGCAGGCGCAATCCAAAGATATCGAGTCAAAACGGCTTGCTTTAGAGAAAAAGGTAAAAGAGCTTGAGGACCAAGCGCATAAGATCGAGTTGGGCAAGATCGTTGTCAGCCCCGAAGGCGCTGTTGGAGGAGCAACTGCTGGTAAAACCGGTGCCGAAGTTCCCAAGAAAGATGCCTCTGCAAAATTAGAAGGTAAGGTCCTGGTAATCAATAAAGATTACAATTTTGTGGTAACCAATTTAGGCAAAAAAGAAGGAATTGATATCGGGGATGTTTTTTCCGTTTATCACGGGCCTGATTACATCGGCGACGTTAAAATAGAAAAGATTCACGATTCTATGTCAGCGGCTGGCTTTGTATCCACCGAGACAAAGGATAAAGTGAGTGAAGGCGATAAGGTTATACAAAAAGCTAAATGAAGTCATGTGTTGTCAAGCCAATACCTTATCTGCGGGGCACCGTGAGTGTCCCCGGTGATAAATCTATAGCTCATCGGTGTATTATCGCCAGCGCTCTGGCAAAAGAAAAGACTTCAATAGAAAACTTCCCGGTAAATAAAGATTGCCTTTATACACTGGAAGTATTACGTAAATTAGGTGTAAGGATAGTTAAAAACTTTAATCCCTTGACTGGTAATACGGTAACCGTATTCGGTCAAGGGATTTTTGGTTTAAAGAAACCGTCTTCTCCTGTTTTTGTGGGTGATTCCGGAACGACATTACGCCTGGTGCTGGGCGTTTTAGCGGGATGTGACTTTAAAGTTACGTTGGTAGCAGGTAAATCACTTTCACAAAGGCCGATGTTGCGTGTTACCCGGCCGTTACGGATGATGGGAGCGCAGATAATCGCTCGCCATAAACCTCATGTTGCTCACCCGGAAGAATATCCTCCCCTTACCATACACGGTGGAAACCTTAAGCCTATTCACTACCGGTTACCGGTTGCTTCCGCGCAGGTGAAATCTGCGATCATGCTGGCAGCTCTTTTTACCAAACAAGGGGTTACTGAAGTTATTGAACCACTTAAGACCCGTGACCATACAGAGCGGATATTTTCGTTATTTAAAGCGGATATAAAGATCAAGCATAATAAAATATCCATCCGGGGCAATAAGGAGCTTATTTCTCCTAAGAAAATATATGTTCCCGGGGATATATCTTCCGCGAGTTTTTTTATGGTTGCTGCAACGCTTGTGCCTGATTCTTGTATCATTATTCAGAAAGTCAGCCTTAACCCTTCCCGCAGCGGTATTGTGAAAGTTTTAAAGAGAATGGGGGCTTTTTTGAAAGTTTCTCTCCTGCCTGTTCAGGCAGCGGGTGAGGAGCCTGTAGCTGATATTATGGTGAAGTCTCGTATGTTAAAAGCCACGACAGTCACTCAAGATGAAGTGCCGTCTTTGATCGATGAATTGCCGATCCTTATGGTAGCTGCTTGTTTTGCCCAGGGTAAAAGCGTGTTTCAATCCGTCAGGGAATTACGGGTTAAAGAAACCGATAGGATTGTCTCAATGACGCAGAATTTAAAAAAAATGGGTGCGCATATAACTATTCAAAAGCAAGGTTTGGCTGAAAATATCGTTATTGAAGGCCAAAGAGGATTGCGCGGTGCCAAGGTTAAAAGTTTTGGTGATCATCGCACTGCAATGAGTATGGTGGTAGCTGGTTTAAGGGCAGAAGGCCAAACAATTGTTGATGATGTGGCCTGTATGAATAAATCTTTTCCCGATTTCTTGGTTCGACTGAAGCAAATGATGCCTTAAGCGCTTAAGAATAATAACTTTTAGCGTAAATTTTTGTTTGACCGGTTTTCTTTTATATGGTATAGTCTTCTTCATTACAACACCTTAATTGATAAAGGGTTTAATCCCTCTATTAAATCAAATCATACGTGGCCTGATAAGCGTAACTGCCGTTTCTCTGTCTTCCTTTAGCGCTTTAAGCAGGTAAAATTTCTACTCATCAAGGAGAGTCTTATGGCAAAAATTAAAGATATAGCCAAAACATTTTTCAACTATATCTTAGGCTTATTCTCTAATGATATGGGTATTGATTTAGGCACTGCTACAACCCTGGTTTACGTAAAAGGGGAAGGAGTAGTACTGCGAGAACCTTCTGTTGTCGCCATTGAGAGGGGAAGTTCTAATGTGTTAGCAGTCGGGGTAGAGGCAAAACGGATGCTCGGCCGTACTCCGGGCAATATTGTGGCTATCCGGCCCATGAAAGACGGGGTCATTGCTGATTTTGAAATAACAGAAGCCATGTTACGGTATTTTATTAAAAAAGTGCACCATCGCCGGGTTTTAGTAAGGCCGCGTATTTTGATCGCGATTCCTTCCGGTATCACGGAAGTTGAAAAACGCGCGGTCAAGGATTCCGCAGAACGGGCCGGTGCCCGGGAGGTCTTTTTGATCGAAGAACCGATCGCTGCGGCGATAGGTGTGGGGTTGCCTATTCAGGAACCGATAGGCAATATGATCATTGATATCGGAGGTGGCACTACGGAGATCGCAGTTATTTCTCTTGCGGGTATTGTGTTTTCCAAATCAATACGTATTGGCGGCGATGAAATGGATGAGGCGGTCATTGAATATTTAAGGAAAACATATAATTTAATGATAGGAGAAAGGACTGCTGAAGAAATAAAGATAAAATTGGGATCGGCGTATCCTTTGGAAGACGAATTGAGCATGGAGGTCAAGGGGAGGGATTTGGTCGCTGGTTTGCCGAAAACCGTAACTATCAGCTCAGAAGAAATACGCGAGGCGTTGCAGGAACCTTTACGCGCGATCGTTGAGATCGCCAAGATCTCTCTGGAACGCACGCCTCCTGAATTGGCTGCAGACCTTATTGAACATGGGATTGTTATGGCAGGCGGCGGGTCGCTCTTACGGGGAATCGATAAACTGATCTCGGAAGAAACAGGCCTGCCGGTCCATATCGCTGAAGATCCTTTAACTGCCGTGGTCTGCGGAACAGGCAAAGTATTAAATGAGCTCCATTATTTAAAGAAAGTGACGGTTCCGGTCAAATCTGAGATGCATTCTTAAGGTTTAAGCCGGCAAACCTCACGTAATCCTGTCAATACAGTGAAATGTGTTTAACGTTAATAAGAAAAACATAACTTCATTTTTATTCTCTGCGTTTATCATTATTTTGCTTTCCTCGTTTGTCCCTGCCTTACGTAATCCGCTATTGATCATCCTGAAGCTGCCTTTAACAGTTGTGAGTTTAGTTGCCCGGGAAATACGCGGGATTGTTTTCTATCACCGTAATTATGTCAGGAACTCCTTGTTGCAAAAAGAATTTGACGCCTTAAAAAGCAGGCTCAATGAAGCAACCGAAGTTGCACTTGAGAATAAGCGGTTAATGGGGTTGCTTTCTTTGAAACAGGAATCTTCATTTAAAATGATTGCGGCGCGTGTTATCGCGCGGGACCCCTCAAATTGGTCGTCGGCTATTATGATCGATAAGGGCAGGTCCAGTGGTATTAAAAAGGGGTATGTTTGCGTTACCGAAGCAGGGCTTGCGGGAAGGGTCTTTGAAGTCACTGATTTTGTCAGCAAGATCATTTTGATCAATGACCCCAGTCTTGGGGTTTCTGCCCTTGATCAGCGCAGCCGGCAGGAAGGGCTTGTTTCAGGAAGCTTGGGCGGTTTTCTGATCATGAAATATCTGCCGAAAGATTGTGATATTAAAATCAATGATCCTGTGATTTCTTCCGGGCTTACCGGAAACTATCCTCAAGGATTGATGATCGGCACGGTTGTCGATTTTGGGAAAGAATTTGTAGGCCTCAGCAGCTATGCTGTTATTAAACCCTCGGTTAATCTTTCCAGTTTAGAAGAAGTATTAATCATAATGCAATGAAAACCAGGCTTTTCTTGATTCTTATAGTGGTTTTTGCCTTGGCACAGGCAACAATCTTGAGTTACCTGAAGGTTTTTGGCGTTATGCCCGATATCCTTTTGGCGGTTGTGTTTATTATTGCCATGTCTTTTCCTCGAAAGCAGGCATTATTCTTAAGCGTATGTGCCGGTATGATAAAAGATGTTCTCAATGTGTATCCAGTCGGGATTAATACGCTTATTTTTCCGCTCTGGTGCTTTATTATTATGCATCTTAAGCGTAAGATCTCCCTGGAACAGCGGTTATTTTCCACTCTGGCAGTAGGCATCATTACGTTTTGTAATGGCATTATTACTCATATGATATTTTTCTTTGATGGAAACGGTATCGCGCTTCTGCATTTGTTACGTATCGCAGTCATTGAGTCGCTGTATACCGCTTTGATTCTTCCGGCAGTGTTTAAAGTATCAGGTCCGTTTTTGCGTATTCACAAGCCGCTTGACGAAGAGCTTAAGGTGGAAGAGGCATGAGGGTAAAGGTTGCAACTATAGGAGTGGTAGTCATTTTTCTTTTTCTTGCGGCGGGTCTTGTGCATTTACAGGTTTTCCAGGGCAGGCAGTATGCGGTCTTAAGCAAGAAGAATTGCATCCGGCTTATCCCTCAGGCAGGAAGCAGGGGAAGGATTATTGATCGGCAGGGCAGTGTGATCGTTGATAGTGTCCTTTCCTATGATGTTTTGGTTTTACCTCAAGAAGCCTTTGATTTAGATAGGACTTTTTTTTCTTTGTCAAAACTGCTTGAACGAAGCGTAAAAGATTTGAGGAACACTTTTAAAGCAAATTTGGTATCTTCCAGTATTCCGGTAGTTGTTGCAAAAAATATCGATATAAAAAAAGCAATAGCGCTGGAAGAGCTTAAATTAGATTTTCCCGGCGTGATCGTGCAGCCGCATCCTTTACGGGATTATCCCTACGGAGCGCTTGCCGCGCATGTGATCGGCTATTTAAATGAGATTGACCGTTGGCGCCTGACAAAATTGGAGGATTACGGATATAAGACGAAAGATATCGTAGGTTTTGGAGGTATTGAAGAAAAGTACGATTATTTCTTGAGGGAAGAAGATGGGGGAACATCGGTAGAGGTAGACCGGCGCGGCAGGTTTGTGCGCGTACTTGGTTTCCAGCCTCCAAAGAATGGTAAAGAGATACAATTGACTCTTGATTTGAGGATACAAAAGATTGTTGAAAACAGCCTGATTGACAAAAAAGGGGGGGTGGTTATTCTGGACCCTCTTACGGGAGAAGTACTGGCAATGGCAAGCAGCCCCAGCTTTGATCCGTCGATATTCATAAAACAATCCCATCAGGAGATATCCGGCGTTTTTAATGACCCGACGTCTCCCTTATTAAATCGAGTGATCAGCGGTTTATATCCGCCGGGATCAATTTTTAAGCCGATCGTCGCTACTGCAGGCCTTGAAACAGGCAAAATTAATTCTGATACCTCCTTTCTTTGTGAGGGCCAGTGGTATGTAGGCAGGCAACGGTTTGGGTGTTGGAATACCCACGGCTCACAGGATATTGTCGCGGCAATCGCGCATTCGTGCAATGTTTTCTTTTATCGAACCGGTCTCATGCTTGGGTCACAAACACTCTATGATTACGCGATAAAGTTTGGTTTAGCAAAGCCGACTAACATAGAGTTGCCGTATGAATTAAGCGGGTATATCCCCAGCTCTCTTTTAAAAAAGATTCACAAATTTAAAGGCTGGTATGAAGGCGATACGGCTAATTTCTCCATAGGGCAGGGTGATGTTCTGGTGACTCCCTTGCAGATGGTTAGAATGATGGCGGTTTTTGCAAATAAAGGCAAGCTTCTTACTCCGTGTATTGTTAAGGCTATCGCGGGAAAAGATGTGTCTGTTTATCAGAGAAAATCGGTTAGCCTGCCTATCAAGGAAAGCTCGATGGAACTCATCCGCCAGGGGTTACGCGGCGTTGTTGCTTATCCTAAGGGTACCGCCAATATCTTATCTACGCTTCCGGTACAGGTTGCCGGCAAGACCGGTACCGCTCAAGCTGCTGGCGGCCCGTCACACGCCTGGTTTTGCGGGTTTTTTCCTTTTAAATCACCGAAATATGTCATGTGTGTATTCTTAGAGCGAGGAGGCCCGGGATACTATTCTTGTTTGATCGCAAAGCAGATCATAGAATCAATGGTTCAGGAAGGAATTATATGATGAATAGAGAAGGGCTGAAAATTTTAGTTATCGCTATCTTAATTTCTAGCATCGGGCTTATTTCGATTTATAGCAGTACGTATCAAAAAGAAGGCCAACTCTGGCAGTCAATTGCCCAGAAACAATTGCTTTGGGTTATTGTTGGGATTGTCTGTTTTCTCATGATGTCACGATTTTATTATCGCCGGTTTTGGGATTGGACGTATGTGTTATACGGTATTGCTGTTTCTTTATTATTTTTAGTGTTTATGCTGGGCATTGTACGATTGGGGGCGCAGCGTTGGCTTAAATTCAGCTGGTTTAATTTTCAACCGACTGAATTAATGAAATTGATCGTGGTGGTATTCCTGGCACGGTATTTCAGCCTCAAATCACTTGATAACGTTTCTTTGAAAATAAGCAATCTTGGCCTCTGGAGGGCGTTTATTTTGCCTTTTATTTTTGTGGCTGTGCCGGTTGCAATGATCATCGAACAGCCTGATTTAGGAAGCGGTATCATGATTTTATGTATTTTTGTTACGATGCTCTTTATGGCAAATGTCCGGATCCAGTATTTCTTAATGTTATTGGGTGGCGTTTGTTTGCTGCTCCCGGTTTTTTGGCATTACTTGCGGGATTATCAGAAAGACCGCCTGCTTGTTTTCATGAATCCTAATATTGATCCGCTGGGAGCCGGCTATACCGTTATTCAGTCAAAAATAGCGATTGGTTCCGGTGGATTCTTTGGAAAGGGGTGGCTTTCAGGGACACAAAGCCAGTTGCATTTTCTGCCGGAATCCCATACTGATTTTATATTTGCTTCTTTTTCAGAAGAATGGGGTTTTTTGGGATGTGTTATCTTATTCGGTTTATATTTTCTTTTAATTAAGCAGGGCATTGAAATAGCGGAACGTACCTATGATTCGTTCGGCAAGTTATTGGCTTTTGGTATTTCGTATATGTTAGGGGTGCAGGTTCTTATTAATATCGCGATGAACTTAGGGCTGGCTCCGGTGGTAGGGCTGCCGCTGCCATTAATGAGTTACGGCGGTTCATCGGTTTTTGTGACTTTTGTTGCTCTCGGGATACTGGCGAATATTAGTAATTCCCGGGCATAACGGTAATTGAAACAGACTTTTTACTAAATATGGAAGATTTCTTATTACAAGTGCGAAAGCCGGCTCGTTATATCGGCAGGGAATGGAATATGTCTCAAAAAGATATTTCCTGCGCTGAGGTAAAATTTGCTTTATGTTTTCCCGATTTATATGATGTGGGGATGAGCAATCTTGGTATCAGGATAATTTATGATATCCTCAACAAACTTACCTATGTGGCATGCGAGCGTTTTTTTGCCTGCGCGGTTGATTTAGAAGCAGTCTTACGGGAGAAGAATCAGGAAATATTCTCTCTGGAATCAGGAAGGCCGCTTAAGGAGTTCGATATCGTTGGTTTTTCTCTGGGATATGAATTACATTACACGAATGTCCTCAATATGCTGCAGCTCGGCTCTATTCCTCTGCAATCGAGTGCGCGGGATAAAAGCTATCCTTTGATTATCGGCGGAGGCCCGGGGGTATTGAATCCTGAGCCGATGCATGAGTTTTTTGATCTCTTTGTTATCGGTGAGGCGGAAGAGGCTATCGTGGAAATCATTGATTGTTATCATGCCTGGAAAAAAAGTGATGCTGAAAAAATTGAGCTTCTTATAAAGCTCTCAGGTATTGAAGGTGTTTATGTCCCGGCATTGTATTCGGTTACCTCTCTGGAGTCCGGGGTAATAAAAGAGTTTAAGCCAAAATACCCGGGAGTGCCTGTGAGGGTTAAAAAGCGCATCGTAGGAGATTTAAATAAATCCCCATATCCTCTGGATTGGCTTATCCCGTATATACAGATTATTCATGACCGTATCACTCTTGAAGTTATGCGCGGGTGCCCGAACCGATGCCGTTTTTGCCAGGCGCGGGTCCAATATTTTCCTTTCCGGCAGCGGGATGCTGAAAAGGCCTTGCATTTGGCGTGTGAATTATATAAACGCACGGGTTATGAAGAAATTTCTTTGGCGGGATTGTCTGTCAGCGATTATACAGGGTTAGAGATATTATTGCAGTCATTGGTTGGCAAGTTTCAAGAAGATGCCGTATCGGTGTCGCTGCCTTCAATAAAACCGAAATTTATCCTGCAGCATCTTTCAACGCTTATCGCCAGTATAAAGAAAACAGGATTGACTTTTGCTCCTGAGGCAGGCAGTGAAAGGCTGCGAAGGATACTGGCAAAAGATTATGATATCCAAGAATTCTTTCGGGTTCTTGAACAGGCTTACGCCAATGGATATCGGCATGTTAAGCTCTATTTTATGATCGGATTACCCTTTGAAGAAAAAAAAGATTTGGATGGGATTATTGAACTGGCAACTCGGGTTTCGGAATTAAAGAGAAAGTTCAGCCCCGGGCCCGCGCAAGTCAATATAAGTATTAATCCTCTTATCCCTAAACCTCATACGCCGTTTCAGTGGTTTGCGATGGATACGATTGCTGCTCTCAAAGAAAAGCAGGGTTATATAAGGGGGCAGGGAAGAAATAAACGATTAAAAATTGATTTTCATCATCTGGATATGAGTTTTCTGGAAGGAGTGTTGTCGCGCGGAGACCGCAGACTAAGCGCTGTTATCTTAAAAGCGTTTTCGAAAGGCGCGCGCTTTGATGCCTGGGGTGAATATTTTAACCTTCAAACGTGGATGGATGCTTTTCGAGAGTGTGATATTGATCCACAGTTTTATTTGCAGAATAGAAGCAGAGATGAGGTTTTACCTTGGGATTTTATCGATATGGGAGTCGGCAAGGATTTTCTCAAGCGTGAGGCGGAAGCTGTTGACCAGGAGATTAAAGATTGTGCTGAGTAATGGTTTCATGATCCTCCTGCGCCTATCGATAAGAAAAATGATGGTAGGGCTACGGAGGATAATTCAGCCCGGCAAGTAAGCTACAAGTGATGACTTATGTCGCTTAATTATAATTGATGGCTCCATAAGTCATGGCTTCATTAATTTGTTGAAATAAAAGAAGATGCGTAGTATAATAAATATACATAAATTGTTTTTTTAAGTCGGGTTCGGCCGTAGAAAGATAGCTTTTTTGTTAAAGTAATGAATGGTATGTAAGCTGTTCGTATGTGGAGGCAAATGTGTTAAAGAGCAATAAGCTGTTGATAAAATCAAGAAGACTTAAAGATAAACTCAGTATTGCTTTTTGCCTGATATTTGTCCTTCCCTTTCTTGTCGTTATCTATTTACTTGCAAACTATGTTTTCCCTCAAACAGGCATTACTTTCCAGATAATGCTTTTTTTGTTGAGTTCGGTATTTATTGCTGGTATTGGTGTTTTATTGATTAATCAGATCATTAACCGTTTCCTTATTGTTACAACGGATGCCCAGGTAATATCTTCGGGAAATATCAATCATGCCGTGAGTATGGCGCCTCTTGATGAAGTCGGTATCCTGGGAGAAACATTAAACCAGCTTACCAGCCGTATCCGTAGTAATATGGAGGAGTTAGAGAGTTATAGCCAGAAAACCAGTGAAATAAACCTGAACATCCAGCAGCATGTTTTTGTTTTTACGCATTTATTACAGATAAGTTCTTTGATCTCTCAAGGTGTTACGCTGGATGCGGTACTGAAATTAGTTACTGAAAAGGCGCGTTTTCTTGCCGATTCGGAAATTTCCTATTTGTTCTTTAAGGATGAATTGGAAGAAACATTGTATATGCGTTCAGCTGAAGGAAAAAATTATCAGGGGTTATTCAAAATTACGATGGGTTCTTCTGAACCATTGTTTGAAGCTCTGATAAAATCCGGGAAACAGTTGTGTTTGGATAAGGATAATGTTTGGCCTGACCAGGTGGCTTCAGATTTTTATGAGAGATTCCAAGTTAAGAATACCCTGGCATTGCCGGTTTATGTAAAAGGAAACCTTGTTGGAATACTGGGGGTCGGGAATTCCAAAGATAATTTCTCATATTCGAAAGATGACGTGGAATTGCTCGATATTTTTACCAAGCAAATAGCTATTGCTGTTGAACATGAGAGGCTTATTCAACGTGTGGAAAAGCTGGAAGTCAAAGACACGCTTACCGGGTTATATAATAAAACATATATTTTAATACGGCTGCAAGAAGAAATTCGCAGGGCAATAGTCAGGCAGCGGCCGTGTTCTTTGGTCTTGTTGAATATTGATGATTTTGTAAAATATCGAAGCTTGGTTGATGCGGCAGCAGTGGATGAGCAATTAAAGAAAATCGCGTATTTGATCAGGGATTCTGTCACTGAGATTGACCGCGTGGCTCGATTTGACGATAATGAGTTTGCTATTGTTTTCCCGGAGAAAAATAAACGGCAGGCGCAAGAAATAGCCGAAGGCATTCGGGAAAATCTAGAAAAAAGTTTTAAACAAGAAAGCGACACGAATCGACGGCTTACGGTCAGCGGAGGCTTAAGCGAAAATCCTCTTGATGGCAGTACTGCCGAAGAGTTGCTTTCAAAAGCTGAAGAGCTTTTGGCCCAGGCAAAAAAACAGGGCAAAAACCGTATTTTAGTGTAGCAGCAAGGCGTCCGCATTTGTATGGAGATGGCAGGAGTGGCGCTTTGAAAAGATGAAAGCTATGCAAATCAGGCGAATAATCAAAAAACAGTTAGGTGAAGTCCTTATTGAACACGGAATCATTAACCAGGGCCAGCTGGAGAAAGCGCTTAATCTTCAAAAAGAACGCGGTGGCTTGATCGGCGAAGTATTGGTTGAATTGGGTTTTGCCAAAGAAGAAGATATTGCTCAAGCGTTAACAGTTCAGTATGGTTTTCCATACCTTCCTTTAAGTAATTATGAGATTGGCGCTGAAATCGCCAACCTCATTCCTGCCAGAGTTGCCCGGCAATACCTCATAATCCCCATCGATAAGATTGGAAATAATTTAACGTTGGCAATGTCTAATCCTTTGAATGTACAGGCGGTAGAAGATGTGGAATTGCTTTCCGGCTGCAGCGTGCAATTATTTGTTTCAACCTTATCAGATATTAAACGGGCAATTGAGAAATATTATAAAGGAAAAGAATAATTCTTGGTCCATGGTCAATGGTCTATAGTCCATGGTTAAAAGTTTTGATTATAACTATTCCTGACGTTAAACCATGATTTCACTTAAAGACAGGATCATAGAAATATTAATTAAAAATAAGCTGCTTACTCAAGAGCAGTTGAATGAGGCTATTGAAGCGCAGAAAAAAGAGGGAGGCAAGCTCAGCGATATTATTATTAACTTGAAGTTTGTCAAAGAATATGACCTTATTTCTGCCTTGAGTGAAGGTTTAAATTTCCCCCTTATTGACCTCAAACGTTTCAAAATTGACCCCGAGATTGTCAAGATAATTCCCGTTAATGTCGCCACACAATTTCAAATCGTCCCTGTTTCTAAAATGGGTGATACGGTCACCTTAGCCATGGCTGACCCGTTAAATATTTTTGCTATTGATACCGTAGAATCACTTACCGGTTTCAAGATTAATCCGATTATTTCTTCCAGTAAAGATATCCTGCAGGCTCTTGAACAATCATATTCTGAGGCGACCAAAGATATGATTGACGGCCTGGTTAAAGAGATGGCGGATTCGACGATCGAGCTGATTAAAGAAGATAAAGAGAGCGCTCCGAGTGAACAGGAATTAAAATTTATCAGCCGTGAGGCCCCGGTCATTAAGATCACTAATATGATCCTTGAGGAAGGCATTAAAAAGAAAGCTTCTGATATCCTTGTTGAGCCTTGGGATAATAAATTACGTATCCGTTTTCGTGTCGACGGAATTTTACAGGAGGAACAGTCCCCTCCTAAAAATCTCCATCAATCCATTGTTTCCCGCATTAAGGTTATGTCAGACCTGAATATCGCAGAGCACCGGCTTCCTCAAGACGGCCGTTTTAAGGTAAAGATCATGGGAAGAGAGGTTGATTTCCGGGTATCAATACTGCCTTCGAGTTGTGGCGAAAAAGTGGCAATTCGCGTGTTGGATAAATCACAGGCAAAGCTTGATGTGAGAAAGTTAGGATTTACCGAAGATGTGATCACGAAGTTAGAGAAGATAGCCAAGTCTCCTCACGGGATGATACTGGTTTGTGGCCCGACAGGAAGCGGCAAGACGACAACATTATATTCGATCCTTAAGTATACGGATAGCCCGGATAAGAACTTGGTCACGGTAGAGGACCCTGTTGAGTTTCAGCTCGAAGGAATAAATCAGGTAACGATAAGGCCTGATATCGGTTTGACTTTCGCGGGCGCTCTGCGTTCTATCCTGCGCCAGGACCCGAATGTTATTATGGTTGGAGAGATCCGCGATTTTGAGACTATTGATATAGCGATCAAAAGCGCTTTGACAGGCCACTTGGTATTATCGACTTTGCATACGACGACAGCCTGTGGGGCTATTATTCGTCTGATGAATATGGGTATTGAACCGTTCCTGATTAATTCTGCTTTGATATGTGTTGTCGCGCAGAGGCTGTTGCGAAAGATTTGTGCTTCTTGTAAGGAAGAATATAGTATTAGTGATGAGGTTATACAAAGCCTTCAGTTAGATGCGTATGGGATAAAAAATGCGAAATTTTACCGTGGGAAAGGTTGTCCCCGCTGTTTTAATACGGGGTATAGTGGAAGAGTCGGGATCGGGGAGGTATTGTTGCTGACGGTACGAATCAGAGAATTGATCCTGGAACGCGCGCAGGAATATGTGATTAAACAGCAGGCACGGAAAGAAGGCATGAGAACGCTTCGGCAACAAGGGTTAGATGTTGCTATAAGTGGTTTAACGACTCTGGAAGAAGTTTTGCGCGTCACTGCTCCGGATGAATAGGGGACAGAATGTCAAACTAAAGATTAATATATGCAAACTCTCAAAGATACGATAATCGATGTACTTATTAAGGGCAAACACTTGACTCAGGAGCAGCTGGAGAAGGCTGTCTTGATCCAAAAACAGAAGCATGTTTCTTTGCGCAGGGTCTTAGTCGAGAATGGGTTTATCTCAGAAGAAAATCTGCTTTCGCTTCTCTCTACCCAGCTCTATATCCCGACGATCCATTTGGCGAAATATAAAGTAGATGTTGAAATCATCAAGTTGATCCCTGAGCATATCGCCCGGCAATATAATGTAATCCCGCTTTCACAGATCGGTAGAACTTTGACGGTTGCCATCTCTGACCCGCTTAATATCTTCGCCCTTGATGATTTAAAGGCGCTTACGGGTTTTAATATCGATATTGTATTAAGCCCGTATGATGAGATTATTAAAGCTATTGAAACTCATTATGCTGCCGAAACAAACTCAATGAATCAACTTTTGCAGGATGACTCGTATGCTGCGGGGAGTACGGAGAAACAAAGCATCGAGGTCATGAAAGAAGAGAATATTGAGATCTCTGGCGCGCTGCAGGAAAGCGAAAAGCCGTTCATTGTTAAATTGGTTGATTTGATGATTACTGAAGCCTTGAAACGCAGGGCATCTGATATTCATATTGAACCGGATGATCAAGGGTTACGCATACGCTTCCGTATTGATGGAGCGTTGCATGAGATGTTTGATATCCCGAAAAGCAAACAAAACGCTGTTATTGCGCGTATTAAGATTATTTCCGAATTGGATATTACGGAGAACCGTATACCCCAGGACGGAAGGTTTAAAATCCGTTATGAAGGTAAAGAAATTGATTTCCGTGTTTCGGGATTACCGGTTTCCGGCGGCCAGAAATTCGTATTGAGGATCTTGGATAAAGGGACTTTATCTATCGGCCTGGAAAAATTAGGTTTTTCTCAGGCGCCGCATGATGTTTTTAAGGCGGCGATCGCTAAACCTTTTGGGATGATCCTGGTTACCGGGCCTACGGGTAGCGGTAAATCGACAACGCTGTATTCGGTATTAACCCAGCTGAATACTCCCGAAAGGAATATCATTACCGTTGAAGACCCTGTGGAATATCAAGTTGGCGGCGTAACGCAGATACAGGTAAAAGCTGATATCGGGCTGACATTTGCTACGGGCCTGCGCGCATTATTACGCCAAAGCCCGGATATCATTATGATCGGGGAAATACGTGATTCTGAAACCGCGGATATTGCTGTCAAGGCATCGCTTACCGGCCAGTTGGTCCTTTCTACCTTGCATACCAATGACGCGATTACGAGTATTACGCGTTTGGTTGATATGGGGATTGAGCCTTTTTTAGTCGGTTCAAGCCTGATTATGGTCTGCGCTCAGCGGTTATGCCGCAGGATTTGCTCGAAATGCAAACAGCCGATTACGCTCCCCAAAGATTACTTGGAGAGTATCGGCTTTATTCATTCCGAAGCCAAGGGGAAACATAAGAAAGATGCCTCTGGAGCAGCTGATCTTTCTAAAGAGGTTATTTTTTATAAAGCGGTTGGATGTAGTTATTGCAATAATACAGGTTTTCGTGGTAGAATAGCTATCCTGGAAGCTTTGTTGATCAATGATTTCTTGCGCGAAATGATCATTAAAAAGAAGTCTATAGATGAGATTAAAGCTTATGCGATTGAAAAATGCGGGATGAAAACGCTGCGTGATGACGCGTTTGTCAAGGTAAGAGAAGGTTTGACCACGTTTGAAGAAGCCTTGAGGATAACAACGGAGGAATAATTTTGGAGCAGGTCAAGTTCTTGGTAATTGATAATGATGAAGTTTCAAATAACCTTGTGCGTGAGACTCTCTTGATTGATAAAAGGTATGTCGGTGTTTTTAAAATCGATCACACAGAAGCTTTAGAGGCGTTGCGTCAGGGCGGTTTTAATGTTGTGGTGAATGCGATAGGTGAGTTTGATGAGGAAGACGCAAAGTTTTTAAAAGAAGCCAGAATGATCGACCCTGATTGTGTCATTATCGGGGCACTTGATGAAAAAAATTCTTCGGTAGCCGAAGATGCTTCGATTACGGGGATTTACAGCGTTATCCATAAGCCGTTTGATCTGCATAAATTGCTTTTTTTGATTAACAAGGGCGCTGAATTACACGCGCACTTAGTCGGTGCCCGGAAATCTTACCACGGCCAGAGAGAACAAAATAATGCTTTGCAAAAGCAGAATACGCTGCTTGCGAAAAGAATTGAGGAATCTACTCTTAACCTGACCCGTTTATATCAGGATTTACGTGCGACCTATATGCGCACTATCAAGGCATTAGCTGAGGCTATTGATGCGCGGGATCACTATACGCATAGCCATTCAATGAATGTTGCAAAATATGCCGTGGTAATCGCCCAGGAAATGCATTTGTCGGTTAAAGAGACGGAATTGATCAGGGAAGCCTGTGAATTGCATGATCTCGGGAAGATTGGGATCGAAGATAGTATTTTGATGAAACCATCTTCTTTGACCGCGGAAGAGTGGGAATTGGTGAAGCGTCATCCGATCACCGGAGCTCAGATTTTAGAACCATTGACGTTCTTAAATGGCGTTATCGATTTAGTCAGGCAGCATCATGAGCATTATGATGGCTCCGGTTATCCTGAAGGGATGAAAGAAAACGATATTCTTTTAGGCGCGCGTATCATTCATCTTGCTGACTCCTATGATGCCATGACGTCTGCGCGGTCGTATCGTCGAGATCCGCTTTCCAAAGAAGCTGCGGTCGTGGAAATAAACAAACATTCCGGGACGCAGTTTGACCCAAAAGTAGTTGATGTTTTTTTGCAGATTGTTGACCGTTTATAAGATTTGAGAAGTTTGCGCGTGTGCTTTAGGATAATCATTTAACGGGAGAGAGAGCTATGGCTATGTTTCAATACACAGCTAAAGATAAGACAGGTCATGCGGTCATGGGGACATTGGACGCCCCCGGCGAATCGGAAGCAGCGGCAATTTTGCATACTAAAGAATTGGTGGTTGTTTCTCTTAAAGAAATCAAAGCAAAGGCGGTTAAAACCAAAGGTGTCAAGGTTAAGCTCGATGATTTGGTTATTTTCTCCCGGCAGCTGGCAACCATGATCGATGCGGGTATCCCGCTGGTTCAGGCGTTAGGGATCCTGGTTGAACAGATCGATAATAAAAACTTAAAGAGCGTGGTAATGACGGTTCGCCAGGATATCGAAGCTGGCATGAGTTTTTGTGATGCCTTAGCAAAACACCCGGGTGTTTTCTCCGATCTTTTTATCAATATGAGCAGGGCAGGCGAAGCATCAGGCATGCTTAACGATGTTTTAGACAGGCTTGCTTCGTATATGGAGAAAACAGCAGCCCTGACGAGAAAGGTTAAGGCAAGTTTAGTTTATCCGGCAGTTGTTATAACTATGGCAATCTTGATCACGTCTGTCCTTTTACTTAAAGTCGTGCCGACTTTTAAAGGGATCTTTGATATGCTGGGGGGGCAATTACCTTTACCGACCCAGATACTTATAGGGGTCAGTGATATTTTAAGGCATTTTTTTATTCCGGTTGTCATTCTCCTTACTATTGCCAGTATCCTTGTTAAGAAATATCTCAGTACTGAAAAAGGGCAATATAATTTTGACGCATTGTTACTCAAACTACCCGTCATAGGTTCGTTATTTTGTAAAGTGGCAGTCGCGAAGTTTTCCCGTACTTTTTCGACGCTTATTAAGAGCGGTGTGTCTGTGTTGAATGCTTTGGATATTGTTGGCAAAACATCAGGGAATAAAGTTGTCGAAAAAGCAGTCAGCGATAGCCGTTCGGCGGTACGTGACGGTGAAATGATCTCCGCGCCGCTTGCTAAAAGCAAAGTCTTTCCGCCGATTGTTTGCCGTATGATCGGAGTCGGCGAACAGACCGGGCAGCTTGAAAAGATGCTTACCAAGATAGCTGATTTTTATGATGAGCAGGTTGACGCGGCGGTATCAGCGATGACCAGTATGATCGAACCGCTGGTTATTGCCTTCTTAGGTGTGGTGGTCGGAGGTATTGTTATTGCTTTGTTCATGCCGATATTTAAAATGTCGGAACTGATGAGCGGGTAAGCGTTTTCGTTCCTGAACAAGCGTGTTTGCTGTAATTGTTAGACGGTGAAAAAAAACAAAAAAAAGTGCTTGACAAAAATCGCATTATGGTATATATTTATAATCTGTGAAAAAGAGATGTAGTGGTGTTGACAGATTTGAGTAGTTAATTTCGCGACGAAGACAGCCAATGTATTGAAAGTAAATGGCGTCCCAGGATTTGTCGGGGCGCTTTTCTTTTCACCGCACGAAAGCACAATCTTTTCGCGTTTTAACCCATAACAATAAATTTTAAGAATTTCAAGAATTGTCTTGTTCTTTGATAATTGAATAGCCAAGCGAGGCCAGCTTGAATCTTTTACAGATTTGAGCAGGTCAATTTTTTGAGGTTAATAAAAAATAATCAAAGAGCCTTTATGCAAATTTTCTAGATTTATTTGGAGAGTTTGATCCTGGCTCAGAGTGAACGCTGGCGGCGTGGATTAGGCATGCAAGTCGAGCGATCTTTATGGAACAAGTAGGCTGATCGTAAGGTTGGCTTGCGAGTGAGATATTGATAGCGGCAAACGGGTGCGTAACGCGTGAGTAATTTACCTTTATACCAAGCATAGCCTTGCGAAAGTGAGGGTAATACTTGATGTGTCTAGCTGGGCATAGGCCTGGCTAGGTAAAGGCCTCCGCAAGGAGGCTGTATAGAGATGAGCTCGCGTCCTATCAGCTAGTTGGTAGGGTAATGGCCTACCAAGGCTTTTGACGGGTAGCTGGCCTGAGAGGGTGGTCAGCCACACGGGGACTGAGACACTGCCCCGACTCCTACGGGAGGCTGCAGTCGAGAATCTTTAGCAATGGACGAAAGTCTGACTATGCGACGCCGCGTGAGGGATGAAGGTTTTCGGATCGTAAACCTCTTTCGATAGGGAAGAAGCTTTGCACTGTTATGGTGCGAGTTGACGGTACCTAGAGAAGAAGCCACGGCCAACTCCGTGCCAGCAGCCGCGGTAATACGGGGGTGGCGAGCGTTACTCGGATTTATTGGGTGTAAAGGGCAGGTAGGCGGCTATGTAAGTTGTAGGTGAAATCCTTTGGCTCAACCAAAGAACTGCCTTCAAAACTACATGGCTTGAGATTAGCAGAGGAGAGCGGAATTCCCGGTGTAAGGGTGAAATCTGTAGATATCGGGAGGAACGCCAGTGGCGAAAGCGGCTCTCTGGTCTAACTCTGACGCTGAGCTGCGAAAGCTAGGGGAGCAAACAGGATTAGATACCCTGGTAGTCCTAGCCGTAAACGATGAGCACTAGGTGTTGGGAGTTTAACTCTCAGCGCCGTAAGATAACTCGTTAAGTGCTCCACCTGGAGACTACGACCGCAAGGTTAAAATCCAAAGGAATTGACGGGGGCCCGCACAAGCGGTGGAACATGTGGTTCAATTCGATGCTACGCGAAGAACCTCACCAAGGCTTGACATACAGGAAGTAGTGAACTGAAAAGGGAACCACCTGTCAAGTCAGGAGCCTGTACAGGTGCTGCATGGCTGTCGTCAGCTCGTGTCGTGAGATGTTGGGTTAAGTCCCGCAACGAGCGTAACCCTCGTTTTTAGTTGCTACTCCGTGTTAATTTTGGCAACAAAATTAACATAGAGGCACTCTAAAGAGACTGCTCGCGATAAGCGAGAGGAAGGTGGGGATGACGTCAAGTCCGTATGGCCTTTATGCCTTGGGCTACACACGTGTTACAATGCCGACTACAAAGCGTTGCCAACCCGCGAGGGGGAGCTAATCGCAAAAAAGTCGGCCCAGTTCAGATTGGAGTCTGCAACCCGACTCCATGAAGACGGAATCGCTAGTAATGGCGGATCAGCTACGCCGCCGTGAATACGTTCCCGGGCCTTGTACACACCGCCCGTCAAGCGATGGGAGCCGAGGGTACCTGAAGTCCCCGAGCAATCGGGGCCGAAGGTAAAATTGGTGACTGGCGCTAAGTCGTAACAAGGTAACCGTACCGGAAGGTGCGGTTGGATCACCTCCTTTCTAATTTTCTTTCACGAAGAAGATTGGAAATCCTATATTCAAGGCAGCCTGATATCTTTACCGATGTCAGAAGGATGTGTGGATATAGTTTCTCGCCATCGAGCGAGAAGCTTGGTTATTCAATTAAATTTTAAAGGGAGTCGTCTCTCAGACGATAATCATCTCGAGTGAGAGGGCTTCTAATTTATTGTGTAAGGTCTGCCTATTGGCAGGCGGGTGTAATGAATCAGGGCATTACGCAATTATTGATTACACTTAAATTCGGGCCCATAGCTCAGCTGGTTAGAGCACAGCCCTGATAAGACTGGGGTCAGTGGTTCGAGTCCACTTGGGCCCATTAAATTTTGGGGGCGTAGCTCAGCTGGGAGAGCACCTGCTTTGCAAGCAGGGGGTCGGCAGTTCGATCCTGCTCGCCTCCATTTAAAATTTCCGGTAAGGAAATTTTAAATGGCACTAAAGCGAGCGTTAAACGGCGCGACAAGCGCCGTAGCGAGCGGAGTGCCACGAGCGCATCGCGAGTGCGACGCCACACCGTTCTTCCGACAAGTAAATTTTGACATAAATTTTATTTCACGCTTTGTTGCGTGGATTTATGTTCTTTGACAACTACGAATATAGGGTAAAACTACAATTAATAAATCGAGAACTAAGTTTTTCGGTCAAGCTACAAAGTGTCTATGCACGGATGACTTGGTTAGGTGAGGCGATGAAGGACGGGGTAAGCACCGATATGCCTCGGGGAGCCGCAAACTGGCTTTGATCCGAGGATTTCCGAATGGGGAAACCTATTTGATAGAAATATCAAATACTCAGCGATGAATTCATAGTTGCTGATGGCGAACCAGGTGAATTGAAACATCTAAGTAACCTGAGGAAGAGAAATCTAATGAGATTCCCCCAGTAGCGGCGAGCGAACAGGGATCAGCCTAAACCCATTTCTTCGCAAGAAGAAATGGGGGTTGTGGGACCTTGATATGATAGATAGAGGGATAGCGGAAATACCTGGAAAGGTATACCATAGAGAGTGAAAGTCTCGTATGCGAAATTCTAATATCGTCTAGAGGCATCCCAAGTACCACGGGACACGGGAAATCCTGTGGGAATCTGGGCCGACCACGGTCTAAGGCTAAATACTACACCTAAACCGATAGCGCACAAGTACCGTGAGGGAAAGTTGAAAAGAACCCCGGGAGGGGAGTGAAATAGAACCTAAAATCATAGACATACAAGCGGTAGGAGGGCTATGCTATTTGCGCAAGCGAATAGAATGCCTGACTGCGTACCTTTTGCATAATGGACCGACGAGTTATTCTTGTAAGCGAGTTTAAGTAAATTGTGAAAGCAATTTGCGGAGGCGTAGGGAAACCAAGTCCTAACTGGGCGAATAGCTTGCAGGAATAGACCCGAAGCTGAGTGATCTATCCATGGCCAGCGGGAAGCCTCGAGAAATCGAGGTGGACGTGCGAACCCATCAGTGTTGAAAAACTGCGGGATGAGCTGTGGATCGGAGCGAAAGACTAATCAAACTCAGAAATTGCTGGTTCTCCCCGAAACAATTCTAGGGTTCGCCTTAGGACACTACATCATAGGGGTAGAGTACTGAATGGACCGCGGGAGTCTACCGACTTGCTGGGTCCAACCAAACTTCGAATACTATGATGACTATCCTAGGAGTAAGACGCTGGGGGCCAAGCTCCGGCGTCAAAAGGGAATCAGCCCAGACCTCCATCTAAGGTCCCTAAGAATAGGCTAAGTGGTAAAGGATGTGAGTTCGCTTAGACAGCCAGGATGTTGGCTCAGAGGCAGCCATCATTTAAAGAGTGCGTAACAGCTCACTGGCCGAGCGAATTTGCGCCAAAGATGATCGGGGCTCAAGCCTATTACCGAAGGTGAGGGTTTGTGCCACTTCGGTGGCGCAAGCGGTAGGGGAGCATTGTTCAGTTGGATGAATCTCAACCGTGAGGATGAGTGGACACTGAACAAGGGATTATGTCGGTATAAGTAGCGAAAACACCTGCGAGAAACAGGTGCGCCGCAAGTCTAAGGTTTCCTGGGGAAGGTTAATCCACCCAGGGTTAGTCGTGCCTAAGTTGAGGCCAAATGGCGTAGACGATGGATAATCCGTTAATATTCGGATACTAAGTTATTGGCGTTATACTCTTTGTGTGACGCAGCAAGCCTATAGCTGCGCAGTGTTGGATGTCTGCGTTCTTTCTATCGCAAGGTAGAGAGGGGACCCTGAGGATTCCGAGGGGGAAGTGATGTAATGCTATACTGCCAAGAAAAGCACAAAGGGAAGTTGATAATTTACACGTACCACAACCCGACACAGGTAGACTGCCAGAATATGGTAAGGCGCTCGAGATAACTCTCGTTAAGGAACTCGGCTCATTAGCCGCGTAAGTTCGCAAGAAGCGGTGCCTTTGATTGAAAGATCAAAGGTTACAATAAAGTGGCCCGGGTGACTGTTTAGTAAAAACACAGCACTCTGCAAACTCGCAAGAGGAAGTATAGGGTGTGACACCTGCCCAGTGCTGGAAGGTTAAGGGGATTTGTCAGCGGAGAGTAATCTTTGCGAAGCATTGAACCGAAGCCCCAGTAAACGGCGGCCGTAACTATAACGGTCCTAAGGTAGCGAAATTCCTTGTGGGGCAAGTTCCCACGCGCACGAATGGTGTAACAATCTGGGCGCTGTCTCAACGAGAGACTCGGCGAAATTGTAGTGGCGGTGAAGATGCCGTCTACCCGCATCAAGACGAAAAGACCCCAGAACCTTTACTGTAGCCTATTATTGCATTTTGGTTCAATATGTGTAGCATAGGTGGGAGGCTTTGAGTCCTGGCCGCTAGGTCGGGATGAGCCGCAATGTGAAATACCACCCTTATTGTGCTAAAATTCTAACCTCGTTGTCTGAATCGACGAGAGGGACAGTGGTAGGTGGGCAGTTTGACTGGGGCGGTTCCCTTCTAAAATGTAACGAAGGGGCCCAAAGGTTGGCTCAAGGCGGTCGGCAATCGCCTGTGGAGTGTAAGCGCACATGCCAGCTTGACTGCAAATCCGACAGGACGCGCAGGTACGAAAGTAGGGGCTAATGATCCGATGGTTTAATGTGGAATTGCCATCGCTCAACGGATAATAGGTACTCTGGGGATAACAGGCTTATTGGACTCGAGAGTTCACATCGACAGTCCAGTTTGGCACCTCGACATACAGGGGTGGTCCGGAAGTAATTCCGGACATGTATTGGCTAATAACGGTGGAACCCGACGAATAAGGGCAATACCGTGGGAAGTCTGACAAAAATAAGCAGTTATCGTGTGGTCTTTTCTCTTGGTGACATAATAGTTTTAATTGGTATATATATTACGTAAACTCTGAATATACATTATGTATTGGTTTATGTTGTAGTATAGGTGCCGTGTTATAAACTTTTGTCTCCGAGAGAAGCCAGCGATTAATCAGACCCCGTAACGACTGATTCCGACACAGAAGGTGTTACAATGTGAAGGATGAGATAGTTGAATGACATCAATAACTATCACACGCCAACCCCGCCATTGAAACAGCGGCGGGTGAAGATATAGTCTAATACCACGCGAGAGCGTGGAGCATATTGCGATGTCGGCTCATCCTATCCTGGGGCTGCATAAGGTCCCAAGGGTCCGGCTGTTCGCCGGTTAAAAGGGTACGCGAGCTGGGTTTAGAACGTCGTGAGACAGTTCGGTCTCTATCTGATGTGGGCGTAAGGATATTTGAAGGGGAGTTCTCCACAGTACGAGAGGACCTGGAGAAGTGAACCACTGGTGTTCCAGTTGTTCTGCCAAGGGCAAAGGCTGGGTAGCTATGTTCATAAGGGATAAGCGCTGAAAGCATCTAAGTGCCAAGCCCACCTCAAGATTAGATATCCCTTGGTCGCAAGGCCATGAAGGCAGGTTGTAGACTACGACCTTGATAGGCGCGGTGTGTAAGGTCCGTAAGGATTTAAGCTAACGCGTACTAATCAGCCAATCGGCTTGACCTTTAACTTTTTTCTCGGTTGTTATATTGTAAGTTTACCTTATATTTGTAGTTGTTGATACTCTAAATTGCTTTTCAAATAAAGCAAAAATATTTGGAGTGCTTTTACCGAGGGGGAAACACCCGTTCCCATTCCGAATACGGTAGTTAAGCCCCTCAGGGCCGATGGTAGTGTACTCGTAAGGGTATGTGAGAGTAGGTCGGTGCTCCTTAAAATAAAAAAGCCAGGGATTAATTTCTCTGGCTTTTTTATTTACTCCGCCGAATGCAACAAAATTATCTTCTACCCAAAATGCCCCTGCCAATTCTCTCGCTCAGGTCGATTTTATATCCAGGCAAAGCCGGGATTACGCAAAAGATCTTTCGCAGCTCGGCGGCTGCTGAACTCGTACTTTTTACTCTAGTAAAAAGTGCTCAAACAGCATCGCCGTCCCGAGATTGCCAGCCTTTCGGCTGGCCTCGGGATGCCCTCGCTGCTCAAGCTGCTTTTGCTAAAATCGACATTCGCTCGAGAATTGACAGGGGCATTTTAGAGTTGACAAGCTTATTGGCTGGGATTCCTAGACGTTGTACATAACCATATATAAATAATCAGGTTCCTAAACAAATATCCCAACCCCCAATAAGGGCTTGGGAATTTTTGTTTTATATCGATAACACTGGGGCACTGGTGACCCGGTTTGACTTCCTTGAAAAGTACTTGGGATTTATTTTTGGTGAGGTATAATAAATACTAATCGAGAGAGGAGGCGTTATTTATGTGCCCAATCAGCGCGTTTTATCTATTTATAATCGTGGTTGTGGTTATTATTGTGATTTATAGCTACAGGCGTCTGTATGAAAGGGCTGACCTTGCGATCGATTCTTTCTCAGAGGTTTTAGAAGGGGTTTCTGTGAATAATTCATTTCTTGTTAAATCCCTGACGGGGTTTTACAAAGGAAGAAAAATATCGGTATCTTATTTTATGGGGGATAATGAGAATAATAATATGAATCCGTGTATTGAAGTGCGTTGTCCCGTGCAAAAAGAAAAACTTTTTGTCCTATCCTATCCCCGGCCTACTCAAAATGCCTTCTTAAAAGGAAATAAGATTTATTATAGCCGGGCAATTGATTCACTTAAGAGAGGCGAATGGTTATTTAATAATATCGGCCGATTTAGTAAGCAGGAATGCCTGGAGATTTTAGAAGAATTGAGCCGTGCCGCTGAAATAGTTGAGAAAAACGCGGGGCGTGTTCCAGGCAAATGAAGAATAGGTGTAGGCGAGACTATGGTCACTTTCCAGGTTGATAAAAAGAAATGCAATAAAGACGGGATATGCGTGGAAGTCTGCCCGATTAAGATCGTGCGGATGAATGAGAAAGAGCGCGTTCCGGAATTCGTGGACGGCGGCGGAGATATTTGTATAAATTGCGGACACTGTTTCTCGGCCTGCCCCTATGGCGCTATCACGCTGTCAACGATGAGCCCTGATAACTCAATGCCGCTTGATCCGGCGAAATTACCGAACGCGGAGCAGGTCGAGCTCTTCTTAAAAGGCAGGCGTTCGATCCGCGTGTACAAATCCGAACCTGTTAAGAAAGAATTGGTCGAGAAGCTCCTTGATATCGCCCGATACGCTCCTTCAGGGATCAACCGTCAGCCGGTCAACTGGCTGGTGGTCATGGGAAACAATAAAGTGCGCGGACTCGTCGCAGCGGTAACCGGCTGGATGGAGGGGCTTTTAGAGAACAACTCTCCTTTAGCCCAGTCTCTACGTTTTGAACGTTTGGTCCAATCTTGGAAGAAAGGGAATGATATGATCTGCAGGGGAGCGCCGTGCGTTGCCGTCGCTTACGGGCTTAAGGATGATCCGATGGTCCCTCAGTCATGCACCATCGCGGGAGAATATTTGGAGCTTGCGGCGTTCGGGCTCGGACTGGGAGCATGCTGGGGCGGATACGTGGCAATGGCGCTTTCGATGTCAGAAGAGGTAAGAAAGTCCGTCGGGCTGTCCTCAAGAGCCTTAGCAGGCGCGGCCATGATGATCGGGTACCCGAAATACCGCTATAGCCGGATACCGGTACGAAATCCCCTTAAAATCCTTTGGAAATAAAGGTGAAGACTCGTATCTATTAATTTACTTGCCAAGCGACATGGTAATATGTTCGATTATATGTTATATTTTAATTAGGAGTAAACTGTTTAGAAACTAAGAAGTTATGTCATAAAATGAACGAAAAGGCAAACTTCCCGAAAGGGTAGGACGCAAAGCCACAGGCCTTCACTTGATCTAAAGAAAGGCAGCTGGGTTGCCGAAGTAAACACCGCATTTTGCAAACCTATTCTTTTGAGAATAGGTTTTTTTGTTTCCGGAGGGCGCGATGCATTTGATTATCAGAGTAGTAGTCTTAGTATGTTTAATTGGGTATCTCACTGTGCCTCTTGCTGCTCAGGATGCTTTTGTTAACCCAAAAATCCCGTATGGCTTCTTATCAAGAGAGAATATCGTAGCTCTTGAGAAAATCATCATAATGAAAAATAATGTTATAGAGCCTCGAGAAAAAATCCTTGAGCATCTCTATGATAACTCCGATGATTTCATGGATAAGCCTGTGCAGTGGCCGCAATTTCAATTGTTGCCGAGAGAATACTTGGAGCAAGGACGCAGCGACACTATCGCCGCCAGCCGTCAGGCATTTCGCTCGTTCTATAATACGCCAAAGGTAAGCGAAGAAAAGATGATACGCCAAGAGTGGGCAAAGGTATTTGGGATCGATATTTGGTCCCCGTATTATAAAGCGAAAGAAGTTGAGGCGTGGGTTAAAGATAAATGTAGTGTAAGAGTGTTTAAGCTTAAAGGTAAGCCTGAATTCAGCAAAGGTGGATTTACTTACGTTTTCAAAACCCGCTTTTAAAATCCCAGCAGAAGTAAAGAAATAAAAGATGTTTTCTTCCCCGATCCCAAGCTTTAGTTATGGCTTGGGATTTTTATTTTACAGGGGTATTTTGAGGTTGACAAGGTAGTTGGCAGAGGTATAATATTTATACTGTCATTGTAGGAAAAAGAAGTGTGAGCAAAAGGAGGTAGAGATGAAGAAAGCAGTAGGAGTGCTGGTAATAATTTTTGCAGCAGGAGTCCTTTTATCCGGTTGCGCTACACCGTATCCGTACGGGGCTTTTTATACCGAGATCAAATCTCCGGTTGCCGCGGGTGATGCTGGGTCAGGAAATAAAGTAGGTATGTCAAAAGCCACTTCAATATTAGGGCTTGTTGCTACCGGTGATGCCAGTATTAAAGCCGCTATGGAAAACGGCAAGATCACCAAAATCAAATATGTTGATTATGAAACAAAGAATATCTTAGGCCTTTACGGCGAGTATACAACCGTAGTTTACGGCGATTAAGCTTTAATAAACAAACAAAAGCCCATCTTGATATAAGGTGGGCTTTTTGTTTTAAGGAGAAGAATTATTTCAGGAAAATAGTATTTTTTTGTTTTATCGACGGGTAATTTTCGTTCCATCAGGTGGCATGGTTGAGGTTAATGTGTTATACTAATATTGTTCTTGATTAACCCCATCTCGCATCCGTCTCAATCAATTTCGGGGTCGAAAGTTACCCAGATAAAGGGGTGGCAGACGGATATGGGCAAGAACCTTAGGCGATACGCCACCCCTTACCTAAATATTTTATCTTAAGATAACCTGCTTTGAAAAGGCAGGTTTTTTTGTTTTAAATCCCTTGAGTCTGAAGGATTATTGTGAGATAATAAACATAGTTATGGCGTTGGAAGGCCTATTGTTTGAAGCAAAAGTGCGTACGAGTAATAATAAGTATGTATAGGTAATACTAAGTAAGTTTAGGTAATATGTGTCTATCGTCGGTAAGACAGAAAATTATCAATGTCTGTTAACTTTAGGTATTAATAATATAATAAGAGTAATATTGAGTATATATAATTAAATATAAGTAAGTAGGAGTAAGTTTAGGTAAGCGTCCCAGTTGTAGATATATTGATAAAGAAAGGAGTTTCCTGTGCCGGGAAAAGATCAAATTTGGTTTAAAGCTGTTAAAAAGAATCAATGGTGGCAGTTATATTTTAGTCCGCTTACGTTTTCTGAAGCTTTTCTGTTATTGCAAGATTCGATTGAAGCTGAAAAGGTCGTTTTATTCGGTTTTGGCTCAGTGATAAATACTCAAGCTTTTAAGGTGATCAAGAACCTCAAAGTGCCTGAGCTTGAGTTTATTGATGAGAAAGAGGGGATTTGTGTATTTCCTAAAAAAGGGTTATTAGCATTTAAAGATATTTCTCAATATGAGGTAGATTGGATTGATGTCAAGAGGGTCCCGACTTTAGCGCAGATCTCTTCAATTGATCTTGAAATATTTAAAAGTGATATCAGCCGGTATTCTGACTTGTGCGCTGCTTTCGGAAGCAGTATTTTATTTTCTTCGCGTGAGGAGAAGCATGCGCATATCTGTGTGCGTAATGAGGAGGTCGCGCGGAAGTTCCTACGGTATATGCTGCGTTCTTTTTTTACGACATCCGGTTTTTCAGAAAGAGCAATAGAAATATCCGACGTTTTGATAACAGGGCTTCTGGAACGCTCCAGCCGCGGTTTAGTGATAGATGCCCGGGATTCGCGTATAACGGAGAAAGGGGTGCAATTTACCTGTTGGAGCGATAGCCCCCAGGAAACTGTTGACGCTTGCGATGTAACGGTTGAAAATAAAAAAGCTTCATTTTCAGGATGGAACTCAAGAAAAAATCCATACTATCGGCCGTCTAATTCTTTTCCCTGGGTTTATTGGGCCCTGGGGGCGGTCATTGCTGCAGTATTGGTATTTTTGTTTTTCAGAAAGTAGCGCTTTTGCTCAAAAGAAAAAAGCGGGGCCCGGTATCAAAAAGGAGCCCCGCTTCTTTTTCTTAATTAATCGCTTATTACGGTAAGCGCGCTGTTGTCAGTTATAAGATTGTCGGGCATTATCCCGTTTTCTACAACTGCCGCTTTATCGTCTATAGTAGCGCTCGCTTCTTCAGGACTGCTTGCGGTTGCCGGGGTCGTTATCGCTAATCGTGTATCGTCAAAATACCCTTTTCCGTCTACAGAAATTTGATCGCCGCGCGGGGCATACAAAAATATGCTTAACAAGACTTTAGCAGTGCCCGTAGGCGTTTTTGAGACCGAGAGCGCCAGTTTCTTCCAATCGGTTTTTCCTCCGATCACGGTAGAATAGCTTTTGAGGACCTTGTTGGAAGCGTTCAGTAGGGAAATTTGCAGTCCTGCTTTTGCATTGGCTTGGACATTCATTATTGTTTTGGCGAAAACAGAAGCAACTACCTTTTTGCCCGCGGGGCATTTTATTTCTTGCCTGAGTTCACTCCAATAATCCTGGGTAGCTACTGTTGCTACGCTTTTACGCGCCGCGTAGATGCCTGAGTGGATAGGGTTTTTAGTTACTACTGCGGGATAGCCATAAACGTCGATCCATTCGTTCAACCCATTCTCAAAACCCTGATTAAGTAATGCTGTTTGCGGCTTAGGAAGTTGATAGTGTTTATCAGCAAAGGCATCATCGAAATAGACTTTTCCTTTCTGTAAAGAGCGAGAGTCTCCTATTTGGGCCCACAGATACCCGCTGAGCCTGGCTTTAACGCTGCGCGCAGGCGCATTCTTGGCGGTAAGCTCTAAAAGCCTCCAGGGAGTTTTTCCTCCGATTTTACTGGAATTGATGGTAGCCCCAATGACATTGCCATTCGCATCGAGAAACTGGAGCATAAGTCCTGCGCGGGCAGTGCTTTCAGGGTTAAAAGTGCTCATCGCGTAAATCCTGGCGTATATCGGTTCTCCCGGAGCTATGGCGATATCTTGAGCGATCTGGCTCCAGTATTCTTTATAAACAAAACCGACTTCCTTACTGGCAGAGAATGCCCCTGCGTGATGCTGGTCGCTGCTTAATATACTGGGGAATCCCCATATTTCCTGCCAGTCATTCAATCCGTTTTCAAAGCCAGGATTGAGCAGAAGATTTGCGGCTTCACAGATGCCGATTGTAAACAAGAGTATTGCAAGTATCAGGAAACAACAGGATTTTATCCGTTTCATTCTTTTCTCCTTTTGTGGCTGGTTAAAAAAAAAGCCTTATTTTCTCATGAAAAAGAGAAAATAAGACCCGATTTTTTACTTCCTCCAAAGTATAGTTGAAGTATATCGTATGTATAAGAGTAAATCAAGTGTTTTGTGCTGGTTTTTGAAAACGTTATTTTTTCAAGAATAAATCTTTTGATTTCTTAACTATGCGTTATAATAAATAAAGGTGTTATTTTCTAGAACGAACAACAAAAGGAAAGAGAACGTATGGAAGAACAGCGTAAATACAGACGGTATACGGTTGAAGGGCAGATAATTATTAAGTTGAAGAGCGATATGTCCCGTACTATCCGGGGGGAGTTAGTGGATATTTGTGCTTTAGGTGTTGGAGCGTACGCGCAAGAAAACCTGCCGGTTGGAGCGGAAGCCGATTTTATCCTGATAAATAAGTTCCTTGAAAAGTCCCTGATCGGGATTGGGAAGATCAAATATTCTCTCGCCTTAGAAAAAGACGGTAAGCAGTTGTTTCGCATTGGTGTTGAATTCACCAAGGTTGATGGGACAATAATTCAACGGATTATCGATGGGGTTCAAAAGGGCGTTTCATCCAATGATAAAACCTAGGGGCTCGTTTTTTCTCATTGTGATAAGTATTATTTTCTTGAGGAGTGTTTATGCTCAAGAGGTACTCGTGACAACTGATAAGACTGCTTATGCGCGCAAAGAGAAAATAAAGGTAAGTATCGCTAATGAACGCAAAACCGGTATTCTTTCAGCGGCTGCAACAGCTACTCCGGAGTTTGCTATTTCAAACTTTGAAAAAAAACGGACCGCGTTGACCTGGGATGCATTCCCGACACGCTGCCGCGGGTTGGGATGTAAGGATGATGTTTTAGAACTAAAAGAAATCGCTGCTGGAGAGGTTTTGAGTTTTCTTTGGAAACCGTCTATTTATATGAAAAAACTTTCTCCTGTCCCGGCGCCTGGTACGTATCGATTAACCATTATATTTGGAGTCAAAAAGAATAATAGCCTCAACGGAATAGTTTGGAATACGGCGAAGTCAAACGAATTTATCCTTGAGTAAGGGGAGTGTATCAGGGCGGCAGGATTTCTACCAGGTTTATTTCGAAGGTGAGGTCTTCTCCTGCTAAGGGGTGATTGGCATCGAGTACGACTTTTGTTTTGGTAATTTCTGTTATCGTTACAATAAGAGGTGTCCCGTTATCCTGGTTAATCTGCAATTGTTGTCCGACTACCGGGTGAATATCCGGTGGTAGATTTCTTAGTTCAGCCGCGATGACTAAATCTTGCCGGTACCGGCCATACGCTTTTTCCGCGGATATCTTGACTGTTTTCCATTCTCCGGTTTTCATGCCGATTATTGCTTCTTCAAAGCCGGGGATAAGCGCGTTATCGCCTACTTTGAATTGTAAAGGTTCCCGGGTAAGTGAATCATCGAAAATAGTTCCATCGTTTAATGTGCCGGTATAATGGGTTTTGACCGTATCGCCGTGTTTGACATAAGCCATTTTTTGCTCCTTTCGCAGAAAGCGAAACACCGGCGCAATACCTATAAGCGCCGGGTGTTATCAGAAAGCGAAACACCCACGCAATTCCGCGGCAGAAAGCCGCGTACCGGCGCAATTTCCAATCAGCGCCGGGTGCAGTCGCAGCACCCCAGTCACACCAATTAGGCTGGGTGCGATAGCGCGGGGTATTACCAGAAAATAGCATACTCTTTTTTCCTTTTTTTGTCCATATTTTCTTGGGGCCGGACTGAAGCAGCGACTTTACCGGGTGGTTTTTTAAGGGAGATTAACAGAGAAGTAATGAAAAATAAAATAGTAATAAGCGTTGTGATTTGCCTGTTTTTATCTCTGTCGGGATATTGCCCTTTGGCTCAGGGAGATTTGCATCAAAAAGTCGATAAAAAGGGGAGAGTCTATTGGCATGGGGTAACGACTGCGCGCAAAATCGCTCTTACGTTTGATGATGGGCCGAGTAAAGATACATTGCAGATACTTCAGGAACTGAAAAAATATAATGTTAAGGCGACTTTTTTTGTGATTGGCAAGAATGTGGAAAAGTATCCTGAGATATTTACCCGTATTATTAATGATGGCCATGCGATAGGGAATCATTCCTATTCACACCCCGATATGTTTATGGAAGAGCCTGTGATGATACGTAAACAAATCAGGAATACCGAAGAAGCCGTAAGAAAGTATTGCGGCCAGGAATTGTTTTTGTTTAGGCCTCCGTATGGGATCGAAAATGCCTGGGTGTTCAAGGAAGCCGGAAAGCACGGCTATACTATTATTAAATGGTCAGTCAGCGGCTTCGATTGGGAGTCAAAAAAAGCCGGGACCATCGCCAAGAGGATTATTGGTAATGTCAGGAACGGCTCTATTATTATTTTGCATGATGGTAGAAGGCTCAAGCAGCGCAATAGCTGTCAGCCGACTATTGATGCTCTTTCAAAAATCATCATTGCTCTTGAGGCAAGAGGGTATCACTTCGTGACAGTCCCGGATTTGTTGGGGATAACGGGTAAAAATGCTGATGCGATGGATAACCTTATGTAGGGGCACTCCGCGCTAATCGCACCCAGCAATCCGATATGCTGGGGTGCTGCGGCGAGATAGTATTTGAACTGTTCCTTGCTTAATGGTAAGATATTTTAGAAGAGGAAAATATCAATAACCAATCGTGAGGCTGTGGAATGCAGGAACGAAGATATTACATACGGTATGATGTGAGCGGAAGCGTCGTTATTAAGTCGGTAAATAGTGAGCCGAAAGATCTTACCGTTGAACTCGTGAATATAGGTTTTAAAGGTATGGGAATATTTTTAAAAGATATTATCCCCGTTGATTCTAAGGTCGATTTTGAAGTAAAAATAGATGTACTCGATAAACGGTTTGCAGGTACTGGTAAAATAAAGAATATTAAAGAAAAGAAAGTGCGTGATGTGTCTGGTTTTATCCTTGGGATAGAATTTGTTGATGCCCCCAAGGAAGAAGTGGTTACCATTGTAAATTGGATCCAAAACAGGATTTGCGCGGGTATAAAAGATAAAGCTCTTTTTAAAAAACCTCAGTTCTAGCCTAAAAAACATTAGGAGTATCTATGAAATTCGTGAATGTTATCCTGCAAGCCATAATCGCCCTGGTTTTAGTCATGGTATTACTAAAATTAAATATTCTGGAAAGCCGTTTGGTTTTAAGTAACCAAAACAATCAGGATATCGTTAATTCTAACCTCGGGATCATTCGCTCAAATCAGCGCCTTGAAGAAAGCCTGATGAGCCTGCAGAAACAGATTGACAGTTTCAGCGATAAATTCCTCAAGAAATAGGCTGTCTCATAATAATGAAAAAAGGGAGCTTGTGATGGAAGAAATCAGGTTTGATTTTAATAATATGTTTAGTGCCAATGTTACCGAAACGCACGGTGTAACAGAAAACGATATTGCTGCCATGGATCAGGATATCAATGCGGCAGCCCAGCATTTGCAAAAGGTTATTGCCGATAAAGGGATGCGGGTAAAGTTCGGCCTGGAATGGACGCAATTGCAGTATCAGGATAAAGAGGTGATCAACGGTATTAAGAAAATAAGCGCCCAGATCGTTAAGAAGTATGATTGTATCATTTCATTAGGTATCGGCGGTTCATATTTGGGGGTCAAAGCTGCTCAGGATGCCTTATGCGCCCCGTATTATAATGAATTCAGCCCTGTTCGCAATAAGCGCCCCCGTATTTATTTCGAAGGAAATAACCTTGATCCGGACACGTTATCAGTGCTTTTAAAGAATCTCAACCCAAAGAAAACGTTTGTGGTGGTGATATCAAAATCGGGGGAGACCGCTGAAACAAAGGCTGCGTTTATGATCGTAGAACAGTGGCTTAAGAAAGCGGTGGGGAAAAACTATGGCAGGCAGATCGTAGCGGTTACCGATCCGCAATCAGGAAGTTTACGCAAGAAAATTACCGAAGAACAAAAGAAAGACCCTTTGAGTTTCAGGAATCTGCCGTTATTGCCGGGAGTCGGAGGTAGGTTTTCAGAATTTAATATGGGGCTCTTGCATTTGGCTATTATTGGCGTTGATATCCAAAAAGTCTTTGATGGGATGAAAGCGATGGAAAAACGCTGTAGTAATAAAGATGTCTATAAGAATCCCGCGTATATGTACGCTTTGCTGCATGCTATCCTTTACCGTAAAAAAGGAAAGTCACTGGCGGTTATGATGCCTTTTTCTGAGACGCTCAAGTCTACTGCTGACTGGTATGTGCAATTGTTGGCAGAAAGCTTAGGGAAGAAATTCGCCAGAAAGATCGTGACAGCAGCTGATGGGTCGGAAGATTGGCTGCGCGATAAAGGCCAGGTCGTTAATGTCGGCAGAACGCCGGTGTCCTGCCGGGGAACCAATGATTTACATTCTATTCAGCAGAACAATATTGAAGGCGAGCATGATAAGGTGGTCACCTTTATCCGGACAGAGAAATTTAAGCGTGACATGACGATTGCGGTAAAAGGGGATATTTTGTCGGGGAAAAAGCTTTCTGAATTGATGGCATTAGCGCAGGAGGCAACGGCCTGGGCGCTGGTCAGGGAATCACGGCCGAATTGCGCGATCATTATGCCTGAAGTATCCGCATATCATTGGGGAGCGCTTTTGTTTTTCTTTGAAATGGCGACTGCTTTTGAGGGAGAGTTGTTGAATGTCAACGCCTTTGACCAGCCGGGAGTCGAGGGGTATAAAAATTATATGTATTATAAGCTGGGTAAACCGGGAATCTCTGAAGAGATCGTGGCGGATATCCAAAGCCACCCGTTAAAGAAAAACGCGCGATTAATCTTATAAATCCCAGGGATATATATATATGTTAAAATAAGCCCCCGTTAATTCGGGGGTTTTTGTTGCGCTATGCTTACTATAGGTAATCTAAAATTAAAATCAAATCTTATCCTTGCTCCTTTATCAGGTATTAGTGATCTGCCGTTTCGGCTCTTGAACCGGAAGTTCGGTTGCGAATTGGCGTTTGTTGAGATGCTCAACGCCCGTTCTTTAAGCAGTAAAAGTAAGAAGAGTAAACAGATGCTCGCTGGGGATCCCGGGGATAAGCCTCTTGGGGTGCAGCTCTTAGGTACAGAGCCTGCGTATATCCTGAAAGCACTGGCAATCATTGAGCAGTACCCTGTTGATGTTTTGGATTTTAATGCCGCCTGTCCTGAAAAGAAAGTTACTCGCCGCGGAGAAGGGGCAAGTTTACTTAATCATCCCAAGAAGCTGCAGGATCTACTTAAAATATTGGTTGAGCGTTCCCGTTTGCCGGTAACGGTCAAGATACGCGCTGGTTGGAGTAAAGATCTAATAAATGCCAGGGACGTCGCTCTTCACGCGCAGGATGCGGGAATAAGCGCACTTTTTATTCACGGCAGGACCAGGGAGCAGGGATATAGCGGAAAAGTCGATTACGATATCATCAGGGAAGTTAAGCGCGCGTTACACATTCCTATTATTGCCAGCGGCGATATTCTTTCTGCTGCGCTTGCTAAAAAAATGTTTGATGAGACGGGTTGCGATGGTATTTTGATCGCTCGCGGAGGGTTGGGGTACCCCTGGCTTTTTAAGGAAATCACGGCATTCTTAAAAAATGGTGCGATCCTTCCTAAACCTGATAGGGATGATGTCGCAAAAGTAATTATTGACCATTTGGAAGCAAGTATCGCTTTTCACGGAGAAAAAATCGGTATTGTCATATTCCGGAAGTTTTTTCATTGGTATACCCGGGGTTTTCGTTACGCGCGCCCTATCAGAGAAAAATCGTGTTCAGCAAAAACAAAAGAGCAGTTGCTTTCGGTGATCGAGGAATTTCGTAAGATCATTCCTCATCGGGTTGAAAATATGTAAGAGGAGGTTCATTAATGCAATATACCAAAGGAACTATCGGCAGGGTTTTTGTATTGAAATTTGAAGATGATGATGTGGTAATTGACAAATTAAACGTTTTCCTGAAAAAAGAAGGGGTTAAGTCGGCTACGATGATTTTCTTAGGCGCGCTTAAAAAAGGGAATTTAGTGACCGGCCCGAAAAAACCGGTAATCCCGCCTGAGCCGAATTGGGTTGCTTTTAAAGATGGGTGGGAAGTAATGGGTATAGGAAGTGTTTTTACCAATAAAACAGGACCGCAGATACATATCCATGCCTCAATGGGTAAGAAAAACAAGGTACTTACTGGCTGCGTGAGGAAAGATTCTAAGGTCTTTTTGGTGATAGAGGCTGTGGTATTTGAATTAAAAGGGATTAAGGCAACCAAAGAAATTGACCCTAAAACAGGGATTAATCTTTTGCAGATTATTAGTTAACTCATTTAATGGTAAGTGGTTATATTGAAAAGGCCTATCTTTAAATGGCCATATAAAACAGAAAAGCGCCGACAACACCCGGCGCGAGTCCGTAGGGGATAGGCCTGGTAGCTTTCGCTATCCAAACGACCTCCTGTTAAAAGATCCTTAATATGTTCTTCCTACAAAATAAATATGCCATAAGGATGGTAAGATTTCAAGCTCGCTGAAAAAAAATATAATTTTACTTGACAAGATTTAGGAAAAATGGCAAACTATTACAAGTAAGTTTTGAAAGCGTTTTCTGGAGTCCCTTGATTATGGAGGTAATCGAGGGTGCCACGTGTATTATCCGGATTGATAGAAACAGGGTCGACCGGATTTTTTTTATTATAATAATAAAAACTTTTCGAAACCTTATTAAAAGGAGTGTAGGCAATGGTGCGTAAGATTGTTTCTTTGGTGCTGAGTTTTGGACTTTTATTTCAACAAGTAAGTTTTGCTCAGGTTGCCGCAGAATTAAAGCTGGGCAATTACCTTTCTCAAGTACACAGCAATTTCGTCGGGGACAAATTCCGTCCTGTCCATCTACGGTATTTCTCTTACGACTCCACAGGCGATAATCTTAAGGTCCTTTTGGATCGTGGCGATGTCAAGAATCTTGGGTCTTCAGAACTTGAAGCATCGACCCGCACGTTATTAAATTATTTTCTTATTGGAGTAACTCTTACCAATGATACTTTCTGGGTTAATTTAAGGCCGGACTCTGAGAATGAGGTTATCGATAATAAGCTGGGTATGACTGATGTCGGCAAGATCATGTTAGAAGCTGACCTGCAACTTAAGAAAGATACCGCAAAGTTTACTTCTCCGGAAACTACTGAAGGGAAATTGTACTGGGATAAATTATATAAGAAAGCCGAAGCATTATTCGGCACTGAAAATGTTTCTATCCCAACTTTGACCCGTCCCTGGATAGTGCCTAATGAAATTATCATCAGAGAAAGCGGTGATAGCGCCTACATCTATAAAGCCACGATGAAAGTCATGCTGGAACAGGATTACCTGAAAGATTCCTCGATGTATAATTTTAAAGATGCCCGCATGAAGGCGTTAAATGAGTATTCTTCTGAAATTATCCGTGAGTTGATTATTCCTAAACTTACTAAAGAGATCAATACGGCAAAGCGTTACGCCTCTCTTCGCCAGGTTTTTTATTCGCTGGTATTATCCCGCTGGTTTAAATCTCAATTCGCAGGTAAAGCAGGGCAATATCCCGCGCTTATAGATAAAAATGAGTTAACAGGTTTGACTTCCAAAGAGAATTGGTCAAAAAATACCTATTTTAAAGCATATCAGAAATCTTTTAAAGAAGGAGAATATGATATTAAGGTGCCGGTGCGTACTCCTTCGGGACAGGTGATCAGGAGCTATTTTAGCGGCGGTGAAGATTTTTCGAGAATAGCGGTCAATAAATACGGCGGCGTATTAGATATGCCGGGAATCATGGCTGGTAAAGGAGGGTTAGTTTCTGTAGATACTTTGCCTTTAACCGGAGAAATGTTTGTAGCTCAAAAAGGCAAAGGAAAGAAATCTTCAGGTTCTCCTGTTGTTTCCCAAAATGTCTATGAACAAAATGCTTTAATTATAGGCCAGAGGATCAAAGCCGCAAATAGTAAGTATAGAAATCTGCATGCAAGCGTTGAAATAAAGGGGTTAACTGATGAAACTGGCAGGGTTTATTCTGGTTTTCATGTGAAAGAGCAGGGAGATTATCCTTTTACCGTTTCCTTAGTTTATAAAGATAGCTCAAAAGGTACATATATTTTAAAGAAAGACGCGTTAATGCCTGCTCAAATTGCGCAAGCTTTGGAATCAAGCCTTTTGGTATTGAATTCCCGCGCATCCGGTTCACCTATTGCAACAAGGAGTTTTTCGGCACCTATAGGAATAGAGAAGAGCCGAGAGTTTTATAAAGAGATAGAGAAGCAGGGGGATGTAATAGTATTGAGCGTGAACATGAGGAACCCGGTGGCATTGCGTGGTATATTCCGCGCGGCGAAGGAAACAGGAGCGCCGGTAATTATACAGAGGTCTATTTCGGAATTTGTGGACAATTATTTACCTGCGGATTTAGCGTGGGATGCCAATATAGCGGCGCAGCAAGAAGGGTTTACGGGGAGCTGGATGTTGAAATTGGATCATGCGACGGTGAGCAAGGATACTCCTGAAGCGATCAACCATGTGGTGATGTTCGTGGAGATGGCAAAGGAAGCAGGGTTCGGTTCATATGCGATAGACTGTTCAAAGCTGGTAGATTTTACGAAAGCGACAGAAACAGAACAGCAGAGAAGGAACTATGAGGTAACCGCGGAGATCGTGAAGCGGACAGGGATAGAGAAGAGCGCGTGGGAAGGTGAGATCGGGGAAATAGTTGGAACCCATAATGCACTCTCTACGGTAGCCGAAGCGATTGCGTTTTTGGAAGGGATTGAAAGACAGGGAATAAATTCATTACCTGTATTAATGGCAATTAATAATGGGTCTGAGCATGGTAATGTTCCCGGGATGAAGATAGATTTGGACCGGACGAAAGCGATCAATGACGCGATATATCAGAGATGGGGGATCCGGATCAATCAGCATGGGATCACGGGTACAGCCAAGGAATTGTTCCCGGTGTTAGCGGGAGTTGGAATTAGGAACGGGAATATTGGTACGCATTGGCAGAATATAGTATGGGATGTGGTTACGAAACTACAGCCTACGATCACAGAAGAAGCAAAGGTATTTTTAGGGTTGACAGATTTAAGTGATACAAAGGAAAAGAAAGTCTGGGATAAGAAAGTCAGGGGATATGACCAGGAACTGATGAACATGCTTGATCAGAAGACAGAAGACGCGATCATGAATGCGGTCTATCTATCTGCGAAGGAGCATTTTGAAGTTACCAAAGCCCAGTCTCTATCCGCAGGCTCGCCTCTTCAAGGAGAATGGACCAAGAAAGACGGCCAATATCGTCCTGTACGCTTAATGGTGCAGGCGAATGACAAATCGGATTTGGTCTTGCTTAGGTCGTTAGGCGCGGATGGCGCTTTAACCGGCCACTCTGAAACCAGAGAAGCATATAATTTAGACAATAATAAAGTCAATGCGCTTTTGTCTCAATCACATGATGTTTTTAATACGATCAATGTTTTGGCAATGGGAGAACCGGCAAACATGCGTGATGCCAATGGTGATCTTACTAAAGCGGGATGGGATTTTATCCGCGCGCAAGTTACTGAAGGTTTAGCCGGCCTTACCAGAGAGCAGATCTTAATGACCATCATTGCGTATGAACCGATCTGGGCTATCGGCCCGAAAGCCATACGTCCGGCAAAATCATCAGAAGCTGATGAGGTGCAGGCGTTCATTAGAAATGAGATACTTTCTCAGATCATTCCTGGTGAAGCAGATAAAATAATTATTCAATACGGTGGAAGTATGAGCGCAAAGACTGCCGCTGATCTTATGGCGATGGTCAATGTCGACGGCGGGCTTATCGGAGGAGCTTCATTAACTAAAGAAGCAGCATTAACTTTGATCAAGACTATAGTTGAAACTGTCCGCAACCAAAAAGCTGCCGGGACATTTTCCGGCCGTATCCCGGTATTAGGCTTTAATTTGAAAGCTGAAGTGGGCGGGGAGAAGATGAAAGTAGAGTATTTACGCGAACTCATGGATTTTGCCGTGTTCGTTAATAATAACCTTCAAGGTATTGACCTGGAAAATGATATCCGTATCTTCTTCGCGGTTAACGATACTGATATGATACTCTTTGATCGCGCGTTAAAAGGTGAGAATCCGGTTGATCTTTTGGATCTGAGCAAAGAGTCCCTGCCGAAAGGCATGGAGCTGGCAGTATCGATAGATCAGCTTTCTTCTAATAAGCCGGGAGCATATACCTCTGATATTACCGCAGAGGCTCTCAAGCTTGCCGGTGTAAAGAAAGTGGTTATCACCGATGATGTTAATGAAAATGATGCCCGTATTGTCAGGGCAAAAGAGGCAGGGTTAGGGATCGTTAATATTCATCAAACTTTGTCTCGCAAGCAAAAAAGCTTCTATGTTAATGATACATTTATTGTTACTGCTGGAGATGTCGTAGGATTAAAATATGCGCTTATGGATGCTTCTTTAGCGAACGACCAGGATGGGGATAAATCTTTGATCATTGTTCCTGCGGCGTTAGCTCGGCAGGCGTATTTGGATGCACGCAGTGTTGTTTCTGCTGCTTCACCGTTGAATATCGTAAATGAAACAGTGATCAAAGAATCTTTTGATAAATTGTTACGTGAACGAGCCGAAGCACGCTTAAATTCACTCTATGGTTTGTCTCAAGAGGACGCAATAAAATTAGATCCGACTTTTGCCAGAATTGGTTTTGACGGTAAAGCAAACCGTTTAGGTTGGGGTATGATGAATCTGAACTGGTTGTTTGAGAATCCTCAAGCAGTCAATGCTGTTTTAGAAGACGCCGAGGCAATTCGTAATAAATATACCTATGTGATCTTTTGCGGCATGGGTGGTTCAGGATTATCAGTGCAAACAGTAAAAACAACCTTTGGCGAACGGGAAGTAAAGATTTACAGCCTCAGGACCACTGATCCTGCAGTTATCGCTGATATGCTTAATGAGATAGCCGCTAAAGAAGGTTCATTGGAAAATGCTCTTGCTAAGACTTTGGTTATTCCTATTAGTAAATCCGGGACTACCGAAGAAACAGTTTCTCATAAAAGGTATTTTGAAACACTTTTCGGCCAATCCGGTTTAGATGCAAAAGATCACATGTGGGTTGTCACTGATAAAGGCTCACCTATGGATACCGGGGATTATAATCAGAGAGAAATTCAACTCAATGGAAAAGGAGATATCGGCGGACGGTTTACCGCACCGACGACAAATATATTCCTCCTGCCGATGGCGTTAGTTGCTCCGGAAAAAGTCTGGCAGGTTTTAAGTACTGCCAAAAAGATGAATCAGGGTGAAAACGGCGATATGTTCCTTAAACTTGCCGCATTCCTCTACTCTTACGCTAAGAACGAACGCAAAGATAAAATGACCTTGATCGTTCCTGAGGAGATGAAGGATATTTCTATCTGGGCAGAACAGTTATTTGAAGAGTCATTGGGTAAAGACGGGAAAGGTGTGACGCTTTTTTACGGGGAGAAGTTAAGCTCCGAGAATTTATTGCCGGCTGATACCAATGACCGCGTATTTGTCCGTATAAACTTTAAGGGTGAGGAAACAAATTCTGAGTTGGGTGCTTATCTTAAAGATAATAATTACCCTCTGTTTGACATTAATGTCGAAGATAAAGATTCTATCGGCGGTATAATGCTTGGTTTTCAAAGAACAGTGGCCTCGATCGCATATTTGTGGGATATCTGTTTTGTTGATCAGCCGGCGGTAGAAGGGTATAAAAAGGGGACTCGTGAAGTAATGGCTAAGGTAGCTCCGGGAGAAAAGGTTTCTGTTCCGGCTGAATGGAAGTATTCGCAATTTAATACTTTGAAGGTATATTATGGCCCGCTTCTGGCCACTCATCATATCGGTGAAAGAGAGTTGAATGCTGAGTTGGAGAGGTTGGGGGCTGATCTCAATAATGCGCCGGCAGTTTATGCGGCAATTATTACTATCCTCAAGAGCAAGCCGGGTTTTGAGGCGCTTGAGCTTATGTCCTACGGAAGAATGACTGCCGGGTTACGGGAAGTATTAGAAGCTGCCCGGTATGATATCTTTACTAATGGTTTAAAAATGGCGGCTAAATTAGGCGAAGGCCCTGATAAGAACCACTCTTTCCATCAAAACATAGAAGCAGGAAGAGAAATGTTCTTATCAACCTATTTTATGCCTATGCAGGTAGATCAGCCGAGCGCTCTTGAATATTCAGAGAATCTAATCAAAGCGCAAACCATCGGCACGGTCAAAGCATTGGTTGCGAGTAACCGTAAAGCGGTTCTTATTACTGCGGATGCGACTACGGATGGAGCTGTCAGTGATATGCAGCAATTCTTTGCGCAGGTTCAGAAGTTCTTAAGTGGTTCTGTTGCATCAGCGCAAGCGGGCACAGCAGTGATCACTTCTGAAGATGATGGGGATAAGCCTTTAGTACCCCGGTTTAGCTCATCGTCTATTACTTCATATTCTGAATTCGTCACGAAGAATCCCATTAAGTTCGGTACTTCGGGATGGCGTTTTGATGAAAGCCAGTATATGAAAGACGGCGTGTTCATGCAGGAATGGTTCTTGAACGATTTCTACGCGACTGTAACTGCTGCTGCTGATCAGATCCGCCTGCAAGAGGCAGGAAATCCGGGAAGAAAAGGCGTACTTATCAGCGGCGATACTCGTGCAACCGGTCCGTATACCAATTTGGACCTCAGCAGGTTAGCGGCCGAGAAACTCGCGTCGCTGGGGATTGAAGTTTATTTCGTCGATCATTATTGTCCTTTACCGGTTGTTTCGGTATTGATCGGCAGGCTTAAGACAGCGGGTTCACTTTATTTTACCGCTTCTCATAACCCCGGCCGCGGTTATCAGATCACCAAAGACGATGGGTCGGTTGTTGAAATCAATAATAATGGCCTGAAGTTTAATCCCGCGCATTCAGGGCCTGCGGAAGAGGAGATCACCGGGCCTTTGCAGAAGAATATCAATACATTGCGGGAATCAAAGCACGATAATCCGTTTGATCAAAACCGCCATGGACGCAATATTACGGCCATGAGCATGGACAAAGTAGCGCCTCTCTATATCGAGGCATTACAGGAAATAATTGATTTTAAGGCAATAGCTACGGCATTCGAAAAAGGAGTGCTCGATTACGTTGTTATAGATCCAAAGCACGGCTCAGCTACTGAATATTACCGGGCCATTATGAATGCTATTGGGTTAAAGGAGGGGGTACAGTATGAGATCATTAACGCTGAGCCTGATCCGAGCTTCTCGCAATGGGACCCTGAAACAGGTGTAACGAAACCTGACAGGCCTGAGCCGGCAGCAGAATATTCAAAGCATTTAGTGTATCGTGTTAATGAGTTAAGGTCGCAAGGGAAAAAGGCGATTGCCATCTCTGCTGATCCCGATGCCGACAGAAATGGCGTTGTGTCTGCCGAAGGTAATTTTATCGATCCCAATATGACCTTTGCCATTGAGGCACAGTATCTTATTCAGCAAAGGTTTATTCAATGGCTCACCAATAACCAAGGCAGGGAAGATGTTGCTGCTTTGTTGGCTAAATCCGGTGTAGCTATCAACGACCTGGATTCTTTTATTGACAAAGATTCTGTTTATAAAAGGCTTATACCTTTGATCCAGAAATTCGTCAATGAAGAGAATATCGCCCTTGCTACCACGATACCTACGTCTCATATGATGAAGGCTATTGCTGACCGTTGGTCCTGTCCGTTGTATGTGACCAAGGTTGGTTTTAAATGGTTCAATCAGTACCTCTTGGCTGATTCCAAAACCCCTGCGCTTATCGCAGGTGAGGAGTCGCAAGGCCTCAATATTAAGAGCCAGGAGAAAGATCCGAAGTATGTTGTATTGGAAAAAGATGCTTTAGTCGCCGGCTTTAAGATGGTTGAGATCAATGCAGTTTCTCAAGCTACTCCCGAGCAGTTGGCTGGGAAATTACAAGCAGAGATCGGCTTCTTTGCGTATAACAGAGGCGGAGTTGATTTAAGGGCTAAAACATCGCTTGATAAAATTGATGATTTGAAAGCGCAGCTGAAGGCGCAGTTGGATGAATTAAAGGAAAACCTTGAGGCAAAAACAATAACAGAGCTTGGGGGAAAGAAAATAGCCGAATCTATTTTTGCTGACGGCTACAAGATAGTCTTTACCGATGGTTCATGGTTGTGTATCCGTTTCTCCGGGACAGAGCCTGTGGTCCGTCTTTATACGGAAGCTATTGGAAAGACGATTCCGAGTGCTGATAAAGTGCGCCAAAAGGTGCATGAAATCGGCGAGCAATTATTGGAACTTAAAGATGGGTATAAAGACGTTGTTTTAAGTGGTTTGTCAACAGTGCAGAAAATAGCGGGTCAATGGTTCTCGCAAGTCACTGATGCGTATTTAAACCGTCAGACCAATCTCTATTCTTTTTACCATAGCTTATTGCGAGATTTGAAAATGCGTGAATCAGGCAGCCAGGAAGCACCAATAGAAAAGATATCTGGGCAGGTGTTCAGCGCTGCTGATATTTCGATATTGAAAAGCGCTATAGAAGCTAAGGCAAAGCAATTTGAACAAATTGTCGTAGATGATCCCGCAATGAAAGATACAATTAAGGGAGCTTTCAGTGGTGCCGCAAAAGAGCTGCAAGCGTTATTAGCGACATTGGAAAATAGCGGTTCTTCTCCTCTGGTCAATCAGGACGTTCGGGCAGCAGGTTCTCCTATAAAAAAAGGTGGTATTGATTTCCGGACGATGAATATTATTACCAAGCCTATGGGAAGTTTCGAAGGGCTTAATTTAAAGCTCCCGCTATTAAGTAAGGGAGAATTGGCGAATATCAACCTTGATGTTGAAATTGGCCAGATCAAGAACATGGTTGCCAGCGGTATAGTGCCTTCGGGAGAACGCCTTAAGGAATTGGTAGCTGCGTGTTCTCAAAAAGGTGAATTGCAGTCGAGAAGAGATGATCTGGTCGTCTGCCTTGCTGAAATTTGCCGCTTGCAGGAAGAAGATGTGGCTGAAAGTTCTGCTGCGCTTCGGGAAACACTGGTGATACTTGATTCCCGCCAGTTAGCGTTAGCAAAGCTGTAATTGGGAATTTCCGGTAAGTTATAAGTTAAAAGCCAAAAGTTAAAAGTTATAATCAACACTTTTTCCTTTTGGCTTTTTACTTTCTTGAAAGCTGACCTTAATTATTATATATAAGGTAACGGCTGTCTTGGTTTGTTTTTCGCAGGGACGTTTGTCCTGCCCCAGCGTGGCAGGACTGCACTCCCTTCCAGCCCCTCGCTCTGCCCGATAATTCTTCCGAGGGGCAACCGTGCCCGCTCGGGGCTTCCAGAGGCCCTGCTCAAAACTAAACCAAGCCATCCGTTAGCAGTTAGTTCTAAATAAATTTTGGTGATGTAGACTAATAATAAATAGTGCTAAAAATGAACTTGGCGGTTTTTTGAGCGAATCACGATTTTAGCCAATGGAGCTTTGGTATTGAGGGTATCCCATGGCCCCGCGAGAGCGGGGCAATCTTGGGATGGCGATGCTGTTCGAGGGTTTTTTGCTAGAGCAAAAAACACGAGTTCAGCAGCCACCGAAATGCCAAAGATCATTGGCATCCGCCAAGCTTTGCGGCGGAAAATCGTGTTGAGCGAGAAAAACCGGCAGGTTCATTTTTCATGGGTTATGGATTGTTTGTTCCTTTAATCCCTTTACCCGTATTTCATTATATATTATAATACTGTAATGGAAAAATCTAACGATATCCCTATCCGGTATCTTAAAGGCGTGGGGCCTAAAAGAGAGAAGACGTTTAATACAATAGGCGTTTATTCAATAGAAGACCTGCTGTATTATTTTCCCCGTCGGTATGAGGATCGCACTCAATTCAGCCGGATCGCCGATTTAAAAGAAGGGGCTGTGTATACGATCAAGGCGCATATCGTTGCCCGCGGCCAGCGCCGTTCGTTTCGCAGGCGGGGTTTTAGTATTGTGGAAGCTGCGGTTACTGATGAAACCGGAATTGTGTATTGCGTGTGGTTTAACCAGCCGTATCTGCATGAATATTTTAAAGCCGGCCAAGGTTTGATCTTGTATGGTAAAGTAGAGCGTTATGCCGGAAGGCTGCAGATGAGTGCGCCTGAGTTTGAAATTATTGCTGAAAATAACCAGGACGGGATAGAACAGGATGAATCTTTGCATATGGGAAGGATCGTTCCTGTTTATTCCTTGCCTGCGGGGATCGGTCAGCGAAGTTTCCGCCGGTTGATTAAGCTTGTCCTTGATGAGCATTTGACAAACCTTAATGATTTTTTGCCCTATGATGTCCGGGCGCGTAATAATTTGTTAAATCTTGCAAAAAGCCTTGTTAATATTCATTTCCCTGAAAATCAGGAATCGCAGAAAGAGGCGTATAGGCGGCTTTCTTTTGAAGAGTTCTTGCTTTTTCAGCTACCGCTTGCTTTGCGCAAGGCCAGAAGGAAAGAAAGAAATGGTATTGCTCATACTGTAGAAGGGGAACTCGTAAATACTTTTGTAAAAAAATTGCCGTTTCGTTTAACTACAGGACAGGTTAATGCCCTTGTAGAAATTAAATCTGATATGCATAAACCTCAGGTAATGCAGCGGCTTTTGCAGGGAGATGTGGGATCCGGCAAAACTGTGGTTGCGGTAATCGCCAGCCTCATGGCTATTCAAGGTGGTTATCAGGTGGCTTTTATGGCCCCCACAGAAATATTGGCCAGACAACATTATGAAAATCTCGCGCAACGCTTTGCTGCGGCAGGTGGAGCGTCAGCCCATATACGTATGGAATTATTGACTGGTAGTGGAGTAAAACAAGGAAAAGAGCGCCTTTTTAAGCAGATAAGTGAAGGTAAGGTTGATCTGGTTTTGGGCACTCATGCGTTATTGGAAGAAGCTGTTGAATTTAAGAGTTTAGGGCTTGTTATTATCGATGAGCAGCATAAATTCGGCGTTGGGCAGCGGGCGCTATTGCCAAAGAAGGGCTTAAATCCTGATGTGTTGATCATGACCGCAACTCCGATTCCCCGGACACTGGCAATTACTTTGTATGGAGATTTGGATATTTCTGTTATTAATGAACTGCCTCCAGGCCGGCCGGTCATTACGACTATGCATTTTACTCAGATGACCAAACGTAGCGCGTATACTATTGCGCGAGAGCAGATGCGGCAAAGTAACCAAGTATATATAGTATATCCCGTGATCGAGGAATCATACGCTTTGGATATCGCCGGCGCTAAAAAGATGTATGAGCAATTTAAAGCAGGAGATTTTAAAGATTTCCGGTTAGGGCTTATTCATGGTAAGCTTAAAAAAGAAGAACAAGCCGCGGTCATGCTTAAATTCAGGAATAAAGAGTTGGACCTTCTTGTTGCTACTACTATACTGGAGGTAGGTATTGATATTCCCAGCGCGACCTGTATGATCATTCAGCATGCTGAGCGTTTTGGTTTGAGCCAATTGCATCAGTTGCGCGGCAGGGTCGGCAGAGGTGTGAGTGCCTCTTTTTGTTTATTGATATCTGAGGCTAAGACCGAAGAATCAAAAGCGCGCCTTGAAGCAATGGTTAAATACAGTGATGGGTTCCATATAGCTGAAGAAGATTTAAAGATCCGTGGCCCGGGAGAGTTTTTTGGAAGCCGTCAGCACGGTTTGAATGAGCTTAAAATTGGCAATCCTCTGACGCAGATGCATTTGTTAAAGACTGCCCGGGAGGAAGCTCTCAGGCTTACGGAGCATGATCCGGATTTAAGGGAACGAAATAGTTTCGCTTTAAAGGAAAAGTTGCTGCAACGATTTCCTGAATACAAGAAATTTATGTTGACGGGATAAGCGTTTGAGGTGAGAAGAAAAAAGGATATAGTTTATGCGGGTGATTTCCGGTAAATATAAAGGGAAGAAGTTTCAAGCGCCTCACCATATAAGGCCCACGCAAGATATGGTGAAAAAGGCTTTATTTGATATTTTAGGCGATGTGGAAGGTTTGAGCTTCCTGGAACTATTCGCAGGAACAGGTTCTGTAGGGATGGAAGGCTTGTCTTTGGGAGTAAAAAAAGCTGTTTTTGTGGAAAAAGACAGGCAATGTGTCAAATGTATTCAGCAAAACCTGGATTCTTTGGTTCTTCGGACTTTGAAGTATGAGAGTTCAATCCCTGATTTTAAAAGTAAGACGTTAAAATTAGAACAAGCCTTGAATGCCCTTGCCGGAAATAAAGAATCTCAGATAGAGGTTATCAATAAGGATGTTTTGGATGTTATTCCTTTATTTTTCAGGAATAAACAGCACTTCGATATTATTTTTCTGGATCCACCGTATTATAAGCAAAACCGGGCAGGAACGGCTCATGCAGCAGGATTTTTGCCGCTTCCAGAAAGTTCTGTGAATACTGTGCATCCAGACGAATCATTAACAAAAAAAACCTTGCAAATATTAGGGGCTTATGATATATTAACCCCTTATGGTTTTGTGATTGTTCAGCATTTCAAGCGGGATAGCGTCTTGGAAAGGTATGGGGCGCTAAAGCTCCTGCGGCAGTCTATGTACGGGGATACCGTATTGTCGTTTTATCAGAAAAACTGATTTTTTGCGAGAATTATATGCGTCAAAGAGCTATTTATCCCGGCACGTTTGATCCGGTAACCTACGGTCATATTGATCTGATCAAAAGAGCGCAAGAGATTTTTTCTGAGGTTATAGTCGCGGTCGCGCATAATCCCCAGAAAAGGCCGCTTTTTGATGTGTCGCAGCGGGTTGGTATGCTGGAAAAAGTAACCGCTTCGTTTAAGAACGTAACCGTATGCCATTTTAACGGATTAGCGGTTGATTTCGCGCGGAAACAAAAGGCAAAAGTATTGATACGCGGTTTACGGATGATTTCTGATTTTGAATATGAGTTTCAAATGGCGTTAACTAATAGAAAGCTTGCTGCTGATATTGAAACTATTTTTCTGATGCCTCAAGAATCCTATAGCTATCTTTCCTCAAGGCTTTTAAAAGAAACAGCGTCTTTTGGGGCGGATTTATCTTTTTTTGTCCCGGATTTTGTCGAAAAGGCATTACAAAAAAAATTACGGGGATCACGATAAAGCGCGCGTTTTAGGGTTATATGCTTTTTATAGTGATTACCGGGAGGCCTGTGAAGAATGAAAGTTTATGCTGATCAAATACCGCCTGAGGGAGTAACATTAGAAGAAGCGACTGACCCGTCAGTTTTTGATCTTGATACAGATATCGTCAAATTCAAGTCTCCGTTACGCATCAAAGCTGATATTTTTAAGATCACTAATGCTGTGACGGTGGATGTGGCGCTGCATACCTTTACGACGTTTGTCTGCAGCCGATGCCTGAAAGAGTTTGACGTGGATTTTGTAAAAGACTTAAAATTAAATTATCAGGTTGAGAAAAACGACCGTGTTATTGACTTGACTCCTGATATCAGGCAGGAAATAGTTTTGGATTATCCGGTCAAACCGTTATGTAAGCCTGATTGCCTGGGGTTATGCCTGAGCTGCGGGAAGAATTTAAATGAAGGGAATTGCGCTTGTAAGCAGGTAGGTTAAAGTAACACATAAAGCAATATCCGTGAAATGAAAAAAGGGGGAAATTAAATGGCACTACCAAAGAAACGACATTCTAAAACGCGGGGTAAGAAACGCAGAACGCATTGGAAGTTAAAAAAAGTTAGCCTGATCCCGTGTCCTCACTGTAAACAGCCTCGTTTAGCCCACCACGCCTGTAAGGTCTGCGGCTACTATAATGGCAAATCGGTTATCGAGATTGCGGTTAAAGAAAAGAAAAAGAAAAATTAAGAGTCTTATTTTTTCGTTGCTTGAGGCCTCACAAACAGGTATCTGTTGTGCGGATACCGAAGAGTAAGGAAGTATCCGGTTTTGTGGTATAACGGCCCTAAAAGAGGGGATAAAATGAAGATCATTGTAGATGCCATGGGTGGTGATTATGCTCCTGATGTGGTTATACAAGGGGCAATGGCTGCGGTTAAAGAATACCAGACCGAAGTCGTCCTCGTCGGTGACCAGGTAAAGATCGAGGCGCTGCTTAAAAAGAATAAATATTCAGGCAGCGCTATTTCCATACATCCTGCCCAGGATGTCATAGAGATGCATGAGTCTCCTGCGGCCAGTGTGCGCAGGAAAAGGAATTCTTCTATTGTGGTTGGATTGAACCTGGTGAGGGACGGCAAGGGGGATGCGTTTTTCAGCGCGGGCAATACCGGGGCTGTTGTTTGCGCCGGGACTTTAAGCCTGGGGCTCCTGCCGGATATTGAACGTCCGGGTATTGCCATTGTTTTACCTACGTTAAAAGATATTTCTCTCATAATGGATGTCGGTGCAAATATTGACCCGAAACCATCGCAGCTTTTACAATACGGGATCATGGCGAGTGCTTATGCCCAGTATATCCTGAATAAGGTCAATCCAAGTGTGGGGCTCTTAAACATTGGAGAAGAAGACTCAAAAGGGACGGGTTTCTTAAAAGAAACAGGGGAGCTTTTTGAGAAAAGCAAACTCAATTTTATCGGTAATGTCGAAGGCAAGGACCTTTTCTCCGGGAAATGCGATATTATCATTTGTGACGGTTTCGTCGGCAATGTCGCGCTTAAGGTTTCTGAGAGCCTGGCAGAAACTATGCAGGTATTCTTGAAAAGGCATTTAATGAGTAACCTGTGGGGTAAGATCGGCCTGCTTTTCTTAAAGAATAACTTAGGTAAGTTTAAGAAGACAATCGATTATTCTGAGTATGGCGGAGCGCCTTTATTAGGGGTCAATGGGGTGGTTATTATCGGCCACGGCCGTTCGAATGTCAATGCGATCAAAAATGCCATCCGTGTTGCCAAGGAAGAAGTAGAACGTAAATTTAACGAGAAGATGTTAGAGGCAATACACACACAAACTTAAGAATAAAAGGTTTATACGAGACGATGAAAAAAGTAGGTATTATCGGAGTAGGGGAATATTTGCCGAAGAAAGTTCTGACGAATGCAGACCTTGAGAAAATGGTCGATACTTCCGATGAATGGATCACGACTCGTACCGGTATTAAAGAAAGGCGTATTGCCGCTAAACACGAAGCAACGTCTGAGTTAGCGTTGAAAGCTGCCGAAGAAGCATTAAAAGACGCCGGTATTAAGCCCCTTGATTTGGACCTGATCATTGTGGCGACGATTACTCCTGATATGCAGTTTCCTTCGACTGCTGCTTTTGTGCAGGCAAAGTTAGGTACCAAGAACGCTGCTGCGTTTGATATTTCAGCCGCCTGCGCCGGATTTGTATACGCGCTGGTGACCGCGCAGCAGTTTATCGCGCGCGGGTGTTATAAGAACGCGCTGGTTATCGGTTCAGAGGTGCTTTCAACGGTTACTGATTGGCAGGACCGTAATACCTGTGTTTTATTTGGTGACGGGGCCGGGGCGGCGGTTTTAGGAGAAGTCAAGAGCGGAGGGTTCCTTTCAACGTATCTGGGCTGTGACGGCACCTATGCTGACATATTGAATTTGCCGGGAGGTGGCTCACGGCATCCGGCGACCCATAAGACGATTGACAGCCGCATGCATTATGTGAAGATGAGCGGGAATGAATTATTTAAGCTGGCAGTCAAGATCATGGCTGATGCCGCGGAAAAAGCTTTAAAGAAAGCGAACTTGAGTTGTGATGATATAACATGTTTAATCCCTCATCAGGCAAATATCCGTATTATTTTAGCTGTCGCGAAAAGGCTTGGGTTGCCGGAAGATAAGATTTATTTGAATATAGAGAAATACGGTAATATTTCTTCTGCTTCCACGGCTACTGCTTTATGTGAAGCGGTTAGGGAAGGCAGGGTTAAAAAAGGCGATATTGTCCTTTTGGATGCTTTTGGCGCCGGGTTAGTTTGGGGGGCCTGTGTTATTAAGTGGTAAGTATGGAGCAGTCGGGTGAATAATCAAGAGAATCAATTAAATCATATGAAGGCATATTTGTTCGCAGGGCAGGGGTCACAATATATAGGTATGGGGAAAGATTTATATGAAATGTTCCCTGAAAGTAAGGCGATCTTTGATAAGGCTGATAACGTTTTAGGTTTTTCTATTTCAAAGATGTGTTTTGAAGGACATCCTGAGGAATTAAAGAAAACCAAGAATTGCCAGCCGGCAATTGTTACGATGACTATTGCAGCCTACGAAGCGTATAAGAAGGTCACCAGCCACCAGCCATCAGCCACCAGTTTTGTGGCGGGATTGAGCTTAGGAGAGTATTCCTCGCTTGTTGCCAGTGGGGCGGTTAGTTTTGAGGATGCGGTTTATTTAGTCAGGCGCCGCGGGGAATTTATGGAAGAAGAGGCGTTAAAATCACCTGGTAAGATGGCTTCTGTTATGGGATTAGAATTGGCCGTGGTCAGGAAAGTCTGTCAGGAGGCAAAGGTGGAAGTTGCCAATATTAACAGCCCCGGACAAATTGTAATATCCGGTGGAGCAAAACAGATAGAGGAAGCAATTAAAGCTGCTGAAGCTGCAGGCGCAAAAAAGGTCATTCTTTTAGAGGTAAGCGGGGCGTTTCACTCATCATTTATGAAAGGCGCTTCTCAAAGATTAGCAGAGGAATTGGGAAAAATTACCATACGCGACAATAAAATTCCGGTCATCAGTAATGTTACTGCTCAGCCGGTTATGTCTGTGGCAGAAATTAAAGATTGTTTGATCAAGCAGGTATCTTCGAGCGTCCTTTGGGAAGATTCCATGCGGTATATTTGCGCGCAGGGGGTCACTGAGTTTATTGAATTCGGCCCTGGCAAAGTTTTAAAGGGCCTTTTGCGCCGTATTAACGAAAGTGCGGTATGCCGTAATATCGAGAAAAAAGAAGATCTCCTTACGTTAATTAATAATGAGAGATCGTAGAAGCAGGAGAGCTAACTATGCGTTTAAAAGATAAGGTTGTATTGATAACAGGTGGCGCGCGGGGGATAGGCAGATCAATTGCGCTTTTATTTGCCAAAGAAGGCGCTCATATCGTAGTCGGAGATGTTAACGTTCAGGAAGCTGAAAGAACAGCGCAGGAGATCGAAGCAATGGGAAGACAGTCTGTTGCTCTTCTGCTGGATGTAACGGATTATGTGAAAGTAGAGGAAGTAATTAACAAAATTCTTGACAAATTCGGAAGGGTTGATATATTAGTTAACAACGCTGGCATCACCAAAGACAATCTTCTTTTGCGGATGAGCCAGGTTGAGTGGGATACGGTGATCAATGTGAACTTGAAAGGTACGTTTAATTGTACCAAAGCCGTATCTAAGCCGATGGTCAAGCAAAGGGCGGGTAAAATTGTTAATATTGCTTCGATTATCGGAGTAATTGGTAACGCGGGGCAGGCAAATTATTCTGCCTCCAAAGCAGGCATCATTGCTCTGACAAAAACCACGGCACGCGAATTAGCTTCCCGTAATATAACTGCTAATGCGGTAGCTCCGGGATTTATTCAGACAGAGATGACGGCAAAGTTGCCTCAAGACTTAAAGGATAAGATGTTAGCGGATATTCCCTTAGGTACGTTGGGCAGCCCTGAAGATGTAGCGAATGCGTGTTTGTTTTTAGCTTCTGGTGAAGCAGATTACATTACCGGCCAGACATTGATCGTTGATGGCGGTATGGTTATGGTATAGGCCACAAGAAACACGGTATGCTGATTGACCCGTGTATAGGTGGTTACAAAGGAGGAAAAAAGAATGGCAGTTGCTGATAAAGTAAAATCAATAATAGCGGAACAACTGGGTGTGAAGCCTGAAGAGGTTACGCCTGAAGCATCATTTATTGATGATTTAGGAGCTGATTCTCTGGATACCGTTGAATTGGTCATGGCGTTTGAAGAGGAATTCGGGATTGAGATTCCTGATGAAGATGCTGAAAAGATCACCACGGTTGGAGATGCTGTTAAATATATCGAAGAAAAGTCAAATAAGTAATATTAATATACAGTTCCCCATTTTTGGGAATCATACCCCGCCGTTTCATTTGGCGGGGTAAGTTTTAGTGTGAGTCAAACCGAATTTCCTGAGTATGCCAGGCATTTTCGGGAAATCAACTGTAATTAAGAAAACTATGGAAAATAGAGTAGTTGTTACAGGATTAGGTATTATTTCTCCGGTTGGAAATGACGTGAGTTCTTTTTGGAATTCATTAAAGGAAGGTAAATCAGGTATAGGCCCGTTAACAACCTTTGATGCTTCTGCTTTCGACAGCCATATTGCCGGTGAGGTTAAAGGGTTTGACCATTTGCTTTACGGGATCTCTAAAAAAGATACGCACCGGATGGAAAAGTTTGTGCAATACGCGATCGCCTGTTCGAAACAGGCGATTGTTGATTCTGCTTTAGACCTGGAAAAAGAAGATAAGGAGAATATTGGTGTCATTATCGGTTCCGGTATCGGCAGCCTGCGTATTATTGAAGAGGAACATAAGGTGTTTCTTAAGGGGGGGCCATCGCGCATTTCTCCTTTTTTAATCCCTATGTTGATCGTCAATGAGGCAAGCGGCCATGTTGGTATCACTTTTGGGTTTAAGGGGCCGAATTCCTGCGTTACGACTGCCTGTGCTTCCGGGAATCATTCTATTGGAGAGGCATTGAGGATATTACAGCGTGGCGATGCTGATATTATGATCGCGGGAGGGACAGAAAGTTGTATCACGACTTTGGGTGTCGGCGGTTTCTGCGCGTTGAAGGCGCTGTCGACCCGTAATGATGACCCGCAGAAAGCAAGCCGGCCTTTTGACCGGGAGCGTAATGGTTTTGTTATGGCGGAAGGCTGTGGTGTGGTGGTTTTGGAAACATTAGACCATGCGAAGAATAGAAAAGCGCGTATTTATGCTGAAGTAGCTGGTTTTGGCATGTCCTGTGATGCTTATCATCTTACCGCGCCTGACCCTGAAGGATACGGCGCTTCATTAGCAATGCGCCGGGCAATGCGTGATGCTAAAGTAGACCCTGTTGATGTCGATTATATTAATGCGCATGGTACTTCGACAAAATTAAATGATAAAGTTGAGACGCTGGCAATTAAAAAAGCTTTGGGAAGCCATGCGAAAAAAGTGATGATATCTTCGACAAAATCGGTGACCGGCCATTTGTTGGGAGCTGCCGGCGGCGTTGAATTCATCGCGTCTTGTTTAAGCGTACAGGAAAATATTGTTCCTCCTACGATCAATTATGAATTCCCTGATCCTGATTGCGACCTCGATTATGTCCCCAATGTGGCACGTAAAACCGAAGTGGAAGTTGCATTGTCTAATTCTTTAGGTTTTGGCGGCCATAATGCCACAGTTGTGGTTAAGAAATTCAAAAGTTAGGCATTCGTTTACAATTATTCGTTACTGGATATATGTATACCATCGCAGAGAAAATATTACTTGCTCACTCCGCAAATAAAAATATAAAGCCCGGTGAATTTATTGAGGCAAATATTGACCTGGCGCTTGGTAATGATATTACCGCGCCTTTAGCGATCGAAGAATTCAAGAAAGCCGGTTTTACTAAGATTTTTGATAAGAATAAAATTGTCCTGGTCCCTGACCATTTCGCCCCGGCAAAAGATTTGAGAAGTGCTAATCAATGTAAGATTTTGGCTTCGTTTGCCGCAGAGCAGAAGATAAAGAATTATTTTGAAATAGGCTGTATGGGAATTGAACATGCGCTTCTGCCGGAAATGGGATTGGTTAAACCGGGGGACTTGGTCATTGGCGCTGATTCTCACACCTGTACCTATGGAGCGTTAGGATGTTATTCGACAGGGATCGGTTCTACTGATCTGGCGCGCGGTTTTGTTGATGGGAAGATTTGGCTGAAAGTTCCGGCATCAATAAAGTTTGTTTATAAAGGTAAGCTGCCGAAGTGGGTGGAAGGTAAAGACCTGATTTTGTTTACTATCGGGCAGATCGGCGTTGACGGCGCGTTGTATAAGGCTATGGAGTTCTCTGGCCCGGTTATCCGTAAACTGCCGATGGATGGCAGGTTTACCATGAGTAATATGGCGATTGAAGCCGGTGCCCGCGTGGGTATTATCGAGCCTGATGAGATTACGTGGGAGTATGTTACACAAGTTACAGGGAAAAAGCCTAAGAAATGCGGCATGAAATCTTTATCATGCGAAAATTTAAAATCAGATCTTAATGCGAATTACGAAAAGATATATGAATGGGATGTTTCGGGATTAGAACCGGTTGTTTCCTGTCCGCATTTACCCAGCAACGTTAAGCCGGCGAGTAAATTGAGCACTGTTAAACTTGATCAGGTTGTTATCGGTTCTTGTACGAATGGCAGGATCACTGATATTCGTGTTGCCGCAAAGATCTTAAAAGGCAAGAAAGTAAAAACAGGGTTGCGTTTGATCGTTATTCCAGCCACTCAAAAGATTTACCTGCAATCTGTAAAAGAGGGGCTGGCGGAGATCTTTGTAAAAGCAGGAGGGATTTTTTCTACTCCGACCTGCGGCCCATGCCTGGGAGGCCATATGGGGATCTTGACCGTAGGCGAAACTTGTTTGGCAACTACCAATAGGAATTTTATCGGCAGGATGGGAAGTCCGGAATCGTTTGTGTATTTGTCTAATCCCGCGGTTGCAGCTGCTTCCGCGATCACGGGGAAGATCACGCATCCGGGGGAAGTTTAAACAGTATGATCATAAAAGGAAAAGTCCATAAATTCGGAGATGACGTAAATACGGATGATATCATTGCCGCCAAGTATTTGGTTTCGACCGATGCTCAGGAATTAGGCAAGCATTGTTTGGAAAGTATTAAGCCTGATTTCGCGGGTAAAGTTAAGCCTGGCGATATTATTGTTGGGGGAAAGAATTTTGGATGCGGTTCATCCAGGGAACACGCTCCGCTGGCAATTAAAGGGTGCGGGGTTTCCGCGGTCATTGCCCGCAGCTTCGCGGCGATCTTCTTTCGCAATGCGATCAATATAGGACTGCCTTTCTTAGAATCAGAAGAGATCGATAAAATATCAGACGGGGATGAACTTGAGATAGATTTAAATGCGGGAAGCATTAAGAATATAACCCGCAATACAGTTTATAAAACCCAGGCATTTCCCGGTTTTTTGCAGGAATTGGTGCAAGCCGGCGGGTTAATGAAATATATTAAGCATCGTTATTGTCGTTAGTATCGTTTAACGGAATTAACGATACTCATGAATAAGGAGCCTGACGAATGTATACCATAGCGGTTATTCCCGGTGACGGTACCGGCCCTGAAGTTGTTAACGAAGGATTAAAGGTTTTAGCAGCCGCGGCGAAGAAATTTAATTTTAAATACGAGCAAAAAGTATTTGATTTTGGCGGTGAGCGGTATTTAAAGACAGGCAAGACGCTGGAAGAAAAAGATATTGAGGAGTTAAGAAAATATTCCGCTATTTTTCTGGGAGCGATCGGACATCCTGAAGTAAAGCCGGGTATCCTGGAAACGGGCGTATTATTGAAATTACGCTTTTCATTGGACCAGTATATTAATCTAAGGCCGGTGAAGCTTTATAATTCTGCTTTTTGCCCGTTGAAAGATAAGTTGCCGGAAGATATTGATTTTGTCGTAGTCAGAGAAAATTCAGAAGGGTTGTATAAAGGGATGGGAGAATTCCAGAAGAAAGGCACGCAGGATGAAGTTGCCATTCAGATCTCCTATAATACCCGTAAAGGCGTTGAACGCTGCGTGCGTTATGCTTTTGATTTCTGCCGCAAACGCAATAAAAGGAAAAAACTGACCTTGTGCGGTAAGACCAATGTTCTTACCTATGCATGGGATCTCTGGCAAAGGACCTTTAATGAGATCGCGAAGGAATACCCTGATATTACTACCGATTATGCCCATGTTGACGCTACCACGATGTGGTTTGTAAAGAATCCTGAGTGGTTTGATGTTATTGTCACGGATAATATGTTTGGTGATATTATTACTGATTTAGGGGCGATGGTACAGGGAGGTATGGGTATTGCTGCGGGGGGCAACATTAATCCACAAGGCGTTTCGATGTTTGAGCCTATCGGCGGCTCAGCTCCTAAATATACCGGTAAGAACGTGATCAATCCTTTAGCGGCGATCTGTGCCGCCGGTATGATGCTGGAGAATTTGGGCGAAGTCGCCGCGGGTAAAGCAATCGAGAACGCGGTGATAAAGATCGTGGCAAAAGATTTGAAATCGCTTGCGGCAGGTAAAATGGGCTTTAGCACCACAGAAATAGGCGATTTGGTTGTTAAGAACCTGTAATTTCTAAGATGAGGTTATTGAGATGATCAAGAAATCAAAATATAATGTTGCAGTCGTCGGCGTTGGAGTGGTTGGAATTGAAATGTTGCGTTGTCTTAGACAGCGTAAATTTCCGGTAGCGCAATTACGGGTCCTTGCGCGTTCTTCCAGGGAAATAGACGTTGATGGCCAGAAATACCAGGTTGAGGCGGTTTCTCCTGAAGGTTTTGAAGGGATTGATATCGCGTTGTTCGCCGGTACTGAAGGAGAAAAGGGCGCTGCGGTCAAGTATGCCGCAGAAGCGGTAAAAAGAGGAGCTATCGTTATCGATAATGGCGCTGATTTTCGTATGGATCCTGGTGTCCCCCTGGTGGTCCCGGAGGTAAATGCTAGAGATATTAAGAAGCATAAAGGGATAATTGCCAATCCGAATTGTTCTACTATACAGATGGTAGTGGCGTTGAATCCTATTTATAAGAAAGCAGGTATTAAAAGGGTCATTGTTACAACGCTGCAGGCTTCTTCAGGCGCTGGTAAGAGCGCGGTTGAACAGTTGTGGAATGAGTTGGACCAGATAGTCGCAGGCCGTAAGTCTCAGGCGGCAGGTAATGCATCTATTGAAAGTAAACTGCCTGCAGAGACCAGAAGCATGCCGCAGCAGTTGGCATTTAATGTGTTCCCTCAAATTGGCGGGTTTACTGATGATGATTATACCAGTGAAGAGTGGAAGTTGGTTCGTGAGACACATAAAATCATGAATGACTCAAAGATAAAAGTCTCCGCTACTACCGTGCGTGTGCCGGTCCGTACGGGACATTCTGAGAGTGTTTATATTGAAACAAAATCTCCGCTTCAGCCTGAGGCGGTCAAGAAGCTTCTCGCCAAAAGTCCCGGAGTGATCTTAGTTGATGACCCGTCGAAAGGGCTTTATCCGATGCCGAAAGATGTTGAAGGCAGGGGTGAGGTTTTTATCGGCAGGGTCCGGCGGGACCCATTCGTTAAAAACGGCTTATGGTTATGGATTGTCGCGGATAACCTGCTTAAAGGTGCCGCGCTTAATGCCGTGCAAATCGCTGAAGCTTTGATCCAATAAAGGGGGTGCCTCACTGGATAGGAAATTTGTAACTCGGTTTCTTCTTTTTGGAATACTTTCTTTTTCTTTCCTCACTGTTTTTGCCTGTTATTCCTTTTTCCAACCTTCTGATTCAGATTTGTTGAGTGCTCCTGTTGTCAGCAAGCAACAAGCTGTTTGTTTGGCGCAAACATTTATTGATACCGTAGATGTTGGTATTGATCTGCGTCATTGCGTTGTCCATTCCGTTGATTTTTCCTCGAGAAACATTGATACGTTGTATCTTCTGGAACGGTTTGGATATCCTCACGTAAAGCGTTTGATCCAAGAAAAAGGCCTTGTGTATGCATATTGGGTGTTGCGGGGGCAAGACGCTCAAAAAGGGAGCGTGAGTTTGAGTATTGACAGCCGTAATGGCAGAGTGGTAGGCTTTGAACTTGCAGGCCATGCCTGGGGGCAGAGAGACAATTGTTTACTTGATAAAGCGGCTGCGTTAAAGGCAGCAACTGATTTTATTGCTGCTCAAGGAAGTGATATTGCATTGTTTCAATCAGAACCCCAGCTTAATAAAAATATAGCTGGCCAGCCTTTAGAATCATTTCTTTGCTGGGTGAGCAAAAAACCCTTGATCAATGAAATTCACGATGCGCTCTTCCTGAAAGTAAAAGAAGGGGTTGTTTCTTTTTCGAAAGGTTTAACCCTTCCTCAAAGATTTAAGGATAGGTATTATAAAGATATTTTGTTCTCCCAAACCTGGTTTTTTGTTGCACTCGGCCTGTCTTTTGTATTGAGCGTGATCATGGTGGTAATAGCCTTCCTTAAGAGAAAACAATTGGATTGGAAATTGGGGAAGATTTACGCGGTTGTGCTCGGTTTATTTTTCTTTGTTACGAACCTTACTGAAGAAACCATGTTCTCGGTATCCGCTGATATAGTCTTTAAATTGATATCGGTGCTCATGTTTAGCCTGGCGGTTATGGTTACGGTGAGTGTTACGCGGGATTGTTTCCGGGAAAGTTTCGCAAGGGATATTTTTAATAATAAAAAAGAGCCGCTTGCTGCCCGTGTCATTATTGGTTATTCTTTTGCTTTTATCAGTTTTATTGGTGTTTTAGGATTTTATTCTGTTTTGATGCATTTTCGTTTGGTTTGGGATGTCGGTATCGATAAGATAGCCGGAGGTATTTTTACTTCAAAAAACATGTATTGGACTCCTTTTGCTTTAGCCGCACTTCCTGCAGTTACAGAAGAGTTCTTTCGCGGTTTTACTATTGCTTTCTGTAAGAAAAAGTTTAAAAGCAGTCTTTTAGCGGTGGTTGTCGCGGCTTTTATTTGGGGATTCTTACATACTTCAACTGACGGCAGTATGTATCCCGGGGTATTCGCGGGGATTGAAAAATTCCTTACCGGTATTGCCGCTGGATACCTTTTGTTGCTGGCAGGTATTGAAGTAGCGATACTCTGGCATTTCGTGAATAATTTCTTGGCAGCGAGCATATTTTTATTCCTGCCGGGCATTAATCTTGCCGGGTATGCGTTGGTGTTGTTAATCCTGGTTATTCTTCCTTTTTTTGCAGCGATATATTTTTATTACAAGCCTCAGGGAAAAAGGGTTTTGGGATAGGAGCGCTATGCGTAATATAAAATTGACTCTTGAATATGACGGCACCAGGTTTGCCGGTTGGCAGTCCCAAAGAACTAAAAAAGTCCCTACGATTCAGGCGACAATAGAGGGAGCGCTTCATCAAATACTTCAGGAGCAAGTCAAACTTGTTGCTTCAGGGCGCACTGATGCCGGGGTGCACGCTCAGGAACAAGTTGCTAATTTTAAGACTGGGTCATTGTTGCCTCTTGCGCGTATGCATGAAGGCATGAACGCGCTTTTGCCGGCTGATATCAGTGTGGTCAATATAGAGGAAGCTGCTGTCGATTTTCACAGCCGTTTTCATGCCAAATCAAAAGTTTATTGTTATACTATCCTTAATCGGGTTCACCGGTCAGCTTTATTGAAGGACCGGGCTTATTTTTGCCGCTTTCCGCTTAAGGTGAGCTTGATGCGTCAGGAAGCAGCCTGCCTTTTGGGAAAACATAATTTTAAAGCGTTTCAGGCAACAGCGAAAAAGGAAAAGAATCCCGTTAAGAATATCACTCAGGTTAAGATCGAAAAAAAAGGCGATTGTATCCGAATATATATACAGGCAGACGGGTTTTTGTATAATATGGTGCGTAATATCTCCGGCACTCTTATTGACATAGGTCGAGGCAAGTTCCCTCAGGGGAGTATGAAGAAAATATTGCTTTCCAAAGATAGGAAACAAGCTGGTGTGACGGCTCCTGCCTGCGGATTGTGCCTTATGAAGGTAAAGTACTAAAGCCTGGTAGTGGGTCAATTTGAATTTTAAGAATGCTTGACGGCTCAAGGATGTGTGGTACAATTATATTATGGTTAAGCAGAAGAGTATAAAAAAAGATGAAAATCAATTGGCTTATGATATAATAAATCAGTTGGGAAATTCTGAAAAGAATCCAGCTGCTGTGGTTTTAGGTAGATTAGGTGGATTAAAAGGCGGGAAAGCTAGGGCAAAGAAACTTTCCCCCCATAGAAGAAAACTAATCGCTAAGAAAGCCGCAGAAAGTCGTTGGCATAAAAAATAAGGTTGAGGTTAAGTATGATTACTGATGAATTATTGAATACAATATTGGATGAGATTTTTGCACTTACTGAACCTACAATAAATAAATCGAGGCGTTCCATAATAGGGGAATTTATTAAATCAACCGTCAATGGAGATACGCCTCAGAAATATCTTGTAATTAATTGCAACTTCGGAAAAGATAGAAGAGGTGCGCTTGTATATATTCTTTCCAATATTAAATTAATTAAAATTGAAATTGACGATAAAAATACATCCTCTTCAAGCCTTTCTCTTAGTGCTATTATTAATATAGATAAAAAATTACAGGATAACAATATAGCCGAAGTCGCAATTTATTTTCAAAATGATTCTATGGGGCTTATTTATGCAGCAGATAATAAGAAAATAAATGACTTCTTTCAAGAGGTGGATTTAGCAAGAGCAAAAGGTGAATCCTGATGGCCGAAAATAAATCGTTCAGTTCTCGTGAAGAAGTCAATGACCTTAGAAAGGAACTTGACGCAAAAATTGATAAAAAAGTTTCCGATAAAACTTTTTCAACAATAGTGATAATAGCTGCATCAGCTATAGGTACAATTTTTGTTTGGTTAATGACTATGAATATAAAGATAGCATGTTTAGAAACTAAAATCGAAATGACTCAACCTGTATCAATGCAACAAAATAATCCTATCCAAAGCACTCCGCAAAACGCCGTAAAGAAATAACTGTAAAAGCAGCAAAATCTCGCTGGTTTAGTAATTCCCCTAAAAGCTATTTTTTAATTATTTAGAATAATTTTACTTGACAAAATGCTTGCTTGCAAGTATGCTGATAATATCAGATGCAAGCATTTTAACCAAGGGAGGGCTGTTATGGAAAAAAATGAAATGCAGTCAAGGGGCGGTCAGGCGAGGGCAACTAAGTTATCTCATGAAGAAAGAAAAGCAATAGCCAGGGAGGCCGCTATTAAAAGGTGGTCAACTAACATACCTAGGGCTACTCATATGGGGGAAATGCAAATCGGAAATAAAAAAATTGCTTGCGCAGTTTTAGATAATACAACAAGGGTTCTTACACAGGAAACATTTATGGCTTCTATCGGCCGTGCGAGAAAGGCTAGAGGTAGCACCGGAAGTTCTTTTGCGCTGGTCGACGGCTTACCTCCTTTTTTGTCCTCTAATAATCTTAACCCATTCATTTCAGACGATTTACGGCAGTCGACAATGCCTATTCCCTTTAGAACCCCCACAGGGAATAGAGCCTATGGATTTAAAGCAGAATTATTACCTATGGTTTGTGAAGTTTACTTAGAAGCTAGAGATGCCAAGGCTCTTAAGCCTAATCAAAAACACATCGCAATAGCATGTGATATATTGGTTAGGAGTTTGGCTAAGGTAGGTATAATTGCTCTAGTTGATGAAGCAACTGGGTACCAAGAAGACCGGGCAAAAAATGAACTACAAAGGCTTTTAGCGGCATATATAGCCGAAGAATTACGTCCTTGGGTTAAGACATTTCCAAACGAGTTTTTTAAACAAATATATAAAATTCATAGTTGGGAATATAGGGCTGAAACAGTTAAGAAACCCCAATATGTGGGAAAATTTATTAATAAGTATATTTATGATCAATTACCATCAGGAGTTTTAGATGAATTGAGAAAACGTAATCCTGTCACTGAAAAAGGATATAGGCGCTATCGTCACTTTCAGTTTTTAACAGTGGATACAGGTAATCCACATCTTGATAAACAAATTACTAAGGTAATTACTTTAATGCAAGTCTCGGACAGTAAAGAATCTTTCGAGGATAATTTTAAAAAAGTATTCGCTAAAGAATATCAACATCAATTACCCCTTGTGGTTTCACCGACAGGGGTAACATCTCAAACCTAAAATACTTCTTGACAATGCTTGAGCGCTCAAGTATAATATAAGTAATCAGAAAGGAGCGCAAAAGATGAATAAGCTAACCAAAGAAAAAAGAATCCAAGTAATCTCTGCACTCGTTGAGGGTAACTCTATCCGGGCTACTTGTCGTATGACGGACGTTGCTAAAGCCCAAAACGTGCCTAAAAAGAAAAGGGGTAAGTTTGGCTATGGTGATGTTTAGACTTGGACGGCGATCTGTGCCGATACCAAGCTTGTTCCTTCCTGGTATATTGGAAAAAGAGATTTTAATGCTGCTAAACTGTTTATGAATGACTTAGCAGGTAGATTAAAAAATAGAGTACAGTTAACAAGCGATGGCTTTCATTCATATTTAAACGCCGTAGAAGAAGCTTTTGGCGCTGATATTGATTATGCTATGTTAATAAAGATTTATGGAAAAGATAATCAAAAGCCGGATACTCGTTATAGTCCTCCTGTGTGTGTTGGTGCAGAGAAAACAAAGATTAATGGAACGCCCGAATCAAGACATGTTTCTACTAGCTTTGTTGAGAGAAATAATTTGACAATGCGTATGGGTATGAGAAGATTTACTAGGCTTACTAACGCCTTTTCAAAAAAAGTTGATAATCTTGCTTGTGCTGTGGCGTTGCATTTTATGTATTATAACTTCTGCCGTATTCATCAGAGTCTTAGAATTACTCCTGCTATGGCGGCTAAAGTTACTAATAAATTATGGGAAATTGGGGATATTGTGGCGCTTTTGGACGCTCCGACGGAGCAAAAAAATATGGGTTCAAACTGACCCACTACCTAAAGCCTATTTCCCTTGCCCCGTACAGGGTTTTGTGGTAATCTATAAAATCATGTATAATCTGTTGGAACCCTACATACTTGCTTTCATCCCAATCTTTGTGGCGGTGGATGCGATTGGCAATATTCCTTTATTTGTTTCTTTGGTAGAGGGGACGAATAAGAAGCAAAAGCGTAAGATTATCATCGATTCGGTCAAGACTGCGACTGTCATGGCTCTTTTGTTCATGTTTGTCGGTAAATGGGTCTTACGCTATATCGGTATAACGGTCCCTGATTTTCAGATCGCCGGCGGTTTACTTTTATTTGTAATCTCTACCCGTTTGCTCCTGCCTGGTTCATCGAAGAGTGTTCTCACCAGCGGTAATGATAAAGATCTTGGAGTTTTTCCTCTCGGCACGCCTCTTATAACCGGCCCTGCGGTATTGACGACCACACTTATGATGGTCGATCGTTTTGGCTTGGTTCCGACTTTAATATCCCTGATCATCAATATGCTTATTGTTTGGGGTACCTTGAATAAAGCTGATTTCATTATGCATTTACTTGGCCCTGCCGGAACCAGGGCTTTTTCAAAGATCATGTATATTTTACTTGCTGCTATTGGTGTAATGATGGTCAGGCATGGGGTCACGGAGCTTATCATAAAATGAAACAACAGGTATTAACATTTGTCATGGCAGGAGGTAAGGGCGAGCGTTTATGGCCTTTGACGAAAGACCGGACCAAACCTGCTGTGCCTTTTGGCGGGATTTACCGGATCATTGATTTTACCTTAAGCAATTGTGTTAACTCCGGGTTACGCAAGATTTACGTCCTCACCCAGTATAAATCAGCTTCTCTTCAGCGCCACATCCGTTTAGGTTGGAATATCCTTTCGTCTGAATTAGGCGAATATATTGAATTGTTACCGGCTCAGCAGCGTGTGGGCGATACGTGGTATTTAGGCACGGCGGATGCGATATACCAAAATCTCTACAGCCTTGAGATCGATAGGCCGGAGTATGTCGTGATCCTTTCCGGAGACCATGTCTATAAAATGAATTATTCAACTATGATTGACGCCCACCGGGAATCTGATGCCGACCTGACCGTAGGCGTCGTTGAAGTGGAAAAGAGTAAATCTATTCATTTAGGGGTACTGGAAGTGGATCTTAAAGGTAATGTTAAAGATTTTCATGAAAAGCCGCTTAAGCCTAAGACTATTCCCGGGCATCCGGATAAAATTTATGCTTCTATGGGGATATATGTTTTTAAGAGTAAGATTCTGGAAGAGCAGCTGCATGAAGATGCTAAAAAAAGTTCCTCTTCCCATGATTTTGGCAAGGATATTTTGCCTCGGATGGTTAAAAAGGGTTTAAAAGTAACGGCTTTTAATTTTATTGATGAGAATAAGAAAGAGGCTCAGTATTGGCGAGATATCGGGACTATTGAAGCTTATTTTGAAGCTAATATGGATTTAGTGCAGGTTGATCCTGTTTTTAACCTTTATGACCGCCAGTGGCCGGTGCGGACATATCAGGAACAATTCCCTCCTGCCAAGACTGTTTTTGCCGGTGAAGAGATTACCGGCAGGGTGGGCTTGGCGCTTGATTCGTTGGTTTCAAGCGGAAGTATTATCAGTGGCGGCCAGATCAAGCGTACGATTGTTTCTCCGAATGTCAGGGTCAACAGTTATGCTCAGGTTTATGATTCGATCCTTTTGGAAGGTGTTCATATCTGCAGGTACGCTAATATCAAAAGGACCATTATCGATAAAGATGTGAAGATCCCTGAAGGCATGGTTATCGGCTATGATTTAGAAGAAGACAGAAAAAGGTTCCATGTGACTGATTCAGGGATTGTGGTAGTGGCCAAGGGGACGGAGATTAAGTAGCCCCTCGACAGAGCTCGGGGTCAATTTTTGCGCAGCAAAAATTAGTGAGCCATAAACGCCAAAGGCATGGCTCATTCAGAAGTAAGGTGGGGATATGCTGAGAAAAGCAAAAATAGGGGATATAAAACATATACAGGGATTGATCAATGTTTTCGCGAAACAGGATATTATGCTGCCGCGTTCACTTAATGAATTATACGAAAACCTGCGTGATTTCTGGGTGTTTGAAGAAAAGCATAAGATCTTGGGATGTTGTGCTTTGCATGTTTCTTGGGAAGATTTAGCTGAGATAAAAGCTTTGGCTGTGCTTAAAAATAAACAGGGAAAAGGTATTGGCCGCCAATTGGTTACAGCATGTATCAATGAAGCGAAAGAATTAAGCGCCCGTAAGGTCTTTGTGTTAACCTATAAACCGGATTATTTTAAGCAATTCGGCTTCAAAAGGGTGAAACATGTTGATTTACCGCATAAAGTCTGGGCTGAATGTATTAATTGCTGCAAGTTTCCTAACTGCCAGGAAATCGCTCTTCTAAAAAGCTTGTAAAACTCTGTTTATATGGTATAATTTTAAGGTTAATTTGCTGCAGAAAGCAGCACACCCGCGCAATACCGATTAGCGCGGGGTGTAAGCAGAAAGCAGCACACCCGCGCAGATCGCACCTTGGCATAAATGAATGCCAAGTGCGCCATTTTCTGTGGCGGAGTTTCGCTAGATAGAAAAGATGTGGTAATAACCCACACCTCGTAAACATGCGCAAAATTTCCTTTGGAAATTTTCTGCGCATACTCGGTTGGGTTTCGTTAAATAAAGCTTTAAGGTGCTCAAGTAAAAGGTTAACTACCCCGCTTCGTAAGCGCACAAGGAATTTCTTCGAAATTCTTTTGTGCACTCTGCGGGGTTTCGCTGTATAAAGCTTTTTGGTGCTCAAGGAGGTTCACAAATGGACTATTTATTTGCAGATGAACAGAAAATGGTAAGGGACCTGGCGCGTAGGATCTCCGATGAAAAAGTAAGGCCGGTAGCCGCAAAATATGACCAGACAGAGGAGTATCCCTGGGAGGTCATTAAAGTTATCGCTGAGGGCGGTTTATTCGGGTTATTTATTCCGGAAGAATACGGCGGGATGGGGGTGGGGGTACTTAATTTATGCATCGCTACCGAAGAATTATCGCGTGCTTGCGGCGGTATCGCGGTTTGCTATGCTGCCTCAGCGTTAGGGACGTTTCCTATAGTCCTTTTTGGTAATGATGCTCAGAAGAAGAAATATTTGCCGGATTTAGCCAGCGGAAAGAAAGTTGCCGCGTTTGGCATTACTGAGCCGGAAGCAGGTTCTGATGCTTCAGCGATCAAGACAACCGCACGATTAGAAGGAAAACACTATGTTTTAAACGGGTTAAAGCATTTTATTACCAATGGCGGTGATGCTGAAACCTATGTTGTGATAGCGATGACTGACAAGACTAAAGGCGCGCGCGGTGCTTCAGCGTTTATCGTGGAAAAAGGCACTCCTGGTTTTACCTTCGGGAAAAAAGAGGACAAATTCGGTATTCGCGCGTCTTCAACGCGTGAGCTTATTTTCACCGATTGTAAGATCCCGAAAGAAAACCTTCTGGCAAAAGAAGGAATGGGGTTTATTGTGACAATGCGTACGTTTGATATGTCCCGTCCGGGTGTAGCCGCGCAGGCATTAGGGATCGCTCAGGGAGCGTTAGAATTGTCGGTAAAGTATGCTAAAGAGAGGCATCAGTTTGGGAAATCGATCTCTAGTTTTCAAGGGATCCAGTGGATGATCGCGGATATGGCAACTGAAATAGAAGCTGCCCGCGGCCTGGTATATGCTGCTGCCAGAATGGTTGATGCCGGTATAAAAGACGTTTCTAAGGAATCGGCAATGGCTAAGATGTATGCTTCGGATGTGGCAATGAAGGTGACGGTTGATGCCCTTCAGATATTCGGCGGATACGGGTATATGAAGGACTATCCTATTGAAAAATATGTCCGTGACGCCAAGATCACCCAGATTTATGAAGGGACAAACCAGATTCAGCGTAATATCATCGCGTTGAAGATCATTAAAGAACTTGCTCAATAAGTACGATTACTTTAGGTAAAGGCAGGGCATGATGGATCTCGGGGGAGAACGCAGAAAGTTTTCGCGGCTTAATATCCTGGTTGATGTTTCTTACTCAAAAAAGGATATTGCTTCTTCAGAAAACCTGACACGCACCAGAAATATCAGTAAAAGCGGTATTTGTTTTGTCGGGTATGAGAAACTTAATGAATCTGATGTTATTGATCTAAAGATATTTCTCCCGGGAGAGAAGCTTCCCATTACCGCGACTGCGAAAGTCGTCTGGGTCAAGGAATTTGTGATCGGGGATCCTGCCAGCGGAGTGCGTTATGATGTGGGAACTGAGTTTATTTCAATACAAGAGGGCTATATTAAGAAGCTTGATGATTATATGCAGTCACATTTGGGGGTATAAGATATATGAATATCATTGTTTGTATCAAACAGGTCCCTGAAACAACTGAAGTAAAAATTAATCCGGAAACCAATACCCTTATTCGTGAAGGGGTAAAAGCGATCATAAATCCGTTTGATATGTACGCGATTGAAGAAAGTGTGCGCCTGAAAGAAAAATTAGGCGGAAAAATAACTGTGGTTACCATGGGCCCTCCTCAGGCAGAAGCCGCGCTGCGGGAAGCGATATCGTTGGGTGTAGATGAAGGGGTTTTGGTTTGTGACCGCGCGTTCGCCGGAAGCGACACATGGGCGACAAGTTATACCTTGGCAGGCGCCATAAAGAAAATAGGTGTATTCGATATTATTTTGTGCGGCAAACAGGCTTCTGACGGAGACACCGCGCAGGTCGGCCCCGGGATTTCCACCCATTTAGATATCCCGCAGGTTACCTACGTGAAGAAGATCGAAGAAGTTACCGGAAATAAAATGAAGGTTGAACGCATGATGGAAGAAGGTTATGAAGTCATTGAAACGCCGCTTCCCGTACTCTTGACCGTAGTAAAAGAGATCAATGAGCCGCGCCTACCATCTTTAAAAGGGATGATGAAGGCAAAGTCTGCAAAAATCACGGTGTTGACGCAAAAAGAGCTTAATTTAGACCCTCAGAAAATCGGGTTATGCGGTTCTCCGACACAAGTGTTGAAGATATTTACACCTGCTCAGCGGGCAGGCGGAGTTATGCTTAAAGGTGAGGCGTTAGACGTAGCCACGCAATTAGTGGATTTAATAAAAAACGAGGTTAATTAAAATGCCGATACAGCTTATCTTAGAAAAGTGCACCGGTTGTACCTTGTGCGTGAAAGTATGCCCTTTTGACGCTATCCGTATTATGGATAAAAAGGCATCGATAGATTTGAATACATGTACCCTTTGCGGAGCGTGTGTGCCTGCGTGTAAATTTAAAGCAATACTTTTAGAGAAGCCGCAAAGCAAGCGCGCGCTGCCTGACATTAAAGATTATAAGGGTGTATGGGTTTTTATCGAACAGAAAAACGGCAAGATCCAATCCGTCGCGTATGAGCTTTTGGGAAAAGCGCATGAATTGGCAGCGAAACTCAATACGCAGGTAAGCGGCGTATTGATCGGCAATGAGCTTGATGACCAGCTTGATGAATTGATCTGGCATGGCGCGGATAATATTTACTTGGTCCAGGCCCCTGAATTGGCAAATTTCCAGGATGAACCGTATACAAATATCTTAGTCAAGTTGGTCGAAAAATATAAGCCTGAGGTCGTGCTTTGCGGGGCAACCGCTATCGGCAGGTCGTTGGTGTCACGTGTCGCTATTACTGTTGACGCTGGCTTGACCGCGGATTGCACCGGCCTTGATATTGACCCTCAGAAAAAGATATTGTTGCAGACCCGTCCGGCATTCGGCGGAAACATCATGGCTACCATTATAAGCCCGAATCACCGCCCGCAGATGGCAACCGTGCGGCACAAAGTCATGCAGCCGATGGCTCCTGATAAACACCGAAAAGGTAAGATTATAAAAGAAAATTTTGAGGCGTCGTTATACGTATCACGCACGAAACTTCTGGATATCGTGGAAGAAGTTGAGAGCCTGGTGAATATAGCTGAAGCTGATATTATCGTATCTGGCGGAAGAGGTATGGGTGGGCCTGAGAATTTCAAGCTTTTGGAAGAACTTGCCCATGTTTTGGGTGGTGCTGTTGGGGCATCGCGGGCGGCAGTTGATTCCGGGTGGCTGCCATATTCTCATCAGGTAGGCCAGACCGGCAGGACGGTTGCCCCGAAAATATATATTGCCTGTGGTATTTCCGGACAGATACAACATTTAGTCGGTATGCAGTCATCAAAGATCATTATTGCCATTAATAAAGACCCTGACGCTCCGATCTTCAAGGTTGCTACCTATGGGATTGTCGGGGATATTTTTCAAATCCTGCCTGCGTTAACAAAAAAGTTTAAAGAAAATCTTAAAAAATAGCTTGTTATATAAGGTTGTGAACAAACGCATAACTTATTGTAAATAGAATAGTTATGCTTTTTTTGTCTTATTTTGAAAGCGCTTTCAAAAACCCTGAAAATACCCTTGAAATTCATTGCTGTGTAGCGTATATTTAAAGCGACGAACCATTTCTAAGAAATCTATAAACTTAAAATCATACTATGACCGAATGGGAAAATAAAGAAAGAAGAAGTTACGCTAGGTTTCCGGTAGCGATACCGCTCATGTACCTTACGATCCGCTCATTAAAAGGTGCCTGGGTTAATACCTTTGATATAAGCAACAGAGGGATGGGGCTGGAAACTAAAGAACAACTAGCCCCAGGAGTGACGGTTGACGTGCAATTGTGCATGCCCGACAATGGAGAAAGGATCATTACGACTGGTAAAGTCGTCTGGAATAATTGTCTGGCGCCTGCCCGTTATCGCATTGGTGTTGCTCTTGATGCCCCTGAACTAAAGCCTATTCCCTTGATACTGCGTTCCATCCAAGTCCGCTCCCGATATTAGTCTTTTGCACATTCATCACACAAATCACAATACAGAAGTAGTCCATAGTCGATAGTTCATATTTCAAGACCGGGTCTTAACTGGTATTTTTTTATTACAGCCAAGACCCGGTCTTGATTGTTGTTTACACCCGCGGTGCGACCTTCTACTGCAGAAAGCAGACACTCGCCTTTTCAATTAAGGCGAGGTGTATTGCATAAATCTGCATATCTTAGCACTAATAAGCTCATTTTGCACACTTCTGCATAAGAATGAATATATTTATATTGACAAGTATAAATTTAGTAATATAATTAAGTTCATGAGTGAGGTAAATGTGATGAATACTATTGAGTCTTTAATGACGATCGATGATCTAAAGAAATATCTTAAAATCAGCCGCAGGACGATTTATGACTGGCTCAAACATGACAAGATCCCCGCGCTTAAATTGGTGGGCCAGTGGCGTTTTCAGAAAGATAAAATTGATGCCTGGATGGAGCAGAAGATGAGCTCTAAATATCAGGAAAAAGGAGTGGTTTAATTATGGCAAAACATATCCTGATCGTTGATGATGAGCCGTTAGTTTCAAAGACGCTGGTTAAATTACTGCAAAAACAAGGGTTTATCGCGGAAGTCGCTGAAAGCGGGGAAGACGCGCTGGATGTGATCAAAAAAGATGATTTTGACCTGATCATTACTGATGTCAGGATGCCGGGTATGGATGGCGTTGAAATGATAAAAAAGATCCGCGAATACCGTAAGCATGCGGGTAAGCCGGCTGTCCCTGAGATCATGATCACCGGGTACGCGGATATTGATAAATATGAAGCTGCCATGAAATTGAAGGTGAAAGAGTATATGTATAAACCGTTTGATAACCGTAAATTCCTCGATATTGTTCATAAGATCCTTGATTAAAGAGGAGGGTGGCTGGTGAATAAGAGTATGGATGAGAAAAGGTCGCATCCCCGTGTTAAAACAGCTTTGAAATTGAGTGTCGCCGATCAGGTTTCGGATGCAACAAATATAAGCGAAGGGGGTTTAAGTTTTAATGCGACGGAAACTATTTCCAGCCCCCGGATCACGTTGCGTGTCCAATTCCCCGGCAAGGAATTTGAACTTAAAAGCGACGCGCGCCTGGTCTGGCAGCGCGATATCCTTTCCGGAGGTTCCGCGTACGGTGTCGAGTTCATTGCTCTGGAGGAAACGCAAAAAGCAGCTCTTAGAAAAGCATTGATCAAGGCCCAGATCAGCAGCCTGCTTGATGAAGTAAGCGATGAGAAAACCAAAGAAGATATAACGCGTTTCTTTTTAAAGGATATGCTGGAATACACCAATGAAATCGGCAGGCTCATTGCGCAACTGGCAAAGCAAGAGGCGTATTCTCCTGAAATAGAAGCGTCATTTACCCATTTGAATAATCAGGTCCTGCTTAAAGGGTATTGTTTGGAAGAGATCATTGAGAATGAAAGTGTTACCGGAAAGAATAAGGATTTCTTTAGGTTCTTAGTCGGGACCTGGGCGTATAAAAGCCCGATACTCAAAAAAGCTTTTGAACAGCCGCGGGAGTATCCCGGAGATTTTGAAATGCTGGAAACTATATACGATAATAAACCGCTTGCCTCTGGCGGTATTGCTTTGTGTTTCGATAAATATTTTTTGAACAGCCCCTATGCGGTTGCCGTGCGCTACCGTAAAGATAAGCTGCGGGAACTTATTGGAAACCAGATTCATAACGCGCCGCCGACCCCCGGCATCAAAATATTAAATATTGTTTGTGGTTCCTGCAGGGAGATCAGGGAACTGCCAGGGGAAATATATACCGGGAAAAATGTTTTTTTGAGCTGTTTGGACGCGGATCCCGCGGCATTGGAATTTTCAAAACAGGCTCTCAAGGATATCCCCTTGTCCGTGAAGTTTAATTTTATTCATCAAGATATTAAACGGCTTATCAAGGATGGTGGGCTGCCCCTGTTTGAACAACAGGATATTGCTTACAGCCTGGGGTATATTGATTATCTTCCTGATAAGGCGTTAAAAATGTTCGTTGAGTATTTTTATGGCTGCCTGAAAGAAAAAGGGAAATTGATCCTGACCCATAAGAATAAAGAAAAAACGTTTTCTCTGCTGTCTCCGGATTGGTTCTGTAATTGGAAGTTTGTGGAACGCAGTAAAGATGAGGTGGTGCATTTGTTTTATGATTCAGGGATCAAAAAGTTTTCTTTGAGCGTTGAGAGCGACGCGTTTAACGATATTTATTATTTTACGATAACCAAAATTTAAATTGAAGCAGGTTGAAAGAATTGTCGAAAATAACCTTTACAAAATTTTCATATCGATATACTATATACTGGATACAAAAGGAGCAGGACAATGTATTTTAAAAAATTAGAACTTGTCGGGTTTAAGTCATTCATGGAAAAAACCACGCTCAATTTCGAGCCGGGGGTAACTGCTATTGTCGGCCCTAATGGATGCGGAAAGTCTAATATTTTTGATTCTATCCGCTGGGTATTAGGCGAGCAGTCGGTTAAGTCGCTGCGCGGCTCGCAGATGGAAGACGTTATTTTCAATGGGACAGATTCCAAGCCGCCGCTGGGCATGGCTGAAGTAAGCCTGACGTTTGATAATGAGAATAAATTTTTTCCGGTAGAGCATAGAGAAGTTGTTATTACCCGCAGGATCTTCAGGTCGGGTGAGAGCGAATACCTTTTAAATAAATCGACTGCGCGCCTGAAAGATATTTTAGACCTCTTGATGGGCACAGGAATCGGAGCTGAAAGTTATTCATTGATCGCGCAGGGAAAGATTGACCTGGTATTAAGTTCCCGCCCGGAAGACCGCCGGATGGTTTTTGATGAGGCGGCCGGTATTACCCGTTACAAGGTGCAAAAGAAAGAGGCGTTGCGCAGGCTTGAAGAGACTGAACAGAACCTGCTTCGCGTCAACGATATTATTTCCGAAGTAAAGCGTTCCATCGGATACCTTGAGCGCCAGGCAAATAAGGCGCGCAAGTATAAAGAAGCGTTTGAAATATTAAAGGCTAAAGAAATAAAACGAGCACTTTGCCAGAAAAAGAAGCTCAATAAAGAGCGCGATGAACTGTTGTCCCAGCTTACGGCTTTTAAGAACGAAGAAGAGGCTTTGCATCATGCGATCCAGGAATCAGAAGGCGCGATTGAAGCGCGTAATCAGGAGGCGCGGGATCTAGAGAATAAGATCGCGGCAATTAGAAATCAGGTTTTATCGTTAGAAAACAGCCTGTCACACGATGAACAGCATATAACCTTCAATCAGGAGCGGTTAAAGGAGATGGAAAAGGCCAAGGCGTACCTGGAAACCCAGGTTGAGCAGACCAGGGCCAGGCTTTTGCTGGATGAAGAGAAATTAAGTAAACTTAAAGAAGAAGAGTTGACCATCCGCACTCATTATGAGGAGAAAACAATTTTACTCAGAGAGAAAGAGGCGCAATTTAATGACCTGCTCGTTTCCACGCAGGCCGCTTTAGAAACAATAGCTCAGGCAAAAGCTGCTATCATGGATTTGGCTGCGAAGGCAAGCCTCGCCAAGAACGATATTATTGATGTTACTTCGAAAAAACAAGTCGTGCTTGCCCGTTCAAAACGGCTTGATATTGAAAAAGCTAAGGTGTCTGAAGAGCGTGCGGTCATTGAAGGGAATTTAAACAGCCTGGATATAGAATTAAAACAGGTCCAGGAGGTATTACAGGTTTTGACATTGCAAGAGGCGCAGTTAAGCCAAGCATTGGTTCAGGAAAAAGCTTCTTTGGCGCAGTTGCATACTGACTTGGAAAACCTGGAACGCCAGAAATCAGCGCTTGAGTCGCATAGGGAATTCCTTGAGAAGCTTAAAACCCAATATGAGAGTATTGATACCTCCCTCAACGCAGAGATTTACCTGGATCAGATGCCGCTTGAGAAAATCACCGGGCTGGTGATCAAAGTTAAAGATTATTGCAATGGAGCTCAGGACGGCCAACAGCAGGATGCGCGGTTTAAGCTGGCAGGCGAGGCTAAGCCTATTGATTTAGATGCTGTGCGGGTCAGTGAAAAGATAGCACAGCTTGAAGAGAGGCTGGTAGAGCTGCGTAATGACAAGTCAGCGAAAGAAAAACATACGCAGGAATTAGCCGCTTCTATCAAGGAATTTGAGGAAAAGGCCCAGGAGCAGGAATTAGCTCTGGGCAACAAGAATACGTTTCACCAGGCGGCATTAGAACAATTCAATAAAGTCAAAGAGGAAGAAGAGATCATTGCTTTGGAATTGTCCGATGTGCGGAATGAACTTTTAAGCCTTGATGAAAAATCGGCTTCTTGTGAAACGCATTTCGCCGAATTGGATAAACTACAAAAAGACCAGGAGTCCTTGATCCATAGCCATCAGGAAAAGGTTAACGCAAATGTCGCAATCAAGGAAGAGATCGTGGTGGTGATAACTAAGACAAAAACAGAGCTGGAGGCTTTATCCAGGCGTTTAGGCACCGAAGACAATACGCTCAAGCTTCTGGAAGATGCGTATAATCATAATAAAGAAAACATCCTCAATCTGGAAAAACAGATCCAGGATAACCTGAGCCGTAAAAGCTCACTTGAGCTGGAAAGCGCCTCATTAACGGAGAAAATCGCGCAGGAACAAAGCGACTGTGTTGCCCGCCGCAGTTCTTTAGATGAAGAAGAAACCCGGTATGGGGAGATTTCCGGCAGTGTCCGCCAGTTATCGGAAGCCATCGAAAACCAGCGTAAAAGGATTGATGTCTTAAAGGATACATTGTACTCCCTGCAGATGGAGGAAAAGGACTTTGATTTTAAATACATGAGCATTAAGGAACGGCTCCTGCAGGTTTATAAGATCGATTTAGATACGGCCCAAGTAGTTCCCCAGGAAGGTGTGCTTCAAGAACAAGTGTCTGCGGAAAACCAGCAGCCGGTGACTGAAGCAAAGAATCTTGAGCCTGCGATGGTTGATGAGCAGATCGATGAGATCGTACTTGGCCAGGAGATTGATTCATTAAAATCAAAAATAGATTCATATGGTACGGTAAATCTGGTAGCGATCGAGGAATACGATGAATTGAAGAAACGTTACGATTTTCTAACTCAACAGCAGAATGACCTTGCTACTGCCAAGAGTTCGATCCAGGATGCAATACACAAGATCAACCGCACGACCCGAAAGATGTTCCTGGAGACCTTTGAGAAAGTAGCAGAGGAATTCAGGAATTATTTCCGGTTGCTCTTTAACGGCGGTGACGCGAAAGTGTATTTGATCGATGAGCAGGATCCTTTGGAATCCGGTATTGAGATCATCTGCCGTCCTCCGGGCAAGAAGCTGCAGAATGTGCTCTTACTTTCAGGCGGTGAGAAATCCTTATCGGCAATAGCGCTTATCTTCGCAATATTTAAAGTAAAGCCGGCTCCGTTTTGTATCTTAGACGAAATTGATGCCGCTCTTGATGAGGCCAATGTCGACCGCTTTAGCCGGCTTTTCCAGGATTTCACCAATACTTCGCAGTTTATTGTCATTACTCATAATAAGCGTACGATTGCCAATGCTCATGTTATGTATGGCATTACGATGGTTGAGTCTGGTATTTCAAAGATCGTTTCGGTAAAGTTTGCGGCAGATAAGCCGGCGGCGGTCAAGGAAGAGAATAAAGAGGCAGTGGCGGCGTAAAAGTATATTTTAAGACCGGGTTTTATCTGTAATGAAAAGTTACAAGTTAAGACCCGGTCTTTTTATTTCCAGACTTGATGTTTTAATAAAAGGATCTACCCGCAGGTGTTATTTTTGCCTTTTTTCTTGGCTTCGTAGAGGGCTTTATCGGAATAGGCAAGGATTTCAGGTGCGGACTCGCCGTTTTCAGGGAATGTTGCAAGGCCGATACTGGCGGTGAGGTTTTTCTTAGGCAGCTTTTCACGATGGGTAAAAGGATACTTTTCGATATTTTCACGCAGGCGTTCTGCAATAAAGAAGGCTTCTTTTTTATCTGTCTGCGGCAGGATAATGGTAAATTCTTCACCGCCGTAACGGCAGACATGGTCCATTTTTCGTGATTGATTCTTAAGCAGGGAGGCTAATTCTTTTAAGATCAGGTCTCCTGCCTGATGCCCGAGCATGTCATTATAAATCTTAAAATCATCGATATCGACCATGATAAGGCTAAAAGCACTTGAGGTTGCTTTTGCTTTTTCTACTTCGACCCCCAGCAGATACTGGAAGTACCCGTGGTTCCAAAGTTCTGTCAGGGAATCAGAGTGCGCGCGGATGACTGCTTTTTCATAAAGCTGGGAATTTTCAATCGCCAGGCCAGCCTGGTTTGAGAGCATAATAAGCATTCTGAGGTTATCTTTGGTGATAGGTTTTTTGGTAATACAGTTGTCAGCAAGGATAATTCCGTTTATTTTATCTTTTGCCCGTAATGGCACGACCACAAGTTCATCTGTGTTCAATAATTGAATAATAGGGTCCTGTTTATAGTTTTGGATAGATTCTTTAGTGAGATGTAAAGGCATCCCTTCCAGGACCGCCATGGTCAAGAGGCGTTCTTTCTGGTCATTTAAAGAAAACCTGAGTTGTTTCATTTCACGGTTAAAACCGGTTTCCGGAGCGGGGTGGCTTGATTTATAGGCGTTGATGAGGTCATCTAAATCCATCTTTTCCTCTTCGATATACCTCCAGATACTGTTTGCTTCTTCGCCGCTTTCCGGCCCGATCGCCATTTTTCCTTCGATAAGGTTTTCTTTTTCATTGACGAGGAAAAGCAACGCCCGGTTGAAACCTAATCCGATATGCGCGGTAACTCCGGTAACAATGATGTAGAGGATCTCATCAAGTTTAAGGGTGGTCCTCATGGCATTGGAGATCTCATAGAGGATGGTGAGTTCGTTTTTGGTGCGTTCGAGCTCTTCTTTTACTTTAGGGAGTTCTTCCATAGCTTATAATTTAACATAGTTTGTGTTTTATGTCAATAAAAGGGTAGGTTCGGTTTTCTTAATTATTTTTGTTAGATTTGGCTTTCTCAGCCGTCTATTGTAGTGAGGGCATGACCTGCCGCAGAAAGCGGCACACCTGCGCAATACCGCCGCAGAAAGCGGCGTACCCAGCCACACCAATTAGGCTGGGTGCAATTAGCGCGGGTGTAAGTTAGAAACCGTAGCTGAAATTTCCCATGCCCTCACTATACTATTTGACAGGCAGATATAGGTAAGGTATAATTATTATCTGCATTTTAACCCTTAATGGAGGAATTATGGTCCCAGAGAAAAAAATAACAGTAAAGGAAGAACAAAATCAAGTGGTATCTGACAAAAAAGAGGTAAAAGATACCTCGGAACGTCAAAAAGCATTGGAATTAGCGCTTTCCCAGATAGAGAAACAATTTGGCAAAGGCTCTATTATGAAGTTGGGCGGTAAGGTGAAATCTGATGTGGAGGCGATTTCTACGGGTGCTTTGACCTTAGATGTCGCTTTAGGTATTGGCGGTGTTCCGCGCGGAAGAGTAATTGAAATATTCGGGCCGGAAGCTTCCGGTAAAACAACCCTTACGTTGACTACCATACGTGAGATTCAGAAAAAGAAAGGCGTTGCTGCATTTATCGACGCAGAACATGCTTTTGATTCTACCTATGCCCAGATAATCGGAGTTAACCTGGATGAACTTTTAATATCGCAGCCTGATACCGGAGAACAGGCATTAGAGATTACTGAAACATTAGTTCGCTCAAATGCCGTAGATTTAGTGGTTATTGATTCTGTTGCCGCTCTTACTCCACGCGCAGAAATTGAAGGGGAAATGGGAGATTCTCATATGGGCCTGCAGGCGCGTTTAATGTCACAGGCATTGAGAAAATTGACCGGCGCAATCAGTAAATCGCGCACGAGCGTTATTTTTATTAATCAGATCCGCGAAAAAATCGGTGTCATGTTTGGTTCTCCTGAGACCACTCCCGGCGGCCGGGCCCTTAAATTTTATTCTTCCGTGCGCCTGGATATCCGTAAGATAGCGACCTTGAAATCAGGAGATAATGTTATCGGAAGCCGGGCCAGGGTTAAGGTTGTCAAAAATAAAATAGCTCCTCCTTTTAAAGAGGCGGAATTTGATATACTCCATAACGAAGGGATATCAAAATCAGGCAGTATCATTGACGCCGGCGTTAATTTAGAAGTGATACAAAAATCTGGGACTTGGCTTTCCTTTAAAGAGGAGAAGATCGGACAGGGCAGGGATGCTGCGATAAAAACCTTAAAAGAAAAACCGAAGCTGCAAGAAGATATAGAGAAAGAGATCAGGAAAAAGATTACCCTTGGGTAATTGGAGGTGCTTATGATGAAGGCTAAAAGGATTTTTTTAGGCGCACGAATACTTTTGTCCGGTGTCATTATCGGGTTTTTGATTTTGGTGAAATTCAGTGATCCAGCCCTTGCGCAAAACCAGAATACGCTAAAACCTGCAGGAGCCGCTGATCCTGGAAGGTTTCAGGACAACTTTCAAAATGCGGTTATCGATGTCGCTGAAACAGCGGGTAAGGCGGTTGTTTCGATAAGCGCTGAGCGCGTTTCTCAGTCGCCGGGTATGCGCAGGTTTTTTTACGGGCATCCTTATGGCCAAGATTCTTATGGAGATGATGACCCGTTTCGCAAGTTTTTTGAGGATTTCTTCGGTGAAATGCCTGATAAGGAATACCGGCAGGTGGGCCTTGGCTCAGGGGTGATCATTGATCCGGAAGGATATATCCTGACTAATGAGCATGTTGTCAGCGGCGCTGATAAAATTACTGTTACCTTGCCGGATGGCAGGGAGTTTCAAGGAGAAATCAAAGGGCAGGATCCTCGTTCTGACCTGGCAGTCATTAAAATAAACGCCCATAAGCTTCCTGTAGCAAAATTAGGTGATTCTTCACAAGTAAAAATCGGGCAGTGGGTGGTAGCTATCGGAAATCCTTTTGGTTTTGCGTTGGATAATCCGGAACCTACGGTTACCGTTGGTGTCATAAGCGCGCTGCATCGTTCTTTAGGAAAGGGCATTTCCCGAGAGCGCGATTATAGCGATTTGATCCAAACTGACGCGGCGATAAATCCCGGTAATTCCGGCGGCCCGTTGGTCGATTTTAACGGCGAAGTCATCGGTATTAATGTTGCAATATTTTCTACCAGCGGCGGTTATCAGGGCATAGGGTTTGCGGTTCCGATAAATAACGCCAAGAGGATTATTACCAGCCTGAGTGAAGGCAAAAAAATAGTCTACGGCTGGTTGGGTGTCAATATTCAAGAATTAAATGATGAGCTTATCGGTCATTTCGGGTTGCCAGATAAAAATGGGGTGCTCGTTGCTAATCTTCTCAAGAACGGGCCCGCGGATAAAGCAGGCATAAAAGAAGGAGATTGTATTAAGTCTTTCGATGGAAAACCGATAAATAATTCCCGCGATTTACTGGATAGTGTAGGAAAAAGTCAAGTTGGGCGGCGGGCAAAAGTCGTTGTTATCCGTGATAAAAAAGAAACCGCCCTTACTGTTGAGGTCGGGGAAAGGCCTGAAGATGTTGAAACTCTTGCTTTGCCTGGGGCACGTATGCAGGCATCACGGATGTGGAGAGGTTTGAGTGTTGAGAATATTAATCCGGTGAATGCTCAGAAATTCAGGATAGAGGATCAGGAAGGCGTTGTGGTCAAAGTTGTAGATGCGCAAAGCCCTGCTGATCAGGCTGGTATTGTGGCGGGTGATGTGATTTTTGAGGTCAATAAGCAGCCGGTACGCAATGTGCAGGATTATCAAAGAGTTACCGGTAATCTCAAAGGCACTGTTGTTATCCGGACGTCCCGGGGATATTTTATTTTAAAAGATGCTGCTGAATAATCCCGGTACCATTGAAATAGTCCGGCAGGCAAAAAGATATGCTTTTCTCCTGCTTAAGTTCAGGCAGCGCAGCGAACAAGAAATCCGCCAGCGGTTGAAAAAGAAGCAGTTTCCTGAGACGGTCATTCAAGAAACAGTATCGTTCTTAAAGGATAAAAAGTTTATTGATGATGGCGTCTTTGCAAGAGAGTGGATTGGTTCCCGTATAAAGAAGCCGATGGGGTTTCGCCGGCTGCGGGAAGAATTAAAACGTAAAGGTATTGATAAAGAAATCATCGACAGCCAGCTTGAAGAAATAAAAAAGGGTTATGACGAAAAGGGTATAGTCGCCGAGGTCATAAGTAATAAGCTGCATTCGTTTAAGGGGCAAGACGCTCAAAAAGCAAAAAGGCGGCTTTATGCTTATCTGTTGCGCCGCGGTTTCTCGCCTGATATAATCATCGAAGCAGTCAATCGCGCCGGATTTTAAATTAATCGTGGGAGCAGTGATTGTTTCCTAAGGAGAACCTTGTATTCATGAAAACAGATGTTTTGCGTGAGAAATTCTTGGAGTTTTTTAAAAACAGGCAGCATAAGATAGTTGGCAGTGATTCTTTGGTTCCCCAAGATGACCCTACTGTTTTATTCACTCCCGCAGGAATGAACCAGTTTAAAAAACAATTCCTGGGGTTGGTAACGGATTACCGCCGCGCGGCATCTTCTCAGCGGTGCCTGCGCACGGATGACCTGGATAAAGTTGGTAAGACTTCCGGCCATCATACGTTTTTCGAGATGCTGGGAAACTTTTCTTTTGGGGATTATTTTAAAGAAGACGCGATCACCTGGGGATGGGAATTCTTGACCCAAGAATTAAAGATGCCCCAAGAGAAATTATGGGTTTCGGTATATAAAGATGATAACGAAGCGTATGCCATCTGGAAGGATACGATCAAAGTCCCGGAACAAAGAATCGTCAGGTTAGGGGATAAGGATAACTTCTGGCCGTCTGACGCAAAAGAAAAAGGCCCGAACGGGCCTTGCGGGCCCTGTTCAGAAATATTTTTTGACCAGGGTAAACTCGTTGGCTGCGGGAAAGATGATTGTGACCCGGGTTGCAGCTGCGGCAGGTTCCTTGAAGTTTGGAACCTGGTTTTTACACAGTTTAACCGTAAAGACGCAGGAGTGTTGGAGCCGCTGCCTCAGAAAAATATCGATACCGGCATGGGATTAGAGCGTTTGGCGGCGGTTATGCAGGGGGTAAAAAGTAATTTTGAAACTGACCTGTTTGCTCCTCTTATTAAAGAGATCACGCAGCATGCCAAACATAATGCGCAAGATTCAAAAGAATTCATTTACGCGGTGACCGACCATATCCGCGCGATCAGCTTTTCGATTTATGACGGGGTATTGCCTGCAAATGAAGGGCGGGGTTACATTGTCAGAAAATTGATCAGAAAAAGCTGTTTGCATTTACGTGGCCTTGGGCTGGCGCATCCGTTTCTGTATACTTTGGTGCCGGTTTTATCGTCAGTCATGAAAGTGCCGTATCCTGATTTAGAGAAGCGCAGGGAAAATATCGCCGAAATTATACTGGCGGAAGAAAAGAGTTTTATTGATACGTTAAACGCAAGCCCCGAGTTATTAAAGGAAAAATTCCACGGGTTTATCAATTCCCCGGATGCCGAGAAAGTAGGCGTTATTGCCTTTCAGCTGTATGATACGTATGGCATCCCGTTTGAGTTGACCAAACATTGGCTGGACACTCATAGAATCACTATTTCTTTCGACACTTTTGAGAAAGAGGTGGAAAAGCAGAAATCCCGTTCAAAATCGCAGAGTCAGATGAAGGGCGATGTATTCAGTGTTAAAGAGTTGCAGTTAGGCATCAAAGAATCTGTTTTTTTGGGGTATAACGCCACTACTCGTGAGGCCAGAATAGTAGCTCTTATAAAAGATACTGTTCAGATCCAAAGCGTCCAGAAGGATGATGAAGTGACAATCATTCTGGATGAAACAGTTTTTTACGGGGAATCAGGCGGGCAAGTCGGCGATACGGGCCATATAGAAAACAATGGTAATATTTTCGAAGTGACCGCTACCAAGAAAATCGATAAAGTTGTTTTACATATAGGCCGGGTGAAAGCCGGGACGTTTAAAAAGGGTGATAGGGTTGTGGCAAAGCTTGATGTGGAACGCAGGCTTTCTATTGCCCGTAACCATACTGCCACGCATCTTTTGCAGTCGGCACTGCGCAAAGTTTTGGGCGCGCACGTGCAGCAACAAGGTTCTTTTGTGGCTGCTGAGCGGCTGCGTTTTGATTTTACGCATTTTAAGGATATCGCACAAGAAGAGCTTGACCGTATTGAAGAAGCAGTCAATAGATATGTTATGGATGACCGCGCTCTTGATATTCATCAAATGTCTTTAGCAGAAGCTAAAAAAACCGACGCGTTGGCATTTTTCGGTGAAAAATACGAAGATGAGGTAAGGGTTGTTGCTATCGCTCATGTTTCTTTAGAGTTATGCGGCGGAACGCACCTTACTGCAACCGGACAAATTGGGCTTTTTAAGATCATTCAGGAAGGTTCAGTTGCCAGTGGTGTTCGAAGGATCGAAGCGGTAACCGGCCATTACGCATATAAAGCTATCAAGCAACAGGAAGCGATCATTGAGCAGGTTTCTGAGCTTTTGCAGGCGCCGGAAGAGAAATTAGCACAGGAAGCTCAAAAGAAAATCGGGTATATCAAAGAGTTGGAAAAACAATTGAACGCCCAGAAATTAGAAGCGGTTAAATCTTCAATCGACAGCTTGATCAAGGGTGCCCAGATAATCAAAGACATCCTGCTGATTACCCATGTTTTTAATAATGTTGACATGGATCTGTTGAGAAAAACTGTTGATATGATTAAGCAAAAAACTGATAATTGCGTTATTGCTTTAGGCTCTACGTATGAAGGCAAAGCTTTTTTAGTTACTGCGACTAATTTTAGCGCGCAGGGGTTCACCCTTGATGCTGGTAAATTAAACAAGGAGATTGCTCCTGTCATAGGCGGAAGCGGCGGCGGAAGAAAAGATTTTGCTCAGGCAGGTGGGACCAAACCTGAGAATTTCCCTCAGGCATTTGCGAAGTTAAAGGAAATCATTGCGCAGGAAGTCGGCAAGTAAAATAACAAGCGATGGTTTATGTTTACTTGGTAAACATAAACCATGACCTCATTATGAAGATCATTCGTTTTAACAGTAAACAATTGGAAAAGATTTATAGCCGCGGGATGGTGAAATCCCGGCGCGTTGAAGAGAAAGTCAGGCAGATCCTGCAGGATGTCCGTTTGCTCGGTGACGAAGCGGTTATTAAATATACTAAGAAATTTGATAAGGTTAAGTTTGCCCCCCGGCAGCTGCGAGTTTCTGAAACCGAGATCAGTGGCGCCTATCAGAGTATTACGCAGAATTTTGTCTCCAGCTTAAAGGTTGTTATCGATAATGTCAATAGATTCTACCGTAAAACGGTCAGGAAATCCTGGAAAATGAGGGATGCTGACGGCTTAGTTCTGGGTGAAAACTATCAACCTTTAGAAAAAGTCGGAGTCTATATCCCTGCGGGTACTGCGCCGCTGGTATCAACGGTATATATGACGGTGTTACCGGCAAAAATTGCCGGTGTTAAGAAAATAGTCTTAATAAGCCCTCCTGATAAATCAGGTAATATTAATCCGCACATCCTGGTGGTCGCTAATCTTTTAAAGGTGGATGAGATTTACCGGGTAGGAGGGGCGCAGGGGATCGCGGCACTGGCTTATGGCACTAAGACTATTCCTCGTGTGGATAAGATCGTAGGCCCCGGCAATATCTATGTCAGTGAGGCAAAGCGCCAGGTATTCGGGTATGTGGATATTGATATGATTGCCGGACCCACTGAACTGGTGATTATAGCTAATCGCCATAGCGACCCGAAATATATTATCGCGGACTTAAAAGCGCAGTCTGAACATGCGCATGGAGTAGCGATCTTAATAACCAATTCCAAGGCGCTTGCTAAAGAGATAAAGTCTGAGCTTCTCCAGGTGAATGGTTCTATAGTTTTGACTAAAAATTTAGAACAGGCGGTTGAGGTTGCTAATAAAATCGCGCCTGAACATTTAGAAATTCTGGTGAAGAATCCCCAGCGTTTGGTAAAAGGCATTAAGCACGCGGGCGCGATCTTCTTAGGGCCCTATAGCCCAACAGCAGTAGGAGATTATGTCGCCGGCCCAAGCCACGTGTTACCGACCAATGGTACAGCGCGTTTTTTCTCCGGGATATCGGTGCAGGATTTTGTCAAGTGCAGCCATATTATCAGCTATTCTAAGAAGGCTCTGGAAAAAGTCCGGGAACCCTTAGAGAAAATCGCCGGTATTGAAGGGCTGCATCAGCATCTTGATTCGGTGAAAACGAGGTTTGAATAGGCAGCGTATTCCATAGAGCGTAGAGTGGCTAGTTTAAAGAAGGGGAAGAGCATGAAAAAGAGGATTGCGACGGTAAAAAGAAAAACTACAGAGACCGATATAACGGTAACGCTGAATATTGATGGGAGCGGAAAAGTAAAGATAAAAACTCCTTTGAAGTTATTAAACCATATGTTAGAGTTGTTTGCTTTTCACGGGCAATTTGATTTGGATATTAACGCAACCGGTGATTTCAAAAAAGTAGATATTCATCATACTAACGAAGACATCGGGATTGTTCTGGGGCAGGCGTTTAGTAAAGCCCTTGGCGATAGAAAAGGTATTAAAAGATTTGGTTTTGCCGCGGTTCCGATGGAAGAAGTTGTCGCACGTGTAGTAATTGATATTAGCGGAAGGCCATTTTATAAGTTCAGCGGTATACGCAAAGAAAATCCAAAGCATCAAGAAGGCTATGAACTTAAAGATGTGGAGCATTTACTTGAGCAGTTCGCAGAGCATTTAGGAATGAATCTGAATATTTTTGTTGAACCGATATCAATTGATTTGCATACGACTTTAGAGCCGGTCTTTAAGGCGTTAGGCATTGCTTTGGACCAGGCAACTCAGATTGATCCTCGTCGCAAAGGTGTACCTTCTACGAAGGGTGTGATTGATTGACATGATCGCGATCATCGACTATGGCATGGGTAATATTCATAGCGTCAAGAAAGCACTGGAAGTCATGGGTGCAGAGACGCTGGTGACCAATAAGCCGCAAGAGATCAAGAAATGCGAGAAATTGGTATTGCCCGGAGTCGGGGCTTTTGGCGATGCCATGGAGGAACTTAAAAAACAAGGTTTGGTTGCAGCGATCAAAGAGGATATTCGCCAGAAAAAGATTTTTTTGGGGATCTGTTTAGGGATGCAGCTTTTGTTTGAATACAGCGAAGAATCTCCTGGCGTGTTAGGTTTAGGGATTCTTAAAGGAGGGGTAAAGCGGTTTCCTTCCCGCCCAGGGCTCAAAGTTCCGCATATGGGGTGGAACCAGCTGCATCAAGTCACTCGCAGCCAAAGGATGCTTGAGTGTCCGTTGTTAAAAGGGGTAAAAGATAACGTGTTTGTTTATTTTTGCCACTCATATTATCCGGTGCCCGAAGAGCTTGAAGTTTCCGCGGCAGTGACTGATTACGGTGAGGATTTTACTTCCATGGTTTGGAAGGATACTGTGTTCGGCGCGCAGTTCCACCCGGAAAAAAGCCAGACCGTTGGCCTGGAGATACTAAGGAACTTTGTAGAATTGTAATACAGTATACAAAGTTACAATTAACATAGTTTGTTTTGAGGAGCTTTTAATGTTACTTATTCCCGCTATAGATATCAAAGATGGTAAGGTTGTCAGGCTTACGCAGGGCAGGTTTGATAAAACGATCAATGTATACGCTGATGAGCCGGTAGTAGTTGCCAAGAAATGGGCGGCGCAGGGAGCTTCGCTTATCCATATCGTTGATTTGGATGGCGCGGCATTAGGCAGGCCGCGTAATTTAGATAAAGTAAAACAGATCATTGAAACAATTAAAACACCGGTTGAATTTGGCGGAGGAGTACGCACTATTGATACGATCAAAGAACTGCTTGAAGCAGGAGTTTCCCGGGTTATTTTAGGAACTAAGGCAGTTGAAGATCGTAATTTCCTGGAAGATGCGTTTAAGCGTTTCAAAAATAAGGTCATTGTCAGTATCGATGCTAAAAGCGGCCACATATTGACGAAGGGGTGGAAAGAAAGTTTTGAAGGTGTCGAAGTGCTGGAATTCGCCCGTCAATTAAAAAGCTTAGGGTTTACCGAACTTATTTATACGGATATCTTGAAAGATGGGACTCTCAAAGGGCCTAATATTGAGGCGATCAGTGTTTTGTTAAAGAAAGTTGGTATCGGTGTTGTTGCTTCAGGAGGGATATCAAACCTGGCTGATATTTCGAGGCTGAAGTCATTAGAAAAGGAAGGCTTGACGGGTGTTATTGTCGGGAAAGCGCTGTATGAAGGTAAGTTTACGCTTCAGGAAGCGTTGCGGTTAGCGTAGGTGAGTCAATGAAATGTAACTTGGATACCAAGGAGGTAGAAGATGGTTAAGAAGGCAATAGTTTTTTCCATGGCTTTATCTGGTTTATTTCTTTTAAACGGATGCGCGACAACCCATAAATCAGCTGATCTTGAGAGCCAGGGTTTACGTAATCAGGTCGGTGTCTTGGAAGCGCAGCTTCAGGCTAAAGACCAGGAAATCAGCAGTTTACGCGATGCTTTGCGCAGGGTGACTGAAGAAAACTCTTCATCTAAAGTAACGTTTGTCGAAACAGTTTCTTTAAAAGTCATGCGCCCTACTATGAAGCAAATTCAGGTCGCGTTAAAGAATGCGGGTTTTGATCCGGGAAGGATCGATGGACGTAAGGGAAAACAGACCAAGGAAGCGATCAAGTCTTTTCAGAGAGGCAATAACTTGAAGGCTGATGGAGCCGCTGGTAAGAAGACCTGGGAGTTACTCAGTAAATATTTATATCAGAATGAGAAGTAATCTAAAGACGAATGCTTACTAAGCGTATTATTCCCTGCCTGGACATTAAAGAGGGAAGAGTTGTTAAAGGAGTCAAGTTCTTAGGCTTGCGGGATGCCGGCGACCCGGTTGAGGTTGCTAAAGTATATGATGCTCAAGGCTCTGATGAGTTGGTCTTCCTTGATATCACGGCAAGTTTTGAGAAGCGTAAGACTTTAGTAGACCTGGTGGAACGGATCGCCCAAAATATATTCATGCCTTTTACCGTGGGCGGCGGTATCGGCTCTGTTGCTGATATTCGCACTCTGCTTAACGCGGGAGCGGAAAAAGTTTCAATTAATACTTCTGCCGTAAGATTCCCTGATTTAATAAGCGACGCGGCAGCCAGGTTTGGAAGCCAATGTATCGTAGTGGCAATTGACGCTAAGGCGGCCAGCGGCAGTGCCCCGGCGGAAAAATGGGAAGTATATATTAATGGAGGCAGGACAGCAACAGGGATTGACGCGCTGGATTGGGCAAAGCAAGCCGCTTGCCTGGGAGCAGGAGAGATCCTTTTGACCAGTATGGATTTTGACGGGACAAAAGACGGTTATGATATCGCCTTGACCAGAAGTGTGGCTGGAGCAATCAATATCCCGGTCATTGCTTCAGGGGGAGCGGGCAAGTTGTCAGATTTTTATGAGGTTATTGATAAAGCAAAAGCGGATGCCTGTTTAGCGGCATCTCTTTTTCACTATCAGGAATTAGACGTTAAACAGGTAAAAGAATATTTGAAGGAAAAAGGGGTAGCAGTCAGGTTTTGAGTTGAGAGGAGGATGGAGTAATCGTGGAGAAGAAAACGGCATGTAACGTTAAAGAGCTTAAATTTGATGAAAAAGGGTTGATCCCGGCTATTATTCAGGATTATAAAGACCATGAAGTCTTAATGGTTGCCTATATGAACGCTGAGTCGGTCAGGAGGACGGTCAAACTTGGTAAAACCTGTTTTTGGTCCCGTTCACGCAAGGAATATTGGGTCAAGGGCGCTACTTCAGGAAATTTTCAATTTGTAAAATCCATTTCCTATGATTGTGATATGGATGCCTTGTTGATCAAGGTTCGGCAGATCGGAGTTGCCTGCCACACCGGAAACCGTTCGTGTTTTTTTAGAAAAATAGCGCTAAAAACTAAAATATAAAGATTAACGATGTACACTCCATCACTAAAAGAATTCTTGCAATTATCGAAACAGTACAACATTATCCCTGTTTATAAGCAGATCAATGCTGACCTGGATACGCCGGTATCGTCTTTCCTTAAAATAAAGAAGGATGCCTACGCGTTTTTGCTGGAGTCTGTGGAAGGCCAGGAGAATATCGCGCGGTTTTCTTTTCTGGGAAGTAACCCCTGCCTGGTGTTCCAGAGTAAAGGCAGAAATATCAGCGTTGAATACCGCGGCGCGGGGAAAAATCAGATAAACAATTTTGGGGCAACGCAAAAAGCACGTGAGCAGTATGTAACTGCGACTGACCCCTTGGATGAGATCAAGAAGATCATGAAAGATTTCCGTGCGGCGGATATTAAAGGGCTGCCGCGTTTTTACGGAGGGTTTGTCGGGTATATCGGTTATGATATGGTGCGGTTTTTTGAAGAGATCCCGGATAAGAATCCGGATGACCTGGGAGTGCCGGATTGTATTTTTATCTTAACGGATACCTTATTGGTTTTTGACCACGTTAACCATACCATTAAGATCGTTTCAAATATTATTCTGCCTCAGGGGGCCGGGAAGCTCTCCTTGAATGAAAAAGAGAGGATTTATTGCCGGGCGATTAAAAATATTGAGTCTATCAGCGATGATTTCAAGAAAACGCTTAAAGTGGAAAGAAAAGAGCGTAGCCCTGCCCGCGCGATAACAATAGAATCTAATTTTAAAAAATCTGAGTTTTGTGGTATAGTAAATAAAGCCAAAGAATATATCCGTAAGGGAGATATTATTCAGGTCGTTCTTTCGCAGCGGTTTAAGGCCCGGATTTCAAAAGGGCCGTTTGACATTTACCGGGACTTGCGCAGCCTCAATCCGTCTCCCTATATGTTCTTTTTGAAATTGAATACGGTTACTTTGATCGGTTCTTCTCCGGAAATGCTGGTGCGCTGCGAAGATAAGTATGTCGAGACCAGGCCTATTGCCGGGACTCGCCGGCGCGGCAAGAGTGAAAGCGAAGATGTTCTTTTAGAAAAAGAGCTTTTAGCGGATGCCAAAGAAAAAGCAGAACATATAATGTTGGTTGACCTGGGAAGAAATGATTTAGGCAGGGTTTGTCAGCAGGGTAAGGTGAAGGTTAATACCTTTATGGCGGTAGAACGCTATTCCCACGTTATGCACCTGGTTAGTGATGTCAGCGGCCAGTTACAAAAAGGCAAGGATGTTTATGATGCCTTGCGAGCGTGTTTTCCTGCCGGCACTGTTTCCGGCAGCCCGAAGATCAGGGCGATGGAGATCGTTGATGAGTTAGAGAATGCCAAGCGCGCTACCTACGCGGGGGCAGTGGGGTATTTCAGTTTTTCGCATAATATGGATACTTGTATTACCATACGGACGATCCTGGTTAAAAATGGCGTCGCGTATGTTCAGGCAGGCGCGGGTATTGTCGCTGATTCTATACCCGAACGGGAATATATGGAATCAGTTAATAAGGCCAAGGTATTACTTGAGGCGCTGCGTTGTTAAAACGGCGCGGGCTTTCACTTAAAGTAGCTTGGGTGATTATAAAAAAATAAAGGGAGGGTATCATGGCAGTACGTATCAGGCTCAGAAGAATAGGTAAAAATCCAAAGAAAAATCCGCATTTTCGCGTTTCGGTCTTTAACAGCGCTGCCGGAAGAGACAGCAGGTTTGTTGAAGAGATCGGTTTTTATAACCCGGTAACCGGTGCGATCAAGGTCGATAAAGAACGGCTGGAATACTGGAAAGGCAAGGGAGCCTTGGTTTCCCAGACGATCGCACGGCTTGTTGATAAAGCGCAATAATAACTATTTATTTTTATAGAGGAGGAGAACTATGTCACCGCAAACACCGGTTAATCCGATTTTAAACCTGGTCCCGTTGGTCCTGTTGTTCATTATTTTTTATTTTCTTATCATCCGCCCGCAGAAAAAGCAGGAGAATCTGCGGCAGAAAATGATCGGCAGCTTGAATAAAAATGATGAGGTCGTTACTACCGGCGGGATACACGGTACGGTCGTTACGGTAAAAGAAAAAACCGTGATCATGCGCGTTGATGAAAACGTCAAGATCGAAGTTGAAAAGAATTGCGTTTCTTTTGTCAAGAAGACGCAAAATGTGTAATGTCCCATGATAATCGAATTTACAACATAAAGGGGAATATGCTATGGAGCGTAAGTTAATTGGTAAGATAGTTTTAATTCTCGCTATTGTAGGCACCTGTGCTTTTTATGCTTTTCCGGTCAATAAGAGAATTAATTTGGGCCTGGATCTCAAGGGAGGAATGCATCTTTTGCTTAAAGTCGATACATCTCATTTATCTGAGAAAGCAAAACTTGATGCTGCGGACAGGGCTGTTGAAGTTATCCGCAACAGGATAGACCAATTTGGTGTCAGAGAGACTTCTATTCAGAAACAGGGTGATGATGAAGTTATTGTTCAGTTGCCGGGTGTTACCGATCGTGAACGAGCGATTGAAATTATCGGAAAAACTGCGATGCTTGAGTTTAAACTCGCTGTCGCTGATCCTGTGAAACTCAAAGATGCCCTCGCCGGTACTGTTGCGGAAGGCCTGGAGTTGAAATATACGGAAGAAAACAATGAGCCGATACTCCTGGAAAAACAAGCAGTTTTGACCGGTGATGCTTTGACTGACGCTTCGGTGCATTTCAGCTCTTCGCAATTTAATGAACCAGCGGTCGGTTTGAAATTTAACGCTGAAGGCGCTAAGAAGTTTGGAGAGATCACTGCTGCCAATGTTGGCAGGAGGCTGGCGATCGTCCTGGATGGGAAAGTGCAATCAGCCCCGAACATTAAAGAAGCTATTCCCTCAGGGGAAGCAGTTATTTCAGGGCGATTTGATGTTGAGCAAGCTCAGGATTTAGCGCTTGTTTTACGAGTTGGCGCGCTTCCCGCTCCTATGATTATTGAAGAAGAAAGGACTATCGGGCCTTTGTTGGGGCAGGATTCTATCAATAAAGGGATTAAAGCAAGCCTTGTCGGTATTACGTTAGTGTTTGTTTTTATGGCGGGGTATTATCTTTTGGCAGGCGTTATATCCGATGTAGCGCTTTTGTGTAACCTGTTGATGATTTTGGGGGGATTAGGGATCCTTCCTGTTTTATTCCCGGGGATCTCAGCAACGCTGACTTTGCCGGGCATTGCCGGTATTGTTTTGTCTTTGGGTATGGCGGTTGATGCCAATGTCCTTATCAATGAGCGTATTCGTGAAGAGTTGTTAACGGGGAAAACTTTGCGCGCGGCAATCCAAAATGGGTATCATAAAGCATTCAGTGCAATTTTTGATTCTAATTTTACAACGTTAATTGCCGCTTTTTTATTGTTTCAATTCGGGACCGGGCCTATTAGAGGTTTTGCGGTTACCTTAACCATCGGTTTGCTCGCCAGCATGTTCACGGCAATCGTGGTTACCCGTGTTATCTTTGAGGTGTTATTGCATTTTAATTTGATCAAATCTTTGCCGATGTTGCAATTGATCAAGGAAACAAAGTTTGACTTTATCGGCAAAAGAAAGATTTTCTACGCCATATCGCTTTTGGTGGTTGGGATTGGGTTGGCTGTGTGTTTCCAGAAGGGGACTAAAGCGTTTGGCATTGATTTTTCGGGAGGTCAAATCCAGGAATACAAGTTTAAAAATTCTCCAAACATTGAGCATGTACGCCAGGCCTTAAAAGATCTGGGTTTAGCTGATGCTTCAATTCAGCAATTTAATGATACGCCTAACGTGATTTTGGTAAAGACAACCCAGGATAAGAGCAATGTAATGACTCAGAAATTAAAAGAGGCTTTCCCGGCTGAGGATATTCAAATGTTACGGATTGAACGCGTTGGCCCTGTCGCTGGAAAGCATTTAAAAGAGAAAGCGTCATGGGCGCTTTTTTGGTCATTGCTGGGTATTTTAGTGTATGTCGCTTTCCGGTTTAAGCATTTTAATTTCGCCGCGGCGGGTGTGATCGCATTGTTCCATGACGTGTTAGTAGCATTAGGATTTATGGTGTTGACGTCACGGCAGGTTGATTTGTTGAGTGTGACCGCATTCTTGACCATTGCCGGCTACTCTATTAATGATACGATAGTTATTTATGACCGGGTGCGCGAGAATATGCGTCTTTTTCCGAAGAAAAGTTTGTATGAACAGATCAATCTTAGCGTAAATCAGTGTTTAGGCAGGACTATTTTGACATCCGGAGTTACGCTTTTGACCGTCGTTTCAATTTTATGGTATGGAGGAGCAGTTTTAAGTAATTTTGCGTTCGCGTTACTTGTCGGATTTATTTCCGGTGTTTATTCTACCGTTTATATCGCCTCACCGTTGGTATTAGCGTGGGCACGTAAAGGTGAGAAATAACTGATATTCATTGTATCACGCCACGTCTTTAAAAGGACGCAAAGGATTTCCTTTGCGTCCTTTTGCTTATTGGCAGTATCGTTTAACGAAATTAACGAACTAAACGATCATGTTTAAATCACTCAAACTAAATATTGGCGCTACCTTTGATTTTGAAACGATTACCCGCTTGCTGGTTGAATTCGGGTATACGCGCCAGGATTTTGTTTCTGAAGAAGGGGATTTTGCCTGCCGCGGCTCTCTTATAGATATTTTTCCTTATACGTTTGAGCTTCCTATCCGTATTGAACTTGATAATGACTTGATCGTGTCAATAAAAACGTATAATCCCGCGCAAGGTAATCCTCTGTGGCCGCATACGATGGTCATTATCCTGCCTGTAAAGAAACTGCATTCTTTTAAAACCTTTGCTTTTAATGAAGCGTTCCCCCTGGATAATTTTCTTGATTTACATAAAGGCGATTATGTCGTCCATAACCAGCACGGGATCGGCAGGTTCCTTGGGTTTGAGAAAATCAAAGTCCGCGACAAAATGCTCGAGCATCTTGTTATTGAATACGACCGCCAGGAGAAGCTTTTTGTCCCGGTCGATAGCATGAACCTGGTTCAAAAATATGTCGCCTTCCAGCTGCGCCGGCCAAAACTCTACCGTCTGGGAAGTAAAGAATGGTTGAGGATAAAAGAGCGCGCAAAGAAGGGGATACAAAAGCTGGCGATCGAACTGTTATCTTTGCAAGCGATGCGTTTGTCGATACAGGGTTTTTCTTTCGCAACAGATTCAGAGTGGCAGAAAGAATTTGAGCGGACATTTCCCTATCAAGAGACCCCGGACCAGGTTACTGCCGTTTGTGATGTAAAAAAAGATATGGAAAGCCTTAAGCCGATGGACCGCCTTTTGTGCGGCGATGTCGGTTACGGAAAGACCGAAGTGGCGATGCGCGCCGCTTTTAAAGCAGTCATGGATAATAAGCAGGTGGCGTATCTGGTACCGACGACCATCTTGGCTGAACAGCATTACCAGAATTTTACCCAGCGCCTTAAAGATTTTCCCGTTAAAGTCGAAATGCTCTGCCGGTTTAAGACGCAGGCTCAGCAAAAACAGATTGTTGAAGCCATGCGCCTGGGAGCGGTTGATATTGTCATCGGGACGCACCGTTTATTGTCTGACGATGTCAGGTTTAAAGACCTGGGCTTGGTGATCATAGATGAAGAGCAGCGTTTCGGCGTCAAAGCCAAGGAAAAACTCAAATCCCTTCGTTTGACCACCGATGTTTTGACGTTAACGGCCACCCCTATCCCCCGGACGTTATATTTAAGCCTGATGAACGCAAAAGATTTCTCCGTTATTAATACCCCTCCTGAAAATAGGTTGCCTATAAAAACGATTGTGATAGAATATGACGAAGATATTATCCGCCAGGCAATACTGCGGGAAATACACCGTAAAGGGCAGGTTTATTTTTTACATAACCGTATCCATGATATTGATAAAGTAAAAGAGCGTCTTTCGAAGATGCTTCCGGCAAATACCGTAATTGCGGTCGCTCACGGGCAGATGCCGCCGCAATACCTGGAAAAGGTGATGTATGAGCTCTTGAAGGGTGAAATCGACGTTTTTTTATGTACTATGATCATTGAATCGGGTATTGATATCCCTAACGTGAATACCATTATTATTGATAACGCGCATACTTTCGGGGTATCAGATTTACATCAACTCAGGGGAAGGGTTGGCAGGTTTAACCGTCCGGCCTACGCCTATTTTATGGTTCCCCGCCATGGTGTTTTAAGCAGTGATGCTCATAAACGGTTGCATGCTATTTCTGAGTACGCACAATTAGGTTCCGGGTTTAAGATCGCCATGGAAGACCTGGAAATCCGGGGAGCAGGAAATCTTTTGGGCGTTCAACAACACGGTTTTATTAATGCCGTCGGATTTGACCTGTATTGCCGGCTGCTCAGGGAAGCGATTAACAACTTTAAGAAAGCAGGGGTTTTTAACCATGCAGAAATGTAATGTTCAAAATCAGGTGTGGGTGGTTCTTTCTTTACTTATCGTAGTTTTTGGATCTGCTGCCTTTCTCCCGCAAGCGGCGCTTGAAGTTTTCGCCGCTGATAAAATGATCGCGGTGGTCAATAACGATATAATAACTCAAAAAGACCTGGATGATTTTATTAATTTCACCTATGTGCAGCTTTCACGCGAATATCCTGAAGACCAGGTGCAGCAAAAGATCACTTCGATCAAGTCTGACTTGCTGGACCGCTTGATCGAGGACCGGCTTATTTTGCAGGAAGCCAAGAAGAAAGACACTCAAATAGACGAAACCAGGGTTAAAGAGAAATTATCTGAAATCCGCAAGCGGTATACTAGTGAAGCAGAATTTCAGAGTTCTTTGGCCGTTCAAGGGCTGGTAGCCGCGGATTTGGATAAAAGGATACGGGAGCAGATGCTTATGTATACAGTCGTTGAAACTCAGGTGCGCGCTAAGATTAATATAAATCCGGGCGAGGTTACCGATTTCTATTACAAAAATATTAAAGATTTTAAGCTCCCTGAACAGCGTGAGTTTGATTCTATTGAAGCTGAGGATGAAAAGATTGCTCAGGAAGTGCACAATAAACTGGCAGCGGGAGAGAGCCTGATCGACCTTTCGCTTAAATACCCGGTAAAGATTAATAAGCTCAGCGCAAGAGGTGGCGGGCAGGAATTACGCAAAGAGATTGAAGATGCAGTCTTTAACCTAACCATAGGTGAACTGAGCCAGCCGGTCAAGAGTGAAGGTTATTTCTATGTCTTTAAATTAAATACTATCATCCCGCCGAAAGAGCAGAGCTTTGAAGAGGCTCAGCATGAAATCTACCGCTTTATTTTCGAGAAGAAAATGCAGGAAGAACTCCTCACATGGGTAGAAGGATTGAAAAAACAGGCCTACATAAAGATCTTATAAGGTTGATTCTTGTATTGTTGTAATAATCCGCAACCTTGAAAATTTAAAATTTAACTATTATTCCTGATTTTCGCATGTCTATTTCTAAACCTATGAATAAAAAACGAGGGCCCATTAAAGTCGGTATTACGATGGGGGATCCTTCCGGTATCGGGCCTTCTATTATCGCTTTAGCATTGAGTCAGGTCCACTCATCTGTGGAATTGGTGATCATCGGCGACCAAGGTGTGTTTCATAAAGCTCAAGTACTTTGCCGCAAATCGAACTTCAGGCAATGCACGCCGCGCAATTTTACCTTCATAGACCTGGCAAATGTCCCGCGTAAGAATTTTTCATTCGGCCGTGTTAGTGCCGGTTATGGCAGAGCTTCGGTTGAATACCTGGATAAGGCTATGGAATTAATAAAGGATCAAACCATCGACTGCCTGGTGACCTGTCCGATTTCAAAAGAAGCAATTAATCTGGCGGGATTTCATTATTCAGGGCATACCGAATATTTCGCGCACCATACGCATGCCGGCAATGCCGTGATGATGCTGTTAAATAAATATCTAAGATTCAGTTTGCTCACCAGGCATGTTCCGCTTAAAAGCGTATCGGAGTGTTTAGTTAAGCATTCGGTCTGTGATACTATACGAGTCACCGCTGATTCTTTAAAGAAATTATTCGGTATCCGGCAACCGCGTATTATCATTTGTGGTTTGAATCCGCACGCCTCCGATAACGGGCTTTTAGGAAGAGAAGAGAATGATGTTATCTCACCGGCAGTAAAAATACTTCATAACGAATTGCCTGGTTTGAAAGGCCCGGTTTCAGCAGATACCGCTATTGCTCAGGCATATGCGAAGAAATATGATTGTGTTATTGCCTGTTACCATGATCAGGCATTGATCCCTCTCAAGCTCCTTGATGCTTCAAGCGGCGTTAACATTACTTTGGGGCTTGGCTTTATCCGGACCTCTCCCTTGCACGGTACTGCCTTTGGTATAGCCGCCACAGGCAATGCTGACCCTCGTTCTTTAATCGCGGCCCTACAGCTTGCCATACAATGCAGATTAAGCCAAAAAAAAGTTTAGGCCAGAATTTCCTTGTTGATAAGAATATCCAAAGAAAAATAATCAAAACCTGCGCTTTTGATCCCTTTGATGCTGTTGTGGAAATAGGCGCCGGCACCGGGATCATGACCGCGTTGCTGGCAACGGCTGTTGGAGAACTCCACGCTTTTGAGATAGACCACCGGCTTGAGCGTGTTTTAGCCGATATGTTTAAAGGGGAGAGCCATGTCCATATTCATGGTAAGGACATCTTAACAGCGGATATCGCTTTAGAGTGCGGGATTAAAAACCGCAAAATTAAAGTATTCGGGAATATCCCTTATTATATCACCACGCCGATAATTGAACATCTTTTCGCCGCGCGTGAGCATATCAGTGTTATTTTTATTACGGTGCAAAAAGAATTTGCCGAAAGGATCGTTGCTGAAGCAGGGACAAAGCTGTATGGCTCTTTTAGTTGTTTTGTGCGGTATTTTACGGTGCCGCGTATTTTAATGATGATACCAAAGGGATGTTTTAATCCGCGGCCGAAGGTGGATTCATGCTTGCTCAGATTAGAGATACGACAGCAGCCGGCAGTTCAGGTAAAAGATGAAGCGTTGTTGTTCAAACTTATCAGGACATCTTTTCAACAGAGACGAAAGATTTTGCGCAATAGCCTCAGAGATACGGTGGAAGAAAGCAGGCTTGCTGAATTTTTTGTTCACTATGGCATTGACAAAAATATTCGGCCTGAACGGTTATCTTTGGAAGATTTTGCGCGTTTAGTCAATTTCTTGACAGAAATTTAACTGTCTTGATGTGCCTGCGAGTAAATCTTCTTTACTTTTAATAAGGATTTGTTACAATTATTTTAATAAAACTAAGTGTCAGTGATTTGGTTTTTATGCGCTGAAAAGTTCTTTAATAGGTTCTCGTAAAGAGTAATAAGGTTCTGGTAATAAAGATGTTATAATAGCCTCAGATAAAAAACAGGAGCCGATTTTATGAATCTAAAAACCGGTGTTTTTATTTGCGATTGCGGCAATAATATTTCTGAGGGTATTGACACACAAGCATTGTCAGAATTTGCCCGGGCAATACCCGGGGTAGTTGAAATTAAAGTCCACCGGCTTTGGTGTTCACAAGAAGGCCGCGAAGAGCTGAAACGGGCGATCAGAGAAAAAGAAATTTCCCGCGTTATCATTGCCGCGTGTTCTCCCAAACAGCACGAATTAACTTTCCAAAAAGTCCTCACTCAAGCGGGGTTAAACCCGTATCTCCTGCAAATAGTAAACATCCGGGAGCAGATTGCCTGGGTGACAAAAGATAAAGCAGCCGCGACACAAAAAGCGATCCTTCAGCTTGGCGCCGCGATTAAGCGCGTGCAATTTCACGAACCGCTGGAAAGATCAGAGATAGAATGTAAGACTGATTTTCTGGTCATTGGCGCCGGCGTTTCCGGTATGACCGCCGCATTGACTCTCGCCCAGCAAAAAAACCGAAAAGTATACCTTGTTGAAAAAGAAGCCTGGATCGGGGGTAAGATCGTGGCCTTTGAAGAGATATTCCCGAATATGGAATGCGCGCCGTGCATGCTTGAGCCAACAATGGACAGCGTTATGCACCATGAGCGCATCAGGCTCCTGACAAATAGCACGATAGAGAATGTCACAGGGTTTTTTGGTAATTTTAATGTTCAGATAAAGCAGAAGGCGCGTGGTATTGACGCTGAAAAATGTATCGGTTGTGGCGCTTGTTTTGAAGCATGCCCGGTCAGCGTTAAAAACAAGTTCAATGGTAATTTATCACTTCGCCATGCGGTATATACTCCCTTTGCGGGAGCTCTTCCGAATTTACCCGTTATAGATGCTCAAAATTGTTTAAGGTTAAAAGGCCAGGATTGCCGTAAATGTCAGGAGTCATGCCCCTTTGGAGCGATTGATTATGAACAGAAAGATCAGGCGCTTTCTGTAGAAGTTGGGGCGATTGTGGTAGCAACGGGATTTGAACTTTTGGATAAAACGATACTTAAGAATATCGCTGTTGATAACCCTCATATCGTTGATGCTTTTCAATTTGAACGTTTAATGAGTTCTACCGGCCCGACTGAAGGCAAGATACTGACTGCTTCCGGAAAAAAGCCCACAAGCCTTGCGTTTGTGCATTGCGCAGGAGGAAGGGACAAGAATTATAAGGAATACTGTAGCGGTGTCTGCTGCTCGTATTCATTGAAGTTAGCGTATTTGGCAAAGAAAAAGCTCGGTGATGTAAAGATATATGAATTTTATTCCGATTGGTGCCTGCCTGGAAAAGAGTATCCCTCTTTTTGTAAGCATGTTTTTGACGCGGGAACGGAATATATCAGGGTGAATAATCCCAATGAGCTGTTAATATATTCGCAGGGTAACGGCCTTGTCATGAAAGACGGGGATAGAAGGATCTTGGTTGATATGTGTGTTTTAGCTTCTGCAATGGTCTCTAACCCTGATGCTTTCACGCTTGCGGCTCTCTTAGGGATAACAGCGGATCAATACGGTTTTTATGCCGCTGAGCATGACGCATTAGCTCCGGCATCTACTCATTTACGCGGGATATATAGTGCAGGATGCGCTGCCGGACCAAAGGATATTGCACAGTCAGTATTGCACGCGCAGGCTGCTGCCGGAATGGCGTTAAGCTTAATTGTCCCGGGAGAGAAATTGGAGCTGGAAGTCTTTACATCCAGTGTCGATGAAAAACTCTGCGGCGCTTGCCACAGCTGTATCCCGTTATGCCCATTCCAGGCGATTAAATTTGACGAGGGAAAGAAAGTCGCGGTCATTAACGAGGTTTTATGCCTTGGCTGCGGGGTTTGCACTGCTGCCTGCCCGGCGGGGGCAATCAAAAGCAAACATTTTACCGAAGATGAAATATTTGCCGAAATCGAAGGATTGTTGCCATGAATGAATTCCAACCCAAGATAATAGGATTTTTATGTAATTGGTGCAGTTACGCGGGGGCTGATCTAGCGGGAAATCAACACAAGGATGTTCCCAGCAACCTTAAGGTTATCCGGGTCATGTGTTCAGGAAGGGTTGATCCGCAGTTTGTCCTCAAGGCATTTCAACAGGGAGCAGACGGCGTGATGGTCTTAGGCTGTCATCCTGGTGACTGCCATTATAAAGAAGGTAATTATAAAACACTGCGGCGGATGAAATTATTAGAGGTGATGCTCGAGCAGTTTGGCATTGAAAAAGAGCGTTTGCGTCTTGATTGGGTTTCTGCGGCCCAAGCGGAACGTTTTTCGCTCTTGACTCAAGAGATGGTTGAAACAGTGAGAAGATTGGGGCCGCTCATGGTGAATAAGGGGGATAATCGATGAGCAATAAATTGAAGATCGCTTTTTACTGGGGAGCTTCCTGCGGCGGCTGCGAGATATCTTTTTTGGATATTAATGAAAAAATAGTTGAAGTAAGTGCGCTGGTTGATGTTTTGATCATGCCGGTTGCTTTTGACGGTAAATATAAAGATATTGAGGCTTTGCCTGAGAAGGCGATTGATATATGTTTTTTTAACGGAGGCATCAGGAATTCTGAAGCCGAACATTTAGCAAAGCTCTTGCGGGAGAAGTCCCAAGTAATGATTTCCTATGGCGCATGCGCCAGCTGGGGCGGGATCCCGGGGTTAGCGAATCAATTCCATGCCGAAGATATCTTAAAGCGGGTTTATGAGACCACACCTTCTACTATTAACCCGAAACGTATACGTCCCGCTATGAAGACCATGATGCCGGAGGGTGAGTTGGAAATACCAAAATTCTATGATAAAGTTTTTCCCCTTGATGAGATAGTTACGGTTGAATATTATCTTCCCGGATGTCCGCCGACAGTTGAGTGGGTGCTTAAAGCCATTGAAGCGATCGCCTCGAATAATCTTGGGCCTGTGGGCTCAGTGATCGGGCTGGAAAAGACGCTCTGTGATGAGTGCCCCCGCGAGAAATCCTCTGATAGGAAGATCAAGAAGTTTTTTCGTCCGCACGAGATTATTCCTGATACAAAGCAATGCCTGCTTGATCAGGGGATCATTTGTTGCGGCCCTGCTACCCGGGGCGGCTGCGGCGCTAAATGCATGGAAGTAAATATGCCCTGCCGCGGCTGTTACGGCGCGCCACCGGGTATCAAAGATCAAGGCGCAAAGATGTTAAGCGCGATCACTTCCGCTATTGATTCTAATGATGAGCAGGAAATAGCAAGAATCGTTTCCGATATTAAGGATCCAATCGGGACTTTCTATCAATTCAGTTTGGCTAAATCAATACTCAAAGGGGTTGTCAAATGAAAAAGATTACCATAGATCCTGTTACCAGGTTGGAAGGGCATGGTAAAATCGATATTTTCTTAAATGACGCAGGTGATGTGGAAAATGCTTATTTTCAGGTGCCTGAATTGCGTGGTTTTGAAAAATTCTGCGAAGGCAGGAATGTTGAAGAATTGCCGAGAATAACCCCGAAAATATGCGGGGTATGCCCTGAAGCCCATCATTTGGCGGCAGCTAAAGCGGTGGATGCGGTCTATAAGGTTGACCCGCCGCCAGCGGCAAAGAAATTGCGGGAATTGTTTTACTGCGCTCATATCATCCATTCGCATATCGCGCATTTTTACGCCTTGGCCGGGCCTGATTTTATCGTTGGCCCTGATGCTCCTGCGTCAGAGCGAAATATTCTGGGAGTGATAGCTAAAGTTGGTTTGGATATCGGTAAAGAAGTCATTAAACACCGCGCCTATGCGCAGGATATCCAGTCGATTATCGGAGGCAGGGCCACTCAACCGGTCTGCGGCCTTCCGGGAGGTTGTTCAAAAGCGCTTACCGAAGAGGAAAGAAAAAAAATCGAAGAAAAATCAAGCTCTTGTGTTGAATTCTCGCAGTTTACTCAGAAAGTTTTCGAAAATATTGTTTTAAAGAACAAGCACTATGTTGATCTGATCCTGGCAAAAGACCTTTATTATATGGAGACATATTATATGGGGATGGTTGATAAAGATAATAAAGTGAACTTTTATGACGGTGATATCAGGGTTGTTTCACCAGATGGGAAGGAATTCCTGAAATTCAGGCCGCAGGATTACCTGGAGCATATTGCTGAGATCGTTGAACCATGGACGTATTTGAAGTTTACCTATTTGAAGAAGATCGGCTGGCATGGTTTGAAAGCCGGCCGGGATTCAGGGATTTACCGGGTCGCTCCTCTTGCCCGTTTAAACGTGGCAGACGGAATGTCTACTCCTTTAGCGCAGGCTGAATATGATACGATGTATCATACTTTAGGCGGTAAACCTGTCCATCATACGCTTGCCATGCATTGGGCGCGGATCATTGAATTGCTCTACTCCTCAGAGCGTATGCTGCAATTAAGCCGTGACCCTGAAATAACTTCTCCCCAGGTAAGGATTCTTCCATCCCAAACGCCTGATGAAGGAGTGGGGGTGGTGGAAGCTCCCCGGGGAACGTTGTTCCATCATTATAAGACCGATGCATCGGGTATCACTCAAGCGGTTAACTTGATCGTCGCTACGTGTAATAATCATGCCTCCATCTGTATGTCCATTAGAGATGTGGCAAAAGGGGTTATTAAAAAGGGAAAGGTCAATGACGGGTTGTTGAATATGGTAGAGATGGCTTTCCGGGCGTATGACCCGTGTTTTTCCTGCGCCACGCATGCTATTGGCGAAACACCATTAATTGTGAATGTTTACAATAGTTTCGGGAAAGTAATGCATACTATACGAAGGGACTGATTTTGTGGGTAAGACCCTTATTGTCGGTTTAGGCAATAATATTTTAAGTGATGACGGAGCCGGCCTTTTGATCGCGCGGGAAGTCTATTCCCGGGTTAAATCAGAGCACGTTGATTTTATTGAATCGTCGTACGCGGGCTGGCGGTGTATCGATTTCTTCCCGGGGTATGAAAAGATCATTATTATTGATGTGATATGCGATGATAAACGCCAGCCGGGGGACTGTTTTAAAATGGACCTTCCCGCGACTATTCCTTTACACCGGCAAAGTTCTCATAATGTCGGTTTTCTTGAAATGCTGGAGTTAGCCCGTCAAACGGGTATGATTACGGCAGGAGAGATTGTTGTGTATGCGGTTGCCGCACGTACAATTTATGAGTTTTCCGAGCAAATCAGCGAGCAGATCCTGTCCAGGGTGCCGGGTATTTTGTCTGAAATCATTAAAAATGAGTTTTCGGGAATAACTCAAGATGGAGGCCAACTTTATGCATGAGTGGGGGATCGCTTCGAATATTATCGAAAAGATCAAAGAAAACGCATTAGAGAACGGGATCGCCAAAGTCGTTGCGGCAGAAATAAAACTGGGTAAAAGCTTACATATCGGTATTGATGAATTTCGTGACTGTTTGCAGGTTTTAGCGCAAAAAGAAGCAGGGAGTGTCCATGGATGCAGGTTTGATATTGAAGAGGTGGATTCAAAATTAGCAACATTAGCGTCGATAGAGGGCGAATAATCCAGGTGTCTGAGTGCTTAATATTTCTTGACAAAGCATGACCGTATAGGTAGAATTGGTGCATTCTAAGAACGTTTGTGCTTGAGTAACAAGGAAAATACAAAGGAGGAGGCGAAATGGCAGTAATACGATTGGACGCGACAGGTTTAAAATGCCCGCAACCTGTACTAAAAATAGCGGCAAAAGTCCCTGAAGTAAAACCAGGGGACGTTTTAGAAGTTGTGGCGGATTGTCCGTCATTTCCGAAAGATGTCCAGATGTGGTGTGAACGCTCGAAGAAAACCTTGTTATTTTGCCGTGATGAAGGCGCTGGAACAAACAGGGCGCAAATTCAATTCTAGTTAAGGATAGCTTCTATGGGTATGAGTTTTCGGACATTACCAGCGGCTACGAAAATTAAAATAGGATCGCAGCTTTTGTTTCTTGCCGCTTTTCTTTTGCTGGTCTTAATAAATATGGCAAAAGTTGGATTAATGGCCCGTATTTTTTCAGGGGTGTTGGGAGTGTCCTTTTTCCTGGTTTTTAATTGGATAAGGAATGCCCGTCATGAGATGGAAACTTTCGTTGCAGATCAAGAAGGGGTACACGATAATGCCATGAATATGGCGTGCTATTTAACCGAGTTCTTTCATACCTTAAAGAGTATTAGTGAGGGGGATTTTAGTGTGGTTGCTAATGAGTCTGTGGAAGATGACTTACTAAAATCTTTAGGGAAAACAACTAATCGGATATTAGAATATTTAAGGGGTTTGATGCAGCAGCTGCAGGAGTCATCGACGATCGTTTCGAATCACTCTGGCGTTTTGGCAAGTACTTCTCAGTCGTTTAAAGAGCGCGTGAGTGAGTTTACCGAAACTGTGTATCAGATATCGCAATCAATCTCAGAGATTTCAGGCAGTTCCATGAAGGCCTTGAATAGCGCCAAGCAGACCTATAGTTGTACCGAAAAAGGCAAAGAAAACATCGATAGGTTTACAGAGCAGGTGCAACAGCTGCAGGTTCATGCCGAGTTCAATACCAAGATCATGCAGCGGGTTTCGGAATATTCCGAACAGATCAGTAAAATGGTCAATATGATCACTAAGATCGCTGAGCAGACAAATCTCTTGGCGTTAAACGCCGCTATTGAAGCCGCGCGCGCGGGTGAGGCAGGAGTGGGGTTTGCTGTTGTCGCTGATGAAGTGCGAAAGCTTGCGGAAAACTCCGCTGAATCGGTCAAGGAAATAAAGAAAATCGTCCAGCAGGTTCAGGAATCGATCGTCCAGGCAACGACCACTGCCGGTGAGACCAAACAGCGTATCCAGGTTGGAGCGGTGTTGATCAAGACTGTCGCTTTGCAGTTTGATGAGATCTCATCGGGAGTAAATGTCATTACTTCTCAGGTAGAACGTATTGTTGCTGCGGTGCAGCAAACCGCTGGAGCTTCAGAGGAGGTTACCGCTGTTGCGCAAGAACAGACTGCCGCAACCGAAGAAATAGCAGGAGCCACAATGCAGCTTTCAGACATCGCTAAGAAACTGCAGGAAAAAGTCGAGCGAGTCAGATTATAATCCCTCGGGATCTATAGATAGCCTCTCTTTAGAATTATTCCTATTTCTTGTTGTAAAACCAAGGCGTCTGCTATATAATCTATATCCATGGAGAATCAACCATCTCAAAATAAATCCCCTCAGTTTATTTCCAATCTCGTAACCGCTGTCAGAAAGATTTCTATTTATCCTGCGAAACATCCTATTGTCATGGATTCCATCAAAAATGTTTATGGGGTGATATCCGAGATACTTTCTTATAAAGAAACGTTAAGTTTAAGCCTGTCTCAGGATAATAAGGTGCTTATTGACGGAGAGCCCTTAAGCGATAAAAATCCCGCGCTTGCCAAGGATGTCCTGCCGTATCTTAAGAAAATTGACATAGAGAATATGACTTTTCAGCGCGGTATAACTGAGAAAGAAATCGAAGATTTTATTCAGATATTGCTTTTAGACTCCGCGCAGGTCAAGAAGTTGGGCGATATCAATAAAATATTTTCTGATAAGAATATCCTGCATGTTAAGGCTGACCAGTATTCTTACATTAAAATCAATAAAGACAAAGAAGCGCTCCTGGGGGCCGAATTATCAGCTTTGGATGCTTTAAAAGAAAAAATAAAAGAATTGTCTCATGGTAAAGCGGTTAAGCCGCAGGATGTCGGAGGGATAGAAAAAGAGCTTTTTTCCATGATGAGCGCTGAATTTAAAGAAAAAAATAAAATAAGCCCGGCGACCAAGAGCATCTTTAAGAAGTTCATCGCCGCGACAACAAAAGACAAAAATGATACGCTGCAGGTTTTAAAAGAGGCATTGATTGGTTACGGTTGCCCGCCGCAGGAAGTCGAAACGCTGGTGAATAAGATCCAGAGGGAGATTTCCGGCCCCTCGAAAGTGCGCGCCAAGGGGGTCCCTCAAGAAGAAACTGAGAATCTTAAGAATGAAAATGAGGAATTAAGGGCAAGACTTCACCGCCTTCAAGAAGAACGCGATCAGTTTAACCTTGAGTTAGATCAGGTGAAAAAACACAGCAAAGTCGTTCAGAGCGAGAAGGATCGCATTGATAATATCATCCACCATATGGCTGATGGTTTAGTGGTCATTGATCCGCAGGGTAAAATACTGCTCATGAACCCTCAGGCAGAAACAATGCTGGGGGTTAATCAGCAATACTCGGGTACCCCCATCAAAGAGTTGGTTAAAGATGAACATCTTTTGACCGTGGTAAAAGATATTCCCACTACCAAAGATGAAGTCATGCAGAAGGATATTGAATTAGTCGGCAGCAATGAAACGACAAAGAAGATCCTGCGTACGAGTTCAGCTGTTGTCGAGGACAGCTTTGGCAAGACTGTCGGTATGGTGACGATACTCAATGATGTCACGAAACAGAAAGAGCTCGACCAGATAAAATCAAATTTTGTCGCCAATGTCTCGCATGAATTGCGCACGCCGCTTGTTGCTATTCAGAAGTCAATTTCATTGATATTAGAGAAAACCGCAGGAGAGTTATCAGAGCCTCAGGAACAGTTTCTTTCTATCGCAGAGCGCAACCTTAAGCGTTTGAGCCTTTTGATCAATGATCTGTTGGACCTTTCCAAACTTGAGGCGGGCCAAATGCGGATCCAGCGTTCTTTGTGCCGGATTGATACGGTGATCACCGATTCAACTGAGAGCCTCACTATCTGGGCAAAGACAAAATCGATAGAAATACGTAAGTCTATTCAGGAAGGCCTTCCTGAAATTAATATCGACGCTAACAGGGTCATCCAGGTTTTAAATAATCTCATCGGTAATTCGATCAAATTTACGCCTGAAAACGGTTTGATCACCGTAGAAGCCAGGGCTTCTGTGGAAAAACAAGAGTGCCATGTCCTGGTGAAAGATAATGGGATCGGTATTGAAGAGCAGAACCTTAAAAAGGTTTTTGATAAATTTTATCAGATAGGAGAGAAGTCGACTGCTGATGTAGGAGGCACCGGCATTGGTTTAGCGGTCGCCAAGGAGATCGTCGAGCTGCATGGAGGAAAAATCTGGGTTGAGAGTAAAAGGGGAGAGGGGACAGTTTTTAATTTTACGCTTCCTTTTTCAGGAGTACCAATAACGGAGGTTGCTCATGGAAAATAATGATATTAAGGTTTTAGTTGTTGATGATGAGTCTGATTTTCGTCAGGTAATGACGTTCTGGCTGCAATCCAAAGGCTATAGCGTTATTTCGGCCTCTAACGGTGAAAATGCGCTCGCCATGGTCAAGGAGCAGAATCCCGATATTATTTTCCTGGATCTGAATATGCCGGTTATGGATGGTGTTGAATCGTTAAAAAGAATCAGGAAGTTTAATGCGAATATCCCTGTTATTTTTATCAGTGCTTTTGTCGATGATAAGCGCGTCAATGAAGCGATGAGTTATGGTGTTTCAGGCGTCTTTTACAAGGGTACCGATTTTCAGGAAGGTTTATCCCTCCTTGAGGCTGCGTTACGTACACATAAGAAGCTTAAGAAGTAGGGCAGTAAGCCCACACCGGCCTATCCGATAAGGCCGGGTGTAAGGCAGCACTCCAGCATCCTCTCTCCATAAATAATAAAAAAAACTATTGACAAGCCTGGAATATGTAGTATATATATGAGTTATTGTAACTACAATAACTCATATATATACTACATATATCAGATGTCGTTTTTAAAGTGATTGGATTGAGAATGGCAGACGAAAATACCTTGATTTCGGCGAAAGAGATTATGAGCAGGTATCACTTGACTTATCAGACGGTCAATCATTATACCGATTTTGGATTATTGCCGCTTGCTTTTAAGAAAGGGAATATCCGGTTTTATGATTCTAAGCTGGTGAAACAGCGTATCTCGTTAATTGTTCGTTTGTCGCGCGAAGGTTATTCCTTGCGCCTGATCAGAAAAAAAGTAGTAGGTGTTTAAGGGGTTAGATGAAAAAATATTTCACTATTGTTTTTATTCTCTTCTTTATGTGTGCGGGTAGTACTGTATGCGTATGCAAAGTCGCGTATTGTCAGGATACCCGGATTAAACCGGATGAATTTGCCGGCGAATTGAGCGGTTTTGGTGTCAAGGTCACGGTAGGTAATTATTATTTTATTAAAAGGGTTATCAGTGTCTTTGGGACGCGCTGGGGACAGGCTCCTGCGACGGATGTAGAGTTTGAGGATAGGACCTGGGAGCAGTTGCTTCTTTCCTACGAAGCGTTTCGCCGGGATATTACTGTCAGCAAGGATGAGTTGGAGCAGGAAGTTTCTAAGACGCTCAAAAGCGAGAAGGTAGCATTCGACTGGCAGAACGATAAAGCTGCATACGATACATGGCTCAAAGAAAAAACCGGCGAGACTTCTGAGCTCTTTGAAAATCAATTGCGCCATTTGATACAATTAGAAAAACTGCGCCAGCAGGTCCTGGATACGTTTAAGCCTTCCGTTACCGAAGCTGAGGCTTACCAGGAATTCCTGAATGAATACAATACTTTAGAACTGGAGCTGGTAGCGTTTGACGAGAAAAAGGATGCGGATGCTTTTTACGCGAAAATGAGGGACCCGGCCCTTTGGGATGAAGCATCTAAGAAAGATCAGAAGTTTGGCAAGCATCCCGGGTTTGTGTCACTAGAGTTTCTTATTAATATGTGGAAGATTCCCAAAGATGACCTTTATAAAATGCTCGATTTAGAAGTTAATTCCATATACCCGCCTATTCCTGTATATAAGGGCTATGGCGTTATCCGTATTTTAAAAAAGAGGTTGGCGAATAAAGAAGATTTTCCGAAATTGCGGGATTCGTATTTGAAGCAGGTTGAGATGATCAAGAAATACGATGAGCTTAATGGTTGGCTGGGAAAATTAAAGGCTGAAGCAAAAATCCTGGTATATCCTAAACCCGCGGCGGCAGAAATAAAACCTGGAAAGACCAATTGACCGGAGAGCGGCAAGGCCTTATGGCGATAAAAGTAAATATTTTAAATGTTTTCTCCCCAGAACAAATAGCTGTGGTTTTTTCTGCTTTTAAAGAGAATATCCTCAAGGCCTTTAAGAAAAAGCAGGATCAAGTTGATATTAAAGTAATTAATATCGTTCTTTTTTTATGTGTTATTATCTTGTCTGTTTATTTTGCCTATAGTGTTTCACAGGGAATAAAGAAAATAAATCCGGGTGAATGGGTGATCCCTGAATTAACCAAGGATGCAAACGTTAAGCAGGAAACATCCCGGTTAAAAGATAGCGCCTATTATATAGGTAAAATACAAAGCAGAGATATTTTTAAGATGGGGATGAGTGACTCATCTTCGTCGGTTAATGAGGTTATTTCTTCTAAAGCGGCTGAAGTAATGCAAAATTTAAGGCTCGTGGGGATTTCCTGGTCGGATAATCCCGATGTTATGATAGAAGATGTTAAGTCCGTTCGAACTTTTTTTGTCAGAAAAGGGCAAATGGTCGGAGATCTTAAAGTAGAAAGTGTTTTTAAAGATAAGATACTTTTGCGCTATGGAGAAGAATTAATCGAATTACGATGACAGTCAAGAAAAGGTTCTTACAATATCTTATTTTCGTTTATACCCTGGCCTGCTTAAGTTTTGTCTGTATTCCCATCCTTCATGCTGCCCCTGAAAGTTCATCGGGGGATAAAATAATACAATTAGCTCAAACAGCGCTTCCTAAACTCATGGTGGCTCCTACTGCGACTATCATCGCGGGAAAGATATCCCTTGATTTAAGGAATATTGATGTTGTTGACGCGTTAAAGTTCGTATCTATAAAAGCGGGATTGAATATTGTCACGACCAAGTCTGTCATGGGAAGAGTTACGCTTATGGTCGAGAACGCTCCTATTCAGGATGTTTTTGACCTGATGTTGCGCAGTAATAATCTCGCGTATGATAAGCAAGGTGAGATCTATAATGTCATGACTCAGGAAGAATACAAGGTGCTTTATGGGAAGAGTTTTTCCGATATGCGCCAGGTAAAAGTCTTTTATTTGAATTATACTGTCCCGGAACAAGCTTTTAGCCTGTTGGATATGCTTAAAAGCGAGATCGGCAGGGTATTGGTGGATCCGGAATCCGGTAATGTATTAGTGATTGATTCTCCCGCGCGTATTGAAATCATGGAGAAGATACTTAAGGATTTTGAAGAAAAGAATACGGTAAAAGTTTTTAAGTTAAATTACGCCAAAGCTAAGGATGTCGAAGAAGCGTTAAGAAATCAGCTGGATTCAAAAAAAGTCGGGATGATCAAGGCTGATGAACGGGGCAATCAAATACTCGTCCAGACATTGCCGAAGCGTATGGATCAGATCGAAAAACTGATCAAGGACCTTGACCAGAAGACCAAGGAGATCATCGTTGATATAAATATCGTTAATGTAAAATTATCAGATGAAACCAGTGAAGGAATACAGTGGGAAGGGTTATTTGATCTGGGCAGGCAATTCGGCATGAGTTACCTGGGATCTACTCCTTTTGCGTCAGTGCAGGCGTCAACCGACACCTGGACTTCCCGGAATTCGGTATGGAATACCGTGGGAAATGTAGGTTCATATCCTTTCAGCGGGACGACGACCAATTATTCTTCAAGTACTTCGAGAATTGGAACTGAGGAAATGCATTTGGGAGTTGTCGGAAAACACGATTTTGATACCGTTATAAAATATTTACAGACGATCGGCAAGACCAAAGTTGTTTCAAATCCTAAATTAGCGGTAGTTAATAATCAGGAAGCCAAAATTCACGTCGGCCAGAAAGAGGCATATGTTACCACGACAACGACGACCGGGCAGACAACCAATACTGTTTCAGAGCAGGTAACTTTTGTCGATGTCGGCGTTATTATTTCAGTGGTTCCTTCCATAAACGACGAAGGATTTATTACCTTAAAAATAAAAGCGGAAATAAACAGTGTCCTGGAAATGCTTATTACTCCGACGAAGAATCAAATCCCGATAATAGATACGTCGCTAGCGGAAACTACGGTTATGGTTAAAGATGGTTCAACCGTCATTATCGGCGGATTGCGTAAAGAAACAGAGGTCTTTAGTACCCAGCAGACTCCGATATTGGGAGATATTCCTTTACTTGGCCGCTTCTTCAGTGTAAAATCGAAGTCAAAAGATAAGGCAGAACTATTGATCATTCTGACGCCAAAAATAATTTCCGGGGAGGTCTTGGTTTCCGGTACTGTTTTGAAAGAAGTCGGCGGAGGCGCGGTTAAGCCGCCGAAAGATTATACCGCGTTAAAGAAAGAAGAGCTGATTGAACCGGCGGCTCCGGTTTTTATGCCGGTTGATAAACAAAGATTGGAAATAAAAGGGCCTAAGTCGCTTTCACGGTGATTGTGATTTTAAGTGGAGATCATATGGAGAAAAAAACTGGTTCGCTTGGAGTGTGCTTAAGTATCAGTATTATACTGTCCGGATGTATGCTCCTTTTTCCTTTTGTGAATGCTCAGGCACAGGCAAAAGACGCTTCACCTACGGTCACGGCTGATCTTGACAGCGTTGATTCAGCGATCAGTAAAGACAAACTTATAAATTTGCTTAGGAAAGCAAAAGATGAGCTTTTGCTTTCCCAACAGGCGCTCCTGCAGCTTAAGGAACTCTGCGGTTTAAAGGAACAGGAAAATAAGTCTTTGAATGAGAAAATATTTAAACTCCAGGATGACTTTAAGAGTTTTCAGGAATTGATCAATAGGCTTACTCAGGAAAAAGAATTTGTACAGGGCAAACAAAAAGAAGCTTCTTCACAGCTCAGTGATTTGGAAACAGTCAGGGTTGTCTTAAGCGGTGAAGTTGAATCGTTAAAGAAAGAGATCGAACAGCTGCGTGATAAGTTTACCCGTGTTGAATCGGAGCGCACTGAGCTTAACCTTAAATTGAACGCGCTTAAGAAAAAGCAGATCCCGCAGAAAGAGTTTGATAATTTACGCGATAAATTATCTGAAGCGGTGACAGAGCGCGTCCAGCTGCAGGAAGAAGTCAATACCCTTAAAAAGAAAGTCGTTGCTCAAAAAGACATAGATGCGCTTCGCCTGCGGGCCTCAGAGTTTGATGAAGAACGCAGCCGCCTGGTCAATGATCTCAAAGAAAAGGACATGCGTTTCAAGGAATTGTCAGTTGTTTCGCAGGAAGTACATGAGCTTCGCGAAAAACTATCGCTCGTGGAAGAAGAACGCGACAAGCTAAAAGAAGATACTGCTCGACTGAAAAAAGAAATTATCACCAAGCGTGATTTTGACGCTATGCGTGATAAGGCCTCAAAGCTTGAAGGGGAGCGTAGCCATCTCCAGCAAGAGGCTGCTGAGTTAAAGAAGCAGCTTATTTCTCAAAAAGATATTGAGAAATTACGCGAGAAATTCTCTGAATTGGAAGAGGTACGTAATTCCCTGCAGTCTGAAGTTAAGTCGCTCAAGGCGCAGGTGGGGTCTGAGGATGATATCGCGCGGGTGCGTAGTAAGTTCGCGGCATTAGAAGATGAGCGTAATGTTTTGCAGGAGCAAGTGGGAGCTTTGAAAAAACAACTTGGCTCAGAGAAAGACGTTTCTGTATTGCGAAACAAAGTGGTTAAACTGGAAGAGGAGCGCGATCAACTGCGGGATGAGGGGGCAGCGTTAAAGAAGCAGCTGCCTTTGCAAAAAGACCTGGATCAGCTGCGCGTAAAGTTAGCTAAAGTTGAATCTGAACGTGACCAATTGGAAGCGCAGGCTGAGGAGTTAAAAAAACAGGTGGGTTCAAAGAGCGATAGTGCGCAGTTACGCCAGCAGCTGGTTAAACTTGAGGCAGAGCGGAACCTTTTGCGGCAGGAGGCACTTAACAGTAAGAATAAAATTGTTTCGTCACAGGAAGTAGAGCAGTTGAAAAATAAATCTGCGCAGTCGCAGAAAGAACGTTTGGCCGCGCAGAAAGAGATTGATGAGCTCAAAAGCAGCCAAGCGGTTTTATCGGCTCAGTTGAAAGAAAGTAAAGAAAAAGAATCTGCCCTCACTCAGGGTGTCAGTGACAATGTTTTTGTTCAGCAGATACATCAGCTGCAAAAAGACCTGAAAGTTGCTCAGGAGCTCTCCGGCCAATTGATTCAGGAAAAAGCCGTGTATCAAAGCCAGGAAAATGTGTCGGGCGTAAAGATCAAAGCCCTGGAGAGTGAGAATACGGTTTTAGAAGCGCAGTATCAGGATTGTATGCAGAAAAATCTGACTATCCTTGATGAACGCACCAGGATTTCTGAGCAGTTAGCGCGGGCTATGGTCAGGCTTTCGGATGCGGAAAACCTCAAAGCTGGTTCAACGGTTCAGGTACAAAATTACCAGCAGAAAACAGAACAATTACTGGCGCAAATATCTCAGGGCGAAAAAGAGAGGTCAGCGCTGCAGCGGGAATGCGATGAGTTTAAAAGACAGCTCGGAGAGCTTTACGAGCAGATCACGAAATTAAAAACCAATAAAGAGCAGGATAGGGCGCTCCTTGATGCCGAGATAGAGCAGGTGAAAGCGCATAAAGACGGCGAGTGGGCTCAGTTAAATGACAAATTCCGGGAATTTAAATTGCAAAAAGAAGCGGATATCCGGGCGATTACCGAGGCGGCCAATAAAAACCTGGCTGATCTGAGCAGTTCTCAGGAGCTTTCTTACCAGTTAGTCCAGGAAAAAAGCTCACTTTTAAATCAGCAAAAACAGAATCTTGGCCAGCTCAAAGAATTGGAAACGCAGAGGATCCTTTTAACGGATGAAAATAAGAAGTTGCTTGAACAAAATACATTCCTGAAAAATCAATACGTGGCTGTTTCTGAACAGGTTAATGATTTGCAAAACCAGTTTGCCAGATTAGAAAAAGAGAAAGAGAAAATGGGCGGCATGCCTCCTCCTGCGATGACCAAGAAGGTCGCTGATTTGGAAACTTCGAAAAACGAATTGCTTGAGAAGACAAAAGAGTATAATCGCAAGCTCCAGGATTATGAACAACGGGTTAAGAACAAAGAAGAGGTGGAAAAGCAATATAAAGAATTAATGGCAGATTATCAAAATTTAAAAAACAATTATGATCAATTAACGCAGCGTTTCAAAGTCACTGAAGAAGCTAAGGAAAGGCATCAAACGCTGACTACCCGGTATGCTGAACTCCCTGAGGAAAATACGGTATTGCGGTATAATCTGGGCGTTATGTATGCTCAGAAACAGGAATATACTAAGGCTATCAAAGAGTTTGAGAAAGTTTTGGAGTTAAAACCGGATGACGCTGAAAGCCACTATAATCTAGGCGTTATCTTTGGTGAACAATTAAATAACCGTAAAAAGGCGATTTTCCATTTTAGGAAATATTTGGCTTTAGCTCCCAATGATCAGGAATCTGAGCAGGTCAGAAGGTTCGTGCTTACCTGGGAGACCGCGGATCAGGATTTAAAAAATGGCAGATAAATTCATTACAGTAAAAGAAATATCTCAGCTTTACGGATTATCGCCGCAGACGATCAATCGTTATTCTGATGTGGGATTGTTGAGTGTTGCCTTTAAAAAAGGTAATGTAAGGTTTTATGAGCGTACACAGGCAAACAGGCGCCTGAAACAAATTACCTCCCTTTCTAAAGAGGGATATTCGCTTACGCTGATCCGCAAGAAACTTTTGGGCAACTAATATGAAAGTACATAAAGTATATCCATTATTGATTATTTTCCTGTTTTGCGGGATAATAAAAACTTACGCGCAAGGGTTGCAGCGTGCGGATAAACTTCCTTTTCAAGAGGAAGCAAATATCGCACATGATAATTTTCCAAAGGTAAATATTTCTTTGGACCTTAGGGATATGGAGATAATCGAAGCATTAAAATATATCGCTACTAAAGCGAATTTAAATATCATCCCTACAAAAGAGGTTTCAGGCCGTACATCGCTTATGGTTGATGGTGTGCCTGCGAGGGATGTTTTTGATATCATCTTGCGCAGTAATAACCTGGCGTATGAGAAAAAGGGCGATATTTATAATGTGATGACCGAGAACGAATACAAGGCCCGCTATGGCAAGAATTTTACGGATAGCAGAGTCACGAAGGTCTTTAATTTAAAATACGCGATCCCCGAACAAGCCTATAATCTTTTGAACACGCTTAAGAGCGATATCGGCAAGATTCTCCTGGATCAGGATTCCGGGGTCATTCTGGTCATGGATACCCCGGAACGAGTCAGGAGCATGGAGTCTACTTTGCAGGCAATGGAGCAAAAGAATATTATTATTGTATTTGACTTAAAATACGCCCGTGCCAAAGATATTGAAGAACAATTAAAGCCTCAAATTGATGTAAAAAAATTAGGCTCAATTAAAGCCGATGAACGGACAAACCAGGTTATCGTGCAAACATTGCCTGATCGTATGGATGATATCAGCCGTTTGATCCAGAGCCTGGACAAAAAGACCAAGCAGATACTTATTGACGCAAAGATCATTCAGGTCAAATTAACTGATTCTGTGGGGTCTGGTGTTGAATGGGAAGGGTTGTTTAACCTCGGGAAGAAATGGGGGACTACCTATCTGGGGTCGTATCCTTTAAGTTCAGTCGGGCCTTCTACGACAGCGACGAGCAATACTTGGCGTTCACGTAAGGAAGTCGTAGCGGATACCGGATATGTCGGATCATATCCTTTTTCGGGCACGACGACCGATTTTTCCGCCTCAACTGCGAAAACAGCGACCGAAGAAATGCATTTGGGTGTTGTCGGTAAGCATGATTTTGACGCGATTATAAAATACCTGCAGACTTTAGGCGAAACGCGCATACTCTCTAACCCAAAACTTGCCGTGGTCAATAATCAGGAAGCCAAGATCCATGTCGGCGAGAAGCAGGCATATATAACGACGACTACTACTCAGACGCAGACAAGTACGACTGTATCAGAAGCGGTCACCTATGTTGATGTCGGTATACAGATGATGGTTACTCCGACGATCAATGACGATGGTTTTGTCACCGTCAAAGTAAAGCCAGAGATCTCAAGCGTTATCTCATTCCTGGAGACTTCCAGTAAGAATAAGATCCCGATAATCGATACCTCGACCGCAGAAACGATCGTTATGGTCAAGGATGGTTCCAGTATTTTAATCGGAGGGTTAAGTAAAGAAGAAAAGACCCTTGATTCTACCGGCACGCCGTTTTTAAGCAAGATCCCGTTTATCGGGGATGCCTTTAAGACGAAAACCAATAAGAAGGTGCGGTCAGAATTGGTTATTTTATTGACTCCGCATGTCGTGGAAGGCGATGAGCTTGTTACCGGTTATGACCGTGATTTTGGCCATTCTTTGGATAAAGAGTATCAGAAATACCAGGATTTCTCTGAGGAGAATGTTCCGGTAGAACTCAAGGCGTACCAGAATTATCAATCGATAAAACAAGAAGTTGAGCGTTTGCCGGTGCTTAAACCGGTCAAGAATTTCTAACATGGAGCATAAGCCCTTACCTATGAAAAGAAAAATTTTATTTATTATGGTCATAATGGTTGGATTTTTGCCGAATGTGTACGCGCAGGATAATCTTAAGAGCGAATACGATAAGCTGAAAAAAGAATACGAAAAAGTTGTTGCGGACAGGGATAATGTTTTAACGCAGTCAAAGAACCTGCTTGAATATAAAGCGAAATATTTAGAGGTGGATGTGCAAATTAAGAAATTGCAGGATGAGAAAAACAAGCTTCAGGTAGCTTTGGATGCGAGTAAATCGCAGTCAGAAGAGGTAGAGAAGTCTTTAGGAGAAGAAAATGCCGCCTTAAAAAAGGGCGCCAAAGAGTTGCAGGACCAGATCAACCTGCTTGCCGAGGAAAAACTTACTCTGAAAAACGCTGTTGATAAGCTTGAGATTGATTATAAAGTCGTCCCTGAAACAAGAAAAGAAATAAGCCGGTTACAAAATGATAAAAGAGATCTGCTGAGGAAATACAGCGGTATTGAAGCCAAGCTCAAGCGCTATGAAGAACGTAAACTTGATGCTGATGCGCAGATCGAAGTTTACCGCCGCCAGGTAAAAGAATTTAAGCGCAGGTATGAAGAATCAATGTTAAAGAACCATATGCTTGAGAAAAAAGCTGAAGCTCAGCCGGCGCGTATCGCTGAGATCGCGCGGGAAAATAAGGTTTTGATAAAAGAGACAGCGCTGATGCATTATAACCTGGGGGTTTTCTACACAAAAAACAAGGAACACGCGCGCGCGATCGCGGAATTCGAGAAAGCCGTAGAGTTAAATCCTGATGATGCCGCGTCTCATTATAATATCGGTTACATTTATTCGGAATACCTGGTTAATCGGCCAAAGGCAATAGAACATTTCAGGAAATACTTGAGTTTAACCAAAGGAAACGATAAAGATGTGGATTGGGTCAAGAAATATATTTTAACGTGGCAGACATGGGAAGGCAAAAAGCCCATGAATTAATCTTTAGTTAAAGGAGGAGGAGAAATGAAAAAAGGGTTAGTACTCACGGTGGTTTTAAGTTTTATGTTTATTACTATGAATGACGCGCACGCCTGGTTCGGCAATAAAAAGAAAACGGATGATGCTTCAACACAGGTTCAATCGAAGGCTGCCGATGTAAAGGCTGCTCCCGTAGCCAAAAAAGCCCCGGAGAAGAAAGTTGATAAAGCCAAAGAAGCAGCAGATAAGAACCAAAAGGCGTTGGCTGAGAAGAAACGCCAAGAATTGAATAATACCGAATGGCTTATTGAGTTGTCTCCTCTTTCAGGCCAAGGTAAGAAAGATAAAGAAACCGTCATATTTAAGAATAACCAGGTTTCCTTTGTTAATTACGGGAAAAAGGGGTTTCCCATAACCAATTATACCTTAACAGTGCAGGATGATAATCAGGTAGTTTGGGAGACTATGCAGACTTCAGAGAAATCAGGTGTTTCTTTCTGGCGCGGTGAAATGTCAGCGGATATGCAGGGTATGCGCGGAGTCTTGAGCCATCAGATCGATGCTAAGGCTAAAGAAGATTTTTCGTTTGTAAGCGTCAGCAAGAAGGGTATCCCGGTTAGCGGGAACTAACGCATGTATGAACCATACTGGGGTTTAAAAGAGAAGCCCTTTGAGAATACGCCTGACCCGCGGTTTGTGTATTATTCACAACAGCATAAAGAGGCTTTGGCGCGCATGCTGTATGTGGTGCGGGAACGTAAGGGCGCGGGTTTAATTACCGGAGAATACGGAAGCGGCAAGACTCTGTTAAACCGTATCCTCTGGCAGGAATTACAGCAGGAGCATTTATACCATTCTGTTTTTATCTTGAACCCCCGGCTTTCCGGTTTGGAATTCATCCGCGAGATCATCCATCAGTTGGGAGGGGAAGAGCTGGCCACGAAGATCGATCTGTTCCATTGCCTGCATAAGATATTGTATTCAAATCATAGTATGGGTAAGCATGTTGTGATCATGATCGATGAAGCCCAGGCCATTGAGAGTAAAGACATATTTGAGGAATTGCGTCTTCTCTTGAATTTTCAGCTCGATAATGCTTTTCTTTTGACGCTTATTTTATTAGGCCAGCCGGAGCTTAATTACGCGGTATCGAATTTACCTCAGCTGAGCCAGCGTATGGCGGTCCGTTTTCACCTCAAAGCCTTAAACGAACAGGAAACGAAAGAATATATCCTGCACCGTTTAAATGTCGCGGGAGCCTTAAAACAGATCTTTGAAGAAGATGCCTATCAAGAAATATTCCTTTGTTCGGGAGGTATACCGCGGCGGATCAATAATATTTGTGATTTAGCCTTATTAGTCGGTTTTGGCAGTGAAATGAGCGTGATCGAGAAGAAAACAGTTACTAAAATAAATGATGACCTCGAAGCCTCTAATTTCAGCAATCAACTCCCGCTAGACAAGAAGAATGCTTAGAATATCCGATATTTTCAAGAAACACAGGGAGCAAAAGAAAAACCTTGATACTGATTTTGAGATAAATTCGGGTGTTTTAGGAAGCGCGTACAGGGTTCCCCCGCAGGGTACAGGAGGATCGGCAGATCAAAACCAAGTCCCGCAAGCACAGCAAGTCAGCATTTCAGCAGCTGTTCATAAAGAGTTAAATAGTATTAACGCCACAAAAGCCTCTGAATTGTATGACCATCTCGTATCGGCATCCCGCGTATTGTATAATCCTGATTTAAAATATGAGGAAGGATTCCTTGCTTCGCTTTCCCCGTTGGTTGAAAAAACTATTGGGTTGCTGCAAGGGGGCAATAAGAATTTATTGCGGTGTTGCTTAATTGATTATCCTCAAGCCACGGATTACTTTTATTATCATACCGTTAATGTCTGCGTTATTTCTCTTGAGCTGGGGATAGGTTTACGCTTTGACCAGGCTGGATTAATGGAATTAGGCGTTGCTGCGCTGACACATGACATAGGAATGGTGAAGTGTTTCGATATTATCAATAAACCAGATGTTTTGAGGCTTGAAGAAACCAAGCGTATTAAAGAGCATCCTTTGGCAGGGCTTGAAATAGTACAAAAGTTTGGCCGGGAATTCGGACAGCGGGTTTTTGATGTCGTGCGCCAGGAACATGAGCGTATGGATGGTGCCGGGTATCCTGCCGGCCTTAAGGAGGATCAGATCTGTGAATATGCGCGCATTGTCGGGTTAGTCGATGTTTATGAGGCGATGAACCATAAGCGCCCGTACCGCCTTAAATTCAGCCCTTTGGAGACGATTAAAACAATTTTAAAGAATAAGTCATTTTTTGACCATAAGATCATTAAATTATTGATCGAACGCATAGGGGTATTTCCTCTCGGGACACTGGTCAGGCTTAATACTAAAGAGATCGGTTTAGTGGTCAGGGAAAATCTTGATTTACCGCTGCGTCCGGTAGTTAATATCATTATTGACGCGTATGGGAAAGAATTAAAAGAGCCTAAACAGGTTAATCTGGCGGATAATTCCATGATTTATGTCGATGAATGTTTAAATAATCAAGTTTAAAAATATGAAACGTATTCGTTTACTAGGGATAATTGTAGTGATTGCTATTGTTGGTTACGCAGCGTTTATGGTTTATGAAAAACTGACGCGTGCCCAGGATTTAAATACCCAATTAAATCAGGAAAAGGAAGAATTACAGGGCTATACCCAGGAGATAGAAAATAGGGCTGCGGAACTGCAAATGTCCCTTCAAGAAAAAGATAAAACATTAAAAGGGCTTGCTCATGTAGAGGCTATACGGCAATCAGTGACCAATGCGCAAGCCACTATAGACCAGTTAAGCCGGGAATTGGCCACGGTCAATAAAGAACGGATCACGCTGCAGGAAAGTAATTCCAGTATGGTTAATCGTTTACAGAATACTACCAAGGAATTTATCCGTGTGACCGAAGAGCTTAAGAATATTAAAAGCCAATTATTGCATGCGGATAAGAACCAGATCCTCCCCTTAAGGGAGAAAATAGAGAAATTATCCTTGAGCAGCCAAGGCAAAGATGAGGAATTAGCCCAGGCTAAAAAAGAATTAAAAGAGCTGCAAGGCGAGCGCCAAATTAATAAACTGCTTGAAAAAAAGGTGAAAGACCTGGAAACTGAAAAGTCATCTCTGCTGTCTAAGATCTCTGAATTTCAGCAGACGGTTTCCCGTCAGAGTGGGCCGTTAAAATCATTAGAAGAGAATATCTCGCAGCTTAATGCTGAACTTGCTCAAAAGAGAAGCCAGATCAGTTCTCTTCAGGCAGAGTTTACACAATTAAATTCCGCCAAATTCACTCAGGAAAAACAGGCGCGGCAGTATCAGGATTCGATTACTTCATTGGAGACGGCTAATCGTAACCTCAAAAGCCAGCTTGCCATGCTCTCTGATGAATTATCAAAGAAACGGCAGGAATTGGACGCGCAAAAGACGGAAAGCGCGCGCCTGAAGAATGATGTCGCGGACTTAAAAGCACGCCTGGGGACGGTTGATGAGGAGTTGAGCGGCAGTAAGCAGTCTGTCCGGCGAGTCAGGGATTGGGAATCAGGCAGAAGTGTGTCAGAAGACTCCCTGCGCCAGGCTCAGGATGAGATCAGCAGCCAAGATACTCTTATCGCAAAACTCAATGCTGAAAAAGAACGCTTATCGGCATCGCTTGAACGTTTGCGGGTGAATAAAAGCGGTAATCCGGCAGTATCCGCGGAAATTGAGAATACTTCAGGGCAGGTAAGGCAACTGGCGGATATCATGATCCGTAAGGAATTGGAATTAGATAAAGTGAAAACAGAATTATCCTTATCAAAAGACAAAATGCTTTCACTGCAGAATAAGGTAGGGGAATTGGAGAATAACCAAAAGGCATCTTTGGATAATAAAGAGAAAGTGCGGGATTTGGAAACGCAGAAGCTTTCGTTACAGGCGCAGTTAAACGATGCCCAATCGGCGCTGGTAAAGAAAGAGGAAATAAGTACCTCTTTGCAAAAGAATCTCGATTATTTAAGCCAGCAGATATTACGTAAAGAAGAGGAGAAGCGCTCCCTGGAGAATAATCTTGCCGCGATCCAGGCCTCGAAAGCTTCAACACAGGAAGAGTTAGCCAAACAGCAATCGCATGTTGATGAAGTAAATTTATTATATAACAGCCTGAGGTCGCAGATTACGCAGTTAACTCAGCTTTTGAATGATAAAGAGGCGGAGTTGAAACAAAAAAACAGGGAACTTGGTTCCTTGCGCCAGGAGATCGCTGGTTTACGCGTGCGTTCAGAAAAATTGCAGGAAGAATTAGCGGCAACCAGAGACCTTCAGAAAAAAACCATTGATGACTTGGCCTCCGCAGTGCGTATCAATGCCCTTCTGCAGAATAAGATAAACACCAACTCTTACGGCAATGAGTCTCCAGATATATTTTCTAAAGATAAGCAGGACGCTGAAGAATTAAAAAGAAAGATCGAAGTGATCTTAGAGCCTGCAAATAACAAAAACTAATATCTATGCTTGATCGCGTTAAAAAAATAGTGTTTGTTCTCTTAATGTCCGGGATGGTGGTTCCGTGCATATACGGGCAGGATGACCATGCCCAGGAGCAGGCACGTGAACATTATCTCAAAGGTAATTTGTATTACCAGCAGGGAAAGTTCCAGGAAGCTCAAGCTGAGTTTAACAATGCATTAGGCCTTTTGAATCAGAAGGAAGAAACACCGGCGATAACGTTTCAGGATAAGCAGGCAGCGCAAACTGCGGCCGGAGAGCCGATGAGCCTGGAACAACCGCTTCAGCCGCCGGTAGCAAAGAATTTGAATGCAAAGAAAAAGCCGCTTCAGGAATATACCATTGGCGAAGATGATGTTTTGCATATTTTAGTTTGGCAAAATCAGGACCTTGACCAGGAAGTTGTGGTACGGCCGGATGGAAAGATTTCTTTTCCCTTAATTGGAGATGTTGATGTGGTAGGACTTACTATTACTGAACTTGATGCCTTGCTTACAGAGCGATTAAAGGAATACGTAAAGCATCCGGAAGTCTCTATCTCTATTAAGAAAATAGGAGGGCAAAAAGTGCTGCTGCTGGGCGAAATTTACCGGCCAGGTGTCTATTCCCTTACCGGCGCTAAAACGATCGTTGAAGCTATTACCTTAGCCGGCGGGCTGACCAAGGATGCTGTCGCTTCCAGTATTGTTATTATACGGGGCGGTTTGGAAAAGCCTGAAGTCAAACGTATCACGCTCAATAAGGTGCTTAAAGGGGATGCTAATCAGAATATCTCTCTTGTGTCGGAAGATATAATCTTTGTCCCGAAGAAATTCATTGCCAACCTTAATTACTTCCTCAGCCAGATACTTGAACCTCTTTCACGAGGCTCGTATGTCAATCAGGAAATACAAAAGTTCTAATCCGCCAATCTGTTCTCTATGACACCGGTAAAAACATATTTAGTTTCGTTATTGAATGGAAAATTTCTTCCTTATAACGGGAAGAAATGCGATTGGGGGCGGTTAGTGAGTATTGCTGCTCGTTCGAAAGTATCAGCCCTTTTATTTCATATTGTCAGAGACCGGCAAAAAGATTTAAGTATTCCTGATGAGGTTTACCAACAGCTCCAAGAGAAGTATAGAATGAATCTTTTTCGTAATACCCTCTTGTTAGAGGAATTTGAAAAGTTGCGCACGGCCTTTGCGGCCGCTGGGATAGAGATCATAGTGCTTAAGGGGATGTTTTTTTTACATGTAGTTTATCAGGCTCGCATTGGGGTAAGGCGCATGGAAGATGTTGATTTTCTTGTAAAAGCGGCCAATGTGGAGAAAGCACGCCATCTTATTGGATCGCTGGGATATAGAAATTTTGATACGCGGGAAAAAAATGCACCATCAGGCGAATCGACCGCGGCAATGTTCTTAAAACACGATAAGGACCAATCGGTCTTTATGCCGCTGCATCTGCATTGGGGTTTATCTAATGTTTCGATGCCTTTATTACGCAAGCAAGCCTCAGGAGTCGATGTTGAAGAAATCTGGGATGCAGGAGTTCGAATAGATAAAAATAAAGATAATTTGTTTATGATGCCACCAGAACAGATGTTTACCGCGTTGTGTGAACATGGGATGCGCCATGGATTTGCACGGCTCAATATCCTTTATGATTTACATGCATTTGTGTTGGCGTATCGAGATTCACTTGATTGGCAGGAAATTGCTGCTTTGGGCCGTCAATGGGGGCTTGTTTTACCTATATATATGGGAGTTTCGTTGATCAAAGAATTGTTTTCTACTCCTGTGCCTGAGGATTTTCTTTCGACATTACGGCCGCAGGGAATGTCTCTTTTAGAGAAATATTTCTTTACTTATGCGAAAAATAACGATTTTCCCCGTGAAGACGCATGTGTTCTTTTATACTTAGCGATACAGAAAGGATTTTTTAACAAAATAAAGGCTATTTCTGCGGGTGTGCGCTGGAAAGCCGCTAAGTCTTTTTAAACTTGTTTTTGTTGTAATCATATGATATACTTACATTTGGATAGGAAAAGAGATACGAAAAGGGCAAACTTAGCGAAAGCTCAGGGCGCAAAGCTTAAAGAGTCTAAAGCCAAAAGGCCAAGACAGTCAGCTGCCGAAAATGATGGTGAGTTTTTAGGTAAAACCCATTGATGATTAGGCAATGGGTTTTTTTATTTTCGGGATGTCTTAACAGTAACAAAATAAGGAGTTCGGGATTATGAGAAAAATAAATCTTGTTTTTTTATTATTCTTCATCTGTTTTTCAGTATTGTGTGTTTTTTATAAGGTATGGGCTAACTCCGGCTATACTCCTACCGGTTATAATTTGGTTGTTGGTACAGAAGTAGCGCTTTCTGCCACCTCTTCGGGATGGAAAGGGGCTTTGGCAAATGAGAACGTTTATTGGGCGACGGGCAACCTTATAGCCGGAGGCGTTGGCTTAGATAAGGAAATTTATATTGACGGTGTGGATATAAAAGGCGCTAATAAATTCATTATTAGTTATAGCGGGTATAGTTCTAACGCGGCATTAGTGTATCTGGTGGAGATCTATGATGTGGTTAATGCCACTTGGCGGACGCTTAATGAACGCAATGTTACCTTAGCCAATACCGCTGATACCAATTATACCTATGAAATATATGATGGATATTGGCAGGCAGGCAACATCCCCATTTCAACTCCCTTATCCAATTTTGTGACCCAGGATGCCAATCAGCGGGTAACCTTGCGTATTTATTCGACATATGTTTCGGTTGCCCGTACTCACTATGTAGAGCGTATGTTGTTAGAAGTAGCCGTTGACCCGTATTATGAGGCGGCGGGTTTTACTAAAGTTTCAGGCGGCGCAGTTACTAATACCTATGATTATACCTTTACTTCGGATAATACGCGTTTAACGGTCGCTAGTAATGTAGCAGCTACGTCGCAATATTATTTCTCTTTTAACAATGTAAAGACTTATCCCGGTGCTAACGCTATAGAGGTGACGTATGAAGGCGCTGTTTCTAACGTTGCTTTAACCTATGATGTACAAATATATAATTTTACTACTTCAAACTGGGAAAATCTTTCCGGCACCACGCTTTCTAATACTACGGAAACCACCTATTATTTCGCGAAGTCAAATGTCGATCTGGCTGATTATATACAGGATGGAGAGGCTCGAATAGGTTTCTTGACCAATGCCCCTGCGGCAACCCGTAACCATAATATTGATTCATTGTATATTATTGTCGGTTCCGTCAATACCGACGCGGGCTTGTCTGAAACATCTTTTGGCACAGAAACCGTGGGCTCCTCTGTTGCTAATACCAGGGATATGGACAGTAGCTCCGCTAATTCTACCTGGCAGCATGATACGGTTGCGACGAGCGCTGCTACGTTTTATACTTCCGATAGGGCAGGAACCTGGGGGACTAATTATTCTGCTTCGTCAAATCTTTCATTTCCGATCACCGTGCCGGATGGCTGCGCGGTCACCGGTATCAGGATGGTGAACAGGTTCAGAAGTAACTCAACCGCAAATACCGTTGCCTTAAGTTTAAAAGATTATTCAGGGATTAATGCCGCGACAGGAGGCTGGGTTGATTCAGGCTCAACGAATCTTACGACAACCATAACATTTTATACTACGACCTATCAGAATAACTGTCCTGATTTTATCGATAGTACGAATGATCTGGGTAATTTGAGGCTGCGAACTTCCGCTTCTACCGCGACCGCGACCGTGACCCGGGACTGGGATTTTGCTATGATGAGTATCCGCTGGGTTGAAGTTCCGACCCGTCCTTCGATACAAGCCGGTTATAGCCCAACAGGATTTAGTCTTGCCATGGGCACAGAAGCAGCGCTTTCTGCTACCTCTGCAGGATGGAAAGGGACATTAGCTAATGATACGGTATATTGGGCAACCAGTAGTGTTACGGGAGGAAGTGATGGGTTAGATAAACGGATCTATATTGAAGGAGTTGATTTAAAGGCAGCTAATAAATTAATTATTTATGAAGGCGGCTATGTATCTAATGCCGCTTTGACCTATCAGGTGCAGATCTATGATGTGTTGAATGCTACCTGGAGGCCGTTAAATGAGCGAAATACGACATTAACCAATACCGCTGATGCTGACCGGGTTTGGGAGATCTATGACGGATATTGGCAGTCAGGCAACAGTCCTGTATCCACGCCTCTGTCAAACTTTGTAGATACCGCAAATAATAACAGGGTGATGCTGCGGATATATTCCAGCTATACAACAAATTCGTATATCCATTATATGGATAGAATGGTATTAGAAGTAGCTATTGATCCTTATTATGAACCAGCCGGATATACGAAAGTTGCCGGAGGCACAGAAACCAATACCTATGATTATACCTTTACGACTGATAATAACCGTATTACTGTTCCTAATGTTGCAGGGGCGGCATTACAGTATTATTTGTCATTTATGAATGTTGCCGCTTATACCGGGGCTAATACGGTCATGGTCGCATATGAAGGATTGGTTTCTAATGTGGCATTGACCTATAATGTGCAGATTTATAATTTTAACACGACACTTTGGGAGAATTTGAACGCTACTACCCTTTCAAATACCACGGAAGCAACCTATTATTTCGCCAAGTCAAATGTTACGTTATCGGATTATATGTCTTCTGAAGGGGAAATGCGCGTCGGTATTCTGACGAATGCTCCCGCGTTAAGTTATAATCATTCCCTTGATTTAATGTATATCATTGTAGGTTCAGTTAATAATAATGTTTCTTTATCGGAAACGAGCTTCGGAACTGAGGCTGGAGGCACTACCGCAGCTAATACCATGACTATGGATACCAGCTCCGCTGATTCCACCTGGCAGCATACTACGGTTACGACGAGCGCTGCAACGTTTTATGCTTTAGACCGGGCAGGGACATGGGCAACGAACTATTGCTCATCAAGTAATCTTTCATTCCCTTTAACGATCCCATATGGTTCAAAAATCACCGGTATCAGGCTTGCGAACAGGTTTAGGAGCAATCTGGCAACCAATACCGTGACATTAGGTTTGCTAGATTATACCGGAATTAATAATACGACCGGAGGCTGGATCAGTTCCGGTTCGACTAACGCGACTACAACGTTAACGTTTTATACTACTACGTATCAGAATAATCTGCCTGATTATATCGATACGACGAATAACCTGGGAAATTTAAGGCTGGGTACTTCTACATCTACCGCGACTGCCGCAGCAACCAGGGATTGGGACTTTGCTCTTATGAGCCTGCGTTATATCGCTATTAGCGAACCTACCGCGGCAAAGATCGTTTCATTAGCGGCGAATTACAACAGAGATAATAATATTTCTGTGCGTTTTACCAGCGAATCAGAAATTGCCGTTAAAGGCTTCCAGGTATACCGCAGCTTGACCCCGGATAACAAAGAAAGTTATGTGCCGGTAGGTAAATTCATTCCTTCCTGCGGCGGCCCGATCAGCGGCAAGAATTACGAAGTGATTGATACCGAACCCAATGTGAATTATTATTATATCTTGGGAGTTCTTAACCGGCCTACAGGAGAAACGTATGTCGGCCCGGTAAGTGTCGGAGTCGGAGATAATTCCTGGCTGGATAAAGAAGAGAGTATACTATTGCGTAACGGCAAGAAACTTAAAGAGCGTAATACCCTTAAGGATGCCCTGAATGTTCCCGCGGTTCGCCTGCAAAGGGTGCAAAATCAGAAAGATGTGTTCAAACTGGCAGTTGAGCAGGATGGGATGTACCGGCTCACTAAACTTGATCTGCAAACGGCAGGCTTTGATGCAAGCCTGTTTGACCCTGCGAATATCAAACTGCTTAATCAGGGTAAAGTGGTGTCGGTCATTGCCGGGGATGATTATATCGAGTTTTACGCCAAGGCAATTGATACCCGTTATGCCAAACGCAATATTTATTGGCTTATGATAAATAAAAATGGAGAAAGAATAGAAAATAGGCTTGCGTCTTCTGCCGGAACTGTGCAAGGTTATTATATGAGCGAGGTAAAGCTGGAAGATAACAGCAGTTATTATCCTGAAATTAACGGCGAAGAGCACTGGTTTTGGGCGGATGAATTATTTTCTCCTATGGACTATGAATTAGAGCTTTCTGTTGACCAATTAAATGTTTCCGGAGGCAGCGCGCGTATTCAAATAGGGCTGCAGGGGTTCTCAAGTATATTAATGGCGGGCAACAACCTGCAAAAAATAAAAGTGTATATTAATGGAGTTGCCGTTGCTGCTGGGCAGTGGAATGGAGATACGTATTATGTCTGTCAGGGGGAATTTGATGCGACTGTTTTATCCGAAGGCTCGAATATCCTCAGGATCGAAGTTCCTGACGACGGTGGCCTGCTTCCTCAATTAGTGCTTTTGGATTGGGTTAAGCTGCAATACCCGCGTAATTTCGTTGCTCAAAATGATGCGCTTGTGTTTGAAGGAAAAGCTCAAGCCTCGACGTATTATATTACTGGGTTTAGCTCAGATAAAATTAATGTGTTTGATATTACGAGAGAAAACCGGCCGGTGCGGCTTGCCAATGTCAGCGTTGAAAATAACGGGTTAACATACAGCGCGCGATTTAATAATCGTGACAAGAATAAGCGGATGTACGTGGCGGTATCCGATAAAGGGGTGCGCTCGCCGGTTGAGATCACGCAATCTGGGCCTTCTGATATCATAAAGAAAACTAACCAGGCGGATTATATTGTCATTACGCATAGCGATTTCCTCGAGGGTATTAAACCTTTAGTAGAGTATAGGGCATCTCAAGGGTACTCGGTCAAAGTTGTAACGGTCGATGAGATATATGATGCGTTTAATTACGGGGTTTTCTCGCCGGTTGCTATTAAAGATTTCTTGAAGTATGCCTATCTGAATTGGCAGCTGCCGAAGCCAAAATATGTGTTGTTTGTCGGGGACGGTACGTTTGATTATAAAGATCAGTATCAATTAGGCGCTAAAAATCTGGTGCCGGCATACCTGGTATATGCAGGCCGTTTTGGAGAAGGGCCTTCAGATGGCTGGTTTGCTACATTTGAAGATTCAGCTCTGCCAAAAATGATGATCGGCCGACTCCCGGTTAACGACACAGTGCAACTGCAGGCAGTCATACAGAAGATCATTAATTATGAAACAGCAGGGTATTCTACCGGAAACCATCTTCTCGTAGCTGATGGAGATGAACATAAAGCCTATTCGTCGCTTTCTGATAGGCTGGCGCTGGAATTCCCTGCTCCTGATCAAAAGGTCAAGTTATACCTCGATAATGATAGCGCATCGGCCGTGCATCAGGGGATCCTTGAGGAAATTAACCGGGGAGTTTCTTTTGTCACGTATACGGGACACGGAGGAATAAGTTTATGGTCGACCAGCCGTGTATTTACCAATGCGGATGTGGGGCGCCTTACCAATACGGGAAAATATCCATTCTTTATTACTTTGACCTGCGCTAACGGTTATTTTATATATCCGCAAAGGATTCTTGATTCAGTGGGTGAAGTATTGCTTTTAACTCCTGATAAAGGAGCGGCAGGCGGGGTATTTCCCAGTATCGTGAGTTCTCCTGAAGAGCAGGAATTCTTCGCGAAAGGTTTCTATCAGGCGGTATTTGATAACAATAATATGAATATGAGTTTTGGTGAAGCAATACAGTTGGCAAAGAAATATGTGTACGAAAAGAATAATCCTAATATCAGGGCGATCTTAGAAACCTATAATCTTTTTGGCGACCCGGCTATGGTCATTAAGAAGTAAGCTGTTTTTTTCGATACGATGCAATCGTGCCACAAGGCAGAATATCAATTTAATACCATCTTAGCTAAGGTAGAAGAGCGAAAAATACCTCTTTGGGCCCATCTTGACCTGACCTATCGGTGTAATCAGGATTGTATCCACTGTTATTGTCAAGGTTTGTCAGAAAGCTTTCCTTCTAACCAAAAAGAATTATCTACCGGTGAAATATTCTCTCTCTTAGACCAGTTATCTGAGGTCGGATCATTATATCTTACCCTTTCCGGAGGGGAAGTTTTCTTGCGCCGGGATTTTTTTAAGATTGCCCGCTATGCCAGAAAAAAGAATTTCGCGCTGAATATTTTCACCAACGCTACCTTGATCGATGATACCTGCGCCAGGCGTATTGCAGAGCTTTCTCCTTTATGTGTTGAAATGAGCGTTTATGGTTCAACTGCAGCAGTGCATGATGCTATTACGCGGCGGCCGGGATCGTTTGAAGAGCTCTGCAGAGCGGTGAAATCCTTGAAAGATAATCATTTGAAGGTAGTATTGAAATCAGCTATAATGAATGGTAATGTGCATCAAGAAAAAGAAATTGAAGAATTCTGTTATCAGATAGGAGCGCAGGCGTATCGTTTTACCATGGAGCTTTCCTGTAAAAATGACGGTTCGCCTGAGCCTAAACAATATCAGATCAATGAGGGCCAGATCCGTTCAATGATTGCCCGCGCGAATATCCCTCTTTCTGAAAAGAAGCATGGTTATTGGGATAAGCCGCTTGAAAAACTCTTATGCGGAACAGGAGTGATCGGTTGTTATATTTCTCCGTACGGGGATGTGTATCCCTGTATTCAACTGTTGATCCCCATGGGAAATATCAGAAAGATGAGTTTTCGAGAGATCTGGCAATCGCCGTCAGCATTACGCAAAGAATTGGATAATTTGCGCACCTACGCTGATATGCCGGATTGCCTGGATTGCCGGTATATCCGTTTTTGCAAGAAGTGCTTAGGGTTAGCATATTTAGAGAAAAAAGATGTAAAAGCTTGTTATGATACCCTGCGTTGTATTTCAAAAGTTGATTATGAGTTGTATAATGACAGGATAAGTTAAGGGAGGTGCCATGAACAAAAAAAAGAAACCATATGAGAAACCGCAGTTAAAGGCAGTTAAAATGATGGAAGTAGGGGCTGCGCTTTGTTGCAGGGCAACTGCAGTAACGTGTTCTCAAACCAGCCGTACTGGCACAGGCAAGGGCCAGCGTACTACTAATTCTTCATAATGACTGAGCATGATTTTTCTTTGTGCTCACTTACTTTGTTTAGCGAAGCGTTGCAAAAGAATCAAGGAAGTTGGGCGCGGGTTACCGGTAAGAGTATGGTGCCGGTTTTAAAAGAAAATGATCTTGTCTCGATTTCTCCTTGTTTGCTCAGCCAGCTGCATTATGGTGATATAGTTGTTTTTAAGAGGCAGAATAGTCTCATAAGCCATAGAGTCATCAAGAAAGCGCGTAGAAACGGCGAATTGCTTGTCATGGCGAAAGCTGATACCGGTTTTTCACTTGAAACTTTTATCGGCTCAAAAGAATTGCTTGGCAAGGTAACTTTGGTTAAGAAAGACAAAGGCGTGGTTTGTCTTGATACCTGGAATGCCCGGATCTTTGGGTTGTGTTTAGCGTTTTTTCTTCCCTGCATAGCGCGGCTTAGATATCTGCTTAAAAAATTTTGATAAGAATTATGGCCCACCGGATAAAAATTAAACTTGTAGACATTGTTTTTGAAGTTGGATGCGCAGAGTTGCGGCAGATCACTTGGTTGAAGAAAAATTATTGCCTTTTTGTCACTCAGGATAGGCCGGATTATCTGGTATCATTGCAATTAAACAAAAGAAAAGGACCTAAGGATCTGCGGTATAGTTCTTGCAACTGCTTTCAAAAGAGTTTATCGAAATTTAAAACAGCGACCTTTGACCTGAAGGTTGATTTTTGCAAGAAAAAGGTGAGTGTTTCAGCAGTGCCCGATGTCGGGATTGTTGATGTGCTGCGGTTTTTGTGTTTTGTTGTTTTATTGAAAAAAAGCGGATTCCTGCTGCACGCAAGTGTAGTTTTACACCGTGGTTTTTCGTATGTGTTCTTTGGGCCCTCAGAGAGCGGTAAAACTACTATTGCGCGGCTGTCTCAAGGCAGTATTGTTTTGACAGATGAAACAGCGGCGATCCTTAAGCGTAAAGGCAAATTCTATGCGTATGCGACGCCTTTCTTTGGTGATTTTGGTTTACCTGATGAAAACAAGGGAGCGCCGCTTAAAGCGATCTTCTTGATTTCTAAAGATAGATTGTTTACGCATCGCCGCCTTAAACAGGCTGATGCCGTTAAGGAATTACTGCATAATATTTTGGTCAATATTCCTGATAGGGCTATTGTTAATACTTTATTAGTCTCTTTGGCGGATCTGACGCACAATGTGCCCTGTTACCAACTTTATTTTAAACAGGATGAAGCTATCTGGAGGTATATTGATGGAATTATTGGATAAGAAAATAAAGCGTAACCAGAGTATTGCCTGGAGGACGATTGAAGAAGAGGCATTGTTGGTTGATCCGAAAGACGGATTGATCTATCCTTTGAATGCGGCAGGTACGAGAATTTGGGAACTTATTGACGGCACTAAAACCTGCCGGGAGATCCTCGTGATTATTCATGATGAATTTGAAGTCGAAGAAAGCAGCCTGCAAAAGGATGCTGTGGAGTTTATTGAAGAGCTAGTGAGCAAAGGCCTGGTAATTCCCGTTTAAAATTGTTCCTGTCTAATATCCTAACCTTAACAAACCACTAAATCTATTATAGCCTGCTATTTTAGAATGAATCTGTCGGTTTTTTTCTCTTAATGATATTATGCCAGGTAACGGGTCCTGTCTTGGACTGTTTCTCGCGGGGACGTTTGCCACGCCCCGGCGTGGCGTGGCTGCACTCAGGTCGGCTGCGTCGCTCGTCCTCGTTTCACTCGGACACCGTGCCCGCTCCTTGCCTTTATGCCCCGCTCGAAAACAGTCCAAGCCACCCGTTAGTAGTCAGGGTAGAATAAACTTTTATGAGGTAGAGGGATAAAAATGAACCTATCGGTTTTTCGAGCGAATCACGATTTTAGCCAATGGAGCTTTGGCATTGAGGGAATCCCAGGTCAGCCGAAAGGCTGACAATCTGGGATGGCGATGCTGTTCGAGGGTTTTTTGCTAGAGCAAAAAACACGAGTTCAGCAGCCACCGAAATGCCAAAGATCATTGGCGTCCGTTATGCTTTGAGGTGAAAAATCGTGTTGAGCGAGAAAAATCGATAGGTTCATTATGAGACAAGATTTCTTTTTTAGTCTTTGCCTTTGAGCATTAATATTTTGCGAGGCTGCCGTTTTTCTTCGCTATTTTAATGCTGTGTTTGAATAAGGAAAGGCTCAAGGGGAGCAGGATAAGGGTAAAGAGGAAGAGGGCGAGGATCTCTTTTTTTAACTGTTGGGGACTGTAGCCCTGATAGACTGACAATTGCAGCGCCCTGATCGCATAGGTAATGGGAAAAAGTTTTGCCAGGAATTGCCCCCATGCCGGCAAAACCGTTATCGGGAAATAAACCCCTCCAATAAGCCCTTCAAGGTTGCTGGCCAGCCAACTGATAGGATTGCCCCGTTTAAAGACCATGATGAAACTCGCAGAAATAATGCCGAGGCTGCTGAAAGTGGCGATGGTAAGTATAAAGATTATCCCGGTTGAGAGGATATTAATATGGGAAAGGTCTATATGAAACAAATAGACCCCTAAAATAATATAGATCAGCATATCGAATGTCGCCAGGCAGAGGTTCTAGTTAGCCAGTGAATATAAGAGGGTAGGGATCGACGTTGGGGTCGAAAGGATTGCTTCCAATGTCCCCTGGACCTGTTCAGAGTGCAGCCGCGCTGAAAATGATCCTATGCCGACTCCGACATAGCTAAAAGTAGCCATGCCTAAAAGCACATACGAGAAATAGGTCACGCCAAATTCCTGCAAATGCCCGACGATCAGATGCCCGAATAATTTATCGATAAAGAAATAAGCCAGGGTACTGGCCAGAACGCTTAACGCGTTAAAAATAAATGATAACTTGTAACTTGATTCGATGAGAAAGTCTTTTTTTAAAAAGGCGATGATTTTATTGGTCATAGGGTCGTCAGCCGGGTAAATATTTCCTCTAAGGTGGCATGAGGTTGAGCTATTTGTTTTCTGATCTCATCCCGGCTCCCGAACGCGCGAAGCCTGCCTTTATCAAGTATCATGATGAGCCCCGCGAAATGTGCCGCTTCATCCATACGATGTGTTGTCATGATAATGGCCGTGCCGTATTGTTTTGATAAATCTCTGATAAACCCATGCAGGTGTTGCGTGCTTATGTAATCGAGTGATTTTGTGGGCTCATCAAGCAGGAGTAATTTTGGTTCATGCATAAGCCCTCGTATGAGCCCTAAGGTTTGTTGCATGCCTGCGGAATATGTATCAAAGCGTTTATCGAGGTAATGCGCATTGAAGAATCCGCCCAGTTCCTGGATCTTGTTTTTAGTTTGTTTTTTGTTTAGTCCATACAGCGCGGCAAAGAATTCCAGGTTTTGCCTTCCGCTTAACCTGGCGTAAAAGCTGCGTTCAGCAGAAGTTGCTATACCCAAGGTGGATTTTATTTTCTCATCGTTAACCTCACTGGTATAACCGTTTACAATAATTGAGCCTTGGTCTGGAAGTAGAAGCTTTACGATAATCTTAAGAAGTGTCGTTTTTCCCGCCCCATTGGGTCCAAGCAGGGAGATGATTTCTCCAGGTTTAAGAGAAAATGAAATGTTTTCCAGCGCTCGTACCGGAGTTTCTTTTTTTTTGTTGCCTCTGAAGAGTTGTTTGAAGGAAGGGGGAGAAAAGAAATTCTTGGTTATTGCGTTAACTTCTAAGATAGGATTCATAGTATTGTTTTAAGTATAGGGTTTTATTTGTTTTTAGTCTAACAGAAAAGAAATAGGCAGTCAAGTCCCCGGACTTATTGCACCCCAGCATATCGGAGTGCTGGGTATGCCGCTTTCTGCGGCAGGTGTGCGTTCTTCTTACGCATTATTCACTTGATAACCTGTTGATTCTATGATATGTTAGAACATTATACGAGGAGGTGATTTTGCCGCAGTATGAACTTAATTTAAGAGATTATGTCCGCATCTTTCATAAAAGAAAATTAGTCATTCTTTTTACCTTTTTTGCCGTTTTTATCGGCAGTCTTTTTTATCTTTCCAAAAAACAGCCTGTCTATCAAGCAAGCGCTACTATCAAAATAGAAGAACGAAAAACCATCGCCGGCCTTTTGACTGAAATGGTCATGTATAGCCCTGGCGATGTGATGGAATCGGAAACCAAATTTATTAAAGGCTATCCGGTTATGAAGAAAGTCGCATTGCTGCGCGGTTTGATCGATGAGAAGTCTCCTGTAGAATTGGTTAACAGCGTGGTGAGCAATTTGCAAGGGAGCATCGATTCGGAAAAAGTCGGCAATACCAATATGATCCGTATTGTCGCTACCGCTGACAATGCCAAGGAAGCTATGGATTTGGCAAACAGCGTTGCAGATGTCTATATTGAAGAAAACCTGGTTGATAAAGCCAAACAGGCGCGTCATACTCGTCAGTTCATTGAAGAACAGTTAGCGTCTTTGGAAGACCGTTTACGCCAGGCAGAAGATAAATTGCGGATTTTTGGCGATGAGGTGAAAAACATTAAATTAGCTGAACCTATGCAGCAGAAATTGCTTGAGTTGGAATTTCAACTGGCGGATTTAATGCAAAAATATACGGAAAAACATCCCCGTGTTATACAGGCCCGTGAACAGATCGAACAAATTGAATCTCAGGTCAAAGGTTTTTCCGGGCAGGAACTTGAATATACCCGTTTAACCAGGGAGATCGATGTTAATAAAAAGCTCTACGCTATGCTTAAAGAAAAGCTTGAGGAGGCCCGTATTACTGAGGCCCAAAAGGTCGGGGATATTTCAGTCGTCAACCCCGCAGTACTTCCTTCAGCGCCTGTTTCCGGCAACGAGAAAATGGGGGTTGTGGTAGGGGCGTTCATGGGGCTGATCCTGGGGGTAGCGCTGGCGTTTGTGCTTGAAACCTTAGATACTTCCATCGGTACTATCGAAGATGTAGAAAATGTGGTTAAGCTGCCGGTTTTAGGCGTTATTCCTTCAGTGATCAATGAAAGCGATCAGGGGTATGGGATCATCGACCGCATCAGGGCAAAGTTTTCTCCGGCGCAGAAAACAGAGGAACAGGAAAGGCTGATCCGTTTATTTTCTCATTATAACCCGAAATCTCCGACAACCGAAGCCTACCGTAATATTCATACAAACTTAAAACTCAATCCTTCCAAGAAGTCGATTCTTGTCACCAGCTCCGGTCCGCGTGAAGGTAAGAGCAGTATTGCAGTCAATCTTTCGATTGTTATGGCGCAGGCCGGGTTAAAGACACTCTTAGTTTCTGCTGACCTGAGGAGGCCTGTAATAGCAAAAACATTCGGAATAAAGAAAGAGCCTGGGCTCAATGAACTTTTGACGGGGACGGTAACCCTTGAAGACGCATTGAAAAATGTTACTGACCTTATGATGGGGGAGATGAATTTTGAAGAGATCAGGATGACACCCGGCCTTGAGAATATATGGCTGCTTACTTCCGGCCGCCTGCCGTTTAATCCTCCTGAACTTATAGAATCTAAAGAATTAGCGACTGTTATCGATAAATTAAAAGTGAGATTTGATGTGATCATTTTTGACGCTCCGCCAATCCTGCCCGTTACTGATGCAAGCCTTCTTGCGCCCAAGATTGATTGTGTGGTTATTGTTTATGAAATCGGCAGGACAAGCCGAGAGGCCCTTATCCGGGCAAAGGGACAGTTAGAGTCCGTTGGCGCAAAAATTGCGGGAGTAGTTTTAAACCATACCAAATCTCAGACTGAAGCGATCGCGACATATCCGTATTATTCGCACAAGTACCGCTATTACGGAAAAGAAGAGCCTCCGAAACCATATAAATCGGCAAAGAAGGAGGCAGAAGGATAGATCGTGCTCGTGCGCAAAGTTTTGGTTTTTTTAGAAATTACGAAAGGGGCGGAATGTCCCTCTTTTCTTTTTTAGAGAAAAATGTAATTTGGTAGTATTGACTCCATTTGGACATGTATGATTCATAATCAAAAGGCACAGACGGTCCATGTTGTTGTTTTCCTCTTCGCGATATTCTTATCCCTTCTTTTTGTGGTTTTCCGCTTTCCTGTCCAGTACGCGTTTGTTTTTATTTTTGCTTCGGTAATCTTCGCTATTTCTTTTGCGAACACTCATTTCGCATTAGTCATACTTATTCTTTCCATGCTCCTCTCTCCGGAATTAGAAGCGGGAGGAGGCGTCTCCGGCAGGGCTGTGATGGTGCGTGTTGATGATATTTTTTTGTTCGTTATTTTCTTCGGCTGGCTTGCGAAAATGGCAGTCAATAAAGAATTCGGCTTATTGAAAGTCACTACGTTAAACCGGCCGATACTGTTTTATACTTTTATTTGTTTTTTTTCCACACTATTAGGGATATTGCAAGGGTATTTGAATGCAAAACATTCATTTTTCTTTCTTTTGAAATATGTAGAATATTTTCTGCTCTATTTTATGGTTGTTAATAATCTGCGTTCCATAAAACAGGCTAAGATTTTTATTTTTTTTATTCTCCTGACTTGTTTTTTTGCTTGTGTATACGCTTGGGTCCAAATACCCGGGGGAGGCCGGTTATCAGCGCCTTTTGAGGGTAAAGCGGGGGAACCAAATACGTTTGCAGGGTATTTACTTTTGATAATTTCTTTAACGCTGGGATTCATCGTATATCCTGAAACAAGAATGAAGCGTTTAGCCCTGATCTTCTTCCTGGGGTTTATCGGGTTAGTGTTTATCCTGACTCTTTCCCGCGGCGGGTGGCTGGCTTTTTTCCCGATGTTCCTGGTTATCATCGTGTTGAGTAAGAAATATAAAGCGCAGTTAGTCACTGTTTTTGTTTCTTTGATCTTGCTCTCGCCGTTTATTTTTCCCCAGAAGGTATATAAGCGTGTCAATGAAACGTTTGCGCCTGAACGTTCCTATAAGATGATGGGCAAGCGTATTGATGTTTCAGAGTCTGCGGCGGCGCGTATTGACGCCTGGAGTACCGCTTTTCAGCGGGTACAAGAGAAACCGTTACTTGGCTATGGTATACCGATAGGCAGTGTTGTTGATAATCAATATACCAGGGTTTTGAGTGAAACCGGCCTTATCGGTTTTTCAGCGTTTTTGGTCCTTATCGTGATGATCTTCCGGGTGGCGTGGACATCGTATGTTCAGGCAAGTGAGAATAATTTTATTCAAGGGCTCTGTTTAGGGTATTTAGCGGGGTTAGTCGGGCTTTTATTCCATTCTTTCTCTTCAGCAACGTTCATTATTATCCGCATCATGGAACCGTTTTGGTTTTTGACTGCTTTGGTAGCAATCCTGCCGGATATACTTGCTGAAGAAAATGCGGCGGAGGCGTATCAGCATGGATGAGCACTCAGAGCTCAGAGGGGGCGTCTCAGGCAAGATAGTCCGTAATACCCTGTATAATTTTTTGGGGCGTTTCTGGATTTTGATCGTCGGTGTATTCTTAACACCGTATATTATTAAATGTATTGGTATAGAACGCTTTGGGGTCTGGGCAATTATTGGTGTTATTACCGGTTATTTTAGTTTGTTTGATTTTGGCGTCGGTTCCTCGTTTGTAAAATATTTATCGGAATATTATACCAGAAAAGAATACGATAAGATAAACCAAGTGATCAATACGGGGCTAGTTTTTTATTCTTTTTTCGGCATCGGCGTAATAGGGGTAACCTTCATTTTTATTGACCAACTCCTCGTTTTGTTTAAGGTCTCTGCTGCGTTATATGGCGAAACAAAGTTTGTTGTGTCAGCGGGGATCGTTCTGTTTACCTGTAATAATGCACTGAGCTCATTTTCTTCTCTCCAGAGCGGAATACAGAGAATGGATGTGACTAATAAAATAGCAATAGGGATGTCATTGATCAATGTTACGGGAATTCTTATGTTTTTGTCTTTAGGCTATGGGCTTGCCGGTTTAATGGTGAATAATATCATCCTTTTTTGTATCGCAACTATTGTCAATATCGCGGTAGCTTTTCGCTTGGTGCCTTCGTTACGCTTAGGAGTGCGTTTTGTGAACCGCAGGATGTTGGGAATGTTATTTAATTTTGGTTTCCGGGTGCAGATGACCAAGGTTGCCGGAGTCATCACTACGCAAACAGATAAGATCTTGATCGGGTATTTCCTGTCGTTAGGACTGGTTACGTATTATCAGTTAGGCAGCGGTATTGTCGGGGCAGTCATGGGGTTCTCGTACATGCTTGTTTCAGCTCTTATCCCCGCTTTTGCCGAGATCGAAGCCAGGGGTGAGCGCGTTAAACTTATTGAAGCATATTTAATGACGACCAAATACCTAGCATTTTTTATGGTGCCCTTATTTATATTTGTGATCATATCGGCGTTTCATATTATGTCGGTGTGGATGGGGCAGGGGTATGAAAAATCAGCGTTTATCATTCAGATACTGGCTTTAAGTTCCATGATCAATGTTATTGCTCAAGTCGCTTCCTCAACCTGCCTGGCGATCGATAAACCGCAATTAATGGCGCGGGGCTCGATTATTGTTGTCGTGTTAAATGTTATCTTAAGCATTGTGTTTATAAAAATGATGGGGTTTTACGGTGTTGCCTGGGGTACGATGGTAGCTACAAATGCCGGGACGGTCTATTTTCTGGTAATTCTGCATAAAGTGCTGGGAATCCCTGTAAAAAGATTTTTTCAAATTATAATCCCGTATTTGTTCGTGAGTGTCCTTGCTGTTGCGTTCGTCTATGCTTTTGATATGCTCCTGAGATATATTGTTCCTGTCCCGTCGCGGTATTTGCTTTTTTTCATCCTCTTGGCACGGGGAACGATTTTTACGTGTGTTTATATTGCGGGGATACGCTCTGGGAAATTGCTCGGCGTAAATGATATCCTGTTTTTGCAGGAAAAGGTGCCGTTTGCCCGCAACATCATAAAGAGCCTGGCGTAGAGTATATGCAGAATCATGGCCTTGTTTGTAAGATCTGTGGAAATCAGGGAGAGAATAAAGAATACCGTGTTAGGGAAATGATGTTTGGGTCCCGAGAGGTATTTGTTTATTTTGAATGTTCTTTCTGCGGGTGTTTGCAGATAAAAGATATACCTGCTGATATGTCCCGTTATTATCCTGAAGATTACTATTCGTTTCAGGAAGATGAACGCTTATCTCTGAATAAACCGGATTCGCCTACTGCTCGATTTTTACGCCATAAACGGACTGAATATTATCTGGGAGGCAAAAGTTATATTGGAAGGTTGGTGCACAGGTATAAGCCTGCAGAGCGGCAATTAGTTGAATATCTATCCTGGCTTAAGAAATGTAATGCTAACCTTAGTTCTCGGATATTGGATGTGGGAAGCGGCAGGGGAAGGCTCTTGTTAGAGTTAGCCTGGTATGGTTTCCGCCGGCTTCGCGGAGTTGATAGTTTTATTGAAAGTCATATTCTTGAGGGCTCTGTGCGGATAGAAAAGAAGGAAATATCCGCTGTTTCCGGAAGCTTCGATATTATTATGCTGCATCATGCTTTGGAACATATGTCTGAGCCTGCGAAAGTATTTTCGGATATCACTCGGCTTTTGACTAAAGATGGCTGCGTTTTGATCAGGATCCCGACAGTATCTTCCTATGCCTGGGGAGCGTTCGGCGTAAACTGGGTACAGATCGACGCGCCGCGCCATTTCTTCTTGTTCTCTCTTAAGAATATTGAAACACTTGCGCGGAACTCCGGTTTAGCAATCAAAGAAATTGAGTTTGATTCGACTGAGTTTCAATTTATAGGCAGCCTTCAATATGCGCAGGATATTCCTTTAAGAGATGAGCGATCGTATTGTGTGAATCCTCAAAAGAGCATTTTTTCTGCGGAAAGGATAAAAGAATTCCAGGTGAAAGCTGTTGCATTGAATAAAGAGAGAACCGGAGACCAAGTCTGTATTTATTTAACGAAACAATAAAGATGAAGGTAGAGTAATGAATATTAACTGTTTTATGTTTGGTATGAAGAACCTCAGCGCAGAGGAAATCAAAGGGAAAAGGGTTATTGAAATAGGCGCATGTAATGTTAACGGTTCCTTGCGTCCTTTGATCGAACAGTATGGGCCCCAGGAATATATCGGTGTGGATATTGCGGCAGGGCAAGGAGTTGACGTTGTTTGTGACGTTACGGCTTTGGTTTCTCGATTCGGCGAGCGGAGTTTTGATCTGGTCGTTTCTACTGAATTGCTGGAACATGTCAGAGATTGGAGGCTGGCAATACACAATATGAAAACAATTTGCAAGCCAGGCGGGGTTATTTTAGTTACGACTCGCTCTGAAGGTTTTGTGTATCACGGGTATCCCTTTGATTTCTGGAGATATGAAGAAGAGGATATGCGTACTATCTTTCAGGATTGCCATATAGATAAGCTCGAGTGTGATGTGCAGCCGGGAGTTTTGCTGAAATGTGTAAAGCCGCAGGAGTTTCATGAACAAGACCTGCGGAAATTGTCACTGTATTCAATTGTTACTCGAAGGCGTATAAATGATCTGCGTGATGCTGACCTTCGTTCTGGCCGGTTCAAAAGGCTTATTTTTAAGCAGCGTCTGAAAGAATTCTTACATAAAAATATAGATAGGATATAAGGGTAAATAGGCGTATGGAACCAAAAGTCAGTATCATAATTTTGAATTGGAACGGTAAAGTTGATACTCTGGAGTGCCTGGAATCAGTTTTTCAGATTGATTATTCCAATTTTCAGGTCATTCTGGTTGATAATGGGTCAACTGACGGTTCACTTCAGGCGATCCGCGCTCGTTTTAAAGATGCCGTGATAATCGAGAATAAGGAAAATAAAGGTTTTTGCGTCGCCAACAATATCGGTATCCAATATGCTTTGAAATACGGCACGGAGTATTTTCTTGTCCTCAATAACGATACGGTAGTTGAACCGGCAATTATTCATGATTTAAGAAATGTGCTGGGAGAGCGTAGTCAGGTATCAGTTGTTTCTCCTCTTATTGCTTATTATGATGACCGGCAAAAAATGCAATTTTCAGGCACTCAGATCGATTGGGGTAATGGTGATTTGTGCAGACAGTATGAATGGGAATATATTGTGTCACAGAAAGGGCTTTTGGAAATTGATTTTGCTTCCTGGTGCGCTATTTTTTTTAAACGGGAGGCCATTGACCGGATCGGATTGCTGGATGAAGATTTCTTTGCGTATTATGAAGATGTAGAGTGGGGGGTGCGCGGCGCTAAACTGGGTATAAAGTCTTTTTTGTATCCGAAAATCCTGGTGTATCATAAAGGGTCACGGGCTACCGGCGGAGTCTATTCAGCATCGGTTTATTTTTATCTTTTTCGCAACCGTTTTATTTTTATAAAGAAACATGCGCCACTCTTGAGAAAGATACAATTTAGTGTCACGTACGTTGTTGATTCAGTAAATAAATTCCAGCAATTAGCAGCCAGTGGAAAACAGGATTTAGCGGATGCGGTCATGGATGGGGTTTGGTCAGCGCTGCACGGCGCCTGGAAGCAGCAGAGACGGGCTTTCCCTCGCACGTCTAAAGGCAGAACCGGCGTATTAAAGAATATTCGTCTCTGGGGGGTAGTTGTCAAAGCTTTATTCTCTTACTACAACAGGAAGTAATTATGCGCATAGGTATTGATGCACGGGTATTGCAGAATGAGTTGCGCGGACAGGGGCAATACGCGTATTATTTAATTAAGAATTTGTTGGAAACCGGCCCGGAGCATGAATATGTCCTTTTTTATAATGGGCTTAAAAAAGGGCAATTTGCTTTCCCTGAGAATACTCCGCGATTAAAACAGGTGTGGTGCCGTTTCCCGGGAAGGTTCCTGGCGAGATCCTGGGAGCGGTTGTCTTTTCCTCCTGTTGAATGTTTTCTTGGGAACCTGGATGTGTTTCATAATACGATGAATTATAATTTCACTCATTATTCTCCGGTCCCTGCCCGTGGAAAAATGGTTGTTACTTTTCATGGTATGGCTGATCCAGAAACGCTTTGGGCCGAATATAGCGTTGATAAGGTACGCCAGTGGCTCCAGCGGGTAGGCCGGACGGCGCATAAGATAATCGCGGTCTCGGAATTAGCAAAAAAAGATTTATTAAGGCGTATTTCTCTTCCGTACAATCGTGTTACGGTCGTGCATCTGGGCGTTGATGATATTTTTCGGCGTATTCCCGATGAAAAACAGCTCGAGCCGGTATTGTCGCGTTTTGGCCTTTCAGGAAAAAGGTTTTTGTTGTATATCGGCTCAGCGGAAGCTAATAAAAACCTCTCGCGACTCCTCGATGCTTATAAAACAGTGCTGCAGGAGAAAAGCCTGGGGGAGCATTATTTAGTGCTGGTAGGCAGGATCGATGCTAATTATCAGGCATTACTCAGAGAAGCTCAAAAAGCAGGGATTTCCGAAAGAGTGATCTTTACTGATTATATAAGCCACCTCTATCTGCCTGTTCTTTATAACGGGGCAGCAGCTTTTGTTTTACCGACCCTCTATGAATGGTTTGGTATGCCGGTTTTAGAGGCTTTGGCCTGCGGTGTTCCCGTGGCCTGTTCGCGTAATACAGGGGCTTTGGAAGTGGTTGGAGAGCGCGTGGTAAGCTTTGATCCGTCCCAGAGCCAAGAAATCGCCCGCTCAATTCGGGCGTTGCTTACGGATAAAGACCTGACTATGCAGTCCCGGCAAAATTGCTCAAGTATAACAAGAGACCTGTCGTGGAAAAAAACTGCAGAGAAGACTCTGGCGATTTACCAGCAAGTTAGCTAAAAGAGAAATGGCGGGTGATCTATGAAACATTGGACGAACAATATCATAAAGATCCAGGAACGCTCGCGCGCTACCAAAACGCTTCATATGTGCTGCGGAAAGAATAAATATCCCGGCTCTATCGGCATAGATAATAATCGTGACTCTCATGCGGATGTGTTTGCTGACCTCAATGTGTTCCCCTGGCCGTTTAAGGACAATGAGTTTGATACCGTGATTTGCATCAATGCGCTTGAACACTTGCAGGATACGGTCGGTAGTATGAAAGAAATCTATCGGGTTTCAAAACCCGCAGCCGTACTCTATATTCTGACACCTCATTTTAGCGATGACGGCTCTTTTATCGATCCGACGCATATTCATCATTTCAGCGCCCGCTCTCTCGATTACTTTATTGAAGGGGCGTCTTTATCGAAAGAATATGGCTTTTATGCCTCTTGCCGCTTTATCCTTCGGCAGCGGCACGTCATGCTGCACAGGTTTTTTAGGCGCCTGGAGGGGTTCTTTAACAGGCATATTGCATTATACGAAGAAGTGTTTTGTTATGTATTCAGGGCTGAAGGGATTTATTTAGAATTGGAGGTTAAAAAGTAAGATGAGAGTTGCCTTTTGTACCGGTTGGGATACCCCGCGAGACGGGATCGCGGATTATTCACAGCACCTGGTTACCAGCTTAAAACGCTGCGGCGTTAGTATCAAAATAGCCAAGCTTGGGTTTTATATCGATGATAAATCGTATTACCAGGCATTGGCCAAGAGTATTGAAGGTGTTGATGTCTGCCATGTGCAGTTTAACTATGTTTATTTTAACGGTGAACTACCCTATCGTAACCGATTCCTTTATTTCTTGGAAAACGTAAAAGTTCCCGTTATTATGACCGCGCATGAAGTAAGGCCGTCGTATAAGCCGGGACAGGGTGGATTTAATGGGGATGTAAAAAAGTTTATTTTTAACCATACGCTTTTGTTTTGGAATACCTGGTCACATCTGTACCATAAGGTGGTGTATAGCCGTGTCAATAAGATCATCGTGCATACCCGTTGCCAGCAAATAATGGTGAATCCTTTTGTTGATAGCCGTGAAAAAATCGTGCTTATCCCTCACGGGATCCCGGAGTTTTCACGGTTTGAGAGCCTGATGGCAAAAGCGCAAGCCAAGAAAAAGCTGGGGTTGGAAGATAAGGCTGTTGTCACTATTTTCGGGTTTATTAATAAGAAAAAAGGGTATGAACTTATTTTAGATATTTTGCCTCAATTACCGCCGGAGGTTATTTTTTTTATTGCCGGAGGCTGCATGACTGATAACAGCATTGATCAAGAATATTACCAGGGGCTTTTAAAAATAATAGCGCAAAAGAAGCTGCAGGAGCGGGTAAGGATCTCCGGGTATATTCAAGAACACGAGATCCCTGATATTGCCGCCGCTACTGATATATGCCTGGCGCCGTTTTCTTCAACCAGCGCTTCCGGGGCTTTAAGTTTATGCATCGGTTATCACAAGCCGATCGTGGCGTCTGATATTGATGTTCATCGTGAGGTCAATGAGCGTATCCCCTGCCTTGAGTTGTTCCGTCATGATGACGCCGCGGATGTGCGGGAGAAAATAATGGGCCTCTTGCGTAACCAGGAGCGTTTGAGTGAGCTTATAGAATTAACCAAAGAATACAGCGCGCGTTTTAGTTGTTTTCATATCGCGGAAAAGACGCTTGAGGTTTATCAAGAAGTTTTGTCGAGGAACCGTTAAGAGATATGGGTGATAAGAAGATATTGGCTGTGATATTCTTGTTCTTTGGCATGGTTTATTTTATTTCCGCTAAAGGATATATGCAATCATCTGATAGTGTTTTTTCTCTTAAGACCGCAGATGCTCTTTTCTCCAGGGGGACTTTCGCGATCGAGGCAGCGGCGCATGAAAAAGATTATGTGTTCGAAACTGTTAGCGGAAAGAAATATTCAAAATACGGCATTGGCTTGGCTTTGGTATGGTTGCCGATTGTTGCTGTTGCAAAGGCGCTGGCTATTTTTACCGCAGTTAAAGATGTTTCAATAATGGATTTCCTGATTTCTTTTTATAACATCGGTTTTGGAGCGGGGACGTGCGTTTTATTGTTCCTGATGCTTAGGTTATATAAAGTCAGGAATGAGGCTGCGGTATCCGTTGTGTTATGTTTCGGCCTGGCGACGATGTGCTGGCGGTATAGTGTTTGGGAATTGTCAGAAGCAACACAGATGTTTTTCTTGTTACTGGCGGTATATGGGGTTTTGCGTAATACCTCTAGGTCTATACGTGCGGCATCAGGAGCGTGGGCAGCTCTTATTTTATTAAAGGTCGTTTATCTGGCTTTTTTCCCGCTATTTTTGGCCTATGTTTTTACCCGTAACCGCTCTGGTAAGAAAATATGCTTAAAAACGCTCGCTTATTTTTTGCTGGCGCCGTGCGTCGCGGTCCTTTTGGTTTGCCTGTTAAATCAGGCGCGGTTTGGGAATATATTTGAAACCGGTTACGGGAGGGATGCTTTCGGGTTTTCGTTCGCGAATATACTGCAAAAAATAGGTTATTTGTTGTTTTCTTTTGATAAAGGTGTTTTTATCTATTCGCCTGTTTTACTTGCCGCAACTTTTGGAATTTATGAGTTTATGAAAGTATCCAGGCGGGATGCGCTGTTCTTTATTTCGATCATTGCCGCCGCAGTTCTCCTGTTTGCCTCGTGGCATTCTGCCGGCGGGGGGTGGTCGTGGGGGCCGCGCTTTCTGGTGCCGTTTATTCCTTTGTGGTTGTTTCCGGTGTATCTTGTATTTGAAAAAGGGAAATTTGCCAGGGCGATCATGGTGATTTTGATCCTGGCATCTTCGTTTATACAAATCATCAGTGTTTTACAGAGCGGCCAGGAGTATCATCATATCCGTTATACCCTGGCTGCTTCAGGCAACCAACATTTGGCGAAAGAAATGCCCGCTGACATTATTGGCACAGCTATTCTTTTGAAGCACAAGTTATTCACGGGAAATAATCTTTACCGCTCCTTTGAGTTTGGCATTGCCTCTGAAGATTCTTTTGATACCTCTTCGGCGCAATACTATAAAGAATTGAACCTCTGGTATTATTATGTGGCGCGGCGTTTTCATAAGCCGTTTTTGCGGCTTGTCCCGTTTGTTTTTTTGCCCTTAGTTATGGTTTGTTTATTCAAGCTTTTTTCTCGGGCAAAAACCTTAGACGCGTTACAAGAAAGGGCCCATGGCACTGCGGCTGTATACTAATGAATCGTTGGAAGCGCTTTTAAAGAGCCGTATTGAGTCTTTAAAAACAAATTCGGCAGAGCTTCCTCAGGAATTAAACGAATATTTGCGTGTTTCTTTTAAACGGATTTCTTACACCCTTGGGTTGATGAGGAAGTTTTACCGCAAAGAAAAAGGCAATGTCCTGGAGATCGGCTGTTTTCCATACTTCTTAACGACCGCGATCTTGGAATTCAGCGATGATACTCTGACGGGAATTTCAGCTCCTGAAGGGATTTGGCCGGGGGGCAGCTATGCTATAAAACAGGAAGATGCCTTTATTAGAGCGCTGGGAAAAGTGTATCAGTTTCCTTATTGGCAGGTTAATGCCGAGAAAGACCCTTTTCCTTTTGAGGATAAAACCTTTGATATGGTGTTATGTTCTGAAGTTCTGGAACACCTTATCCATTCACCGGGCAATATGATCTCTGAGATCAACCGTGTTCTTAAGGATGACGGGATCCTTATCCTGACGACCCCTAACGGCCTTTTTTGGAAGTATTTATATAAACTGTTTTTTTATGGCTCTTGGGAGCCGTATTCGAAATATGGGGTGTATGGCCGGCATAACCGGCTTTGGGCGCTCAATGAGGTCTGCGATATCTTAGAGGGGAATAATTTTAAGGTAATGCATTCTTCCTCTCATTATAGCCGCGATAATGCCCGGGAGTTTATGTGCAAAAAGCATTTTACTTTGGTTAATCTTGTTCAGGACCTGGGGTTTATTTTCTTTGGGTTGTTGTTTAAATTACCAATAGCTTTTTTCCAGAAGAAAAAAGGCGATCAGCTCTATATCGTCGCGCAAAAGACGGCAGAGGCTAGCCGTTATTGCCCAGGGTATCTGTATGACACTAATTTTATTTATAATGTTGAAAAATAAAATTAAACAAGAATTATTCTTATGAGATATAAGGCGCGCGATTATTGGGAAACAAGGCTGAGTGTTGATTTCTCTCTGGGAACAACGGGCCATATCGGTTTTAGCAAATATTATAACCGGTTTATGTATCAATTAAAGGCTCGGGCATTGGAAAAAGCCGTGCGGCGCTATAAGGTCAAGATTAAAGGAAATACTGTTTTAGATGTTGGTTCAGGAACGGGTTTTTTTGTTGATTATTATATCAGAAAACATGCGCTGGCGGTTACCGGTATTGATATCGCTGAGGTGAGTGTCTCTTTGCTTAAAAAGAAATTCCCGGCGCAGCGTTTTTACCGTTTTGATGTAAGCCTCGATACTCTTGCCTTTGAAGGAAAATTCGATATTATACATGTTTTTGACGTTTTGTATCATATCGTGGACCAGCAAGGATTCCGAAACGCAATTGAAAATATAAGCCGTTTTGCTGGGCCCGGCGCATGGATTTTTATTACTGACGCCTTTAATTCGCAAACGATGACTGAGCCTCATGTTTGTTTCCGGAAATTACCAGAATACCAATCCGCTTTTCGTAGGCAAGAGGTCGATATCATCGGAATTATCCCGATCTTCAATCTGATGGGCAGGAGTCCTTGTAAAGGTGATAAAAGCTTTTTATCCAGGCTATGCGCCCGGAGCATTGATTCAATGGCGTGGTTTATATATTGGATGGACCGGATGTATTGTCCTCAAAGCAGCCAGGGAATACAGTTACTTATATGCAGAAAAAAATAGATTTGATCCTATTCTTAACGATTGATTTTCCTCCAATGTCAGGAGGAATGGCCCGCCACAGCCTTGATGTGGCGCAGGCTCTTGCGGGGACAGGTAGCTCGCTGGTGGTTATCGCTCCTGACTGCGGTGATGAGGCTGGATCATTGAAGCCTTCAGGCATGTTGATCGAACGGATAGGGGGATTATCCCAAAAGAAAATCTTTGATTCATACGCGCGCAGTTGTATGTCGTTTTTTTTTAAAAGCCTTAAATTTATTTTTACCCATAAGGCCGGCCTGCTTTTCGTAAATACCTGGTCGATTGCGGGGGTGGCAGCGTTTTTGCTCAAGACACTTTTTGGTATACCCTATATTGTGTTTGTTCACGGATTTGATGTTTATGCGCCGCAAAAAAGCAAAAAAACTAAAGGTTTAATGAGCCTGGTGCTGAGGAATGCGGCATGTGTGATAGCTAACAGCGACTTTACAAAAAAGCTGATTAAAAATATTGTTCAGGAAGAAAAAGTAGTGGTCATTCATCCGGCAGTTGATGTTTCGCGTTTTAACCAAAGAGGTTTATCTCTTAAGGAGAAGTTTGGTAAAAATAAAGTTATCCTTACTGTTGCACGGCTTGTAGAAAGTAAGGGGCATGAGTCAGTGATCAGGGCGATGGTGTTGGTGCGGGAGCAGTTCCCTGAATTTAAATACGTAGTAGTAGGTGATGGCCCGTTAGAACTCTTTTTAAGAGGATTGGTTAAGGATTTAGGGTTAGACAATACCGTTATCTTTGAGAAAGGCATTACTGATGAAATGTTGCCTGCGTATTACCAAGCCTGTGATATTTTTGTCCTTGCCAGCCGAGAGATCTTTGAGCGGGGTGAAGTGGAAGGTTTTGGTATTGTATTTTTAGAGGCTGCAGCTGCCTCCAAAGCAGTCATTGCAGGTAATACCGGCGGTGTCCCTGAGGCGGTCATTGACGGGCAAACGGGTATTCTGGTTGACCCGCTTGACATCGAAAACATGGCTAGCAGTATCGTTAGGCTGCTGCAAGATGAAAAAACAAGAGAAACAATGGGTAATAAAGCAAAAGAGCGGGTGGCGCAAGAATTTAACCTGGAAAAACTGAAAACACAACTGCAAAAGATAATCAATGTCCCTTTGGCTTAGCCAGCATAAAACAGTAATCTGCGTTTTCCTTCTTTTGACAGCGGTTATATTTTATTGCTGGGGAGTCAATAATATCTTGCCGCTTCAGGAAGATAGCGCGATCTATATTATTTTTGCCCAATCTCTTTCAAAAGGGCAGGGGTATTTGTATACAGCCGGGCCGCAGGACGTCAAGGGCAATTATTATCCGTTCTTTTATCCTTCATTATTATCGCCCTGGGTGTATTTTTTTCCGCATAACTATCTTGTTTTGAAGTTAATAACTGTTTTTTTCGCGATCATACTTATCATGCTGCTTTTGCAGGCGGCTCCTTTTTTCTTTGATAAAGAATTGTCTCTGTTAGTGGTAATTTTAGCCGCGCTCTCTCCCCAGATGGTTTTATATGCCCAACATATCCTTTCTGAGATCCCGTATACCTTATTTTCTTTGTTGGCAGTGTATTCCTTATGCCGGTACCGGGAAAGTAAATCATCATTGAATGGGCATTTCTTATTGTTTGTTTTGAGCGCGGGAACCGCTTACTATACGAGAATGATCGGTGTTTCGCTTTTTATCGCGGCAATAGTATTTTTCGGGTTGTTTAAGAGAGATATGAAACGAGCCTTGATTTTTGTCATAGTCTTTATTATGCTCTTTGCTCCCTGGATCATCAGAAATATGTTATTTGGCCATTCAGCGTATACTGCGGAATTTGTTTATGCTACCAGCGGAATACTGGCTTTCTTGAACCGTTGGATCTATAATTTGCTTGCTACCATAAGTGTAGAATTCCCGGACCTGTTTTTTTATCCCTTTTTTGTCATGGTTGATGCGGCTTCGCAAGGGTTTATTTTTAAGGCTGGTATAGGGTGCGGGATCGCTGTATGTATGATTGCCGGTTTCTGGAGGCATTTCAAGAAACAAGGGATACAGCCTGGGGATGTTTATGTCCTGGTATATTTCTTTGTTTTGTATCTTTCCTGGACCCACCACGGCGCGCGCTACCTGGTGCCGATCATACCGTTTTTATTGTATTATTTCCTGCGCGGTATTCAGGGGGTGATGCGGGGTAAAAAACTGACCGCTCTGGTGATCGCTTTTTTGTTGGTAACCAATGTGTCGGGGAATATTGTAGAAAGGTTGCGTCTTGGAGCTTCTTTTCTAACGCCTGCTGAAAAAGCATTTGTTTCATCTGCTGATTGGATAAAGAAACATGGCACCCAAAACTGCCTTGTAATGTCCCGCAGGCCAAACTGGCTGTATATGTATACGGATGGGCTCCGCGGTATAAAATTCATGCTCACCACTGATACCCGGGCGCAATACGAATATATCACGAGCAGTAACGTTGATTATTTTATTATTGACCAGAATAAAATTTACCGTGACAGCGCTTGCGATTATCTGCTGCCTTTAGTGTTTGATTATCCGGATAGGTTCAAGAGAGTCTTTGTCAGTCCCGAAAACCCGAAGGCATATGTGTATCAGGTGGTGCGCTAAAGGTTTTGAAAAATAAGGAGTTGGAGCGATGAAACTCAGTATTATAATCCCCGCATATAATGAAGAGCATACGCTTGGAAAGATCTTAAGCGATATTTTTGCTTTGAAGCTTGATTTTGATTTTGAAGTGATTGTTGTTGATGACGGCTCAACTGATTTGACCGCCTCCGAAGTCCAGGCATGCGGCTTTCCGGTAATTTACTTAAGCCAGCACAAAAATCTCGGGAAAGGATTAGCGATCAGGAGAGGCATGAAGAGTGCTAAAGGAGAGTTTATTCTTATACAGGACGCTGATTGTGAGTATGACCCTCAGGATTATCCGGAGCTCTTGAAACCGCTTTTTTCAGGAGAAACAGAGGTGGTGTATGGTTCCCGGATACTTAAAGGAGTAAATAAACGTTCCTATACGACTTTTTACTGGGGAGGCAGGTTATTAAGCTGGTGGACTAATTTTTTATACGGCAGTCAGCTTACCGATGAATCAACAGGGTATAAAGCTTTTAAATCTGAAGTCCTGAAGTCTTTGGCGCTTTCCTGCAAGGGGTTTGAGTTTTGTCCGGAAGTTACCGCTAAACTTTTACTTAAAGGTAAAAGAATAGTTGAAGTCCCGATCTCGTATTATCCCCGGACTATAGAGGATGGAAAGAAAATAAATTGGAAAGACGGTGTTCAGGCGTTGTGGATCCTGTTAAAATTAAGATTTATTCATGACGTATGATCTTGAAGAGTGAGCATATGGAAAATATCTTATATGTTTCTGCATTTCCTCATATAGGCGGAGGCGAGGTGAGCCTCCAGGTGATCTTGAAGCACCTCGATAAGAACAGGTTTCGGCCCTATGTTATTTGTTACGCAGAAGGCGCCCTGGTTGAAACGCTTAAACAGCAGGGAATTGCGGTGTTTGTTTTTCAAAGAGGTTCTTTCTTTTCTAATTTCATGATCATCTGGAAATTGGCGCGGTTTATTAAGCGGTATTCGATACGTCTGGTGCACGTGAATTCCCTGGATATCCGCGCGGGGGTTGCCGCCTGGTTTGCAGCTGTTCCCTGTATCGGCCATGTACGGGTGATCTATCCGTTTAGTTGGAGGGATCATTTGTTTGTTGTGCTTGCCAGAAAACTGATCGCTGTTTCTTTGTCTGCGGCGGATTCCCTGGATAAGGGGAAAAAATATAAAGCTAAATTCAGCATTATCGCTAATGCAGTGGAAATCCCGGAATATCTTCCTTTTGATCGCGCTGAATTGCGTAGACAGTTATCTATCCCTGAATCAGCGTTACTTATTGGGGCAGTGGGAAGGATCCATCCGGTGAAAGGTTATGAATATTTCATTGAGGCTGCGGCAGCAGTGCGAAAAGGATTTCCTGATGCTTATTTTGCTATCTTTGCGGATATACATGAAACTGACCCTGATAAGAAGCAGTATCTTCACAAACTGCAAGAACGTGTTAAACAATTGCATATGGAGGACCGGTTTTTATTCCCGGGTTTTCGCCGCGATATTTTGCCGGTTATTGCAGGGTTTGATATTACGGTTGTCCCCTCAATAGCGATTAAGAGTGCGTTAGGAATATTGACCGAGGGGTTTGGGAGGGTTGCGATTGAATCGATGGCAATGGGGGTTTGTGTTGTTGCTTCCCGGGTAGGAGGGTTAGCTGAGATCATTGAAGATGGAAAATCAGGGGTGCTGGTCGAGCCTGGTAATGTGGTAGCCCTTGTTGAAGCTTTAGGTGCGTTGTTGAAAGATCCTGCTGGTCGCCTTACGCTGCAGCAAGAGGCGCTAAAACGCTTCAAATCGTTTTATACCGTTTCCAAGCATATCAGGTCAATTGAAAAAGTTTATGCTGAGGTTAGTAATAGGGAAGCTGTCGATACACCTTGTCAGATCTGCGGTGGGTATGCTTTTAAAGTGAAGGAAGATTCCGGCGGCGGATATAAAGTTTTACAATGTTTGGGCTGTCAGTTCGCGTGTGTGAGGCCTTTGCCTCCTGATGAGCTTTTACAGGTGAATTACGCGCAGGATTATTATAAACCGTGGATCACTCAACAAAGGCAAAGCCGTATAACGATGTGGCAGAATCGGCTTAAACAACTGAATTCAGTAGTGTCAAAAAAAGGCAAGCTTTTAGATGTCGGCTGTGGTGACGGTTTGTTCCTTGAGACTGCTCGAAATGCCGGTTGGCGCGTTTTTGGGACAGAATTTTCTTCCTACGCTGTCAGTTATATAAAAGAGAAATATGGGATCAAGGTGTTTCAAGGGGATATTACCGCGTATGAGTCATCGGGTAATGAATTTGACGCGGTTACGCTTTGGCATGTTTTAGAGCATACGAAAGATCCTGCGGCGGTCATGAAAAAGATCCATAGCCTGCTTAAGGATACGGGAGTGCTTATTTTGGCTGTTCCTAACCTCGATAACTGGTTTTCTCAAGGTGTCTATCGATTGGTCAAGGGGAAAAATCAGCATTTATTTAGCCCTTTGGACCGTGAATTACACCTGAATTTTTTTAAGAAAGAAACACTCGTCGCGTTATTAGAAACGTCAGGATTTGAGGTTATTGCCGTATCAGGGGATTGTAACGGCGCGCGTTGGCAGGAACATGGTTTGAATTTGGTCAATAGTTTTTTTTCCTTTATTTCAGGCAGGTTATGTTTTGATTCTTTAGAGGTTTACGCCAGGCCACGCCTGGAAAAATCCTTACCATTACAATGATTTTACTAAGGAAAATAATCAGGGGAGTATATTTTGTGTTACGGTTACCATTTATTTTCCTGCTAAAGTGTGCCTATCCTCCCCGCAAGGGTTTAAGCGTTTCTTTTGCGAAGATATTGATCGTCAGGATCGACCGTATGGGGGATTTAATCTTAACGTTACCGTTAATTGATAATCTTAAGCTGGCGTATCCAGAGGCTGCGATCAGCATCGTCGTGCGCCCTTATTTGAAAGAATTGGCGGCATTGATTAAAAGTATCGACCATATTGAAGTCTATGATAAAATAATACCTGCTGCCGGAAAGATCCGGCAGGCAGGCTATGATCTGGCGATCGATATGCATTGTGATTACCGGTTAGATTCTGCCTTTTTAGCGTATGTAAGCGCGGCACCTGTTCGAGCGGGTTTTCGGTTTGGTTTCAAAGAAACTTTCTTTACCTTGACAGTCGATCCACGGCGGTTTCCTGACAAAAACATGGTTGCGCTTAACCTCGAATTATTAAAGGGTTTGCAAATTCCTGTTACGGTCGACACTCCAAAACTTGTGGCCGGTACCCGGGGCAAGACAGAAGATATCATCGCAATCCATCCCGGTGGATTTTATGCAACGCAACGCTGGGATCCAGCTTCTTTTGCTTTATTAGCGAAGAAATTGCTTGAAACTTACCCCTTGAAAATTGTTGTCATAGGGGCATCGGGGGATAAAGATTTAGTCCGGGAGATCGTCGCAGATATTAATGATAATCGGGCAAAGGGGCGCTTTACTGATATTAAAACGCTTATTTCCTCATTGTCTGAAAGTAAGCTTTTGATATGTAATAATTCCGGTCCGCTTCATTTGGCAGGCGCATTAGGGGTCCCGGTTGTTTCATTGATGGGGCCGACTGACCCGGTGCGTTATTGTCCGGCAGGCAAACATACGATTGTCATACGCAAAGGCCTTGATTGTAGCCCATGTTCAAAAGGGGCGTGCAGGAACCATGCGTGCATGAAAGATATTTCTATAGAAGATGTTTTCCAGGCAGTTAAAATCATTTTACAAAAAGAGTATGGAATTACCTGATATTAAGAAAATCCTGGTGATCAACCTCGGGGGTATCGGTGACCTCCTTTTATCGCTTCCGGCGCTTGAGGCTTTAAAGTGGAAATATCCTCAGTCACGCTATGATATTCTTTTGACCGAACGCGCTTCTGAATTGCTGCAGGGCCGCGCTCTTTTTGATACGTTTTATTTTTATAAAAAAGGGCTCTTTAAACAACTGCGTTTGTTTTTTCTGCTCAGGCAGAACCGCTATGACCTGGTTATTAATATGAGGACTATGGTCAGTTGGGTAAGCGCGCTTAAGATGTTTTGTGTTTTTCGTTTGATAAACCCGAGGATTTCTGCAGGACGAAACACGCAAAACCGGGGATGGTTTTTCAATATTAAAATACCGGAATTCTGGCCGGGTGAAAAGTGCGAGATGGAATATGATATTGAGATGGCTGCTGCTTTAGGAGCCCCTGTTCCTGAGAGGAGCTTACATATATCCATTGCTCAAGAAAGTTATCTTGCTGTATCTGTTTTTCTTGAACAGGGAGGGATCAAAGCAAATGATCGTGTTATTGGCATTCATCCGGGAGGGGAGCCTTCCCGCAGATGGCCGGTAGAAAGCTTTTCTCAGGTGATCGCTGTGCTTAATAAGTCCGGCGATTTTAAATTCGTGATTACCGGAAGCCTTGAAGAATCCTCGATCGCGCAAAAATTAGCGTCTGTTCCGGGAGCAGTAGTGATTAACGCGGCAGGAAAACTCAATCTTAATGAGCTTACTGCGCTTATTGCACGATGCAGCCTCTATATTTCCAATGATACCGGGCCGATGCATATCGCGGCAGTCCTTAAAACTCCGCTTGTCGCGCTCTTTGGGCCGGGCAGCCTCTGTCGTTTTGATCCCAGGAATATTTTTCCTCAGGCAGTGGTTTTGTATCAAAAGGCAGCGTGCGCGCCTTGTAACAAGATGACGTGTCATACTATGCGATGTTTAAAAGTGATTTCTCCGGACGCAGTCGTGCAGGCAGCATTGAAGACCGGCATGCTGCTTAAGAAAGCCAAAGAATCATGAGTGACGTTATGAATATATATCGGGATTTTGAATTTGCCTGTCCGGTGTGTAAAGCCCCTCTGCAGAATGCTGACTTTTCATTTTCTTGCTTGGCTTGTAACCGCAGCTGGGGTATGAAAAAGGGGATCGTTGATTTTTGCGTGGAGAAACCCGGGTATTGGGGGGAATATAGCCAGGAAGTTATGCAGGAGATGATCTTGCGCGCTCAGCAGGCAGGCTGGCAGGAAGCTTTAAAAGAAAAGTTCCTTAAAACGGATCCTTCGTATTACGAATACATCCTTGATGAATCACGGGCAGACTGGCATTTTATCGTGCCGCTTAAAGATGATGCCCGGATATTAGATCTTGGCTGTGGATGGGGGACTCTTTCAGTGGCACTTTCCCGGATATATAAAGAAGTCGTGGCTTTTGATACCTCAGCTTCCCGGATCGAGTTTGTTTCTTTGAGAAGGCAGAGTGAAAATTTGAGCAATCTTCTGCCGGTCTGCGGGCAGATCAATCATCTGCCATTCTCTGAAGCGTATTTTGACTTGGCTATCTTAAACGGAGTTTTAGAATGGGTCCCTACGGTCGAGGGAGGAATAGATCCCTATCAAGCTCAATTGGGGGCGCTTAAACAATTACGCCGGGTCTTAAAAAAAGACGCCTTTTTATATTTAGCGATAGAAAACAGATGGTCATTCTTGAATTTTCTTGGGTATAAGGATACTCATTCGGGCTTACGTTTTGCGCCTCTTTTACCGCGGCGCCTGGCAAATATGTATAGCAGGCGTATGAGAAAACGTGATTTCCGCGAATACACCTATACCTATGGAGAGCATGTGCGGATGCTCACAAAAGCTGGTTTTTCCCGGATACGTTTTTTTTCACCGATCCCTTCGTATCGGCGATTTCATAATATTGTATCCATTGATGATGATCGCGCGGTCAGGTTCTTTTTGAAGAACCTGGTTATGCCCCGCAATACTATGCAGGCGTGGCTTTTGGCTTTTGCTCGCGCATTCTTTTTTTATAAATTGGTTAAATATTTTGTGCCTGATTTTAGTATTCTGGCTCAACCCAAGGATTAAGAATGTTTTTTACTGATGATAATAAAATGAACGGTTATATCCTTCACAAGAATAAAGACCGGATTACTTTTTTTTCGTTTCAGGAAAATAATAATGAGCCGTCTTCATTAGTTAAGGTTTATGACCAATCAAGGAAAGCATTGCTGCAAGAGAAGCTGACGTTCCTGCAACAGGTCATGCTTACCTGCGAAGAACCGTTAAAAGATTCTATCCCGAAAATACTGGATCTTGTTGACGCTGGCAGGTACTGCCTGATTTTTGAAGAATATACCGGCGGCAGCACTATGGCAGAGCTTGCGCAACACAAACATTTGTTTTGGCAAAAAAGTTTCACCGCGCATCTTAGCTTATCGAGTGAATGGCTTGCCGGTTTTCATAAGAAAACCGTGCAAGCTTCGGTTGTGATACCTGCGGATAAAATAGCATTCTTATTTGATAAAATAAGTTCCTTCATTCCTAAGCCTTTTGTTAGTGTTGCGCATAATGATGTGGCGATTCCTCTTGTATCCTGCCATGGGGATTTCAGGCCCGCTAATATCGTGCTTAAAAAAGGCAAGGTTGTGGTTCTCGATTGGGATAATATGCGCCGTTCTGGATTGCCGCTTCTTGACCTTTTGGAATTTATTTTACGCTATGTCCATTCGCGCTTCAGATTACAGAAAAAAGATGTGTATCTTCTCCCTGAGTCTTTTTTGGCATATTTTAATTTATTCTACGCGCGAGAAAGTACGTTATCTGCAATGGTCAAAGATAAGATCAATTGGTACGCTTCATCCCTTGGGTTGGCAGAGAGAGAAAAAAATGTTTTACTGCTGATATGGCTTTATAAAATGCTGTATATAAATGAAAAGGATAAGTTTGCCTGTTTTCCGGAGGGCCTACGAGAATTACTCGTATAAATGGTAATGGCGATGCTCACAAAGCTTTATTATTGGCTGCATAGGCGTGTTTCAAAAAAAGATGAGCGGGGAGAATATTCCAGCGGTTACTGGCAGGATAAAATCCGCAGGGAGGCGCTTAAGATGTGCCGTAACTCTTCAGGCAGGAGCCTTGAAGTCGGCTGTGGCGAGGGATTGTTTTTAACGCAATTAGCCAGGCAAAATCCCCAGACTCAAGTTTGGGGGATTGATTTTAATGAGGAGCGGCTCAGGCGGGTGAATGAAAAAATAAAGGAACAGGGCATCGCGAATATTCACGTGTTACTGTTAGCTGCCCCGCAGTTAACTTTTGAAGACGAATATTTCGATACTGTCGTGTGTGTGAATGTTTTTTTGAATATGGAGTCTCTTGATACCGTGCGCCAGGCGTTACAGGAGATCCATCGCGTATGTAAGAGATCAGGGAAAGTCATTTTTGATTTTCGTAATTCACGCAATTTGTTCATGAACCTTAAATACCGCCTGGCACGTTATTATGACCGGACGCTTAAGAATTTGCCGTTGAATACCTATCATCCTCAGCATATTGAATCTTTATTGCGCGAATTGGGGTTTTCTATTCGTAACCGGGTGTGTCTAGGGTTCTTTATGAAACGCTACGCTCCCCTTATTATCATAGAGGCTGTTAAAGTATGATTACCAAAATCCCTATTATAGGCGCGGAATTTGATTCCGGCGACCTTATGTATGCTCTTCGTCATAGCGGCGACGAGCTTATTTGTAACGAGTTTTCTTTCGCGGTTTCTTTACAGATGCAGGAAAAATACGTCTATCTTGTTTCTTCAGGTATTGCTTCATTGTATCTGGCTCTGATGACTCTGCGTCAGATATCGGGTAAGCGAGAAGTGGTTTTGCCCGCTTATACTGCCGGCAGCCTTGTTGTCGCGGTTAAAAAAGCAGGGCTTAAGCCGGTATTATGCGATATCAGCATGGATGATTTTAATGCTGATATTGAATCGCTGTCTGGGGCAGTCTCGGAGAATACCCTGGCGGTTGTCTGCGTGCATATGTTTGGTATAGGTATGCAGTCTGTCAGCCGCATACGGGAAAAAATCCCTTCCGGTGTTTTTATAATTGAAGATTGCGCCCAGGCAATGGGCAGTAAGGTGCAAGCTAAACCGGTAGGCAGTTTTAGTGATATCAGTTTCTTAAGCTTTAACCGGGGAAAGAATTTAGCCGCGCATGCGGGTGGTGCGATAATGACTAATAACAAGGAATTGGCAGAGATCAGCTCGCGTCTTTATGCTGAATTATCTAAGCAAGAGGGGATTTGGCGTAATAGCAATGTTGCGGCTAAAACCTATTGCTTCGGCCTGGCGGTGAATCCGTTTTGGTATGGTTTGGGGTTTCCTCTTATATCGCTGTTTAAATCAACGCGTCCTCCCCGTGATTTTAGCATTGAGAAGATCCCCAATTTTCAGGCGGGTTTAGGGTTAATGCTTTTAAAGAAAGCTGATACATTTTTTACCCGCAGGCATCACAACGGCATGCGGATCATTGAGGCGTTGCAGGAATCAAAAGGGATCATTGTGCCGCACATCGCTTCGGATGCGCGCCCGGTTTTTAACCGTCTGCCGGTGGTATTTAAAGATATTAATAAAGTAGAAGAAGTAAGGAAACGTTTATGGAGAGCGGGGATAGAAGCGTCACGGATGTATTTAATGCCGTTGCATCATATGTTTGAGCTAGGCTATGAGTCAAGTGCTTTCCCTCACGCAAGCTATTTAGCAGCTCGTCTTTTGACTTTACCGGTTCATCCGGGTGTGCCTGAGGATCTGCTTTTAAAGATGATCTATATTATTGGTGAGGCGGTCTCGAAGTAGAGTAAAGGAAAATATGTTGTTAATAAAGAATTTTAGGCGTTATTTGTTGAAAGCAGCCAAACAGCCCGGGTACGCGTACCGTGTATTTCTGAAACGGTTAGGGGCTTATTTTAGTTATTACTTGACTGACGGTTATAGCGGGTATCCTGAGGCGATAACCTTATTTTTAACCCATCGTTGCAACCTGCGCTGCCATATGTGCGGCCAATGGGGGGAGTCAGGCGTAACCGCAAAGCAGGGGAAAACGTTTATTCAGGAGGAGTTGTCTTTTGATGAAATCAAAGCGGTTATTGATGATGTCGTACCATTCGCTCCGAATATCACGCTTTTTGGGGGGGAACCCTTATTGCATCCCTCTTGTATTGATATCATAAAATATATAAAACAAAAAGGAATGCATTGTTTGATCATTACCAATGGTTCTCTTATTCAGGATAAAGCAGGCGAGTTAGCAGAAAGCGGCTTGGATGAATTAAATCTTTCTCTTGACGGTGATAGTTCTTTACATGATCAGATCCGCGGTATGCAGGGTTTGTTTGAGCAGGTCATGTCCGGCCTGGAAATGATCCGCTGCTTTAAGAAAAAGACGGGTAAACAAAAACCGTTGGTAAACCTGCAATGTACTATCAATCGGTATAATTACCGGTATTTAGAAGAGCTGCTTTCGGTGGCAGAGCGCGCAGGCGCTGATTCGTTGACCTACCATAATTTGATCTTTTTAGCTCCAGAGGTGCTCCAGCAGCAGAAAGAAATCGACCAGGAGCTTGGTTGTTCATCGCTTGATTGGGAAGGTTTTGTCGCTCAATCGGGGATCGATCCTGATGTCCTGTATGAGAAAATACAAAAGATCTCTTCCGGCAGATATGCGTTTAATGTCGATTTTTACCCTCATTTCTCGAAAAGCGCTTTGCTTGAATATTACCGTAACCCTGCCTACCGGCCGTCTGAATCAACAGGCGCATGTATCAGCCCATGGATGGTGGCGTATGTTTTTCCTGATGGTAACCTCAGGCCTTGTTTAAATTTAAACTATTCTTTTGGTAATGTAAAAAAGCAAAAGTTTTCCCAGATATGGCAAAGCCGAGAAGCTTTGCGTTTCCGCAAGCTTCTTAAAAATAACAAAATTTTTCCGGTATGTGTGCGTTGCACGGAACTTTATAGGTATTAATATTCGCTAACCATGCCTTCTATTCCTCACAACCGAATTAAAGTCGCCCACGTGATCACCCGCCTCGATTGGGGAGGTTCTCCTGATATCGTGCGCATCATCTGCACTCATTTAGATCCTGCTGTGTATGATGTGCGCTTGATTATGGGTGAGACGCTCCATCCCTGTGCCCGGACGCAGGCTTTTTTAATGGATTTTACCGGCCGAATAAAGATAGTCCCGCACTTAAAAAGAGAAATCGATCTTATGCATGATCTCAGGGCCTTCATGCAGCTTTATTTTTTGTTCCGTCGGGAAAGATTTGATATTGTCCATACGCATACCGCAAAAGCCGGGGCATTAGCCAGGATGGCCGCTTTTCTATCGGGGCAGCCGGTTATCGTCCATACGCCTCATGGCCATAATTTCTATGGATATTTTTCAAAAGCCGTAAGTTATGGCATTGTTTTGGTGGAAAAATTCCTTTCTTGTTTTACCGACAGGATCATCGCGCTGACAGAATTAGAAAAAAGAGATCTTATTACATATGGGGTGGCGTCAGCCGATAAGGTTACGGTGATTTATCAGGGGCTTGAATTAAGCAGATACGCTGGAGCCAGCAGCAATACGGGCGCTTTGCGGGATGCTTTTGGGATTGGCAGGGATGAACGGGTGATTGGAATGGTCGGCCGCCTTGAACCGATCAAGGGGCCGGAATATTTTATTGAAGCAGCGGCTGAAATTGCCGCAAAAAATAGCCGGATAAAGTTTATTATCGCAGGTGAGGGGAGCCTGAAAGAAAAACTTCAGAATCGAGTTTTAGAGCTGGGGATTAAAGATAAGGTCATTTTTTTGGGCTGGCGTGAAGATGTCCCGGAGATCATCTCTTTGCTAGATGTGTTAGTTTTACCTTCACTCAATGAAGCAGTGGGTATGGTGCTTCTTGAGGCAGGGGCTGCAGGGGTAGCGGTGGTAGCAACAAAGGTGGGAGGTGTTCCGGAGATGGTACATGATAATCAGACGGGAATATTAGTGCCGGCGCACAATCCTGCTTCTCTTGCAGGCGCAGTAAATGATTTGTTGGCTGATCCCCGTAAGCGCTTGGAGATGGGCAAAGCTGCACAGGCATGGGTGCAGGGAAGATTTAAAGCCGAAGATATGGCGGGGAATTTATCTATCTTGTATCAAGAACTTTTAAAAAAGAAAGCTTAGCGGATGATACAGAGGTTTATTTTTCTTTTATTCCTGGTATTGGGTATGCAGCGTGTCGCAGGCGCAGAAGAGCTTAAACAATTCCCTGCTGCGATACAGATATCTTCAACGGCCAGCGATGGTAGCTATAGCCTTTCTGAAATCGCCGCTGCGGTCAGGAAAAACAATTTTTCCATCCTTATCATTACAGAACGTGACCTGATGCGTTGGCAGTATGGCTTTTGGCCCTTCTCTCGCATCATGCAAAAGACGGTAGAAGAGAAATCGCTTTTTAAATACGGTATCAAAAGATATTTAAACGAAATCCAGGATTTAGAAAGAAAAAATCCTGATTTGGTCATTATTCCTGGAGTCGAATCAGCCCCGTTTTATTATTGGCAGGGTAGCTTCTGGAAGGGGACGTTAAGCTTACATGATTGGCATAAGCATATGCTGGCCGTGGGGCTCACCCGGGAAGCGGATTATCTGTATCTGCCGGTTGTGGGAAATACCCGTGGATTACTCCTGCCGTGGAGGTTGTCTAATATATGGAGTATTTTGGTGCCGATTACATTGAGTGTTTTTGGGGCTTGGTTGTGTTTTTCTTACGGAGCCAAAACGTTCGGAATCGCGTTTTGGGCGTTAGGGTTTTTATTAGTATGGAATAATTATCCGTTTCGTGACTCCAAATTTACTCAGTACCAAGGTGGCCGCGGGATCATGCCATATCAAAATTTCATTGATTATGTCAAAGGCCATGGGGGGGTAACGTTTTGGTCGCATCCGGAAGCTGAAAATACGCAAAAAGTTGGTTGGGTAAAAGTGGAAACTCTCTCTCATGAGCATGACCTGTATATGGCAAAAGACTATACCGGTTTTTCTGTGTTTTATGAGGGGTATGAAAAAATCGGGATTGCGGGAGGAATTTGGGATGAGGTGTTGTCGCAATATTGCCGCGGCGCGCGTTTGTCTCCTGTTTGGGCGATTGCAGGCTTAAGTTTTGATGCGGATGGGGATCTGAGTGAGGCTTTGAAAGATTTAAGGACGGTTTTTCTTCTTCATGCCCCGGGAAAATCAGAGGTATTGCAGGCGTTAAAAAGGGGGAGTATGTATGTGTCGCGGGGAAGGAATTCTTCTCAGTTTTCTTTAGATTCTTTTATGATTATCGATGCCCAGACGCAAACTAAAGGGGTGATGGGAGAGACGCTTGCTTCGAGCGGGAATATAGGCATTGTTCTTAAGGGGCATTTTTTGAATGGACAGGCACAGCCTTTTAGGATAAAATTAATCTCGAATGGCAAAGTAATAAGGTCGTTTGAAACACAAGGCCCGGTATTCGATATACTTTTTAATACTTTTGCCGATAATAAGATCAGGAGTTATTTTCGCGCGGAAGTAGAATCTCCGGGATTAGCGTGCCTGACGAATCCGATATTTGTATCGCCAATCACCGGCGGCGGGAAATAAAGGACCACTATGATCGTATCTGTGCACCAGCCGCAGTATATCCCATGGCTGGGTTATTTTGATAAAATAGCAAAGAGTGATTGTTTCGTGTTTTTGGATTGCGTGCAGTATAAAGAACGTGAATTCCAGAACCGCAACAAGATCCGTACCAAGGACGGCTGGATCTGGTTGACTGTCCCGGTGGCCTCTCAAGGATTGGGCAGGCAGAAAGTATCTGATGTTGCTATTGATAATGAATCAGCCTGGAGAAAACAGCATTTGAAAAGCTGGGAAGTATGGTACGCAAAAGCGCCTTTTTTCAAAGAATACGCCGCGTTCTTTAAAGAAATATATAATACGGATTGGGAAAAGCTTTCGCAGTTGAATGTTTTTATTACCCGATATGTTTTTAAGGCGTTGGGGATCGAGAAGCCGGTTTATTTTGAGTCAGCGCTCCAGACTACACAATCAAAAACAGAGCGTATTATTGAGATCTGTCAGAAATTAAAAGCGGATGTGTATCTTTCAGGCTCAGGCGGCAGGGATTATATTGAAGAAGATAAATTTAAGGCGGCAGGAATAGAGTTGCGGTATCAGGAGTTTATACACCCCGTGTACCAACAGCAATTTAGCGCGTCAGGGGAAGATTTCGTTTCACATCTGTCAATTTTTGATCTATTATTGAATGAAGGGCCCAAGAGTAGAGAAATCATGGGATTATAGATATAGAGTATCGTTATGTGCGTAACCACATTAACGATATTAACGACATTAACGAAACTAACGAACATAACGAATTGGGAGAATCCTTTATGAACATACTGGCAATTGGGGCTCATCCGGATGATATCGAGTTTGGCTGTGGCGGCACGTTGATCAAATACGCGCAGGCAGGGCACAATGTTTTTATGTTTGTTTTAACTGACGGTAGCTTTGGCGGTGATACGGAAGTCAGGAGGAATGAACAGCGCGAATCCGCGAAATTTATTGGAGTAAAAGAGCTGTTCTGGGGGAATTATCGTGATACTGAATTAGTTTGCAGCCGTGAGCTTATTTTAAAGGTGGAAGATATCCTGCATACGGTTAGCCCTGATGTCGTATTCTTTAATTTCTGGGCGGATGTGCACCAGGATCACCGGGCCGCAGCGCAAGCCGCGGTTTCGGCGACGCGTTACATAAAAGAAGCGCTTTTTTTTGAAGTGCCGACAACACAGCATTTTGAGCCGGATATTTTCGTTGATATCCAGGATGTATTAGATAAAAAATCACAGCTGCTCAAAATCCATAATTCTCAAGTTGACCGTACACGTATAGAAAATTTAAGCATTGTGGAGAGCGCGCAATCCTGCGCTAATTTCCGCGGGTATCAAGGGAGAGTTCGCTATGCCGAAGGTTTTAAAGCATTGCGTGTTTTAAAAGACATAAAATAGCGGGGAGTCCTATGAAAGTAATTTGGGCAGGTGTTTTTTCTTTTTTAGCTGTATTTTTATTTACGCCTGTTTTTCGAGCCCTCTCGGTTAAACTAAATATTGTCGATCTGCCGAACCGCCGCAGTATTCATAAACGCGCCATGCCGCTTTTAGGCGGTGTCGCGATCTATTTCGGCATTATTGCCGGGCTTTTGTTACACCTTAAAGAGCTTCAATTCTTTTTTCCTATTTTGATCGGCGCGACAATAATTTTGATTGTCGGTTTGTTCGATGATATCTGGGGGCTGTCGGCGCAATCGAGAATTGTCGTTCAACTTTTGGTTGCGGCTATTATCATGGTTTATGGGGTACGTATTAGTTTCCTGCCGGATACCTTGTGGGGAAATATTGGCGAAGTCGTCGTAACTATGCTTTGGATAGTAGGAGTTACCAACGCCTATAATTATCTTGATGGGATGGATGGTTTGGCAGTGGGTTCGGCGGCGATCAATTCGTTTTGTTTCGCGCTTATCTTGTACAGTACCGGGCAATTCTCTCAAGGCCTTTTGGCGGTGATTTTGTCTGCTTCTTGCGTGGGATTCTTACCATATAATTTTAAGAAAGCAAAAATGTTTTTAGGAGATGCCGGGAGTACTCTTTTGGGTTTTAGCTTAGCATGCATCAGCCTGGTTGGTAACTGGGCAGAAGACAATATCGTAAAAATCTCTATTCCTATATTAGTCCTTGGAGTCCCTATTTTTGATATGATCTTCACCACTATCATGCGTATTAAAGATAAGAAAGTAAAGACCGTGGTGGAATGGTTGAAGTATGCAGGTAAAGATCATTTTCATCATTGCTTGGTTGATCTGGGGTTGAACACAACAGGCGCGGTTACCTTTATTTATTTTATAACCCTGTCATTGGGTATTAGCGCGGTCATGGTCAGTAATGATTCTGCAGTTGAAGGTTTGTTAACACTTTCCCAGGCTTCGATTATTTTCGGAGTCATTGCGACATTGATTGTTGTGGGTAAGCGTAGAAGAAGCGGCTGGAATTAATCCCTCCTGTAGTAAAATAATATTTTGATAGTTGTGGAATCCGATCATGTTCTTATATGCTGTTTTTGTGTTGATTTTAGCATTGTTAAAGAGATGAAACTCATTGAAGTGTAAAGGGTTAGTGTATGGATACAGTGGTTGTCATTGCGAGCGTCGCTTTTCGCTTTAAGCGAAGCAATCTTTTATTTATGCAAACAAGCAATATTGCGTTTATTTTTTAATGAAATGAGAAAAAGATTGCTTTGTCGCCCGCCACAGAGTGTTGGCGGGCTCCTCGCAATGACACTTTAAAGCGGCTGCTCGCTACCTAATAGGTGATCATGAGCACCCGGTCTTATCTATTCTTATCTCGATTTGGTTTTGAATAATCACGGGAAGTTACTCATAAATCACAAGTTGTAACGATTTTTCTTGACTTTTTCCGATGAAAGATCGATAATAATAGAGTATTGAAAAAGTGTTCATAAGTTTATTGTATTTAGAGTAGTACTTTTTTTGACAAGTTACTTACTATATGCTATACTTATGATAGACAAGTTGAAAGAGGAAACGAAAAGGCAAACTTCTACCGATTATTTGGTAGATCCGTTGTTTATCTTGACGGACAGGGTAACCTGGGGGCGCAAAGTTGTGCATCCGCAAATTATTTTTAGCGGAATGGCAAACTGCCGAAGTTCCTGGTAATATCTCAGGAGAAGTTAGGAGTTGCCTGAGATTTTTTTTTGCCATGAGCGAAAGTGCCAGGCACAAACGACAAAAAAGTGCGAAAGTGCCAGGCACAAACGACAAAAATGCCCAGATTACCAAGAATTTTTATTAAAGGCGCTTTATATTACATAACGTGCCGCGCGGAAAGTAATCAGAATATTTTTCAGGATGAAGGGGATTACGCCATGTTTTTAGACTTACTGAAAAAATATAAAGACCAATATAATATAAAAATATTCGCGTATTCACTTATGCCCAACCATCTCCATCTCTTGATTGAAATGCTGCAGCAGCAAGACGCCCAAGAAAATGATCCCACAAATACTCCGCAGATTTCCGAGTTTATGCATAATGTGAATAATTCGTATACGAAATATTTTAACGGACGCTATGACAGAAAGGGCCATTTGTTCCGGGAACGTTTTAAGGCCGCGATAGTGGAAAAAGAAAATAATTTGTCCCGCATGACTGCCTATGTCCATCTTAATCCCAAGAAATTAAATTTGGTGGTTGAACTGCAGGATTACGCTCATAGCAGTTATCCGTTATATTTGTGCCACAATGACTCTAACCGGCAGGCAAAAGGAATGGATCTCAAAGGTGAAATTGCCGAAGTTATGGGCCTGTTAGAGAACAAAGATTATAATGAATTTGTCAGCGGCATGACACAGGAAGTCGGGGAATTCATTCATAAGAATTTGCAACGCGGCGGGATCCTGGGGTCGGATGATTTTATCGCGCAGGTCAAAGCGCAGATCCAGAATTTCCAGAAGAAACCCGCTCAGGAGAAAAAAGAAGTCGAAAATAAGAAATATAAATTTTTTGTCACCGTCGGCGGCTTAGCAATAGTATTGATGGTGGGCGCAGGGGTTGTTTATTTTTATGTCATGAACAGCAAAGATGGCGCTGCTCCTGCGATCCAAAATACGGTTATTCCCGCAGTCCAGGCGATCGAGTGGAACCAGCAGGAATGGGATATTAAATTGATCCCGATTACCGGCGGCAGCGAAGCGGTGGATACGCTTAATTTTAAGAACGGTAAATTCATCTCGGCGAAGCTTAGTTCATCGGGTTTTGTCAGTTCAAATTATTCGGTTACCATTGAAAGTAACGGTAAGTTGATTTGGGAAACTATGCAGTCTTCAGGAGAATCAACCGCATCCTGGCATGGTGAATTGCAGGAGAACCGCATGAGTGGTATATTGAGCCTGCGGCAGAAGGACCTTGCTGCGCAGGATTTTTCATTTATAAGTATCGGGTACAGGAGGAGAGAATAACATGGATACAAAAATAACCAAGATAGTCGCCTTACTTTTATTCTTATGTGTATGTATATCTGCCACGGCGTTGGCACAAGAGAAGACGGGTAGCAAAGAAACCGTCCGTAAAGAGATCACGGGAGTTATCAGCGGCTTATCCTCTAATTTTATGGCTGTTACCTATGGCGTAGATGATCCGTCTAAGGGAGCTTATGAAATGGCTTTTACGATAGATAAAAAGATCAAAGTAGAGCATAAAAATAAATTGAGCGATATAAAATTCGGTGATACGGTTACCGTTAAATATGATGAAATAACCGAATATTTGGATAATGGCAGAAAAAAAAGGACTTTTGTCGCGCAGGCCGTTATGTTTTTAAAAGCTGCTCCTAAAGACTTGACGTCTCAGGAAGCAGTAAATATGCCTGTTGCCGGCGGAACTACTAATGACTCTCTCCCGTTAAAGGGAGTAAAAGAGAGGTGAAAAAATGATTACCAAAATTACCCGTTCTAAAGTTTTCTTCGGCATTCTTTTTTTATTGGCAGCCGTCTGCGCCGGTATCTTTTTCTCTCCTCCAGATGCTTCTGCCGTGCAGGTAAAGCGCGTGCAGTTCGGAGACGCTTATTTTGACTTGGATGATATGACCTGTAGTGTCCCGATTGACGCGGTTAATCAGTCTAAATCGATCATTCTGGTCTTTCCTAATACCGACGTCGATGTCACTCCGGTCAATGACCTTGAAAACAGCCTTTTTACCGGCACCTTCGAATCCGATACGGGCCTTATTATTTCGCGTGACTTTGGAAGTGTTTCTTCAAATGCGCGTTATTACGTGATCGAGTTTGAAGACGGTGTTTTTGTACAGCGGGGTACGAGTTCTTTAGTTGTCGGCCCTATTTCCAACCCCTCGTGTACGACCAAGAACGTGACACTTCCAACTTCTGTAGATTCTACCAAGTCTATAGCATTGGTTAATGTGCGTTGGTATAATCCAAATACGGACTCTGATGAAGCATCCCTTGTTACCGGGACACTGACCGACGATGATACCCTGCAAATAAAAAGAGATTCAAGTAATGATTATAACAGAATCCTCAACATAGCCTGGCAGGTAGTAGAGTTCTCCACGGATGTAGAAATTGTTACTAACGAAATACTGCTTTCTGAAGCCAGCGCTTCGGCGCAGGAAAATCTTTCACCGGTAATTGCTTCAACTGAAATAGACAAATGTCTTTTGCTCTTTAGTTCAAGAGGAGAACAGGCAATTGCTGGTGTTGAAGGCCGTTATGCGGTAAGAGGGACCCTCATTGACAACGCAGGTAATATCGCAGCGCAGTTTACCCATGGCTATACTGAAGGCGGCGCACCTGTAGACCTTGAAAACAGGATACGTTATTACGTTATCCATTTTACTGATCCCAGCACTTTTGTGCAGCGCTCAACTACCGCGCTTACCAGCGGAAATGACGACGTAAGCGCTAGTTTAACCCCGACATTTGATAGTACGCGTACATTTCCCGTTTCCAGTGTCTCGGGGCCAAATAACACGACCAATACCTATGAAGACGAAATCCGTGCTTCAGTGGATTTAAACAACATCAAAGGTGAATGTTATGCTCCGACCGCTACTGCAGCCATTTGGGTGGCCAAGGAATTTTCCAATAAAGTGTATAAATATGACGCTAATACAGGCGTAGAAATCGGCTCTTATGATGTCGGTACCCGGCCTGTGAGCATATGCTATGATTCAGCGAATACCGCGGTCTGGATTGCTAACTATGGTTCAGATAACGTTACCGAGTTAAATGCTAATAACGGCACTTTGATCAGGACCGTTGCTTTGCCGGCTGGTGCCAAGCCGATGGATCTTACGTTTGATTCAAGCACGAATTCTATCTGGACAGCCAATTATGGAACATTTAATATTACCAAGATCACCGCCGCAACAGGTGTGGTGGTCGGCAGTTATTCTGCGTATGCGGCTGCCCGTCCTTCAACACTCTGTTTTAATCCTACAGCCCCCAATGAAATATGGGTTGCTTATTGGTATGGTACTTCAAGCGACAGGATCAGCCGTTTTACCTGCGCTACCGGAGCCAATGCCGGTAATACCGATTACGGTACTACTAATCAAAACTATTCGCGTATCCGCTGGTTTGATACGACCGCAACCGTGGGCTGGCCGACAGTGTGGCTTTGTAATTTAAGAGGCAATAGCTTGATACGGATTCGCGCCAGCGCTATTGCTACCTATGCTACTTATTATCCCGATCTACAGCCGCAGGCAGTTACTTATGACGGGACAAATATCTGGACCGTGCATTACGCAAATAATATTTTGGCCAAGATGGATATCGCCGGCAACGTGAGCAACAGGTACGATACCGGGTCTAATCCTTTTGATGTGGTCTACGGCAATAGCCATATATGGGTTTCTAACTTAGGAGACCTTACCGTGCAAAAATTCACTACCGCAGGGGCCATTGCGAGCACGATCAATGTTCCTTCAGTGGTAGAGAGGATCAATTTCAGCAGGCGTAACACTACCGGAGATATTAATATCTCCTGGTTTGTAACGGAATTAACTCCTGTAACGATAAAATCGCCGAATGGCACAGAGGTTTGGCACGTCGGAGATACCGGAGCTACTACCTCAACCGGAAGAGTAACCTGGAAACATGCTGAGGCCTTAATAGGCAAAACCGTGGATATAAAGTTATCCTATGACGGTGGTACGACCTATCCTCTTACTATTGCTTCGGCAATTTCCGCGACCCAGGATTATTGGGCTTGGCCTGGCATTCCGGATACCGAAAGCGGTATTAATCTGATGCAAAATGATTTAAGAATTCGTGTTATCGTTACCGGGACGACCACTACTGACCGTCAGTATGATGATTCTAACGGTAACTTTGAGATCAAAGGGACTGTGACCGTGACCCAACCCAATAACGGCGAAGTCTGGTATGTCGGAGATACCAATAAAATAATCCGTTGGGATAAGGCCGGAAATTTTGATCCCGCTCATGACGCAGGGTATAGTTTTTCCATGAAGTTGTCTGAGACCGGCGGTTCAAGTTATTTGTATCAGGTGGTAACGGGTTTGTTACAGGCAGATGTCTGCAGCGGTAACAGCTGTCAATGGACATGGGAAGATCCTGATGTCGGTATTGTCGGTATTCCTGACAAAATTGGCAATGACCGCAGGATACAAGTATATCTGAATAATGATGAATCCAATGTTCATGATGAATCCAATGTCAATTTTTACATAAAAGGCGTCTTAGCGATAACTGCCCCCAACGGGCCGGAAGAGTGGCTGGCGCAGACGCATCAAAATATTACCTGGAATAAAAAAGGCACCTTTGCTACCGTAACTTTGAAATATTCTAAAAACAGCGGCGCTGATTATTTTGATACTATCGCGGCAAATCAGCCGGCAGGGACAACCACAGGTACCTATGACTGGGATATTCCTGTGGCTGCTATCAGTACTACTATCCGCGTGAAAGTCATCAGTGATCAGGCAACAGACTTACAGGTTGAAGACGCTTCAGACGCTAATTTTAAAGTCCTTTCTTCGGTAGAATTATTAACTCCTACAACAGGAGCAACCTGGACGGTAACTGACCCTGCTGATATTACCTGGCAGGTTAATGGCGTTATGGCAAATGTGGCATTATGGTGGTCTAAAGACGGTAACGCTCCTTGGCATTTGATAGCGCATGTCCCGAGTGTCCCTTCTGCCTATAACTGGTCGGCTGTTGATGAAGGGATGGTCGGCTCAAGTGCCAAGATTAAAGTCGCTCAATATCTCGGGGATGATGTTAATCCGATCACTCCCGACAGCGATTCTCCTGCTTTTATCGTCAGGCCGAAATTAACTTTGTTGAGCCCCGTAGGAGGAGAGAACTGGCTTGCGGGTACTTCTCATGATATAACCTGGTCAGCGAAAGGGACTGCTATCGGTAATGTGAGGATCAAATACGCGCCTGACGGTTCGACTTTTAGCACTATCGCCGAACTTCCCGGTATCGGTGTTCCTGCCAGCGACGGAACATGGACTTGGCCGAATGTCCCGGTAGGCAATATTTCTAATACCGGCAAGATCTATATCGAACTTATTAATGATACTTCCATCAATAAAACTTCTCCGGTTAATTTTACCATCGGGACTTTGGATGTAACCCATCCTATTAATACCGATATTTGGACCGTTGGCGATACGACCCGCGCGGTAACCTGGACCTACCAGAAATTTGCCGGCAATATTCAATTGAAATATTCCGTCAATGGAGGCGGGGATAGTTATATTAATTCTATTACCAACAGCGTGGCGATTAATAGTTTATCATACACTTGGAACCCTATCCCTGACGCCATCGGGAATAATTTATTAGTAAAAGCGGTCCTGGTTTCTTCTGACCCTATTCCTGTGGAAAATGTTTCTCCGACAGCTTTTACCATCAAAGGCGGATTTACTTTTACCAGCCCTCTGGCAACTGATAAATGGGTCAAAGGTTCATCTCATTCCATCGATTGGATAACCAAAGGGACTATTGCTCAGGTCAATCTTTACTGGAATACCAATGGCGGGTCTTATACACAATTTGCTACCGAACTAACTAATGGTTTTGGCTTTAACTGGACTGTCCCTGATGCTCTTGGCCCTCTTACCAAGATCAAAGTCAGCACTATTGATTCTGATCCTATTCCTGCACTAACAGAGTCCGATAATTTTACCATTAAAGGTTCTTTGCAGGTGACTTCACCGACAACCGGCGATGTCTGGTATAAAGGAGATACGAATAGGAGCATTGGCTGGATTGCTGTGGGAACGGTCACGAATGTCAAAATAGAATATAAAACGAGCTTAGGCGGGTCGTATACTACTATTATCGCTAATGATCCCAGCCATACTGAAGGCAGTAACTCTTATGTCTGGTCTGCGGGGATTCCGGATGAGAAATCTGATACTTGTTATATCAGGGTATCTGATGTGAATAATACTGAAGTAGAGGGGATATCAGAAATGTTTTCTTTGCGGCCGAAGATCACGCTTTCTGCTCCGGTTGCGGGGACCAATTTTACCGTGCAGTCAAGTTATCCCAACGCGGTTCAATGGAGTTTGAATGGTTCTACAAAGGTGAGCACGGTCAATGTTTTTTAGCACGACTGGTGTCGGCGGGCCGTTCAACCAAACTATTGCTTCCGGTGTTGACGCTGCCACAGGACAGTGTAACTGGGATAATGTGAATGATACCTTAAGCGGCAATGTTGTCGTGCAAGTTGTAGATTCTGGTAATACAAATGTTTATGGCTTATCAGGCGTTATTCGTATCATTGGTTCAGTTACCTTAACACAGCCTAACGGCAATGAGAACTGGACAGTCGGTGAAACTAATAGGGATATTATTTGGACAAAGATCGGGAGTATTGGTACCGTGGCGTTTTACGTTGATTATGGTTCAGGCTATGAAGTCGCACCCATAGGAACTGCGGATGCCGAAGCTGTTTCTTCCTGGAGGTGGCCGACTATTCCTGATGAGGTTGCCAATACTGTGAAGATAAAGATCACTGATGCTGATAATGAGGCATATACCTCGGATGAATCAAACGCCGTATTCCATATTGTGGGGAGTTTTACTTTTACCAGCCCTAATGGAGCTCCGCTTATTTCAGGAGATTCCAGCCCCATTACCTGGACAACAAATGGTACGGCGGTAACAAAAGTCAAAATAGAGTTTTATGATGGGACTGGCTGGGCGACGTTAAATGCCTCTTATGATAATAGCGGCAATTACCCCTGGACCGTTCCTTTAACTACGTCTTCTCCGAATTGTAAGGCCAGGATTACTGCGCAAACCCCTGACCAGCCGTCTTCAGCCAAGGAATCTTCTGTCTTTTGGATCCATGGTAAGGTTACGGTCACTGCTCCGACAATAAGCAGTAAATGGACGGTAGGCACGCAGCAGGATGTTACCTTTACCATTACCGGAAAGATCGATAATGTCAATATCTCTTGTTCTAATACCGCAGGAGAGCCTTATTCATACAGCGTAGCAACTAATGTTCCGGTTGTCAGCGGCCCTAATACATATCAATGGACGCTTCCTACGGATCAGGACATACTTTCCGCTACCCTGGCTAAGCTTAAGATCGAAGATACCGCATATACTACTGTTTATGGAGTGTCTGCTAATTTCATGATCAAAGGACTTATTAATGTGCTTACGCCTGACGCAAATGATATTGTCTTAACCTATGGAGGAGTTCCTTATACTATTACTTGGTCTACAACCGGCCCGATACAGAATGTCCGTATCTATTATTCCATAAATGATGGAGTTACCTATCCCTATGAACTTACCGATGCTGCCGGTGTTCCGTCAGTCCCGGCAAGTTATCCTATGGATATTCCTAACCATATTATAGGTAAGCACCTGAAAGTTAAAGTTGCTGATAAAGATAATTTGAGTGATGCGTTTGATGTTTCCTCCAATACTTTTGAAATCATCGGTCAGTTAGTGGTTGTCGCGCCTAACGGCGGCGAGAAATGGACCGTTGGGTCTACAAAGCAGATCCAATGGACCCCGACCGGAACCTTTACCAATGCCCGGATACAGGCAACGATCGATAATTTCGGTTCTACCTTTTTAGATGTTACTCAGCCCGCAGGTGCAAGCGGAATTCAGCAGAGTTATGATTGGGTAGTCACGAATAATGTCAGTAATAATGTATTGATCCGTGTCAGCGACCCGGATCATCATCCGGAATTGGCAAAAGATGAGTCGGATGCGGTGTTAAGGATCATTGGCGGTATTTCGGTGTCCAATCCCACTACAGGACAGGTTTGGTTTAAAGGCCAGGCTACTAAAGATGTGACCTGGGATGCTACCGCAAGTATTACTAATGTTAAAATTGAGTATAAGACAACCGCCGGCGGCGGCTATTCGACTATAGTAGCTAATAGCGCGGGGCATACGATCGGAGCAAATTCGTATACTTGGGCTGCGGGCGTTGCTGATGAGAATTCAGAGACCTGTTATATCAGGGTTTCCGACGTTAATAACTATGATGATTCGTATGGTGTTTCTCAGGTATTTGCGATCCGTCCGGTGATCACGGTCAGTGAACCGGTTTCCGGAGCTAATATTAAGGTCGGCTCGACCTATGCTAATGGCGTTAAATGGAGCCTGAATGGTTCGACAAAGGTGAGTTTAGTCGATGTAAAATACAGCACCGTCGGCGGCGGCGGGCCGTTTAACCAGACGATCGCCTCAGGGGTCGATGCGACCTTAGGGCAATGCAACTGGAATGTGGTAAGTGACACCATGAGTAATAATGTTGTCGTGCAAGTCATCGATACACTTAATACAAACACCTTGGGTTTATCAAATGCTTTCCAGATCGTCGGCAATATCACTGTGCAGCAGCCCAACGGCGCCAATGACTGGGCAGTAGGAGCAATTGATAAGAATATCACTTGGACAAAGCAGGGGACTATCGGCAATGCCTATATTTATGTCGATTATGGCTCAGGCTATGACCCGACGCCACTTGCTACTGTTGATACCAGTACCGTTTCTTCCTGGAACTGGAATCCTATTCCAGACCATGTTTCTAATGCGGTTAAGATCAAGATCGCCGATGCGGATAATGAAACGGTGACCAATGACGAGTCTGACGCGGTATTCCATATTATCGGCACATTTGCGATCTCTAAACCCGACGGAGCTCCTCTCGTTTCAGGAGATTCGTATGAGATCAAATGGACGACTGTGGGAACCGCGGTGAATAATGTGAAAATAGAGTTTTTCGACGGTTCAGGCTGGTCAACGATCGCAGCTTCTGCCCCGAATTCAGGGAGTTATTTATGGACCATCCCCATCACGACTTCTTCACCGAACTGTAAGATACGTATCACCGCCGCAAGCCCTGATCAACCGGCAACACAAAAAGAATCGGTGAGCTTCTGGGTCCATGGTAATGTAGCAGTGACTGAGCCGGTTTCTACTGATAAGTGGATTGTCGGTGAGTTAAAAGACATTAAATTCAACGTTATCGGAAAAATCGATAATGTTAATATTACCTATTCTAAAGACGGCGGAAGTAATTATACTTATACTATAGCTTCGAATTTAGCGGTTTCTCAAGGGGCTAATACCTATCAATGGACGATCCCGACGAATCAGGATATCCTGTCCAAAGACCTTGCTAAGATCAAAGTGGCTGACGCGGCATACGCTACCGTTTATGGCACGTCAGATAATTTTATGATCAAAGGCACGCTCACTCTTTTGACGCCTACACTTGATAATATCATTATGACTTATGGAGGCGTTCCCTATAGTATCACCTGGTCAAAGACTGGCCCGATACTGAATGTGCGCATTTACTATTCTACCAATGACGGCGTTACCTATCCCAATGAGATCACGACCGTCGCCGGTGTGCCTGTCGCTCCGCCAACTTATGCCTGGGATGTCCCGAATCAAATATTGGGTAAGCACCTGAAGGTCAAGATAGTCGATAAAGATAACGATGATTGTTATATGGAATCAGGAAATAGTTTTACCATTATCGGTTCCGTTGCGTTAAACGCGCCTAACGGTGGCGAGAAATGGACCGTGGGTTCGACCCGTCAGATCCGTTGGACACCGACGGGAACTTTTACGAGTGTTCGTTTAGAAGCTTCCATAAATGATTTTACCAGCACCTTTTTAGATATTACTCAGCCTGCGGGAGCAAATGGCGTGCAGCAGAGTTATGATTGGGTTATTCCTAATAATGTGAGTAATACTGTCAAGGTCCGTGTCAGCGACCCTGACCATCATCCGGAGTTGGTTACCGATACCTCTGACGCGGTCTTTAAGGTCTTCGGCGCTATTACGGTGACTAATCCTAAGACGGGGCAGGTTTGGTATAAAGGCCAGGCTACCAAAGAGATCACCTGGGATGCCACCGCCAGTATCACCAACGTTACGATCGAATATAAGACTACAGCCGGCGGTTCGTATACGGTTATCGCCGCTAATAACGCAGGACATACCATCGGCCCGAATACCTATACCTGGTCAGCGGGTGTTGCCGATGAAAATTCAGAGACTGCCTATATCCGTGTTTCCGACGCTAATAACTATGATGATTCTTTTGGCGTATCCGAAGTTTTCGCCATGCGGCCGGTGATCTCGGTTTCAGAGCCGCTTACCGGAGCCAATATCCGGGTAGGTTCGAGTTATCCCAATGGAGTAAAGTGGAGCTTGAATGGTTCCACAAAAGTAAGTTCCGTCGATGTGCTCTATAGCACCAATGGCAGTAACGGGCCGTTCGATAAGACGATAACAACCGGCAGGGACGCAACGCTTGGACAGTGTGATTGGAACGTGGTTACGGATAATATCAGTAATAACGTTGTGGTCAAAGTCATGGATCCTTTGAATAACAATACCTTTGGCCTTTCTAATGTATTTAATATTGCCGGGACACTTACGGTTCAACTTCCGAACGGCGGAAATAACTGGCCGGTCAATACTACGGACAAGAATATAACCTGGACAAAGACAGGGACTATCGGGAATGCCAATATTTACGTGGATTACGGTTCGGGTTATGAAGTAACGCCTATTGCCACTGTTGATACCAATTCAGTATCCTCTTGGAACTGGAATCCTATTCCTGATCATGTTTCAAACGCAGTCAAGATCAAGATCGCCGATGCTGATAATGAAGCGGTGGTTAATGACGAATCAGACGCTACGTTTAATATTATCGCCGGTTTCGTTGTCAATACACCCGCTAACGGCAGTTCCTTAACAGTTGATTCGTCATATGATATTACCTGGGATCGCTATGGTTCCGCGGTAACGGAAGTAAAGATCGAATATTCTGCTAACGGCGGTACAAACTATACGGTAATTACTAATAACGCCACTAACTCCGGAACATATCCCTGGGCAGTGCCTGACGCGATCACGACCAGCGGCAAGGTAAAGATCTCTGATCCTGCTAATGCCAACGCGGTCGCAGTTTCCGGCGGTTTCTTTAAGATCCATGGATCGTTAACGGTTACCAGCCCTAATAATGGGACGGAATCCTGGGATGTTGGAAGCACCTATCCTGTTACCTGGACAAAGCATGGTTCTATTGCATCAATCAATATTTATTATTCACATAACAATGGCATTGATTGGACCAAGATCAATCCTGTTGCAGTCGATGCGGCTTTAGGGACGTGGAATTGGACCATTTCAGACGCGATACTTTTGACAACAGCCTTTTCAGGATATATCAGGGTCGAAGATGCATCTGATGCAACCGTTTATGATTTATCAAACGCTAAGTTTGAAGTTAAGGGCGCGGTTACGCTCAATACTCCTACTGCTGCGGGTATTACGCTTAAAGTAGGCGATATCTATAATATTACCTGGGCAAAATTCGGCGCGGTGGCAAATGTTGAACTCCATTATTCTATCAATGGCGGTATTGCCGGCGGTGGAAGCTATCTTCCGGGGAACTTGATCACGACGGTTCCTGCGACTGACTTAAGCTATAACTGGTCGGTTGCTGATGCAATTGGCACGAATTTACGCATTAGGATCCGTGATGCCGGCAATAGCACAGTTTGGGATGAGTCGGGTAACGCATTTAGCGTTATCGGTAAAGTAGCCCTCAATGCTCCTTTGGGTGGAGAGACCTGGTTTGTGGGTGATACGCGACAGGTCCGTTGGACTCCTACAGGAACGTATTCACAGGTGAAATTGGAATATTCTACCAATGCTTTCTCGGATGAGTTACAGACATTCAGTATCGCCACAGTTTCTGCGGGTGCCAGTGGCGTTGCGCAATCGTATGATTGGACGATACCCGATAAGATCGGCAATAACCTTAAAGTGAGGGTTAGTGATGCATCAAACGCTGCTGTTGTCGCGGTCTGCGGCAGTACCTTTACGATCAAAGGTTCTTTGGTTTTGACCAGCCCTACCGGCGGTTTGACTTGGATCGTCGGGGAAAGCAGGAGCATCACCTGGAACCTTACCGGGACCATTCCTACCGTTAAGCTGGAATATACAAAAGATGGGTTAGTCTACAATGATATTATCGCTTCTACTCCCGGCGGCACCGGTTCGGGTAGTTATTCCTGGACAGTGGCCGACGCGATAGGCGCGACGACAAAAGTACGCGTCAGCGATACCAGAGACGCTAATGTCAATAGCAGCTCCGCTGACTTTACCATAAAAGGTTCATTGACCTTGACTTCGCCGAATGGCGGAGAAGTCTGGGGAGTCGATGATGTACAGGATATTACCTGGACTAAGATGGGTAGTATTGTCAATGTAAAGCTTGAGTATTCAACCAATGGTTTCTCCAATGAATCCGAGACCACGGTTATTACTAATTCTATCGATGCTACCGGTGTGCCTCCGGCAAGTTATAAATACAGCTGGACTATTCCGGACGCAATTTCAACAACACTTAAGGTGAGGATCAGTAATACTTTAGATGCGACGGTTCAGGACATCTCAAATAATTTCTTCAAGATCCGCGGGGCGTTTGTCTTAACCGCGCCTAATGGAGCAGAGAAGTGGGGAGTGGGGATACAGAATAACGTGACCTGGACGCGTACCGGAAGTATCTTGAACGCAAAATTAGAATATTCAATCAATGGCGGCCTGGCGTATCCTGGGATCATTATTGCTTCGACTCCTGCGGGTGGCCTGACCTATGCCTGGACTGTCCCTGATGCCATATCCACAACCTGTAAAGTTAAGATATCCGATGTTTCTGACGCTACGGTAGAAGACGTCTCAAACGCCAACTTCATTATTATGGGTGCTTTTAATGTTACTGCGCCTAACGGAGGGGAAGTCTGGGTCGTTAATGAAAATCATGATATTACCTGGGGGACAACCGGGACCGTTGCTAATGTTAAACTTGAATATTCCACTGACGGCGGCCTGACCTATCCCCATGTTATTGTTGGAAGCACAACCAATAATAATTTGTACAGTTGGCCGATTCCTGACAGTATTTCCAATACCGCCAGGGTCCAGGTTTCGGATGCCTCTAACGCTGATGCTTCCGATACTTCTAACGCTAACTTTAAGATCAAGGGATCTTTGACTTTAACCGCTCCGAATGGCTCGGAAGTATGGTCAATTAATACCCATAATAATATTACCTGGTCGCGCGTCGGTTCGGTAGCCAATGTTAAGCTGGATTACTCAACCAATGCTTTTGCCAATGAATTGGAAACCTATACCATTATTGCCTCAACCAGCGGTGCTACGCTTACCTATGACTGGTTAATGCCTGATACCCCGAGTTCCAATGTTAAGGTGCGTATTACCGATGTTGCGGATGCTACCGTTTATGATGTTTCTAACGCGGTATTCCGCATCGTGGGAAGTTTAACGGTCACCAGTCCTATTGGCAGTGAACAATGGGTGGTAGATGCTACCAATAATATTACCTGGAGCAAGTTTGGTGCTATCTCTAATGTTAAATTAGTGTATTCAACTGACGGGGGAGCAACATACCCGGTAGGAAATACTATTATCGCCTCAACTCCTGCGGGTGCTTTCAGTTATTCCTGGACCATCCCTGATTCCATTACCAATCAGGCCCGCGTGAAGATCCTTGATGTGGGTGATGAGTCGGTGACTGACCAATCAGATGCTAACTTTATCATTAAAGGTTCAGTGATACTTACGTCACCTAATGGTGGAGAAAACTGGATCGTCGGTGAGAACAGGAATATTACCTGGACCAAAACCGGTTCTTTTTCCAATGTGAAGCTTGAGTATTCTACAAACGCTTTTAGCGATGAATTACAGGTAACGGTGATCACAGCTTCTACCCCTGCGGGGGCAGGAACGTATGCCTGGACAGTTGCTGATGCTATCGGTACAAGCCTTAAGGTCAGGGTTTCCGATGCGGCTAATGCTCTGGTAAGTGATGTTTCTAATGGCGCATTTACTATTAAAGGTGCTGTATCTTTAAGTGTTCCCAACGGTGGAGAGACCTGGATCGTCAATGAAGCAAGGAATATTACCTGGTCTAGGACCGGAAGTGTTGCTAATGTTAAGCTTGAATATTCAATTGATGGGGGTGCTACGTATCCGACGGTTATTATCGCTTCAACATCCGCGAGCGCTTTAAGTTACGGCTGGACGGTAGCTGATGCAATCGGCGGTGACTTAAGAGTAAGAATTTCTGATGTTTTGGATGCCACCGTTAATGATACATCAAATGCCAGCTTTATCATTAAAGGCGCTTTAACTCTGAGTGTTCCTAACGGCGGTGAATCCTGGGTTGTTGATGCTAACCATGATATTACCTGGGTGAGAACGGGGAGTATTTCAAATGTTAAGCTGGAATATTCGACCAACGCGTTTGCCGATGAGTTGCAGACGACAGTAATTACTAATTCTACTGATGCTACCGGTACGCCTTCCGGATCATATAAATACAGTTGGACTGTGCCTGATGCTATCGGCAATACCGTAAAGGTGAGGATCAGTAATACCGCTGATAGTTTGGTACAGGATGTTTCTAACGGGACATTTAGGATCACAGGCGCCTTGCTTTTGACAGCGCCTAATGGCGGCCAGAACTGGGTGGTGAGTTCTTCCCAGAATGTTACCTGGAACCGTACGGGAAGTATCTCTAATGTGAAATTGGAATATTCTACGGATGGAGGAACGTCGTATCCAAATATTGTCGTTAATTCAACGCCTGCCGGAGGCTTAAGCTATGCCTGGACTATTCCCGATACGATCACAATCCAGGTCCGGGTGAGGATATCTGATGTATCTGATGCCGGGGTCAACGATACCTCTGATGCTAATTTCGCGATCATGGGTGGTTTTACCCTTTCCGCGCCCAATGGCGGTGAAGTTTGGGCCGTCAATGATTCTCAGAACATAGTATGGACAACCAACGGAACCGTAAATAATGTAAAGCTTGAATATTCCACTGACGGCGGCGCTACGTATCCTAATCTGATCATTGCCAGCACCCCGAATAATAACATCTATGCCTGGACAATTCCTGACGCGATCTCTATCGCGGTCAAGGTGCGCGTATCCGATGCCTTAAACGCGAATGCTTTTGATGTTTCTAACGGTAATTTTAAGATCAAGGGTGCATTGCATGTTGACAGCCCCAATAACGGGACAGAATCATGGAGCGTTGGTTATTCCTATCCTGTTACCTGGACCAGGACAGGGGCGGTACAGAATATTAATATTTATTACTCGGCTAACGGCGGGACTGATTGGAGCAAGATAAACGGTGCGGTAGTGGATGCGTCTTTAGGCACCTGGAGTTGGAGTTTACCGGGAGATACTGAGCTTTCTACTCAGGCAAGAATCCAGGTTATCGATACTTCAGATCCGACCGTAACTGATATGAGTAATAATAATTTTGAAATAAAAGGCGGCCTGCGTGTTGAAACGCCGAACGCTGCCGGTGTATCCATACAGGTGGGAAATAGTTATAACATTACCTGGACGAAATTCGGCAATATTCCTAATGTCCAGATCCATTATTCCACCAACGGCGGTATCGGCGGCGGCGGGACATATCCTGATCCCGGGAACCTTATTGCTGCAGTTCCGGCAGCTGATCAGCTTTTTGTCTGGGATATCCCGGACAGGATCGGAACCAATTTAAAGATCCGTGTCAGGCAGTCCGACAACTTCAATGTTTGGGATGAATCGGATAATTCCTTTGAGATCAAAGGTAACCTGCAGGTTGTTACTCCTAACGGCGGCGAAGTCTGGTTCGTGGGAGATTCGAATAATATTCAATGGATACCTACCGGAACCTTTACCTCACAGGTTAAATTAGAGTATTCAACCAATGCTTTTGCTAATGAAGGCCAGACTGTCTTTATTGCGACAGTTCCTGCGGGTGCAAACGGTGTTACGCAGAACTATGCCTGGTCGGTACCTAATGCTATCGGTATCAACCTTAAAGTGCGCACGACTGATGCTAATAACGCGACGGTTGTGGATGTATCTAATAATCCATTTACCATTAAGGGTAAATTGCGCGTGATGCAACCGAATGGCTCAGAAACATGGGTGGTGGGCACTTCTCAGAATATTACCTGGCAGCGCACCGGAACCATCGCAAATATTGATTTAGCATATTCAACGGATAACGGCTCGACCTATCCGAATACGATTTCTACCGGCGTTGACGGAGGCGCAGGTACCTATGCTTGGACTATTCCTAATGCCATCGGGTCTAATCTGCGGGTTAAGATACTGGATTCAACAGATGTGACAGTCGAGGATGTTTCCGATAATACTTTTACGGTTAAGGGCGCTCTTACCATTACTGCTCCTAACGGCGCTGAAGCCTGGCAAATTGGAACTACGCAAAATGTTACCTGGACTCGCCAGGGGTCTATTTCGACCGTGAAACTGGAATATTCTCTTGACGGCGGTTCAACTTATCCGACGGTCATTGTTGCTTCTACCGATGGAGCATCCGGCACATACGGCTGGCTCATTCCGGATAACCCCTGCCTTACGGTCAAGGTAAAGATATCTGATACATCAGATGCGTCCGTGTTTGATATCTCAAATGCTAATTTTAAGATCATCGGATCGTTAACTTTGACCACACCGAATGGGGGAGACCTCTGGGGTATTGCTGTGGATAAGACTATCCGTTGGACGAAGACTGGATCTATCGCCAATGTGAAGTTGCAATATTCGACTAACAGCGGCGTAAGTTATGATTATTTGATCATTGCTTCAACGCCTGCCGGCGGCCTGGAGTACACCTGGAATGTTTCTGATACACCTTCGACCCACGCACGGGTGAAGATCTCGGACGCTTCCGATATTACTGTCGCCGATGAATCAGACGCTGATTTCAAGATCCAGGGCAGGTTTACCATTACTGCTCCTAACGGTTCAGAGGTATGGGTTGTTGATAATTCACAGGATATTACCTGGACCTATGTCGGTTCGGTTACGAACGTGAAATTAGAATATTCAAGCGATGGCGGCGCTAACTATTTGAACACGATCGCTGCATCGATAGCTAATAGCAATACTTATTCCTGGACAGTGCCGGATGTGATCTCATCTCAGATGCGCGTGCGTATTTGCGATGTCAACGATTACGACGCGTTTGATGCCTCAGACGGAAATTTCAAGATCAAAGGCGCTTTGACACTTCTTTCTCCGGTTGGCGGAGAAAACTGGGTAGTAGCTTCCTCGCATAATATCACCTGGCTTCGGACGGGAAGTGTGGCTTTGGTGAAATTGGAATATTCCGTTAATGGAGGGGCAAACTATTTAAATACAATTGCTAATTCAGTTGACGCTTCTTTATTATCTTATAGTTGGACTATTCCTGACGCCATTGGCATTCAATTGCGGGTCAAGATCACCGATACTTCAGATTCAACGGTCTATAGCGCCAGTGCTGTTAATTTCAGCATCAAAGGCGCTTTAACGGTGAATGCCCCTAATGGCGGGGAAAACTGGATAGTATCAACCGCGCATAATGTAACCTGGACGAGGACCGGCGCTATTGCCAGTGTTGTTATTGATTATTCAAAGAATTCAGGCGTTAGTTTTCCTCTCTCTATTTCTGCGGGTACTGATGCCTCAACAGGGAGTTTTGCCTGGACCATTCCTGATGATCTGTCTACTGCGGTGCGTGTGCGTGTCATGGATGCAACGGATAGTTCGGTCTTTGATACATCTAATGCGGATTTCTCTATCGGAGGTTCTTTGGAGGTCAATTCTCCCAACGGCGGCCAGATCTGGTATGTCGGGGAAGCCAGGGCTATTACCTGGACCAGAAGCGGTAGTATTCCTGCGGTAAAATTAGAATATTCGACCAATGGCGGAACTTTGTATGATAATTTGATCATTGCTTCTACCGATGCTGCCGCGCAGACCTATGCTTGGTCAGTGCCCGATTCGATTGGCGGACAGCTCAGGGTTAAGGTTACCGATACCGGTAATGCTTCGGTTACCGATGTTTCAGACGCTAACTTTACGATCAAAGGTATCCTGTTGTTGACATCTCCGAATGGGGCAGAGACCTGGATCGTCAGTGAAAATCGCAATATTACTTGGACCCCGACAGGAAGTATCCAGAATGTGAAGCTGGAGTATTCAACAGACGGCGGTAATACCTATCCGAATACAATTATTGCTTCGACATCAGGGCCAGTGGGTGCTTATACCTGGACTATTCCTGATGCGATCGGCACCAATTTAAAGGTGAAAGTGACTGATGTTTCTGACGCCAGCGTTAATGATACTTCAAATGCTATTTTTACGGTAAAAGGCGCTTTGCATGTGACTGCGCCCAATGGCGGTGAATCATGGGGAGTCGCAACATCTCAAAATATTACCTGGACGAGGACCGGTTCAATTGCTAATATTCGTATCGATTATTCCAGTGATGGAGGATCGAGCTATCCTAACCTGATCCAGAATAATGTCGATGCTTCAACGGGGAGTTACTCATGGAGTATCCCGGATAATATTTCCAACCAGGTTAGAGTTAAGATCACTAATACCTTGGATGCGTCAGTGTATGATGAATCAGATGTCAATTTTAAGATCGTCGGTATTTTGGGATTGATCGCTCCTAATGGTGGAGAGCGTTGGACGGTTTCTACTAATAATAATATTACCTGGACCAGGGTTGGAGCTATCGCCAGCGTGAAGTTGGAGTATTCAACCAATGGCGGCGGAAGTTATAGCACTATAGTCGGCTCGACTCCGGCGGGTGCTTTGAGTTTTACCTGGAATGTCCTTGATGCTGTTTCACAATTAGTAAAGGTGAGGGTTTCTGACGTTTCAGACTCTTCTGTGAATGATGTTTCTGACGCTAATTTTACCATTCAGGCGAATTTTACGGTCACTTCACCCAATGGCGGCGAAGTCTGGGTTGTTAATTCGTCTCATCCGATCACCTGGAATTTTGTCGGTTCGGTATCGACGGTGAAGCTTGATTATTCGACTGACGGCGGTGCTACCTATCCATTTGCCATCACCGGATCAACCAGTAACTCAGGTTCGTTTGCCTGGACTATCCCCGACACGCTTTCGTCGCTGGTAAAAGTCAAGATCAGTGATTACAATGATGCTTTGACAGCGGATATTTCCGATAATAACTTTAAGATCAGGGGTAATATTACGGTCAGCGCTCCTAATGGGGCAGAGGCCTGGATCGTCGGCACCAGCTATAATATTACCTGGAGTATTGTTGGGACAATGTCTCAGGTCAATATAGAATATTCGACTGACGGCGGAACAACCTATCCGAATGTTATTGCCACCAACGTTCTTGCTTCTTCTGGAAGCAGAGCCTGGACTATTCCCGATACACTTTCACAGACGGCGATGGTTAAGATCACGGATACTTCAGATTCATCGGTGTTTGATACTTCAAACGCCAATTTTAAGATCCGCGGAAGCTTTACCTTAACGTCTCCTAATGGCGGAGAGATTTGGGATGTTGGAAGTGTCCAGAACCTTACCTGGACGCGTAACGGCAGTATTATTAACGCGAAATTAGATTATTCCATGGACGCCGGTTCCACGTTCCCCTTTACCATTGTTGCTTCCGTTGATGCTTCACTGGAAGTTTATCCGTGGGCAATTCCTGATGTCATCAGCACTCAGCTGCGCGTACGGGTTTCTGATGCTTCGGATGCAAGCGTGTATGATAATTCTAATGCTAATTTTAAGATCCGCGGTTCGATTACAATAACTGCTCCTAATGGAGGAGAATCCTGGGCAGTGGCAACCGTGCATAATGTTACCTGGACGATTTCAGGGACTATTGCGAATGTGAAGCTTGACTATTCCACTGATGGCGGAGCAACCTATCCGAACGTGGTCGTCGCTTCCACGGGCGCAGTTGCCGGTACCTATGCTTGGACAATACCTGATAGTATCTCCGATCAGATCAGGGTTAAAGTGACCAATCTTTCTGACCTGACCGTGTATGATACCTCTAACGCTAACTTTAATATTATCGGCCAGCTGGTTGTTATTGGCCCTAACGGAGGAGAAGTCTGGTCAGTCGGTTCTTCACAGTCGGTGAGTTGGTCCAGGATCGGTTCTATCGCTGATGTAAAACTGGAATTTTCCGTTGACGGCGGCGCGACCTATCCTAATACGATCATTGCTTCCACACCTGCTGCTGCGGGTTCTTATAGCTGGCTCATCCCTGATAATATTACGACAACAGCTAAAGTAAAAGTAAGCGACGTTTTGGCATCCCAGGTTTTCGATGTTTCTGACGCTACCTTTAAAATAAGAGGCAACCTGAATTTAACCAGTCCTGATGGCGCTGAGATTTGGTTGATCAGCTCAAGCCATAATATCACCTGGATCCGATATGGATCTGTTACGAACGCGAAATTGGATTATTCGGTTGACGGCGGCTTAACGTTCCCCTTCACTATCGTGGGTTCGGTGAATGCGGCGTTACAGACCTATGCCTGGACAATTCCGGATAATCCGTCGATTCAGGCGCGTGTTAAGATTTCAGATGCATCTGATGCGACGGTTTCAGATATGTCAAATAGTAATTTCATTATTCGCGGCGGTTTTGTGGTTGGAACTCCTAACGGTGGTGAATCATGGGCGGTGAATGAAAGCCGAAATATCACCTGGATCACCTATGGATCTTACGCTAACGTCAAGATATGGTATTCTACTGACGGTGGAGTGACCTATCCGAATTTGATCACGGGAAATACTCCTAATGCGGGTGTCTATCCCTGGACCATCCCTGATTCCATATCGACTAATTGTAAGGTCAAGATCTCTGACCTGGTTGATAGTAATGCGACCGATGAGTCTGATGCAGCCTTTACGATCCACGGCCTTTTAACGCTCACGAGTCCTAACGGAGGAGAGCAGTGGGGTGTGGCAGCGTCACAGAATATTACCTGGACGCGGGTTGGTTCTATCACAAACGCCAAACTCGAGTATTCCACAAATGCTTTTGCTGATGAAAGTGCCACTGTGGTGATAGCTAATTCAGCCCCCGCGGTCACGCTTTCTTACTCCTGGACAGTTCCTGATGCTATTTCAAACAGCGTTAAGGTTAGGATAACTGACAGTAGTGATGCTACAGTCACTGACGTTTCTAATGGCGTCTTTAAGATCCAGGGTTCATTCCTGGTCTCCAGCCCCAACGGCGGTGAAAGCTGGGTTGTTAATTCGCTCAATAATATTACTTGGAACACCTTCGGCACTATAACTAATGTTAAGTTGGATTATTCTATAAACGCCGGAGGCAACTGGACGCAGATCGTCGCTTCAATTCCTAATACGAATACTTACCCCTGGACTGTGCCTGATGCTATTTCAGCGAATTGCAGGATCAGGGTTTCTGATGCTAATGACGCGGTCGCCAATGATACTTCCGATAACAATTTCAAGATTAGAGGAAGCTTAACGATTACCGCTCCCAACACCGGCTTGGAAAAATGGACCGTTGGCTCAGGGAGATTAATTACCTGGGACCGTGTCGGTTCAATCTCTAATGTTCGTTTAGAGTATTCAGATAACGGCGGTTCTATTTATGTGCCGATTATTGCCTCAACACCGAATGCGGGATCTTATCTGTGGACAATTCCTGATGCGATCACCACGCAGGCATTGGTAAGGATCTATAATGCTGATGATCTGACGGTATCTGATACTTCAAACGCGGTGTTTAAGATCCAGGGTAATTTTACGGTTACCAGCCCTAACGGCGGTGAATCTTGGTATGTTGGATCAAACCATGATATTACCTGGACTTCAAGCGGTAGTGTTTCATTTGTCAATATCTCTTACTCTATTAACAGCGGTACAAACTGGACAACGATTGCCACGAATGTTATCAATACCGGCACGTATGGCTGGTTTGTTCCGGACCAGGTCTATGGTACGATGAGGGTGCAAATCGCGGATTCTAACGATGCGGAGGCATATGATACCTCAAACAATGATTTTCGTATCCGTTGTCAATTTACCTTGACCAGCCCTAACGGCGCTGAACAATTGAGGGTAGGCCGTGTGCATAATGTTACCTGGACAAGAGTGGGAACGGTTGCTAATGTCAAGTTAGAGTATTCCAAGAATAATTTCTTGACGGAAACCTATACCATTACGGCAGCTGCTCCTAATACCGGCACTTATGCCTGGACTGTGCCTGACGCGATCTGGGAAAATATGAAGGTGCGGGTATCTGATCCTAATGATATCGGAGCGTATGATGATTCGAATGCTGACTTTAGGATCACCGGTGATTTTACGATTACCGCGCCTAACGGCGGTGAGATGTGGGAAGTAGAGGCTGTTCACAATATAACCTGGACTTCGGCAGGCAGCGGTATTACCACGGTAAAACTTGAATTCTCCAACAATGGCGGCGGTTCGTATCCTGATATTATCGGTGCCGTTGATAATAATGGTTCTTTTGCCTGGACGATCCCTGATGACATAAGCCCGTCTTGCAGGATTCGTATATCAGATCTGGCTGATCCGACGGCAAATGATATTTCGAATGCTAATTTTAAGATCATGGCAAAATATACGCTGACCGCGCCAAATGGCGGGGAAGTCTGGACCGTCGGCGATACGCAGAATATTACCTGGACCAATATTGGAACCGTCGCTAATGTGCGTTTGGATTATTCTACTGACGCAGGTGGAACATTCCCGAATGTAATAATTCTTTCGACGCCCAATACGCATAGCTATACCTGGACCATTCCTGACGCTATCTCAACATTTATACGGGTTAGGGTTGTGAGCTCAACTGATTCTGACGCCTATGATGCTTCAAATGCTAATCTTAAGATCAGAGGCGCTTTTGTCATAACTGCCCCGAATGGCGGGGAATTATGGCAGATCAATCAGGCTAATAGCATCACCTGGAACACTATCGGTACTATCGCCAATGTCCGGCTGCTCTATTCTATTGACGGCGGTACTACGTTCCCGAATACGATCACCAATTCTGTTGCTAATGTGAATAGTTATTCCTGGACCGTTCCTGATAACCGTACGGCAACCGCACGGGTAAGAATTGTTAGTCCCGCGGATGTGACGGTTACCGATGATTCAAATGCTAATTTCCGCATCCAGGGTTTCTTAACCTTAAACGCGCCTAATGGCGGTGAGTCCTGGATAGCAGGAGACGCGCATAATATTACCTGGACATGGGGTGGGACCATGCCTGCGGTTAAGCTTACGTATTCGATTAATTCCGGGGTAACGTATCCTAACCTTATTAATGTTGCCGCTCCTAACGGAGCTGGAGCAGGAGGTTCTTATTCATATTCCTGGACAGTTCCTGATACGTTGTCGCTCTTGGTGCGGGTTAAGGTAGAAGATCCCGGTGATGATACGGTTGCTGACAGCTCAAATGCCGATTTTAAGATCCGGGGTGAATTTACCCTGACTTCTCCTTTGGGCGCAGAACGTTGGATCACCAATGAGACTCATGCGATTACCTGGACTAACCGCGGAAGCATTCCGAATGTGAAATTAGTTTACACAAAAGACGATTTCGCGACACAGACAGTTATTACTGCTTCAACACCGAACCTTAATTCTTATGATTGGGTTGTTCCGGATGACCGTTCTTCAACAGTCAAGGTCCGTGTCATGGATGTCAATGATGAAACCATTTATCATTCGTCACCGGCTGTTTTCCGGATCGATTACTATACGATTACCTGGACGATCAGGGATCTTTTGACGAATGAGCAGTTGACTAACCTTTCAGTGGTGCAAAAACTGACCGGTACTGAGACGGTCGGATGGCAGGCTGTCGGCATGACGTCTCCGGTTACCCGCGCGACGCCGTATGGTTTCTGGACAACGACCTGGTCTGCTTCAGGCTATGGCGATAAAGGTTTGAATTTTACGGCTGACAGCGACCAGTCTTTTACAATGTACCTGGAAACTACCGCGGTGCATATCTGGCGCGCTGAGGCTCAGTTTACCTATGACGCCACCAATGATATTTTACGCGCCACATCCTGGCTTGAAAGAGACGGCAGTATTGTTACCGGTGTGCAGGGCGTTGATGTTTATATCTATGACCAGGACCAGATATTGATTAAAACGTTAAATGAGGAGGGTGCGGGTGCTGGCGGGTATTTTAACCTGATTTGGAATGCGCCTACCGGGTTAGAGGCAGGTGTTGTCTATGCTGCCTTGGTTGATCTGCGTAATGCTTCGGGCGCCCATTTTAAGACGCCGACATCCTTTAGTGTCACGGAATCTATGCGTTTGGAAAGTACGGAAGCCGCGGTCAATCAAATGAAGGATGTTACACTTCCTTCATTCCAGACTTCTGTTTCGAATTTGATCACGACGAAGATGGATGAACAGAAAACATCCATTGATACGAAGATGGATGAACAGACCGGGATCATCGTTGGTCCGACAAGGACTAAAGAGGAAGTTATCGCCGCAGGCGGTATGGTAGGTATGCTTCAGACTTCTTTGACCAGCTTTGAGACGCAGACCAATACTGCAATTACGAAATTGCAGTCAGGTGCTGATACGGCAGTCGAAGCCGGCCAGGAATTGCAGGCAACAGCAAAGAAATATTCCTGGAAGGCAAGTGCTTCTCCGAACCCTGCCTTGACCGGAGATACGATTAATATCCAGGTCCAGGGCCAGCCAAGTTTAGTGCCTATGTTAAGTATCTATTCTTGGGATAATGAAGCGATAGTCGAGAACGCGATCTTGGTGGAATCCCGCCCGGGATTTTATACCTATGATATTACGGCTGATTCGCGCTTTGATGCTGGTAAGGCGTTTACCTATATTGTCAGCGAACAGGTGACCGGCGGCCTTGTTTCAGGTTCAGGCATGGTGGAAAGTATGGGTATTACGACCGTTGCCGGCCTTGCTGCTGCAGCGCCTGAAGCCGAACGCGCCGCAAAGAAAGCTTTAGATGCTATTAAGGCTGTGGAAGCGGTGCTCGTTTCTAAGGATAATATCAATATCTCAATGACCTTAAAGAACCTCAAAGAGACAGTTGATGAACTTCCGCAGATGATAAAAGAAGGCGGGGGTTCAGATAGTGCTTTAGCCAAGGCAGTTAATGATATTTCGGCAAAACTCAAGATGTTGGTGGGAGACCAGGGAGTGGATCTCGGCGCTTTATTAGATGAGAAGCTGGGAGATACCTCTACTATTAAAGATATGAGGAATAAGACCGACACTATTAATTCGGTCGTTGATATGCTCTTGCAGATCCTTGAGTCTAAGCTTGGAGGTGTTGATTCACCGATTATTTCTTCATCATTGCAAGCAGGCAGCGTTAAGTTCCGTATCATGACGGTTAACCCTTCGCGCACACGTATGCAGAAGATACAGGTGAAGAAATATCTGCCGGAAGAAGTCAAACCGAAAGATGTGATGGATTTAGGCGGGTTGGAGTTGGAGTTTGACGCTGAGAAATCCATTTACTTCGTATATAACAAGGAAGATGTAGAATTAAAGCCTGGCGAAGCCCGGGTCTTTGAGGTTGAAGTCGAAGATATCTGGCTTGTTTCCGAGACGGCACTGGCGGATATCAAAAAGCATACTGATTCGCTCCTTGCCAAGTTTGAGAAGAGCGATAATTACGCAAAGGTAAAGGAAGCCGCGGATACTATTTATCCGCTGCTCGATGAGATCTCTAAGACGCAAGTCGATGAAAGCGTCAGCAGAGAACGGCATATCGGTTATTATCGCCAGAACCTTGAGACGATAAAGTTGATCCAGAAAAAGCTGGCTGATTTAGAGAAGATGCTTGTGCCGGCACTTGGCCCGAATACTCCTGAACTGTTGGAGAAAAGTAAACTGAAACTCAATATGCCTACCAAGACCACAACCTGGCTTATTATCATGGTTGTGATCATTTTTCTGGGCTTGTTGGCAGGCATCTTTTTCTTCGTATGGCAGGGGCAGATCAAGTCAGGACAAAATGTGATCGATAGTGCCAAGAATGACGCGTTCCCCGGGAAAAAACCGGAATCTAAACCGGATGCGGGAGCAAAGAAATAGATCGTACGTAATACAACGCGGGGACTGCGGTTTTCTACCGCAATCCCCGCGTTTTTATTTAACAATTTAAGACCCGGTCTTGCTAAAAAAGACCCGGTCTTGGCTGGTATTAAAAACTGCTTGTTAAGACCGGGTCTTATCTATAGCAAAATAATAGTATTTTCAATAACATAAAAGAGTGGTATAATTATTCAGCGGTTGTATAATTATTGATTTTTAAACACACTCTTTTTAAGCCTAGTTTTTACGTAAGTATTGGTGTGTATTCTCTTTAACACTACAATAAAAAAGCATGCAGGATGTTATTCTGGTCACCTTAGATAAAATAGTTTTTGAAGGTAAGGCCTCAAGCGTTGTTCTTCCCGGAGAGCAAGGCGTTTTTGAAGTCTTGGATTATCACAAGCCTCTGGTAAGCCGCCTGGTTAAAGGCAATGTTATCGTTGACCAGAATGTATTCGCTATCCGTCGAGGAATGGTAGGGGTGCAATCGAATAAGACCACGATCATCATGGAAGAATAATATGGACAGGAATATAGCGTTGCTTTTAATCTTTACATTCTGTATCGCAGGCCCCTGTTGGGTTTTTGCCTCCTGCGGAAAAGCCAGTATCGCCGCGTTAGGCAGGAATCCATCGGCGGCGCCAAAAATTTTTATTGTCATGATCATGTTGACCGCTTTTGCCGAAGGGGCGGCGATCATCGCTCTGTTTGTTGCTTTCCAATTGTTCAGTTAAGTGTTACGGGGTTTGGCGGTATAATGCATGCCGCCTGTTCCCCCTGTATATGAAGGAGTTTTAGAAATGCTTATACTGATACCATTCATAGTTCTCATCATTATTGTTTTTATCGTTTTGGTCGCTTCCCTGAATAAGATCTTTAACCGTGATGTCGGCGCGGCAACCGCCCATTTAGATCAGATGTCCGCTGAATATGCCAAGAAAGAACAGGATATAAAAAAGCAATATGATGATATTAAGCGTGAAGCTCAGGAAATTAAAGAATTGGCGCTCAAAGACGCTGAACAGCAGAAACAGCGTTTATTAAAGGAGATGCAGGATGAGAAAGAAAAAATCCTTAAAGAGGCTCAAGGCAAAGCCGATGAAATGATGGTTCAGGCTGCCCGCGCACGCAATGCCTTGATCGCCGAGATCGAGGAAAAGATTAAAGATAAGGGGATTCATTGGTCAGTGCAGTTGCTGCAGGAAGTCGTGCCGGAAAATATACGGATCGTGATCCATGAGCGCTGGATCGATGAATTGATCGCCAGTAATTTCGCGCAATTGGACCGGTTGCATATTTCAGAAGGCATACAGGAAGCAGGGGTGGTAACGGCATTTGCCCTTACTGATACGCAGCGAGCGGCTTTAGCAGGTAAGATCAATGAAAAGGTGGGGTTTGCGGTCACGTTAAAAGAATCCATTGACCCTAATGTTATTGCCGGCTGGGTAGTGAGTATCGGCAGTTTAGTTCTTGATGGGAGCCTGCGCTTTAAGATCCAGGAAGCGGCAAAAGCGCATCAATTATCGAAAATGTAAGAGGAATAGAGGGTAGCGGGTATGCAGGAAAATCATGCTGCGGCAAATTTTGAAGTTCGCGAGATAGGTATAATTGTATCAGTGCGTGAATGCGTGGTGCGGGTAAAAGGCCTTCCTTCCTGCATTAACGGGCAGATCGTTGAGTTTGAGCAGGGCGGGCGGGGTATGGTTTTGGGTTTTAATGAAGATGAAGTCCAGGTGCTGGTAATTGATGTTAAGGGGTCTTTACATATCGGCGAAAAAGTATTAAGTAAGGGGGCGTTCCTGCATTTACCGGTAGGGGATAAATTTGTAGGCAGGATCGTCAATAGTTTGTGCGAGCCTGTTGATAATGAAGGCCCCATAGAGCCTGCGGCATACTACCCTCTTTTTGCCGATGCCCCCGGTGTTATGGACCGCGCCCCTGTTAAAGAGACACTGGAAACCGGGACATTGCTTTTGGACGCGGTTATCCCAATCGCTAAAGGCCAGAGGCAGCTTTTGATCGGCGACCGGCTTACGGGTAAGACTACCGTCGCTATTGATGCGATCATTAATCAGAAAAAACAGGATGTTATTTGTATTTATTGTTGTATCGGAAAGACTAATTCCAGCCTGCTTAAACTTTTAAACCTTTTTAATGAGCAAGAAGTAATGCCGTATACTATTGTGGTCAGCGCTGTTGCCTCTGTTTCCATGGGAGAGCAGTATTTAGCGCCGTATACCGCATGTATGTTAGGCGAATATTTCATGAAACAGGGAAAGGATGTCCTTTTGATCCACGATGACCTGACCAAACACGCCTGGGTATACCGTCAGATCTCGCTTTTACTGGAACGGGCGCCGGGAAGAGAGGCGTATCCGGGAGATATTTTTTATGTCCACTCCCAGTTAATGGAACGCGCCGGATATTTAAAGCCGGAGCTCGGTGGCGGTTCAATGACGTTTTTGCCGATCGTCGAGATCCTTCAGGGTGATGTTACGGGATATATTTCCAGTAATTTGATCTCTATGACTGACGGGCAGATCTATTTCAGCACTTCGCTTTTTAATAAAGGCGTGCGCCCCGCGATCGATTTCGGGCTTTCAGTTTCTCGTATCGGGAATAAAGCGCAGTGGCCGGCAATGAAGGCGTTGAGCGGCCAGTTGAGGCTTGAATATATCCAGTATCAGGAATTGCTGCAGATGACGCAGCTGCGCACTACCGGACTTTCTAAAGAAGCTGAAGACCGTATGAAACGGGGGCAGGCGATCACCCAGCTTTTGATCCAGGATAAGAATAAGCCGATCGTGATGGAATCGGAAGTTATGTTTTTATTTGCTTTAAGCATGGGGGTTCTGGACACTTTATCACCGGCTGATGTGCAGAAGTTTAAAAATGATTTTGTCGTCTTGGTGGAAAAAGAGTTCCCTGGTCTTTTTAAAGAGATCCGCACGACGATGATCATCAATGATACGAGTATTGAAATGTTATACGAAGCAATGAACCATTATTTCGCGGTTGTGTAACGTATGAAATTACTTTCTCAGATCAAGAAAGACCTTGATTTTAACCTTAACCTCTATAATCTCGTTGAGGTCTTGAAAGAAATCGCTATATCTCAATACCGGATCCTTGAGCGTAAACTCAAGACCTTTGATTTAGTGTTTAACCATCTGGGAGGAATCTTTGATTTGCTGCAGGCGGGGGGCATTAAACATCCCTTGCTGGAATCAAGCTCCCGCCAGCCGGGGGTGATCGCGCTTACTTCTGACGCCGGACTTTTAGGTGGTTTGAACATGAATGTCATGACTCAGGCGATCAAGGAAGCAGAGAAAAATAATTCGAAGTTGCTTATTATCGGAGAGAAAGGAAAAATTTACGCCTCTGAAACAAACCTGTCGTATGTTACCTTTAAGGGCGTAAAAGATGAGACCAGGTTAGAGCAGGCGTTGGAGCTGCGTGATTATGTTTTAAATGAAGAGCAGAGCGGTAAGCTGGGAGAATTAAAGATCGTTTATCCGCATGCTCTTTCGATCGTAGCTCAGCAGGTCAAGGTTTTGCAGCTTTTTCCTTTCTCCAAGGCTGAGCAGTTTCAGAAAAAAACAATAGCGCTCCAAGCGACCGATTTAATTATTGAGTCTTCCCTTGACGGGCTTTTGGAATATTGGATGTATTTATTTTTAGGGCAGAAGTTTTTCCAGATCTTTGGTATATCGCGCCTGGCTGAGCTTTCAGCGCGGTATAGCCATTTAGAGACCAGTAAGACAAAGATAGAGCAGTTGAATAAGGAATTAAAAATACAATATTTTCGTCAGCGCCATGAATTGATTGATAAGAATATGAGGGAATTATTCGCGGCGCGTTTGGCATTTAAATAATCTCAAGGACTATGGACAACAATACTCAATTTAAAACAGGGCGGGTGATTTCAGTGCAGGGGCCGGTTGTTGACGTTAAGTTTGACCGGGAAGAGGATATCCCCGCAATATTTGACAATATCAATACCAAGACCGTTGACAATAAAAGGGTGGTTTTAGAGGTTGCTGAACATATGGCCGGTAATATTGCCCGGTGTATTGCTATTAATTCTACCTTTAACCTGCAGCGTAATAGTGTCGTTATTCCTACCGGAACACCTATCCAAATACCTGCCGGAGACACTATATATGGCAGGATCATTAATATCTGGGGAGACCCTATTGATCAGAAAGGTGAAATTCCCCCGGGTGAGCGGCTGCCGATCCGGCCTCAACGGGTAGCTCAATCTTTCTCGAGTAAAGAAAAAGCGGAGAAATTCGAAGTTTTAGAGACCGGGATCAAGATCATTGATTTGCTTTTTCCGCTGGTAAAAGGTTCTAAGAACGGGATCCTGGGAGGGGCGGCTCTTGGTAAAAGTATTTTAACCCTTGAGATCATCCATAATATTGTGCGCAAGCACAGCGGTGCTTGCGTTTTCGTGGGCGCAGGTGAACGTATGCGTGAAGGAAATGAACTTTATTATGAATTGGAGCGCAGGAATATCTTATCGAAGACCGTCTTGATATTCGGCCAGATGAACGAGCCTCCCGGAGCGCGTTTTGGCGTAGCCTTCAGCGGCGCTACCCTGGCAGAGTCGATCCAGCGTAAACATCAGGATGTTTTGTTGTTCGTGGATAACATCTTTCGTTTCCTGCAGGCGGGGGCGGAAATCTCAAGTTTGCTGGGGAGGCTTCCTTCTGAAACCGGGTATCAGCCTACCTTGATTTCCGAGGCAAGCGAGTTTCATGAGAGAATCAAGTCTTCCCATGAAACGGGCAGCTCTATTACTTCGGTGGAAGCAGTCTATATTCCTGCTGACGATTTGACTGATCCGGCGGTTGTGACGATCTTTAGCTTTTTGGATTCTATCATGGTCCTTTCCCGCGCAAGGATCCAGTTGGGTTTGTATCCGGCGATCGACCCGCTCATGTCTTCCTGCGCTAATCTTGATCCTGATATTGTCGGCAAACACCATTATCAGATCTCTCAGGATGTTATTCGTATGCTGCAGCGCTACGAAGAACTCAGGCGTATCGTTATGGTCATCGGTATTGATGAACTTTCAGCCGGCGACCGTATTATCTATGAACGGGCGCGTAAACTGCAATATTTCCTCACGCAGCCGTTTTTTGTCGCCGAAGCGTATACGGGTAAAAAAGGCGAGTTTGTCACGATAACTCAGACGGTGGAAGGCTGCGAGAAAATCTTGTCCGGGCACCTCGACCGCAAGCCGGAAGGTGATTTATATATGATTGGAACAGTATAACAGGAGATTGCTATGGAAAAAGGTCCTAAAAGAATAGGTGAAATACTCGTAGAAAAAGGCTGGATCACGGAAGCTCAATTGCATGATGCGTTAGTGGAACAAAAACTAAGCGATAAGTTCTTGGGCACGATCTTGATCAATAAGGGTTTGATCAACGACCACAACCTTATGGAGGCGCTCTCCCTTCAATTCCAGATCCCGGTAGTTAATTTACAGACTCAATATATTGATATGGAGTTGGCGCGTAAGTTTTCCTCATCGCTTATCCTTGACCATAAATGTTTTCCGATTTATGGAGATGAGGATTCAATTACGGTCGCGATCATTAATCCGCTTAACGCTGTTGCTATCAGTAAAATAGAAGAGGAAGCGCGTCCCCGTAAAGTGAATTTGGTGTTGACCAGTGAAGTAGATTTACAGGAAGTTATTAAGAATTACCGGCACTATATCAGCCAGAGTATTCAGCGCCTGTTGAGAAAAGATAAACCGCAGCAATAAAAGAGTTTTTAATAAAACTTTTGGCTGTTTAACGGATACGGTATGACCAAAATTGATTCGATACTTTTTGAAGCGTTGATCGCCCGCAATGTTACCACGAGAGCATCTTTAGAGCCCCTGGTTAAAGAAGCGGAAAGCATGTCCCTTCCTCTCTGTAATGTGTTGCTTAAACATGCCGCAGTCCCTGAAAAAACTATTTTGCATATTCTTTCAGAGAACCTGAAACTCAGGCTTATTGATTTTAAAGGCCGCGCGATTGATAAGGCAGTCATTGCCGCCGTGCCGGTTAAAATCGCCTCATATTATAAATTCATGCCTTTTGATTTAAAAGACCGCGTTTTGACCATCGCCGTTTCAATGCCTCTGGATATTAAGATTCAGGATGAGATAAGCATGCAACTGGGCTACGAAATTGAAATCGCCCTTGCGGTTTCCGCAGATATTCTCAGCGCGTTAAAAGAATATTACGGATTGGCCGCGGAAACTCTCGACAGAATCGTTTCCCAGATCTCTAAAGATGAATCTTCCATACAGGAAACTACTCATGAAAAAGTCGTTGATATCGCAAAATTAGCCGAAGACGCCTCAATTATCAAATTAGTCAATCAGATCATACTTGAAGGATGGCGTAAGCGGGCGACCGATATTCATGTTGAACCATATCGCGACGGTGTGGTGCTTCGTTACCGCATTGACGGCCTGCTCTATGATGCGAATGTCGGCCCGGAAATAAAGAGTTTTATCGGTGCGATCATCTCGCGTATTAAGATCATGTCAAACCTTAACATTGTCGAACGCCGCATGCCGCAAGACGGCAGGGCAGTCGTTAAAGTTCAGGAGCAGGTTTTGGATTTGAGGATATCGACTATCCCTACGCCGTTTGGCGAGAGCGTGGTCATTCGTATCTTGCCTACGCAGATGTTGTTCAGCCTTGAGAAACTGGGATTGGCAAAACGGGACCTGAATATTTTTGAAGGCTTGATCCGTAAACCTCACGGTATTATTTTTGTGACCGGCCCTACGGGGAGCGGAAAGACAACTTCGTTATATGCCAGTTTAAGCAGGATCAATACCCGCGAAAGAAAGATCATTACTATTGAAGACCCTATTGAGTATGAAATGTCAGGAGTTACCCAGATACAGGTTATGTCTGAGATAGGCCTGGATTTTGCCCGGGGATTGAGAAGTATTTTGCGCCATGACCCGGATGTTATTATGGTAGGGGAGGTCCGAGACCTTGAGACTGCGGAAATCGCCATCCGTGTGGCCTTAACCGGCCATCTGGTATTTTCGACGCTGCATACCAATGACGCTGCCAGCGGTATTACCCGTTTAGTTGATATCGGCCTTGAGCCTTATTTGGTTGCTTCAAGCGTAGAAGCGTTTATTGCCCAGCGTTTAATACGCTTGATCTGCCTTGATTGTAAATACGAGCAAATGGATATACCGGAAGAATTAAAGGAAACCATTGTTTTAGATTTAGCATTAAAATCAAAGGATGAAGTGCGGGTTTTTCGCGGCAGGGGATGCGCGAATTGTAATTTTACCGGCTTTTGGGGACGGACTGCGATTTATGAGATCTTATTGATTGATGATACCGTCAAAGACCTCATCTTGAATAAGTCTTCAGCAGGCCAGATCAAAAAATTCGCTGTTTCACGCGGCATGCGCACGTTACGACAGGATGGCTGGCAGAAAACGATCCAGGGTTTGACAACACCTGAAGAAGTCATGAATGTCACCTCCGCTGAGGAACATTTCCATCTGCAAGAAGGAGTACAGGATGCCTACGGCGGTGACTCGTTACGCAGAGAAATGGAAAAGCCCTCTGATGCTGATAAGCGGGTTTATAGCCGCTTGAACAGCAGGGTGAACCTGCGGTATAAGATCTTTCAATCACAGGAAGAACTCATGAAGCAGGGGTACACCGCTGAACAGTTGAGTGTGACGACTAATATTTCTGCCGGAGGACTGACGTTTGGTTCGGTAGAAATGATCCCTGCCGGCGCATATTTAGAGTTAATGATCGAACTTCCGGATAACGATGCTCCCATTGAATGTTTAGCTAAAGTTATACGCAGCCAAGAAACGCAAACTGAACACGTGTATAATGTCGCTATTTGTTTCCTTGATATGACCGGTGTACAGAGGGCTCGATTAGATAAATATATAGAACAGGAAAGCAAGTAATTTAAAAGCCTGTTTTTTAGATGAGATTTTTACAAAGGATAGGGTATGCCTGTATATACGTATCGCGCTAAAAAAGACCCTCAGAATATTATTGAAGGCAGGGTCGAGGGCCGTTCTGAGAAAGAGGCTATTGAAAAGATTAGCTTGTTAGGCTATATTCCTATCCATATAGAGGAATGCGCTTCTTCTGCTGCCAGAGAAACATCATCTTTTAATAGATCTATCGGGAAGATCCGTTCGGCTGAAGTTACTATTATAAGCCGTCAGTTAGCCAGCCTGCTTAAATCAGGCGTTCCTATCCTTGCCTCCCTGAATATCATTGCTGAACAATCGGAAAATACCTCCCTTAAAACTATGGTGAGAAATGTTCATGACGCGGTTAAAGAGGGCTCGACTTTTTCTGCGACGTTGATGCAATACCCTGATGCTTTTCCTCCCATTTATATCGCGATGATCCGTGTTGGGGAAGACAGCGGTTCTTTGCCTGAGATGCTTTTGCGGATCTCTGATTACCGTTCCAAACAAGAAGAGATGTTCGCGCGTTTTCGGATGGCGATGGCGTATCCCATGCTTATGGCGATGGTTGGCGTGGGGACGATTATTTTTATGCTCACTTTTGTCATGCCGCGGCTGCTTAATATTTACCTTACTATGGAGCAAAAACTGCCTCTTCCGACCCAAATCCTTATTAATACCAGTAAAGGCCTGCGTGATTGGGGAGGTTGGATCCTCTTGATCATGATCGCTGTTATTTTTGTCGCAGCTAAACAATTAAAGTCAGCTGCCGGCAGGTCTTTTTTAAGCGTCTTTAAGCTCCATATTCCGGTATTCGGTAAATTTATCCTCAAGGCTGAGCTTTCGCGTTTTTGCCGGACATTGGAACTTTTGATCCAAAGCGGGATCCCTATTTTAAAGGCGCTTGAGGTCGGCATCCCGATATTAGAGAATGAAGTGATAAAAGGGAAATTACGCAATAGTTATAAAGACCTGGAGCAGGGAGGTTCTTTTGGCAGGAGCTTAAAGAATGCATCACTCTTTCCTCTTTTTATGACCAATTTGATCATTGTGGGAGAAGAATCAGGGAAATTAGATGAAGCATTATCAGAAGTCGCTTCTTCATACGAACGGGATACCGATGAAGCGATGAAAGTCATGAGCAGTCTTTTGGAGCCTTTAATGATCCTGGGCATAGGCCTTATCGTTGGTTTTATTGTTATCGCCATGCTTTTGCCGATATTTGAGATCAACGTCATGGCGCATTAGTTTAAGATTAATACAGTACGTGCAAGCAAACCTGATTAAAGTTTATCCTGAATTTTTGAATGCCTCTCTATGAATAATTCCAATAAAGCATGTATCAGCGAAGAAAATATTATTCCTGTCAGTATCATCAGCCTGGGGCTGGTGTTCTCACTTATTGAGTCGATCGCTGATTACGCTTTACAGGGTGGAAGTTTCTTTCACCAGCTTTTTCTTCCCAAAACTCCCGAGTTATTAACGCGCCTTTTCTTTATCCTTATCAGTGTCGTTTTTGCGTTCATTTTTAAGGAATTCAAGAAATCTGACACAAAATTACGTGTTTCAGAAAAGAAATGCAGGGATTTAGAAGATACGCTCCAGGAAAACCGGGGCAGTCTCAGTGAAGAAGCGCAGAAAGCGCTTGAGTTTGACAAGCTGCACAATGAGGTAGCGCGGCAAAGCCCTCCAGAAGCTTTTTTCCCGGCAGGGGCAGGAGACGAAAAACAAAGTGCCGAAGCCTTAAAAGCAATTCAGGAAAAAGAACAAGCGCGGATTGTTTTTGAAAAGGCGTTAGAGACGGCGGAACACAAGCATGCTGAAGTTTTAGCAAAGCTTTCAGAAGGGCATAAACAACTCGAAGTGGCGTTGCGGGATTTTCAGCTTAAAGATGCTGAGTGTAAACAGCTTCAGGAAGTTCTCAAAAGTACTGAGCAAAAACTAATTGATGGTGAATCAAAAGTAAACCATGCGTATAAACAATATGATGATTCCTTAAAGATCATTCAGCAAAAGGAAAATGACCTCAAAAGATTAGAAGAGGCTTTAACGTCGCTTGAGCATAAGAATGTAACAATGGCGGCTGCGGGTGAGGATCAGCAACAGCTCCGGCTTGTTTTAAGAGAGACCGAAACCAAGCTTGCGGAAGCATTGTTAAAATCAACTGAAGAACATAAACGTAATGAAGATCATTTGCAAGCGCTTGAAGAAAGCTCACTTGAGCGCCGGCAATTAGCCGATACGTTAAAAGAAACCAAAGAACGGCATGCGGCGGAATTATTGAAAGTAAGCGCGGAACATGAGGAACTCCAGGCGGCATTAAAAACGATTGAACAAAAAGAATCTGCTGTGAAGCAGCTGGAATCGTCATTAAAAGAACTGGAACAAAAACACACCGCAGAATTAGAGAAAATAAACTTAGAACGTACGTCTTTGGAAGAGGCGCTCTCGCAAAAGGCGCAGCAACACAACGATGGGGAAGCTAAACAGTGTGAAGCAAAATTTAAAGATATAGAGCAAAAGTATCAGCAGGAAGTCATACGCTGTAGTCAGCAGCAAAAGCAGCTTGAAGATGCGCTTCAAATGATCGAGAAAAAAGAAGCAGAGCGGCAAAAGATCGAAACAGCGTTGAGTGAGCTGCATCATAAACAAGCGGATGAATCTTCAAATACTGTTACTCTCAAGGAGCATCAGAATGCCTTAAAAGTAATCGAGCAAAAAGAACAGGAAAGAAAGCAGCTCCAAGCGGCTTTAGAAGAAGCAAGAACACGTGTTTCTCCTTTAGAATCGGGAATAGGCCTTGCCGGGGGAGCGTCTCTTGGACAGGTGGCAAGCGGAATATCGCATCAGATCATCGATCCGTTAAGCGTGGTTTTGAATAACGTAAAAGTTTTAAAGATAAAATTCGCGCAAAAGAAAGAGTTTAGCTATGCCGACTTAAAAGAGCAGATAGGATTTATTGAGGAGTCGGCGGTTTTGTGCAAGAATATTATTTCTTCATTTGGCAGCGTTTCTGCCGGCGTTAGGGTGAGTTTGCAGGCTATGCAGCTCAACGAAGTCATTGAAAAGGTCTACATGATCAAAAACCAGGAATTTAAATTCAAGAATATTTCCTTTCAGAAACAATTGCAGCAGGATGTCCCGCCGATCATGGGGGATGCGCTTTTATTGCAACAGGTGGTTTTTAATTTGATCGCTAACGCCAAGTGGGCTATTGAACAAAAACCTCAGCGAGACGGAGGGATCATTGGCCTGGGCACGCAGCATGATGCGGCAATGAATAAAGTCATCGTGACTATTTCAGATACCGGTATCGGCATAAAAGACGCTGACCTGCCGAGAATTTTTGAACCGATGTTCTCCACTAAGAAAATTGAAGAAGGCCTAGGGTTAGGTTTGGCAATAGTAACTGATATTATTAAGGCTCATCAAGCTACGATAAGCGTAGAAAGTAAAGTTGGGCAGGGGGCTACTTTTAAGATAAGCTTTCCTGCATTACCTGTGCCTAAAGGCACATAAATGATCCTACAACTAAAGCGTTTTTATCTTAAGATCCCCGTTTTTTTCTTTCTCTTGTTTGTTCTTTGGAATGTTTTTGGGGTTACGCGTTCTTTCGCTGAAGGATGGAAAGAAGAAAAAGGCGAGCACTTTATTGTTTATTATGTTTGCGATAATGATTTTGTGAAAAACGTTTTGGATAAAGCTGAAGAATATTATGGGCGTATTGCCTCTGAGCTGGGGTATTCCCGGGCTTCTGAATTCTGGACGTGGGATAACCGCGTCAAGATCTATATCTATTCTGACCATGAAGCGTTTGTGAGATCGGGCGGCCATCCTGCCTGGTCGCATGGTTTAGCTGATTATGCCAAGAAAGCGATCTTTAGCTACGTTTTGAGCAGGGATTTTCTTGATTCTATCCTGCCGCACGAAATGACGCATTTAATATTTCGTGATTTTGTCGGTTTTAAGGGCGAGGTCCCTTTGTGGCTTGATGAAGGTGTGGCACAGTGGGAGCAGGCCAAGAAACGTGATTTGATACGTGCAATTATTAAGAAGTTATTTGCCAATGATACCTTATTGTCTATTTCTGATATGATGCGCCTGGATATCAGGAAAGTTAATCAGATGGATAAAGTTTTTATCCGTTCTATAATGACAAAGAAGGGTGAACGGGCAAACTTAGCTATAAGCGGAGAAGCTTTAGTAAATACGTATTATGTTCAGTCCGCATCCTTGGTTGGATTTCTTATTGAGAAATATGGGTCTCTTGATTTTGCCCAGTTTTGCCGGCAGCTGCGTGATGGCAAGTCTCTTGCGGAGGCGCTCGCTTCAGTGTATCCGACACAGATGCGTAATGTGGATGAATTTGAGCTGCGTTGGAAAGAGTATTTAGCAAGCAGCAGTTAGGGCGATTGGTTTCTTAGTAACACCCCGCGCTAATCGGAATTGCGCGGGTGTGCCACTTTCTGTGGCAGGAGGATGATTATGGGTAACAAACGATTAAGGGCTTTTACGTTAATAGAATTGATGCTGGTGGTTATTATTATTGGGGCGTTGGTTGCTATGGTTATGCCCCGGCTTACAGGAAGAGGAGAGCAGGCGCGTGTTGCCGCCGCGCAAGCAGATATTGCGGCTAATGTCGCCACTGCTTTAAAGCTTTATGAATTAGATAACGGCAGTTTCCCTACCACGGAAGAAGGCCTTAACGCGTTAATGGCAAAACCTTCATCAGCTCCAAATTGGCATGGGCCCTATGTAGAGAAGAAACCGCTTGACCCATGGGCAAGAGAATATAAGTATAAATCACCGGGAGACCACAGGGTCGATTACGACTTGTATTCGTTAGGAAAAGACGGGGCCGAAAGCGCTGATGATATCAAGAATTGGGAGTGAGTTTGAAAAAGAAACGCGGGTTTACCCTGATTGAGATCCTGGTTACCACAACAATCCTGTCGTTGGGGATTGTTTTTATTTATGAAGCTTTTTTTGCCTCTTTGCGCGCGTATAATTATTACGAGAATTATGTGAACGTTGCTCCCTGGATGGATGAGAAATTATGGGAGGCGCAGGATGCTTTTATCCAGACCGGCATGTTTGGAACAACGGCTCAGGAAGGCGAATTAACCGCAGGGGGCAGAACATATACTTGGAATTCCTCCGGCCAGCTGGTAGACGGCAGTAGCGACTTGTACGCGATAGAGCTGGTACTTACCCGGCATGAGAGTAAAAAAGATTTTCAGATCAAAAGGGCTGCGTATGCGCTGCACCAGGCAGAATAAAACAAAAAAAAAGATTCTTCGCGGGTTTACTTTCATAGAAATCCTTATTGTTACGATGATGATGTCGGTTGTTTCTTTGGCAATTTACTCGGCATTTAATAACGGGATAAAAATATGGCAGCGGCTTAACCGTCAGCTCCCCCAGGAAGATATAAATATTTTCTTTGACAAATTTGCTTCAGACCTGAGGAACTGCGTGAAACTGAAAAATATGAATTTTATCGGTAAAGCCGATATGCTGGAATTTTCCAGTATAGTCATGAGTGCGCGCATGGAGCAGGTAAGCGTGGGAAAGTTTCTCTATCGCTATGACCGCTCAGCAGGAACGCTGCGCCGGGATCAGTTTGACTATAGCGCGATCTTCACCGATGAGAAGAATGCGTACGCTGGCGGCTTGGAGCATATAAAATCGCTGAAGTTCCTGTATTATAATTTTGATGAGGAGAAAAACGAATACAACTGGCAGGAGGAATGGCTTTTTGACGAATTGCCGAAAGCCGTGCGGGTGGAAATCGAGTTTTTCCAGGGCCCTGAAGTATTTTATTTAACCAGCTCTGTCGGCATTCCGATAAGTGAATAGGCTATTCTATGGTTAACCCAACGAATAACAAAAAAGCAAGTATCTTGATTATAGCGCTCTGGTCGCTCTTTCTTTTGACTGTTTTTGCGGTACAGCTGGGTTTTGGCGTCAGGCAGAAATTAACGCTCACCAAGCGCCTGGAAGAACGCGCTCAATTGTATTCTATCGCGGAAGCCGGGGCAAGGAAAGCTATAGCGTTGATGTTAAAGGAAACGGAGAAAAAAAGCCATGCGTTAAAAGAGCCCTGGAGTAATAATCCGGATTACTTTAAAATGATAAAAGTAGGTGACGGTATGGGTAATATTTGTTATAATGCAGGAACCCAACAGCAGAGCGTTGCAGAAGCGCTTCGCTACGGCATCGTTGATGAAGAAAGAAAGATAAATATCAATAAGTCCGATATCAGGGTCTTATCGCGGATTTTTATTGCGGCAGGTGTTTTAGATGAAGAACACGCGCAGGAATTAGCAGCTTCAATAATCGACTGGCGCGATGCTGATTCAGCGCTTTCACTATCCATGGGAAGTGCGGAAGACGCCTACTATAAGAATTTGAAATACCCCTATGACGCCAAGAACGCTGATTTTGAGGTTTTAGATGAACTCCTCTTGGTTAAAGGGATGACGCAGGCGCTTTTTGACCGCATAAGCCCTTTTTTGACGGTTTATGGGAACGGGAAAATCAATATCAATACAGCTTCGCGAGAATCCCTGCTGGCAATAGGTTTTTCTGAAGATATGGCGGAAAAGATCCTGTTGTTACGAAATGGCAAAGACGGCTTGGAAGCCACAGAAGATGATGAGGTGTTTGCTTCTGCCGCTGATATTGTGCCAATGGTAAGCGAAGCATATAATTTAGGCCCGGCAGAGGTGGCTTACGTGAGTGCTTTAGTTGAGAGTTCCCTGCAGGTGCAAGCCAGCAATTTTAAGATACGTTCGGTTGCGGTGCTTCGTTCAGGCAGGAATACCGCGGAAGTGAATTGTGTGATCAGTAAAAAAGGGAAGATCCTGTATTGGCGTCAGGTTTCTTAAAACAGTACTATGAAAAAATTAGATCTTCATGCATTAAATTTTCTTGCCCGTATGAGCGCTGTGCCGGGTATTATCGCTCTTGATTTAAGCGGCAATAATCTTAAGTTGTCGTATATTAAATTTGTGCCGCCGAACAAAAAAGAAGTAGTTTCTTTGGTTAACCATGCGGTGACAGGCGTCAATGACGCTGATATTGCCAAGCTCATCAATACTGCGCTTACCGCTTTGAATGTTAAACCGTTGCGCGTGTATGATGTTTTACCGTCACAGTTACTGATCACAAAGAATATTGAAGTCCCTTCGATTAATCCGCAGGAAATAAAAGAGATCATCAGCCTTCAGGCTGGCAGGCACACGCCGTATTCACGCGAAGAGATCATTGTGGATTACATTGATATCGGTACGTATAAGCGTAATTATACAAAAGTGCTCTTGGTTATGGTTGCCCGTAATGTCGTCAAACGCCATTTTGAAATAGCCTCAAAAGCAGGATTTCCTTTGGAACGCGTGCTCTTCGCTCCTGAAGCAACCGCAAGGTTCATGCTTAAGCATATTAAGGGCGATAACGCGGAACTACCCTCTAGTATCATTAATGTCGATGAAACGACAAGCGATTTCTTTGTTATGTTTAAACATAAGGTGATCTTTGTCCGTGCTATTGCAATGGGTGCGCAGCAATTGGCCTCTGAAAAAGAGAAGTACCAGGTAAAATTCCTGGAGGAGGCAAAGAAATCACTTGAGGCATATCAGGCTGAGAATATTGAGAAAACCCCGCAATCGATGGTCATTACGGGTGCGGTGAGTGAATTGCCGGAATTCGAAATTATGCTCGGCGATGCGTTGCAGCTGCCGGTAAAAGTAGCTTCATATTTGAAAGGCCTGCAGATACAGGGATCTGCCTCTGTTGTGGCTACGCAAGCTACGCGGTTGTCATTCTTAAATGTCATTGCTTCAGCGCTCCATAGCGATGAGGTAAAAGTCGACCTGGTTCCTGAAGAGGTCAAATTAAAGAAAGCTTTCGAAGCCCGCGGCCGGGATATGGTGAAAACAGGAATTCTCGTTCTGACGCTTTTAATTATTCTGCTTTTTACGATGGTCGCAAAGATTTATTTTAAAAGCGCGTATTTAAAGAAAATTAACCATGAGTTTACCTCTGTCCATGAGCAGGCGGTGAAATTAGAAAATGATTCAGCAAAAATCAGCCTGATTAAGAATTATGTGTTTAGCCGGGGGTATTCTTTGGAAGTCTTGACAGAGCTTTATACGATCAGCCCCTTAGATCTGGCGTTACATGATATTCGTTTTGACGACCAGGGCAAGTTTTCTGTAAAAGGGACCGCTGAGTCCATGTCAGTGGTCTTTTCGTTCGTGGATAGTATGGAGAAATCAAAATATTTCAAGGAAGTTAAGACCAAGTATACGACCAAACGCAAAGAAGGTAAAAAAGACGTTACTGATTTTGAGATCGGCTGTTTATTGGGCCGATAGAAAAAAATGATGAAGATCCCCAAGCTTGAGGAAATCCGCAAGATCATTACCCGTTTATCAAAGCGGGAAAAGATGGTTTTATATGCGGCTATCGCGGTGCTTTCTCTTACGGCCATGGACCGTTTAATGGTATCGCCGTTTCTCTCAAAAATGAAGTCGCTTGATTCTGATATCCAGAAAAAAGAAAAAGAGATTAAGAATGCCCTGCATGTCCTGGGATTAAAGAATAGGATAACAGCCGAAATTTTGCAGTATGCTTCCTATGTGGGGGGCACTCAGTCAGAGGAAGAACAGGTGACCCTGCTCTTGAAAGAGATCGAAGTCCTGACAAGCAAGAGTTCGGTATACCTGATTGATATGAAGCCGGCGGGGGCTAAGAATATCGGTTCCTGCGTCAAATATATGGTGACGGTCAATATTGAGGCGGCAATGGATAAGCTTATCGATTTTATGTATATTATTGAAAGTTCAAGCAAGCTTCTGACCATTCAGAAGTATCAGATCAGCCCAAAAACAGAAGGCTCAAATGTGGCAAAATGTACCATGACTATCTTTAAGACGGTCATCCAATAAAGCCCCTTTCGAAGATTAATAAATAAACCATTGACAAAATAGTATTTTTGCATATAATAGTTACTTCGGTTCATAATTTCCTATCACCGCTTAATAATAAAAATAGTATTTGACAAAAGATTTATTTTGTTGTATACTCTTTTTTCTATGTAATTATAATAACCTCTCTTTTAAGACTTTTATAATTACACATAGGCAGGGAAAACAAAAAAGGAATTGTGAGAAATTCTGATAGGGGATTTTTTATCCCATCAATTCAGTTGTAAATGCTGTGCCGACGAAATGACGCTGGAGTAGCTCAGTCGGCAGAGCACGTCCTTGGTAAGGACGGGGTCACGGGTTCGATTCCCGTCTCCAGCTTTAAAGGTTCAAGGATAGAAAAACAAAAAAGAAATCATGCGCGAAATTATCACATTAGAATGCACCGTTTGTAAAAACAGGAATTACACGACAACCAAGAATAAGAAGCAGCACCAGGATAAGCTGGAGATGAAGAAATTCTGCAAGCATTGTCGTAATCATACTCCGCATAAAGAAATTAAGTAAGCGGTTGAATATTGTTCTTTCACGATTTGTGCTCATGGAAATAGGAGCGTCGGTTAATGGCAAACCAACGGTCTCCAAAACCGTGACTGCAGGTTCGAGCCCTGCCGCTCCTGTAAATATGTGTGGGTGAACGCAGGAAGTACGTAAGCAATCATAATGAATATTATAAAACAGGCAAAGAACTTCATAAATGAAGTAAAGGTTGAATTAACCAAGGTATCGTGGTCTACCCGCCAGGAATTGATTGGAGCTACTTCAGTCGTCATCGTGGTAACCTCCCTCATGGCTGTTTTTATCGGAACGATAGATTTGTTTCTTTCAAAAATGTTGAGTATTGTTTTTAAGTAATTGATCGAATGCGAGGTCGAAGCAGGTGAAAAATTGGTACGTAGTGCATACGCAGACAGGTTCAGAAGATAAGGTTAAGACAATATTACAAACACGCATACCTGTCAACGGCCTCCAGGAACTGATAACCAAGGTCATCATTCCTACAGAGCAAGTATCTGAGGTTCGCGGCGGGAAAAAGCGTATATCGCTTCGAAGGTTTTTCCCCGGATATCTGCTTGTTGAAATGGAGATGGAAGAAAAAACGTATTCATTTATAAAGGGGATCCCCGGCGTCACAGGTTTTATCGGATCAGGTAAAAAGCCGATGCCTCTTCCGCAGAAAGAAGTTGTTGAAATACTTAAGCGGACTGAAGAAACCAGGACAAAACCAAGCCCGCGGATCATTTTCGAAAAAGGCGAACAGGTCAGGGTTAAAGAAGGCCCGTTTATGAATTTCAACGGAAGTATAGAAGAAATTCATCCGGATAAAGGAAGAATAAAGGTTAATATTTCAATATTCGGCAGGTCGACTCCTGTTGAATTGGAATATTGGCAGGTTGAAAAGGTGTAGCTATGGCTAAGAAAATAAACGCGCAGATTAAGCTGTATGTCCCCGCCGGAGCGGCAAACCCGGCTCCTCCTGTAGGCCCTGCGTTGGGTCAGCATGGGGTTAATATTATGCAGTTTTGCAAGCAATTCAATGAACAGACTAAGGGCAAGGATGGGTTGATCCTTCCTGTGGTTATTAGTGTGTATGAAGATAGGTCCTTTACCTTTATTATAAAGAGCCCGCCATCATCAGTTCTACTCAAACGCGCGGCAAATCTCGCGAAAGCTTCAGGTACGGCAGGTAAGGAAATTATCGGTAAAGTAACCAGAAAACAGGTAGAAGAAATCGCAAAACAAAAAGCAAACGATCTGAATACTTCTGATTTAGCTCAGGCGGTCAAGACGATTCACGGCACTGCCAGGAGTATGGGGATTGTCATAGAAGATTAAAATGAAAAAACATAGCAAACGATATACAGAAGCAGCAAAACAAGTAGTAGATAAAGATAAGATTTATGCGTTAAAAGACGCTATCGCAGTGTTAAAAAAACTGCCCACGCCGAAGTTTGACGCTTCAATTGACCTGCATTTTAATTTAAATGTCGATTCAAAGAAATCTGACCAGATGGTACGCGGTACCGTTGTTCTCCCGTTTGGAACGGGTAAAGCCGTGCGCGTCGCGGTTTTTTGCAAGGGAGAACATGAGCAGCAGGCTAAGGAAGCGCAAGCAGAGTTTATCGGTTCTAATGACTTGATTGACAAAGTTGCAGGCGGATTCCTTGATTTCGATTGTGTTATTGCATCCCCTGAAATGATGAAAGATTTAAGCCGGTTAGGCAAGGTATTAGGGCCTCGCGGCCTTATGCCCAGCCCTAAGACCGGAACGGTTACCAATGATATCAAGAAAGCGATTGAAGATGTGAAAAAAGGTAAAGTGGAGTTTCGCGTGGATAAACAGGGCGGCATCCATCTTTCGGTAGGAAAGGTTTCGTTTTCTGAGGATAAATTGCTGGAAAATGCTTCGTGTGTTATTCATGCTATCACTGAAGCAAAGCCGGCATCGGTAAAAGGCAAATTCGTCAAAGGGATTTGCCTTTCTTCATCGATGAATCCCGGGCTTATGATCGAAGGATAAATGACGGTATGAAAAAAATAGGCCTTTTAGTAAAAGAAATTTCGGAAAACAGTATTAAACAGAATATGCGGGATTCGGCAAGTGTTTTTGTCGTCAAATATTCCGGATTATCGAGCCCTGATATTTGTTCATTGCGACAGGCGCTGCATAAGGCAGGTGCTTCTTTATTCGTGGTCAGGAATACGACCGCGCGGCGCGCTTTGAAAGAATGTAGCCGGGAAGACCTTATTCAGACGATCGACGGCCCGTGCGGCTTTGTGTTTGCTAAGGAAGAGCCGGTTAGTGTTTCAAAAATTTTATGCGCTTTTACCAAGGATCACGAGCCTTTAAAATTAGAAGGCGGGTTCCTGCAGGAAAGGATCCTGAATAAAAAAGATATAGAGGCACTCGCGAAGCTGCCTTCGATAGACGTATTGCGCGCGCAGGTAGTAGGGGCGTTAAAATCTCCTATCAACGGCGTGGTTATGGTCTTAAGCCAGACGTTAAGAAAGTTCCTGTATTGTTTGGACCAAATAAAGAATAAAAAGGGCAGTTAACGTCATCGTTTCGTTTATAGATTGAACAATTTAAAAAAAAGAAAATTTAAAGGAGGAAAAAATGGCGAGCGTAAAAATGGATGAAATGATCAAATCAATTGAAAGCATGACGGTACTTGAACTTTCTGACCTTGTGAAAGCTTTGGAAGAGAAGTTCGGTGTTCAGGCAAATATGCCGATGATGTCTGCTCCTATGGCTGGCGGCGCAGCAGCAGCTGCAGCTCCTGTCGTGGAAGAGAAAACGGCTTTTAGCGTCGTATTAGCGAATGCCGGATCCAACAGGATTGCCGTTATTAAAGAAGTCCGCGCGATCACAAACCTTGGTTTAAAGGAAGCAAAAGACTTAGTTGATGCTGCACCGAAATCGGTCAAAGACGGAGTTGCCAAAGAAGAAGCTGAAGATATGAAGAAGAAGCTTGAAGCAGCGGGCGCGACAGTTGAGCTTAAATAAGGTGAGTTTTGCCGCTTTGAATAGAGCCGGTGAAGCGGATTTAATCCAAGAGATACTTCTCAAGAAGGAAAAACGAGCAGATGATTAAGCGAAAGAATTTTGCTAAATTCAAAGAAGTTGTCGAGATGCCAAACTTGTTGGATATCCAGACGGTATCCTACAAGGAATTCTTGCAGGTAGATGTTGCGCCGAATCAGAGGCAGCATGTCGGTTTGCAGGAAGTTTTCGAGGATGTATTCCCGATTGAAAGCCCTGAACGCTCGATCCGTCTTGAATTTGTCAGCTATACTCTTGGTAAATCGAAATATAATATCGGTGATTCCAAGAAACGCTCATTGACGTATGCCGCTCCCCTGAAGGTTAAATTCAGGCTTACGACTCCTCATGAAACCAAGGAGCAGGATGCGTATTTCGGCGAAATACCGTTGATGACTGAAACAGGAAGTTTTGTTATTAATGGCGATGAACGGGTTGTCGTCAGCCAGTTGCAGCGTTCACCGGGTGTTTCTTTTGAAGAAGAAGAGCATCCGACCGGCAAAAAGATCTTTTACGGCCGGATTATTCCATACCGCGGAGCCTGGCTTGAATTCAAGTACGATTTAGCAGAGACGATCATTGCCTATGTTGACAGGCGCAAGAATTTTCCCGCTACCCAGATCCTGAGGATCCTGGGTTTTTCTTCCGACGAAGAGATCATTAAAGCTTTCGGAAAAGATTATCCAGAAATACAGAATACCTTAAAGAAAGATCTCACGAAGAATAAAGAAGAAGCCTACCTTGATTTTTACAAGAAAATGCGTCCTACCGAACCGGTTACCAAGGATGCCGCTGAGGGATTGTTCTATAAATTATTCTTTGACCCTAATCGTTACGACTTATTGAATTCCGGCCGGTTTATCCTCAACAGGAAGTTAGGCATGGATGTTTCATTAGAAAAGACCGTGCTTGATTCCGCGACCGTTATTAAAGTAATTGAATATTTGATCAGGCTTAAAGAAGGCGTGGGGAAGATCGATGACATTGACCATCTTGGCAACCGCCGTATTAAGACGGTCGGTGAATTAGTTCAGAATCAGGTCCGTATCGGCATGAGCCGTGTTGAGCGTTCCATCCGTGAACGTTTAAGCGTGATGGGAGATCTGGCAGTCCTCAATGTCCATTCCTTTATAAATTCCAAATTATTCTCCATTCAGCTTCATGATTTCTTTGCCCGCAGCCAATTGTCCCAGTTTATGGATCAGGTTAATCCGTTGGCTGAAATGACGCATAAGAGGCGTTTGAGCGCTGTCGGCCCCGGAGGTTTATCGAGAGAACGCGCGGGATTTGAAGTCCGTGATATCCATCCGTCTCATTATGGAAGGATCTGCCCGATCGAGACCCCTGAAGGCCCGAACATCGGTTTGATCTCTTCTATGAGCACCTATGCCAGGGTAAATGCGTTAGGTTTTCTGGAGACTCCCTATAGAAAAGTTGAGAATGCCCATGTGAGCCGCAAGATTGATTATTTGAGCGCTGATATTGAGGAAGAAAAGATGATCGCGCAGGCAAATGTGCCTATTGATGCTGAAAGTAATTTTATTGAGAAAGAAGCTTCCTGCCGGTATAAAGGCGATTTTCCGAAAGTACATCCCAAGCAGGTTGAATATATGGATGTTTCTCCCCGTCAGCTGGTTTCGGTTGCCGCATCATTGATCCCGTTCTTGGAGCATGACGATGCGAACCGCGCGCTCATGGGTTCAAACATGCAGCGCCAGGCAGTGCCGTTAATGATCACTGAATCACCGATCGTAGGGACTGGTATGGAGCGTAAGGTTGCCTATGATTCGGGAGCGGTCGTTGTCGCTGAAGAATCGGGAAAGGTTACTGCGGTTGATGGCGCAGCGATCACTGTCGGCAAAAGAGTCTATGCGCTTAAGAAATTCCTGCGCACGAACGCTGATACGTGTTTAAATCAGCGTCCGCTGGTGAAATTAGGCGAGCACATTGAAAAAGGACAGGTTATTGCTGATGGTATTGCGACCAAAGACGGAGAGTTGGCGTTAGGAAAGAATTTGGTGGTTGCGTTCATGACCTGGAGAGGGTATAACTTTGAAGACGCTATTCTGATCAGTGAGAAAATCGTTAAAGAGGATGTCTTTACATCTATTCATATAAAAGAGTTTGAGATCGAAGCAACAGAGACCCGGTTAGGAAATGAAGAAGTTACCCGTGATATCCCTAATGTAAGCGAAGAGTCTTTGAAGAACCTGGATACTCTTGGCGTTATCCGCATCGGCGCGGAAGTCAATCCCGGAGATATTATTGTGGGAAAAGTGACTCCTAAGACAGAATCAGAACTTTCTCCGGAAGAGCGCCTGCTTCGTGCTATATTCGGGGAGAAGGCTTCTGATGTCCGTGATACTTCATTACGCGTGCCTCCCGGAGTCGAAGGTGTGGTGGTCGATGTGCATATTTTTCAGAGAAAAGAGCGCGGGAGGAAATCAAAAGAAGATAAGACTAAGGAAATGGCAAAGATCCGCGAACTTAAAGCATACTATAAGCAGGAGATCGAGTTTCTGGAGACTGAACGTGTTACGCGGTTAAGCCAGGTTTTGGGTATTGATAAGTCAAAACTTGATCGCAGCCGCATTAATGATAATGAAGAAGCAAAGATCATGGCTGCTTCTTTTGAAGAGCAGATGAATGAATTATTAGCTGAACAGCAGCATGAAATCGAGAATGTCAAACGCGGCGATGAATTGCCTCCGGGTGTCTTAAAAAGGGTCGTGGTATATATTGCGACCAAGCGTAAGCTTTCGGTGGGCGATAAATTATCCGGCCGGCACGGCAACAAAGGGGTAGTCGCTCGGATCATGGCTGAAGAAGATATGCCTTATTTAGCTGATGGCACGCCTGTAGAGATTGTATTAAACCCGCTGGGTGTTCCTTCCCGTATGAATATAGGCCAGATCCTGGAGACCCATTTAGGCTGGGCAGCAAAGGCATTGGGTCTTACGGTCATGAGCTCTGTTTTTGACGGCGCTGCTGAAAGCGAAATCAAAGAATTGCTTAAAAAAGCAGAGTTGCCTGAAGATGGTAAATCTCAGTTGTATGATGGCTATACCGGTGAGCCGTTTGACCAGAGGATCACCGTGGGATATATCTATATGATGAAATTGATTCATCTTGCCGACGAAAAGATCCACGCCCGTTCTATCGGGCCCTATTCGTTGGTTACACAGCAGCCCTTGGGCGGTAAGGCTCAGTTCGGCGGGCAGCGTTTGGGAGAAATGGAAGTATGGGCTTTAGAGGCGTATGGCGCAGCATTTACGCTGCAGGAAATGCTTACCGTTAAGAGTGATGATGTTTCAGGAAGGACGCGTATCTACGAAGCTATTGTTAAAGGCGAACAGCGTTTAAGCCATGGTGCTCCTGAATCTTTTAACGTATTAGTCAAAGAGTTACAGGGATTAGGTCTCGATATCCGTATGGAGAAAGCAAAATAATGGAAGAGAGTATTTTGTTTGATAATATAACGATCAGGCTTGCCTCAACGCAGATCATCCGTTCTTGGTCAAAGGGCGAAGTTAAGAAAGCGGAAACCATTAATTACCGTACTTTAAAACCGGAAAAAGACGGTTTATTCTGCGAGAGAATATTCGGCCCGGTCCGTGATTATGAGTGTAACTGTGGAAAGTATAAAGGTATTAAGTTCAAAGGTATTACCTGCGACCGTTGCGGAGTCACGGTTGATCGATCTTCTGTGAGAAGAGAACGCATGGGCCATATTGAGTTGGCAGCGCCAGTCACGCATATTTGGTTCTTTAAGGTAGTCCCCAGCAGGCTGGCAGCTTTAACGGATATGAGCCTGCGGGATATGGAAAAGGTCATTTATTACGAAGAGTATATTGTTATAGACCCCGGCACGACTCCCTTAAAGAAAAAAGAATTATTAAGCGAAGAAAAATACCAGGAAGCTTTGGAAAAATACGGTTCAAAATTCAAGGCTGAGATCGGCGGCACTGCGGTTCAGACGCTCTTGAAGGAATTGGATCTCGATGTCTATTGCAGAAAATTACGTAAAGACTTAGAAAAATCAAAAGAAGTCCTCTTAAACCGAAAGACGCTTAAGAATTTAAAGATCGTTGAAGATTTCAGAAAATCAGGAAATAAGCCGGAGTGGATGGTCATTGAAGTTTTACCGGTTATTCCTCCAGATTTAAGGCCTTTGGTCCCGCTTGATGGAGGCAGATTCGCGACTTCCGATCTGAACGATTTATACCGCAGGGTTATTAACCGTAATAACCGCTTGCGTAAATTAATAGAATTGAATGCTCCGGAGATCATAATCCGTAATGAAAAACGGATGCTGCAGGAATCAGTCGATGCTTTATTGGATAACGGCAGGCACGGTAAACCGGTGGTCGGGGCAAATAACCGGCCGCTTAAGTCGCTTGCTGATATGTTAAAAGGCAAACAAGGCCGGTTCAGGCAGAATTTATTAGGTAAACGTGTTGATTATTCGGGCCGTTCCGTTATTGTCGTTGGCCCTGACCTGAAGTTGCATGAATGCGGCTTGCCTAAGCAGATGGCTTTGGAGTTATTCGAACCGTTTATTATCAAGAAGCTGAAAGAAAAAGGTTTTGTGCATACGATCAAAGGCGCACGCCGCATGGTCGGCCATGGCAAGATTGAAGTCTGGGATATCCTGGATGAAGTTATCAAGGACCATCCGGTCTTGTTAAACCGCGCGCCTACTTTGCACCGGTTAAGTATTCAGGCTTTCCAGCCTGTTCTAACCGAAGGTAAAGCAATTAAGATCCATCCGCTTGTTTGTACGGGCTTTAATGCAGATTTTGACGGCGACCAGATGGCAGTTCATGTTCCGTTATCTCTGGAAGCTCAGATGGAATGTAAGGTTTTGATGCTTTCCGTAAATAATATTTTCTCACCCGCGCACGGGCGTCCAATCGTGACTTCAACGCAAGATATTATCCTTGGGCTTTCGTATATGTCTAAAGAAAAAGCAAATGCTAAAGGAGAGAATAAGATCTTCAGTAATGCTGCTGAAGTCTTAAGCGCCTATGACGATAAGATCGTTGAGCTTCATGCCAAGATCAAGGTTCGGGTTGAGAGTGTTTTTAATTTAGAAGAAAAGAAATTGCTTCCCGGCAAGCAGATGATAGCTACGACTGTCGGCAGGGTTATTTTTAACCAAGTCTTGCCTGAAGGTTTTGGTTTCGTGAGCAAAGAGCTCAACAAATCCAATGTCGGCGATATCGTTGCTGAAAGCCACAAGCGTTTCGGACACACCCGTACTATCCAGTTATTGGATGATATTAAGAAGCTTGGGTTTGAAATGGCGACTTTAGGCGGAATTTCTATCGGTATCGATGATTTGGTTATCCCGCAAGCAAAACAAGAAGTGTTGAAAGAAGCCCGCGGAGAAGTTGCCAAAGTCGATGACCAGTACCGCAAAGGTGTCATTACCGACAGGGAACGGTATAATAAAGTCATTGACATTTGGACACATGCTACCGATAGAGTTTCTGATTTCCTTTTCAAAGAAATGGAGCCGTTTAACCCGATATTCATGATGGCGGATTCAGGTGCCCGCGGTTCAAAATTACAGGTGCGCCAGTTATCAGGTATGCGCGGTTTGATGGCAAAGCCTTCAGGTGAAATTATTGAGAATCCTATTACGGCGAATTTCAAAGAAGGATTGACCGTGTTAGAGTATTTCCTTTCGACACACGGCGCCCGTAAAGGCCTTGCTGATACTGCTTTAAAGACCGCAGACGCCGGGTATTTAACACGCCGCCTTATTGACGTCGCCCAGGAAATTATTATTAATGAAGACGATTGCGGCACGCTCAATGGTATTACCGTGCAGGCGATTACCGAAGGCAATGAGGTTGTGGTGAGCTTGCGTGAGCGTATTGTTGGAAGAGTTGCCCTTGACAATATAGTCGATATTATTACCGATAGCGTTATCGTTGAACAGGGCCAGCAGATCACTGATGAAAAAGCTGAGATGATCGAAACCTTGGGTATTGAAAAGATACGTATCCGCAGTGTCCTGACCTGTGAATCTAATAAAGGCGTATGCATTAAATGTTACGGAAGGAATTTAGCGACCGGAAGAATGATCGAGCTGGGTGAAGCTGTCGGTGTCGTTGCCGCGCAGAGTATCGGGGAACCGGGCACGCAGTTGACGCTGCGTACTTTCCATATCGGCGGTACGGCTTCCAGGATCGTCGAACAGTCTTTTATCAAAGCTAAGAATAAGGGGTTGATCAAATTCCATAATATGAGGGTCGTTCCAAAACGCAAGGAATTTGTCGTTTTGAACAGGAACGGCTCTATCAGCATTAATGATAAAGAAGGCCGTGAATTTGAACGATATGTGGTCCCGCAAGGTTCCTTCATCAGTTTCAAGGACGGCGATGAAGTGGAAAAGGGAGTATCGTTTGTGCACTGGGATCCCTACACATCGCCAATCCTGACAGAAGTTACCGGCCAGGTCAAGTATGAAGACTTAAAGAACAATGTTACGGTAATCGAAGAATTAAACCCTGTTACGAAATTAACGGAACATGTGGTCGTTGAACATAAACAGGAATTCCATCCGCAGATACTGATCCTGGATACGAAGAAGGATGTTATGGGTATTTATCCTATTCCGGTGGGAGCGCATATTCTTGTCAGAGATAACCAGACGGTAGAAGCAGGGGACTTGATCGCGAAGATCCCGCGTTTAAGCGTTAAAACAAGGGATATCACCGGCGGCCTTCCGCGTGTCGCGGAGTTGTTTGAGGCTCGGCGTCCGAAAGATCCGGCAATTATCAGCGAAATAGACGGGTTTGTAGAATTCGGCCAGACGAAAAAAGGCCAACGGCTGATCATTGTTAAATCACCGACAGGCATGGCGCGGGAATATATCATTCCTCACGGAAAACATCCGAACGTCTATAAAGGAGATAAAGTTATCGCCGGCCAGCAGTTGACCGACGGGCCGGTTGTTTTGCAGGATATCTTAAGGGTCTGCGGAGATAAAGTGCTGCAGGAATATTTAGTCAATGATGTGCAGGAAGTTTACCGGTTGCAGGGAGTGCATATCAATGATAAACACATAGAAGTCATTATCAGGCAGATGTTGAAAAAAGTCAGGGTTGAAGAAGCAGGCGATACGGATTTCTTGCCGATGCAGCAAGTTGATAAATGGCAGTTCCAGAAAGAGAATACCCGCGTGATCAAAAAAGGCGGCAAGCCTGCCCAAGCGACCCCGTTATTATTAGGTATAACAAAGGCATCTTTGACCACGGAGAGTTTTATTTCCGCTGCCAGCTTCCAGGAAACCACCCGGATGCTTACTGAAGCGGCGACCGCGGGAAAACGGGATGATTTGCTTGGCTTGAAAGAGAATGTTATTGTCGGGCATTTGATTCCTGCAGGTACCGGTTTTTCGCATCACAGGGAAATTGAGTTAGTTAAAGGATCCTCGGAAAAAGAATCAACAACCACGGAAAAGTCGAAGGGTTAATCGTATGCCAACTATAACACAATTAATTAGATTCGGAAGAATTTCAAAAAGAAAGAAAACAAAATCACCGGCGCTTAAAAGCTGCCCACAGAGAAGAGGGGTTTGTATTCAAGTCCGTACCATGACACCGAAGAAACCAAACTCTGCGCTTCGTAAGATCGCCAGGGTGCGTTTGACGACCGGTATTGAAGTCACGGCGTATATTCCCGGTGAAGGCCATAACCTTCAGGAGCATTCGATTGTTCTGGTAAGAGGCGGGCGTGTTAAAGATTTGCCGGGCGTGCGGTATCATATCGTCAGAGGGACATTGGATGCAGCTGGCGTCAATACAAGAAAGAAATCACGCTCAAAATATGGGGCGAAGAGGCCTAAATAGTTAACCCAATAACGCGTTAATCCGTTATCCTCGAGATAACAGGGAAACAAAAAAACATGAGAAGAAAAAGAGTTATTAAAAGAGAGTTAGTGTCAGATCCTAAATTTAACAGCAAAGTCGTCGGGAAATTCATCAACATGGTCATGCTTGAAGGAAAGAAATCGATCGCTGAGAAAATGGTATACAGCGCTTTCGAGATCGTCAAGAACCAGCTTAATGAACCCGATGCATTGAAAGTGTTCCATAAAGCTATTGATAACGCGCGTCCACGCCTGGAAGTTAAACCTCGGCGCGTGGGTGGAGCGACATATCAGGTTCCTATTGAAGTCAGGCAGGAACGAGGTACTTCCATTGCGCTTCGCTGGCTTCGGGATTTTGCGAAATCAAAAAAAGGCAAGCCTATGCAAGAGAGGCTTGCGGATGAGATTATTGCCGCCTTTAAAGGTGAAGGCGCCTCGATCAAAAAGAGAGACGATACTCACAAGATGGCAGAGTCCAATAAGGCTTTTGCTCATTTCAGGTGGTAAGTAAATAAATGGATAGAAAAATACCGTTAGAAACACTGAGGAATATAGGGATTATCGCTCATATCGATGCCGGCAAGACCACGACGACTGAACGGATATTGTTCTTCACGGGAAGGACGTATAAGATCGGGCAGGTTGACGATGGCACGGCGACGATGGATTGGATGGTCCAGGAACAGGAACGAGGCATCACTATTACATCTGCTGCGACAACCTGTATATGGAAAGACAAGCATATTAACATTATTGATACTCCCGGCCACGTTGATTTTACGGTTGAAGTTGAGCGTTCTTTAAAAGTTTTGGATGGGGCTGTCGTGGTATTCTGCGCTGTCGGAGGCGTTGAGCCTCAGTCAGAGACTGTCTGGCGTCAGGCTGACCGCTATAGCGTTCCTCGTATTGCCTTTATCAATAAGATGGACCGTACCGGCTGTGATTTTTTGGAGACCCTGGATCAGATGCGTAAGCGCTTAGGCGCTCATTGTGCGGCGATTCAGCTGCCTTACGGCAAGGAAGATACCTTTAAAGGCCCCATCGACCTGGTTGAAAAAAAATTATACCTTTATAAAGATGAAACCGGTAAAGAATTTGAAACTGTTGAAATCCCGGCTGAAATGAGCGGGGAAGTCGAGAAATACCGCGCTGAGCTCATTGAGAAATTGGCTGAAGTTGATGATACGATGCTGGAAAAGTATCTGCGCCAGCAGGACGTTACGGTGGCAGAAATTAAAGAGTCTATCAGGAAAGCGGTGGTGGAGAATAAATTTATTCCCGTATTATGCGGAGCTTCGTTTCGGAATAAAGGGATACAGATGCTGCTTGACGCGATCATCGAATACTTGCCTTCACCTTTGGATGTCCCGGCGATTAAGGGGACAAATCCAGAAACGGGAGAATTTGAAGAGATTGTCACCTCCGATAAAGCGCCGTTCTGCGCGCTCTGTTTTAAGATCGCCACAGACCCGTTTGTCGGAAAAATAAATTATATCCGCGTTTATTCCGGGACATTGAATTCAGGTACATATATTTATAACGCGACCAAGAGGGTCAGGGAGCGGATCACAAAATTAGTAAAAATGCACGCTAACCGGCAGGAAATCGTTGAATCGCTTTTTACCGGAGATATTGCCGCTGCTGTAGGGCTTAAAGATACCAAGACCGGGGATACGCTTTGTCATGAAGGCAACCATATTTTGCTTGAGGCGATGCGTTTCCCTGAACCGGTTATTCAGCAGGCGATTGAACCTAAGACGAAAAATGACCAGGAGAAATTAGGCCTGGCGCTGCATAAATTGCTTGAAGAAGATCCGTCTTTCCGCGTGATCTATAATCATGAAACCGGCCAGACCGTCATGTCAGGGATGGGCCAGCTGCATCTGGAAGTTATTAGTGACAGGATCTTGCGTGAATTTAATGTTCAGGTTCAGGTCGGCATGCCTGAAGTCGCGTATCGTGAAACGATCAAGAAGAAAGTCCATGTTTCGGGAAAGTTTATTCAACAGTCAGGCGGCCGTGGCCAGTATGGCCATGTGGTTATTGAGCTTGAACCGCAGGAAACTCCCGGGACAGGGGTCACGTTTGAAAATAAGATAAAAGGTGGTTCGATACCTCAAGAATTCATCCCTTCTGTAAAGCAGGGCATTATGGAAACCGCAAAAAGCGGTGTGCTGGCAAGTTACCCGGTTACTGATATCAAGGTTACGTTAGTTGATGGTTCTTACCATGATGTTGATTCATCTGAATTGGCGTTTAAGATGGCAGCAGGCATGGCGTTATCAGACGGATTACGCAAAGCTCATTCAGTTTTACTTGAACCGATCATGGATATGGAGATCACTGCCCCGGAAGAGTTCATGGGAACGGTGATCGGCGACCTTAGTTCTCGGCGCGCTAAAATTATTTCTATAACGTCTCGGGCTAATGTCAGGGCGATCCGTGTTGATGTTCCCTTAGCGGAGATCTTTAATTATGCGACTGTCATGCGTTCTTTAACACAGGGGCGGGCATCCTATACCATGGAGCCCTCGTTTTATACAGAGGTGCCTTTACATATATCGGAGAAGATCGTCGCGGGCTTTTCCTCTGTGGGTCAAAAAAAAGCCGTATAACAAATCAGGAGGTGAAATAATGGCTAAAGAAAAGTTTGTAAGGTCAAAACCACACGTTAATATAGGAACCATAGGTCACATCGATCACGGCAAGACAACACTTACTGCGGCTATTACTCACGTATTGGCAAAGTTGGGAAGAGCCGTTGAACGTCAGTACGCTGATATCGCTAAAGGCGGTACGGTCAGAGATGAAACCAAAGTTGTTACTATTTCTGTCGCGCACGTTGAATATGAGACAGAGAACCGTCATTATGCCCATATAGATTGTCCGGGACACGCCGATTACATTAAGAACATGATCACCGGTGCCGCGCAGATGGACGGGGCGATACTCGTTGTTTCTGCTGCTGACGGCCCGATGCCTCAAACCCGAGAGCATATTCTTTTGGCTCGTCAGGTTAATGTTCCTTCTATCATTGTGTATTTGAATAAAGTTGATACCGTTCAGGATAAAGAATTGATCGACCTGGTTGAGATGGAAGTCAGGGATTTATTGACCAAATACGGTTATCCAGGCGAAAAAACCCCGATCATTAAGGGAAGCGCTTTAAAGGCCTTGCAGGCACCTGATGCCAAGAGTCCTGATGCTGCGTCTATCCTTGAATTGATGAAGGCCGCGGATGAATTTGTTTCATTACCACCTCGGGAACTTGATAAGCCTTTACTGATGGCAGTTGAAGACGTCTTCACCATCGAAGGTAGAGGTACGGTTGGAACGGGCAGGATTGAACGCGGTAAGGTTAAGGTCAATGAGGAAGTTGAAGTCATTGGCTTGCGCCCTGAAGTAAAAAAGACGGTAGTCACCGGAATTGAAATGTTCCGCAAAACCCTTGACGAAGGGCAAGCGGGTGACAACGTCGGGCTACTTTTACGAGGTATTGATAAGGATTCTATTGAGCGCGGTATGGTTATTGCCGCTCCGAAATCGATCACGCCTCATACCAAGTTTATGGCCCAGATCTATATCTTAACCAAAGAAGAAGGCGGAAGGCATACGCCGTTCTTCGTCGGATATCGTCCGCAGTTTTATTTCAGGACAACGGATGTTACCGGAGCAGTAAAATTGCCTACGGGTGTTGAAATGGTCATGCCCGGGGATAATGTGTTATTGGAAGTAGAATTAATTACGCCTATTGCCATGGAAAAAGAGTCGCGTTTCGCGATCCGTGAAGGCGGCCACACCGTCGGCGCTGGCGTCGTTGTAGAGATTTTAGCTTAATCGGTAATTCCGCAGATCTGGTTTTAGGTAGTTCCCGGGGAGTGTTTTAGGGATCTGCTAAAACTTAGGGATACGGATTATACGAAAATATCATGCAAAAGATAAGAATAAAATTAAAAGCATATGATCATCGCCTTTTGGATCAGGCGGCATTAGAGATTGCGGATGCTGTAAGGCGCACGGGTGCCAAGATTTCTGGCCCCTTGCCGCTTCCCACAAAACGGGAAGTTTATACGGTCTTACGTTCTCCGATTATTGATAAGAAGTCGCGCGATCAGTTTGATTTATCGACGCATAAACGCCTTATTGATATCTTTGAGCCGACTGCTAAAACGATCGATTCTTTGCGAAAACTGAATCTACCCGCTGGCGTAGATGTTGAAATTAAATAACAGGATTGTTATTAGGTTGGTTACTCTCATACTGGTATGCTCTTTAGGCGAGTATAAGACAGATGAATGCGTAGCCAAGCTAATGACGTAAAGGTTATAAACGATTATGATAGGTATATTTGGAAAAAAAATAGGAATGACTCAGGTTTTTAGCGAGGAGGGCAAACTCGTTTGCGTTACGGTTATCGAAGCAGGGCCGTGCCCCATTTTAGCGGTCAAAGATAAGAATATCCAGTTAGGGTTTGACCAGGTAAAAGAGTCCCGCCTGAAGAGGCCGCAAGCAGGCCTCTTTAAGAAGCTTAATATTTCCCCTTGTAAATTCATCGGTGAAGTCACAAAGCTTGCTGATAAAGAATATAAGGTTGGCGACGAAATTAAAGTTGATTTGTTTAAAGCAGGTGACTTTGTCGATGTGAGCGGTACCTCTCTTGGTAAAGGCTTCCAGGGAGGTATGAAGCGTTGGCATTGGAAAGGCGGGTGCGGATCGCATGGTTCGACGTCTCATCGCAGAGTCGGTTCTATCGGTTCCACAACAACTCCTGGTAGAGTATTACGAGGGCATCACATGCCCGGGCATATGGGGCATGCCCATAAGACGATCCAGAGTTTACGGGTCGTTAAAATTGATATAGAGCGCAACCTTTTGATCATTAAAGGTGCTGTCCCCGGCCATAAGAATAGTTATGTCGTTGTGAAAAAAGCAAAGAAGAAAAAATCAGTTTAAGCGATGGCGTGATATCCGTGGAGAGGCACGTTCGTCTCAAGCGGAAATGACGCAAGAGAAAAGAAAAAATGAAAGAAATTACGTTACCAATATATGATTGTGCAGGAAAAGAAATTGATACCGTTACTTTAGACCCGGCTGTTTTCGACGGAGCGATCAATACCGCGGCGATTTATCAGGCGGTTAATGCGTATCGCGCGAATCAGCGTAAAGGCTTGGCGTCCACAAAAACGCGCGGTGAGGTCTCAGGCGGCGGAAAGAAACCATGGAAACAAAAAGGGACCGGAAGGGCGCGTGTTGGCTCTATACGTTCTCCGTTATGGCGCCATGGCGGTGTTGTCTTTGGCCCGCACCCCAGAGATTTTTCATATGAGCTGCCTAAGAAGATAAAGAAGGTCGCGTTTAAGTCGGTTATTCTTGAGAAGATCAAGGAAAACAATCTCATTGTTATTGATGAATTGAAAATTGATCAGGTAAAGACTAAAGAAATGGTTAAGGTTTTAAGCAGCCTGAAGCTTAACCTTGAGAAAAAAGGTGCTTTACTTTTGGTCGATCAGCTCACGAATTCGGTAAAAAGAGTATTACGGAATATTGCCAAGGTAACCTATAATCTCGTCAAAGATGCCAATGTTTACGAAGTTTTAGCGGCGGATAAAGTTGTGATTACCAAAGAGGCATTAAAGATGTTAACCAACAGGATTAAAGAATGATTACTCATCACGATATTATTAAAGCTTTAGTCAGGACTGAGAAATCCACGCTTTCGGAACCGCAGGGGAAATATTTGTTCCTGGTTTTGATGACAGCGACAAAACGGCAGATCAAGGAAGCGGTGGAACATATCTATAAAGTCAAAGTTGTTTCAGTTAATACCTTGATTGAAAAAGGAAAATTAAAAAGGGTCAGGTATCAGGTTGGAAAGACCCCTGATACTAAAAAAGCGATTGTTTCGCTTAAAAAAGGCCAGAAAATAGAAACAATTTAATACGGTGCGCCCCTTCTGGGCAGCCGCAACCGAGAACAAAAGAAAACATGGGACTAAAAAAGTTTAAACCGACAACACCATCACGGCGCTGGATGAGCGGCTCTGATTTTAAAGAAATTACCAAAGATAAACCGGAACGGTCATTGCTCCTGCCGTTAAAGAGAACGGCCGGAAGAAATTGTCATGGCCGTGTTACTGTTCGCCATCGCGGCGGCGGGCATAAAAGAATGCTTCGTTTGATCGATTTCAAGCGCAACGCGTTTGATCTGCCGGCAAAGGTTATCGCGATCGAATATGACCCGAACCGTTCAGCACGTATCGCATTAGTTGAATATGAGAATAAACAGCGTAAATATATTTTAGCCCCGTTAGATCTGAATGTCGGGGAAGTAGTCGTTTCATCGGAACATAAAAATATTGATATTAAAAACGGTAATTGCCTGCCTTTGAAATTTATCCCGCAAGGGACGATGATCCATAATATCGAGTTAGTCAAAGGGAAAGGCGGCCAGATAGTACGCAGTGCCGGTACTTCAGCGCAGATCATGGCAAAAGAAGGTAAAATCGCTCATGTGCGCCTACCGTCAGGAGAAATTCGCCTGATCAGTGTTGATTGTCACGCGACCATCGGCCAGCTTGGTAATGTTGAACATGAAGCCATGAGTATCGGTAAAGCGGGCAGGAAGCGCTGGCTTGGGATCAGGCCTACGGTGAGAGGTTCTGCGATGAACCCGCATGACCATCCACACGGCGGCGGTGAAGGTAAAGCTGGGCAGGGTAATCCGCATCCGGTTTCTCCCTGGGGTCAATTGTGCAAAGGTTTTAGGACGCGAAAAAAAGGTAAATATTCTGATAAGTTTATCGTGAAAAGAAGAAGGCCGTAAATTTTTTTTCCAGTGAAAGCGAGGAGAAATGCCACGTTCAGTAAGCAAAGGTCCATATGTTGAAGAAAGTCTGTTGAAAAAAGTTGACAGGGTCAGCCGTTCGGGCGGCCGGCAGGTTATTAAAACCTGGTCTCGTCGCTCTACCATTATACCTGATTTTGTCGGCCTTACGTTCTCAGTTTACGATGGGAAAAAACATGTGCCGGTATTCGTCACGGAAAATATGGTGGGCCACAAGTTAGGGGAGTTTTCTCCTTCCCGGATATTTAGAAAACATGGCGGTGTTAAGGCTAAGAAATCCGCGGATAAAACGTAATTATTAATTTCGCTTGAGCCCGTTGGCTTTATCAGGCAGCAATGCCTTATGGCAAAACGGACGCAACGAAGAAACGACTTAAACTAATGTTAGCAAAAGCACAAGGAAAATACTTAAGGGTTTCACCGACTAAGGTAAGGCAGGTTATGGATTTGATCCGTGGCAGAGATGCCGCGGAAGCAGTGGCTATGTTGCAGAATATCAATAAGCGGTCAAAAGAATATTTAATTAAAATCTTGCAATCCGCGATAGCTAATGCTAAAATAAAAGGCTTCGATGTAGAACAATTATATATATCGAAAATTCATTGTAATGTCGGGCCAGTATGGAAAAGGTTTAAAGCCGCCGGGTTTGGCAGGGCATCGCCGATCTTACGCAGGACGGCACATATTAAAATTGAGTTGGATCTAAAAAATAGCAAGTAGTATGTGGTGAAGGGAACCAACAGTTCTTCTTCACGACAGGCTGCGGGCAACAGGTAAAACATGGGACGAAAAGTTCATCCGTATTTAATAAGGTTAGGTGTTATCAGGACGTGGCAGAGTAAATGGTTCGCAAAGTCAAAAGATTTTGCGCGTTTTATCAGGGAAGACTTTAATATTCGCAAGTTTGTCAAGGGCCGTTTTAAACAGGCCGCGATCGCACGCATTATCATAGAGCGCCTGACTGAGCGTATCAAAGTAAGGATACAGTCAGCCCGCCCGGGTATAATTATCGGCCGTCACGGTGCTGATATAGAGCGTTTACGTGAAGAATTAAACGCAATGCTTAAGCAGGAAGTTTCGATTGATATTGAAGAAATAAAAGTGCCCGCGTTAGACGCTCAACTCGTAGCTGAAAACGTAGCGATGCAGATAGAGAAACGCGTGGGTTTTCGCAGGACCATGAAGCGCGCGATCGAGCAATCGATGAACGCGGGAGCAAAAGGTATTAAGATCAGTTGTGGCGGCCGTTTGGATGGCGCTGAAATGTGCCGCACTGAAAATTATAAACAGGGTAAAATACCTCTTTCAACATTACGGGCGGATATTGATTACGGTTTTGTCGAAGCGGTTACTACCTATGGCCTTATCGGGATAAAAGTCTGGCTTTACAAAGGCGAGATCTTAATAAAAAAGAACGTTGCGAAGATAAGTAGTCAGCCAATATCAATTCCTAAAGAAATCGCATAGTAAGAAAGGCAGTTTTATATGGTTATGATGCCCAGCAGAGTAAAATACCGCAGGTTACAGCGCGGAGTTCGCCGTGGAGTAGCTACCCGGGGGGCAGATATAGTTTTCGGTGAATACGGTTTGAAAGCTTTAGAGAACGGGTGGTTTAAAAATGTGCAGGTAGAAGCTGCGCGCGTTGTCTTGGCGCGGCAATTACATAAAGGCGGAAAGCTTTGGATCAGGGTTTTTACCGATAAACCGATCACCAAGAAACCCGCGGAAATCCGTATGGGTAAAGGTAAAGGGGAAACTGATCATTGGGTTTGTACGGTAAAGCGCGGAAAAATTTTGTTTGAATTAGGCGGTGTCCCGGAAGAATACGCGCGTATCTGTTTCAGATTAGTGGCGTATAAATTGCCGTTTAAGACAAAATTTATTTCACGGGCGCATAAATAAAAGCAGGAAATCAGGAGTTGTTGAAAACATGAAAATCCAAGAATTACGAAATCTTTCAAAAGAAGAATTACTGTTAAAAGAAAAAGCTCTGAAGGAAGAATTAGGGAAGCTCAATCAGCAGCGCTACACCACTCAACCGGAGAAACCTCATATGTTTTCTATCGTAAAGAGGGATATTGCTCGCATAGAAACGATCTTAAATGAGAAGAAAGTAGAGAAAGCCAATGGGTAAGAGAAAAGAATTTCAAGGTAAGGTCTTGAGCAATAAAATGCAAAAGACCATCATTGTCAGCGTGGTTCGCGCAAGCAAGCATCCTAAGTACGGAAGGATCATGAAGAAGGCAAATAAATTCAAGGCCCATGATGAGCAGAATACGGCGCAGATCGGCGATGTCGTAAGAATTCAGGAGACCAGGCCGTTATCTAAAGATAAGCGGTTTCGTTTACTCAGGATTGTTAAAAAAGCAGAAGCTTCTGAGGTAGAAATCAAATAAGGTAAAGAGATCCTTTAAGGCTTTGTTTTATGCGGGGAGTAACGTATTCGCTGGATAAGACAAAGTGAGGATTAGAAATCATGATACAATTACGTACTATAGTTGATGTGGCGGATAATACAGGAGCTAAACGCGCTTCGTTTATCGGCGTGTTAGGGAAGAAAAACTGCCAAAAGGCTGGTGTTGGGGATATCATTAATGTCAACGTGAAAGAATCTGCTCCAGAAGCAACGATTAAAAAAGGGGAAGTTGCCAAGGCGGTTGTGGTGCGCACGAAACATGATATACGGCGAGAAGATGGTTCGATACTGCGTTTTGACCGCAACGCGATCGTATTTATCGACGCGCAGTCAAATCCGCGTGGTACCCGTGTATTTGGCCCGGTGGCCAAAGAGCTCAGAGAGAGAAATTTTACCAAGATTATTTCTTTAGCTCCCGAGGTAATTTAGAAATTAAACCGTGCGGTACTATTCGCACAGACAAGGAAACGATTGAACGGGTGAAGTTCAAAAGCAGTTCGATCCGTCAGTCGTAAAGGCAGTAATGTTTAAGATAAAAAAGGGTGATACGGTACAGGTAATAACAGGCGCTGATAAAGGCAAAAAAGGTAAAGTCTTAGAGGTTTTTGGTGCTTCGGGACGGGCGCTTGTTGAAGGCATAAAGCTGGTAAAGAAGCATAAGCGTCAAACTCGCCAGGATCAGAAAGGCGGGATCATTTCGATGGAGGCCCCGATCAATCTTTCGAATCTGATGGCGATCTGCAAGAATTGCAACCGTCCGGTCAGGGTAGGAAGTAGTACCTTAAAAGACGGGACTAAGACAAGAGTTTGTAAAAAGTGTAAAGAATCACTGTAACAATTGTCTGGTCAACAGAATTAACCAGGCAATACGTTATTGATATGCGGAGTTAAGCACATGAAACCACGTTTATTAGAAAAATACAGGAAAGAAATAGTACCGCAGCTTATGGAGAAGTTCGGCATTAAGAATCAATTCGCGGTACCTCGCTTAGAAAAGATAGTTGTCAATATGGGCGTTGGGGAAGGGATCCAGGATATAAAGATCCTGGAAAAAGCGATGGAAGAATTATCCCTTATTACCGGACAGAGGCCTATTATGCGCAGGGCGAAAAAAGCGATCGCGAATTTTAAAGTGCGCGAAGGCCATCCCGTTGGTTGTAAGGTAACGCTGCGGCGCGCGAAGATGTATGAATTTATGGATCGGCTGGTCAATTCGGCACTGCCTCGTATCCGTGACTTTCGCGGTGTCTCAGATACCGCCTTTGATCAGGGGGGTAATTACACGCTCGGCCTTTCTGAACAGGGGATCATGCCGGAATTAGAGTTTGACAGGATCACGCGGCCTCAAGGGATGGATATAACGTTTGTAATTAAGAATGGTAAGGTCCGCCTCCAGGCGCAGGAACTTTTAAGGCTCTTTGGAATGCCTTTTAAAACAAAAGAACAATAGGAAGCACAGGAGTTAAATCCAAGAATAAAGAAATTTTTAATATCGTTAATCTCGTTAGTTTCGATCATGTCGTGTGATATTGTTCATGATACTTAAGGGACTAAACGCAAGTAAACGATTAAAGGAGTAGGGATAAGGGATGGCTAAGAAATCGCAAATAGCAAGATGGAAGAGGGCCCCGAAGTTTTCTTCACGTAAATATAATCGCTGCCCTATTTGCGGCAGGTTATGTGCATAGTTAAGGAGATTTCAACTTTGCCGTTTATGTTTTCGTGAATTAGCAAGGCAAGGGTTGATCCCCGGGATTACGAAGGCTAGTTGGTAACTAACATATGAACCACCTACGCCTGCGGCGCAATGATCGTAGGTGTATTTATCGAGGGAGTGAAATAAATGTCCAGGACAGATCTAATCGCAGATAATTTTACCATGATTCGCAATGCCGTAATGGCAAAAAAAGAGAATTTGGATATTCCCGCTTCCAAAATGACCAAGTCTATTTTGGAGATCTTAAAGAGAGAAGGTTATATCGAAACGTTTAAATTGCTTGAAGATAAAAAGCAGGGGATGTTCCGTGTGTATTTGAAATACATCGCTTCTAAGTCTGCGATCCGCAATATCAAAAGGATCTCGACCCCGGGGTTGCGGATCTATGTAAAACATCAAAAGGTGCCTTCTGTTTTACGGGGAAGAGGGCTGGCGATCGTTTCCACGCCAATGGGCCTGATCACTGATAAAGAGGCAAAAGAAAAAGGCCTCGGCGGTGAAATTATCGGTTATGTTTGGTAAGTGCTTAAAATATGTACTCGCTTCTTTTGTTGTAGAGGGGCGGGTTAATTCGCTGATCTTTAGGTTGAGTTAAAGCTCTCTTGAGGATAGGCTAAAAAGAAAAATGTCAAGAATAGGCAGAATTGTAATCAGTATCCCTGTGAATGTTAAGGTTGAAGTTAAGGATAATGTTATTGTTATTGAAGGCCCTAAAGGAAAACTTACGCGCCAGATTTCAAAAGGGATTTCCGCGGATGTTGCGGGTGGCATTATTTCGGTAAAGCGCGCGGATGATACAAAAAAAGACAGGGCTTTACACGGGTTGAATCGCGCGTTGATCGCTAACATGGTTAAAGGTGTTACTGATGGATATGTTATAGAGTTGGAAATCCAGGGTGTAGGTTTTCGCGCTGCCGTCCAGGGGAAAATCCTGACGATGCAGCTTGGTTATTCGCACCCGTGTATTTTTACCATGCCGGAAGGTGTTACCGTAGAAGTTCCGAAGCAAACACAGGTCATTATCCGTGGTATTGATAAAGAACGTGTCGGTGAAATTGCCGCTGAGGTTCGTGCAGCGTATCCTCCTGAGCCCTATAAAGGAAAAGGGGTCCGTTATAAAGGAGAATACGTGAAAAAGAAAGTTGGTAAGGCACAGGCGACTAAGTAAAGAACTTTCTTTTGTATTGCCGTATGGTTATACAGAGGAATAATCAAAGGTGAATTTCGCACAAATGAATAATAAAAAAGTTTTAGCACGATTAAAAAGACATAGTAAGATCAGGGTGCGCATAACCGGCACTGCTCTGGTGCCTCGTTTGATTGTCCGCCGAAGCCTCAGGAACATATTTGCTTCGGTGATGGATGATACGAAAAATAAGACCTTGTTTTCCCTTTCTACTCTTGATAAAGAAGTAAAAGTGAAGTTCGCGTACGCGGGAAACCTTAAGGCATCTGAGTTCTTCGGCGAAGTATTCGCGAAGCGCGCAAAAGAAAAAGGCGTGACTAAGGTCGTTTTCGACCGCGCGGGGTATCTCTATCATGGAAGAGTAAAGGTTTTTGGGGATAGTTTACGAAAGCACGGCATGGAGTTTTAATATTGGATAAACTCGCGAGGGTTTACCTCGTGTTTAATCCACACAAAGAGGGTATTTAAAAATGCGTGAATTAAGTATTGAGCAGCAGCCAGAATTAGTCGAAAAGATAGTTATGATCAATCGCGTGGCTAAGGTAACTAAAGGCGGCAAGAAGATGTCTTTTAGCGCTTTGGTTGTCGTTGGCGACCGTAAAGGCCATGTCGGGTTTGCCTTGGGCAAAGCAAATGAAGTAGCCGATGCAATCCGTAAAGGCTTGACCAAAGCCAAGAAAAGCATGTTACGGGTGCCGGTTGTTGATGCGTCAATACCCCATGAGATTATTGGAAAATTCGGCGGCGCCAAAGTCCTTTTGAAACCAGCGTCTGAAGGTACGGGTGTTATCGCGGCTGGGCCGATACGCGCGATTTGCGAGGCATGCGGCATAAAAGATATTTTGACTAAGTCCCTGCAATCAAATAATCCGATCAACGTTATTAAAGCTACGATTGAAGGGTTTAAGAATTTAAAGGAATAAAAAATGAAAAAAGAGACTCCTCAAGGAAAGGCACCAAAAAAGCAAGCAGAGAAACCTAAAGCACCGCGTGAGGCCAAAAAAGCAGCTGCTCAACCTGAGAAGCCGGCTTCGAAACCTCAGGCGGACGTTATAACCCGGAAAGAATCTGTTCGGGTGATCAGCTTGCATAATTTAATAGCTCCCCGCGGAGCGCATAAAAAACGCAAGATCAAAGGCCGTGGTTCTAGTTCCGGGCATGGAAAGACATCTACCCGGGGCAGCAAAGGCCAGACTTCCCGTGCCGGGCGTGATTTTTATCTGGGATTTGAAGGTGGACAAACCCCGTTGATCCGCAGGATGCCTAAACGCGGGTTTAATAGTAAGTTTCCGACGAGATATCAGATCGTAAACCTTGATTCTGTCGCCAAGCTCAAAGATACCCTCATTAATCCTGCAGTATTATATGAGCAGGGGATCGTTAAAAGCAAGAATAAGCTTGTTAAGATCCTCGGTAACGGAGAAATTAAACAACCGAAAACTTTTCAGGCTCACGCATTTTCCCAGCAGGCAAGAGATAAAATAACGAGTGCCGGCGGTAAGTTTGAGGTTATCGATGCTTAGTGCATTAGTCAATTCGTTTAAGATCCCGGATCTAAAAAAGCGTTTAATTATTACCGGGATACTGATTGCGATATATCGTATTGGATGTTATGTCCCGACTCCCGGCATTGACGGCGCGGCACTTGCGGAATTCTTTTCTCGGATAGCCAAGACGCAAGGGGGCACGCTCTTTGGTATCATTAATATGTTCTCCGGCGGCGCTATGGAGCGTTTGACGATCTTTGCTTTGGGTATCATGCCGTATATTTCGGCATCCATTATTTTGCAGCTTTTGACGGCAGTAATCCCGAGCCTGGAAAAACTTGCGAAAGAGGGCCATGCCGGCCATGAAAAGATCAATCAGTATACGCGATTCGGCACGGTCATCCTTTCTATTATACAATCATTTTTTATCGCTTTGTGGCTTGAAAATCCCGCCCGGTTTGAAGGTTTGCGGATTGTTTTAACTCCGGGTATAGGATTCAGGTTTTTAACGGTATTGACACTGACGACCGGCACCATATTTATCATGTGGCTGGGCGAACAGATCCAGGAACGGGGAATTGGTAACGGGATTTCGCTGGTGATCGCAGCGGGTATAATTTCGCGTATGCCGGCGGCACTTAACCAATTGTTTGTCTTGGTATCGCCTTTTTCTCCCGCGCGCCGGCAGATCCAGCCGATTACGCTTATCATCATGGCGGCATTAGCAGTGTTGGTTGTTTTTTCTGTTGTGCTGATAACGCAAGGGTACCGTAAGATCCCCGTGCAATACGCCCGCAGGATCGTTGGCAGGAAGATCTACGGTGGCCAGGCGACATATATTCCGTTAAAAGTAGACCAGTCAGGGGTTATTGCTATTATTTTTGCCCAATCGATCATTCTTTTCCCTGCGACTATCGCGTCGTTTATTCCGAATCCGACGTTTCAACAATTCGCCCAAGGGTTAGTGCGCGGGCATTTGCTTTATACGGCGGTTTACGCGCTCTTGATCATATTCTTCTGCTATTTCTATACGGCTATTATTTTCAACCCGATTGAAATATCGGAAAACATGAAGAAATACGGTGGGTTTGTACCCGGTATCCGGCCGGGCACGCCAACCGCGGAATATTTAGATTACGTGATGACGCGGATCACTCTTGCAGGCGCGTCGTTTATTGCCTGTATCGCTATATTCCCTGATTTTATCATGGCGTGGCTGAAAGTGCCGTATTTGGTCGCCTCCTTTTTCGGTGGCACCGGTATTTTGATCGTTGTTGGCGTTATGTTGGACACGATCAAGCAGGTTGAATCTCATTTATTGACGCATCATTATGAAGGGTTTGTAAAAGCGGGTAAAATCAGGGGGAGAAGACAGTGATCTTAGTTTTATTAGGGCCACCAGGCGCAGGGAAAGGGACGCAATCAAAGACGTTAGCAAAGCGGCTTAACTTATCGCATATCTCAACCGGAGACCTTTTGCGCCAGAATGTTTCAGAAAATACGATTTTAGGTAAACAAGCAAAAGAGTATATGGAAAAAGGGCTCTTAGTCCCGGATGAGTTAGTCACCCAGATGCTTATTAAACGTTTTGCGCAGCCTGATTTAAAGCCGGGTTTTATTTTAGACGGGTATCCGCGCACGATCAATCAGGCGAAAGCCTTAGATGATGTGCTTAAATCAATTAAAAGGGCAGTGAAGTTGGTCGTATATTTAGACACTTCTGCTGCGGTTATTATACAGAGGCTTTCTGGCAGGCTAGTCTGCAGGAAGTGCGGCAGTAATTTCCATACGACTAATATGCCTCCTAAGGTTTTAATGGTATGCGACCATTGCAAAGGCGAGTTATATCAAAGGACTGATGATAAAGAAGATACTATTAAGAACCGCCTTTCAGTTTATAAGAAAGAAGTCCGCAGCCTCATTGAACATTACCAGAAAACCAATAAACTCGAACGGGTGCTCGCTGATGATGATGCGCCGGTTGTGTTAGAAAAGATCATTGCATTAGTTCATCAAAAGAATGATTCCGTTAAAGTCTGAAAAAGATCTGGAAATGATGCGTCAGGCTGGCAAGATCTTGACGAAAATAATGCGCAGACTTCAGGAATCAGTAGCTGTGGGAATGACGACAGCTGAAATTGATTGTTTCGCTGCTGACTTAATACATCAGGAACAGGTTATTCCGGCGTTTAAAGGATATAAAGGCTATCCGTCAACTATCTGTACCTCGGTTAATGATGAGATCGTGCACGGTATTCCGGGCCAGAGGAAGTTAAAAGACGGCGATATTATCAGCCTTGACTTAGGCATTAATTATCAGGGATATTTTTCTGATATGGCAGTGACACTTCCTTTAGGAAGAGTAAAGGCGCCGGTCAAGAAGTTGATCGATGTAACGAAGAAATCTTTGACAGAAGGCATTAAAGTAGCGAGGGTTAATAATCGCCTATCGGATATCTCTCACGCAATTCAAGCGTATGTAGAACGCAATGGTTTTTCCGTTGTCCGCCAGTTTGTCGGCCATGGGATCGGGCTAGCATTGCATGAAGAACCCGAAGTCCCCAATTTCGGCAAGCCACACCAGGGAGCCGTATTGCAGAGCGGGATGGTTATTGCGATAGAGCCGATGGTTAACATGGGCAGTTGGGAATGCAGTGTCATTGAGAACGGTTGGACCGCGGTGACCAATGATGGTTCAATCTCCGCTCATTTTGAACATACGGTGGCAATTACAAACGCAGGGCCTGAGATCTTAACGCAATAAAGGATTATTCGTACTTATGGCAAAGGAAGAATTAATTGAGACAGAAGGTAAGGTATTAGAGGCTTTGCCGAATGCCGTCTTTAAAGTTGAATTAGAAAACGGCCATAGTGTACTGGCTCATGTTTCAGGCAAGATGAGGATGCATTTTATCAGGATATTGCCCGGCGATAAAGTAAAATTAGAGCTTTCTCCCTATGATCTGACGAAAGGAAGGATCACCTTCCGCGTTAAATAGGTGAAAAGAGATTAGAGGGTAGCATCAATTTTTGTGACAGCTTAAGTGAGTGTCATTAGGAGGATAGAAAGCGTGAAAGTAAAAGCGTCAGTCAGAAAGATCTGCGATAAATGTAAGATCGTGCGAAGAAAATCTGTTGTCCGTGTTATTTGCTCTAATCCGAAACATAAACAGAGGCAGGGATAAATACCGTCGAGGTATATAATAACACAAATGTTTTAACGGAAATTTAAAGGAGGAAATAAAGTGCCGAGGATCCTGGGTGTCGATATACCAAAAGAAAAAAGGATAGATATAGCGTTAACCTATCTCTATGGCGTGGGAAAACATGTTTCAAGCCTGATACTTAAAGATGCAGGGATCAGCCCTGATAAACGCGCCAAAGAGTTAAGCGATGAAGAGGTTTCTCATATCGTCAATGCCCTGCAGAAATCAACCTATAAGATCGAGGGTGATTTGCGCAGGGATATTTCTCAGAATATCAAACGTTTGACCGAAATCGGTTCATATCGCGGGATGCGGCATAAAAAAGGCCTTCCGGTACGAGGACAGCGCACGCGCACTAATGCGCGCACCAGGAAAGGCCCGAAAAAAGGAAGCATGGCGGTCGTCAAGAAGAAAACCGCTTAACGCTTTATGTAAGCGTATTTTTTGCGCGCAGGAGAGATTTTTCAATTAATTAGAGGAGAAGGTAATGACAGAAAAAGCAAAAAAGAAAAAAATAGCCAGAGGTATAACAGCCGGTATTGCCCATATTCAAGCGAGTTTTAATAATACGATCATTACGATATCCGATAAGCAAGGCAATGTTTTAGTATGGTCTACTCCCGGTATTGTCGGGTATGGCGGTTCGAAACGTTCCACTCCGTTTGCCGCTCAGACCGCAGCGACTGATGCAGCCCGTAAGGCAAAAGAGATCGGTATTAAGGATATAGAGGTCAATGTGAAAGGCCCCGGACCCGGAAGAGAGTCAGCGATACGGGCGTTGCAAGCCGCCGGTTTGAACGTGACTATCATTAAAGATTTGACTCCTATCCCGCATAACGGGTGCAGGGCAAAGAAGAAGAGGAGAGTATAAGATACATGGCTAGATATACGGATGCAGTATGTAGATTATGTAGGCGAGAGCAGGAAAAATTATTTCTCAAAGGAAACCGGTGTAATACTGAAAAATGCGGTGTTTCCAAAAGGAACTTTGCTCCGGGCCAGCATGGCCCGGCAAAGACCCGGATGAAACTGTCTAACTATGGCGTCCAATTGCGTGAAAAACAAAAAGTCCGCAGGATCTATGGTGTTTTAGAAAAACAATTCCGCATATATTTTGACATCGCCTCAAAGACCAAAGGGGTTACCGGAAGGGTGCTTTTACAACTTTTAGAGACACGGCTCGATAATGTTATTTTTCGGTTAGGTTTGGGAGTTTCCCGCCCTCAGGCGCGCCAGATCGTGCGCCATAATTTCGTCTATGTGAATTCCCATCGCGTCAATATCCCGTCTTTTCGGGTGAAGAAAGATGATGTGGTTGAGGTTAAGGCAAAAGATAAAGCAATGATTAAATTAAAAGATAATATGGAACTTTCGAAAGACCGGACGGTCCCGACATGGCTTACGTTTGAGCCTAAGGATTTAAAAGCGACGGTATTACGCTTACCGGAAAAACAAGATATTCAACAGCCGATCGAGGAACAGCTGATCGTAGAGTTCTATTCTAAATAAACCAAAGAGTCGACAATACTAGTTTCTTAAGAAACTAATATACTTAGGGAGGCAAGAATGGGAGTAAAATGGAGAGATTTTCAGCTGCCAAAGAAATTAGAGTGTGAAGAGTCCTCATATACTAATACGTATGGAAAATTCTTTGCCGCTCCTTTTGAGCGCGGCTATGGTGTTACCATAGGTAATTCACTGCGGCGTGTATTGCTTTCTTCTATTGAAGGAAGCGCGGTAACTTCTATCAAGGTGCATGGCGTCCAGCATGAATTTGCTGCGCTGCCTGGTATCGTGGAAGATGTTTCCGAGATCGTGTTAAATATTAAGAACTTAGTTTTGAGATCAAATTCAAAAATACCGAAGCTGGTGTATATAAAGAAAAACACTAAAGGAGAAATTAAGGCAAAAGATATTGAAGCTGATGAGACTATTGAGATCATTAATCCTGATCTGCATATCGCGACCTTAACAAAAGATACTCCTTTTTCCATGGAGATGGAAGTTTCCCGGGGCCGTGGTTATCTTTCCGGTGAACTTAATAAAAAAGAAGACCAGACGGTCGGTGTTATCCCTATTGATTCGCTCTTTAGCCCGGTTAAAAAAGTTACTTTTAGTGTTGAGAACACGCGTGTCGGACAGCGGACCGATTATGACAAGTTGATCCTGGAAATCTATACCAACGGTTCAATAAGCCCGAAAGACGCGCTTTTATATGCTTCGAATATCCTCCAGCGGCATTTGGATATTTTTGTTAATTTCGGGCAGCTGCCTGAAGAACAGGAAGAACCCGAAATGACAAAAGAAGAGGTCGCTCTCTATGAAAAGCTCAGATTACCGATCTCGGAACTTGAACTCTCCGTACGCAGTTCTAATTGTTTGCGGGAAGCAAATATTAAGACGATCTCTGACCTGGTGAAACGGTCTGAAGAAGAGATGCTGGCTTTTAAGAATTTCGGGAAAAAGTCTTTAATGGAAATCAAGCAGCTTATCGGCGGAATGGGATTGTCGTTAGGTATGCAGATAGATCCTAAGAAATTAAAGAAAGGGTAATGTATCAATGAGACATCGTAAAGCAAAATCACTGAATAATCGTTTTACCAGTTGGCGTAAGGCTACGTTGCATAGTTTAGCCCGGAATTTAATTGTTTATCAGCGTATTACCACAACGCTCCAGAAAGCTAAAGCGGTCAAACCGTTAGTAGAAAAACTTATCTCGATGGGTAAATTGGGTACCCTCGCCGCACGCAGGCATGCCTTTGAGGTACTCAATGACCATCAGTTGGTGAAAAATCTTTTTAATGATATCGCCAAACGTTTTGAGAAGAGGGCCGGCGGATATACCAGGATCATCCGGCTGGGACAGCGCCGCGGTGATAATGCGGAGATGGTGATCTTCGAACTTACGGAAATTAAAGAAAAAGCTAAGAAAGCCAAGAAAGAGGCAAAAGGAAAAGAATCCAAGGCTCATGAAGTACCTGTTCAGGAAACTCTGCAGGAGAGTGAGCAAGAGCCTAAGCAGAAAGCTGAAACCAAAACGCAGGAAAAGCCCATACTCGAGAAGAAACCGACAAAGAAATTCCTGGGCGGCTTACGTAATATTTTCAAGAAAGAACGGGATTCTTTATAATCGTTATTAACGACCATGCGAATAGAGACACGGTTAGCTGATCGTTTAAGAAAAATAAATCCATCCTCAACGCTTGCCATTACCTCAAAGGCAAATAAATTCAGATCAGAAGGCAAAGATATCGTCAGTTTTGCTGCTGGCGAGCCTGATTTTGACACTCCTGATGAAGTAAAAACTTCAGCTATGGAGGCGATTAGAAGCGGGTTTACCAAATATACTCCTACGACCGGCATTCCTGAATTAAGAAAACTTATCAGCGAAAAATTTAAACGGGACAATGGTTTAATTTATGAACCACACCAGGTAGTTGTTTCCTGCGGGGCAAAACATAGTATTTTCAACGCGCTTTTTGTCCTGGTTGATAAGAATGACGAAGTATTGATCCCGTCTCCTTATTGGGTAAGCTATCCTGAAATGGTCAACCTTTGCGAAGGTATACCCCGTTTTATCAAAACGCAGGCGAGCAATAACTTTAAGCTGACTCCTGACGATCTAGAGAAGAATATTACCCCGCAGACTAAAGTTTTGATCCTCAATAGCCCGTCTAATCCGACAGGGTGTGTTTACTCCTCGGATGAATTAAAAATAATAAGCCAGATTTGTGTCCAGAAGAAGGTTTTTGTCATTTCAGATGAGATCTATGAGACGATCATTTTTGACGGCCTCAAACATGTCTCTATCGCGTCATTCGGGCAGGATATATATGATTTAACGATCACCGTTAACGGCCTCTCCAAAAGCCATGCGATGACCGGTTGGCGTATCGGGTATTTAGGCGGCCCCCTGGATATTGTCAATGCGATATCCAATCTTCAGGATCATTCGACGTCAAATGCGGTATCGATCAGCCAGAAAGCGGCAGTTGCGGCATTATCTATGCCGGGGGAATTCTCTCGTGCTATGTGTGTGGAGTTTCAGAAAAAACGCGATTACGCTCAAATGCGCTTAAAAAATATTCCCCGGATCACGTATTGCCATCCTCAGGGAGCGTTTTACATTTTTTGCGACATTTCCGCACTTAAACTGGATTCATTAAGTTTTGCCACACGCCTGCTTGATGAAGCAGGTGTCGCGTTGATCCCGGGGAAGAGCTTCGGCCGGGATGATTATGTCCGTATTAGTTTTGCCACCAGCTTAGCGCAGATTGAAAAAGGCATGGATAAGATCGAAGCGTGGGTTAAAAAAATATAAATCAAAGTATCAAAACGGATGATGGGAAAAACAGTTGCCGAGAAGATCTTAAGTAAGCACGCGGGAAAAATATTGTCCGCGGGTGACCTTGCGTTATGTTCAGTTGATTTTACCTTCGGGCAGGACGGAACGTCGTCTATCATTATTGACCGGGTTAAGGAATTAGGATTAAAAGATTTAAAGACAAAATTCTGTATGGTCATAGACCACAGCGCTCCTTCGCCGAGCGAAGGGGTATCGCGCGTGCATAAGAAAATGCGCGTTTTCTCAGAAGAGTATGACGCGTTGTTGTATGATATTGGCTGCGGGGTTTGCCACCAGGTTATCCCTGAGTCAGGGGAGATCCTGCCCGGGGACTTGGTCCTGGGCGCTGATTCGCATACTTGCACCTATGGGGCCCTGGGGATATTTTCTACCGGTGTCGGCTCTACCGATCTGTCTATTGCCCTGGCGACGGGAAAAAACTGGTTTAAAGTCCCTGAAACTATTAAAGTCATAATACAGGGGAAAATCCCGAAAGGCATTTACGCTAAAGATATTATTTTACATGTTATTGGTTCTGTCGGCGCTAACGGCGCTACTTATAAAGCAATAGAATTTTGCGGCCCGGCCATCGATAAACTCGATATGGATGGGCGTTTTACCATGTGTAATATGGTAGTTGAAATGGGCGCTAAGGCCGGTTTTATGCCGTTTGATGAGAAGGCCGCTCTTTGGTTAAAAGCCCGCCTGAAAGATTTTAAGAAAATAAAACCGGTCGTTGCTGACCGTGATGCGGTGTATTGTAAAGTTTTAGAATTTGATATTTCTAAACTTAAACCGCAAGTTTCGGTTCCTCACAATGTCGACACGGTTTCGTCGGTTGATACATTAAAGAATATAAAGATCAATGAAGCGGTTGTTGGTACCTGTACCAATGGCAGGCTTGCTGATTTAAAGATTGCGGCTTCTCTCTTGAAGTCCAGAAAGGTTTCTTCGGGGGTACGGTGTATTATTGTGCCGGCATCACGTGATATCTATTTGACTGCCTGCAGGCTCGGGATCGTTGAGACGCTTATTAAAGCGGGTGCTGTGATCGTAGCCCCGGGATGCGGGCCTTGTGTTGGCACGCATAACGGCATTCCTGCGGATGGCGAGATCGTCATTTCTACCGCAAACAGGAACTTTAAAGGCAGGATGGGTAATCCTAAGGCTTTTATTTATCTTGCTTCTCCGGCGACGGTTATTGCTTCGGCTATAGCGGGAAAGATAGTTGACCCCAGAAAGTATTTATAATTTTTTATTGGTCGGGTATGGTTGGTTTTTGGAAACCAACAATTATGGAGGATAGATATGGAAGTTCGTGAATTGCTGTTGTTATGCGTTGAGAAAGGGGCTTCAGACTTACATTTAACTGAAGGTGAACCTCCCTTATTGCGTGTTGATGGTAAATTGCAAAGGACTGAACAGGCAGTCGCGACCAAAGAGAATTTAAAAAAACTCATTTACAGTATTTTGACTGATCCGCAAAAAATGATGTTTGAGAAAGACCTGGAACTTGATCTGTCTCTGGCGCTTCCGGGGTTAGACCGTTTCAGGGTGAATGTCCATTTGCAGAAGGGTTGTGTTGAGGCAGCATTTCGGCGTGTGCCGCTTACGATCCCTTCTATCGATGAATTAGGGCTGCCGCAGGTAGCCCTTGATCTAGCCCGTAAGCCCAATGGCCTGGTTTTGGTTACCGGCCCGACCGGTGTCGGTAAGACGACGACCTTAGCGGCAATGATCGAGCTTATTAATAATGAGCGCGAAGCGCTGATGATCACTATTGAGGATCCGATTGAATTTATCCATTATAACAAGAAATGTGTTATCAAGCAGCGGGAGGTATTCGCAGACACTCATTCTTTCGCGGACGCGCTCAAGCATACGCTGCGCCAAGACCCGAATGTTATTATCGTCGGAGAAATGCGCGATCTTGAGACTATTTCAACGACTTTGACCGCGGCAGAAACAGGCCATCTTGTTTTAGCGACCTTGCATACTCCTGATGCTCCGCAGACCATTGAAAGGATCATCGATGTGTTTCCGCCGTATCAACAACAACAGGTGCGCTTGCAGTTAGCGAACTGTTTGCAGGGAGTATTATCTCAGCTCTTGCTTCCGAAAGCTTCCGGCAGAGGCAGGGTATTAGCGACTGAGATCATGGTCGGCACTCCCGGTATCAGGAATTTGATCAGGGAACAGGAAATTGAGCAGATCCCGACGCTTATGCAGACCGGCAGTCAATATGGCATGAGGACGATGGATAAATCATTGAAAGATTTGTATCAAAAAGGTTTTATTACTTTAGACCAGGCTATGGCAAAGGCCAAGAATACCGAAGAATTCCGCCAGTTGTAATGCTAAGAAGTAACACCCAACGCTTAAAAGGAATTGCGTTGGTGTTTCGCTTCCTGCGAAAGGGAGAATTCTGCAGATGCAGATTAAAGGAAAAAGCCTGAAATTAGGGGATAATATTAATACGGACTTTATCATATCCGGCCGTTATAAATTCTCGATCACCGATATACATGAGCTGGCAAAACATATAATGGAAGATATTGACCCTGATTTTTATCAAAAGATAACTCCCGGGCAATCGATCCTGGTGGCTGGTGAAAATTTTGGCATGGGGTCTTCCCGCGAGCAGGCACCGCTCGTCATTAAAGAATCAGGGATCACCGCGATCTTAGCCAAGACCTTCGCGCGTATTTTCTTTCGCAATAGTTTTAATGTCGGGTTACTTTTAATTGAGACCGATACGGATAAAATAGACCAAGGCGATATTCTGACTATTGACTTGGATAAGGGTATCGTTACTAATGCGACAAAGCATATCCAACTACAGAGCAAACCTATTCCTGTGTTTATGCAGGAATTATTGAAAGAAGGCGGGATCATTCAGTATTACCGTAAACATGGGAAATTACCTGAAGTCTCCCGATAACTTAAGAATTGAGAAAATATGGCCCATAAAATTACCTTAATACCCGGAGACGGCATAGGCCCGGAAGTTGCCCGCGCGGCAAAAAGATGCGTAGATGCTACCGGCGTTAAAATCGACTGGGAGGTCGCTTTTGCCGGCCAGGATGCGTTAGAAAAATACAATTCACTCCTGCCGGAAGAGACGCTTGATTCTATCCGCAGGAATAAGATCGCCATTAAAGGCCCGATCATTACTCCGATCGGAGAGGGGTTTCGTTCGGTCAACGTCGCGATACGCCAGGCATTAGACCTGTATGCTTGCGTGCGTCCGGCGAAGTTATATCAGGGGATCAAATCAAATTTTAAGAATATCGATTTAGTGATCGTCAGGGAAAATAGCGAAGATCTATACGCAGGAATTGAATTCGAAGAGGGGTGTTTGGAAACTAAGGATTTGATCGAAAGAATAGAAAAATACAGCAAAAAAAAGATCCGTCCTGATTCAGGCATATCGATCAAGCCGATCTCTCGAACAGGCTCGCAGCGTATTGTGCGTTATGCTTTTGAATACGCCGTCAAGTATAACCGCAAGAAAGTCACCGCTGTCCATAAAGCCAACATTATGAAGTTTACCGACGGGTTATTCCTGCGCACGGCGCGGGAAGTCGCGGCAGAATATTCCGATAAAATAATCTTTGAAGAAGCAATAGTCGATAATATGTGTATGCAGTTGGTTCTAAAACCTCATAATTACGATGTTTTGGTTCTCCCCAACCTTTATGGTGATATAATCTCTGATCTCTGCGCGGGTTTGATCGGCGGATTGGGTATTGCCCCCGGCGCCAATATCGGAGGAGATCTGGCTGTATTTGAAGCGGTCCATGGCTCAGCTCCGAAGTATAAAGGATTGAATAAAGTCAATCCGACGGCAATGATCCTCTCCGGGGTGCTCATGTTACGCCATATAGGCGAAGAGAACGCGGCAGACCGCCTGGAGAAAGCGGTAAAGGATATCCTGGCAGAAGGCAAATTCGTAACCTATGATCTTAAGCCTCATCTGAACGATCCCACGGCAGTAGGTACTCAAGAAATGGCTGATGCCATTATTCAAAAGCTATAAGATTTATTTCAAATATTCCTTAAGAGAGAGTTACCATGAAGATAAGTATTATTGGGGCAGGAAATGTTGGAGCGCTTGCGGCGATGCGTGTTGCCGAGCAAAATTTAGGCAAGGTAACACTTATTGATATCCTTAAAGGAGTAGCGCAGGGAAAAGCCGAGGACCTTGATGATTGCCGCTCTATTCTTAAATGCCATTATGCTATTCAGGGAAGCCAGGAAATTCAAGATATAAAAGGCTCTGACATTGTGGTGGTTACTGCCGGCCTTGCCAGAAAACCCGGTATGACCCGGGAAGACCTGATCAGTAAAAATGCCGAGATCGTCGGCAGTGTTTGCGGCGCGGTCAAGGAACTTGCGCCGTCTTCGATCGTGGTCGTGGTCACGAATCCTTTGGATGTGATGACGTATCTGGCTTTGCAGGTGACAGGTTTTGATAAAAGAAAAGTCTTTGGTATGGGTTTGACCTTGGATGCCTCGCGTTTTAGCAACCTTATTGCCCATGATCTTAAGGCGGCGGTTACTGATATCGAGCCATGCGTGATCGGCAGCCATGGTGAAACTATGATGCCGCTTCCTCGTTTTACCAAAGTCAAAGGTAAAATACTTGATACTCTGGGTTCTCCTGAGCGTATCAATGCATTAGTTGAGCGTACCAAGAAGCGCGGGCAGGAGATCGTCTTGCTTTTGGGCAGTGGCAGCGCTTTCTTTGCGCCGTCTGCGGCTATCGCGGAAATTGTCCGCGTGATCGCGCAGGATGAAAAACGCGTGTTGGGGGTTTCTGCCTATCTTGACGGAGAATATGGGGTAAAAGGCATCTGTGTGGGGGTGCCCTGCCAATTAGGCAGGCAGGGGATCAGTAAAATCAACATTTTAGATTTAAACAGTTCTGAAAAAGAGGCATTTCTTGGGTCCGCTGAATCTATTCGAGAATTAATTAAACTTCTTAAACAGTATTAAAATATTTATTTGAGGTGTTTGTATGTATGACCTTACGATCATTGGTGCAGGGTGGGCCGGGTTTAATGCTGCAATGACTGCAAAGAAACTGGGGTTAAAAACAGCCCTGGTGGAACGCTCTTTTATCGGCGGAGCCTGCCTTAATCATGGTTGTATTCCAACCAAAACATTGATCCAATCTTCAAAAGTTTTTAACCTTGTGAAGAAATCGAAAACATTCGGTATCGATTGTGGCGAGCAAGCGTCTATCAGCCTTGCGGAAATCCAGAAAAGAAAAGATTCTCTTGTCGCCGGCCTTCGCCGCGGCATGGAATTTATGCTCAAAGGGCTTGATTATATCAATTCTGAAGCACAGATCATCTCTTCTGATACGATTAAAACAGCAGGGGGGCAGATAAAAACCAAACATATCCTTATTGCCAGCGGTTCAAAACCTGTTGAACTCGAGAAATTAAAATTTAATAAAACAAAAATTATCTCAAGCGATGAAATGGTCGCGCTTACCGAGATTCCCCGCGCGCTGCTTATTGTTGGAGGCGGAGTGATCGGTTGCGAATTCGCGAGTTTATTTTCTTCTTTGGGAAGCACGGTCGCCATAGCAGAGCTTTCCGGGCAGTTATTGCCGGGAGAAGACCGTGATGTTTCTCGGAAATTAGAGGTTGTTTTTAAGAAAAAGAATATCACGGTTATGGTTAATACCGATGCTGTGTTGCTTGATATGAGCGCCTATGATCTTATATTGGTTTGTGTCGGCAGGAAACCAAATTTTGCGGGACTTTATTCTGAAAGCTTAGGTTTAGCACAGGAAAAAGGGCGCATTGTCGTTGATGATTACGGCAGGACCACTATTCCTACCATTTATGCGGCAGGGGATTGTACGGGAAAGCTGATGCTTGCTCATTTTGCCGCTTATCAGGGAAGGCGCGCTGTTGAAAATATGGCTGCGCCATCACAATTGAAGAAAATAAATCTTGCCAGCGTCCCTAATTGCATTTTTACTGAGCCGGAGATCGCAAGCATCGGTTTGTCTGAAGAACAGGCAAAGGCGCAAGGAATACCGGTGAGCATATCGAAATTTGATTTCTTGGGTTCTGGAATGGCAAGGATCCTTGATGAGACTGAAGGGTTTCTCAAGATCAATGCTGATAGCAGGACTTCGCAGATACTGGGCGCATCTATTATAGGGCCTAAAGCAACCGAATTGATCAGCATTATTTCTTTAGCGATAGATTCTGGACGGACAACCCAGGCGTTAAAGGAAATGATTTTTCCTCATCCGACGCTTTCTGAATCGATTTCAGAGGCGTTGTCATGAGTTTTAAGTTGTTTGATTTAGGGGTAGTGGATTATCAGCAAGCCCGGGAATTCCAAAAAAGTGTGTTTCAAGACGTGGCGTGCGGCCGTTTGCCTGCTGCGGTTATTCTTTGCCAGCATCCAGCGGTTATTACTGTCGGAAGATCGGGGAAAAAAGAAAATATTCTGGCAGATCCTGAGGCATTAAAACGCCGTGGTATAGATATCTATGATGTTGAACGAGGCGGTGATGTCACCTATCACGGCCCCGGACAGCAACTGGTCTATCCTATCATTAATCTGGCCCAAGGCAAAAAGGATATCCGCTATTATCTGCGGTCACTTGAAGAAGTAGGACTAGCACTTTTAGGGGCTTTTGGGGTCACGGGCTTGAGAAAAGAGGGGGCAAGCGGCGTTTGGGTCGGAAATCAAAAGATCGCCTCTTTAGGGATTGCCATAAAACAGTGGATTACCTACCATGGATTGGCGATTAATATCAAGAATAACGACCTGTCAAATTTTTCGTTTATCCGCCCCTGCGGCATGGATATTACGATGACTTCCCTGGAAGGGGTATTGCAGAGGGAAGTTTCTATGCTCCAGGTAAAGCAAACGTTGACAGAAGATCTTCTGCGAAGGAGGCTGGCGTTATGATTCAGGTGATTCTGCCGGAATTAGGAGAAGGGATCCAGAAAGCAACCGTGTCTTTTTGGTACTTTAAAGCGGGTGATACGGTCAAAGATAAAGAATCTCTGGTTGAATTGACTACCGATAAAGCTGCTTTTAATCTTCCGAGCCCGTCAGCGGGTATTATTAGCGAGGTCTTTTTTAACGAGGGAGATTCCGTTAATATCGGGGAAGTCTTGGCGCTCATTGATGAATCTCTTCAGCAATAAATCGGTAATAGCAAAACAAAAAATTACTTGACAAACGAATTAATTTGTTTATAATTAGCACTCTGAGTCTAAGAGTGCTAATAGGTGTTCAGACAAAAACACAAGAGGAGGTGTGGCAATGAAGATCCAACCGTTAGGAGACCGTGTTGTGGTGAGGCCTTTAGAGGCAGAATCAAAAAGCAAGGGAGGCATTTTTATACCTGATACGGCAAAAGAAAAACCTCAAGAGGCAGAGGTTATCGCAGTCGGTAAAGGAAAAGTCTTGGAAAATGGTACGGTGAAAGCTTTAGAAGTCAAAGTCGGTGATAAGATATTATACGGGAAATATTCCGGGAATGAGATCACGACCAAAGACGGCGAAGAGCTTTTGATCATGAAAGAAGAAGATATACTGGCAATCATTAAATAAAACAGGGGGGAAAATGGCAAAACAATTATTGTTTCGTGATGAAGCCCGCAGAAAGATTTTAAGCGGTGTTGAGCAGTTGGCTGCTGCGGTCAAGGTGACCTTAGGCCCAAAAGGGCGTAATGTCGTCCTTGATAAGAAATTCGGTTCTCCGACTATCACCAAAGACGGAGTCACGGTCGCCAAAGAGATCGATTTGGAAGATCCTTATGAGAATATGGGCGCGCAGATGGTTAAAGAAGTCGCGGAGAAAACCTCAGATATCGCCGGGGACGGTACCACGACCGCGACCATTTTAGCAGAAGCAATTTACCGCGAAGGTTTGAAAAACGTTACTGCCGGAGCGAATCCGATGGCATTAAAGCGCGGGATCGAAAAAGCAGTTGAAAAAGTCATCGAAGAGCTTAAAAAACTTTCTAAGCCTATTAAAGATAAAAAAGAAGTGGCACAGGTCGCTTCTATCGCTGCCAATTCCGATAAAGCAATCGGCGACTTGATTTCCGAAGCAATGGAAAAAGTCGGTAAAGACGGCGTTATTACGGTAGAGGAAGCAAAATCAACGGCAACTACCTTAGAAGTCGTCGAAGGTATGCAGTTTGACCAAGGCTATCTGTCCCCGTATTTTGTAACTGATGCGGATAGAATGGAAGTTGTTTTAGAAGAACCATACATTCTTATCCATGAGAAAAAAATATCTTCTTTAAAGGACCTGCTTCCTTTATTGGAGAAGATAGCACGGACCGGTAAACCGCTTTTGATCATAGCCGAAGAAGTCGAAGGTGAAGCATTGGCAACGTTAGTTGTCAATAAGATCCGCGGGACATTTACCGCCTGCGCCGTAAAAGCTCCTGGTTACGGTGATAGAAGAAAAGCGATGCTTGAAGATATCGCCATCGTCACCAATGGCAAGGCTTTGACCGAAGATTTAGGTATCAAGTTAGAAAGTGTTGATATCGAAGATTTAGGCCGTGCAAAACGGGTGAAAGTTGATAAAGAGAACACTACTATCGTTGAAGGTGCCGGTAAAACAACGGCGATCAACGGCAGGATCTCTCAGCTTCGCAAGCAGATCGATGATACAGATTCAGATTATGATAAAGAAAAACTGCAGGAACGCTTAGCCAAGCTTGCAGGTGGTGTAGCGGTTATCAATGTCGGTGCTTCGACTGAGACTGAAATGAAAGAGAAAAAAGCTCGGGTGGAAGATGCGCTTCATGCGACTCGCGCGGCAGTTGAGGAAGGTATTATTCCTGGCGGCGGCGTAGGGTTCATTCGTGCAATTCCTTCGTTAGATTCATTGAAAGTTTCTGGAGATGAAAAAGTAGGCGTTGATATTGTCAAAAGAGCGCTTGAAGAACCTATCCGTCAGCTTGCCGGGAATGCCGGTTTAGAGGGCTCTGTTGTGGTTATGAATATCAAAAAAGAAAAGACCAACATTGGTTATGATGTTAATGCGGATGCTTACGTCGATATGATTGACGCAGGTATCATTGATCCGACAAAAGTGACCAGGTCTGCGTTACAAAATGCTTCCAGTATCGCTTCTTTATTGCTGACTACCGAATGCTTAGTGGCTGATAAACCTGAAAAGGAAGATAAAATGCCACCAATGCCTCCGGGAGGCGGAATGGGCGGTATGGGAGGAATGTATTAAGATCGGGCTCTTAAAATAAGTGATTTGAGCAGTACGTTAGATAAAAGGGCGAAGCGCTGGTTTTAGCTTCGCCCTTTTATCATTCTTAAAGGTTTTTCTTAGCTTCTTAAACAGGGTTAAAAACAGTTTTTTCTTCATAAAACAGCTAAGAATCCCGGTTGTCATAAAGAAAGCTCTTTGTGTGTAACTTTAGTATTTCAAGGTAGTTATAATGCTATAATAGAGTTGACAAGAGTTATTCTGTGTGGTATACTTTAAAAAGTTCCTGGAATATTGAAAACGTTTTCATTGTTTCTTTTCATTGATCCCTACAATCCTATTTTATAAGTAATTATGATATTCGATACCGTCAGGCAGTTTAACTGGGTAGATATAGTTTTTGTCTTGATCCTTTTGAGGTTTTGTTACATCGGTTTAAAAAACGGTTTCCCTTCAGAGCTTTTTAAGTTCTTGGGAACTATGTTTTCAATTTATATATCATTGCATTATTACGCGATCGTATCTGATTTTCTTGCCGCGCGAATAAACTTAAAAATCCTCCCGAAAGAATTTCTGGATTGTATTATTTTTGTGCTGTTGGCTTCCGCGAGTTATTTAGTTTTTGTCGTTTTACGGGAAACGTTTGGGCGCTACCTGAAAATGGAAGCTGTCCCGCAGTTGAACAAATGGGGAGGTTGTGTCGTCAGTTTCATCCGTGCCTTTTTCTTGACGAGCCTTGTGTCGTTTGCGCTTTTAATATCATCGGTCGCTTATTTGAAGAATAGCGTGGTAAATTCATATTCCGGGAAGCCTTTGTATACTATGGCTTCTTCAACATACCGCTGGTTTTGGGATGGGGTAATGTCGAAATTCATGACACACGAGAAATTCAATGAAACGGTGTTAGAGGTCCAAGAACCAGAAGAGAAATAAGTGATGGAATTATCCAAGCTTTACCGCGGTATAGTGAAGTACGGCATAGCAAGCGACCCTCGGAAAGATAAATCTCGCATAAAATCATATTCTGATACCGCGATACTCTATGGCAATCCCCGCAGCCAGGTGAGCAAAATACTGCTCGGAATTGACATTGAAGTTCCGGAGATCTTATTGGCTGACAGGTTGCGCAGGAGCCAGGGGATTGATCTGGTTGTTTCTCATCATCCTGAAGGAAAAGCATTTGCCGGGCTCTATGAGGTGATGCAGCTGCAGGTTGATCTATTGGTTAATGTGGGAGTCCCCGTGAACGTTGCTCAAGGGCTCCTTGAGGAAAGAAAACGCGAAGTGCAAAGGCGCATTTTGCCTGCGAATCATATGCGCGCGGTTGATGCTGCGCGCCTGCTTGATATCCCGTTTCTTTGTGTGCATACGCCTGCGGATAACCACGTTGCCGCGTATTTAGAGAAATTGTTGCGTATGCGTCAGCCTGGAAAAGTATCTGATATCATTGATATTTTGCATGAAATCCCTGAATATCAGCAGGCAACGCGCAGGCTGTCTGGGCCTAAAATAATCCTGGGCAATCCAAAGCGGCCGGCCGGTAAGATCTTTGTTGAAATGACCGGCGGCACGGAAGGCCATAAAGATGTATATGATAAATTATACAAAACGGGCGTTCGAACGCTTGTTTCAATGCATTTAAGCGAGGAACATTTCAAAAAAGTCAAAGACGCTGATTTGAATGTCGTTATCGCTGGCCACATTTCGTCTGATACCCTGGGGCTTAATTTACTCTTTGATAAACTTCAGAAAGATTTCTCGTTTTCTATTCTTGAGTGTTCAGGTTTTACGCGCGTCACCAGGAACAAGTAATTCGTAATAATTCCTTAAAGGAACTATGGCCGGACATATTCCCGAGATCATTTTAGATTCAATATTAAGCCGGATAGACATCGTCGAATTGATCGGCAGTTCTATTACTCTTAAACGCGCCGGAAGGAATTTTAAAGGGATATGCCCGTTTCACCACGAAAAAACACCCTCGTTCGTCGTATCAGCTGATAAACAGATCTATCATTGTTTTGGCTGCGGCGCAGGGGGCAACGCGTTTAATTTTCTAGTGCAATATGAACGGTTGGAGTTTCTTGAAGCTGTCGAGGTACTCGCTAAAAAAGCCGGCGTTGTTTTACCTGAAAAACAAAAACAGAACCCTTTGCACGCCAGCCTTAATGCGCAGCTTTATAAAGTTAACGCTCTTGCGCTTGCTTTTTATGAGAAAAACCTGGAAACCGCATCCGGCAAGAAGGCTAAAGAATATTTGCTCAAAAGAGGCATTACTCCTGATGCCCTTAAGGTATGTAAGGTTGGAGTAGCGCTTGATGCCTGGGATGCGCTTTTGACGCATTTACGTTCGCATGATATGAGCCTTTCTCTTATGGAAAAGGCCGGCCTTATTCTGCCGCGACAGACAGGGTCAGGGTATTATGACCGGTTCCGTAATAGAATAATCGTGCCCATCTTTGATATAAAAGAAAATGTTATCGCTTTTGGCGCGCGATTACTGCCTGAAACAGAGAGTAAGCTTAAGGAAGAACAATCTCCTAAGTATGTGAATTCTCCTGAGACTCCTGTGTATGTCAAAGGAAGAAATTTATATGGATTGCATTTATCCCGGGAAGCTATCCGTAAACAAGATTGCGCGGTGGTGGTCGAAGGCTATCTGGATTTTATGATGCCTTACCAGCAGGGTGTGCAGAATGTTGTGGCTTCATTGGGGACCGCGCTCACTGATGATCAGATCAGGTTGATCAAACGTTACACCCGTAATGTTGTCATGGTCTATGATGGCGATTTAGCGGGCCAGATGGCAACGCTGCGGTCTTTGGATCTGCTCATTGAAGAAGATATGCAGGTCAAAGTTGTCAGCCTTCCCGAAGGCTATGACCCTGATTCCTTTGTGCGTAAGTTCGGGGCGCTTGAGTTTCAGGCGAAAATTACGGATGCTGAAAACGTATTCGACTATAAGATGCGGATGCTTAAAAGCCGCTACCCCCGCAGTGAGGTTGAAAGCAAGGTAATGATCTCGGCGGAAATGTTATCTACGATCCAGAGGTGCAAGAACGAGATCGTCAGGTCGGAGTATATAAAGAAGCTTTCACAGGAATTAGATGTTTTAGAAGAATCTTTGCTTTTGGAACTCAAGAAATTAAAAGAAGAGCGGCCTGCCTCAGGAGAACAGGCAGTGATAACGCATCCTAAGAAACTGCAGCCGCTGCCGCCTACAGAAAGACTTTTGATACAATTATTATTGGAAGAAACAACGCTGATTGAAAGGGTCAGGGATTCCCTTGAACTTGAAGACTTTCAGAATGAAAATGCCGCTAAGATGATGGGGTTGTTGTTCTCGCTTTCTCTCGATGGCAAAGTTATCGAGCCGAAGTCTTTGATGAACCGCTTCCCCGATGAAGAGATCTCCCAGCTGGTGTGCGAGTCAAGTTGTATGCCTGAAGTCTTCCAGCAGGATAAAGAAAAGATCGTAAACGATTGTATACAGCGTTTAAAAATGAAACGAACGAGTTTGCACAGGCACCGTTTGCAAAAAGAAATAAAAACAGCGCAAACTTCAGGTAATGACGCGCAAATTCAAAAATTAATGCGTGAATTTCAACATTTAATCCAGAAGAGGTAATCGATACTATGAAAAAGAAAACCTACAGCAAGGAAATTGTCGATAAGATACTGGCATTAGGAAGGCGTAAGGGGTATTTGACCTATGATGAGGTTAATGACCTTCTCCCTGAAGGCATCTCTTCATCGGAAGAGATCGATCAGCTTTTTGATTTGCTCGGCAGTGAGGATATTCAGGTTGTGGAGAGCGAAGAGGCCCATGAAGCGGAGAAAGGCTCACCCCCGCAGGCCAAAGAAGATATCTTAATAGAGCAGATAAAGACTGAAGAACAATTCTTTCCCCTCGATGATCCGGTAAAAATGTACCTTAAGCAAATGGGGTCTATCCCGCTTTTATCCCGGGATGCGGAGATCACTTTAGCGAAAAAGATCGAGGATGCCGAAGAGAAGTTTAAACGGGCGGTGTTTTTGACACGTTTTGCCCATAATGAAATATTGTCTTTTGTTAAAGATATCTGTGAGGGCAGGCTTAATTTAGAAGAAGTCATTAAAGGCGAGATCACGATCAGCCAGAAGTCGGTCATCCAACGGTTTAAGCGGATTGCCGCGCGTATCAGCCGCAGCCGCAGCAGTTTTAAAACAATTGACCTGCTGATGCAATTTAATTTTACGACTTCGGTTGTCGAGGCGGTCGTCCAGAAACTTAATAAGTTGGTCAAAGAGTTTGAGAGTTTAGAGCGCCATAAGCATAAGAACTTGGCGCATAAGCGCCAGATCATCAAAGTGCTTGCAGAGCCATTCGCAAAGATCAAAGAGCAGCTTAAGATCGTCCGTTATACGAATATGAAATTCAATTATGCCAAGGAGCGGCTCGTTGAAGCGAATTTGAGGTTGGTCGTCAGTATCGCTAAGAAATACAACAACCGTGGATTGTCGTTCCTTGATCTGATCCAGGAAGGCAATATCGGTTTGATGCGGGCAGTCGAGAAATTTGAGTATAAGCGCGGCTATAAATTCTCTACCTATGCTACATGGTGGATACGCCAGGCGATCACGCGTGCTATCGCTGACCAGGCACGTACGATCCGCATCCCGGTGCATATGACCGAGACGATCAATAAAATTATCCGTTTTTCACGTATATTCCTGCAGGAAAATGACCGTGAACCTCGTCCGGAGGAGATCGCCTATAAGATGAGGCTGTCTCAGGATAAGGTTAAAGCGATATTGAAATTCGCGCAGAAGCCCATATCATTGCAAATGCCTATAGGCGATGAAGGAGACACTAATTTCGGCGACTTTATCCAGGATAAACGGGCGACTTCACCGGCAAATACTGCGGTGCGGGCGATGCTTAAAGAAGAAATGGACAGTATTTTAGAGACACTTTCAGATAAAGAACGCAAGATCCTGGTTTTACGTTTTGGCATTAGTGACGGCTGCCCGCGTACTTTGGAGGAGGTCGGCAATATCTTTAAGGTCACGCGTGAAAGGATCCGGCAGATCGAAGCAAAAGTTTTGAAGAAATTACGCCATCCGACCAGGTCTCGAAGATTGCGCGCGTTTTTGGATATGAGTTTGCAGCACGAAAAAGAATACTAAGTGTTCCAACAGTCCTGCCTTTGCCCGCCACAAGCGGCGTGAGGGCAGGAACCTTTAATTTTCTAATAATCCGCTCTACATTTGTATGTCTACTAAACCTCTTTTTTTTATAATCTTCGTCTTATTGTTCCTGTGCGGTTGCGCAAGTTCACGATCAATAACTAAAGTATGTTTTTCTGATTATTGTATTCAAGCGCAAGTTTGCGATACTTTTGAGAAGAGGACTCGTGGTTTAATGTTCCGAGAATCGCTTTCTGAGAGAGAAGGAATGTTGTTTGTTTTCTCCAAAGAAGAAGTTTACAATTTTTGGATGAAGAATATGCGGATACCACTGGATATTATATGGATCAGTTCTGGCAAAGAAATTGTTGCTATAAAAGAACAGGTCCCTGCATGTATTCAAGAACCCTGTGAAATTATTCGGCCGAATGCAACAGCGCTGTATGTTTTAGAGGTAGCATCAGGCGTTGCCAGGAAATATAAGATAAAAATCGGAGATTCGGTAAAGTTCAAGTATACTCTTGCCCCTAGCACCCAGCGCTAATCGTCAGCCCCCACCTAACTCTTAACCTTAACTGCAGTTACAGTAATTCTTGAATTGACTTTTTTTTATTCATATGGTATAGTGCTAAATCATTTAGCACTCAATGTGTCTTTGTTGAGAGAGTAACGTTTTAGGGTTTGTTTCCCTAAATAAACAAGGATTCTTTTGAAATGGCAGAACGCAAAAAAACAAAAAAGAAAATTAAAACTACTGCTTCAGTCCGCGCGCTTATCCCTTCACAGTCCCATAAAAAATTTTCCGATTTAGCTGCTTATGAGATCTCCGGAGTCATGCTGGATAATGTGATGATGGGGATAGTAATTATATCCCCTGATCTGAAGATCGTCTGGTGTAATAAGACATTCAAAAAATGGTTCCCTAAAACAGATTATCTTAAAACGCCGGCCTGTTATAAGACTTTTTTTACTCAATCAAAAAATAAACCGTGCGATAATTGCCCTGTCCTCAAAGCGCTCAAAACCGGCCAGACCCATTCCGCGGAAACTGCGCTTTGTAACAATGACCGTATCTATAAGATCATTGCTACTCCGATAAAAGATGCAAAAGCTAAGACGCTCTATGTTTTTGAAACCGTTGAAGATATTACTGTGCGTAAACGCATGGAGGATGCATTAAAAGATTCTGAGTCGCAGTATCATGCGATGATCGATGCGATAGGGGAGGCGATCCATGTTATTGATAAGGAATTCAGGATCGTTTTATTTAATACCTCTTTTAAGAAATTAAACGAATCCCTGGGGTTAGAATCAGACGTGGTCGGAAGGAAATTATTTGAAGTTTTCTGTTTTTTGCCCGATACCGTGCGCGCTGAATATCAAAAAGTCTTTACTTCCGGGAAAATCCTTGTGAGCGAGGAAACCAATAGAATAGGCGAGCGCGATATTGTTACTGAAACAAGAAAGATCCCTGTTTTTGAAGGCAATAGCGTCGTCCGGGTCATTACGATCGTCCGAGATATCACCGAATATAAAAAGAAAGATAAGAAGGTCGTACAGTTGAACGAAGAGCTGCTGGTGATCAATAAACGGTTAAAACAGCTGGTTTTGCGTGATCCCCAAACAGGGCTGTTTAACCATCGTTACCTTTTGGAGATCATTGACCCGGAATTTGAGCGCGCTAAAAGAAGTGGAAGCTCTTTATCCGTTATGATGCTTGATATAGATTATTTCAAATCGATTAATGAAGTTTATGGCCATCAATTCGGAGACCTGGTTTTAAAACAGCTTGCCCAGCAGCTCAGGAAGATGCTGCGGGATTATGATATTGTGGTCCGTTTTAGCGGGGAAGAGTTTGTTGTTATTTCTCCCGGATTAGACCGAAGTGCTGCGTTTAATTTGTCACAGCGTATCTTAGACGCGTTTAATTTGTATAATTTCGGGAATAAGCGGACTATGGTTAAATTAAAATTGAGCATCGCGGTTGCCTCGTATCCCGAAAACAGGGTTTTAGTCGGGATGGAGTTGATTGAATTGACTGAACAGATCTTAAGTAAAGTCAAACAAAGCGGTGGAAATAACGTTTTTACTTCTTTGGATATCCAAAAAGATAAAACGAGCGCGGAGAAACAGGAAGATAGCTCTGATGTGGGCTTCTTGAGGGACAAGATCGATAAACTGACCAAAGAGGCTAACCAGAGTTTAATAGAAGCTGTGCTTGCGTTTGCCAAAACCCTTGAATTAAAAGACCATTATACCGGTGAACATGTCGAGCGGACCGTTTATTATGCCACGGAATTAGCGCGCGCTCTCTCCCTGTCAAAAAATGAGATAGAGCGAATAAAGCAGGCTTCTATCCTGCATGATTTAGGCAAGATCGGTATTAGTGATAAAATATTATTGAAGAATTCCAAGCTTTCCAAGGAAGAATTTGAAGAGATTAAGCGGCATCCCCGAATAGGTGTCGATATTATACGTCCGATCCAGTTTCTCCATGCTTTGATCCCGTATATCCTCTATCATCATGAACGCTGGGACGGGAAAGGTTATCCGAATGGATTAAAAGGCGAAGATATCCCTATCGGAGCGCGGATCATTGCGCTTGCGGATGTGTACCAGGCGTTAACTTCCGACCGGCCGTATCGTAAGGCATTTTCGAAAGAAGAAGCCCTTAAGATCATTCAGGAAGGTTCAGGCACCCAGTTTGACCCGACCATTGTCGCTGTGTTCTTAAAAGTATTAAAAAATGAGGGTATTTAGGCCTTTTTTTCCTCCCACAATAAGTATTGACAAAGTAAAAAATATATTGTACAATACTCTTCAAATTCAGTATATTTAACTTATTGCAATACCTTCAGTTAAGATAAATCCAGTAAAATGTTCTGGTTTTTTTAACGTATTTCATCCTATTAATGAATTGATTTTTATGAATATTTATTAGAGGAGTTACTATGGCAGAATGGATAGGGATCGGGAAGCGGGCTCGTCGTTGTTACGGTTTTGATGAAATTGCGTTGGTTCCGGGTGCTCAAACAATTAACCCTAATGAAGTTGATACAAGTTGTGAGATCGGCGGCAAAAAGTTTAATATTCCGATCTTAGCAGCGGCAATGGATGGAGTTGTGGATGTTGATTTTGCTCTGGCTATGTCAAAATTAGGGGGGATTGCCGTATTAAACCTTGATGGGATCCAAACTCGCTACGAAAAACCAGAACTTGTTTTGGAAAAGATCGCTTCTGTCTCTGCTCAAGAAGCTACTAAATTGATCCAATCAGTTTATACGACTCCTATTAAAGAGAAACTCATATCCAAAAGGATCCATGAAATTAAGAGTAAAAAAGGTACTGCGGTAGTCAGTTGTATACCTGCATTTGCCGAAAAGTTCTCCAAGCTTGCGGTTGCCGCGGGGGCTGACCTCTTTGTCGTTCAGTCAACGGTAACTACTACGAAACATATTTCTCAAGCATATAAGAGCTTAGACCTTGTTAAGTTTTGTAAATCAATGAAAATCCCGGTCATACTCGGCAATTGCGTGACCTATGAAACTACGCTTGATCTTATGGAAACCGGTGCCGCAGCGCTTTTGATCGGTGTCGGGCCAGGCGCGGCATGCACGACGCGGGGGGTTTTGGGTATCGGGGTCCCGCAGGTTACCGCAACGGTTGATGCGGCTGCTGCCCGCGATTTCTATCTTAAAAGGACAGGCAGATATGTTTCGATTATTTCTGACGGCGGAATGAATCGGGGAGGAGATATTTGCAAAGCATTTGCCTGCGGCGCGGATGCGGTTATGATCGGTTCGAGTTTTGCCCGGGCACATGAAGCTCCGGGGAGAGGGTTTCATTGGGGTATGGCGACCTCTCATGTAAACTTGCCGCGCGGCACGCGTATTCAAGTCGGCACGACCGGGGGATTGCAAGAAATACTTTTTGGGCCGGCGCAGGTTGATGATGGTTCACAGAATTTAATGGGAGCTCTGCGGACTTCCATGGGTTCTTTGGGTGTGGCAAATTTAAGAGAAATGCATGATGTGGAAATTATTATAGCGCCTTCCATACAGACGGAAGGTAAAATATTCCAAGTAGGGCAACGGGTAGGCATGGGAAAATAAACCAAAAGGGGACAGCTATGGGAAGAGAAACAGTTATAATTTTAGATTTTGGTTCACAATATACCCAATTGATCGCGCGCAGAGTGCGGGAAAACAAAGTGTTTTCGCGTATTCTCCCCTTTAATACTCCGATCCAGCAGATCATCGAATCTGCCCCGAAAGGAATTATTCTTTCAGGAGGCCCGGCTTCAGTTGTTGATAAAAAGAGCCCTCTGCCTGATAAAAAGATCTTCACTTTGGGAATACCTGTTTTGGGTATTTGTTACGGGATGCAGTTGATCGCCGAGATGCTTGATGGCAAGACCAAGCATACCCGGGAGCGCGAGTTTGGAAAAGCGGAATTATTTATTGATGATAACCGGGATCTTTTAAGCAATCTTCCGGGTAATTTCAGCTGTTGGGCAAGCCACGGGGATTATGTGACAAAATTACCCTCAGGGTTCCATATCAGCGCGCATACCCTTAACAGCCCTATCGCGGCTATTTCTAACCGGAAAAGAAAGATTTATGGAGTCCAATTTCATCCTGAAGTTACCCATACCGAAAAGGGTAATCAGATTGTAAGCAATTTTCTCTTTAAAATATGCGGCTGTTCAGGGCGTTGGACCATGGCTTCCTTTGTCAAAGAAAGCATTGATACCATAAAAAAGACGGTTGGCAAGAATAAAGTGGTATTGGGTTTAAGCGGCGGCGTTGATTCTTCTGTCGCGGCATTATTACTGCATAAGGCTATCGGTAAGAACGTGCGTTGTATTTTTATTGATAATGGCCTGTTGCGGGAAAATGAACCCGAGCAGATTAAAAAAGTTTTCCGGAATATGTATCATTTAAACCTTGATTACGTAGACCGCAGTAAACAATTCCTCACCCGGTTAAAAGGTGTTATTGATCCGGAAGAGAAGCGTAAGGTCATTGGGAGAGAATTTATTAAGGTTTTCGAGGAAGAGGCGGATAAAGTTAAAGGAGTAAAATTCTTGGCTCAGGGGACATTGTATCCTGATGTTATTGAATCGATATCTCCGACGGGCGCTCCTTCGAGCCGGATCAAGAGCCATCATAATGTCGGCGGATTGCCGGAGCATATGAGGTTGAAGCTTGTTGAACCGCTGCGTGATTTATTCAAAGATGAGGTCCGTCAGATAGGCCGGGTGTTAGCATTGCCTGAAGATATCCTTTATCGCCAGCCGTTTCCCGGCCCGGGATTAGCTATCCGTATTATTGGTGAAGTAAGCGAGCCCAGCCTTAAGATCCTGCGCGCGGTTGACAGCCGTGTTATTGATGAGATCAGAAAAGCAAACTTGTATAATGAGATATGGCAGTCATTTGCCGTGCTTTTACCGGTAAAGAGCGTAGGCGTTATGGGCGATGAACGTACCTATGAAAATACCATCGTGCTTCGCTGTGTCACCAGTATCGATGGAATGACCGCAGATTGGGCAAAGCTTCCCTATGAAGTCATGGAACGGATTTCCAACCGTGTTATCAATGAAGTCAAAGGGGTTAATCGCGTTGTTTACGATATAACGTCCAAGCCTCCGGCGACAATTGAATGGGAATAGATTGTTCACACAATGCCCCACTCCGAATTTATCCACTTACACCTGCATACCCAGTATAGCCTGCTTGATGGAGCTTGTCGAATAGCAGACCTTCTTAAATTAGCAGCGCACTATAAAATGGATTCCCTGGCGATAACCGATCATGGCAATATGTTCGGCGCGATCGAATTCTATTTAGAGGCGCAAAAAGCAGGGATTAAACCGATCATTGGCGCGGAGGTTTATGTCGCTCCGAAAAGCCGCCTTGATAAAACGTCACGGGGCATAGAAGACGCGGCGAACCATTTGATCCTTTTAGCAAAAGATGAGACAGGGTATCGCAACTTAATGAAATTGGTTTCTATCGGATACCTGGAAGGGTTTTATTACCGGCCTCGTATTGATAAGGAAGTGCTCATTGCCCATAAAGACGGGTTGATCGCTTTGACCGCCTGCCTGAAGGGAGAGATCCCTGCTTTAATACTCCAGCGCCGCTTTAACGATGCGTTAAAGGCCGCGGATGAATTCTTGCATATATTCGGCAAAGATAATTTTTATCTGGAGCTTCAGGAAAACTCGATAGCTGAGCAGAAAATCGTTAACGAGGGATTGATACAGCTATCTCAAGAATTGCATATACCGCTTGTGGCGACCAATGACGTGCATTACCTGCAAAAAAGCCATGCCAAAAGCCACGAAGCGCTCTTGTGTATTCAGACTCAGACCACTCTTGATGACCCTCACCGGATGCGTTTTCAGACCAACGAATTTTATTTTAAATCGCCTCAGGAAATGAAAGAGCGGTTTAAAGATTTTCCTGAAGCGATCTCGAATTCCCTGGAGATCGCCCGGCGCTGCAACCTCGAACTTGATTTTACCAAGGTCCACCTGCCTAAATACACCCTCCCTGAAGGCCAGAATAAAGATGATTTTATCGAAGAACTCTGTAGAAAAGGCTTGCAGGAAAAATATAAGGAAGTAACAGATGTAATACGTAATCGCTTGACCCACGAACTTAAGATCATTAAGAGCATGGGGTTTACCAGTTATTTCCTTATTGTCTGGGATTTTATCCATTATGCCAAGAGTAATCAAATACCGGTGGGCCCGGGGAGAGGTTCGGCGGCCGGAAGCCTGGTGAGCTATCTTTTAGGCATAACCGATATAGACCCGCTTACGTACAGCTTACTGTTTGAACGGTTCCTGAATCCCGAAAGAAAAGGGCTGCCGGATATTGATATTGATTTTTGTTATGAACGCAGGCAGGAAGTTATTGATTATGTGACCAAGAAATACGGGCAGGAAAATGTTTCTCAGATCATTACGTTCGGGACTATGCAGGCCCGGGCAGTGGTCAGAGATGTCGGAAGGGTCATGGCCATAAGTTATGCTGATGTCGACCGTATTGCCAAATTAATACCTCCTGACCCGGGAACGACGCTCAAAGACGCTTTGGAAAGCGAACCGGAACTCAAAAATCTTTATAAGACTGACCCTCAGATAACGAATTTAATCGACACCGCTTTATCTCTTGAAGGGCTTAACCGTCATGCATCCGTTCATGCTGCCGGTGTTGTTATCGCTGACCGTCCGCTCAATAATTATATGCCGTTGTTTAAAACACAGGAAGACCAGATAACCAGTGGCTATGGTATGGCGATCTTAGAGAAAATAGGGCTCTTGAAGGTTGATTTCCTGGGGTTGCGGACATTAACGGTAATTGATCAGACATTAAAGCTGATCAAGGAAACCCAGCATAAAGATATCGATATGAAGCAGGTGCCGCTTGATGATAGTGCGACGTATAAATTATTCGCCGCGGCGCAGACGATGGGTGTTTTTCAGCTGGAAAGTTCAGGGATGCGCGATCTTCTGCGCAAGCTTGAACCAGAGCGGTTTGAAGACCTGATCGCGCTTTTGGCGCTGTACCGACCCGGCCCTATGGGCTCAGGCATGCTTACTGATTTTATACAACGCAAGAAAAATAAGGTTCCCATCAAGTATGATCATAAGAGTATGGAACCGATTTTGAAAGATACCTATGGCATTATGGTTTATCAGGAACAGATCATGCAGATCGCCTCGGTATTAGCGGGATTTCCTTTGGCACAAGCTGACCTTTTGCGCCGGGCGATGAGTAAGAAAAACCCTGAAGTTATGGAACAGCAGCGCAAGAATTTTATCACCGGTTGCATCAAGAATGGCATTAAGGAATCTGTCGCCAGTAAAATATTTGATAATATCGAATATTTCTCCGGATATGGTTTTAACCGCAGCCACAGCGCTGCCTATGCCATTATTTCCTACCGGACCGCTTACCTCAAAGCGAATTATCCGGTTGAATTCATGACCGCGCTTTTGACTTCTGAACGCGATAATACCGATAAAATCGTTGAATATGTTTCTGAAACGCAGCGTATGAAGATCGAGGTCTTACCTCCTGATATAAATGAAAGCGACGCCTTATTTAAAGTCAAGGGGGATACTAAGATCAGGTTTGGCCTTTTGGCGGTTAAAAATGTAGGCCGCGGCGCCATTGATTCGATCATACTTTCGCGTACGCAATCAGGCCCCTTTCTTTCTCTTTTTGACCTTTGCCAGCGTATTGACCTGAGGGTGGTCAACCGCAAAGTCCTGGAAAGCCTTATTAAATGCGGGGCATTTGATTCGTTTGGGATGGCCCGCGCGCAGATGTTCGTTTCATTAGATAAGATCATGGAGTTTACTTCCCGCAATCAAAAAGACCGGATAAAGGGGCAGTTGTCGTTTTTTGATGGTAACGATGAGGGCCAGGAAAGTGGTTTTAAGAATGATTTTCTGGATGACGTTTCCATAAAAGAATGGTCAGAAACGCAGTTATTGTCTTTCGAAAAAGATATGCTTGGTTTTTACGTTTCCGGACACCCTTTAGCGCGCTATTCTAAGGTTTTGAACCGGTTTACTTCTTCAGTGATCAGTGATTTGACAAAGCACAAGGATCAGGATATCGTTAAGATCGTCGGTTTGATCGCCAAGATCAAACATACCATAACCCGCCAAAAGCAGGAAAAGATGGCTATCCTGAAAGTGGAAGATTTACATGCTTCGGTTGAAGTACTTGTTTTTCCGAGCGCCTTTCAAAAGGTATCACGGTATATCCAGCCTAATAGCGTTGTATTGGTGACTGGTAAAGTAAATTTGAAGGAAGAATCTCCGAAAATTATTGTAAATGATTTATTCCCAATAGATGAGATATATAAGCTGATCACCGCATTGAATATTAATATTTCCGGTATTCGAGATAACCTTTTTGAGAGCCTCAAGCAATTGTTGAGTGCCTCACCCGGTAAAACGCCGGTATACCTGCATTTAGATACGCCTGTTAAGGCCAGGATACAGTTGTTGGTGGGAGAAAATTTGTTTGTCGCGCCGTCAGAGAATTTGATCATGGAGATCGAAGACTTGCTGGGAGCTGAAAAACTCACCGTATCGCTTTAAATAGAATAATCTATTTTTTTTGTTGACCAAATCCTGTTTTTGTGGTACATTTTAATCCGTAACATTTTGATGATACTATAGTTGCGAGCATATTTTTATGAATATATATATATAAATAAACAAAGCCTATTAAGGAGGTGATTGATGACGAAAAAAGATATCATTTTAAAAGTGTCTGATGAAACCAATTTAAAGCAGACTGATGTCAAAAGAGTAGTTCAGAAAACATTTGATTGTATCGTCGATGCGTTGGTCAGAGGAGAGAAAATCGAACTGCGTAATTTCGGAGTTTTCAAAATAAAAGAAAGAAAAAGCCGCACAGGAAGAAATCCTCGAACCGGAGAAGTTGTACCTGTTCCTCCCAGAAAAGTAGTTGTGTTTAAATCTGGTTTAGAAATGAAACAAAGGGTTAAATAAGATTTAACATAAGGAATAATGAGAACTTACGTTAATCTTGATGTGTGATTTATTTTTGTTGTTTCATCAGGAAAATAGATCCAATCGAGAAAGACGAGTAGGCAATCCATGTTTAAAAGAGTCCCTGGGACGAAAGATATCCTACCTGACCAGGTTTTTCATTGGCAAAAATTAGAAGAGACAAGCAGGAATATTTTTTCTGTTTATAACTACAAAGAGATCCGGCCTCCTTTAGTAGAAGATGCCGCGTTGTTTAACCGCTCTTTAGGGGAGGCGACAGAAATAGTTCAGAAACAGATGTTTCTGATACATTCTGCTCCCGCGGACTCAGCTTCAGCAGCCAATGATGTTTATGCGCTGCGGCCGGAAGCGACTGCTTCTATAGTTCGCGCCTATATTGAGAATAGCCTGGATAAGACAGCCCGTTTTGCCAAGTTTTATTATTTTGGCCCTATGTTCCGTATGGAACGGCCTCAAAAAGGCAGACAGCGGCAGTTCCATCAAGTAGGTTGTGAAGTGATCGGTTCGCAGGATGTAGCAGTTGATATTGAAGTTATCGCATTGGCTGATAGGCTGCTCAAAGGATTGGCCATAAAAGATTATACTATTGTTATTAATAGTTTAGGCTGTCCTGAAGATAAGAAAAAATTAGCCGCTCTTTTACGGGACGGTTTGCAGGATAAACTTGGGAAACTTTGTGTTGATTGTAATAATCGCTTTAATCGTAATGTGTTACGCATCCTGGATTGTAAGCACCAGGATTGTCAGGATCTGGTGAAGGAATTGGGTATTAGTGACAAACATCTTTGCCAGGATTGTCAGGCGCATTTTGAGAAAGTAAGAACCGGCCTTGATAGCTTAAAGATAAAGTATGAACTTTCCCATTTTCTGGTTCGCGGATTAGATTATTATACTCGCACGGTCTTTGAGATCATTCATGGCGGTTTGGGAGGCCAGCAGAACGCTTTGGGAGCTGGCGGCAGGTATGATAATCTGGTCAGTGATTTAGGAGGAGAAGTTACAGGAGCTATAGGGTTTGCCTTTGGCATTGAGCGGCTTTTAATGGTTGCTCCAGCGCAGGAATCAGAACCGCGCCAGAAACTGGCGTATCTGATCACCTTAGGAGAGCAGTCCAGAGCGCAGGGGCTTTTATTATTGCAACGATTGCGCGATGCGGGGGTACCAACGGATACCGATTTTGAGAATAAATCGCTCAAAGCGGCGATGCGTAAAGCAGATGATCTGAAGGCAAAATATGTTTTGATCATGGGTGATAATGAATTGCAAAAGAATACGGTCATGTTTAAAGATATGGAGCTCGGTGAGCAAAAAGAGATATCTCTTGATGGTATTGTTGAGGCCTTACAAGAACTGATTTAAAGAGTGGAGATTGTATCATGTTAAGAACACATACCTGTGGACAATTGAATGTGAGTGATGTTGGCAAAGATGTAACGGTATGCGGTTGGGTTGACAGCCGCCGTGACCACGGCAAGTTGATATTTATTGACCTGCGCGACCGCTATGGCTTGACACAGATAGTCTTTATCCCTAAGGAATCAGGCGAAGCGTATACGCAAGCCCATGATTTAAGGAGCGAATTTGTTATTAAATTAAAAGGAAAAGTCAACCCTCGCCCGAAAGGAACCATTAATCCGAAGCTGGCGACCGGTGAGGTTGAGATCATCGCTTGTGAAATGGAAATCCTGAATATGTCGCTGACGCCGCCTTTTGAAGTCAAGGAAGACCTTGATATTAGCGAAGAAATACGGCTTAAATACCGTTATATTGATTTGAGAAGAAAAAATGTTTTTAATAACTTTGTTATGCGGCATAAGATCTATCAGGTCATCCGTTCATTCTTAAACCAGCAGGATTTCATTGAATGTGAAACGCCCATTTTGACCAAGTCGACTCCTGAAGGGGCGCGTGATTATCTGGTGCCTTCCCGGCTTAATCCCGGTGAATTCTACGCTTTGCCGCAGTCTCCCCAGTTATTCAAGCAGATTTTAATGGTTGCGGGAATAGAAAAATATTACCAGATAGCAAAATGTTTCAGGGATGAAGATCTGCGCGCTGACCGTCAGCCGGAGTTTACCCAATTAGATATTGAGATGTCTTTCGTGAATGAAGAGGATATTTTCGCCCTGAGTGAAAAGGTTATGCAGCTTATCTTTAAGGAGATCAAAGGTATTGAGTTGCCTATCCCGTTCCCCCGGATTACCTATGCCGAGGCGCAAAGCAAATACAATTCTGATAAGCCTGATCTGCGTAAAGAATTAAATACGGATTTTGCTTTTGTCTGGGTCATTGATTTTCCGCTTTTTAAGTACAACCAGGACGAAAAACGATGGGAAAGCGAACATCATCCGTTTACTGCTCCTGTTATGGAAGATTTAGCTATTCTTGAGCAGAGCCCTGATAAAGTGAAATCGCGTTCATATGACCTGGTATTGAATGGCAGCGAGATGGGGTCTGGATCGATCAGGATCCATAATCCTGAATTGCAGGAGCGGATCTTTAAGCTTATTGGTATTGAGCCCGATGAGGCGCGCCGGCGTTTTGGCTTCCTTTTGGAGGCATTCCGGTTTGGCGCTCCACCTCACGGCGGGGTAGCCTTCGGCTTAGACAGGCTTCTGACGATCCTCGCCGGAGTTTCCAGTATCCGTGAAGTTATCGCTTTTCCGAAGACCCAGAAGGCATTTTGCCCTTTGACGAGTGCGCCTTCAGAGGTAGAGCAACGGCAGTTAAAAGAATTAGGGTTATTAATTCAAAAAGCTAAGACGTAATTACTTTTAAAACAACTTTTAATAATACGTTTACTATAACAAGGAGGATGGGATGAAAAAAGTTTTTGCCACAACGCTTGGTATTGCCTGTTCAGTGCTGTTATTTTCAGGATGCGTCGTCAGGACGTATCCGGTTAACAAAGACCGTGTTGACCAGGATTTGAATGTCGGTAATCGCGGGTATTTAATGGGGAGGCCTCCCGCAGATGAAACTATTGAAAGAAGAGCAACCCGTCCAACGCGGGTCGTTGAAATAGAACTGCATTCACCGTTGAAATTTGAGCGCGGCAGGCGTCCGGCAAAAAAAGTTTCGCTTCCCGATCAGGTTCCTGGGGAAGTTACTCCTGTTGATGAGCAGGTAGCTCCAGAGTTGACGAGTGATCTTTCGGCACAATCGTATGTAAAATATACCGTGAAGAAGGGGGATACGCTGCAGAAGATCTCCAATAAATTCTTCGGGACCACCAAGAAATGGATGAAGATCTTTGAAGCCAATAAGGGCGTGCTGAAAACCCCTAATAGTATTTACCCCGGTAAGACGATTGTTATCCCTGTTGAAAAAACGCCGGAAACAAAAGAGAAGATAAAATAAAGTTTTTCTTCAAATAAGTATGGATAAAACTATTCTCCTGCAAACTACCCGTGAAGCGCAATTGCTTTTGGGCCCTCGTGATGAGCATATTAAGGCCCTTGAGAAACGTTTCCGGGTAAAGGTAAACTTGCGGGGTGAACATTTAAAAGTCAGCGGGACGCAGCTTAATGTAACCAAAGCCTCGCGTATAATCGAGAACATCGTAACTCGGCTGCGCAAGGGGGAAGAAGGTTTGAGTGCTGCTGATGTTCAGTATCTGATCAATGACCTTTCTCAAGGAAAAACTTCTCCCGTTGATATCCAGGATGTGCCGATGGCATTCTTACGCAAGTCCAAGGTTAAACACATCGAGCCTAAAACCAAGGGGCAGCGTGAGTATGTCGAGGCGATTCACAAGAATGATATCGTTTTTGGCATTGGCCCGGCGGGTACCGGTAAAACGTATCTGGCAATGGCATCCGCGGTAGAGGCCTTAAAGAATCAGGATGTCCGCAGGATCATCCTGACACGCCCGGCAATTGAAGCGGGAGAGTCCCTCGGGTTTTTGCCGGGAGATATCTCTGAGAAGATAACTCCGTATCTGCGGCCGTTATATGACGCGCTGTATGATATGATGGAAGCAGACCGCATTGAGAAATATATCGAGACCGGTATTATTGAAGTTGCCCCGCTTGCCTATATGCGGGGGCGCACTTTAAACGACGCCTTTATTATCCTGGATGAAGCGCAGAATGCTACCGCGGAACAAATGAAAATGTTTTTGACCAGGCTTGGATTTGATTCTAAAGTTGTCATTACCGGAGATATCACGCAAAGCGACCTGCCTGACGGAAAGCCGGTGGGGCTTTTACAATCCCAGGATATTCTGAGCAATATTGAAGGGATCAAGTTTATCTATTTTTCCGGTTCTGATGTTGTCAGGCATGAGCTGGTGCAGAAAATAATCGAAGCGTATGAAAAATCAAAGCGTATTAAATAAGATCGAATCATTGCTGCCGCATACGCTGGGGATCTCAGCTCCTGTGCGTAAGATCATCTGGTATACGGTGGTGGTTTTTGCGGGATTTTACCTCTGCTATATCCTGCAAGTCGATTTGATCCTGCCTCTTTTTCTGGTGTTGATCGTCATCTACCTTAATGCTTTGTATCGGGATATTAATCAGGCGACCTATAAGCTTATCAACCTGTCGTTTCTTTTTGTGCTGATCTTTGTGGCCAGTTATATCATGGTCCAGCAGGGAGCGTCTGTTTTTTATATACCTTTTTGCGCTATCCCCATGCTGGCGACGATCCTTTTTAATGAATTGATGGTTTCTTTATTGCTGACGGCCGCAACTGCTCTTGCCGTTGCTATCATAGCGGGAAACAATTTTTATCTGGGAGTGTTATTTCTTATCAGCGGTATGGCAGCAAGTTTACTGGTTTACGGCGCGCGTAAACGCGTTACTATTTTGCGCGCGGGCCTTGTTGTGGGGCTCGTGCAGTTAGTTTCGTTATTTTTTGTCGATAATTTTTGTTTTTTTGATTCCAAGCGTTACCTTATTCTTCTCCTGAACGGTTTTTCCTGCGGTATTATTGCGCTGGGGATCCTTCCTATCTTTGAGTACCTCTTTGGTACGATCACCAATATCAGCCTTTTAGAGTTAGCTGATTTTAACCACCCGCTTTTAAACCGGCTCATGCTTGAGGCTCCGGGGACGTATCATCATAGCTTGATCGTGGGAAATCTTTCCGAGGCAGCCTGTACGGTTGTCGGAGCAAACGCGCTTCTGGCACGCATCGGGGCGTATTACCATGATGTGGGTAAATTGCAAAAACCGGAATATTTCAGCGAAAACCAGAGTTTAACGGGAAATAAACATGACAGCTTGTCCCCGTCTATGAGTAAATTAGTCATTATGAACCATGTTAAGGATGGCGTAGAGATGGCCAAGAAATACCGCTTAAATTCCCGGTTGATCGATTTTATCCTTTCTCATCACGGCAATAGCCTCGTGTATTATTTTTACCGCCGAGCTTTGGAAAATGTCGAAGAGGACCAGGAAGTGGCGGAGGAGGGGTTTCGCTATCCGGGCCCCAAACCCAATACGAAAGAGATCGCGATCGTCATGTTGGCGGATTCTGTGGAAGCAGCGATGCGCACGCTTAAAGACCCTGCAAGCGATGCCATCAAGGATCTGGTGCATAAGATCATCAATAATAAGTTTATTGATGGCCAATTCGATGAATGTGACCTAACACTCAAAGACTTGGAAAAAATAGCTTCGGTATTTATTCGTATTTTAAGCGGTATTTATCATACCCGTGTCAATTATCCTGATGAAAAACAAGAGACACATTCGTAAGCCCGCAATTCAAATCACCATCAAAAATCTTCAAAAACTGGTTCCTATCGAGCGCGGAAAAATAAAAGAAACGGTATGTAAGGTTTTGCAGAGTGAAGGTGTTTATGCAAAAGCCGGAATATCCTTTTTTTTTGTCACTGATAAGAAAATACAAGCATTGAATCTGCGGTATCTGGGTCAGGATTGTCCTACCGATGTCATTGCTTTTGATTCAAGCGGCCGTGATAGTATATTGGCTGATATCTTTATTTCTACAGAAACCGCGCTTTCTCAAGCAAGAAGTTTTAAAACTAGTGTCTTATATGAATTGTATCTTTATGTTATTCATGGTATCCTGCATATACTTGGATACGATGACCTTTGTTCAAAAGACAGAGCAGTGATGCGTAAACAAGAAAAACTTTTCCTCAAAGCATTGAATATTGCACCACATTAAGGTATGCCTATCCATAAAGCGCAAGCTATTGTCCTTAACCGCTATGATGTCAGGGAAACTTCCATCATCGTCAATTTCTTTACAAAAGAGTTTGGTAAAATAACCGGTATCCTTAAAGGTATCCGTACTGATCCTCGTAAATTTGCCAGTACGGTTGAACGGTTTTCCTGTAATGATATCGTATTTTACCGCAAAAGGAATACTCCTGTCCATTTAGTCAGCCAGTGCGATACTCAAGATAATTTTAATCAGATACGTTCTGATATCACCAAAATAAGCATGGCAAGTTTGGCGGTCGAAATCGTCCATGCTGTCATGGAGCACGAAGATCTCAATGGGGATGTTTTTGAATTGATCCTGACAACTCTTAAGGAGTTGGCTGTTACGGCAAATCCTGAGCGGGTGATGACCATATTTAAGATCAAGATACTTTCTCTTTCCGGTTTTAAACCGCATTTGGATTCTTGTGTTGTTTGCTCAAAAAAAACTTTTGAGCAAACAAAATTCAGCCTGAGCCTCGGTGGGCTTTTGTGCGGCAGCTGCTGCGGCCGTGATCATCAGGCACGGACGATCTTTCGCGGCACCATCGCTACGATACTGCATATTGAGCGTAATGACTTCAGGAATAACCTTAATCTGGGTATGAACCCGGTGATCAAGAAAGAGCTCGAGCTGGTGTTGAATTCTTTCTTGAATTTTCATCTGGAAAAAGAGCTTAAATCTCAAAAAGTCCTCAATAAGCTCGAGCAGGCTGATCATACGCCAATTCCCCGGATGGTATTGGCTTAAAGGTATATGAGGATAGGTATTTTTTTGTTGCGCGTGGATACGCGCGGTGGTATCGTATGGGAAGTAGGAAGAGATGTTTGAAATCTAAGGTGAAACGATGAAAATAGCTATTGTCGGCCCCGGAGCAATGGGATGTTTGTTCGCCGCGTATTTCTCTAAAACAAAAGAAGAGATCTGGCTTTTTGATAAGCATAAAGAACGCGCCAGCCTGATCAATAAACAGGGGATCAATGTTGAGGGGGTCTCGGGCAGTTGGAATGCAAAAGTGAAGGCAAGCGTTGATCCGGGTGAGATCGGGATAGTTGATTTATTGCTGGTCTGCGTAAAATCCTATGATACTAAGATCGCGATCGCTCAGGCAAAGCCTTTAGTGGGCAATGATACCCTGGTCCTTACCTTGCAGAATGGTATTGGCAATTGTGAAGTCCTGGGAGAATGCGTCGGAGCAGAAAAAGTCATCGGGGGAGTGACAAACCTTGGTTCGATCCTGCTTGCACCCGGCCGCATAAAATACGCGGGTAAGGGTGAGACGGTGATGGGGCTTATCGATGGTAAGATTCCTGTCGCGATGCGTTCTATCCGGGAACTTTTCAATAAAGCAGGTTTTGAAACAAAGGTTTCGCGCGATATTAAAAGCCTTGTATGGTCAAAATTAATTGTTAATGTCGGTATCAATGCCCTGAGCGCCCTTACCCATTTGCATAATGGCGCTCTTATTGAATTTGAGGGCAGCCGCAGGATTTTGATCGAAGCGGTGACAGAAGCAGTCAAAATTGCCAAACGAAAAAGGATCAAGTTGATCTATGACGATCCGTTGGCTAAAGTTGAAGCGGTCTGTGAAGCTACCTCAGGAAACATTTCTTCCATGCTGCAGGATGTTTTACGCAAGCAGCGCACGGAGATCGATTTTATTAACGGTGTCATTGTGCGTTTTGGCCAGGAATTAAGCATTTCTGTACCGGTAAATGCGATGCTGGTGGATCTGATCAAGACTATAGAAGCAAGCTATCCTGTCGCATTATAACTTCTCAAACTATTCAATTAACAGCTTAACTATACCTATCCAGTAACCAATAATACTTTAAGACCCGGTCTTATCTATAACTTAGGTTTACAATTCAAGACCGGGTCTTTTAAAGCGAGCAATAAGACCGGGTCTTGAAAGGTTGCGTTTTATCATTGATAAGACCCGGTCTTAAGAAGCTAGAGTTCATGAACAGAATTACTAGACGCAATAGTTCTTTATTCCTGTCTTTTTCCGTTTTGCTTTTGATTTCCAACTTTCTTCCCGGCTGCCGCAGCCATGAGCTTTACCGTGATCGGCGCGTCATGATGGGGACGTTTGTTGAGGTTGTTTCTCCTGAAAAGCGGGCGCCTGCCATTGTCTTTGATGAGATCAAGAAGATCGAGAATTTGTTAAGTAAATATAAAAAAGGGAGTGATATTTTTGAGTTAAACCAGCGTGGGCAATGGCGGGTAAGCCTGCAAACTTTGTATCTGCTTGATAAAGCGCGTTTCTTTTGGGAAAAAAGCGCAGGCGCCTTTGATATTACGATCGGCCCTCTTATGGATGTATGGGGTTTTACCGATAAAAATTACCGGGTTCCCGGTAAAGAAGAAATAGAAAAAGTTTTGAGTTGTGTCGGATTTGAAAAAATCATTTTTAATTTGCATGATACTGTGGTAAAATTCAAGCTTTCCGGGATGAAATTAGACGCCGGAGCTATTGCCAAAGGATACGCGGTTGATTGCGCCGTGCAGGCATTAAAAGACGCAGGCATAAAAAATTGTTTGATCAATGCCGGCGGGCAGATCTATTGTTTAGGTGATAAATTCGGTGAGCCCTGGCATGTCGCCGTACGGGACCCGCGGCATCAAAGTTTTGTCGCGGAAATGGCGCTCAAGAATAAAGCAGTATCTACCTCCGGCGATTACGAACAGTATTTTACTAACAATAACCTGCGTTACGCGCATATCATGGATCCAAAGACCGGATACCCAGCGGATTCAAAGGTTATATCGGTAACGGTTATTGCTGATGATGGTTTGACTGCCGATGCTTTGTCAACAGCGATATTTGTTTTAGGAAGACAAAAAGGGGAAGCGCTGGCAAAAGAGTTTCCCGGTGTTACGATAAAGGTCATCGAAGCGCAGGATGGCTTTCAATAAGAAAAAGGTTGGCTATGTTCGGGAAGCAGGAAAGACAAGATTTAGTCAATGAAAATGCCAAGAAGATGTTTATTTATTTCTCTGCGCTTATGGATAGGCCGGTTATCGATAGTAAGGGAGAGCTCGTCGGTGAATTATATGATGTTATGGTAAAACCCAGCGAAGTCTATCCGCAATCGGCGCAGATGATCATCCGCACCGGTTTTTTTAGCCGTCGATACGCGGTAGTTGATTGGGCGGATATTCAGGAAATCGATGGAAAAGAGGTGACCTTAAAAACCGATAAAACAAAGCTCAGTTTTAAGGAAAAGCACAATAATAAGGAAGCATTGACGCTTCGCCGTGATATCCTTGACCAGCAGGTCGTTGATACCTATAATCATAAAGTTATCCGGATCAACGATATCCATCTTTTGGAAGTTGACCAGTCTTTAATGATCGCTCACGTTGATATCAGTTTGCGGGGATTGCTGCGCCGTTTAGGGTTCGAGAAGGTTGTGGATTTCCTGGTGCGCCTTATTAATGATAAAGCCCCATATTTGGAAAATGAGCATTTGATCACCTGGAAAAATATCCAGCCTTTGTCGGTTAATCCGGTCAGTATGACCATTAAGATAAATGTTCCGCAGAAACAATTCAATAATATTCCTGCCGCTGATCTCGGCGAGATATTCCTTGACCTTGATATGCAGCATCAGAGTGTTCTTTTTAAGTCATTAGACCTGAAAAATAAAGCGAAAATATTCATGAATATCGACGCGAAAGCGCAGAAATCATTGATCGAAGAAGTAGACCCGAAAGAAATCGTTGATATTTTAAACAGTATCCCTTCTGATGAAGCCACCGATATTCTGGAGCAATTACCGAAAGATACCTCAGAACGGTTTTTAAGCCTGATGGAAAGTAAGCAAGCCAAGAAATTATCGCAGTTATTAGGGTATTCCAGTGATTCCGCGGGAGGTTTGATGGTCGCGGAATATATATCGTTTCCCAAAGATACTGTTATTGAAACCGTTTTAAAGCAAATTAAGGAACGCACCTTTAAAGTTGAACCAGCGCAGTTTGTTTATATTGTTGATGAGGTTAACCATTTGATCGGATCAACTAGTTTTAGAAGGCTTCTTTTAGCCCAACCGCAGGAACCGATACAGAATGCCGCTTTCCCCAAAACGTATTGTGTGCATTTAGACAGCAGCGTTAAAGAAGTCGCCTATCGTATGGAAAAATATAAGTATAATGCTATTCCTGTGGTTGATGAAAATAACGTTTTGCAGGGGATAATCACCGTTGATGATATTTTAAGCCAGGTTATCGCGATCGCCTGGCGCAGGCTTAAGAAAATCAAAACCAAAACGACCTTATGATCAAGAAAATAAAAAAATTCTGGGCTGAGATCCTGATCTTCCTTTCCATTATGGGCCCGGGAATGATCACGGCTAATGTCGATAACGACGCCGGCGGAATTACGACGTATTCTGTAGCCGGCGCGCATTTCGGGTATTCACTTATCTGGTCTTTTATCCCGATCATCATCGCGCTGGTAATTATTCAGGAAATGTGCAGCAGGATGGCGGTAGTCACGGGAAAGGGCTTAGCGGACCTGATCAGGGAGGAGTTTGGCGTCAAGGTCACCTTTTACGCGATGGTTGTCCTTATATTATCGAATATTTTTAATACGATCTCCGAATTCGCAGGTATTGCCGCCAGCGCAGAACTGTTGGGTATCAATAAATATCTTATGGTAAGCGGATCCGCCTTATTTGTCTGGTGGCTGATCGTCAAGGGGACCTATAAATCAGTGGAAAAGGTGTTTTTGTTCGCCTGTCTTTTTTATGTTTGTTATGTGGTTTCCGGATTTTTGTCAAAACCAGACTGGAATGAGGTTTTTGCCAGTTCCATTAAGCCGGAATTCCGTTTTGACAAAGCGTATTTATTTATGCTCATGGGGGTCATTGGAACGACCATTGCCCCGTGGATGCAGTTTTACCAGCAGGCCTCAGTGGTGGAAAAGGATATTAAGCTTAAAAACTATAAATACAGTAAGCTTGATGTTGTGGTGGGAGCATTTATGGTTAATATAATCGCTGTTTTTATTGTTATTGTTTGCGCTAATACCTTATTCAGACACGGTATCCGGATAGAAACAGCTAAAGATGCGGCACTGGCTCTTAAACCTTTCGCGGGCCAGCATTGTTTTTATTTATTTGCGTTTGGGCTCTTGAATGCGTCGATCTTCTCTGCCTGTATCCTTCCTTTATCGACGGCGTACTCGGTTTGTGAAGGTATGGGATGGGAAGTAGGGGTTAACCGCCGGTTCCGCGAAGCGCCGCAATTTTATTCTCTGTATACCGCTATTATTATTATCGGCGCGGCGGTGATCTTATTGCCGGGTGTTAAACTCATCCCGATCATGTTGATCTCTCAGGCAACCAATGGTTTGCTCCTGCCGTTTGTTTTGATCTTTATGCTTCTTTTGGTCAATAATAAACGTTTGATGGGTAAATATACCAACTCAAAAGTTTATAATTTTTTTGCTATCGGGACGGTTGTAGCGATGGTCGGGCTTTCTATCGCATTGTTAGTAGCGCAATTTACACAGTAAAAATGAAGAAAATAAGTGTTCAGGATATTGTATCGCTTAAGGGAAAACGCAAAATTACCATGCTTACCGCATATGATTATCCTTTGGCTTCCTTAATTGACAGGGCAGGGATAGATATCATTTTAGTAGGAGATTCCCTGGCAAATGTTGTTTTGGGCCTTGATTCGACGACACAGGTAGGGATGGTTGAGATGTTACATCATACTAAGGCAGTCAGCCGCGCGGTAAAACAGGCATTGGTTGTAGGGGATATGCCTTTTGAATCGTATCAGCTCAAACCGGAAAATGCGCTAACAAATGCGCGCCGGTTTATTGATGAAGCAGGCGCTGACGCGGTGAAGCTGGAGTGGTTTGACCGCTGTTTAGAGGTTACCGGGACGCTCATCAAATCCGGTATTGCGGTTATGGGGCATATCGGTTTAACGCCTCAGACTGCGGATAAATTAGGCGGATTTAAAGTTCAGGGAAAGGATGCTGAAAGCGCCAAGAAACTCATCCAACAAGCATGCGCGCTTGCTGATCTGGGGTGTTTTGCGATCGTGCTTGAATGTGTGCCAGATAAAATTGCCGGTATGATAACGGAAAAAATAAAGATCCCCACAATTAGTATCGGCGCGGGGGTACTCTGTGACGGACAGGTTTTGGTCACCTATGACCTGTTGGGCCTTTTTGAGCGCTACACGCCTAAATTCGTAAAAAAATATGCTGATGTTTCTGCTGTAATAACAAAAGCAGTCCAAGAATATAAAAAAGAGGTTACGGAAGGGACATTTCCTTCCCCGCAGTATAGTTTTACTATTAAGGATGAAGAGTTAAAGAAGATGGGGTAATTGCGCGGAGTGTAAGTCCCGGGCCTGATAATAAGACCGGGACTTGAATTGTGGTGTTTTATCATTGATAAGTCCCGGTCTTGGTATGTCAAGGCTAGGTGTAAGGTAGAATTTTATTGACAATCGAGGTATTTTAAGATAAAACTAATAAATTATGGCTGATTTAATGGATAAAATAGTTTCTTTGTGCAAACGCCGGGGGTTTATTTTTCCCTCTTCTGATATATATGGCGGTTTGTCTAATACCTGGGATTACGGGCCGTTTGGCGTTGAATTGAAGAATAATGTTAAGCGTTTCTGGTGGAAAACCAATGTTCATGAGCGCTATGATATTTATGGTTTGGATGCGGCTATTTTGATGCATCCCAAGGTTTGGGAGGCCTCAGGCCATACCAAGAATTTCTTTGATCTAAAAAGCGACTGTAAATCTTGTAAGAAGCGTTTTAAGATAGAGGACCTGAAAAATAAAGAAAAATGCCCGGAATGCGGTGGAGAGCTGACCGAAAGCAGGCAGTTTAACTTGATGTTTAAAACCCATCAGGGGCCGGTTGAGGATGCTTCTAATGCCATCTATATGCGCCCTGAAACTGCGCAAGGGATGTTTGTTAATTTCCTGAATATTCTGGATTCTCGCCATCCCAAGCTTCCTTTTGGAATGGCCCAGATCGGAAAATCATTCAGGAATGAGATCACGCCCGGTAATTTTACTTTTCGGACGCGGGAATTCGAACAGATGGAGATCGAGTATTTTGTGCGTCCAACGGAAGCGGACAAGTTTTATGAATATTGGGTTTCAGAGCGGTTTGCCTGGTATAAAAAATTAGGGATCAAAGAAGAAAACCTCAGAAAACGCGCGCATGCCGGCGATGAACTGGCGCATTACGCCAAAGCATGTACTGATATTGAATATAATTTCCCGTTTGGCTGGTCGGAATTGGAGGGGATCGCTAACCGCACTGATTTTGACCTGCGTCAGCATACCGAATATAGCGGTCGAGAGCTTTCGTTTTTCGATGATCAGGCGAAAGAAAAGGTTTATCCGTATATTATCGAGCCTTCCGGAGGCATTGACCGAAGCATTCTGGCGTTTTTAATTGACGCCTACAACGAGGAGAATGTCAAGGACGACATTCGCGTTGTTTTAAAGCTGCATAAAGAGTTAGCGCCGACCAAGGTAGCGGTGTTTCCTTTGTTGAAGAACAGGCCGGAAATAGTCGAATTAGCAAAGAAGATCGCCCTGGATCTCAAGAAAACTTTGGTGACCACCTATGATGATACGGGGGCGATCGGCAAATTATACCGGCGCCAAGATGAGATCGGCACGTTGTATTGTGTTACCGTTGATGTGGCTTCTCTGGAAGATAAACAGGTTACTGTCAGAGACAGGGATACGATGCTTCAGGAACGCGTCAGCGTCGATGCGTTAAAACAGTATTTAGAAGATAAATTGCGTTAATTTCGTTGACACTGACGAACATAACGATTAATCCGAAAAAGGAGGGTTTTAAAAGCAATGGTAAAGAAGTATGTGTATAGTTTCGGCGGAGGTAAAGCAGATGGCAATGAAAGCATGAAAAATCTGCTCGGTGGTAAGGGAGCGAATTTAGCGGAAATGGCAGGACATAAGGACCTGAAATTGCCTGTTCCTCCCGGATTTACGATCACCACCGATGTTTGTATATATTATTACCAGAATAAAAAGAAATATCCTGCTGGTTTAACCCAGCAGGTTGAGACAGCGCTTGCGAAAGTAGAAAAGTTAATGGGGAGAAAGTTCGGGGATATGGAGAGTCCGCTTTTGGTTTCTGTGCGTTCAGGAGCCCGTCGATCAATGCCCGGGATGATGGAAACGGTTTTAAATGTCGGTTTGACTGAAAAGACCATTCCCGGATTGATCAAGCAGAGCGGCGGCAACGACCGTTTTGTTTATGATGCCTATCGCCGATTGATCATGATGTATTCCGACGTCGTTATGGAAAAAGCTGCCGGTATCGAGCCTAAAGATGATGAAGGTATCCGTAAGCAGTTGGAAAGAATTATGGCAGCGTTGAAAAAGGAAAAAGGGTATGCCATTGACACAGATCTGACCGCTGAAGACCTGATGAAACTTTGCAGCATGTTTAAAGCCAAGATCAAGGAAGTCTTGAAAAAAGAGTTTCCCGATGACCCTAAACAGCAGTTGTGGGGAGGGATCAGCGCGGTGTTTTCTTCCTGGAACGGAAAGCGCGCTATCAGCTATCGCCGTATCGAAAATATTCCCGATGAATGGGGAACAGCGGTCAATGTCCAGACCATGGTGTTTGGAAATATGGGTAATGATTCAGCAACCGGCGTTGCCTTTTCCCGTAACCCGGGTAATGGCGAGAACTATTTCTATGGCGAATATTTGATCAATGCTCAAGGTGAGGACGTTGTTGCCGGTATACGCACGCCCGCGCCGGTTAATGAAGCTTCTAAATCCGACCATAATAAAGACCTGGTTGCGATGGAAAAATGCATGCCAACGCTTTACAAGGAGCTTGCGTCATTCCGCGGCCGCCTGGAAAAGCATTACCGCGATATGCAGGATATTGAGTTTACTATTGAAAAAGGCCGTCTTTTTATGTTACAGTGCCGCGTTGGAAAACGTAACGGCCCTGCGGCAGTGCGTATGGCGGTTGATATGCTTAAAGAAAAGCTCATTACCAAAGAGGAAGCGGTGATGAGAGTAACACCTTCACAATTGGATGAATTATTGCATCCGATCATTGACCCAAAAGTAGAATTGACCCAGAAACCCTTAGCTAAAGGCTTACCGGCAGGTCCGGGAGGAGCAAAAGGCCAGATCGTTTTCTCATCGCATGATGCAGTTGAGTGGGCAAAACACGGCAAAAAGGTCATCCTCGTGCGTGAAGAGACTAATCCCGAAGATGTTGAGGGTATGCGTGCCGCGCAGGCGATTTTAACTGCCCGGGGCGGTATGACCTCACATGCGGCATTGGTCGCGCGTGGATGGGGCAAGTGCTGTATTGTCGGCTGCAGCGCCATTCATGTTGAACATGGCAAGAAAGAAATGCTTATTGATGGTAAATCATTAAAGGAAGGCGATTGGATCACCTTAAATGGCACTAAAGGAAACGTCTATGCCGGTGAATTGGCGATGATGGATGCCAGTGAAGAAAATAAGCTTTTGACTGAATTCCTTAATATTTGCGGAGCCATTAAGAAATTAGGGATCCGTACCAATGCTGATACTCCTGATGATGCCAAGAAAGCCAGGCAGTTTGGCGCTGAAGGTATCGGGTTGTTCAGGACCGAACATATGTTTTACGGTAAAGGTTCTGATGAGGCGCTGTTTATCTTACGTAAAATGATCATGTCTAAGACGGAAGAAGAGAGGAAGAAAGCGGTCAATGAATTGATCCCGTACCTTAAAAAGGATATTAAGGGCACGCTTGCCGCTATGGACGGGTTTCCGGTAGTTTTCCGGCTCCTTGATCCTCCGTTGCATGAGTTTGTGCCGCGTGAACAAAGCAAACTGGAACAGTTAGCAAAGGATTTGAATGTAACTTTGGCTGAACTTTCCAAGCGCGCTGACGCTTTACATGAATCAAACCCCATGATGGGGCACCGTGGTGTCCGGTTAGGGGTGACGTATCCAGAGGTTAGCGCTATGCAGATCCAGGCGATCTTTGAAGCAGCAGCAGAGCTTGTGAAAGAAGGCAAGAAACCGTATCCTGAGATCATGATCCCTGTTGTTTGCGACGTTAAAGAGCTGGATGATCAGCTGGCATTGGCAAAGAAAGTCTATGCGGATGTTTTGAAGAAATATAATATCAAGAAGATCAAGCATATGTTCGGGACGATGATCGAGATCCCGCGCGCTGCTTTAGTCGCGGATAAGCTGGCAACGGTCGCGCAGTTCTTTTCATTCGGGACCAATGACCTTACTCAGATGAGTTTTGGTTTTTCCCGTGATGATATCGGAGGGTTTTTACCCGAATATATCAATAAAGGCATTCTTCCTGAAGACCCGTTCCAAACGATCGACCAGGTGGGTGTCGGAGAATTGATCAAGATAGGTATTCAGCGCGGCCGCTCAACCAATAAAACTCTCGAAGTAGGTATTTGCGGTGAACACGGAGGAGAGCCTCGTTCGGTTGAGTTCTGCCATCGTATTGGCATGGATTATGTGAGTTGTTCGCCATTTCGGGTTCCTATCGCGAAATTGGCCGCAGCTCAGGTCGTTTTAAAAGATAAAGCTGCAAAGAAGAAATAATTAAATGTTATCGGTACACCTGATCACAAAGCTATTCGAGTTTGTAACCAGGTGTACCGGTAGCCTTTTACCGAAGGATTTGAAATAATGGAATCTCTCAAAACGTATCTCAAAGAAGTAAGGACCATCCCGCTTTTGACAGCTCAACAGGAAGTTGAATTTGGTACTAAGGCTCTGCGCGGCAATGATGAAGCCCGTAAAAAAATGATTCGTTCTAACCTGCGGCTGGTCATTAATATTGCCAAACGCTATATCCATTTCGGCACACCGTTACTGGATTTGATCGAAGAAGGCAACCTCGGATTGATGAAAGCCGTGGATAAATTTAATCCCAAAAAGGGATTCCGTTTCTCAACGTATGCTGCCTGGTGGATACGCCAGGGAATTATCCGCGCTATCGGCCAGCAGGGCAAAGTTATCCGCCTGCCGGTTTATATGAACGAGATGATCTCAAAATGGAAGAAGACCAGGGAACAGTTGACACAGAAATTAAAACGTGTCCCTCAGGATGAAGAGATCGCTAAGAAAATAAAGATCTCCAAAGATAAGGTGGAAGAGATAAATTTTTGGTTATCGACAAAGACATCGTCGCTTGAGGCTCCGGTCGGGGAAGATGATGAGGGGTCGGTCATGGACCTCGTCCAGGATGAAGGTATTTCTCCTCCTAATGCCGATGTAGAACGCTTCTTGAATAAGGAGCGCGTTGAGAACCTTATGGGAAAGATGTCCGAACGGGAACGCAAGGTTTTAGATTATCGTTTTGGGCTCATGGATGGGACGACGCACACCTTGGCAGAGGTGGCAAAGAAATTGAACCTTTCCCGGGAGCGTATACGCCAGATCGAGGAAGAGGCTTTAAAGAAGCTGCGTAATTTTATTAAACAGCAGGAAAAGGAGTGGAAATATGGACCTTAAGGCTGCTATCCGCGATATTCCTGATTTTCCGAAAGCGGGGATCTTGTTCCGTGATATAACTACTCTTTTGATGGATAAAAAAGCCTTTAAAAAAGCAGTCGATGAGCTTGTCCGTAAATATAAGAATAAAAAAATCGTTAAGATCGTTGCTGTTGAGTCACGGGGGTTCATTCTGGGGGGCGCTTTGGCGCACAAATTGGGTGCCGGGTTTATTCCGGTGCGTAAGAAAGGCAAGCTTCCCTGGAAAACAAGTTCTGTCACCTATGACCTAGAATACGGTACTGATACCCTGGAAATTCATCAGGATGCCATAAAGCCGGGAGAGAGGGTTTTGATCATTGATGACCTTTTAGCTACCGGCGGGACGATCAAAGCAGTTATAGATTTAGTGAAACAGCTTCAGGGAAAGATTATTGGTGTTGCCTGTCTTATTGAGCTTACCGGTTTAAAGGGTAAAGAAAAGATCAAAGGTTATCCGTTTTTTGCGTTGATAAAATACTAACGAGAAAATTAAGTAATGCCCTTGTAGCCCCTGTAGCTCATAAGGATAGAGCAGCAGTTTCCTAAACTGCGTGTGGCTGGTTCGATTCCAGCCAGGGGCATTACCTTACTCTTCTACGCCCATTGATAAGCAAAGCTCCGGTGGGGCTTCGAAGGAGTGCGGTTGTATACTTTCAATTTACATTGCCATTCATTATTAAGCGACGGTGTTTTACTTCCCTCGGAAGTTGCCGCCCGCTATGCCGCGTTGGGATATACTATCATTGCTATTACGGATCACGCTGATTATAGCAATATCAAATCAAATACGAAAGCTATCGTTGAATTTTGCCGTTATTGGCCTAAAAATTCGCCTATTAAAGTGTTACCGGGTGTAGAATTGACCCATGTGCCTGTTGCTCAGTTTAAACCATTATCCGCGTATGCCAGGAAAAATGGCATTAAGATTATTGTCGCGCATGGAGAGACTGGGGTTGAACCGGTTGTCCCTGGGACTAATAAGGCTGCATTAGAGGCAGATATTGATATCCTGGCACATCCGGGGCTTATTAGTGAAGCAGACGTCATCCTGGCAAGAAAGAAGGGCATTCTTTTAGAGATAACCAGCCGCCATGGCCATGGCAAGACGAATAACCATGTTGCCAAACTTGCTTTGAAATTGGGAGCGAAGCTCGTGTTTAATACTGACAGCCATGGGCCCGCGGATATCATTACACCTGTGGCTTTAAGGGGAGTCGCTTTAAAAGTTGGATTGAGCAGTAAAGATATTGATGCGGTTTGTAAGAATGTGAGTAAGTTTTTGGCAACTAAGAGTAGGTAATAGAAGATTCGGGATGGTTATAATTTAAGACCGGGTCTTTTCAAGAAGTAAGAAAGATATCTCAAGACCCGGTCTTGGTTCGTAGTTGTGTGCAAGACCCGGTCTTGAATTGTAGTTCTAAATTATAGATAAGACCGGGTCTTAAATTATACTGGAGGTTCTCATGAAACCGAATGCAGGGATTGTAGCAGTAACGATAGCTGTTTTGATCTTTTTCTGCGGATGCGCTTCGTTTACCAATGATCCTTCATCAAAGACTCAAGGTTTGCTTGAGCCGTCAGCTGCCGTGCGTTTTAGCGATATACCGGTACCTGCGGGTTTTAAATTAACGCCTAAGGATTCTTATTCTTTTGAAGCTACTGGCGTGCGTGTCGGCGTATTGAGATACCAGGGCAAGGCTGATCCTGACCAAGTGGTTAATTTCTATAAAGAACAGATGGCGATGTGTAAGTGGGATCTTCTGAATATCATTGAATATGGCCAGCGCGTGCTCAATTTTGATCGCGAAACAGAAACCTGTATTGTCAATGTATCAGCTAAGGGAAACGCGATAACCATCACCGTTTCTTTTGGCCCGAAATCCCAAGCGCCTGTAAAGGCAAAAACAGCAGTCAAAGATCCGATAAAATAGCTTACCGCCAGCTAAAAAAATGCTTGACAAGTACCGGCGATTATGTTAAAAAATAATACAATTCGGGTGTTATACCATTGGATATGACTTTAATCATGGCATAGAGGAGGTGAACGTTAAAATAAGCCTGAAGTCAGGAAAATCCAATGATATACATATATATGTAATTCTCTAGGAGAAAGTCCTTGATACCTAGTTCATTATATTCTTCATTTATATTCTAAAGGAGGTATGCAAATGAGTAAACGTTTAATCGTAGTAATTGCTCTTGCGTTTGTAGTAGGTATGGCTTTTACTGCATTCGCAGAGGTCCAGAATGTGAAAGTCAGCGGAGATATCACGGTAATGGGTGTTGCTAGAAATAATTTATCTTTGAAAACTGCTGATATAACAGCGACAACCCAAGGTTTCAGCCGTAAGATCACAGCATTAATTTCAAACGTGAGAGTCAAAGTTGAGGCTGATCTTACTGATAATGTCTCTACCGTAGTCAGATTATTAAACGAAAGAGTGTGGGGAGCTGGAAATCAGCTTAATGCCGCAGGAACCACTACGGTTGCCAATACTACCGAAATCGATTTGGACTTGGCGTATGTTACGTTAAAGGAATTCTTGAATCCTCATTTAACGTTGAGCATCGGCCGTCAGGAAATGAAATTCGGTAATGGTTTGGTTATCGGCGCAGCTTCAACCAATGGTATTGGTACTGGGCATGGTACTACCGATAAGCGTGGTTTACCTGGTTCTTTGGATGATTTAAGCAGCAGCAAAGCATTTGACGCGATGAGAGCAACTTTGAATTTCGATCCTTTGGTGCTTGATGTTGTTTATTCCAAGATCAATGAAAATAGCGTCGCAATTGAAGATGATATTAATTTGTATGGAGTAAACGCCGGTTTCAAGATTGATGATAACTTGAATGCCGAGGTTTACTTGTTCTCCAGAAACAGAGATACAGGTAGCATTGGCGCTATCACCAGCTCTGAAACATTAAATACAACCGGTGCCAGATTAGCTTTCACAGGCATCGAAAATATGATATTAGGGATAGAAGGCGCTTTCCAGTTTGGCGAGCATCAGGCTAATACAACCTTGTATCCGAATGATGTAGCTTCAGCGCCGGATGCAAATAAAAATCGTCAGGTTAGAGCTTTTGCTCTTCAAGCGATAGCGAATATGGCGATGCCGAGCAAGAAATATACCCCAAGCGTTGGCGGAAGCTACACCTTTCTTTCTGGTGATAAAGCTCGCAGTACTTCTGATAGCTATACAGGTTGGGATCCCATGTTCGAAGATCAGGCAGGCGGGACCTTATTCAACAAGATCTTAGGGTACTCGAATGCGCAGTTGTTGAATTTGAATGGCAGTGTTAAGCCGATGGAAGACCTAAAAGTAGCGTTGAATTACTACTATATAAGGCTTAACAATTCTTTTACCGGTAATAATCTGATTAATTTCTCAGGAGTCGCGGGAGATCCTACCTACGCGGTAAAAGCCGGTAAGAAATATCTTGGTAGTGAAATTGATTTAGGTGTTACCTATGATTATACTGAAGACGTTCAGTTCGGTTTAAATACCGGAATATTCATGCCTGGTAATGTGTTTGTCGCTGGAAATAATAAAAAAGCCAGCCAGGTTGTCGGTTCCATGAAGGTGACATTCTAATAGTAGCGATCATGTAATTAATATGCCCTCGGGGGGTACGTTTCCCCCGGGGGTTTTTTGTTGCCGCAGAAAGCGGCACACCGGCCATTTTCCAATATGGCCGGGTGAGCGGAAAGCAACACACCGGCGCATTTCCTATAAGCGCCGGGTGTAAGTTGTAGAAAACAACACACAGGCCAATAAATTCCCTATGCTTTATCTCGCCATAATCTTCCACATGCACCAGCCGTATTACAAGAACCTCCTTACTCAGGAGACAGATTTACCCTGGGTGCGGCTGCACGCGATAAAAGATTACCTGGATATGGTCAGGCTCGTAGAAAAATATCCTGCAGTCCATTTAACATTTAATCTTGTCCCGTCTTTATTAGAGCAGGTCGAAGATTATGCGCATGGCATAGTAAAAGATAAATTTTTAGAACTTTCCTATAAGCCGGCGGCTGAATTACTGCTCGACGAAAAAGAGTTTATCCTGAACAATTTTTTTATGATCAACAAGGATAAAGTAATCGCGATGCATCCCCGGTATTATGAATTATTCTTCAAGAAAGCATCCCGTAAAGAGTTTAACACTCAGGATTATTTAGATCTGCAGGTCTGGTTTAACTTGGCATGGTTTGACCCCTCTTTCCGTCAGAATATGCCTGATCTGCGCGCTATCGTGGACAAGGGGAGGTTTTTCTCCGAAGATGATAAGCTGGTTGTTCTGGATAAGCAGTTTGAGATCATTGAAGAGATCATCCCCGCGTATAAGAAATGCGTTGCAGGTAAACAAGTCGAGGTTACGATAAGCCCCTATTACCATCCTATATTACCTTTATTATATAGCACTAACACCGCCCGGGACGCGAATCCTAAAACTCTATTGCCGAGTATCCCGTTTGCGTATCCTGAGGATGCTAAAGCGCAGATTGATAGCGCCCTTGATTTTTATAAGACGAGGTTTGGAGCAACTGCCGCAGGTATGTGGCCGTCTGAAGAGTCGGTTTGTGAACAGATACTTCCCTTCATTATTCAGTCGGGGGTAAAATGGATCGTCACTGATGAAGCGATTTTATTTAAATCATTAAAGAAAAAGAAGAGGGATACGGTGTTATTGTATCAGCCTCATCTTTTAAAACGCAAGGAAGGCAATGTTAATATAATTTTCAGGGACCGCAATCTTTCTGATTTGATCGGATTCGTCTATCATAGCTGGCGGCCGGAGGATGCGGTAGCCGATCTTTTAAAACATTTAGAGAACATCGCCACCGCTTTTAAACATGAAGATGTTTTAGTGACCATTGCCATGGATGGAGAGAATGCCTGGGAGCATTTTACTAATGACGGCCATGATTTCTTGAATGTATTATATAAGAAGCTTTCTGAAGCAGCGTTCTTAAAGACGGTTACCGTTTCTGAATACCTGGGAAAATTCCCCGCTCAACATGAAATAGATACTTTGGGGACGGGGTCGTGGATCTATGGCGATTTCGGAAAATGGATCGGCAATCCTTTTAAGGTCCGCGCCTGGGAGTATTTAGCGCTTGCCCGGGAAGAATTAAAAAAGATACGTGATGCCGGCGGGACGATCAGTGAAATGGCGTGGAAACAGATGTATATCTGTGAAGGAAGCGATTGGTTCTGGTGGTATGGCGATGGCGATGATGGGGGGCGGTTTGACAAACTTTTCCGAACGCACTTATCTAATTTTTATACATTGATCAATAAAGAGATCCCTGAATATTTAAAGAAGCCATTGGATTCATTTTAAAATATGAAAAAATGACCGCGCGAAAAAGAAATCGTACTATTAAATTGGTTAAACCTGTTGACATCGACCCGGTTTTATGTTATAAAAAAGATGAAATGGAAAAAAAAGATATTTATGAACACCTTGCAAAAATATATTTAGATACTCCTCTGCGGCGGGACCAGGTTAATAAAGAGAAACCGCGTGAGTCAAAGCATGTTGTCTTCATCGGCATCGCGGTAGTGTTGGTTGTATTCTTGTTCCTGGTTTCATTTGCCCTCACCAGAGGCAAGAATATTACGCTCTCCTCACAGGTTACGCACGTCCTGCATCCCGAAGTCATTAAGATAGGGTATAGTTTTAATCCTTCCCAAAAGCAGCTTTTCTCCATTAATTTGAATAAGCAGAACCTTGTTTTCTATCACGTTTTGGAATTCTCGGGTAAGAAATCAAACTATATGGATTCACTGGCGCTGCGCGTTGAGTTTGTTAATGCGTTCAATGAAAAGTCTGAGATATATATAAGAGACCTGACGAACAAGTGGCAAGCGTTTAAGATAAATCTCGATGATTTCAAGCAAATAACCGATTGGACAGAGATGTCCAGTGTATCTTTTATCATAGAAGAATGGAATGCCCTTAATAAAGATGGGGCTGTGTATTTGGATAATGTCCGGTTATTGCATTAATTAATTCATTCATGAGCCAAGGTGACGTAGGTTAATAATCTATTGAGCAAAGGAGGATGAGGTATGCGCATCATCTCAATCACGAATCAAAAAGGTGGTTGTGGCAAAACAACGACAGCGGTGAACCTGGCTGCATCGTTAGCAGCGAATAAACGTAACGTATTGCTCGTAGATCTGGATCCTCAGGCGCATGCGACATTAGGTTTGAATATAAAAGCTGATCTTAGTATTTATAATGTCCTTTCAAAATTAACGAATAAGAAGGCAAAATTCAGCGATATCATCCAGAAGGTTGACGATAATTTCGATATTGCTCCATCGAGAATAGTCTTGAGTACTCTTGAACAGGAATTAGCCGGTGAGATCGGCCGTGAATCGCGTCTTTGGGATAAACTCAATGAATTCAAGCATAGTTATGACTATATTATCATTGATTGCCCGCCTAATTTAGGCCTTTTGACTATCAATGCTATCCGCGCCACCGATGAGATCATTATACCTGTTGAAGCAAGCAGGTTTTCTTTGGAAGGTTTAACTCAGTTAGTTGAGATCATGGATTTAGTGCGTGAACGGCTCAACCACACTGTCGCCTGGTGGGTCTTATTGACTAATTTTGACTCTCGGCTTCGTCATTCATTTACCATGCTGGACAAGATCAAGGTTGCGTTTAAAGACCGGTTATTTAATACGATCGTCCACGTTAATGTCAAGCTTAAAGAAGCCCAGAATGCGGGTAAACATGTTCTGGCATATGATAAATATTCCCGAGGGACCAAGGATTATTTTAGTTTGTCCCGTGAAGTCATTATGAATGAGAAATTCTCCAATGTTATGCCTGCCATCCATGATAAATTGGTGGAGATCTTGAAAGAAGAAATCCCGAAATTGAACCAATTAACTTTCTCTATCTATGCGCCTGCGGCAAAAGAAGTTTTCCTGGTGGGTGAATTTAATGATTGGAAACTCGATAAAGCGAGCACTATGGAGAAAAGGGATGGCATGTGGACGAGGAAATTAAACGTCGGTCCGGGGAGTTACCGTTACCGGTTTGTGGTTGACGGTGTCTGGACTGAAGACCCCAGTAACCCTACAAAAGCATTGAATCCATACGGCCAGATGGATTCCCTGGTTGAAGTTTAGTATCTCCTTTATTATCTTACGTATTAACCTGAACAAGGCTTTTACTTTCTTGATCCTTTGGTTTCCCGATTGAGATGAGGAGGGAATATGGTTTTGAAGAAGAAAAAAAGATCAGCTTCAGCTTCAAAGAAGAAAATCATTAAGAAAAAGCCGCTCAAGAAGGTTGTTGCGAAAAAACCTGTTGCAAAGAAAAAACCTTCTTCCCCTCCTGCAAAGTCATCTAAGAAACCTAAGAAAAAAGAGTTCCTTTTGGGTGAGATCACGCATTATTTTACGCAAGTCAGGGCAGCGGTGATAAAATTAAAATCGCCTGTTTTAGTAGGAGACACGATACGGATTAAAGGGTTTACAACAGATTTTAAGCAGAAAATAATCTCAATGCAGATCGATAGGGTTTCTATTCAAAAAGCTAAGAAGGGCGATGAGATCGGGCTTTTGGTTGATTCCCGGGTAAGGACCAAAGACAAGGTCTACAAAGTATAATGACTCTGGCTATTGGTATTATTGCGAAAGACGGTATAGCGATTGCTGCTGACAGCAGGGTCACCAGCGGTGACCCCCGTGGTCCAACGACCGTTAATGACACGGTAAAGAAGGTTTTTGAACTCAGCGATTTTTGCGGGTTGGCTATCGCCGGTGACGGAGGGCTGGGGTCAAGTATTATTGATGTAATTTATTATGAATTGCACCAAATTCCGAATTACCGGCTTTTAAGCGTTGATGAATTGTTGATCACCTGCCGTGACTGCGCGATAAAGAAATATAATGAATGGTTTGATGAGGTGGCCTTTGAAGACCGTCCGACCTTGCATATTGTTTTGGTTGGATATCGTAAGGATATCGGTAACGCTCGTTTTATTGACTCTCCGGAGATATTCACTTTGCATAGCGAACGCAATTTTGCGCCGCACCGATGGACTTTGCTGGGGTTTATGGCGATAGGGATCACGCCACTAGCAACCTATTTATTGAACACGTTATATACTAAAGAAATCTCGTTAAGCCATAGCTTGGAATTGGCTACGTTTGCGATCATGGAAACTGCTTCCCAGGATGGCAAGGTGAGTAAAGGGATTCAATTAGCGTCGTTTTCTCTTAATAACAGCTTCGCGCTTTACGATCAGGCAAAGATAAGTGATTTTGTTTTGGCTGCGGAACGCCGCAGGGATGATTTAAGAAGGGCTTTCTATATTTAGTGTTAAAGAGCGTTGCTTTGATAAGACCGGGTCTTAACAGCTAAATTTTAGTTACAGCCAAGACCCGGTCTTAAGATATCGCTCTTGTGTCATTGCGAGCGTTTCAATTCGTGTCATTGCGAGCCCCGAAGGGGCGAAGCAATCTTTTAAAATGTCGGTCGTTACATATATAGGTAAAGGGAGGTAAGTATGCGTCTTTCTGAGGTTCAGAAAAAAGCAAAAGGGTTAGGCATGCGGGATCCATGGAAATATCCCAAAAAAGAGTTGATCCGGATGATACAGCGAAAAGAAGGTAATTATGACTGTTTTGCCAGTATGAAGAGTTATTGCGAGCAACTGGCGTGTTGCTGGAGGATTGATTGTATTAAATAGTAAATGATCTGGTAATTAACCTAAATGAGGAGGGACTTATGATGGGTGGAATGCCTGGTATCGAGATGAGTTTGGCGAATGAAGCGGTATTATTGGTGGCATTAGCATTAGGTTATATTGTGTGTTATTTTGCCAATCAGGAAGAGAAGACTATGAAACAGATCGGTTTGGCTATTGGGATCTTTATCATTGTTTTAAGTTTCTTTTTGATCGCGAATAATCTGTTTTTAATGTCTAAAATGTGCCCGCGCAACAATGATATGATGCGTAATTTCCAGAATGATCCGATGAGATTTCATTCTTCCCAAAGGATGAATATGCCTTCTCAGGGGCAACAGCCGCCTCAGCAACAGCAGAGATAAGATTCTACAAGACCAAGACCCGGTCTTTTCTATAATTAAAATCACCAGCCAAGACCGGGTCTTGAATGGTTGTATTTTATTATTAAAAAGACCCGGTCTTAAGATATAGCGATACTTTTTGTAATCTTTACAAACACCTGTTTACATAAAACAACACATGGTATAAAGCTATATCCTGCAGTGACTTACAATTAGTGCTCTGAAGCAATAACAAAATCTAAACTAAAGCTAAAAGTTTCATTTCCGCAACATTTCAATTTTCCCTCTTTTTTCTTCTAATTTTCCGGGACAATAAAGCATTCGCAAGCGTATTATCTTCAGCCACTTACAGTACTTGTTATTAATTATTTAATTAAGCTCTTGACTTGGCATGTATAATGCTTATATATTATATATACGTACTTATTGGACAGACATAGACATACCAGGACATAGTAGGACAATAAAATTACCTAATTACTAAAAGGGGGCTGAGGTGGGGAACAGCAAAATGACTATAACAGATGTTGCAGACAGGATCGGAGTGACTCCTAAAACGATCGTTCGTTGGGAGAAATCCGGTAAAGTCCAACAGCCTAAGCGAGATTGGCGCGGCTGGAGGATTTACGATAAGCTGGATTTTAAGAAGCTTAAAAACTTTAAAGAGACTATAATTTTTTATGTGGAGGATGGAAATGGTAAAGAAATTTAGCTTTTGTTTGGTGTTAATTATATCTTTTTTACATATATCCTGGGTGAGCGCTCAAGAGACTGTGAAGAAATCGCAAGAAACTGTTGTGGTTACAGAGGCAACAGTGCAGGCGCCTGCTCAACAAGCGTCAGAAGTTGTCCAAGCTCAAGTTCAAGAACAACTAGTACCGGCAGCTACAGAGGCTAAAGCAGTGAAAACTAACGAAGAAGTGATTTATACCCTTGGCCCTGATGATATTATTGAAATTACGGTTCAGCGCCACCAGGAATTTAGCGGTGTATTCCCCGTGAATTTAGAAGGCAAGATTCAGTATGAATATGTCGGGGATGTTGATGTAACGGGCTTGACTAAAAAAGAATTAGAAGCCAAAATAAGACAGCTTATATCAACATACGCGGTTAATCCTGAAGTTAACGTTACTATTTTAGAATACCGTAGTAAGGTTTACTATGTATTAGGAGAGGTTGGCAGGCCAGGTAAATATTATATGCGTTCTGAAAGTATGCCGGTACGAGAAGCAATCGTTGAGGCAGGGCTTCCTACATTAGCATCTGCAACCAGAAAATGCCGTTTGATCACTCCTGATAAGAAAGGTAACCCCAAAACTAAATACGTGAATTTATATTCCCTTCTTTATGGGGGGAATCTTAAACAGAATATTGATATGCATCCCGGGGATGTATTATACGTTCCATCAACAATCATGGCAAAAGTTACCAGGATAATTAATCCGGTAACTGAACCTTTAACAGCAGCAGCAGGTGGCGCAGCCGCGGCAACTACCGGTACGGGAGCAGTAACAGCAGTCAGGACTCCTACAAGACCAAGAGCACAATAAAATTAAAGGAAATTGATATGGAAAATGAAACTCCCTTACAAAAATATAACAATCCATTAGCATACCTGAAACTTTTCTTTCGCAGAAAATGGTTTGTTTTGACGCCTCTGTATATAGGATTAGTTTTAGGGGTGGTTGCATATTTTGTCCTTCCGGCGACTTATGAAGCATCAACCGCAATTTTAGTTGAAGAGCAAAGGACTATTAATCCACTGATCCAGGATTTAGCGGTTTCCGCCAGTTTTTCTCAAAGGCTGCAGACGATACGGGAACGCTTGCTTGGCTGGAATAATCTCACGGACTTGGTGAAGAAACTTGAATTAGCGAAAAATGTAGAGAGCCAATCTCAGTTTGAAGATTTTATTAAGGATCTGGCAAAGAAAATTAGGGTAGAACTGAGCGCTCAAAGCATTATCAGGATATCGTATGGAGATAAAGATCCTCAAACTGCTTATAAAGTGGTTAAGACATTAACTGATCTGTTTGTTGAAGAAAGCATGCGTTCTCAAACCAAAGAAACTGATGTCGCGATTAATTTCCTTAAAGAGCAATTACAGGTTTACAAAAGAAAAGTTAAAGAATCAGAAATCGCTGATTTAGAGGAGCAGTTAAGGGTATTGACTATTAATTCAACAGTAGAGCATCCGCTGGTCAAAGAATTAAAGTATAAAGTTGACCAGGCTAAAAAAGCGCTTGAATCCGGGGAATATAAAATTGCTGATTCTGAGAAGCCAATTACAAAAGCGATGCGTGAAACTCTTGCGGTTGAATTAGAAAAGCTTAATACGGAAAATTCTGCTTCTCCTGTAGCTGTTGATAATAGCACAAGCGATGTCAATGGAACAATATATAAGTTGTTTTTGATGGATAAATTAGATTCAGCCAAGGCTCAAGATATCAGGGTTAATGAGCAAATTTACAATATGCTGCTTCAGAGGTTAGAAACAGCTAAGATCACACAGCGGCTTGAAGCTTCAAAACAAGGCACGCGCTATACCATTATTGATCCTCCGAGGTTGCCTTTAAAGCCGAAGAAACCAAAGATACTCTTTGTATTCGTGGGTCTTTTTGTTGGATGTGCTGCAGGGGTAGGATTAGTATTCGCTCGTGAGTTCATGGATCAATCTTTCCTTGATATTGATGATGCTAAAAATCATCTGAAATTTCCTATTTTAGGGGCAATTTCTCGCATAACGACTCGTGAAGAGATAGATAATGAAAAACATAGGCAACGTTTGTTAATTATTTCAGGGTTAGCAGGCGGTATATTTGTGATGGTGCTCTCAATGCTTTATTCACTACTTAAACAATAATATGTACGAAAAATTCTTTTGCTTTAAAGATAAACCATTTAATGTAACACCGAACCCAAAATTCTTTTTCCCCAGCTCTAAGCATACGGAGGCACTGAATAGCCTGATCTATGCTATTGAGGAAAGAAAAGGGTTTGTGGTCATTACCGGAGAGATTGGCGCGGGAAAAACGACTGTCACCCGGACGTTATTAAATAAACTTGATAGTAATACTAAGGTCGCCTTGATCACCAATACTCATCTGACAGCTCGTGATCTTATAGCTCAAATCTTAGAAGAGCTTGAAATCGAGCATAAAGCCGGGAATAAGCAGAAAATGCTTTCTTTGCTCAACGACTATTTAATCAAACAGCTTGCTGAAAATACCAATGTTGTTTTAATTATTGATGAAGCGCAGAACTTAAGCCACAATGTCTTGGAAGAAGTCAGGATGCTTTCTAATCTTGAAACCGAGACGGATAAGCTTTTGCAGATAATACTTATTGGCCAGCCGGAGCTAAAAAAGAAATTAGGGCATAAAAAACTTGAACAATTCAGGCAGCGGATTGCTTTGCACTACCATATTTTTCCCTTAACTCAAGAGGAAACAACTGCTTATGTTCTGCATAGGCTTGCATTGGTGAGCTCAAACGGACACGCTGAAATATTCCAGCCGCAGGCGCTTAATCTAATTTACCGTCATTCTCGAGGGGTTCCCAGGATCATAAACCTTATTTGCGACAGCGCGTTACTTTCAGGCTATATTTCTGATACAAAGATAATTAATGAAGGTATGGTAATAGAGGTTATAAAAGATAGAGAATTAGTGCAAGAGCAAAATGATATTAATGGTACATTCGTTATTGGCAATAAGAAGACTCATTGTTGTACTCACTGTATGCATTATAATGATTGCGGTTTAAAATGGGATCGCGGAACCAAAGGCCAAGAACAGCTCTGCTGTAATAGCTGCTATAATTATTTAACGTGTTTGCAGCATTCAATCATGCTTTAAGGAGAAAAAATGGGAAAGATTACTGATGCATTAAAAAAAGCTGCTGAAGAAAGGCTATCACGTATAGATAAGTTAGATGAAAAATTAGAAACGACCTATCAGTTTGTTGCTCAAAAGACGGTCGATGCAAAATATGATCCGCGCATTGTATCATTCTACGACCCTCATTCAACTGTTGCGGAACAGTACCGTACTTTAAGGACCAATATACAAGCGATTAACTCGGAAAAACCTATCAAAGCGATCACCATTACCAGTTCAATTCATAGTGAAGGCAAAAGCGTTACTTCAATAAACTTGGCTGTTTCGATGGCGCATGATTTAAATAAGAAACGCATACTTCTGGTTGATGCTGATTTGCGCAGGGGTAAGACAAGTAAATATATAGGTATTAAGTCTGAAGCCGGTTTATCTGAGTTGATCAGTAACGGAGTAAATGTCGATGAGGTTGTAGTTAATATCGGTATTGATAATCTTATGTTTTTACCTTCTGGTAAAGTGCCTCATAATCCGGCAGAGCTGCTTAATTCAATAAAATTTAAGAATTTAATAACTACACTTAAAGAAAAGTTTGATTACGTTATTTTTGATTCACCTCCTATTATCCCGGTAACTGATGCAGGATTAATTGGGGCTCAGACTGACGGAGTTGTCATGGTGATCCAAGCTAATCGTACCCAGCGAGGGATCATTAAGCATGGTGAAGATATATTACGCCAGGCACGCGTTAAGATCTTAGGGTATGTCTTGACCAATGTTCAATATCATATCCCTGAATATATTTACCGGTATTTATAAATTTGTCATTGCCGACTAACAAGACCCGGTCTTGGCTGGTGATTTTAATTGTAGAAAAGACCGGGTCTTAAATCTGATTAAATAGAAAATAACTGTTTATTACTAATAGGAATAAAAAATGAGCAAAAACAAACTTTTCGGAACTGACGGGATCCGCGGAACACCCGGAGAATATCCTTTAACCGATGAAATGATATTAAAAATTGGTAAGGCAGCTGCGCAATTGTTGCATAATCAAAGAAAAATAGGACAGAAGCATTATAAGATCATTATCGGTAAGGATACCAGGCTTAGTTGTGAAGTAATCGAAAAACTTTTAGTAGGCGGTATTTCTGCTTGCGGAGTAGATGTGTCTTTAGTGGGTATTGTCTCGACTCCGGGCCTGTCATTTTTAACCAGAAGATTGAAAGCTGATATGGGGATTATGATTTCCGCGTCTCACAATCGCGCGGAAGAAAACGGCATTAAGTTTTTCTCAAGTTCCGGGTATAAACTTTCTGATACGCAAGAAAAGATGATGGAAGAATTAGTGAGTGGCAGCTTTATCGATTCCGACAAATTATCTGTTGATGAATCAGGGTTGGTAACTCACGCGCATGATGGAGAAAGGCTTTACATTGATTTCCTGAAATCAAAAGCATCCAATTTGGACTTAAGCGAGCTCAAAATTGTCGTTGATTGCGCTCATGGCGCTCTCTATAGCATTGCGGTACAGTTATTTAAAGAATTAGGCGCGAAAGTATTTGTTTTAAACGACCAGCCAAACGGTAAAAATATCAATTTAAACTGCGGAGCTCTTCACCCTGAGAATATGGCAAAAGCAGTACTTAAGAATAAGGCGGATATCGGTTTTTCTTATGATGGAGATGGAGACCGGGTGATCCTGTCGGATGAACTGGGCAATATCCTTGACGGTGATTTTATTATGGCAATAGTCGGCACTCAACTTATTAAAGAAAATAAGCTGCCTATGAAAAGCATTGTGGCGACAGTCATGAGTAATTTCGGCTTGGAAGAAGCACTTCTGAAGGCAGGAGGAAAACTTATTCGCACTGACGTTGGAGATAGGAATGTCACTGAGGCTCTACTGAAAAACAACCTGATTTTTGGTGGCGAGCAGGCAGGCCATATTATTTTCCTGCAACAGTCAACTTCAGGTGATGCGCTGATAGTCTCTTTGGAGATTTTGAAAGTTATGCAGCAAACAGGAAGGAAACTTAGCGCGTTATCCTCTTGTATGAAAAAATACCCGCAGATATTAGTAAATATCAAAGTTAAGGAAAAGAAACCATTTGAAGAGGTTCCTGTGATCCGAGACGCTTTAAAACACAGTCTGGCGCAGCTTAAAGATAATGGCAGGATACTTTTACGATATTCGGGTACTGAAACCTTGGCTCGCGTCATGGTAGAAGGCAAGGATAAGGCAGAAATCGATTCCATCGCCCATTCTTTAGCTTCAGTGATCAAACAGGAATTAGGAGTATAAAGACCGGGTCTTGGGCGAACACTTGATAAGACCGGGTCTTAAGTTGTAGGACTTAAATATTGGAAAGACCCGGTCTTGAAATGTCGAAAATTATTATTACTTGAATACAACTTAAATCGAGGTTTTAATGAAGAACAACAATAACTGCAAAATGATAGACGAATTAATAAGACAAGACAAAGAACGGATCACCCGCATTTACAAATTCATCACCAAAGGAGTCAAAATCATCGACCCCTTCACTACCCATATCGGAGAAAATGTGAAAATCGGCGCTGATACCGTTGTATACCCTTCAACGATTATTGAATCAGATGTAAAAATCGGCAAGGGTTGCACTATTGGCCCTTTCGCGCGCATTCGTAAGGGAGTTACGATAAAGAATGATGTTACAATCGGAAATTTTGTTGAAATAGTGCGTTCGGTTATCTCTAACGGCTCTAAGGTAAAACATCTCACGTATATCGGAGATGCTTTCGTTGAAGAAGACGTTAATATAGGCGCAGGAACTATTGTTGCTAATTATGATGGTAAAAATAAGCACAGAACACTCATTAAAAAAGGTGCTTTTATCGGTAGTGGTTCGATTTTAGTAGCACCGGTAAGAGTCGGCAGAAAAGCAATGACTGGAGCAGGATCGGTCGTGACAAGAAATAAGCATGTTCCTGATGGTGGGGTAGTTGTCGGTGTCCCCGCGCGTCTTTTAAATAAAAAATAATTAATAGAGGAGAATATTATAATGAAGATTCTAGTAACTGGAGGTGCAGGTTTTATTGGTTCACATATTGTCGAACGGTTGCTCAAAGATGGACATTCTGTGGTTGTCCTGGATAATTTCTCAAGCGGCAAAGAAGAGAATTTATTTTTTACTAAGGATTATACTCAAAACGCTAACCGCTATACGCTTATAAAAGGCGATATTTGTGATAAAGAAACATGTTTAAAAGCAACCAAAGGAGTTGATGCCATTTTACATCAGGCAGCTTTACGCAGTGTGCCTAAATCGATGACTACTCCTCATGAATATAATAAGGTTAATATTGATGGAACGCTGAACATGCTTGAAGCAGCAAGGGAAAATAAGGTTAAACGTTTTGCTATGGCTTCATCAAGTTCTGCGTATGGGGATACTGATAAATTCCCCCAGCAGGAAACTGATTACCCAAAGCTTATTTCTCCTTATGCATTGTCGAAATTAGCAGGTGAATATTATTGTAGAATTTTCTCAGAGCATTTCGGAGTAGAGACCGTTTGTTTAAGGTATTTTAACGTGTTTGGCCCTAAGCAAGCTCTTGATGATGAATATGCGGTTGTTATTCCTAAATTTATTCATTGTATCCTGAATGATCAACAGCCTCCGATTTTTGGCACGGGCAAGCAATCACGGGATTTTACCTATATTGATAATGTAGTGGAAGCAAATATTCTTGCTGCAACTACGCCAGGTATTAAACATGAATTCTTGAATGTCGCAAATGGTCAAGATAATACCGTTCTGCAATTAGTTGAGTTATTAAATAAGATAATTGGTAAAACAATAGAACCTAAATTATTGCCGCTTCGCGCGGGCGATGTTTTTCGTACGTTAGCAGATATTTCAAAAATTAAAAGAGTCCTTAATTTTGAGCCAAAAGTAAACTTTGAGGAAGGCTTACGCCGTACAGTAGCGTGGTTTAAGATAGCGTTAAATAAATAATAAGTAAACGCTAACCTAAATGTCAATAAAAACTTTTAAATTGGTTAAACTTTTTTAGAATCATTCCTTATAAGATAATGACATAGGAGAGGCAAATGATATACGAAGGGATAAAAAACAAGACAGAAAAGATTGCAGTAGTCGGCTTGGGGTATGTTGGGTTACCGCTGGCGGTTGAATTCGGCAAAATTGTTCATACTATTGGTTTTGATTTAAATAAGAAAAGGGTCGCTGAACTTAAAAATTATACTGATATTAATGGAGAGACTTCGACTGAATTAATTAGAGATTCTTCGTTATTGGAAGTTACTTCTGACCCTGCAAAACTTAAAGAAGCTCGATTTATTATTATTGCAGTTCCTACACCGATAACAAAAAATAAGCAACCTGATCTTTTTTGCATGACCAGTGCTTCAGAAACAGTTGGGAAGAATTTGACTAAAGGCAGTATCGTGGTGTTTGAATCGACTGTTTATCCTGGAGTGACAGAAGACGTGTGCGTGCCTATTTTAGAAGAATTCTCAAAGCTAAAATATGGCAAGGATTTTAAGGTCGGTTATTCGCCAGAGCGTATTAACCCGGGAGATAAAGAACATACGATAACCAATGTTATAAAAGTGGTTTCAGGTTCTGATAAAGAAACATTGGATGAGGTCGCCGGAGTTTATGGCTTAGTGGTTAAAGCCGGAGTTTATAGGGCTGAGTCGATCAAATGTGCCGAAGCTGCTAAAGTCATCGAAAATACTCAACGAGACCTGAATATCGCCCTTATGAATGAGCTTGCCGTGATCTTTCACAAGATGGGCATAGATACGCTTTCAGTGTTGAAAGCTGCCGGGACCAAATGGAATTTTATAAAAATGACCCCGGGATTAGTCGGCGGCCATTGTATTGGCGTTGACCCGTATTATTTAACCTTTAAAGCCGAAGAGTTAGGGTATCATCCCCAGGTAATACTTGCCGGAAGGCGGATCAATGATGATATGGGTAAATATATAGCCGAACAAACGGTAAAACAGCTTATTGAAGCTGATAAAACTGTTAAAGGCGCAAAAGTCATTGTAATGGGAATTACCTTTAAGGAAGATGTCAGTGATATCCGGAATTCAAGAGTAATTGATATTATTAATGAACTCAAGGAATATGCTATTGAAGTTATTATTTGTGACCCCCTAGCTGAAAAGGAAGCAGTAAAACACGAATATGGTGTTGAGTTAACTGATTACAGTATGAACTTAAAAGTGGATGCAGTAGTAATTGCCGTAAACCACAATATTTTTAAACGAGAGTTAAATCTGGAAGTTTTAAAAGACCATATGTGCCACAATGGAAGTAAAGGCGTAGTAATTGATATTAAAGGTATTTTTGATAAAGAAACATTTAAGAACTCAAGTTTGCTTTATTGGAGGCTTTAAAGTATGAAAGCTCTCATATTAGCTGCAGGTTACGCGACTCGATTGTATCCGTTAACTAAGGATACTCCAAAACCACTTTTGGACTTAGGTGGTAGGGCCATTATTGACTATATAATAGATAAGATTAAGACTGTGAAGGCTATTAATGAAGTTGTGATTGTTTCAAACAATAAGTTTTATAGTCAATTCAACGAATGGCTTTCGCGTAAACCCAAAGATACGTTGAAATACCGATTAGTCAATGATGGTAGCAATACCGTAGAAGATAGACTTGGGGCAGTCGGTGATATTAATCTTTCAATTAAAGAATGTGCGATTGATGATGACTTGCTTATTGTCGCAGGAGACAACTTGTTTGATTTTAGTTTGAATGATTTTATTTTGTTTGCCCGTAAAAATTCACCGTATCATGCGATTTGTCTGTATCGCGATGATAATGAAGCAACAGACTTAACGCGTTTTGGAATTGCGCAAGTCGATTCAAATTCGCTGGTAACTGATTTCCAGGAGAAACCAAAGAGTCCAAAATCACGTTTTATTGCTACCTGTATTTATTTTATTCCTAAACAAAAAATACATTTAATCAACAATTATATGGGGCAAGGGAATTACAATGATACCCCGGGCTCTTATATTAAGTGGCTCACCAAACATGACAGGGTCTATGGTAATGTTTGTAAGGGGACTTGGTTTGATTTAGGAGATCTTGAGGCTTTAAAAGAGGCATCGCAGCAAGTACATAGCATGAATCATAAGTAATTTAAAAATATTAATAAATTGTTTTGAAGGAGGATAATCAATGGAACCAATGGAAACCCTATCTGAGGCAGATATTAAAAAGAGCCTAAAGAATTTTATTAAGGAAAACTTCCTGCTGGGGAATGATTCAAATCTAAAAGACGATGATTCCTTTATGGGCAAAGGTATCGTTGACTCAACCGGTATATTAGAAGTAGTAAGCTTTGTAGAGGACGCCTTTAATATAAAAATTGATGATGAAGAATTGCTTCCTGAAAACTTAGATTCAATTAATCAATTAGGCAACTTTATTAAAAAGAAACTAAATAAATAATTAAAATGCTGTTACACGAATCATTAGAAAATAGCTCTAAACAATATCCTGATAAGATAGCTGTAGTCTATCAGAAAGAGCGCATTACCTATTCCGAGCTTGATAGGCGTTCTAATGCTGTAGCTGGTTATCTGACTGAAAAAGGCTTTAAAAAAGGTGAAAGAGTCGCTTTGCTTTTAGAAAACTCCCCTGAATATATCAGCTCTTTCTTTGGGATATTGAAAGCAGGTGGCGTAGTCGTTCCCTTAAATACCCAAATGGTAGATAGAGAACTTACCGTTATTTTATCCGACTGTTCACCAAAATTCATTATTAAAAAAACTGGGATAGAAAAAAATAGGGACTGTCCCCGCTTTTTGGGGACTGTCCCTATTTTTTCTAGCGATCTTGCAATGATCATCTACACCAGCGGCACGACCGGTAAACCCAAAGGTGTCATGCTTTCCCACGCTAACCTCAATGCCAATGCAGATTCTATTGTCAAATATCTCAATCTGAGCGCATCAGATAGAATGATGGTTATTTTACCCTTTTATTATTCTTATGGGACTTCGCTTTTAACAACGCATATTAAAGCGGGGGCAACTTTGGTTTTAGATAATCGTTTTCTTTATCCTAATGTGATCTTAGAAACAATGGAAAGAGAAGGCGTTACTGCTTTTGCCGGTGTTCCTTCACATTATTCGATATTATTGCGTAAATCAGCTCTGCGTAATTATAAGTTAGACAAAATAAGGTATGTAACTCAGGCTGGTGGAGCTATGGCTCTTGCTATGATTAAGGAATTTCAGAACTTGTTCCCTCAAATCAATTTCTACGTTATGTATGGCCAGACCGAAGCCTGCGCAAGATTAACCTATTTGGAGCCTGAATCATTATCTAAAAAGATGGGCTCAATTGGTAAAGCCATTCCAGGAGTAGAACTTGATGTTTTAGATGAAGCAGGTCAGAAGGTTAACCCTGGTGAAATAGGTGAAATTGTGGCCAGGGGAGCTAATATAATGTTGGGTTACTGGAATTCTCCTGAAGAAACCGAGAAAGTTCTAAAGAAAGAAGGCCTTTGGACAGGAGATTTAGCTAAGATTGATGAAGATGGCTTCATTTATCTAGTCAGCCGTAAGAAAGAAATGATCAAAAGCGGCGCTAACCGGATCAGCCCATTGGAAATAGAGGAAGTAGTTTGTCGTATGCCGGGGATATTGGAATGCGCGGCAGTAGGAATGCCTGATGAGATCTTAGGAGAGGCGATTAAATTGTGTGTGGTTAAGAATGGCGTGGATATGAATGAAAGAGATGTTTTACTGTTTTGCAAACAAAACCTGGCTTTATATAAATTACCTAAAGTAGTAGAATTTAGGGATTCATTACCTAAAACTTCAACCGGGAAAATTAGAAGAAACGAGTTGGTGTAAGGAGCTAAACAATGTGTGGCATTGCAGGAATCTATAACCTAACCAAACAACACCAAATAGACACTGAACTGCTAAAGCGAATGATAACAACTATGCGTTATCGCGGCCCTGATGAATTCGGCATTTATAAAGATTCCGATATTGGTTTGGGACACGCACGGTTAAGTATTATTGATTTAAGCGGCGGTCAACAGCCGATGCATAATGAAGATAAAAGTATTTGGATCGTTTTTAACGGTGAAATATTTAATTATTTGGAAATTCGTGAAGAATTAGTAAAGAAAGGGCATCAGTTTTATACTAAGTCAGATACTGAAGTTCTTATTCACCTTTATGAAGAAAAGGGCACAGGCATGTTTGACGATTTAAACGGTCAGTTTTCTTTTGCGATTTGGGATACCAGACAGAAAAGCCTACTTTTAGCAAGGGATAGAATGGGAATTCGTCCTCTTTTTTATACGACTGTCGATGGTTCTTTGATATTTGCTTCAGAAATTAAGGCGATTTTTAGCGATACTCGCGTAAATCGAGCATTTGACGTTAAGGGGTTTGACCAGGTATTTACTTTTTGGTCGACAATTTCTGAACAGACCGTTTTTGAAGGGATAAAAGAACTTCCTCCTGCGCATTATCTTCTTGCGCGCAATGGAACTATTGATATTAAACGGTATTGGGAACTTGATTATTATACTCCAGGAGAAACCCAAAAAAGTAACGAAGATGAGTATGCATCGGAATTGCTTGAATTATTGAAAGATTCAATTATGCTGCGATTGCGCGCGGACGTCCCTGTGGCAGCTTATTTAAGCGGAGGGCTCGATTCTTCACTTATTACCGCGTTAGTTAAAAAGCATTTTAATAATAAGCTGGAGACTTTTTCAGTAAGTTTTAGCGATTCCAATTACGATGAAGGCGCCTTCCAGCGTAAAATGGCTGATTTTCTTGGAACAGAGCATAAAGGTGTTACCTGTGGGTATTCTGGTATAGGCGAAATTATGCCTCAGGTTGTTTGGCATGCGGAGAAACCTTTAATTAGGACTGCTCCTGCTCCTTTATTTATTTTATCTAAACTTGTCCGGCAGAATAATATCAAAGTTGTTCTTACCGGTGAAGGCGCGGATGAGATTTTAGGTGGTTATGACCTTTTCCGAGAGATGAAAATCCGCCGTTTTTGGGCAAAATACCCTGATTCAAGATCGAGGCCTTTGTTAATGCGAAAACTTTACAGCTATATACCAAACTGGCCCAAGACAACTTCTGCTTTTTTAGAAGGGTTTTATCGCAATCATTTATTGAAAACCGATACAAAATCTTATTCTCACTTGCCGAGATGGGACATAACTTCAAGAATTAAATCGTTATTCTCACGTGAAGTTAAAAACGAGTTAAATAATTGCAAAAGTGTTGATAACTTTGAAGAGTCTTTTCCTAAACAATTCACCAGTTGGGATAGTCTTTCTCAAGCTCAATATATTGAGGCAGCTACATTGCTTTCAGGAAACCTTTTATCTTCTCAAGGGGATAGAATGATGATGGCTAATTCTGTAGAGGGTAGGTTTCCTTTCCTGGATTATAGGGTTATAGAATTCTGCGCGCAACTTCCACCTCAAATGAAACTAAAAGTTATGAATGAAAAGTATCTTCTAAAGAAAATCGCTAAGCCTTATTTACCAGAAGAAATATGCAAACGAAAAAAACAAGGATATAGATCTCCAGATAGCGCGAGTTTCTTCCATGGTAAGCAGCATTCCTATGTAGAAGATTTGTTATCCGAAGATAACTTAAAAAAAACGAATTATTTTGATCCTTTAATGGTTACTAACTTAGTAAAGAAGTGTAAAACAACTGATACATCTTTATTGAGCGCCAAAGACAACATGGCAATTGTTGGTGTTATTACAACACTCTTACTGCACAAGCAGTTTATAGCTGAAAATAGCCCCCCGTGTCATTGCGGGGAGCGCGAAGCGCGACGAAGCAATCTAAAAAGAGGTTAATTATGAAAATCTGTACAAAATGTATTCTTCCGGAAACGTTCCCCGGTATCAATTTTGATGATAAAGGTGTTTGTAACTTCTGCCGCGATTTCAAAGGGGAAGCTGCTCTTAAAGACGAAAAACAAGAATATTACACTAAATTCCTGGATTTAATCAAACAAGTTAAAGGTAAGAGCGATTATGATGCAACTTTAGCATATTCTGGTGGTAAAGATAGCACTTACACATTATATTTGCTCAAGAGAGTGTTTAATTTAAGGGTACTTGCCATTACTTTTGATAATGGATTTATTTCTGAGCAAGCCTTTAAGAATATTCGCACTATCTGTGAAAACTTAGGAGTAGATAGTATCGTATTTAAATCTGATTTTCAACTACTTAAAAAGATATTTTCTGCTGGTATTAAAGATACTATGTATTCAGCAAAAGCATTAGAAAGGGCAAGTACTATTTGTACTTCTTGTATAGGCTTGGTCAAATTTACTGCGTTAAAAATTGCTTTAGAAAAACAGATACCCCTTATGGCATGGGGCTGGTCACCTGGTCAGGCTCCAATTCGGTCTTCAATTATGAAGATTAATCCTGGGCTGTTTAAAACTACCCAGGAAATGTATCGTAAACCAATGCATGATCTGGTAGGGGAAGGAATTAATCGCTACTTTCTAACTGATGAGCAGTTTAAATCGCACGCTTTCCCTTATAATGTTAGTCCGTTGGCTTTTATGGATTACGATGAGCATGTAATTATTAAAGAAATCAAAGAACTTGGTTGGATTAATCCCGAGGGTTTAGATTCTAATTCCACAAATTGTTTGCTTAATACTTTTGCCAATCAGGTGCATATTGAGAAACACAAGTTTCATCCTTATGCGTTTGAAATAGCTGGTATGGTAAGAAGTGGAGTTATGTCAAGAGAAGAAGGATTAAAGAAGTTTGAGATAAAAGAAGATTTTAAAGCAGTTACTTATGTAAAAGAGAGACTGAAAGAGACAGGTATATAGGTATGAAAGGAATAATATTAGCTGGCGGCAAAGCTACAAGGTTGTATCCAATTACCAAGGGAGTTTGTAAGCAAATGCTCCCAATTTATGATAAACCAATGATTTATTATCCTCTTTCGGTATTAATGTTAAGTGGAATAAAGGATATCCTTATTATTTCTACCCCAAAGGATTTACCGAGATTCGAGGATCTTTTAGGTGATGGCATAAAGTTAGGTATTAATTTAACTTATGCGCAGCAGGAAAAGCCTGCTGGTCTTGCTGAGAGCTTTCTTATTGGTGAAGATTTTATTGGTAAAGATACAGTATCATTAGTGTTGGGGGATAATATTTTTTATGGGCATAATCTTACCGAAATACTCAGCCAAGCAGCTATGTTAAAACAGGGAGCAATGGTTTTAAGTTATTACGTTAAAGATCCAGAGCGTTATGGAGTGGTAGAATTTGATGAAAAATTTCGCGCTCTTTCCATTGAAGAAAAACCAAAGCAGCCAAAATCTCACTGGGCTGTTACTGGGTTGTATTTCTATGATAATCAGGTAATAGATATTGCAAAACGCATAAAACCTTCAGAGAGAGGAGAACTAGAGATTACAGATGTAAATAACGTATATTTAGAAAAAGGTCAGTTAACCGTTTTGACTTTAGGCAGGGGATTTGCTTGGCTTGATACTGGAACATATGAATCGTTAATAGATGCTTCTATGTTTATTAAAACGGTAGAAGATAGGCAGGGATTAAAAGTAGGCTGTATTGAAGAAGTAGCCTATAGAATGGGTTTTATTAACAGAATACAATTGCATGCATTAGCTAGTGATTTTTCAACCAGTTATGGCCAATATTTAACTTCTTTGTAGTAAGATAATGATGAATATATTAATCTTTGGTAAAGGATTTATTGGAAGTAAATTGCAGAAAGAGTTTTCTTGTTCAGTGACAGAGAGGCTTATCAATAATTTAAATGATGCTGAAGAGGAAATTACCAAATTTCAGCCTGACACCATAATTAATTGTATCGGTTTTACTGGAAAGACAAATGTTGATGATTGCGAATTAGAAAAAGATATGGCTTTGCAGGCGAATACATTCGTTCCTTTGATCTTGGCAGAGGTAGCTTTACGCCGTAAGATTAAGTTTATGCATATCTCAAGCGGTTGTATTTATCACTATGATTATAACCGACAAAAACCAATTACTGAGGAAGATATCCCTGATTTTTTTGATTTGTATTATTCTCGGACCAAGATTTATGCGGAACGAGCTTTAGCAGTATTAGCAAAACAATATAATGTTCTAGTTGTTAGAATTAGGATACCTTTGGATAATAAGTCACACCCGAAAAACGTATTGGATAAATTGCTAAAGTATGGCAAGGTGATTGATATCCCCAATTCTGTAACATATGTGCCTGATTTTATTGAAATGGTTAAACATTTACTAAAGATTGACGCTCGTGGTATCTTTAATACCGTCAATAAAGATGGGCTTCGTTATCCGGAATTAATGGAAATATACAAAAAATATAGGCCTGATTTTAATTATACAGTCATCGATTATCGCAATCTTGGATTGGTAAGGACAAATCTGGTAATGTCAGTTGATAAACTAGAAAAAACCGGCTTTCATGTTCGAATGATTCAAGACGTTCTAGATGAATGCGTAAAGGAGTATGTAAAATGAAAGTTTTGGTGACTGGAGGCGCCGGATTTATCGGAAGCGAATTTGTTAGGCAGGGAGTAAAAAAAGGCTATCAGATTATCGTGGTTGATAAGTTGACCTACGCTGGAGATTTGAAACGGATTGATGACGTTAGAGGTAAATTTAAATTTTATAAGGTTGATATCTGTAATAAAAGCATGCTTGAGTCAATATTTCAGAATGAAAGACCGGCAATGGTTGCTCATTTTGCCGCTGAATCGCATGTTGACCGTAGTATCGAAGACGCATCACCTTTTATGGATACGAACGTAAAAGGCACTCAGTTGATGCTCGATTGCGTTAGAAAATTCAAGGTTAAGAGGTTTGTTCATATTTCAACTGATGAAGTATATGGTGAAATAGCAAAAGGGAGCTTTACAGAAAGTTCTCCCTTTAACCCGAATTCGCCATATTCGGTTAGCAAAGCTGCTGGTGATATGTTGGTAATGGCGTATCATCGTACATATGGCATGCCGGTTATTGTAGTGAGGCCGAGCAATAATTACGGGCCGTGGCAGTTTCCTGAAAAACTTATCCCTGTTGCGGTCTATAAGGTACTTGCGGGAAAGAAGATCCCGGTGTACGCAAAGGGCCAGAATGTGCGGGAATGGCTGTATGTGTCCGATTGCGCAGAGGCGGTGTGGCTCGTTATTAAAAAAGGCACGATAGGCCAGGCGTACAATATCGGATCAGGTCAGGAGCTCCGGAATATTGATACGGTTAAAATGATCCTGCGTGTAATGGCTGCTCCGGAAGATATGATTGAGTTCGTCAAAGACAGGCCGGGCCATGATATTCGCTATTCTCTAGATTGCACAAAGATTTTCAAGGAATTAGGCTGGTACGCAAAAATAAACTTTAAGAGGGGAATTAATAAGACTATTGATTGGTATAGAAGTAACTACAATAGATAGTTCTTTTAAGCAAAATATAAGGGAGGATAAAATGAGGTTTTTTATAGTATTCTTAACAACTTTATCAATACTAGGGTGCAAAGGAGAAAGTATGGGGGAAATAAAATTAGCTAAGAGTAATCTTGTCAATATTACCCAGCAGCAATTTGAAGGTTTACTTAATAAGAAAGTATATTTTGGCCATCAGTCAGTAGGTTTAAATATTATTAATGGAATAAGGGATATTATGAAAGAAAACCCTGATTTTAAGCTTAATATTAAAGAAACGAAAAATCCTTTTGATTTTGATTCTCCTGTTTTTGCTCATTCAAATATTGGCCAAAACAGGGATCCGATTTTTAAGATTGATGATTTCAAGAAAATCATGGACAGCGGAGTAGGCGATTATGTGGATATTGCATTTTTTAAATTTTGTTATATCGATATCCGCGAAGATGTCGATATAATGAAGACTTTTCAGTATTATGTTGATACTTTTTCTTATCTGGAAGCGAAATATCCGAAAGTAAAATTCCTGCACTTTACGGTACCGTTCATAGTGACTCCTGCGGGAATAAAGGCTAAAATAAAGAGAATGATTGGCTATTCTATGTGGACAGATGCGAATAATATCAGTCGTAATAACTTCAATAAGCTTTTAATTGAAAAATATGGGGATAAAGTCTTTGACTTAGCCCGATTCGAATCGACCTATCCAGATGGGAAAAGGGAATTCTTCGTTAAGAGCGGTTGGAAATATTATACTTTCATCGCTGAATATTCCAGTGATGAAGGTCATCTCAATGAATTGGGAAGAAAAAGAATAGGCGAAGAACTTTTGAAATTCCTGCTTTCTAAGTCTCGATGATAATGGTTAGTATAATCATGCCCGTTTATAACGGCGAACAATTCTTATCCAGGACCATAAACAGCGTTTTGAGCCAGACTTGCCAGGATTTTGAGCTGATCTGCGTGGATGACGGATCACGCGATGATTCCCGCAAGGTGATCGAATCATTCGGAGATAAACGTATAATTTATATTTATCAGGAAAATTCTGGAAGCCCTTCGCACGGTAGGAATGTCGGAATAAAGATAAGTCGTGGAGAATATATCGCTTTTATCGATCAGGATGATATTTATACTCCTGATTCATTGGCGAAGAAACTGGAATTTTTTAGGAAGGACCAGGATTGTTCATTCGTTTATTCCGATTGCGTTTTAATTGACGAAAATGATAAGGTGCTTGCTGACAGCTATCTGAAATATCGAAGTATCAAGCCTTGCAGCGGGATATGTTTTAAAGAACTGTTCAAAAGCAATTTTATCGCTCCCCAGACCGTAATGGTCAAGAAGACAGTCTTCAATAAAGTCGGTTTTTTCGATGAAGAACTCAAGGGCACGGATGATTATGATATGTTTTTAAGGATAGCCTATAATTTAGAATTAGGATTCCTTGACTTGAGCTTAGCAAAGTGGCGGACACATTCGAGTTCTCTTTCCAAAAGAAGTGTTTTGATGGATGTTAACCACTTTAAAACCTTGAAGAAGATGGCCGATATTTTTCCGGAATGCCGCAGGATAGTAGGCATCAATCTCTATAAGGGAAGGTTGTTCGATGCAGCTTTTGATGTGGCTCACGGGTATTTTATACCTACACAGAGGCTTGAAGCGCGCAGATGGCTGTTAACTGCGCTGAAATACAAATTTGATCTGAAGATCCTGTTGAAACTAATGATTACTTTGATTCCCGGTGTTTATAACCGGATAACTGCTTGTTAAAGGACACTATTTAAGAATGGAAAAAACGTTTTTTTTCAAAAATCAGAATAATCAGAAGTTATTTGGAATACTTTTTTGTTCGGAAAGTCCTGTTAATAAATTCGGGATAGTGATCTGCCAGCCGATCGCTGAAGAAAGGCATCGCACCAAAAGAGTATTTGTAAACTTCTCAAGGCAGCTTGCGTCTGAAGGTTTATGCGTGTTTCTGTTTGATTATTTTGGTGAAGGAGACAGCGAGGGGAGTTTTGAAGAGGCGGATATCACAAGTCGTATCGCAGATATCAAGGCTGCAATTGATTTTTTAAGGCAGGAGACAAAAGTAGAACGGCTGGGTTTGGTAGGCATAAGCTTCGGGGCTGCGCTTGCCGGGTTGGTAGATCCGCAGAAAACTGGGATAGATTTTAAAGTATTATGGCATCCGGTAATAAACGGCAATGAGTACGTGCTGGACTGGTTAAGGATTAATCTTGCTTCTCAAATGGCGAATTTCGGTAAAATAAAGTTCAGTAGGCAAAAATTGATCGAAAACATCTCTAATGAAGGCTTTATTGAGGTCGAGGGGTTTATACTTAACCAGTGCCTTCTTTCACAACTTAAGAAAGTAGATTTATTAATGGATTCAAACGGTCAGAATGTGCCTACTTTAGTGGTGGAATTGGCTGAAAGGATTAATCTGCCAGATAGATTTATCAAGAATTTCCTAACCCATTGCAAAGAAAAGAATAAGCCGTTGGATTATCTTTTATTGGCTAGGGTTTTTAATTGGAAAAGCGCAAAGAATTTTATTCCCGACCACAAGGAATTATTCGAAAAAACCCTCTCATGGATCAAGGATAAAGCATAAATGGAAGAGATCATTGGTTTCAATAATAACGCAGGGCAGAAACTCTATGGTGTGCTTCATAGCCCTGAACCTGGAAATACCGTCAAGAGAAGTCTGGTGATAATGCTTAATTCAGGATTGCTCGATAGGGTGGGACCTCATAGATTATATGTAAAGATCGCACGTATGCTGTGCCGCCAAGGTTTTTATGTTTTTCGTTTTGATTCTCACGGCCTTGGTCACAGCGAGGGCGAACTGGTCTCTGGTCCAAGCGTGCTGAATTTTGTCAAAATAGAGAATGGGTTTTTTGTTGAAGATGTTTTAGGGGCTATCAATTTCTTATCTCAAAAGATTGATCCTGATAAGATTTTTATGACTGGTTTGTGCGGTGGAGGGGTAACGTCTTTACTCGCCGCTGATATTGATAAAAGAATAAGCGGTGTGATATCGCTTGACCCCCCGGTTTACCTTGATTCCGCACAAGAGGATTATGATGTGAATCCTTTAGCGGCCATGATGGCTTTGGAATCTCCTTTAAAAAAGATCTTTAATTTGAAATACTGGTTAAAGCTAGTTACTTTTAAGATTAACCCGCTGAAACTTGGGCAAATGGTTTTTATGGTGATCAAGGAAAAGACACGTAAAAAAGAAGGCCGCGATAAAGAAGAAGGTTTCGGTAGGCCGTTGAACAGGAAATTCGTGAATGCTTTTACTTCGTACGTGGCTTCAAAAAGGAATATCCTTTTCATAACCGGACAGAATGATTTCGTGGCTAAGGAGTTCAAATATAAGTTTCAGAACAGATATTTGACCGGTAAGAACAAGGAATGGTTTGAGGTCCTTAGTGTGGTAAATGCTAATCATGAATTCCATTCATTGGATTCACAACAGGTACTTCTGGAGAAGATTAGTAATTGGCTTGCTATCCAGAATAATCGGTAATTATTAAGATAAAGATGTTTAACCGTTTTGAATGGACATCGAGGGATTTCAAGAAGATAGATAATTGGATTGTCGGTTATGCATTTGATGCTTTAGTTAAGATGTTTTTACCTGTTCGCCGAAAAGGACTAACACATATTTTTTTAAGTATTTGCGACCATTTTGAACCTTTTTGGCAGAAAGTTTCGTATGAAATAGGCCTGGAAAGGGTAAAAAGATGGTATGAACAATGGCCTAAAATAGCTAATAGATATAATAACGGCAAAGGCAATGTTCCGCAATATACTTTTTTCTATCCAATAGAAGAGTATCAGCCGCAGTATTTGGCCATGCTTTCTGATCTTTGCCATCGCGGCTTCGGAGAAGTAGAGATCCATTTACATCATGATAATGATACGGAAAGTAATCTTCGCAAAAGCCTGAATGAGTTCAAGGATATTCTAACTTCTAAACACTCCCTTTTATCCAGGGATAAGAATACTGGAGGAGTTTCCTACGGCTTTATCCACGGTAATTGGGCATTGGATAATTCGCGGCCTGACAAGCGCTGGTGTGGGATAGACAATGAGTTGCAGATCTTAGAAGAGACCGGTTGTTTTGCCGATTTTACCATGCCGTCGGCTCCGGATTTGACACAAACTTCTAAGATCAACAGCATTTATTACGCTGTCGATGATCCGAAAAAGCCTAAGTCCCATGATCGCGGAATAGCCGCTCAAAAAGAAAAAACTGACAGGGAAGGGTTATTAATGGTGCAGGGGCCGCTTTCTTTAGGTCTTTTTAGGGATAAATCCGAACTTGCTCCGTTAATTGAAAACGGCTGCCTTGCCCATGATTACCCGGTAAGCCTAAAAAGGATAAAAAGATGGATACATTCTGGTATCCATGTTAAGGGCAAGCCGGATTGTTTGTTCTTGAAGTTGTATGCTCATGGCTGCCAGGAAGCTTCAATGGACTATTTACTAGGTCAGGGGCTGGATAAACTGTTTGCCATGTTTATCCAGCATTATAACGACGGCCGTAACTATCTTACGCATTTTGTGAGCGCCCGCCAGATGGTCAATGTTATTAAATCAATAGAGGCGGGTGTCAGCCTTGAAGATTGGAAAACCGTTAAGAATTTTAGGTTCCTGAAAATATGAGTTCTTTAAGCATTGCAGATAACTGGATGATTTTTAAGGATGTTTTGAAAAAGAGTGTCGTAGACTTTTGGACAATAAATAAGTATCCAGAAGTATCAGAAGCTATCAAGCTTTTAGGATTAAAGAACGTCAAAAAGGTGATCAAAGGTTGCCCGGATGCTGTTTTGATAGTGACAGAAGATAAAGTCGTGCGTATCCCTAATGATGAATTAAGCCTGTTAAGGTGTCGGAATAACAGGTCGATATTGGAAGGATTGGCAAATACCAGCATTGCCGGGTTTGTCCCAAAGTTTTTAAGCGAAGAGAAGCTTCAGGATCGCTGGTGCTTTAGCGAGACCAGGCTGTTCGGTTTTTCTTTGGCCGTGCCGGTCAGTCTGATTGATGAGTTTATCGTTCAAGCTTCTGATTTCCTGCTAAGCTTTCAAAAAGAAACCGCAAAGGAGATTCGGGTTGATAACGGTAATTTTGAGAAATTAGCTGGGGCTGATTTCGAAAGGCTTGCGTTTTATCTTGATGAAAGTCAAAAAAAAGACCTAAAAAAGATCAAGGATAATGTCCAAAAGCAGTTATCGGGCAGGTTGATAAAGACTGTCTGGATGCACGGAGATTATAAGATCGAGAATATCCTTTTTGATGCCAAAAGCCGGAAAATCAAAGGGGTAATAGACTGGGATTTATCGAATAAAGAAGTATTGCCGCTTCTAGATATCTTTTTTCTTTTGATATATAAGCATAAATTAGTTACAGGAGAATCTGTAGCCAAGAGTTTGACCGACAGATATTTAAAAGGTAATTTTACTTCTTGGGAGCAGCAGATCATAAAAGCTCATTTGGACGTGCTTGGCTTACCAGGTGATCTGGTCAAGCCGATGATGGTTCTGTTTTGGCTGGATCATGTGCTACACAGGTACCGACAAATATTCTTAATGGATGCTTCAGATAAGAAAGATTGGCTTAATAACAATGTTGTTGGGATAATCGATGCGATAAAAGGGAAAATATGAGTTCAAAAGCACAGCGTTTGGTAAAAGGTTCGGCTTTCCGAGTGACTGAGTTTTTCATCAGCGCCATTGTAGGATTGTTGATGATGCCGTTTATTATCCATTTCATTGGGGACAAAATGTATGGGTTATGGGTATTGATTGGCACTTTCATGGGATATTATGGTCTGTTTGATTTCGGTCTGATGCAGGCAGTACAAAGATTTGTTTCCAGGGCTATAGGAGTCAATGACGATCGGGAAATGAATAAGATTATTAATACCATTTTGTATTTGTATATGATTATCGGGGTGGTAATTCTTATGGTTTCCGCAGTCTTAGTTTTTATATCACCGTATATTATAAAAGATGCCGTAAATCTAAGGCTTTTTCAAACAATCCTACCCGTTCTTAGTCTTAGTTTAGCCATAGGTTTTCCTATGCGAGTTTTTAAAGGAGTGCTGATAGCACATCTGCGTTACGATTTAAACACTACCACAGAGATAGTAACCCATATTCTGCGCATAACTTTAGTTTTTACTCTTTTGAAGCGCTACAACGGGTTATTTACTTTAGCGATGATAACTTTTACAACCGAGATGCTGATGTATGCCATGACCTTTATTTTTGCGAAAAAAGTGGACAAAAACATGGTTTTTTCCCGAAATATGATAGACAGGGCTAAAATCAAGTCGATATTCAAATACAGCTTTGTAACAGCGGGAGCGAATATCGCTCTGATGATGCGTTTCCGAGTTTCCTCCTTCATTATTGCCGCTTTTTTAGGTTTGAAAGAAGTCACAATCTATTCCATAGCTTTACGTCTTACAGAGTATTTTTCCCAGGCTATGATGAGCAGTATGGGGATTTTGATGCCGGTTTTTAGTCAATATGAAGGGAAAAACGATTATAATTCAATACGGGAAAAATTCCTATTTACGACCAAAATAAGCTGTTATATAGCAATATTAATCGGTGCTTTAATTCTGATTTTGGGCCGCGATTTTATCCAGGTTTGGATGGGGGAAGCTTATGTTTCCGCTTATCCTTTGTTGGCAATGTTAACCGTAGCCAATATTTTTTGTCTTATGCAAACTCCCACAGGCGGATTACTTTACGGAATTTCTAAACATAAGTTCACTTTTTTCGCTAATACGATTGAAGGATTCTCTAATCTGATTTTAAGTTTGATTTTAGTAAAAAAATACGGCCTTTTGGGCATTGCATTGGGAGTAACAATCCCATATTCAGTTATGAATTTATTCATTCAACCCATCTATGTCTGTAGGGTAATTGGTTTGAAATTGTACCTTTATTACTTTAAAACACTACTACCGGCAGTAATTAAATCCATGGTTTTCTTCATATGTTTTGCTTTTACATTAAGAAGTTTTATTAAGCCTTCATATTTGATGTTGTTTCCCGCAGGATTAGCGGGAGCAGTTTTGTTTATAATCTTCAGCTTTTTCTATGGCTTTAATGAAAATGAACGCAAGGATCTTTTAAAGGGAATAAAAAGGTAAAAAAAGCAGCTGATAAAAAATGATCTTAATCTACACGTATCTGATAAATCTGTATATCCGTCCCCAAGACTGGGTGCCACAATTGTTGGGTTGGCCTGTAGATTTTTTGGTAATAATCCCGGCGTTAATACTTGGTTTAATGATTAAAATCAAGAGCGGCGTAAAGCTTGTGAAGATACCCCAATATTCTTTATTAATGGCTTTGCTTTTGATCATTCTAGTTTCTGACGCGGTAAACGGTTATATGGATATGGGCATACAGGAATTCATCTTGTTTTTTAAAAAGGCCTGTATTTTCTTTATGATCATTCTCTTGGTCAATACTCCTAGGAAATTGAAGAACACCATGTTCTTTATGGGGTTGCTTTCTTGTGTTATCGCAGTCCAGGCGGTCTCTCAGTTCATAAGCGGAGGGATCGGAATTGCCGGGCAGGATTTCTACCATAGTGGTGTAGGAGTAAGGACAAAATGGGTGGGGTTATGGAATGGGGCAAACGCGATGTCGTTACTTCTGAATATAACCGTTCCTTTTGCGATGGAATTTTCCTTCGGTCATTATTCATTATTCTTTAGAGTGATTAATTTCTTGCTTTGCGGATGCATGATTGCCGGGATTTATACCACCAATTCAAGAGGTGGCTTTCTTACGTTGATAATCAGCTTATTATTATATCCGATGCTGAAGTTAAGAAATAAAAAGTTCGCTATAATAATTGGCGTCTTATTGGCTGGGGTAATGTTGGTATATTTTGCTCCTTCGCGTATGAGTCAGATTAGTACCCAAGAAGCATCTGTGCATGAAAGAACAAGGCTTTGGAGCAATGCAATTGAGTGTTTTAAAGAAAATATGCTTTTTGGGGTTGGTAAAGGAAGATATATCCAGGTTACTTCTCGTCACATGCTTGCTCACAGTAATTTTATGCAAAACCTCGCTGAGATCGGTGGAATAGGAATTTTTGTATGGGTGGCTTTAATATATTTTTCTTTTAAGGGATTGCGCCAGATATATAAATTAAAAGTAATTGCCGAATTAAAAGAAGAAAATATTACGTCTTTAGGAACGGCATTGATGGTAAGTCTGATCGGTCTTAATGTCAGCACTTTGTTCGTCACTAACGAGATTGATATATTTTATCTACTTTTAGGTCTTTGCGCTGCTGCAGTAAATATTTTACATAAGAGTGTGCAGGAGGTAGATATAAAATTCACCTGGAAGGACGCAATGAATGTTCTGAGTATCGTAGTCATAATGTCGATGTATTATTACTCATATATCATAAAATGAAATTAAAAATCGATAGATTATTATTAATTTTGGTGATAATGATGTTGGCATCGTTCTTGCTCTATCGGCAAAGAATGTTGCCGGTGTTTTATGTTTCGCCTTACCCAGATGGATTGAATTTCGCCTTTACTGTGACTGATGATCCCGATGGAGCAAAGCTAGAGAAGGTAAAAGTAGTCTATGATACCTTGGATAAACTGGGTTTCAAGACTACGATCGCTTGCTGGGTGTTCAAACCGAAAGATCTTGAGGCAATGCCGGATCAGATGGAACAGCAAGAAAGTGCTACTTTAGAAGACGCTGCGTATTTGAAGTTCATCAAGTATTTTCAGAAGAAAGGTTTTGAGATAGCGCTACACACTGTTACTTCCGGTCATGATACGAGTGATGTCACCAGAAGAGGTTATGAAAGATTTAAAGAGGTCATTGGTTGTTACCCTAAAATAAACATAATGCATTCCAAGAACAAGGAAAACATTTACTGGGGTAGGAATATTTCTAGTAATGCTCTATGGCGTTATTTAGTTAGTATGTATTCCAAGATTGATTTCAGCGGAGAGGACCGCAAAAGTCCGTATTTCTGGGGCGATATTTGCAGGGAAAAAACCAAATATCTGCGTTTATGGGGGACTTCGCAGATTAATACCCTTAAATTCAACCCGAGCATGCCTTATCATGAACAGGAAAAACCTTATGTGAATTACTGGTTTTCTTTTTCAGACGGTTATAACGGGATTTTTTTTAGCAAACTATTGACGAAGAAAAACGTTAATAAACTTGTCAGGGAAAGGGGAAGTTGCATAGTTTATACACATTTTGCCGCGGGTTTCTGTGAAAAAATTAATGACGACAACTATGTTTTACGCCGGGATATTGAAGAAATTCTTGAAGATTTAGCCAGTAGGAAAGAAGGTTGGTTTGTGCCGACCAGCGATTTACTAGATAGACTTGAACAGGTGAAAAACATATCTATTTCTTCCACCTCTGATGGGATAATCGTCACTAACCATAACCCCGGGGTAGTAAAAGGACTTACTGTTGTTACTAAACAGAATTTAAAGTATACCGATGAAAAGCATAAGCTGCATCAGGCAAATGAAGAAGGCGAGATTGTCTTGGGAGATGTTTTATCTAAAGAAAGCAAGGTATTGAATTTTGGTAGGCTTATGAAAGTGAAAGTTCCTTGCCGCAGCCTAGGGTCTATCGAAAAATTAAGACTTGTGATCGAAAGGCTGAGGATTATGGCTTTTGAACATAGAGGTTAATTATGGAAAATAAGGTTCCTTTGGTAAGCGTACTTATTCCGACATACAATAGGGCTGATACCATATCGGAGTCTATTGATAGCGTTTTGGCGCAGACTTCCAAAGATTTCGAGATCATTATTATAGATGACGGTTCAATAGATAATACCCGGGAAGTATTGGAAGCCTATGAGAACAAAATAGATTATTATTATAAGGATAACGGCGGAGAATCAAGCGCCAGGAATTTCGGGGTTAAAAAAGCCAGAGGCAAATATATAGCTTTCTTGGATTCAGATGATATCTGGTGTTTGGAAAGACTGCAAAAGTTGATAGGCTTTATGGAAAAAAACGATAGTTTCGGAGCTATTATCAGCGAAATAGAGTTTATCGATATAAACGGCAAGAAACTGTTTTGCAGCAGCTTTAAGAATGATTTTCCTCGCGATGGACACGTTCTTTCTTATATGCTTAAAAATCTCGTGGGGATGTTTTCTAATATGATCGTTAGGAAGGATGTTGTCGCTTATATTGGAGAGTTTGATGAAAATTTAAAGACAGCCGCAGATATCGATTATTTTCTAAGAATTGCAGCCGAGTATAAGATTGCCCTTTTTCCGGAGTCGCTTTTAAAATACCGTAAAGTCGCCAATTCGCTTAGTCATAGTTTATTTACTCAGAACCGGCTACGGGTCATTGCGAAGTTTAAAAAAATCTATCCTGTTTTGGCAAAAGAAAACAATGATATCCTAAAAAAAACGATATCTGTAGTGCATTTAAGATATGCCGAAGACTTGTTGTTATACAGGTATATCAATGATAGCCGCAATCAGGCAAGAAAAAGCCTATTTAATAATTTTTCTCTTAAAGCAACATTTTTGTATCTAAAAAGTTTTCTTATAGAAGTCATTTCTTATGTGGATAAGAGTTATAAAGATAGAGGAAAGGTTGAAATATCTATTAAACCAGGCGAACCGCTAATAAGCGTTATTATACCTACCTATAATAGGGCTGATTTAATCTGTCAAGCGATCGATAGTGTTATCAATCAGTCATACAAAAACGTAGAAATCATTGTTTCTGATGACGGCTCTACTGATAATACTCAAGAAATATTAAATGGTTATAAAAATAAAATAAGATATTTGTATTATGAACATGTTGGCTGTTCTAATGCGCGTAACAAGGCTATTAAGGAAAGTAAAGGAGAATACGTGGCTTTTTTAGATTCAGATGACCGTTGGTATCCTGAGAAGCTTAAAAAGCAGATAGATTTGTTAAGTTCAAATCCAGAATTAGGTATGGTGATTTCGGAAGTTGAGATATTAAATGCAAATAATAAGAAAATATCTTTTTCGGACATTAAAAAGACTGTTAAAAAGGAAGAATTAGGGGTTAAAGAAGTGTTAAAAATGCTCCTTGAGAAGAAGTCTACAACTTGTTCTTACATGTTAACTAAAAAGAAAATTCTTGAAGATGTGGGTTTATTTAGCGAGAGCTTAACTACTGCTGAAGATGTAGATATTATGCTTAAGGTAAGTATGAATTATAAGATTGGTTTGATTGTTCAACCTCTAGTGAAGTACAAGAAAAGCGCTAATTCCTTAAGTAATCAGTTGGTTACCAAAAACCGACTAAAAGTGATTGATAATTTTTCCCGAGATAATCCTGAATTCGTTGCACGCAATAAAAAGTTTATCTCGAAAATCACGGCACGGATTAACATTGATTACGCCCAGGACCTGTTATGGTACAGACATATTAAAGAATCACAGTATCTTATCCTTGAGAGTATGCGATGCCATTTCACTATCCAGGCGATAGTTTTATTCTTAAAAAGCCTAGTCTTAAATATTAATTTTCCATTGTCCTTGGAAAAAGGAAATAAACTTATTGATAGAAAGATTAATTTGTTATTCTTGAATTATTCTTTCGATATTGGCGGTATCGAAACTTTGATCTTGGCAATGTGCAGATCTTTAGATAAAAGCCGGTTTAACATCAGTGTTTGTTCGTTTAAAGAAAAGAATTTCCTGAAGAATGAGTTTGAGCAGTTGGGTATTGCATTTTATCAAGAAAAAAAGCAAGAAGGCATAGATTTAAAGCTTATTATTAAACTAAGTAAGCTTTTTAAAGATCAGAATATTGATATTGTGCATTCTCATAATGCCGCCCAGTGGTTTTATGCGGTATTGGCATGTATCGGGCTTAAAAAAACGAAGATTATCCATACCCAGCATTCAACTTTAAGGCCTGAAGAGTTTAAACTTATATATTTCCTGCGTTACCTGGCTATCAGGACCACTGCGGTAGTTTGCGTGGTCAAAAATGTCGCGGAGTATTTATTGGTAAAAGCAAAAGTAAATGCCAAGAAAATAAAGGTCGTCTACAATGGCATAGACACTAAGAAATACAGTAATGAAGCCGCGTTAAAACCGGATAAGACAGTTTTTGGTATACCGAGTGTTTGCCGGGTGATAGGAAATATCGCTAGGTTAGCACCGGTCAAGGATCACAAGACGTTAATGGATGGATTCAAAATAGCTTTTTCGCAGCTGCCAGATATTAGACTGCTGCTTATCGGTAACGGTCCGATGATGGAAGAGCTTAAACAGTATGCCAGGCAATTGAATATAGAAAAAGAAGTGATATTCCTTGGGGATAGAAGAGATATCCCAGAACTTCTAAGAATATTAGATATATTCATCTTATCGAGTTTAAGCGAGGGATTATCAATAACCCTTTTAGAGGCGATGTCAGCGGCTTTGCCGATAATCGCTACTGAAGTCGGAGGAAATCCGGAAGTAATCGCTAATAGTAAAACAGGTTTATTAATTCCTTCCAGATCTCCGGACAAATTGGCGCAGGCTATTATCTGGATGTTGCAGAACCATCAAGAGTCGATAACTATGGGAAGAAGGGCGCTTCAAGTAGTTATAGAACAATTTTCGATTGAAAAAATGACCAGCGAATATGAAAAGTTATATTGCCAGATCGCTGCGTAACGGCTAGATGAAAGGAAAATGTATCATGAACATAAGGATGAGGGCTTTTTTGAAGGAAATTATATCTCCGGTTTTTCTAAAGAACCTCCGGGGTCTAAGTAAGGCGATTAGGTCATATTATCCTGATTATTTATTTGGCATGGGAAAAATCCGTTCCCTTAAAGAGATCTGTATAGAAGTTACATTCTTATGCAATTGCAGATGTCAGATGTGCCCTCTTTACGGGATACATACTGACGGTGGTAAAGGTCTGCTGGAGTCTATGAAGAATGGTAAGGAGCTTGCTGTTAGCGAGTTCAGAAAGCTTTTTGAAGACTTGAAAAAACTCGGTACGGAATACATAAATTTCTCCGGAGGCGAGGTTTTTTTGAGAAAGGATATCCTGGAGATTACGGATTTGGCTATAAAGTCTGGTTTCAAGGTTTCTTATACTTCTAATGCAGGTTTAATAACTCAGGAAATTGCCAGAAAAGTCGTAGAGATAGGAGTGGATAATATCACGATCTCTCTAGATGGGCCTAAAGAAGTGCATGAATTTATCAGAAAAGCCAGGATATACGATAATATCATGAATGCTGTGGATTGGATTAGCCGGGAGAAGATCAGTCAGGGAAGGAATTGTCCTAATCTAAATTTTCTTTGTACAGTGTCAAGGTTGAACCAGGAGCATCTGGTTGAATTGGTAGGAATCGCTAAAGAAAAGGGGTTGCCGCTTACAATAGACCCGATAATATTTTCTAACGAGGAAAATGCGGATAATACCAAAAAAGAGCTTCAGGGCAATTTCATAAAGCAGGAAAGTTTTATTATGTCAGATGAGATTGGCAAGATCGATACAGATATGCTTGAAAAGGAGATTGAAACTGTTCTTTTGCGTTCCAAGCAGCTTAACCAGTCTGTAGAGATGTCGATAGTGGGAAGAAAGACTAGAAAAAAGTTTTTTAACGTTCCTGATTACAGTATCGTAAAGAAATGCTTTTCCCCATGGTACTCTTGTCGGATAGATCCTTATGGTAATGTTTATCCCTGTTCTTTGTCAGTTGCTATGGGTAATTTGAGGCAGAACAGTATTAATGAGATCATTAATTCCGATAAAGCAGTTAATTTTAGGAAGAGACTCAAACAAAAAGGCTTGTTCGATTCGTGCAAAAAATGCTGCCTTTTATATTCGCAGAACATTTTCTGGAATTTTTTGCCGAATATTTAAGGTTAAGAGAAATGGCTAAGATGAAACTAGTAGTTATCACCAATCTTTTCCCGAACCCTCAGGAACCTCTGCGGGGGATATTTGTGTATAATATTGTGCGGGTTTTGAATAAAACTTGCGAATTGACCGTAATATCGCCGTTACCCTGGGTACCAAAGTTGTTGGGCAAAGTCGCTAAATTTCGCAAGTTCAGCCTTATTCCCGAGGAATTTGAGATAGAAGGGATAAAAGTCTTTAGTCCGAAGTACCTTGCTTTGCCCAAATGCGGGGCTTTTCATACGGTCTTAATATTTTTGGCTTTGTTGCCGAAATTATTACAGTTGTCCAAGAAGAAAAAGATATCGCTTATAAATACCCAGTGTATTTTTCCTGACGGAGTAGCTGTCAGCTGGATAGCACGGATATTAAAGATTCCACATGTGCTTACGGCTTTAGGTACGGATCTCAATTTATATTCTACCTACCGGTTAAGAAGGTTCCAGATAAAAGGGGCTCTGCAAAGCGCGGATAAGACTATTGTTGTAAGTCAGGCACAAAAAGATCTGGCAATTGGCCTTGGTATCAGGGTTGAGAAGTTAGAAGTTATTAGAAACGGAGTTGAACTGCAAAAATTCGATCTGAAAGATAAAACTGAATGCCGACAGATGCTTGGTTTTAACAAAAGTTCAAAGATTATTCTTTTTGTGGGTAGGCTTATTATTATTAAAGGCGTTGATTATTTATTGGAAGCTTTTGAAAGTTTGGTGCGTAAAGCTAAGAATGATTGCATTTTAGTTTTGGTCGGAGCAGGTGAGCTTAAAACGCAATGCGAGAAAAAAGCTCAGGGAAAGAATATCAAAGATAAAGTGTTTTTTGTCGGAGAAAAAATCCGGCAGGAACTGCCTATTTGGTACGGAGCATGTGACTTGCTTTGCCTTCCCAGTATTATGGAAGGGTGTCCTAATGTTATCTTGGAGGCGATTGCTTCCGGAAGACCGGTTGTTGCTTCAAGAGTCGGAGGCATTCCAGAGATGGTAAGTCCTGTTAACGGAGTGTTATTTGAAAGAGGTAATGTGCAGGAGCTTGCTGATAAGTTCGAAAAGGTATTGGATAAAGATTGGGATGCAGCTCAGATTCGCAATAGCCTTAACGGCAGTTCATGGGAGAATGCCGCCGGAAAATATTTAAATGTTTTTCGGGGAGTTTTATCAGAGCCTGTAAAGTACAATAAATCAGTAAATATTTAAGAAAGGCAGTAAAATTCGATATGAAGATACTTTGGGTGAGTATGACGGTGCCGTATCCTTTAAATAAAGGGGGTAATATCCGCACCTGCAATTTATTAAAGAACATGAATAAGGAACACTCCATAACTTATTTAAGTTATCTGGATGATGCTTACTTGGCGGAAAAAGAGCTGGTAGAACTTATGAAGAATTGCAGTTCCAAGTTTATTTTCATAAAAAAGAAGATGGAAAAGAAATTCACAGGTTTCTTTTTCCTAAGGCTGTTCTTAAATTTTTTTTCCAGCCGTCCTTACATTATTAGCAAGTATTGTGATGTTGTAATGCGGAAGTTAGTAAGCTCAACTATTGATATCGGAGACTTTGATATAATCGTTTGCGATTATTTATCTTCTACAGCATTGATACCTGAAAGATACTGGAATAGGACAGTGCTGTTTGAACATAATATCGAATCTATGATCTGGCAAAGGCATTACAAGGTTAGAAATAACCTGTTCGAAAAAGCGTATTTATTTCTGCAATGGTTGAAGGTGTTGAAGTATGAAAAAAACTGCTGCTTAAAGTTCAAAGCTTTTATTGCCGTATCTGAAGGTGACAAGAAGAAGCTTCTGGATTTCGGAGCAAAGTATGCTTCTGTGATTTCTACTGGAGTAGATACAACAGCTTATAGCCCTATCGGTGGAGGAGAAAAATCTTACAATCTGGTATTTACCGGATCTATGGATTGGCTTCCTAACGAGGACGCCATGGTTTATTTTGTTAAGTCGATCTACCCTAAGGTTAAAAGTGTTGTGCCTCAGGTTAATTTGACAGTTGTCGGCCGGCTACCTACTGCTGAAGTGAAGGAATTGAAGAATATTGATTCTTCAGTAGAGATCACTGGTAGCGTTGACGATGTTCTGCCTTATATCGATCGCGCTCAGATATACATTGTTCCTTTAAGAGTTGGTGGCGGTACCAGGCTTAAGGTATTTGAGGCGATGTCCATGGAAAAAGCGATTGTATCAACGACGATCGGTGCAGAAGGTTTGCAGTATGAAAATAATAAAAATATCGTAATCGCAGATACTGACGAGTTATTCGCCGAAGAGATCATTAGGCTTTTTAAAGATCCTGTCAGGCGCAAAACTATCGGAGTAGCCGCTAGACAGCATGTTGTGGAAAATTATGAGTGGAAGGCAGTGACTAAGAATTTTGAAAAAATTTTAATTGAATATTGCGGATAATTCTATAAAAAAAGGAGTGGAAATGAAAATAAGTATTTTTGGTATCGGTTATGTTGGAGCGGTTTCTGCGGCTTGCTTGGCTGAAGATGGCCATACTGTCTTAGGCGTTGATCCGGCAAAAGGCAAAGTTGATGCAATTAATCAGGGATGTTCTCCTATCATTGAGAAGGATATAGGAGAGCTTATTTCTAAGAATGTAAAAGCCGGTCGTTTAATCGCTACCACTAACACTGAGGAAGTGATAGCTAAAACCGATATTTCTTTTGTTTGTGTGGGTACTCCCAGCCAATTGAACGGCAACTTGGATCTGAAGCATATTCGAAAGGTCTGCGAGGAAATCGGTAAAGCCATAAAAAACAAAAGCAATCGCCACGTGGTAGTCATTAGAAGCACTTGTTTACCGGGTACTATGCGTAATCTAGTCATACCGGCTTTAGAAGAAGCTTCCGGTAAGACTGTTGGCAAAGATTTCGGCGTTTGTTCTAATCCGGAATTTTTACGCGAAGGAACTGCTGTCTATGATTATTACAACCCTCCTAAGATCGTGATTGGCGAGATTGACAAGGAAAGCGGCGACCTCATAGCTTTGATCTATGAAAAACTTAAAGCCCCGCTTATCCGTTCCCAGGTAGAAGTCGCGGAAATGATTAAATACGTTGATAACGTATGGCATGGTTTAAAGGTCGGTTTTGCCAATGAGATCGGCAATATCTGTAAGGAGCTCGATATCGACAGCCATACAGTTATGAATATTTTCTGCCAAGATACAAAACTAAATATATCACCCTACTATATGAAACCAGGGTTTGCTTTCGGCGGGTCTTGTCTTCCTAAAGATCTACGGGCTTTGACCTATAAAGCACGTAGCCTTGACTTGAACCTACCGATTCTTAACAGTATCCTTATTAGTAATGAGCTTCAGGTTGATCGGGGATTGAACATGGTTATGGCAAAGGGAAAGAAGAAGATTGGGGTTCTGGGGTTCAGTTTCAAAGCTGGTACTGATGATCTGCGCGAAAGCCCGGTGGTCGAATTGATCGAGCGGCTTATAGGAAAAGGTTATGAAGTCAAGATTTATGACAATAATGTGAAACTTTCAAGTCTTATCGGAGCTAACCGCGATTTTATCCTTAATACTATTCCGCATATTTCTAGGTTGATGGTGGATAGTATTAGCGATATAATTAACCACGCCGAGACCATAATCATCGGAAACTCGGCATCTGAGTTTAAGAATATTCTTGAGTTAGTAAAACCCGAACAGAATATCATTGATTTGGTAAGAATCTGTGAAAACAAAGGTAAGAATAGGGAGTATGATGGTATCTGCTGGTAATAAAAGTAATTTTACGGGATCCCGGATTTATTGCGGGATGAATCAATAATGACAAAAAATATAATCAAAACGATCAATGATCATAGTAGTAATATTCTGTTAGCTGGGTTAATAACTTCTTTGTGTCCCAGGTATTTTCTTAAGAAAAGCTTGGAGAACAACAAGGGCAGACAAAATTCATGGAAAGGCAAAAAATCCTGCTTGACTATTTCTTTTGACTGCGATTACCCTAGAGATGTGGAAGCTATGCCGGATGTCCTCAAGCTATTAAAGAAATATAATTTCAAGACTAGCTTTGCTTGTGTTGGCCATTGGATTGAGAAATATCCGGGAGAGCATAAAATGATTTTAGATTACGGACATGAAATAGTGAATCATACTTTTTCTCATCCGGATAATGAGATCCTAAGCCCAGGGAGAAAATTTAAGCTGATATGTAGGGAAGAGAAAAAAGCAGAAATTGAAAAATGTCATGATGTTTGTAAAGACATCCTAGGGTATTCTCCTGTTGGGTGCAGAATTCCGCATTTCAAGAACCTTTTTTCTGTCGAAATTTACGGAATATTGAAGGATCTGGGATATAAATATTCATCTTCGACTTTATTGACTAATACCTATAGCCACGGCATGCCTTTTATGGCAAAGGAGGAGATTTGGGAATTTCCATTGACTACCTGTCCGAAGCATCCGTTTACTGTTTTTGATACGTGGCATTCTTTCAATTCAAAGAGATTGTTCTATAGGATGATCCATAGCACTGAGGAAGAATATATAAATCTTTTTAAAGAGCTGGTTGAATTGGGCATTTCTACCAATTCATATATTAATATCTACATTGACCCTTTTGATGTGTTAAAAATGAATAAATTCGGCAGTATTTTGGATTTTATTAATGAGAAAGAGCCTGAGATGCTTGTTGCTACCTATAAGGATATAATTGAAGGGCACGAGAAGGCAACAGAAAGGGAGCACTCATGAATCGGTTAAAGGTAATGATTATTTTTGGCACCAGGCCTGAAGCGATTAAAATGGCTCCGGTTGTGAAGGAATTTTTGAAATATCCTAAACGATTTAAGACCATTGTTTGTGTAACTTCGCAGCATAGGGAAATGCTGGATCAGGTCTTAAAACTTTTCAATATTAGGCCTGATGTTGATTTGAACCTGATGCAAGAAAATCAAACCCTTGATTCTTTGACCTCAAATGCGCTTAGAGAATTAACTAAAACTTTAGAAAAGGTAAAACCTGATTTAATCTTAGTTCAAGGTGATACGACAACTGCTATGGTAGGGGCATTAGCCGCTTTTTATAAAAGGATTCCCATTGGACACGTTGAGGCCGGGTTACGCACTAAAGATAGATATAATCCGTTTCCGGAAGAAATAAATCGCAGGATAATAAGTGTATTGGCTACCCATCACTTTGCACCTACAAATAGTTCGTTCAAAGAGTTGATAAAAGAAGGCATTCCTAAAGACAACATTTTTCTTACGGGAAATACTGTAGTAGATGCTCTCAAACTTATCGCTAAGAGAAAGTTTAAATCGGCTTTCAATTTATGCATTCCTGTAAAAAGCAGGTTAATCTTAGTTACTGCGCATAGAAGAGAGAATTTTGGGTTACCACTTGAGAATATATGCCTTGCGATAAAATCAATTGTACAAAATAATCCTGATATAGAAGTGGTATATCCTGTCCATCTTAATCCTAATGTTAAGGGTGTAGTGTATAGATTACTTTCTGGAATTAAGCGTATCCATCTCATCCGTCCTATTGATTATCAAACGCTAGTTTTTCTTTTAAAGCAATCTTATCTTGTGCTTACTGATTCTGGGGGTATACAAGAAGAAGCTCCTACATTTGGTAAACCGGTTTTGGTGATGAGAGCGGAGACCGAAAGACCAGAAGGAGTAAAAGCAGGGGTAGCTAAGCTTGTAGGAGTTGATAAGGCCAATATAATTAAACAAGTACAATTATTAATTTCTGACATTCGCGAATATAATAAAATGTCAAAATCAATAAGTCCTTATGGCGATGGAAAAGCCGCTAAAAGAATTGTAAGCGTAATCTTGAAAGAATTTAAAAAGGATTGAAAATGAATTTCTTATTTCCCTATATGGCGAGGTGGAAGGCAGTTAATTGGACGAGATATCATCAGATTTTTACTTTGTTAGCGGAATTAGGCCATGAAGTTCACGTGATTCAGTCTCCTCCTCAGAAATCAATAGAAACTAATTTCCAGGAAATAAAAATTGATTTACCAGAAAATCTGCATTTGCACGAGGTTGAAATTAATTCGTATATATGGAATCAACAACTTCCGCTCAATAAGCTTATTAAAAAAGGTTATTATAGTTTTAAATCTGTTAAAAAAGTCAAAGAAATAATTAAAAGATATAATATCGATGTGCTATTTCTTTATAATATACCTCAATATCCTTTGCTTAAGTTTAGCTCTTGCCTGAAGATTTTTGATTTCGCTGATGATTATAATGCAATGTTAAAGCATGAATTAGGAAAATTCAGTAATCCTTTAATTTTTAAAATCGGCAATAGAATTCTAAATGAAATGATTAAGAAATCGGATCTTACCTTTGCAGTATCTCAAGTATTAGCTGACTCCATAGCTGTAAACGGCAATAAAATCTATGTAATTCCCAACGGGGTTAATATTAAAGAATCTTCTTGGGGGAGTGGGCAAGCAATAAGAGAGAAACTAAGAAAGCCAATTGTTGGTTTTATTGGCGCTTTTGAGTATTTTATTGACTTTGAGTTAATACTTAATACTGCTGAAAGATTAACTCAATATACTTTTTTGTTAGTAGGCACTGGCAGAGAATATCAAAAAGTGAAGAATTCAATTGAAACAAAAAAGTTAAAAAATATTATCTTGACCGGAGGCCTACCGCATGCTGAAGTGATAAAACATATTGATGCGATGGATATTTGTTTAAATGTTTTTAAAAAGATTCCGATTTCACACGGTGCCTGCCCGATTAAATTATTCGAGTATCTTTCTATGAAGAAGCCAGTCATCAGTACGAGGTTGGATGAGGTGAAGAATATTGATACTGGTTTTCTCTTTTATGCGGATACCGAAGACGAATTAGTGGGTGAAATAAAGAAAATAATCTTTGGCGGAGATTTAGTGGCGGAATATATAGAAAAAGGTTATAGCATAACAAAAACACAATATAATTGGCATGATATTGCGCAAAAGATTTTAAATATTATTGAGGAAACACGGAGTAATAAAGGGTTTTGTCGGTAAATAGAGAATGTAATGATAATTTCTAAAAAAGAGTAAAGATGTTTAAAAGGTTTAACGCTCAGAATCTTATTAATTTAACTTTCTTCTTGTTGTTCATTTTCTTTTTTGCGCATAATAGCTTTGCAGCGACTTATTATGTTGCACCTACTGGCAGTGATACTACTGGGAACGGCTCAAACCCTACTCCTTGGGCAACTCCTCGCTATGCCTGTACTCAAATGGCGGGAGGTGACACGTTAATCTTGAAAAATGGAACTTATGTTGATACGACTCCAACTCAACTTGGCTGTGATAATCAAATCAGACCGCCAAATGGCACGGCAGGTAACTATACAATTGTCAAAGCTGAAAATGATTGGCAAGCCATTATTGATTGGTCTGGCTGCGGTTCTATTAGCGATGGAGATGAGCCGATACGTATTTATGAATCAGGACAGACAAAGCAGTATATCCAGGTTGAAGGTATAAAAGTCATTAATGGAACAACTGCGGTTTATACGCGTGATTGTGACCACATAAAACTAAAAAGGCTTGCAATTATAGCTTCTCCTGCGAGCGGAACAGATGATAGTGGGTATGGAGAGTCATTTATAATCGCAAGGAATAGCCATTATGTTTTACTGGAAGATAGCTGGTCGAGTGGTTGTATTCGTTATGGAGTATTGGTTATAGGAGATAATGGGAATAGTGGTGGTTCTGACACAACACATGTAATCGTAAGGCGAGTAGTAATCCGTATGGACTATAAATTTCCCGGTCAGCCAAAGGCATGTTTTTCTGCTTATGGAGGCAATGATTCCGATTGTGGGAGTGTTGATAACATTGTTTTTCAGAATTGTATTGCTATAGACTGGAACCCGGGGAGTGGGATGACAGATATATATGGTGGGTATTACTGCCCCAAATTCACTAAGCAGGTGACTTTTCAGGGATGCATCGCTTTAAACCTTAAACCCGGAGATGGAACTTGTAATGGGTTTTATGTGCTTGATAATTATCGCCAAAATATAGGCCCCACATCAATGGCCGATTGTATAGCTTGGGATGTCAAAGGTATGGGTATTTATTGGGATAGAGGAGGAGAGGCGGGAGTAAGATCAGTAACCGCTACCGCTGACCAATGTACTATCGGCGCTCTTACAGCGGGTGAGCGTTACGCCTGGGACAGGGATTATCAGAATGGCGATTGGATAAATTCAACTTTATTAAATTCCATTATAGATACTTCAGCTTTAAATGACACGCATATAGATACAGAAAAATATAATTGTTATAATATCGTAGCAATGCCGGCAGGAGCGACAAATTCTATCACGACAGACAATGGGCTTCTTTATCTTTGTAGGATTGAGACAGGTTCTAATTGTAAGGGAACAGGTGAGGGAGGTAAGGATATCGGAGCAAACATTTTCTACAAGTATGGTGTAGATGGCACGCTTTGGGGAGAAATTGATTATGCTACACTTACGGGTACTTCTCTGTGGCCTTATCCGTATGAAGACCAGATTAGGAGTGATTTTAGAACAGTGAATGCCCCTAAAGGAGCCGGTACTTTTCCGCAAACTAATGATACAACCAGAGGTTTTTGCGTTAATGGGACTACACTTACAAAATACATTTGGGAGTATTTAGGTAATACCATCCCAGCAGAGATATATGTTATTGCTGCTCCATCTATTTTGACTGCGAGCGTAGTATCAATAAGCGCAATTAATCTGTCTTGGGCCGATAATTCCGGTATTGAGGAGGGTTTTAAACTGGAAAGAAAAGAGGGGTCGTTAGGCATCTATAGTCAAATAGCCGATCTCGGTCAGAACGTGACTTCATACAGCGATACGGGATTAAATAGCAGCACTACATATTATTACCGTGTACGTGCGTATAGCGGTAGCTCAAATTCTCTGTATTCCAATGAGGCATTTGCCAACACGGGGACTAATTCTTCCGGTTCAACCGACAGCGGAGGAGGAGGGGGCGGCGGCGGATGTTTTATAGCGACCGCTGTATATGGTTCTTATGATGCTTCTGAAGTTAAAATTCTAAGGAAATTCAGGGATTCATATTTGTTGAAAAACGAATGGGGGAAAAAGTTTGTTAATTGGTATTATAGATGGAGTCCGTCTGTTGCGAGCGTTATCACGGATAAGATGTGGATTGAGGTAGTGATCAGAGCTGCGCTTAAGCCAACTGTGCTTATTATTAAGAAAATCGTCTCATCATAGAAATTACCACTCAAATCACAAAGTTGTTAGAACTTGTAAAATTAAAAATTACAAGCTAACCTTTCCTAGTTTAAATGCTCAGTTGTAACCAATTATTATGGTTATAGTTATATACTATAATTAACATGTTTAATAAAATTCAATATAAAGTTGACAAGAGTTATTTTTTGTGTTATATTTGAATTGAAATTGAGTGTTTTAAAAAACGAATTATAAAACAAGTGTTTAAATAGCTATGAAAACAAAAACTTTAATTATAATAATGTTATTATTGTTATCACCGGTGATTTCTTTTGCAGCTACTTATTATGTATCTCCGGCGGGCAGCGATACCACTGGTAATGGCACAAGAGTCAATCCCTGGAGAACGCCTTATTATGGTTGTACTCATATGGTCGGTGGCGATTCTTTGATATTGATGGACGGAACTTACTCTTACATTTCTGGTGGAGCCAGGACTTGGAGTAATCAAATAAGGCCGCCATCAGGTCCTGATGCAAATCATTATACGATAGTCAAGGCAGAAAACGATTGGAAAGCGATAATTGATTTTAACGGGGAAGGAGTGGATGTTACTGGAGGAGATGCGGCAATCGCTATATGGGGCGCAGGAGGGACGGCAAGATATATCCAGGTAGAAGGTATTAAAATCATTAATACTTTTAGTGCTTTAACTACGTCTGATTGCCAGTATATTAAGATAAAAAGAATAGCGCATATTTCTTCAGCCGGAAGTGGTTCAGATACAAGCGGTTATGGAGAACCATTTGTAATACAAAGAGGGAGTGATCATGTTCTACTAGAAGATAGCTGGACAAGCGGATGTATTCGTTATGGAGTATTGGTTATCGGTGATAATAACGATCTTTATGCTGACACTACGAATATTATTATCCGCAGGGTTGTTGTTAGGATGGACTATAAAACTACTGGTCAGCCTAAGGCGTGTTTTGCTGCTTATGGCGGTGATGATTCTCAATATAGTTCGGTAAACAATATCCTTTTTCAGAATTGTATTGCGATTGACTGGAATCCTGCGAGTCCTGGAATGGCAGATGTGTATGGAGGTTTTTATGCCCCTAAGTTCACAAAATCGGTTGCATATCAGGGATGTATTGCGCTTAATCTTAATGCTGCTGGTGGTTGCAATGGGTTCTATACCCTTGATAATTATCGCCAGAACGTAGGTCCAAATACCCTAACGGATTGTATCGCTTGGGATGTTGATGGGATGGGGATCTATTGGGATGAGGGCGGTGATGCAGGTACAAGGGCAGTTATAGCCACAGCTAATCATTGTACTTTGGGAGATTTAGATTCAGGTTCTTATTTCGCTTGGGATAGAGCCACAGACGAAGGTGGATGGATCACTTCAACAATAAAAAACTCAATTATTGATACTGCAGGTTTAGGAAGCCGAGGGATAGATGTCCAGGATTACAATTCGTATAATATAACTTCAACGCCATCAGGGTCAACACACACAATAACTTCGGATAATGGTCTGCTTTATTTACCGAGGATAGAAACGAATTCTTTTTGTTATGGCACAGGTGAAGGTGGAACTAATAGAGGGGCTACGATTCTATATCGCTATGGATTGGATGGAACACTTTGGGGAGAAACCGGATATAATACTTTGACTGTAGATAACCTTTGGCCTTACCCATATGAAGATAATATTAGATCAGACTTTAGAACGACAAACAATCCAACAGGGTTGGCGCTTCCCACAACCAATAATGTAACCCGTGGATTTTGCGCTGATGGGCAGACTTTAACAAAATATATCTGGGAATATTTAGGTAATACTATCCCTTCAGAAATTTACGCTGGAGGAGTGCTAAATATTAGTACTTCATCTATTGCCAATGGCACACGTAATGTTGTTTATGCCCAGACCTTGGCAGCTTCTGGTGGAACAGCACCGTATATATGGTCTATTGCGTCAGGATCTTTACCAACTGGTTTATCTTTGAATTCTTCTACTGGCGTTATTTCCGGGACTCCGACACTTGAAGGTGCGTTTAGTTTTGGCGTCTTAGTTACTGATTCTGCAACTGCAATCGATACTCAAAGTTTAAGTATTACTATAAGCGCGCCTGATATTACTGCCCCGGTTATCTCAAGTGTAACTTCATCCGGTGTTACCAACACGGCCGCAACCGTGACCTGGACTACAAACGAAGCAAGCAGCTCTCAAGTCGAATACGGAACCTCAGCAGCGTACGGAAGTCAGACAACGCTCGATTCAAATATGGATACGTCACATTCTGTGAACATTACAGGACTCAATGTGAGTACAACTTATCATTATCGTGTCTTAAGCTCAGATGCTGCCGTTAATCAATCTGTTTCTGGTGACTATACTTTTACTACGACCGTAGCACCTAGTACGTATACAGCAATTGCTGTTGGAGATACTTGGAAGTATTTTAAAGGTATCACTAATCCAGGTACGAGTTGGGCGGGTGTAAGTTTTAATGATGCATTATGGTTAGAGGGAGCTACAGGTATAGGCTATGGTGATAGTGATGACGTCACAATACTCTTAGATATGCAGAATAGTTATGCGAGCGTATATGCCAGAAAAACATTTAATCTCAATAATGCTTCTACAGTAACAGGTCTTGTTTTAACTATTGATTACGATGATGGTTTTGTTGCATATATAAATGGAATCGAAGTAATACGGTCATATATTTCAGGAATCCCTGCATATAATACCTTAGCGAGCACGTCTAATCACGAAGCAGGAATTCCTGAAAATTTTGATTTAAGTTCATATTTAAATCTTTTAAGATGGCAATAATCTGTTGGCTATTGAAGTTCATAATACTTCGCTCGATAGCTCTGATCTTTCAATAATACCTGTTTTAAACATTACTCAGACTCCAGAAATAATCGACACCACAGCTCCAGCGGCTGTGAGTAATTTAGCTGCTTCCACAGGTACAAATAGAGGAGAAATTAATTTAAGCTGGACTTCTCCCGGAGATGATAATACTACGGGAACAGCAAGTACTTATATTATTAAATATTCAATTTCCGCGATAACCAATGATACTCAGTTTAATGCGGCTACTGATGTTTCGGGTGAACCGGCTCCTGCCTCTGCAGGAAGCGTGCAATCGATTGTCTTAAGCGGGTTTACCCCTGGACAAACTTATTATTTTGCCATAAAGTCTCAGGATGAAGTCCCAAATACTTCCGGGCTTTCTAATGGCGCAAATGCCGTGGCAAAAGCTAATTCTGTTCCTGTATTAACTGCTATCGGGAATAAATCGGTTAATGAGAATTCAGCGCTTACTTTTACGGTAAACGCAAGTGACGTTGATGGAGACGCGCTCACCTTTTCAGCTACAAACTTGCCGAGTGGAGCGACATTTAATACTTCAACGAGAGTTTTTAGCTGGACTCCGACATATACTCAAGCAGGAACGTATCCGGCGGTGCATTTTAGCGTAACTGACGGGACGGCTACATCTATCGAAGATATCACTATTACCGTTGTGAATGTTAACCGCGCGCCGGTTTTAAGTAGTATTGGCAGTAAGACAGTTGCCGGTAACGCGTTATTGACATTCTCAATAAGTGCCACTGATGCTGATAATGATACTCTTGTTTATTCAGCTGCTGGTTTGCCATCTGGCGCAACATTTTTCGGGCAAACGTTTAGCTGGACACCTACGGCTGTCCAAGCAGGTACCTATACCGTCACTTTTGAAGTAAGTGATGATTATGATGCTACTGATAGTGAAGCTGTTGTAATTACTGTTACTACTACCGCGGATATAGCTCCTGTATTGGCATCTATTGGAAATAAAACAGTAGATGAAAATGTCGCTCTTACCTTTACCGTTTCCGCAACTGATGCTGATAATGATCCGATTACCTTATCAGCCAGTAGTTTGCCGAGTGGAGCTGTTTTTAATTCTTCTACGGGCGTGTTTAGCTGGACACCCAGCTACAGCCAGTCCGGGACGTATTCAGGAGTTCGTTTTACTGCCAGTGACGGCATATTATCTGATTATGAAGATATCGTAATTACAGTTACAAATATAAATCGAGTTCCAGTTTTAGCGGCAATAGGGAATAAATCGGTTGCTGAGAACGCAGCGTTAACGTTTACGGTAAGTGCCAGTGACGCGGATAGCGATACATTAACGTACTCTGCCTCAGGGCTCCCAACAGGCGCAACACTGAATAGTTCTACGGGGGCATTTACCTGGACACCCAGTTATAGCCAATCGGGCAGCTATAGTGTGACTTTTTCTGTCAGTGATGGAAATAGCGGTAGTGATTCAGAAGCGATTACTGTTACTGTTACCAATGTTAATCAAGCTCCAGTTTTGGCGGCTATTGGTAATAAAACAGTAGCTGAAAATGCGGCACTAAGTTTTACGGTTATGGCAAGCGATGCTGATAGTGATCCGGTTACTTTGTCAGCGAGTAATTTACCCAGTGGGGCTAGCTTTAATACTTCTACCGGTGTTTTTAGTTGGACACCGAGTGTAAGCCAGTCGGGAATGTATGCCGGTGTTCGATTTACCTCAAGCGATGGAACGTTAACTGACTTTGAGGATATTACGATAACTGTTACCAATGCTAATCAGGCTCCGGTTTTAGCTGCGATCGGTAACAAGACAGTTAATGAAAATGTAAATTTGAGTTTTACTGTAAGTGGAGCAGATGCTGATGGTGATGCATTAACATATTCTGCGACAGGGTTACCGACAGGTGCAACACTTAATAGTACAACTGGAGCGTTTTCCTGGACACCGAGTTACAGTCAATCAGGAAGTCATGCTGTGACATTTTTAGTTAGCGATGGAACGGTCACTGATTCTGAAGCGATCACGATTGCGGTGAGTAATGTCAATAGAGCGCCGATTTTAGCGGCAATAGGGGATAAGAGCGTTTCAGAAAATTCCGCGCTTACGTTTACAGTTAGTGTAAGTGACCTTGATGGCGATAGTTTGACCTTGTCAGCGAGCAATTTACCGGCGGGATCTTCGTTTAATACGAGTACCGGCGTCTTTGGTTGGTCTCCGAGCTATAGCCAGGCAGGAACGTATTCTGGTGTTCGGTTTACGGTTAGCGATGGCTCGGCTACTGATTATGAAGATATTACAATCACGGTAAGTAATGTAAACAGAGCTCCTGTGTTATCTTTGATCGGAGATAAGACAGTTAATGAAAACGTAAATTTGAGTTTTACGGTAAGTGGAGCAGATGCTGATGGCGATGCGTTAACATATTCTGCCACAGGGCTACCAACAGGCTCCACATTTAATACTGCAAGCGGAGCATTCTCTTGGACATCGAGTTATAGCCAATCGGGCAGCTATGGGGTAGTTTTTACAATTAGTGATGGAAATAGCGGAACAGATTCTGAAACAATAACAATAACGGTAGCTGATATGAATAGAGCTCCGGTGTTATCTGCGATTGGCAATAAAACAGTTAATGAAAATGTAAATTTGAGTTTTACTTTAAGCGCCACTGATGCAGATAATGATACTTTGACATATTCAGCAACAGGGTTACCAACAGGCGCAACACTTAATAGTACAACTGGAGCGTTTACCTGGACGCCGAGTTATAGTCAATCAGGCAGTCATGCTGTGACTTTCTCGGTTAGTGATGGCAATGGAGGTAGTGATTCTGAGGCAATTACCATAAGTGTTGGGAATGTTAATCGTCCTCCAGTTTTGGCTATTGTAGGAAATAAAAGTGTTGCTGAGAACGTAAATTTAGCGTTTAGCTTGAGTGGGTCTGATCCGGATAATGATACTTTAACATATTCAGCCACAGGACTACCGACAGGCGCCACGCTTAATAGTTCAACTGGGGCATTTTCCTGGACGCCGAGTTATAGTCAGTCAGGAAGTCATGCTGTGACATTTTTAGTTAGCGATGGAACAGTGACTGATTCTGAAGCGATTACGATAACCGTTTCTAATGTTAACCAAGCGCCGGTTTTAGCGGCTATAGGGAATAAAGCAGTTGCTGAGAATGCGGCTTTGACGTTTACTTTAAGCGCAACAGATGCGGATAATGATACATTAACGTATTCTGCAACAGGCTTACCAACAGGCGCAACACTTAATAGTACAACTGGAGCATTTTCTTGGACGCCGAGTT